>NZ_JAAWVT010000019.1 GCF_012271785.1 Paeniglutamicibacter terrestris | reverse complement strand
TTTGGGTGTGTGGTGTTGGTGGTGGGTGTGATGGGGTTGTTGTTTGGGAACTGTATAGTGGACGCGAGCATCTTGTGAAACAGGATTGATCGGTGACCTTTTTTGAGGGTTGTTGGTTGGTTTGTTTGTTTTGCAAAGCAATTTCTTATGATAATGAATCTTGGTGCACACAACTCTTCGGGGTTGTGTGTTTTCTTGATTCTTTCGATTGTAATGTTTTAGCGCTTGTAATTATTTTGATCATGTTTGTGGTCAAGTTTTTAAGGGCGCACGGTGGATGCCTTGGCATTGGGAGCCGAAGAAGGACGTGGGAATCTGCGATAAGCCTGGAGGAGTCGATAACCGGACGTTGATACCAGGATTTCCGAATGGGGAAACCCCGTACGGTGTTATGCCGTATGACCCGTAGCTGAACACATAGGCTACGTGGAGGGAACGAGGGGAAGTGAAACATCTCAGTACCCTCAGGAAGAGAAAACAATAGTGATTCCGTTAGTAGTGGCGAGCGAACGCGGATGGGGCTAAACCGAGCCATGTGTGATAGCCGGCGGGCGTTGCATGGTCGGGGTTGTGGGACTTTCCGTATCAGTTCTGCCGGACTGGTGAAGTGAGGTGCGGGCGTATAGGCGAATCGGTTTGAATGCCGGACCGTAGAGGGTGAGAGTCCCGTAGTGCTAATGCGTTCCGCCGCTTTGTGGAAGTATCCCAAGTAGGACGGGGCCCGAGAAATCCCGTTTGAATCTGCCAGGACCACCTGGTAAGCCTAAATACTACCCAATGACCGATAGCGGATAAGTACCGTGAGGGAATGGTGAAAAGTACCCCGGGAGGGGAGTGAAATAGTACCTGAAACCGTGCGCTTACAATCCGTTGGAGCCTCCTTGTTGGGGTGACAGCGTGCCTTTTGAAGAATGAGCCTGCGAGTTAGTGTTACGTCGCGAGGTTAACCCGTGTGGGGAAGCCGTAGCGAAAGCGAGTCTGAATAGGGCGAGTTAGTGGCGTGATCTAGACCCGAAGCGAAGTGATCTACCCATGGCCAGGTTGAAGCGCGTGTAAGAGCGCGTGGAGGACCGAACCCACTTCAGTTGAAAATGGAGGGGATGAGCTGTGGGTAGGGGTGAAAGGCCAATCAAACTTCGTGATAGCTGGTTCTCCCCGAAATGCATTTAGGTGCAGCGTTGCGTGTTTCTTATCGGAGGTAGAGCTACTGGATGGCTAATGGGCCCTACAAGGTTACTGACGTCAGCCAAACTCCGAATGCCGATAAGTGAGAGCGCAGCAGTGAGACTGTGGGGGATAAGCTTCATAGTCGAGAGGGAAACAGCCCAGAACGCCAACTAAGGCCCCTAAGCGTGTGCTAAGTGGAAAAGGATGTGGAGTTGCGAAGACAACCAGGAGGTTGGCTTAGAAGCAGCCACCCTTGAAAGAGTGCGTAATAGCTCACTGGTCAAGTGATTCCGCGCCGACAATGTAGCGGGGCTCAAGCACACCGCCGAAGTTGCGTCATTCATATATTTTGGTAGGCCTTCGTGGTCCAGCCGTATGGATGGGTAGGGGAGCGTCGTGTGGGCAGTGAAGTCGCGGTGTAAACCAGCGGTGGAGCCCACACGAGTGAGAATGCAGGCATGAGTAGCGAATGACGGGTGAGAAACCCGTCCGCCGAATGATCAAGGGTTCCAGGGTCAAGCTAATCTGCCCTGGGTAAGTCGGGACCTAAGGCGAGGCCGACAGGCGTAGTCGATGGACAACGGGTTGATATTCCCGTACCGGCGAAAAACCGTCCATATTGAACTGGTAATGCTAACCACCCCAAAGACTCTTTGATGTTCCTTCGGGAATGTTGTTGGGTGTGCGGCGTGGGACCCGAGCCAGGGAGGTAAGCGTATTAACAGGTGTGACGCAGGAAGGTAGCCGAGCCAGGCAATGGAATTGACCTGGTCCAAGGGTGTAGGACGAGTCGTAGGCAAATCCGCGATTCATATAAGTCTGAGACCTGATAGGCGCCCCTTTTGGGGGGTGATTCGGTGATCCTATGCTGCCAAGAAAAGCATCGACGCGAGGTTTTAGCCGCCCGTACCCCAAACCGACACAGGTGATCAGGTAGAGAATACTAAGGCGATCGAGAGAATCATGGTTAAGGAACTCGGCAAAATGCCCCCGTAACTTCGGGAGAAGGGGGGCCTGCCTCGTGAAAGAACCTAGCGTTCTGGAGCGGGTGTGGGCCGCAGAGACCAGGGGGAAGCGACTGTTTACTAAAAACACAGGTCCGTGCGAAGTCGCAAGACGATGTATACGGACTGACTCCTGCCCGGTGCTGGAAGGTTAAGAGGACCGGTTAGCTCTTTGGAGCGAAGCTGAGAATTTAAGCCCCAGTAAACGGCGGTGGTAACTATAACCATCCTAAGGTAGCGAAATTCCTTGTCGGGTAAGTTCCGACCTGCACGAATGGAGTAACGACTTCCCCGCTGTCTCAACCATGAACTCGGCGAAATTGCACTACGAGTAAAGATGCTCGTTACGCGCAGCAGGACGGAAAGACCCCGAGACCTTTACTATAGTTTGGTATTGGTGTTCGGTGCAGCTTGTGTAGGATAGGTGGGAGACTGTGAAGCTCGGACGCTAGTTCGGGTGGAGTCATCGTTGAAATACCACTCTGGCTGTACCGGTCACCTAACTTCGGCCCATGATCTGGGTCAGGGACAGTGCCTGATGGGTAGTTTAACTGGGGCGGTTGCCTCCTAAAGAGTAACGGAGGCGCCCAAAGGTTCCCTCAGCCTGGTTGGCAATCAGGTGTCGAGTGTAAGTGCACAAGGGAGCTTGACTGTGAGAGCGACAGCTCGAGCAGGGACGAAAGTCGGGACTAGTGATCCGGCGGCACGTTGTGGAACGGCCGTCGCTCAACGGATAAAAGGTACCTCGGGGATAACAGGCTGATCTTGCCCAAGAGTCCATATCGACGGCATGGTTTGGCACCTCGATGTCGGCTCGTCGCATCCTGGGGCTGGAGTAGGTCCCAAGGGTTGGGCTGTTCGCCCATTAAAGCGGTACGCGAGCTGGGTTTAGAACGTCGTGAGACAGTTCGGTCCCTATCCGCTGCGCGCGCAGGAAATTTGAGAAGAGCTGTCCTTAGTACGAGAGGACCGGGACGGACGAACCTCTGGTGTGTCAGTTGTACTGCCAAGTGCACCGCTGATTAGCTACGTTCGGAAGGGATAACCGCTGAAAGCATCTAAGCGGGAAGCCCACTTCGAGATGAGATTTCCATACACTTTTGAGTGTGAGAGGCCCCCAGCCAGACCACTGGGTTGATAGGCAGGATGTGGAAGCGAGGACTAAAGACTCGTGAAGCTGACCTGTACTAATAGGCCGACAACTTAAACCACAAACACCACGCATCA
>NZ_JAAWVT010000018.1 GCF_012271785.1 Paeniglutamicibacter terrestris | reverse complement strand
CGGGTGTGGCACGCATATTCGTTGGTGGAAGCATTTACTAGTGCGGCAAAAGACCTGGGTGGGAAAACTGTGTATCACGTCATTTGCTAAGTTGGAAGGTTCAACCCTTGGTGGCATCGGTTTAGGCCACGATCGCCAGATATTCGTCTGCAGGGCGATGTCGCGCTACGCAATGTTCGTGACAAAGCTTCCCTCCGTTATAGCCCGACGTCCTTCCGTGAGGTGAGCGCGAGCCGTTGGACGAGATCCTCAGGGATGGGGTTGTTCGCAGGAAATGTGATGCCGGTCTTGGTGGCCTTTAGTCCGGCGGCGGCAATGCCTTCGGCATGGGCGGTGATGGCGCCTGGGGAGAGGTAGAGGCCGCATTGCCTAGTGAATGCGGCGTAACTGGCGACGATCGATCGTCCGATCTGGAACCCCGGCATGTTGTATTTGAAGACCTCCTCCGCGTCCGGCAAAGTACGCGCCAGCTGTGCGCGCAACGTTGCCAGCAGTGGGCGGAACTGTTCGGGAGCAGCAGCGATGTACGAGTCGTGATCGGAGATCGTCATCACACCATTCTTCCACAGTCAGATCTCGTCACTGCAGCCGCGGGTCCTTGTCTCGTGACTGCCGATTCGGTTGAGGCCGCGCGCGGCTATGGCTCGACGGCAAATTCACAGGAGCTCTCTTGCATGGGCAGAAGCCAATTGGGTTGGTTGCCTGGCAGTGATCTGGGTCGAATGCAGCTATGAAAGCGGAAGGGGAATGTGCCGGCTACACAGGATGGTGGCTGCCGGTGAGGCAACGCCGTTGTTGCCGCCAGGTGCTTCTCTCGGACCGTGAGACTGAAGTCAGGCCCGCAGAATTCACCCACTACCGAACGAGCACACCAGTCTCACAGACCGTCTGGTTTTGTGGGCAGGCACGAAAATCGTGACCGGCGGCAACGCGAAGACGGGGCTCTCGGCATATATGAAGTCTTTCGCGTGCGAAAGCACAAAGAATTTACAGCAAGCCAACTTGATGCACGCGAGGATCTCTTCGACGGTGAGTACCGTAGGAATCCGTCGTATGGAACCCGGATGCGCCCTACGGCTATTCACCTGCAGTCGCTCACGTGCTGGCGTTCCACGGACGATATTGGTCGCGCAGGTGGGCTTCCAGCGTCGGCTGGTATCGGTGCGTTCAGAAGAAATCTTGGTGGCCAGCATCGGTGGCGTCTTAGTCGATGAACGCCATCGCGGCACGGGCTTCGGCGGGCGAACGGTGCGAGAGGCTCGAACCACCACCCGCTGGTCCGTCACCGCCCACGGATCAGCGACCGCGTCCTCTTCGACAAAATCATCCAAGTTCTCGTCTTAGGTGCCTCCTACGAAAAGTTCAGCGACACTAGCTACTCCGCCACCACGGTCCTGCGTCGGCGTGATGTCTGGATCGACGCCGGAATCTTCACCACCTTCGAACAGATTTACCTCGAATCCTACGACCAGATGGGTAGGCCGGAAATGGGGAACCTCACCGGGAGCGGGTGCATCATCAAAGCTCCCTGCGGCGAGGAAACGGCTGCAGAATCCCAGGCAGATCGCGGAAAACTAGGCACCAAACGCTCGGTGCTCACCGACAGCCAAGGCATCCCGCTGGGCCGTTTCGCAGCACCAGCGAACCGGCATAAATCCCCGTTATTACGCCCCACCTTGGAGAAACTCTCCCGATTCGGGATCCGCAGACCACCGTGCATTTGGATGTCGGATAGGACAGCTCCAAGACCTGCATCCTACTTACCGAACCCGGCTGGGAAGGGGGATCATCGCCAGAGGTGAGCCGCCGCGAGCCAGGGCTCGCTGGGTCGTTGAACGGACCAACGCCTGGCACACTCGCGGCTTCAAGAAACTATTGATCTGCACGGAAAGACGTGAGCGGGTCATCGACGCGATGATCAGCTTCCCCAACAGCATCATCGTCCTGCGACGATTGATCCGCGAAGCTTCGATTACCCGACGCGGTGAGGGCATTCGCTCCCACAGACAACTGCACCATGATTGATCAGCTAAGGCATTTCGCAGAGCGTTCCGCTTGCGGACGTAGCCAAGTGGCACGGACGCCTTTGGTCGGCGAGGGCAAGGCCTTCGCAAAACGGTCGTTGTGGGCGCTGAGATAGCCTGAGGTGATGAAGGCTTTATCGATTGGTGCAGCTGTCCTGCTTCTGCTGGCTGCCGTTTTTGCTTTGCCAGTCAATCCACTCTGGAGCTTGGTCTCTCTAGCTGCAGCTATTTGCTCTGTTGTGACCTACTTCGTCTTTAAGAAACAGACAAAGCACAAACGCTAGGCGGTGTCGCGCCAAGTCGTGTCCCTTAGCGTTCCTAAAGGGGCAAGAGATGGAAGCCCTTTCATGGACTGGGTGCGTTCCGGCCCGACTTTGTCTTCGAGCGCCAAATAGGTGTTTGGCCACGCTAGACTCAAGACGTGGATTTTACCGACGTAGCTCTGCTTGAAAGCTAGTTCGTTCGACTCGAACCGCTTTCCGAGACACACTATGACGACCTCGTAGCAGCGGTTGAAACCGATGATCTTTGGCGGACTTGGTATACACATATCCCCTCTCCTGTGACCATGGAAAATGAAATCAAACGTGGGATTTCCCTGCACACCGTGGGTCGCATTGTTCCCTGGGCCATCATCGACCCAATAACTTCTCGTGCGGTGGGAATGACCACATATTTGAACCTCGAACCAGCCAACCGTCGTCTGGAAATCGGAGCAACGTGGATCGGATCGAAAGCGCAAGGAAGGGGAATTATCGCCGCAGCCAAGCTGCTGTTGCTCCGGTGCGCGTTCGAGGAACTGGGGTGCATGGCAGTGGAGTTCCGGGCTCATTGGCACAACCACCAATCCCGGCGCGCAATCGAACGACTCGGCGCCAAACAAGACGGCATTCTTCGCAATCACACCATCTTCGAGAATGGCACCGTCCGCGACCCCGTGGTGTTCTCCATAGTCGAAGCCGAATGGCCAACGGTGAAATTCGGGCTTGCCGTAAAACTTAACGCATACCAAAGTACGTCACCCTAAGCGCTGCGTTGGCAGTGCCGAGTGTCCCAGCTAGCGCTCCCCCTGTGGAGCGTTGCGCACCAGGCATCCTGGCGTTTGGGGTTGCGAGATTTATCGCTGTGAGACACATGCCGTGGACAAAAAGCCCAGCTATTCATATACCGGCAGAACGTAAGTCCAAGGTGAATCCTGGATATTCCGGGAAATCCCCAACGAAGTCGGCTTCAAATCCCAACGACTCATAGAAGCGAACCGATTCAGGCGTTGCCTGCCAGTCAAGAATCATCGGCGATGGACGGGCGTTTGCCCACGCGAAGGCGAACTTCACCAATGAACGACCGATTCCGCTTCGGCGCGCATTCGGATCGACAAACAGGTCGTGTATTCGGCCCACGGTAAAAGATCCTCGGAGTCCGCGCCCATAGTCCTGGACTGCAACATATCCCGTCAGGCAGCCCGTGTCCTCTGCAACGGCCACAAACCAGGTAGCGTCCTTCAGCAAGGAGCGAAAGTGGACCTCGAATTCCCCCACGCTCATCTCTAGCCCGGGCGTGAATATATTCGCCATGCCATAAAGCTCGGCCGCATCCTCAATTCTTGCGGCCCTGACCTCAGCACTGTCGATAATCATGGTTGAAGCCTAACGGCCTATCTCTGGAAATCTCGGAATGAATTCTGCGACCTTCCGAGAGAATGATCAGCCCTAACCGGAATTCAAATAACAACAACCGGTCTGTGACCCGCAGAAAGTTCATCATGGGGCACTGCCATTGCGATTATGAAAACAACATAGTTGTGATGGTGAGCATGTCACAGTTTCGAATTGATAGCCTTAACGAATGATATTCGCTGCGTTGATACTTCTTGCCTGCTATTTTTTGCTCATCGTTGTCGTTATTCGTTGCGCTGACGGCCGCATCGGAACCAATGGAATTGCGGGTCTACGCACCTCGTCGATTATGGCCAACAAGGAGACTTGGATCGCCGGACACAAGGCAGCCAAGAGACCGACCCTTATAGGGATCTACGCGGCAATCGTCTGCATGATGCCTGCCCTATTTGTACAAGGTGAAGACTCACAAGGGCTCGTACTTGTCGCGTCATGCATGATTATGTTCATCGGGGTCATGATTGGAACGTTCAAGGGAACGAAGGCAGCGAAACGGATTTTAGCTACACAGCATTAGAACCGAATTATTCCGGACATCGTTCGACCAGTCCCGGTGGAGGTTCCCCAGATGGTCAAGAGGCCGCCATATAGCGTTTTTTGATTCTCCCGACAGCCGCCTTCGAAGGACCGCAGAGTGTCAGTCCTTCTGGAATGTTCGATATCCTTCCACCATGATCGAACTTCCGGCCCCACCGTCATTAGCCACGCCATCCAACCAAGTCCAGACGTCATACCTGGTCGGCGAGCAGGCCGACATGCTTCACCGGGGATCTAACACGGAATGGCTTCGAGCAGCGAGTCTGGATTTTAATAGTTATGTCGAGGAACGAGTGGGCGTACGAGAACGCTGGGGCGTTCCCTCCGAACTGTTCTGGTTCACTTCTCACGAGTACTACATCGGTTCTCTGGTCATTCGTCATACCCTGACCGAAGACGAAGGAGGCGGCCACATCGGATACCACGTCGTCTACCCGTGGCAACGCCAAGGGCACGCAAGTCACATGCTCCGGTCCGCGCTGGTGAAGTGCAGAGCGCTAGCCATCGACCGAGCTCTCCTCACCGTCGCGCCGGACAACCTTGCATCAATCAGCGTGGTGAAACGAAACGGCGGGGTCCCCGATGGGACTAACCACGAAGGTGAAATCCGCTTCTGGATAGACACGTCAACCGCCGATTGATCGTGGTACCCGCTGGATCCTGTTTAAAGGCTGGTGCCGAGTTGAATCTGGTGGCATCGTCTCGCATAAGGTTCCCGCCCCGGGCACTTGGAACAGCAACAGAAGTCTTGGAAAGACCAAGTCAACCTCGTGATACAAATATGACATGAGATCTATGAAAATCCTGCCGTTCGCAATCGCGGGGTTGCTCTTGGCCACCGGATGCAGTTCCGCTCAGACCAAGCTGGCCGTCTCGGACGATGTCCCTGCGTCTGTATGCAGGCCGGCCAACACGAGTGGGGAATTCCTAGTTGCCATGAATTACCTGCACAACGAAGGAAAAACCCCTGCAGAAATCACCAAGGTCGAGCTCGATGACCCCACGAACCTTAAACTGCAAGGCTTCGGAATTATCAGCAACGAAGAAGTGGGCACTCGAGGTGCTGGTGGTGATCTGCAGCTAGACACGAATCGTGTCATTGCCGTTGGAGACACTGCAGCGATTCAGGTCGAACTAGGACTGAACAACACAACAGAACCAGGGACCGCGAAATCCCTCAAGGTGACTTACAACAATCCAGACGAAAAAGACACTGCCTCCCTCACCATGATGACCACACTCGAGGTGCTTCCCGCCGGTCAAACCTGTAAATAGACAGCCGCATTCCGTGTTCCGAAATTCTTGCCAAAGCCGGGGCCAACGGTCAGATCTCCCCTCGGAATCCCCGAACTAAAGGACCGTCCCATAGGGGGTTGCGTTGCGGGACTAGCGTGCGGTGAGTCTTTCTCCAGACCGGGGTGGCTCAACCGGATTACGGTCAGTAGTTGATGGCCTTGGTTCGGCCAAGGTCAGTTGGGGTTGTTTTCTGGATCGATTGCCGGCAGCTCAGCGCGTGCCAGGAGTTCAAGTTGAAGGACTTGTTCTGCTCCGAGAATTTCCATCCCAAGTAGTTTTCCATTCCTGTCGAAGTCCAGCGTTACTTCCCCTTTCCCTCCAGGGGTTTCGATTGAGTGCAGCTGGATGGCGGCTTCTCCGTCGTGAATGTGGTCGGCGATCATAATATATGCCGCATCGGCCTGCTTGTCATAGGTAATTTTCATAAACTTTACCTCTGGTTGAGTGAGCTGGACCTTCTCTATGCACATGGATGCTGTGCAAAAGGAGACGCTGTTCATCATGGACACGACCAGACCCGGACGGGCCGATCTAGATGAGTTCGAACTCTACTACCCCAACCTCATCCTCGTCAGACAGTTCAGGGTAGCGTGCACGAAGGCTGCCCCGGAACTCGTCCATGCACTCCCCCGGCGCAAGACACGCCTGCTCGGCCGTCATCTGGTCCAGCCGGTAATGTTGGACATTTGTCACCATTCCGTTCAACGTCCGATGCGCTGCATCATTCTCAAATACAAAGATGTACGGCCCTGGAACCACCGGATCGTCAAAGCGGACAGTCGTCACCTTAGTTCCATTTGCGACTGCATCGTAATACTTCTTGCTGAACCTCAGCAGCCGCCGGGAATCTGCATCCGGGAAGAAGTACGTGTCCGGGAGCAACTTTCGAACAGGACGCATCTGGGGTCCGTTATCCGTGGGCACGGCAACCATGATGTCCGGGTGGATATCCAACATCGCCTGTCGGCATCTCCCACATGGCGGCATGAGGCCCCGTCCGCCATCCCCGGCTGCGGCCATACTCACCAACGGCGCGGAACTCTCCGTCGCCGCGAGTCCCATCACCACGAATTCTGCACACGGGCCGCCGGTGAAGTGGTAGACATTCACGGCGCGATGAATGACGCCGTTCGTATCCATCGCCGCCGCCGCAACCGTATGGTTCTTGTCGGCACCGAGTGTCGCCGCAAGTTCTTCCGCTGCCTCGATGACTCGAAGGTCTGATTCAAATAGATCCATGACCCAAGCCTGCCTCATCATGAAGACAATTCCGGCCACCACATCCATTTCCTACTGAAGAATCCGGAAAAGGAATCGTTGTCCGCACTTGGGGTGGCGCGTGGCGCGTTCGGCTCTCGGTCATGAAATGAACTGGCGGAGATGATTCCTACCATCCGTTGCGATTCAATTTTGGGGAAAACCGCAAAGTGAAGCCCACCATGGACTCGGTGGGGAGTGCCTTGCCTGCGGTGGACCGTTAATGGCCCAAGGTTCCTTCCGGCTACGCTCGGACCGAGGAAATCTTGTCACAGCAAAATGTTGGATACCCACAAATCCATGCCGAAGGTAGAGGGCTCAATATCCAGACAGAATTCGGGCGCTGACACTTCCGTTAGATGGCGAGGTTGCATACTCTCGGACTAGGAACCGTTGAGCGAAGCCATGGTCAGGCCCGCTGTTCCTTCGATGGAAACTCACTTCGAACATCAAAGGAAAGCGAGCAGATGAGACCACTTCGATACTCGATCAACGTCACGCTCGACGGATGCTGCCATCACGAAGCAGGACTCCCGCCTGACGAGGAATCGATGCATTACTGGACCGCTCAGCTAGAGCGTGCCGATGCCCTGCTGTTCGGCCGCGTGACCTACGAGATGATGGAATCGGCTTGGAGGAAGCCTGCCACGGGAACGTGGCCGAGCTGGGTGGAAAGTTGGCAGATTCCGTTTGCCGAGGCCATCGACCGGGCGAAGAAGTACGTAGTGTCGAGCACGCTTAGCGGGGTTGATTGGAATGCCGAACTGGTTCAAGGCAACTTGGGGCAAGTCGTTCACCAGCTCAAGCAGGAGCCCGGCGAGGGCCTCTGGGTTGGTGGTGTGACACTCCCCCTCGCGTTGGCAGATCTGGGGCTGATCGACGAATACGAGTTTCTCGTGCAGCCAGTCCTTGCCGGACATGGACCGACGTTGCTCGCCGGTCTCCACGAGCGCATTAAGCTTGATCTCGTGCAACGACACGAATTCCGATCGGGGGCGATCGCCCTACGATACCGGCCCAGACACGCAACACCTCGAAGTTAAGTGTCCTGATACGTTGGCCGCCGCTGGAAATTTCAACCACAACGCCCAGACAAATCCAGCAACCCCACGCCATTGCCACAGACACGAGAATCGAACGGCGCCGGCAGCGACCCCCTGCTACCGAAATTTAGCGAAGACGCGCACCGGTCCAGCGCTGAAATCAGCACCCTCGGTTAGCCCCATGGATTCGTAGAAGGCTCGTTGCCACGGTTCGTCATCTGTAATCAGTACCGTCTGGCGTACGTGTTCGTATCGCTCTAATACCCGCTCAAAGAGCACGCGCCCCACGCCCGTTCTGTGAAGGTCCGGGTGAACCAGAATGTCCTGGAGATAGCAGATGGTTGCATCGTCAGAAATCGCCCGAGCGAGACCAACAAGCTGGCCATCCTCGTTCCGCGCAGATACTACAAACGAAGAATTCTTGATCGCTTGAAAGAGCACCTCCGGGCTGTCCGTATAAGCCGTCCAGCCAACCGCGTTGTACAGCGACAAGACGTCGACATCGGGTATAGCTGGTGAAGTAGACATGGTAAATGGTGACATTGGGCCAGTGTTGCACGAAGAATTCATGCCTGCACACGTAGGACCATTTTCGCGAGCACTTTAGATGAGGCACGCGTCGCACAGTTGGCGAGCATATTGTCATGAGGCACTTCGGTATACGGTATTCACGTCGGCACCCGTCCTGGAGAGGCTTTCGGAATACGGGGTGCCAGCACGCCTTATGCGCGATTCCTCAATAAACGGCTCGGCTTCGCATCCGGCAGGTGACAACAGCAGAGATTGACAGAATATTTAGGGAGGGCAGCCGATGTCTGCCAGCAACCAGCCACCCACGCCGCCAGCAACGCTGAGTATTCGGTATGACCCCGGGCGAGCAACTCGGCAACTCATCGGCTTTGGCGCAGCCACGGCGATCATGATCGGACTCGCCGCGCTGGGTGTTTTCGTGATCGTGGCCAGCTTCATACAGGTGCAAGCTGTAGGCACTTTCATCGGTGTCGCTTTCGGGATCTTTTTCATACTTGTGTCGCTCGTATCGCTCGTGAGTTGCGCCGAGATCCTGACCCGCATCATCCGATGGTCACGACAAACCTCTCCGCTGGTATCCCTCGATGCCGCGGGGATCACCGGCTTCGCGTTTGTCGGCGGTCGCGGACCAATTGACAGCGACGGCCCTATCCCCTGGAGCAACATCAAAGTGGTCCGGCTTGAGAGCTCAGAACCGCGGCTAAGGCGTTCCAGGGGGCTCGCCAATCTCGACGTCAATCACCGACTCAGAATGGCGACGAAGAAAAGTCTTGACCGAACGGCAGGTTTGGGACTCGGGATGCGTGACGGCACCCGATGGATGGGGATCGAGCTGACAGACGGTCGCAAGGCGAACTTTGATCTCAGGCTTCCAATGAGCCCTGAATCCTTCAGCATGCTTGCATCGCAAATAGCCGATCATGTCCGGGCGCATAACCCACACATCGTGCTGCTGGGTGTCATCGAGGTGTGAGCATATGAGCACTTGGCATCGGATCGTGTCAGCGAGGATTTTCCGATGCAGGTTGATCCCTTGCGGTTCCCCGCTACTCCGTTACCGATGAAGATTCGAAAATCCGCCCGGCAGAGAGTTCGCCGAGTGGAGCACCGCTGCGACGCATTGAATCTGTGCTGGCTTGCAACTTCAACGCCGCAGAATTAGTTTGATACGTTTGCCAAAGCTCCGACAACTTGAAAGGCCCCCAGTGCTGCGTCGTCCCCAGCTCGACTTGCGCCCATTTCACCAGGCAGATACGGAATTCTTTACCCGCATGGCCTCAGACGAGCGGGTGACACGCTATGTTGGCGACGGCCAATCGTGGAGCCACGAGTTCATCAATGGGCGCATTCGGACAGCACTTGAGCAGGACCCGATAAAGACCGTTGGAGCTTCTCGCTGGTTTCTGGCCACCGAGGAAAATGCACCTGTTGGCATCGTGGTCTCCACGCGCAAGGTGGACGGGATCGAGATCGGATACTGGGTATCCCCGGATCGTTGGGGACGAGGGATCGCCGGCGTCATGGTCGATAAAGCCCTTGCGACAGTTTCCGAGATCTATGGAACTCGAAAACTTATCGCGCGCGTGGACCCGGCCAACGCCGCTTCCGCCAAGGTCCTTACGCGACGTGGCTTCCAGCTGGAAGCCACGTGTGAAGGACTCGATTACTACACTCTTGCGTAGTGACGGGCTCCAGCTGAGCATCTTCACGGTGACGTATTGCAGTCCCGCAATAGTTGCCCCTTTTGGAAAAAGCATGAGCGGATCCATGGCAAAGCCAAACCCTCGATTCAGTATCCAGCCGTCGGCACTCCGCTGTGTCGCAACGATTGCCGGTTTAGACAATATATAAGAGGGGCCGA
>NZ_JAAWVT010000017.1 GCF_012271785.1 Paeniglutamicibacter terrestris | reverse complement strand
CCCCAATGGCAATAATGGGTGGTCCCCAAAGCGTCGAATACTCACCCGGCGGGCGGATGGTATAGCTTGAGCCAATCCGATTGAGCTTCTTCACCGGTCGGGTGCTCGATGATGGCGTTAGGCCAGCTCTTACAAGATTGGCAGACCGGATGTAGGTTCAGGACTCGAATATTTCTAGTCAAAGTCTGGTACGAAAGCGCGAAGTCGAGGTTCTGCAGATCGTCCATCAGAGTTTGAGCTCAGAGGAGTGGAGTCCTCGATCAGGCGGGCCAGGACGTAGTCCTCGAAGGCATCGAACGGATCGGTCACGCGTTGGCGTCTGCCGACTATTCGTTCTCCCGGGAGGTGCGCATGTTTGGTTTGTGGTCTCGTCCTGTGCGTCGGGCGATCTCTTTGATGCTCATTGATGCTCATTCCATTCTTTAAAACGCGTGGACGTCCGAATCTTCCCTCTGCGTTAACCCAGACGCGCGGGCCCTTCTCGAGAACTGATGCGTGGTCAGAGACCATCCGTTTCGAGGAAGGTCCGCCCTTCTGGGCGGATCAACACGAGGTGAGAAATTTCGATGAACGCGATATACGTCGGGCAAACGCGGCCGTTCTTCGTGGGAGCCACTCGTGGCATTGCAGGGCTCCACTTTGTCGGCGAGGTGGCGGGCGATGCAACGACGTGAATAGGTTCAGTCTTGAGCGGTAGTCCTTGCAGACTGCCGGTCACTACTGTCTACGGGACGTGCACGTCGGGTTCCGTCTTAGTGTTGAGTGCGGAGCTGTTGTCCCGGCCTCCAACCGCAGTGCACCTACGCAGGCTGATCGCGTCCGGGGAACGCCGCTGTTGCCCGATCCCGCGTGTTCGAAACGCCGTGTGCTCGGTGGTGACGCCGGCGACTCGGCTCCGACATCCACGTCCAGGTCCAAGTCCAAGTGGTCATGGAGCGGGACGGCCACCACGCCATCCGACGCTGAGCCCGAAGGTATAGATGGCTCAAGATGATAGGTGCCGAAGGGACCAAATTGTCGTTCCCGATGATCGCAGATGCGTTGAAGAGCGGAGCCTGAACATCACGACAAACCAGGAGTTCTCGAAGTGCGAAACGCTGTGCGGGATGACAACTGGCTACCGCTGTCACAAATCGGTTGGTGCACCTGGGCGGCTGTTGCAATTCCGCGGAGATTCCTAGCGGGTCAAATACGGGTTCGTGGAATCGACCAAACGCAAACATGGCGGAAAGCTGAGCCAAAGTGGCCTGATTCTAAGCGCTTTAATGGCCGACTTAAAGTTGACGAAACACTTTCGACTCCCCCAACGCCCAATGATGACGAAACAACTTCGACTCCCCCAATGCCCAATGATGCTGATCGACTCACGGCAGCGTTCAAAATTGAGGGAGAAGGCGATTTACATCGATGTCGATGTCAGTTGAGCGGCGGCCTCAAGATCGTTTCCTCTGGCAGAACCGCATTTCTAATGCGTGGCCATTGGCCGCCCTAGGACCTCACGAAGCTCCCACGCCCGCACAGGGGCCAAATGGGGCAATTAGGCACCCGGTCCTCGAATGAGAGAAATTGGTCGCTCAGAAGAGGCCTGAAGGAGCTTGGGTCAACTGTTGCCATTGCTAGCTCTGGTTTCCTACTGTCAATATCCCTCATCGCGAAATATCGATGGCTCGTAGAGCCCTCAATCAATTCGGAGAAGTCGTCATTCCGAAGCGTCGAAAACCATCGCCTTTGCTTCCCGAAACCCTGCAGCATGAAGCCTTAAACGAGTGATGGTGGGGAATGTTTCACGTGAAACATTCCCCACCATCACGGCCATGAACTTTTACTTCTCAATCGATTCCGGCGATAGCACGCTCATGATTCGATTGAGATCATCAACGCTGGCAAATTCAATGCTCACCTTACCCTTACGGGCACCGAGCGAAATCTTGACGTTCGTATCAAGCCGATCAGACAACGACGTAGCCAAAAAATCTAGCCGTTCGTGCCGTGCAGTTTGCTTCGGGGTATTGGCTTTGGTCTTTTTCGCTTGTCCGTCACTAAGGGCGACAGCTTCCTCGGTAGATCGTACCGAGAGGCCCTCATTCACAATGCGCTGGGCCAACTCTTCAATCGCCACCGCGTCAACAAGTCCGAGAAGAGCACGTGCATGTCCCGCGGATATGACCCCAGCAGCAACACGGCGCTGAACCAAAGCCGGTAGTTTCATGAGCCGGATGGTGTTAGAAATTTGTGACCGCGATCGACCAATACGTTCCGAGAGTTCTTCTTGGGTGCAACTAAATTCGCTCAGAAGCTGCTGATACGCCGCAGCCTCTTCCAGGGGGTTGAGCTGTGACCGGTGAAGGTTCTCCAGCAAGGCATCACGTAGAAGATCGTCGTCCTGAGTCTCACGAACAATGGCCGGAATGGTCTCAAGGCCGGCTGCTTGCGTAGCCCTCCAACGGCGTTCACCCATGACAATTTCATAGGGCTCTTTGTCATTTTCGCGGGACGGGCGAACCACGATTGGCTGCAGGAGTCCCACTTCACGAATGGAGTGGACCAATTCGGCCATGTGTTCTTCGTCGAAGTACGACCGCGGCTGTTTGCGGTTGGGGTGAATCTGGCCAACGGAGATTTCCGCAAACCTTGCACCAGGAACTTCGACCAAATCATCGGTTACCGATTCAATGGGCTCGAGATCTCCTGCCCGACCTGACGACGCAATAAGACCAGGCATTTGAGCGCGACGTTTCTTAGCGGCAACGGAAGAAGGTCCGGCACTTTCCTCGGCTTCGGCCTCGGCCTCGGCTTCGGTTTTTCCTGGTACAAAAAACATATCCACAGGACGTGCTTTTTTGTTGCTTGGTGCCGAGGGAGTTGTCCGACGCTTCGGTGCAGTCACGTTTGCCGTCTTGGTCGCTCGCGCTGCGGAGGATTTTGGTGTTTCACGTGAAACATCCTTTGGAGCTTCTACTTCGGATTCCACGACTGGGCTGCTCGAAATCAACGCACCGAGACCTCGTCCTAAACCACGTCGCTTTTCCGACATTGGATGCTTCTCCCTTTCGACACCGTAACTACCTTGACCCAAGGCAATTCTACTGGTTTGTGATTCATAGTTCAGGATGCTGATCGTGGGTGTGGCTCAGGTCCAAGTTGACCCTACCTCTCCCCCACTCAAGGCACCACCGGTCTCAAGATCGATCCAGCAACGCAAAAGGTGTTTAGCAACCATACTCAGTTGCCTAGTAACTTCAGCAAAAATAGTTCTCTACCATTCGGTCCTAAGACCAGAAGGCGTCGAGAATGCGTCGTCAGCGCTTAGCGGACTCCGCGTTCTGCAATTTCGGCCGCAGCTTCCAAATACGAAAGAGCTCCCGTGGAGCTTGAGTCATAGGTTATGACTGTCTGCTGATAGCTAGGCGCCTCCGAGATACGAACACTACGGGGAATCAAAGCCTGAAGCACCTGATCGGGGAAATGCTCGCGAACTTCACTCGCAACTTGAGCGGCCAGGTTCGTTCGACCGTCATACATGGTCAGGAGGATCGTCGAAACAGTGAGGTCCGAGTTGAGGTGCTTCTGAATCATCTCAATGTTCTTGAGCAGCTGACTGAGTCCTTCCAGCGCGTAGTACTCACACTGAATAGGGATGAGCACTTCACGGGCAGCAACAAACGCATTGACCGTCAAGAGTCCAAGGCTCGGAGGGCAGTCGATGAACACATAGTCCAGACGCTCCAGTCCATTCTCGTCCCTGTAGACCGCGTACTTCTCCAATGCACGACGCAACCGCTGTTCGCGTGCGACCAGCGAAACAAGTTCAATTTCTGCACCAGCCAAATGGATCGTTGCTGGCGCGACAGTGAGTCTATCGATGTCAGGACAGATGGCCACAACATCGGCCAATGGCAGATCATTGATAAGCACGTCATAGATGCTGTCCACATCTGCATGATGCTCGATGCCCAGAGCGGTAGAAGCATTACCCTGGGGGTCAATATCAATGACCAGGACATTCAAGCCAGCGAGCCCTAGAGCGGCCGCAATATTAACAGTGGTGGTGGTCTTGCCAACCCCACCCTTCTGATTGCTGACAGTCATGTAGCGCGTTTCGTCTGGCTTGGGCAGCTTTCGTTCGCTCAGCTTTTCGCGGCGCTTGTGCTCGCTTGCCAGCTGGCTGGCCAGCGGAGAACTGTCATCGGTGGTATCAAAAACATTCTTTACTGTCGCAGGTTCTTTCGCCACCACTGGTTCATCTCCCTCGGAATCCGTAAGCTCTACCGCTTCAGTCTCGTCAAGGATTGACGCAGCGGTGAAGATTGTTTCACGTGAAACAACTTCAATTTCGGCAGAAACAATCTCTTCTGGTTGTTCTTGGCTGTTTGATGAACCGAAACTAGCAAAAAGCGCTGCAAACGGTGGAATCTTGTTGATGCTACGCTTCAAAACGGTTCTTTCTACTAACCTCAGGCGTGGCAATAAGCCACCCCATACAGCCTATCGCGATTGCGCTAGCCTACGTTGATCCGCACCACTGTCGTGGGCTCTACCAGCAGCCCTTCGCCGACTGTGACAACCTCTATCTTTTTTCCACCAAGGCGGCGAATCATCTTGCTCGCCTTTTCTACTTCTTCGGCAGCTGAACGGCCCTTAATGGCCAGAACGGTTCCCTTTCCATGAAGCAAAGGAATCGTTAGGCCGGCCAAATTGGTCAGCGCGGATACTGCTCGTGCCGTCGCGAAGTCCGCATTCACGTGGTCTATAACCTGCTCAGCACGGCCGCGCATGATCGTAACGTTCTCTAGTCCAAGATCTTCAACAACCTCGTGCAACCAAATGCAGCGACGTTCCAAGGGCTCGATCAGGGTGAGCTCCAGATCGGCGCGTGCAAGCGCCAGAGTCAGCCCTGGAAGCCCCGCACCGCTGCCAACATCAGCCACGTGTGCACCCTGATCGATCAGGTTCGCAACAACGGCACAATTCAAGACGTGCCGCGACCACAGCCGTGGGACTTCACGTGGGCCTAACAGCCCGCGTTCCATACCGGAGGTGGCCAGGTGCTGAACATAACGCTCAGCAAGCTCCAGGCGATCGCCGAACACTGTCCGGGCAGCTTGGGTCTCTTCTGGCGTAAGTTCTACTTCGTTGCTCATGGGGTACTGTTCCTTGGTTCCGTACTTAGGAGGTTGCGCTAGAGACGACGATGTGACGGCCGGGGCCCTCGCCCTCGGACTCGCTGTGCAGGCCTAGGGTCGCGATGCAATCGTGGACAAGCTTGCGCTCGTACGCGCTCATTGGATCGAGTGCAATGACCTCACCGGTCGCTTGGACCTTAGCGACGGCCTCCTCGGCGAGACGCTTGAGTTCACCAGCACGGCCCTGACGGTAGCCGGTGATATCCAGAACAAGGCGCGAACGGTTGCCGGTGGCAGTCAGTACGGCCA
Source organism: Paeniglutamicibacter terrestris (assembly GCF_012271785.1). Classification (GTDB taxonomy): domain Bacteria; phylum Actinomycetota; class Actinomycetes; order Actinomycetales; family Micrococcaceae; genus Paeniglutamicibacter; species Paeniglutamicibacter terrestris. The sequence goes on along the minus strand of NZ_JAAWVT010000017.1, from coordinate 20,311 downwards.
AACGAGTCAGTTCCTGAAGGGAGTCCAGAACCTCGCCCTTGGAACCGATCAGGCGTCCCAGTGACTTCTCATCTGCCGGCTCGCCAACTATAGAAATATAGGTCCGTCCACCACGAACTTCGATATCGATGTCACCGTCAAGATCGGCAATATCGAGCAATTCCTCGAGGTAGTCAGCGGCGATGTCGCCCTCTTCCTCAATGATCTTGGCGTGGTCAAGAACATCCTCTTCTACCGCAGTGGGAGTCTCGACGGCTTCGCTTTGCTCAACATCGCTCATGGCTACTTCTTCTTCCTGTTTTTACGCTGGGGCTGGACTCGCTGCGTTTTAGGCGCTTCAACCACAGCTTCAGCTGCGGCCTCATCAACCTTTTTCTGACCAAACGGGGGAAGGCCCTTAGCCGCGCGTCGCACGTTGAGCTCTCGCTCCGCTTCCGAACCCGGTGTCGGGTTGTTGCGAATAACGTAGAACTGCTGTCCCAAAGTCCAAAGGTTGGTGGCTGTCCAGTAGATCAGAACACCGATGGGGAAGTTGATTCCACCAATGCCGAAGACCAGCGGAAGGATGTAAAGCATGATCTTCTGCTGCTGCATGAAGGGGCCTTCAAGGGCCTCCTTCGTCATGTTCTTGGACATGATCTGCTTCTGGGTGATGAACTGCGAAGCGGTCATCGCAAGGATCATCACGACAGCGACGATGATCACTGCTGCACTCGGGGATCCCGAGTTCAGGGTGTTCAGGAAGGTGTCGGAAAGACGTGCGCCAAAGATTGACGAAGCATCAAAGCTGCGGATGTGATCGGCGGAAAGTGCTCCAACACCGTCATTGTTCGCGCTGGCCTTTGATGCATTGTTCAAAACCGTGAACAACGCGAAGAAGAACGGCATCTGGACGAGCATAGGCAGGCATGACGACAGGGGATTGGTTTTGTGCTTCTTGAACAGCTGTCGTTGCTCTGCAATCATGGCCTGCTGCGAGAGCTGGTCCTTCTTGCCCTTGTACTTGGCCTGAAGCTTACGGAGATCCGGCTGCAGGGCCTGCATGGCGCGCTGGGCCTTGATCTGTTTGACGAAGACCGGAATCAGCGCAGTACGGATCAAAAGCACCAAGAAGATGATGGACAGCGCCCAAGTCCATCCCGAGTTGGGATCAAGTCCGATTCGGGTGAACAATTCATGGAAGGCCATGAGGATCCACGAGACTACATACCGAAAGGGGCTCAGTAGCAGGTCAAAGAAGTTTGTCATTACCGGTCATGCTCCTCTGGCCGCATCTGCGGCATCTTCGTCGGCGGGAATCGGAGGATGATTCATCACCATGATCTTGGGGGTCTTGCCTTCTGGCCAAATTCTTCGGCCATCGGGAACGTAATCGATCCCGCCATGGCTAAAAGGATTACATCTTAGGACACGCCAGATGGTTAATCCGATGCCTTTGATGACGCCATGTACAGTGACTGCTTCAAGGCCATAGGCCGAGCAGCTGGGAAAATAACGACACACATCGCCATAGATTGGCGAAACGATCTTGCGATAAACCATGAGGAACCCGATGATGAGGTTTCGCGGAATATCGATGAGGAACCATATGAGCCCGGTTCTGGGCTTAGAGTCCTTCTTCACGTTTCACACCAGCCTTACGAATAACCGTTACAAGTCCTGATTCAACTTGTTGGCTTAGTTCGTCCCACGTGACATCGGCGGCTCCAGGCAATGCCCGGACCACGACGTCAAGACCGATGGCATCCGCAGTAAACTGCGCGGCCAATGCACGCATCCTTCGCTTAGCGAGGTTGCGGTGCACGGCATTGCCAACGGCCTTGGAGACGATAAATCCAAAACGATTATTGCCCTGGGGTTCGTCATTACGAACCCGTGCATATAGCACTACGTTCCGGCGCCCAGTGCGGGCGCCGGAACGTACAGTAGCTGTAAAGTCCTGAGAAAAGCGCAGCCGTTGATTCTTTGGCAACACGACGTCACGCGTCGTGTCTGATAAACAAAGAACTCACGAAAGCCTGCGCTGTTTCAGGACTGAAGTGCTTAATGGTTATGCAGAAAGTTCGGTGCGGCCCTTGCCACGGCGGGCTGCCAAGATGGCACGGCCTGCACGGGTACGCATACGAAGACGGAAACCATGCTTTTTTGCACGGCGACGGTTATTCGGCTGAAAAGTCCGCTTGCTCACGGTAGTAACTCCAAGACGATCAGGTGATGCGCCTTGCCCGTTGCTAATAAGTAGGGAAGAACAGGCCGACGCTCGTATTCAGGTGCCACGTATGAACTGCTTACATGCATTTCAAAGATCCGAAGACCGACGAAAGCATCTCGCAGTGCCAAAAGTAGACACATAGGACTACACAACGATAGGGGCGCAAAGGAAGGTACGTCAAATTGAGCTCTTTCGAGTCCTCGTCTGACCGTGTGTGCGAAGCAATCAAAATTGTGGATAGAGCAGTGGATAATCGGTGCAAAAGTCCGCTTATCGCATCTGAAGCGTATATCTTAGATCTCAATTTTTACCCGCATTCATGCAGTTTTGCAAGCCCTAAGGAGATATCCACCTCAAGTTATCCACCGACTGTGCATAACGCTGTGGATGACCGCTAGAATCAATCCGTCGGGGTTCTGCAGTTGAGGGCCCCTTCTTCGTCGCCCGTTTGGTCGATGCAACACAACGAAGGGGCCTTATTGTGAGCACAGACGAGACGAATAGCGTCGGTAGTGCCTGGCGTCAGGTAGTTCGCCACATCGAACAGGATGACAGGGTGACACCGATGCAGCGCGCGTTCGCCGCCTTGGCTCAGCCGCAGGGGCTCATCGGAACCACCCTTTTGCTGGCCGTCCCTAACGAGTTGACTCGCGATGTCCTCCAGACTCAGCTCAAGGATCCGCTAGAACAGTCCCTAAAGCTCGTTTTTCAGTCCGATATCCGCTGCGCATTCAGCATTGATTCGGATCTGCTCCCGGATGAGGTGCCAGCGCCACCGGTCGAACTGCCTCCAGTTCCCAAGGCGCGCATCAGTGATGTTCTCCCCCAGCCGTCTCCACCTTCGAATTCTCAGGAGTTTGGCCGGCTAAACCCCAAGTACATCTTCGATACGTTTGTTATAGGCTCCTCGAATCGATTTGCCCACGCAGCAGCCGTTGCCGTTGCAGAAGCCCCCGCCAAGGCCTACAACCCGTTATTCATCTACGGCGATTCGGGGTTGGGTAAAACGCACCTGCTTCACGCTATTGGTCACTACGCGCGGCATCTCTATAACGGCATCCGTGTTCGCTACGTTAACTCCGAAGAATTCACGAATGATTTTATTAATTCGATTCGTGATGACGAGGGAGCAAGCTTCAAGCAAACGTATCGAAACGTCGATATTTTGCTCATTGACGACATCCAGTTCTTGGCCAACAAGGATGCCACCCAGGAAGAGTTCTTCCACACCTTCAATGCGCTGCACAATCACAACAAACAGGTCGTGATCACCTCAGACTTGCCGCCAAAGCAGCTTTCGGGCTTCGAGGATCGGATGCGTTCTCGCTTCGAGTGGGGTCTGCTCACCGATATTCAGCCGCCGGAACTTGAAACCCGCATTGCCATCCTTCGCAAGAAGGCCACAGCGGAGAATCTTTCGGCGCCAGACGATGTCATGGAGTACATCGCTTCCAAGATCTCCACGAATATCCGTGAGCTTGAGGGCGCATTGATTCGTGTCACGGCATTCGCCTCACTCAACAACCAAACTGTTGATATGAGCCTGGCAGAAACGGTGTTGAAGGATTTGATCACCGACGAGGGTGCCCAGGAAATAACTCCGGCAACCATCGTTGCGCAGACAGCCGAGTACTTTAATCTCACGATCGAGGAACTGACTAGCAAGTCACGAACCCGAACATTAGTAACTGCCCGACAAATTGCCATGTATCTGCTGCGTGAACTCACCGACATGTCTTTGCCCAAAATTGGCCAAGAGCTTGGTGGTCGCGACCACACCACGGTGATCCATGCTGATCGCAAGATCCGTGAACTCATGGCCGAACGACGAGCCATCTTCAACCAGGTCACCGAGCTCACCAACAGGATCAAGCAGCGTCAACGCGAGGGATAGTCGAGCCTCAAATCCAATAACCACAGGTGTGGATAAACCTGTGGATCATTAAGTGGACTACTGCAATTAACTGCGGATAACCATGCAGTGGGCTGTGGATGGTTAATTTCTCTCAAAAAGTTGTCCACCGGGGCGTGACACTCAGTGTCACGCCCAATCACATGTTGTGCACATGCATAATCGGTACGGTTCCGCGGCCCTAGGGACTTATCCACAGTATCCACAGGGGTTATTAACACTACTAACCCCATTTTTCTTATTCATCCAAATAACAAGTCCCCTACGAGCACCAAGCGTGCAAACCATCTCCAAACGCAGTTTTGAAGACTTGCCGCGAACACTTCTCACCGGATGACGAGAACGCTCTGCACGTATCCAGCTCGAGCAGTCAGCAGCTTGTAGATTTGTCCCAACAGAGTTATCTCTCCGATGGATATCCTCACTAATCTCGAGAGGCTTCTTCCGCCAGCACCGAACCAACATCCGTTCCGAAGTAAGTGCACTCCCCCGGTACGTTGAATTTTTCGTTTTCGCATCAACAGCTGATTTCTTACGGGAGGGTTTCTATTTGCTGAAGAGCTCTCGGTAAATAACAGACTGTCGGTTGAATCACTGCCATCGCAGTTCTGGATCCCACTGATCCCCGATATGTACGTGCGTTTCTGGTTGTTCGTTGTTCGTGGCCAATCCCCCTTGGGAACTAGCAACTTCATGAGTCCTCAAAAACCGGTATGCTCGAAGGCTGTGCCACAGTTCTGCCTCAGTTGCAGTCGGCCCACATAGCAAGCTCACCGAAAGCAAGCCCATTTCAGGCAAGCTTTTTGGTTTTTAGCTTCCGTCAAGACGCTAAGCTTGCTCTAGCCCAAGTACCATCGACGTCGTCGTGAAAGGCGGACCACTTCGTGAAGTTCAGCGTTGAAAAGGATGTATTGGCCGAAGCCGTATCCTGGACCGCCCGTTCACTTTCCCAACGACCTCCGTCCCCGGTCCTGTCGGGCATTCTGATCACGGCCACCAACGGCACGGTTTCGTTGGCTGGGTTTGACTACGAGATTTCTGCACATCTCGAGATCGCCGCTGATGTGGCAACCGAAGGAACAATTTTGGTTTCCGGAAAGCTGCTGGCTGAAATCTGCCGCAGTCTTCCCAACGCAACCGCCGTCATCGAAACCGATGGCACCAAGGTCACCTTGACCTGCGGCAGAAGTCGCTTCCACCTAGCAACCATGCCCGTAGCTGAATATCCGGAACTTCCAGTGCTTCCCGAGGTAACCGGTGTAGTTGATGGCGAGGCTTTTGCCCACGCGATCAACCAGGTTATCGTCGCAGCTTCCAAAGACGACACTTTGCCCATCCTGACTGGCGTCAAGATGGAAATCGAAGATGACCTGATTACCTTCTTGGCAACAGACCGCTACCGCCTCGCGATGCGCGAAGTGCACTGGAAGCCATCTCAGGCCGGTATTTCCACCTCAGCACTGGTGAAGGCAAAGACCTTAAACGAGGTTGCAAAAACTTTGGGTTCCGCTGGCGAACTCAAGATCGCCCTTGGTGCGGGTAACGAACTTATTGGTTTTGAAAGTGGAAACCGACGCACCACTTCATTGCTCGTTGATGGGGACTACCCCAAGATCCGTTCGCTCTTCCCGGAGAACACTCCGATTCACGCAACAGTGCGTACCTCGGCTCTGATGGAAGCGGTCCGTCGCGTTGCTGTCGTTGCGGAACGCAACACACCCGTTCGTCTTTCCTTCACTGGTGGCCAGCTTTCCTTGGATGCCGGAACCGGAGAGGACGCTCAGGCTGAAGAGTCCATCGAAGCTCAGATTGATGGCGAAGAAATCACCGTCGCTTTCAACCCTGCGTACTTGAGCGAGGGATTGAACGCTTTCTCCAGTGAATTCGTTCGTTTCTCCTTCACCAGCGCACCGAAGCCGGCAATGATGACTGCTCAGTCTTCGCTTGACGGCCAAGACAGCGACGAATATCGCTACCTGGTTATGCCGGTACGCCTTCCAAACTTGCCCAATTAGGTTGCCCACGGGAGAAGAATTAGTTTCTGATCCCGCTGCAATCTCGTGTTCGGCCGCCCCGCGATCGCTCCTACAGGGGTGGTCGAACACATTTTTTATTATGCTTTATGCCAATCAGTGGCCTCCCGATCAACGGCAACCCACCCTTTTAGCCCATCGCAGGACGTCTAGGTGTATATCTCACATGTCTCTCTCACCGACTTTCGCTCTTATGCGCAAGCCGATGTTGAACTGGGACCTGGCACCAATGTTCTTGTAGGTTCCAACGGCGTCGGAAAAACGAACATCATCGAGGCCATCGGTTACCTTGCGACGCTTTCATCGCATCGGGTCACCAATGATGGACCCTTGTTACGCTTCAACACCGAGCGAGCACTGGTTCGAGCACGTGTCCACCGCGCCAAGCAAGTAACAACGCTTGAAGTCGAGATCACCGCAGGTAAAGCGAACCGTGCGCGCATCAACCGTGCAAATCCAGTGCGGGCCCGCGACGTTTTGGGCATCGTTCGGACCGTGCTCTTTGCCCCCGAAGACCTTGCCCTGATTAAGGGTGATCCTTCGAATCGTCGTCGCTTTCTCGATGAGCTCCTCGTGACGCTCAGGCCCGGACAAGCGGCCACACGCGGGGACTACGAAAGAGTTCTGAAGCAGCGCAACGCTTTGCTGAAATCTGCGCGCACCGGCGGCAAGCTCTCCACGGCACACGAATCCACGCTAGATGTCTGGGATACCCATCTGGCTCGAGCCGGGGCCAGGGTGGTGCGTGGACGTCTTGATGTGCTGAAGATGCTCTCCCCCTATATGGCCGGCGCCTATGCTTCATTGGCCGACGCCAACAAGGTGGCCAGAGCGCACTACCAATCCACCATCGTCGCCGATTTTGACGAAGACGACACTGCCGCAGACCCTCCCCTGACCGACGGTGAATCCGCCCCCGTGGCCCCGGCCGTCTTGCTGGATGCGAGCCTCGAAGAACTTGAGGAAATGTTTCTAGCCGCCTTATTGGAGAAGCGTGCCAAGGAACTTGAACGCGGGATCACGCTGGTTGGTCCGCATCGCGATGATGTTTTACTCACCTTGGGCAGTGCACCAGCTAAGGGTTACGCCAGCCATGGGGAGACGTGGTCCTTAGCCTTGGCCTTACGTCTTGCCGCCTACAAGGTACTCGGCGAAGACGATCCGCGCCCGGGTGCCGGACCCATCTTGATTTTGGACGATGTTTTTGCCGAATTGGATGCCACCCGGCGCACCCGGCTGGCATCAATTGTTGCCGGTGCGGACCAGGTCATTGTCACTGCCGCGGTAGCCGGGGATGTCCCCCAAGAACTTGGCGGCACCTTCCTGCGGGTCAGCCCCGGAGTAGTGCACTCGTGAGTGATGACCGGGATCCACATGTGCCCGAGGCCATGGACGCTGCTCGCGCCATCCTTAATCGCATGCGTGAATCGGCACTGGGCCGCGGCGAGGCCCGCATGGACGCGGCAAAGGCCGCCAGATACGAAGACAATGCTGCTGCTCGCAAACAGCGCCGGCGGGCCAGCTCGGCGCCGGCCAAATACACCGATGGGCGTGACCCGCAAGAAATTGGGAACCTCTTTGGCAAGATTGTCCGCGATCGAGGATGGACGGCTCCGGTAGCCGTCGGATCGGTCCTATCGCGGTGGAGCTCACTGGTGGGACCCCAAATCTCCGCCCACTGCACCCCCGAATCCTTCGAGGATTCCACCGTGGTGGTGCGCTGCGATTCCACCACTTGGGCCACTCAGCTGCGCTTGCTGTCTCACGAATTGCTCAAGACTTTTGATAAGGAACTGGGCCCGGGCGTCATCACCGTCATCCGGGTATTGGGCCCGGCGGCACCCACCTGGCGCCATGGTGGACGTTCGGTCAAGGGGCGCGGACCGCGCGACACCTATGGATAAGAAAAACCGGAACGCGTAGCTGGCCCACTGGCGCGTTCCGAGCGCCCAAACCACATAGCCCCCCACCTGAGGATGATCGAATCGCTCCTAACGGGGATTGTTGGCTAATAGCGGCATATTCTCGCCCGTCAATGACCGGTTTATTTGGAGCCGCACGGTAGAATTGACACAGACGTCTTGTCGCTTCGGCAAGACGTCGGTTCATGATCGAACACCCCCAGTGTTCGGCCTTCCACTGTTTGAGGAGTCTGTAGCACCTGTGTCTACCGATAACACCACACCCCAGGAACCAATCGATTCCGTAGAAGCCGGTGAAACCCCCGCCGCGAAACCTGCAGAAGACCAGATCAGCGGCCGAGTGGAGCACACCTACGGCGCGCAGGACATCACGGTTCTTGAGGGCCTCGAAGCGGTGCGTAAGCGCCCCGGCATGTACATCGGATCCACCTCGTCTCGAGGACTTCACCACCTGGTTTATGAGGTCGTGGATAACTCCGTTGACGAGGCGCTGGCTGGCCACTGTGATCACATCCAAATTGCCCTGCGCAACGACGGTGGTGTGCGCGTTGAAGATAACGGCCGTGGCATCCCCGTGGATATTCACCCCACCGAGGGCAAGCCCACGGTCGAGGTCGTCATGACCATCCTGCACGCCGGTGGTAAGTTCGGCGGCGGCGGTTACGCCGTCTCCGGTGGCCTACACGGCGTGGGCATCTCCGTTGTTAACGCGCTCTCCGAGCGTGTGGACACCGAGATCCGCCGCCAGGGCAGCGTCTGGCGGATGTCCTTCGCCGACGGTGGCAAGCCTCAGGGCACCCTAGTCAAGGGCGAAGAGTCCGATGCGACGGGTACCATCCAGACGTTCTACCCCGACGCCACGATCTTCGACACCATCGACTTCGACTTCGAGACGCTGCGCGCACGCTTCCAGCAGATGGCGTTCCTGAACAAGGGACTGCGCATCACGCTCACCGATGAGCGCACCCTGGTGGTCGACGGTGATGAGATCGCCACCGACGCCGACGAGGAAAACGACGCTACCCCGAAGCACCGCGTCGTGGATTACCTCTACAAAGACGGGCTGCTGGACTACGTCAAGCACCTGAACTCCTCCAAGAAGGTTGAACTCGTCCACGAGGACGTCATCGCCTTCGAATCAGAGGATAACTCCAAGGGCATCAGCGTTGAGGTGGCCATGCAGTGGACCAACTCGTACTCCGAATCGGTGCACACCTACGCCAACACCATCAACACCCATGAGGGCGGTACCCACGAAGAGGGTTTCCGCGCCGCCATGACCTCGCTGATCAACCGCTATGCGCGTGAAAAGACGATCCTGCGCGAAAAGGATGAGAACCTCACCGGTGATGACATCCGTGAGGGTCTGACCGCTGTCATCTCGGTCAAGCTCGCCGAACCACAGTTCGAGGGTCAGACCAAGACCAAGCTGGGCAACTCGATGGCCAAGGGCTTTGTTCAGGGTGTGGTCAACGAGGAACTCGGCGATTGGCTTGAGCGCAACCCCACTACCGCCCGCGACATCATTCGCAAGGCTCAGCTGGCCTCGCAGGCTCGCATGGCCGCACGCAAGGCACGGGACAACGCACGCCGCAAGTCCCCACTGGAATCCTTCGGCATGCCGGGCAAGCTCTCGGACTGCTCCTCGAAGAACCCTTCCGAGTGCGAAGTTTTCATCGTGGAGGGCGACTCCGCAGGCGGCTCGGCCAAGCGCGGACGAAACCCACACACCCAGGCCATCCTGCCGCTGCGCGGCAAGATCCTGAACGTGGAGCGTGCACGGCTTGATCGCGCGCTGGGCAATGCTGAGGTCCAGGCGATGATTACCGCCTTCGGCACCGGTATCGGTGAAGAATTCGACATGGCCAAGCTGCGTTACCACAAGATCGTGCTGATGGCCGATGCCGACGTTGATGGCCAGCACATCACCACGTTGCTGCTGACCCTGCTCTTCCGCTTCATGCGCCCGTTGATCGAAAACGGCTACGTTTACCTGGCGCAGCCGCCGCTGTACCGCATCAAGTGGTCAAATGCCGCCCACGAATACGTGTATTCGGACAAGGAACGCGACGACGCGCTGACCACCGGTGCAGCGAAGAACAAGCGCCTGCCCAAGGACAACGGCATCCAGCGTTACAAGGGTCTGGGCGAGATGGATTACTCGGAACTCTGGGACACCACCATGGATCCGGAACACCGCACGCTGCGTCAGATCACCATGGATGATGCCGCCGCCGCCGACCAGATCTTCTCCGTCCTGATGGGCGAGGACGTCGAATCGCGTCGAAACTTCATCCAGCAAAATGCCAAGGATGTGCGCTTCTTGGACATCTAGTCCTCGATTTCTCGCACTCCCGAAGCGTTTAGACACAAACTTTTGATTAGAGGAAGAAATCGATGAGCGATCAGACTCCCGAAAACCCGCAGGACGGCGTCACCTCCGACGAGAACATCGTTGAGGGTGCGGTGATCGATGACGCCGTGGAGGTGCTCACCGGTCACGACAAGATCGACCAGATCGATCTGCAGACCGAGATGCAGCGCTCCTACCTTGACTACGCCATGGCGGTCATCGTGGGTCGTGCACTGCCGGACGTGCGTGATGGCCTGAAGCCCGTGCACCGCCGCGTGATCTACGCGATGTACGACGGTGGCTACCGCCCGGAGCGCTCCTACAACAAGTGCGCCCGTGTGGTCGGCGAGGTCATGGGTCAGTACCACCCGCACGGCGACAGCTCGATCTACGATGCCTTGGTACGCCTGATCCAGGACTGGACCATGCGCTACCCGCTGGCCCTGGGCCAGGGCAACTTCGGTTCCCCGGGCAACGATGGCGCCGCCGCACCGCGTTATACCGAAACCAAGATGTCCCAGCTGGCCATGGAAATGGTCCGCGACATCCACGAAGGCACCGTGGACTTCCAGGACAACTACGACGGCAAGAACCAGGAACCCACCATCCTGCCGGCGCGTTTCCCCAACCTTTTGGTCAACGGTTCCTCCGGCATCGCCGTGGGGATGGCCACCAACATCCCGCCGCACAACCTGCGCGAAGTGGCAGCGGGTGTGCAGTGGTACCTAGAAAACCCCGATGTTTCCCGTGAGGAACTCCTCGATGCCCTGATGCTGCGCATCAAGGGCCCAGATTTCCCCACCGGTGCCCTGATTCTTGGCACCAAGGGCATCTCCGATGCCTACCGCACCGGCCGCGGCTCGATCACCATGCGCGCCGTGGTTTCCGTTGAGGAACTCCAGGGACGTACCTGCTTGGTGGTCACCGAGCTGACCTACCAGTCAAACCCGGATAACTTGGCGGTGAAGATCGCCGAACTGGTCAAGGACGGCAAGATCTCCGGTATCGCGGATCTGCGTGATGAGACATCGGGACGCACCGGCCAGCGCCTGGTCATCGTGCTCAAGCGCGATGCAGTGGCCAAGGTCGTGCTGAACAACCTCTACAAGCACACCGAACTGCAGTCCAACTTCTCCGCGAACATGCTTGCGATTGTTGACGGGGTCCCCCGCACGCTTTCGCTCGATGCCTTCATCCGTCACTGGGTCGCACACCAGATGGAAGTTATCATCCGTCGCACGCAGTTCCGCCTGCGCAAGGCCGAGGAAGAGGCGCACATTCTGCGTGGCTTGCTCAAGGCACTCGATGCCCTCGACGAGGTCATTGCGTTGATCCGCCGTTCCAATACCACCGAAGCCGCGCGCGACGGCTTGATGGAATTGCTGGATATCGATGATCTTCAGGCCCGCGCCATCTTGGACATGCAGCTGCGCCGTCTGGCAGCCCTGGAACGTCAGAAGATCCAGGACCGGCACGCCGAGCTGGAGCTGATGATCGCAGAATTTAAGGTCATCATTGCCTCCCCGGAGCGCCAGCGCACCATCATTTCCGAGGAACTCGCCGAAATCGTCGAGAAGCACGGCGATGACCGCCGTACCAAGGTACTCATGGGCTACGACGGAGACATGAGCATCGAGGACCTGATCCCCGAAGAGGAAATGGTCGTCACCATCACTCGCGGTGGCTATGTTAAGCGCACCCGCAGTGATAACTACCGCTCGCAGCACCGCGGGGGCAAGGGCATCAAGGGCGCACAGTTGCGCGGAGACGATGTGGTGGAGCACTTCTTCGTCACCACCACGCACAACTGGCTGCTCTTCTTCACCAACCACGGGCGGGTATACCGTGCCAAGTGCTACGAACTGGCCGAGGCCGGGCGTGACGCCAAGGGACAGCACGTGGCCAACCTGATGGCGTTCCAGCCCGATGAGCACATTGCCCAGGTCCTCGACCTGCGCAACTACGAGCAGGCTCCGTACCTGGTGCTTGCCACCCGCAACGGCCTGGTCAAGAAGACGCGCCTGAGCGACTACGACACCAACCGCACGGCCGGCGTTATCGCCATCAACCTGCGCGAAGGTGATGAACTGGTCTCCGCACAGCTGATTTCCGATAGCGATGACATGATGCTGGTGTCCCGCAAGGGTCAGTCGGTCCGTTTCACCGCCACCGATGATGCGCTTCGCCCGATGGGACGAGCCACTTCCGGCGTAACGGGCATGAAGTTCCGTAATGAGGATGAGCTGCTGGCCGCCGACGTTGTCACCGAGGATTCGTATGTGTTTGTCGTCACCGAGGGTGGCTACGCCAAGCGCACCTCGGTGAGTGAATACCGCGTACAGTCTCGTGGCGGCCTGGGTATCAAGGTGGCCAAGCTTGCCGAGGACCGCGGTGATCTGGTCGGTGCGCTGATTGTCCACGATGAGGACGAAGTTCTGGTGGTCATGGAGGGCGGCAAGGTCGTTCGTTCGGACGTTTCGCAGGTTCCTGCCAAGGGCCGTGACACCATGGGCGTCATCTTTGCCAAGCCGGACAAGAAGGACCGCATCATTGCCGTCGCGAAGAACACCGAGCGCGGCCTCGGAGATAATCCCGAGGAAGATGCAGTACCGTTGGACGCGGAAAAGACACAAGAACTGGCCTCTGAGGGCCTGCCGAGCGAAGAACGCCCGGTAGACACCGAGGAAAACCTTGGGCACGACGACGAGGCCATCAACGACGGAGGTAACGCGTGAGCACCCCAAATACGCCCCGCCCGGCGGGCGGCACTGGTGGCACCCGTCCCACACCGCCACGGCAGGCACCCGCAGGGGCCCAGCGCCCCGTAGGAGCGCCGCGACCTAGCACGGCCCCGCGCCCGGGAGCGGCCCAGCGTCCGGCAGGCGCTGCGCGCCCCGGAACCCCTGCCGCACGCCCGCAGCAGCTGGTTCGGCCGGCACCTAAGGCCAAGGTCCGCAAGGCCCGCCTGCTCGTTTCCAAGGTTGACCCGTGGTCGGTCTTGAAAATGGCATTTCTTTTGTCGGTTGCCTTGGGCATCGTGACGGTGGTTGCTTCGGTGGTCTTCTGGTCGATTCTTGATTTGACCGGAATCTTCGCGTCGATCAACGGCCTGATCGGCGAGATCGTCGGTACCGAAGGTGGGTTCGATCTCAAGGAAATTGCGTCCCTGGGGCAGGTTGCCTCCTTCGCAACAATTCTTGCCGTCGTAAATGTGGTGCTTATCACCGTGCTTTCGATGCTGGCAGCGGTGCTTTATAACCTCTCCGCAACCCTGGTTGGCGGAATTGGTGTGACGCTCACCGACGACTAAGTCGCGGAAACAAGCGCTTTTTCGGCCCTCGGGGATTCCTGCACAGGTACCCCCGAGGGCCGATTTGTTTCTTGGGCGGTTTCTCGGGTATTGTTTTATCTCGTTCCCAACGGGAACAAAGAGGGCGTATAGCTCAGGCGGTTAGAGCGCTTCGCTGATAACGAAGAGGTCCCTGGTTCAAGTCCAGGTACGCCCACGGATTACCTCGTCCAAGCGGTAGGTGAAAGGAAATCTCCATGCGGAAATTTCTAGTGTTGGTGGCAGTAGTCGCCGGCGTTATCGGCTATCGTAAATACAAGGATTCCACTGCTGAAAAGGCTGTCTGGAGTAACGGTACCGATAAGGTATCATGATTTAGTCGGTTGTTAGATTCAGTAGTAAAGCATTGACTGCCTAGCAGGAGATGTACAAAAAAATACGGGGACTTAGCTCAGTTGGTAGAGCGGTAGCTTTGCAAGCTTCAGGTCAGGGGTTCGACCCCCCTAGTCTCCACAGAAATTAGAAGGTCCGGAACGAGAGTTCCGGACCTTCTGCGTTAACATCGCAGAGGGGCCATCGGAGGGGATCCGGGGCCGTCAGAAATCATGGAGTCGGCAGATGACCTTTATATTCGCCCTGGTGGGAGTCCTAGGCGTTGCAGCGTCGGGACCGCTCATTGCCGCTTTCCCGGCCGTTCCGGCCCTCTCCATGGCGCTGTGGCGCAACGCCATCGGAACGGCCGTCATGGCCGTTCCTGCGCTATTGATTGAGCCACGTACCTTTAGCCGGCTAAAGCGCCGAGATTGGGCCTGGAGCGCCCTCGCAGCCATCTCACTGGCTCTACACTTCGCGTTCTTCATGAATTCAATCAGGATGACCACGGTCGCCGCAGCTACGGCACTGGTCTGCCTGCAGGCCGCGTGGATTGCCCTATTCCAGTTCCTGCGTGGGGCCAAATACGGCTGGCGCGTTGGCCTAGGGGTGTTCTTGGCCTTCGGGGGAGTTGTTGTCATCACGGGGTTGGACGTTGGTTCGGGAACCGACGCGCTTCTCGGTGACGTCTATGCCCTGATCGGTGGGGTTTTGGCTGCCGTGTACACCTTATCTGGGGCTAAGGCGCGCGAAACCATGAGCACCAGCGCCTACACCACCGCATGTTACGGCATGACTTCGCTCATGCTACTGGCCATGTGTCTGATTGCTGGCGTCCCGGTATGGGGATTTGATGCCAAGGGCTGGATCGGCATCCTGGCGCTGGCTATCTGTTCGCAGGTGCTGGGACATTCTGCACTGAACCATCTCTTGACGTCCCTAGGGCCGCTGACGGTTTCCACGTTGATTCTTTTGGAGATCCCCGGCGCAGCGATTCTCGCGGCGGTGTTCCTTGGTCAAGTATTGCCGGCCGGGACGATCATCGGACTCGTGGTCATCTTGGGCGGACTATTCTTTGTGGTCCGCGGTCAGGGACGCATACTTGCCGTGCCCCGGGTTGCTGACCCCGGACAATAAAAAAGGGGCAGCACACCCCTCCTCGCCCCGCGATCTTCTGCGCTGGCTCGGAGGAGATGCTGCCCCACGATCGACTGCCGCCGCGGCGGCAGAAAACCTCGTTACTTCTTGGCGCGCGGACCCGGCTTCGGTGCGCCGTCCCCATAGCTTGCCTCGGCGGTCTTGTCCTGATTTGCCTCGAGTTCTTCCTCGGCCTTGTGCTTTGCGGTCGTAGCCTCGGCCGAAACCTCGGCAGCCTTCTCGGAGATTTTCTCCTTGGCTTCCGCAACCGCCTCGGCGGCGTTTTCCTTGGCCTGTTCGGCAGATTCTGCGACCTGTTCGCGAACTTCTTCAACGCTCGCGGGAGCCTCTACGGGGCCGCTGGCACGAACCGTGGTCGGCTCCACCGGGGTCGGGGTCTTCCACGGGTCATCGATGGGCTTGGATGCACGCCAGGCGGCTACTGCCGCGGCGCCAGCTGCAGCAACAACGGCAAAGATCAGCCAACCCTTTTTCTTCTTAGCGGGCTTCTGCACGTTTTCCAGCTCCTTGCTGACATGTCCAACTGCTGCACTAGCGCGGCTTTGGAGACGTTCGATGGTTTCGGGACTGGGGGTGATTTTTTCGGAAACCTGGGCAAGTGCCTCCGGCACCTTGGTCTGATCAAGCTTGCGTGCGGTAAATTCCGCAGCCTGACCAAATTTTTCGTTGGCTGCCGGCAGGTATTCGTTTAACACGACGTCCCGGGCGTGGCTCAACGCCGGAGTTGCCTTTCCGAGGGCCTCGTTCAGTGCAGGTGTGGCGCGATCCACAGCCTTCTGGACCCGTGGGGTTGCCTCGTCGATGGCGGCGGAAATCCGCGGACCCAGATTATCGAGGGAATCCTGAATCAAGGGGCTGACCTTGGCCACGGTCTCGGAAAGCTCGTGTGCTGCCCAGTTCAAGCCCTCCTGAATCTTAGGTGATGCGCTCTCGATGCCCTTCTCAATGCGAGGAACAGCCCACTTCACAGCGGTGTCCACCTTCGGAGCGGCCCAATCCTTTGCCTGCTCCGCGCTGGTGGCAACGCTTTCGCTAAAGTCCCGGGCAGTACGTTTCGACATCACAGTGAACCCCTTCGATCGTTTCGTTTGCTTGGTCTTAGCCTACGACCTCACCCGAACTACGGCCATTGTCTGCCTCGCTGATCCCCCAACGAAATTCATTGTTCACTGAGCGCGTAGCCATTCGCTGCGGCGGCCAAGTCGGTCATGGAAGAATGACAGTCATGACTGCAATCCCAACGCACACAGCCACCATCCACACCAATTTGGGCGACATCGTCGTGAACCTGTTCGGCAACCACGCCCCCAAGACCGTGAAGAACTTCGTTGGCCTGGCCAACGGTGAGCAGACCTGGACCGATCCGCGCAGCGGCGAAGAAAAGGTCAACACGCCGCTTTACAACGGCACGATCTTCCACCGCATCATCTCCGACTTCATGATTCAGGGCGGCGATCCGCTGGGTCAGGGCACCGGCGGACCGGGCTACCGCTTTGACGACGAGATCAACCCTGACCTCGACTTCCGCGAACCGTACAAGCTGGCCATGGCCAACGCCGGCATCCAGATGGGCCAGGGCACCAACGGTTCCCAGTTCTTCATCACCTCAATCCCGACCACTTGGCTGCAGGGCAAGCACACCATCTTCGGTGATGTCACCGAGGAAGCTTCTCGCAAGCTCGTTGACGCACTGAACGTCGTTGCCACCGACGGCCGCGACAAGCCGCTGGAAGATGTTGTTATCTCCAGCATCGATATCGCAGCTGTCTAATTTCTAGGTTCCGGCGCGATCTTTCGCGTCGATGACCGCCAACGGCCCCGTCCGCCGTCCTTCTTCTTTTGTTCTTCACCTCGCCTTGCAAAGTGAATAATGATGCTGAGGGATGCGGCCGGGGTCGTTTTGCATGGTGGCACAGGACGAAACACCAGAACACGATCCCGTGAACGAATTCAACAGGAGCATTACTTCCATGTCATTTGGACTGCCCAACCCAAATCAGGCTGCCGCGCCTCCCGTGTGTCCGCGGCACACCGACCGCATCTCCTACGTGACCTGCCAGCGGTGTGCCCGGCCCATGTGCCCCGAATGCCAAGTATCGGCAGCCGTGGGAACCCAGTGCGTGGATTGTGTCCGCGAAGCCAGCAAAATGGTACCCAGCACCCGTACCGTCTTTGGCGGCAAGGCCACCGATGGGCGCCCGCTGGTGACCTATGCGCTGATCATCATCAACGTTGTGGTCTTCGGCTTGCAAATGGTCTTCCCCAGCGTCACCAGCCACCTTGTTTATGCGGGCCTGTACACCAGTGGATATCTTGAACCCGAGCCTTGGCGCATGCTCACGTCGGTCTTCGCCCATTCAACTTCGTTCGTCGGACACATCGCCTTCAACATGTATGCGTTATACATCTGCGGACGTGTGCTTGAACCCATGCTTGGCAGATTGCGCTTTATTGCCCTGTATCTCATCGCCGGGTTGGGAGGATCCGTGGCAGTTCTGCTCATCGCCGACCCGCGGGTACCCGTCCTTGGTGCCTCGGGAGCCGTTTTCGGCCTCTTTGCGGCGATGTTCGTTTTGTTCCGCGCACGCGGTGGACAGACGATCCAGTTGGTCATCCTCATTGCAATCAACTTGGCCATCGGCTTCATCTTCCCCGGTATCGCCTGGCAGGCGCATGTTGGTGGACTGGTGCTGGGTGCCGCCAGTGCTGCTGTATTTGCCTATGCTCCTAAGGGGCCGCAACGCACCATGATGCAGTGGGCAGGAACGGCATTGTTGGTTCTGCTCGTGGTGGCCTTGACTTTCTACGGTGCTCTCAACATTCGACTCCAGTAGCCCTGTGGAGCGGGCAACAAGAAAAGTTGTCCACATTGGTTATCCACACTGTTAATAACTCACAACCGTGTAATTCACATGAACCGGACCGGCTCCAGCGCCCGCGCTGACGCCGGTCCGATGTGTTTTCTGAACAAAAGCGAAGAATATGCACAATTTCATCCACAGCTGTGGATAACTTAGTGCACAACCTGTGCAGTGTTGTGAAAGCTACTGATACGTAGCATTAGGAGCATTCTTCGAAAGTTTGAACGAATCCGCGAGAACATGCGGAAATTTAAGCTTTCTAGACGCCTTGCGCTCTTGTTGTCCACAAACCTTATCCACACTGTTAATAACTTACACACAGGCACCCCGGGATAACTCAACCCCAAGATTCCCCTTAGCCTTGGGCCTTTTTGGGTGAAACCCACAGCCTTATCCCCACCTGTGGATAACTTTAGTGCACAGCATGTTACTAAGTCTCGAGAAGATGTTTGCCGGACCTCTGGGCGGGAATCTTGAATCCTGAGAGACTGAACATTCCACACCCACGCTTGTTATCCCCATATCCACAGCGAGACGAAAGGCAGACCATGCGCCACGACTGGATTCATCCCGAACACCTATCCGCATGGACCGCTCTGACCAACAAACTGGCGGTGGTCGATGACACCGAGGAATTCTACGAAGAGGAAGACCTTGCCGAGGAACTCGCCGAACCCGGGGTTCAGCCCGAGTTAGACACTCTGGGGCTGTGGATTGACGGTGCCATGGTCGGATACGGGCAGCTTCGGTTGAGTGAGCACCTTCGCGACGGGCGCGGACGAGTCTTTATTGGGGGAGGCGTCGCGCCAGACTACCGAAAGCGCGGGCTTGGGGCGGTCATCATGGATGACCTCGAGGCTAGGGCGGTGGAGAAGATGCGCGAAGTCCACCCGGGCGTCGATTTCACCATCGATATGTGGGGAAATACGCCGGGGCATAGCGCCTCAGCCTTTGCGGCGTCACGGGGCTATGAACCGACACGACACTTTCAGGATATGGCCGTTACGCCTCCAGAATTTCGCCGGCAGGATCGAACTCACGAACCGTCCACTAACCTACGCTTGGCTCACTATTCCGCTGACCTGGCTGAGCTGGTTCGGGAGCTGGACAATGAGGCATTCGCAGATCACTGGGGTTCCACACCTAAAAGTGTTGCTGAATGGGATGCCATGACGCGCGCGCGATCCTTCCGTAACGAATATTCTCGAATCTTGTTGGAGGTAGGTGACGATCCCGTTCAAGAGCGTGGGCTTTGTTATGTTCTGAGCGGCGAATGGGTGCCCAAGGAGCTATATATTTCGCGTGTGGGTACGGCTCGCTCCGCTCGCGGGCGCGGATATGCCGCCTGGGCGCTCTCCACGGTCGTTGAGGCGGCCTTTGCGGGAGGCTATGTAAAAGTGGACCTTTCGGTGGACACGGAGAGCCCCACTGGAGCTGTGGGGCTCTATGAGCGTCTGGGTTTCGCGGTGGTTCGCCGAGGCACGATGTTTAGAAAGTCTTGCCTCGCCGGCTGAGTTGCCGGTTGAGAGCTCACTGTGAAGCCAAGATCAGCCCAGAAGTGGGAGCAGCAACGTGGTGGCAAGCACCGCCATGAGCGCTGCTATCACCGCATCGAGCACGCGCCAGGAACGCGGATTTGCGAAGAAGTTGCGCAGGTAGCGTGCGCCAAATCCGAGGGCGGTGAACCACAGTATGCTGCCGAGAACGGCACCGGCGCCGAAGATCCAGCGTCCTGGGTCCCCCTGGGCCGAGGCGATGGAACCGAGCAAAACAACGGTATCCAGATAGACGTGGGGATTGAGCCAGGTTAAAGCGAGTGCGGTCAGCACCACGGTGCCTCGTGTGCTCCGAGTTAGCACTGCGGAGTCCTCTAACCCCCTGGGCTTGAGCGCCCGGCGTGCGGCAAAGAAGGCATAGACCAGCAGGAATCCAGCACCTCCAATGCGAGCAACGGTGATGAACCAAGGAGCGACGCTCAGTAAACTGCCCAGTCCGGCAATACCGGCAAAAATGAGCAGAGCATCGGAGAGCAGGCAGATCAACACGGCGATGCCGATATGCTCCCGGCGGATTCCCTGTCGCAAGACGAAGGCATTTTGGGCGCCAATGGCAACGATTAAGGACAAGCCGGTAGCCATTCCGGTAATGAAGGGAAAGTAGGTCACCGATCGAGACTAGGTGGCGCAACAAAGCCATGTC
>NZ_JAAWVT010000016.1 GCF_012271785.1 Paeniglutamicibacter terrestris | reverse complement strand
CCAAATTATCGGCCCGAGACAGGTCTTGGTTAAACAAAAGAATTCGTATTTTCAATAAAGAAAATACGAATTCTTTGTTTTGGCTCCTCCGACTGGACTTGAACCAGTAACCCTTCGATTAACAGTCGAATGCTCTGCCAATTGAGCTACGGAGGAATGCAACGAGAAATACTCTACACAAGGTTGGGGGAAAACAAAAATCGTCCCCTCCCCCACTGACAGCTAGTCCTGACGCAGTGCCCGGCGTCGCAATTCAAGCTCAAGCAGCTCGCGATTGATGCGTTGGAAACCCTCTGGATCCCCGGCCGGATCCATGCGCTGAAGCTCACCCATCTTTTCTGCTTTCATGTGTGTGATTTGCAGCTCAAAGAGTCGGTTGATGATGTCGTTGCAGTAGCGCAGCAACGCCTCGGTGCTGCTGGCTGGCAGTGGGGTGACCGCCAACTCGGAGACGAAGGAGCGCAATGGGTCTGGCACTTCCTGTCGAATGGCTTCCACCCATTGCGCCGGTGTGGCACCTGACTGTCCGGCTGCACGCACGGCATCGTGGACTGCGGCATGTGCCGGAGCCATGAACCTGGCGTCATAAAATGCTTGCCATTGCTCGGGAGTCAGCTGAGCGGGCTGTTGCAGGACAACTTCCAAGGCCTCGCGCTCCATGCGGGAGACCGGGTCGCGCGGGTCCGGACGACTGAAGACCGGGACCGCCGGGGCCTCGTCGTTCGGCTGCGCAGCGTGCGACTGGTGCGCTGTCTGTGTTTCGGTCTTGGGCATCCGGTTCCGACGTACCGCGGCACCCACGGCCCGATTCACGTCTTCGACGTCCATGCCCAACCAGCCGGCAAGTTCACGGGCATAGGCGGGGCGGATGGCCGAGTCCTTGATCCCGGCAACAATCGGTGAGCTCACGCGCAGCGCCTGCACGCGCCCTTCAACGGTATTGAGATTAAAGTTCTTCAGCCCGGCCTTGATGGCGAATTCAAAGAGCGGTCGTTTGTTGTCAATGAGTTCGCGCACGGCCTCTGGCCCACGCGTCTGGCGCAGGTCGCACGGGTCAGCACCGGTGGGTTCCACAGCGACGTAGGTCTGGGCGATGAATTTCTGGTCTTCTTCGAAGGCGCGTAGTGCTGCCTTCTGGCCGGCGGCATCACCGTCGAAGGTGAAGACCACCTCGCCGCCGGATCCGTCGTCGCGCAACAACCGACGGGCAATCTTGATGTGGTCGGTGCCAAACGCGGTTCCGCAGGTGGCTACGGCCGTTCCGATGCCCGAGAGATGGCAGGCCATCACGTCGGTATAACCCTCAACAACCACAATCTGGCGCGTCTTGGTGATTTCTTTCTTGGCCAGATCCACGCCGTAAAGAACCTGCGACTTCTTGTAGAGCTGTGTCTCCGGGGTGTTGAGGTATTTGGGACCTTGGTCGTCCTCGTAAAGCTTGCGTGCACCGAATCCGATGGTCGCCCCGGTGATGTCACGGATGGGCCAGATCAATCTGCCGCGAAACCTGTCATAAATGCCACGGTTGCCCTCGGAGAAGATGCCGGTGAGTTTGAGTTCTTCTTCCTGGAAACCGCGACCGCGCAGATGCTTCAGCGCCGCGTCCCAGCCCTGGGGTGCGTATCCAACACCGAAGTGCGCCGCAGCCTCGGCATCAAAGTTGCGTTCGGCAAGGAACTTCTGGCCAGCGCCGGCACCGGGGGTGGTGAGCTGTTCGCGGAAGAATTCCTCCGCAATCTTGTGCGCGTCCAGTAGTCGCTGGCGGCGTCCGGTCTCTTCGCGACGCGGACCCGTACCGCCGTCTTCGTAGTGCAGTTCGATACCGGAGCGCGCGGCCAGCTGCTCAACGGTTTCGGAGAAGGTGCCATGGTTGATCTTCTGCAAGAAGGCGATCACGTCGCCCGATTCCCCGCAGCCAAAGCAGTGGAATGAGCCGACCTGCGGGCGCACGTGGAAGGACGGTGAGCGTTCGTCGTGGAAGGGACACAGACCCTTCCACGAGCCGACACCGGCGGATTTCAGCGTCACATACCCGTCAATGACTTCCTTGATATCCGTGCGGTTGCGGACTTCATCGATATCTTCGCGCTTAATCAGACCAGCCATGCTCTCCATTCTAGTGACCCCGGGCCGCTAGATGTTCCGCATCGCTACGGGCTGTGGATCACAACCGGTAGCGATTAGAAGAGCGAGTCGTTAAAGCTCTTGCCCAGCACCAAGGTGGAGTGCCATTCGATGGCCGAGGCATCGGTGAGCGAGGCCACCTGATCGATGACCGTGCGCAGTCGGGCAGCGTCATCGGCGGAGTCACGCCAATCGGCGGCAAAGAGCGGTTCGAGGTACCTGTCCCCGTTCTCATTAAGCAGATTCACCAGCTCGGTGAGAATTTCGCCCTGGCGCGCATAGATGGGTTTCCGCTCTTCGGTGGCCATCACGTAGGTGGTCGCCAGGCCCTTCATCGCGGCAATCTCATGCTCGGTGGATTCGGGCACGATCAACGAAGCGTTAAAGCGGGTCAGCTCACCGGGTCCGTACTGCTCCCGAGTGGCGTCAATCGCCGACTGGCAGAAGCGGCCAATAAACTGACTCGTCATGTCCTTCAGCGCAGCCATGGAACGGCGTGAGCCATCGGCGTGCGGTACCCATTCCGCTGTCGCCTCCAGCCGGGAGAAGGCGGCCTCGATGACGGCATCTTCAACCTGAGGCAGGTACCACTGCTTGGTGAATTTGATGGCAGTGGCCCGGTGCACCGGATCCAGAATCCACCGTAACTGGAAGCGCCCGGCGTTAATGGCGTCCTCCACATCGTGGACCGAGTACGAGATGTCATCAGCCAAATCCATGACCTGAGCCTCGATGCAGGTCTGCCCCGCTTGAGCACCGGAACCGGCTCGCAACCAGTTGAAAACCGGGGCGTCATCAACGTACACCCCAAACTTGGAGGTCGTTTTGCCGTTCTTTTGCGGCGCATCCTCGCGTAACCACGGGTACTTGCAGGCGGCATCCAGCGAGGCGCGCGTGAGGTTTAATCCCGCGGAGGCACCGGTGTGCCGGAACGTCTTGGTTTCGATGCGGGTAAGTAGGCGCAGCGTTTGGGCGTTGCCCTCAAACCCACCAATCTCCGACGCCAGTTCGTTAAGCGCGGTTTCACCGTTATGGCCAAAGGGCGGATGGCCCAGATCGTGAGCCAGACATGCGGTGTCAACCACGTCCGGGTCGCACCCCAGCGTGGCACCGAGTTCGCGACCCACCTGGGCAACCTCGAGGGAGTGGGTCAACCGGGTGCGGACAAAGTCACTCGAGCTGGGGGCCACCACCTGTGTTTTAGCCCCG
The DNA here is from genome assembly GCF_012271785.1 of Paeniglutamicibacter terrestris. GTDB lineage: Bacteria > Actinomycetota > Actinomycetes > Actinomycetales > Micrococcaceae > Paeniglutamicibacter > Paeniglutamicibacter terrestris. Next base: position 56,836 of record NZ_JAAWVT010000016.1, on the reverse strand, counting down.
AGGCGGCGCAACGCCGAGGAATGCAGCACGCGGGCACGATCACGCTCGAAGGCCGTCCGGTACGCCTTCTTCGGCGGTTCGGGTGCCCAACGTTCTTCGTCGGCTTCGCTGTATCCGGGGATCTGCACCATGGTTTTCCTAGCCGCCCGAGACGTCAAGTTCGGCCGCGGAAATCATGGCCTTGTGCTTTTCGTCCATTTCGCGCGTGGCCAGCCAGCCATCGGGCAGGTGCGTCTTCTTCGGCGAACCGGCGCGTCCACGCTGACCTTCGGCATCCTTGCCCGGGTAGGGCATGGAGAGATCCAGCTGTGCCAACAGTTCACTCAGGACTTCCAGGGTGGGGACCTGGGCGAGGGCGGAACGAATGTCCCCTCCCACCGGGTAGCCCTTGAAGTACCAGGCCATGTGCTTACGAATATCGCGCAGCGCCTTGAACTCGTCCTCGAAGTACTCGGTGAGCAGTTCGGCGTGGCGGTACACGGTCTCGGCGACTTTGGCCAGACCCGGAGTGAATCGCTTGTCGGTGCCTTCGAAGGCAGCCTGCAAGTCACCGAACAGCCACGGGCGGCCCATGCAACCACGGCCTACAACGATGCCATCAACACCGGTCTGCTGCACCATGGCTACAGCATCCTCGGCACTCCAAATATCTCCGTTGCCCAACACCGGGACATCGGGCAGGGATTCGCGCAGTCGTGCGATCGAATCCCAGTCGGCCTTGCCGGAGTAGTACTGGCTGGCGGTGCGGCCGTGCAGTGCCACCGCTGCTACACCGTGGTCACGGGCGATCTTGCCGGACTCGATGTAGGTGAGGTGATCCTGGTTAATGCCCTTGCGCATCTTGATGGTCAGCGGGATATCTCCACGAGCTGCCTCGGTGGTGGCTGCCTTGATGATGGAAGTGAAAAGATCGGTCTTCCATGGCAGTGCTGCTCCACCACCCTTGCGGGTGACCTTAGGAACGGGGCAGCCGAAGTTCAAGTCAATGTGGTCGGCGCGACCTTCCTCAACAACCAAGCGCACGGCGGCGCCCACGGTTTTGGGGTCCACACCATAAAGCTGGATGGAGCGCAGTGATTCATCCGCATCGTGGGAAATGATCCGCAGCGATTCGGGATTACGTTCAACTAGGGCACGCGAGGTGACCATCTCGGTGACATAGACGCCGCCACCGTATTCACGGCATAGGCGTCGGAACGCCTTGTTGGTGATGCCAGCCATCGGCGCCAGGATCACTGGCGTATTAACGGTGTGCTTACCCAACTGCAGCGGAGGCAGCTCGAGTTTCGCCGGCGTGGGCGCGTCTGTTTGAGATATGTCGGAAATTGCAGTCACTAACCCATTCTCTCAAATAGATCCAAATCCGTGCCACCGAAGGGCAGACTTGTGCATCACACGCGAATATTGCGTGGACTGCCAGCATTGGAGTGTGCCACTGACGTTTGCCGGTAAATGAGAACACGTGAGCCTTTCGTTTTGGACATGTGGCAACGACGCGGATGAACCAGCCCAAGTTCGGCCGGTTGATCGACGTCACAGCGGAATCGTGTCTGCCTGGGTTCAACGGAACAAGGCTCGAGGACTCGACAGCGCAGAGATCTAGTAACTGCTGCAAAGGGCATCAGCCGTGGTTGGTAGCGCTGGTCAGTGTGGAATTGCCTCGAGTGCTCGTCCGTGGAGATTTCACTGACCGTGCCACGGCCTTCGGTTAGCATGGCACTATGCGATGGTTTCTTCGATGAGGTGGGAAGCGTCTTTTAGCACGCGTTCCTCTCCGGGGATACCCCGGGGTACGCAGTATTGCCTGATCCATGCACCGCAGGTGCGTCTCTGCGCTTCGCGCAGCTCGGCACCCGCACAGACAGCTAGGTCATCGGAGAACCATCGCACCCATGACAACTGACCCCGCCCCGGTGACCCCCGCTTCGGCAACGCTGAGGCGCACGCCCCACCCCACAGCGCCAGCCATTGCAGCGATACTGACGCAAGCTTTCCTCGGTTCTCCACGATGGGCAAGGGCCGAACTCATCAGCGCCGGCGCGCACGTTTTAGGCGCAAGACGGCGTTGGCTGGGTCCCCTGATAACCCAGATTCTGCAAATGTATCCGCGGCCACCCATCGACGCTCCGCGCGAACTGGCCGCAACGATCTTCCTGAGTGATCCCTTCACCGAGGCTGTAGCCAAGGCAGCTCATCAACGCAAACCATTGCGCGTGGCCAACTATGCACTTCTCCCCGCAACAGCCCGTGAGAACAGGCAGCCCAAGATTCCCCGCCTTGACACCCTAGCCAGCCTCGCGGGACTGCTTGAGCTCAGCTATGGGGAGTTGGAATGGTTTTCCGATCCGCAACATTGGAACCGGAAGGCCGAACGGAAGCTTCAGCATTACCGCTACGAGTGGCGGCAGCGCCCGGGCAGACTTCCGCGTTTGCTGGAGATTCCTGCCCCACGTTTGCGGAATATTCAAAGAACTGTGCTGCGGGAGCTGTTGTACCCCATTGAGCTCCATGACGCCGCGCACGGATTTGTTCCAGGCCGAAGTGCCGGCACCGGCGCGGCACAGCACACCGGTCAGGAGGTGGTGATCAACCTCGATTTGGTGACATTTTTCGCCAAGGTCCCCGCCGGGCGAGTATTTGGTACGCTCCGGCAAGCCGGATTTACTGAATCTGTAGCGCATCGACTCACCGGCATTTGCACCCACTCAGTCCCACCGAGGGTCTTGTCCCTGATGCCTCCCGGCGGCAATCTCACGGAACGTTTTGCGCTGCGGCAGGCGCTGGCACGTCCGCATCTTCCTCAAGGTGCGCCAACTTCACCCATGGTGGCAAATTTGTCCTTGCGGAGGCTGGATTCCCGTCTCTCGGGGCTCGCGGAGAAGTTCGACGCCCGCTACACCCGCTACGCCGATGACCTCGCCTTTAGCGGCGGCAACGAATTAGCGCGGCGAACCTCTGCCTTCATTCGTACTGCCATCAGCATCATTGAAGCCGAGGGCCACGAAGCCAACCGGCTCAAAACACGTGTGCGCCCTGCCAGTGTTCGGCAACTGGTGACATCAGTGGTGGTCAACAAGCACACCAATGTCACTCGTTCGGACTTTGACCGGCTCAAAGCGATCCTCCACAACTGCCTTTCCTTCGGGCCGGAATCGCAAAACAGGGAGGCCCATGCTGATTTCCGCGGCTATCTTCTGGGGCATGTCTCGTGGGTAGCTGCACTCAATCCTGACCGGGGCGCCAAGCTGCTGCACGATTTTCATCGAATCCAGTGGTAGCCCTCGAGGTATTCCCCGCACGTGCGGGGCATCTGACTGTCTTGAGCCCATTGGAGAGATAACCGTCATTTCTTAATGGAATGTTTTCTCGCTTGAGCCGCTTGTACCTTGAAGCAGGAGTTTCTAGGCGCAGCCATCGATCGGAGCACGCATGACAAAGAAGATTGGTTTCCTGACCTTTGGCCATTCGGGCGGCTCCAGTAAATCGCCGGTGCCCACCGGAGCCGATGCCGTGCGCCAAATGCTGGACCTAGCGGTGGCCGCCGAGGAATCGGGTTTTGACGGGGCATGGATGCGGGTGCATCACTTTGGCAATTCGCTTTCCACCCCGTTCCCGCTGCTCGCGGCCATGGCTGCGAAGACCACTACGTTGGAAGTGGGAACCGGGGTCATTGACATGCGTTATGAGAATCCCCTCTACATGGCAGAAATGGCCGGAGCGACCGACGCCATCAGCAACGGGCGACTGCAGCTGGGCATCAGCCGCGGCTCACCCGAATCCGCCCGCGATGGGCAACATCAGTTTGGCTACGACCTGGAACCTGACCAAGACTGGGCCACTGAAACCCGGGCGCGTACCGCCCGCTTCCGGACCGCGATCTCCGGGGCCGGAATGGCCCATCCAATGCCGGATCGCCATCACGATCAGGATTCGTTACTGCCCATCAATCCCCTCTCCCCTGGCCTGGAAAACCGGATCTGGTGGGGCGCGGCCACCATCGGATCGGGGGTGTGGACAGGATCGGTGGGCATGAATCTACTGTCCTCCACGCTGCTGTTAGAGGACGATGGACGCCCCTTCCATGTGCTGCAGGCGGACCAGCTACGCCAATATAAGGACGCGTATGCCGCCAGTGGTCACAGCACCGGAGGCATGACGGCGGTGACCCGCAGCGCGTTCCCGATCACCACCAACACCGATGAGATCTACTTCGGGCGCCGCGAGCACGGCGACTCCGTGGGTGTGCTTGACGGGTCGGTGGCGCGCTCGGGTCCTACCTACGCCGGATCCCCCGAGGACGTCGCGCAGCAATTCATCAACGATGAAGCCATCACCGAGGCCGACTATGTGCTCTTCGCGCTGCCGAATCAACTAGGCGTGGACTACAACACCCACGTAATGACGGAGATCGCGAACATCGCCCGAGAACTGGGCTGGAAAAAGTAACACCACTCGCATACGCCGATGGCGTCGGATGCTTCCCGCAAAGGGAATCATCCGACGCCATCTTCCGTACCTGCTGTATTTCTAGGCCGTTGCCACAATATGAGTGGTGGCAATGACGGTTGCGTGATTCTTCGTGGCCAAAACATCAACCAATGAGGAAAGCACCACCATTGATTCATCAACCTCAAGCTTCACCGGGTACTGGTGAACCAACATGGCCAGCATTCCGCGGATCGGCTCGGCCGATTCCTCTTCGCTCAGTTCCGGGTTCCAACCCAAGAGCACATCCGCCGGCGCATCGGCGCGCGCCGGGGTGTAGCTGATGGCAAAGGACAGGATCTTTCCGCCACGAGATTTGGGCTTGTCGCGGAACACGATCACGCCCTGAGCTCCGGTCGCGTCATCCAGCAGCATCTTCTGAGCACTGCCCAGGGTCATGTTGGCCGGATCCCAGGCGTGGGTCGAGTTGTAGAACTCGATGACCAGCTTGGTCAGCTCGACACTGCCGGTAGCAATCTCATCGATGGTCAAGCCATCCTCGGCGAAGATCGGCAGGGCGAGGCCGCCCGGCTCGATGATCACATCGCGGGTGCGCTGGATGGTGCTCATCCCCAGCGCAGAGCAGAAGCCTGCCGCGGCCGCGGCATCGGTTCCGGCGGTCACAGTGTAGTGGGCCTTCAGCTCACTGCTCTGTGTTGGAGGGACCAGGGCGCGAAGCTGCTGCACCAACTCGGTGCCCACACCGGTGCGGCGGTGTTCGCGAGCCACCTCGACGTAGAGCCACAGGCGCGTCGGGTGCAGCGTGGAGGCAAACACCACGCCAGCTGCCACGGCGATGCCCTGATCCGTGGCCACCAGCGCACGGCTAAATGGCGCGTCCGAATCCTTACGGAACATGGTTCGGTCTTGGTGGGCATGCGGGGACGCCGGATCGCCGAAGAGTTCCAGCAATTCCAAATCATCCCCGTCCCGCCAGGGCCGGAATTCCAGTGTCGACATGGCTTTAGGCTCCGTTGAGGCGCTCGGACAGGTAGGTGCGCACCTGATCCAGTGCCACACGTTCCTGGGTCATGGTGTCGCGGTCACGGATGGTCACTGCCTGGTCTTCGAGGGTATCGAAGTCCACGGTGATGCAGAACGGGGTACCGATCTCATCCTGACGGCGGTAACGCCGGCCAATGGCACCGGCATCATCGAAGTCGATGTTCCAGGTCTTGCGCAGCTCGGCGGCCAGCGCCTTGGCCTTCGGGGACAGCTCCTCGTTGCGCGAGAGCGGCAGCACAGCGGCCTTGACCGGTGCCAAGCGCGGGTCAAGCTTCAGTACGGTGCGCTTGTCCACGCCGCCCTTGGCGTTCGGGGCTTCGTCCTCAACGTAGGCATCAACCAGGAAGGCCATCATCGAACGGGTCAAACCGAAGGACGGCTCAATCACGTACGGGGTGAAGCGTTCGCCGGTTGCCTGGTTGAAGTAGCTCAACTCGGTGCCCGAACCCTTGGAGTGGCTACTCAGATCGTAATCGGTACGGTTGGCGACGCCCATGAGCTCGCCCCATTCCGAACCCTGGAAGCCGAAGCGGTACTCAAAGTCGATGGTGCCGGCCGAGTAGTGAGCGCGGTCTTCCTCGGGGACATCAAAACGACGCAGGTTCTCTTCGCTAATGCCAAGATCCAGGTACCAGGCCCAGCAGTCCTCGACCCACTGATCGAAGAACGCCGGGGCGTCCTCCGGAGCGGTGAAGAACTCGATTTCCATCTGCTCGAACTCACGGGTGCGGAAGATGAAGTTGCCCGGCGTGATCTCGTTACGGAACGCCTTGCCGATCTGGCCAATGCCAAACGGTGGCTTCTTGCGGCTCGCGGTGAGCACGTTGTTGAAGTTCACGAAGATGCCCTGCGCGGTCTCCGGACGCATGTACGCCATGCCTGCGGCGGTGTCTACCGGGCCCAGGAAGGTCTTCATCAAGCCGGAGAACATCTGCGGTTCGGTGAACTGACCCTTGGTGCCGCAGTCGGGGCAAGCGATTTCGCTCATGCCGTCGGCCGGCTGGCGCTTCTTCTTGTTGACGAAGGCTTCAATGAGGTGATCCTGGCGGTGACGCTTGTGGCAGGAGACGCACTCGACCAGCGGGTCGGTGAAGGTGGCGACGTGGCCGGAGGCTTCCCAGACGGCCTTGGGCAGGATGATGGAGGAATCAAGTCCCACCATGTCCTCGCGCCCGCGGACGAAGCTCTGCCACCACTCGCGCTTGATGTTTTCCTTCAGCTCGGTTCCCAGTGGTCCGTAGTCCCACGCGGAGCGAGAGCCGCCGTAGATTTCACCCGCCTGGAAAACGAAGCCACGCCGTTTGGCGAGGGAGATGACTTGATCGAGCTTGGACTGAGGCGCCATAACAACTCCAATGGTTCACGAGGCCGCTGGTTGCGGTCCGTTGGGCGAAAAACATACTCGTCCAGCCTATCGTGTTTGCCTCGTGCACTTCGAGCTTCGGGCGCTCCTTCATCCCCTGCCGAGGTGAACGTTTGCTGAAATTTCGCCGTTGCCGCCGGGCGGTGGGGAGTTTATAGCGTGGCACTCGAACTAGGGGGGGACGGCTGCCGAACTCGGCGAGCGTACGACGGAGTTGGAGCAAATCCAGAACTCTTTGAAAACGACGATGGCCGAATCCGCCCTCTGAGGATCTTCAGGCACGGCCGATCAGCGAGTCACTGCTGGAAATTGCGGTTCGGGCACGGATCAGCGTTGACCTACCCGCCACCGGGACGCCGGCAGCTCACCTAACCGGGGTGCCTGAGCTCACGCGGCGCGAGAACGAGATCCTTTCACACGTCGTCGCCGGGCGCACCTAGGCGGAGATTGCCGAGACTCTGGTGATCAGCGACAAAACCGTGAACGCACACATCTCAAACATGCTGCGTAAGACCGGGACCCAGAATCGTTTAGATCTCGCGCGGTTGGCCACCCGCCCGGCCTCTCGTCATTCGGTCGCTGAGGTCAGGCGATGATTCATCATCCCTAGTGCGACTCAGCCCACGGCTGGCTGCCGCAGCGGCTCAAGCAATGCCCGACGCAGGTTCTCCTCAAGTTGCGGCGGAACATCGACATCCACGGCCAGGGCCTGAAGAATTCGGCTCAAATAGTTTCTGGCCGCCGCGGCCAGAGCAATGTCAACGATCTCCCGGTCCCTAAATCCTAGACTTCGCAGGCGCAGACTGTCTGACTCGTCCATGGCGTCCGAGTTGGTGCTTAGCTTGAGTGCGAAGTCCATCATCGCCACCTCAGCCTCATTCAGGTCCGCGTTGCGGTAGTCCTTGGATATCCGCAGCAGTTGGTCTTCAGCAAGGAAATTTAGCGCCTTGTAGCCGTGGGCCAGCAGGCAATGCGCGGAGCCGATACCTTGGGCCGCAGCCAGAGTGACCAGTTCATAGCGGCGCGGCCCCAACGATGCAACAATCGTCGATTGTAGGGCCTTCCACGCTTGGAAGGCCTCCGGGTGCAGGGCCAGAACCTTGGTGTGGCTTGGTACGTAACCCAGTGCGCTCCGGTCCGCCGCATACAACGCGGCCGTGGCCCCGACGGTGTTGGATTCGCTCGTAGTCTTAAGAATGCTCATGGTCCTGCTCCTCGGTCCCGAGGGATCTCAGCAGTCGCCCTGGCCGCGCACAAGGCGATTGCCGGTGCCGCACCCACGTGTTTCCTCGGGTTGCGACCAGCTGCCGTTCTGCGCGCGGGCCACCACTTCTTCCCGTGATGGTTGCAATGTAGAACGCGGCATCAGTTGCTCTCATGGGGCAGCTGCCCCATCTTGGACCGGTTCTGCGCTACGAAGCATCACCACGGTGCCAGCTCCGGAGGTGAAGAGGAAGAACGATAGTTAGTTACGCCTTGTGCGCGTTCGCCCGCCTGCCACCGAGGTGAGAGCGACAGCAGCCAGCGTTAATATTGTTCCGGCGACTGTTGCCCCGTTCACCACGGCACCGGGTGCGGGGACCACCATGTCGATCAGCAGCGATCCCACCAGCTGCCCGCAAATCATGCCAAGTCCGGTCAGCAGCACACCCAAGTGCCTCACCAGAAACGCCGCAAGGCCGATAAAAATGCAGCCCAGTGGCCCACCTAGGTAGTACCACCATTGTGTCGGCAGGGCATGTGGGAGCCCCACGGAGGGCATCCGAACCAACAAGATGATGACCAGCATGATCGCACCGACACCAAAGTTCATCAACGTTGCTGCCACGGGTGTTCCATATGCTCGGGCTTGGACACCGTTCGCCGCCGATTGAAATCCCATCAAGAAGCCAACCACCAGCGGAATGATGGTTGGTAGCAACAAAGCACTGATGGACCCGGTGGTGGCGAGTCTCGGGCTAACGGCCCAGATGACGCCCACGATCGTGAGCAGCGCTCCGATGGCGCGTAAGGGGCTGATGCGGCGGCGTCCGCCGGGGCCAAACCCGATGCTGTCCACGAGCATTGACCCAAGAGTCTGTCCGGTGACGATAGAAACGGTAAAGAGCGCGACTCCCAGCAGTGGCACGGTGTAAGTCTGCGAAATGACCACCGAGGCCCCCACGCAGCCGGCAGCCAGGTACCACCATGGGAATCGTTTTTCCCGTAGCGCCCGCGGGATTTCGCGGGCTCCGGCCCTAGCCCAGGGCACGAGCAGGGAGATGATGATCAGCAGGATCAGCCCGGTGCAAAAACTGACCAAGGATGCCGCAATTGGATCTCCGAGGTGAAGTCCGAGGGCACCGTTGATTCGGCTCTGGATGGGCATGGCCAGTCCGGCCAGCACGGCAATAGCAAGATAGATCGGCGCCCTGGACCGTGGGGCCGTTTCCGTTGCGGTGCTACTTTGGCTCATGATGCTTTTTGTGCCTTCCAGCGTGGTCGTCCATTGGGCTGCCAGGAAGCGATGAAGACGGCAAGCAGCGTTACCAGTGTTCCAGCAATTTCATTGCCGCTCACTTTTTCGGGTGAGAGTATCAGGTCCAAGATCAGGGATCCGAGCAGTTGCCCCGTCACGAGGCCAATGCCCAAGACCAAGGATCCGAGCTTGGGGACCAGGGTGACACCGGTGACCACAAAGAGGATCCCGAGCGGACCGGCAAAATACATCCACCATGCGGGAATCGCCGAATAGCCGAACGGTTCAATGTGCAGTAATCCGGCGATACTCATGGCCACGATGAGTCCGGCCGATGAGGCGAGATAGTTGAGCCCGGTTGCTGTGGTGGTCGAACCGTACGCTTGCCCGGCCCGGCCGTTCATTGATTGTTGAAAACTGACCAAAAGACCAGCGACAACGGCTATGGCCAAGGAAATAACAGCGGCAGGTGACTGGCCGCTATGGGTGATGGGGTCCCACGCTGCGATGACGGCTCCGATGACCAGAATTGCGGCGCCAATAATCCGGCGGCGGGTGATCGGTTGTTTGCCTGCCGGGCTGAAGCCGATCACGTCGATGAGGATGCTCGAAATTGTTCTGGCTCCCACCACTGCCACGGCGAAGAGTGCTAATCCGATGTTCCCGACGCTTAGCGCCTGAGCGAGCATGTAATAGGCACCGATCACCCCCGCCAAGATGTACCAGCGTGGAATTGTTCGTTCTCGCCACACGGCTCCGAAACGTTTCCATCCGGCCCGGGCGGCAGGAATCGCTAGGCTAGCCACCAGGAGGCAGGCCAGCGACGTGATGGAACTAAATAGTGCTGCGGCAAGGTACCCACCCAAGTAAAGTGCTGCGTTAGAGGTGATCAGCGCCTGCAGGGGCATCAAGATGCCTGCTGCACCGGCCATGGCCAGCGGTACTGCGTTAGAACGTGTGTCAGGGCTGGCCACGTGACTCCTTCAGGGGCAACTATTTTCCATCTCAACCTACGCCGCGCAACGCCTCGACTGGACATTTTGTGTCTAACGCACCACAAACGAGCACTGTGGAGCATCCGAGTGCTTCCCTGTGGCATCGGATGCGCGATGATGGATACATGGCAAATTCCGAGACTTTCCCCATCCAAATCCGCGACGAATCAATTCGACTCGGTCAGCTGCTCAAACTTGCATCGTTTGCAGATGACGGGTTCCACGCTAAGCAGTTAATCGAAGACGGTCTGGTGAAGGTCAACGGAGCGATCGAAACTCGTCGTGGTGCACAGATCCGCAAGGGCGATACCGTCAGCCTCGGTGGCGACAGCATCACCGTAGAAACCGCTTAATTCTTCACCAGGTTGTATCCGCGGTTGGTTTTAGGCGTTCCAGCTGACCGCGATGATGCCTTGGACGTCCTCTAGGCTCAGTCCTGCCTTGCGCGCAGCAGTGACCACTCGCTGGACGTCCTTGAGCGCCAGCGTATCTAACACGAGACCGGGGTTGACCCGGGTTCCGTTGGCGCGTCCGGTGCGCACCAATCCGGTTGATTCAAGTTCTTTATAGGCCTTGGCTACCGTGCCGGCGGCTACCCGAAGGTCCCCGGCCAGCTGTCGCACCGGCGGTAGCCTGGCGTCAGCGGCTAATTCGCCGGACTGAATCAGGGCCGTGATCTGGGCGCGGATCTGTTCAGCGGGGCCGCTGGGATGAGCTGCATCAAGAATGATCATGCAATCACCGTGGTCGTGGAGTGTTCCTTCAACGGACGCAGAGTTGTTGCCATCCAGCCCAGCCAGCGCACCAACAAGATCGTGCCGATCACCAACAGCATCAGTGCCACCACGGCAATGACTACCGCAAGTATTCCGAGCACGGGGTCCAGGACCGTGTCCGGAATAGTGTCACCCTCGACGACCTGCCCCACCACATAAGCAGTACTTTGCCCCGAGCTAAATAGTGCTGAGGCTGCGAACAACATTAACGGTGCGGCTTGGAGACAAAGCATCGCGCTGAACCCCGTACTGACGACGAATCCAACATTGGTTCGCACCGCGTCGTCGAAGGCCAGAAGTTTAGTCGCTCGCAGGCGGGGCCGGCGCGCGTTGCTATACAAAGCCCATAGGCTCAACCCGGCGCCCACCAGCAACAGGCCCAGCACCGGGAGCCCGTAGTACCACCCGGGGAAGGGACCGACCGACCCGTGACCCAGTTGAATGTGCGTAACCACCATGTTGTTGTCCAGCTCGGCACCGTTGGCCGAAATGTAGGGCAAGTTCCGGAAGCGACCTTTTTCGTCGGTCCCGGAGAGGATTCCGGCAACGAGCAGCCCGAGCGTGGTGGCCGCTAACAAAACTGCCGGCACAATGATTCCCCACCGAGGACCAAAGGTTGACGTGGACCGTGGTGTTAGATCAGCGCTCGCCACCGAGGAAGCCTCACTGGCCGAATCCGCAAATTCATGCGGTAGTGGCCACCAGGCAAGGACAGCCGAGGCGAGGACCCACATACCCGCAGGTGCCATGGCCAACGGCAATCCGGCTGCCGAGGGGAACTGCGTGTGAAGGTTCCAGGCCACGACTCCCCCAACCATCGCGGCAATCAGCGCAGCGATGTTTCGTGCGCGGAGCACACGCAAAACTTTCTGGGCATGGGACCGCTCTAGCCGATCAGCTACGGCGCCAAGCATGCGTAGATCGGAGCGATGTTGGGTGAAGATGGTCCGCCGAACCAACACGAGCAGTCCAACGGCAAAGCCGAGAAATACCAGCAGAGCAATTCCATTGATCATGAGCGTCCCTTTGCTTGGAGGGTGATGCCGAAGCGACCCCTCTTGTATCAATAAACCAATACAAGCAAGGAGCCGCCCCTTGTGTCAATAGAAAGGTACAAGCCTCTTTAGACCGAGGCATCCTTCAGCACAACATGAGTCAGGAACTCGTGCACGTGAGACATCTCCTGCGCGTTGACCGAGTGGAACATATTTGTGTAAAGCACCTTGGTCACGTGCACGTCTTGGGTGGCCCAGGCATGGGTGTATTCGATCTTGTCCTGCGTGATCACTGGATCCGCCTGATCTCGACCCCAGAACACTGGCTTGCTCAATTCTTTGAGCTTTTTGTCGTCGAAGAAGCCCTCACCTTCTTCTGGAACGGCAAACCCCGAGAGACCAATGACGGTGGTAATCGCTTCGGGCTGGTGACGTAGCAGGGAGGTTGCCACCGCCATCCCCATGGAGAATCCGAGCAGGCTCACCGAGGAATGCTGCTTGGCAATCGGCTCCAGCCATGACCACAGATCCTCGATGGATGCCTTGACGGCATCAAACGAGTAATCCAAGTCCTGCATCAGTGGGAACCAGGTGTAGCCGGGCCCCAAGGCTTGGGGCGCCCGGACGGAGACAATCGTCATCTCTTCGGGCAGCATGGGGGCCAACCCCATCAGGTCCTCTTCATTAGAGAGGTATCCATGCAGAAGCACCAAAAGTGGCGTTCCTGCACGTTCGGCTTCGGGGCGGGACCAAATGACAGTGGGATTCCAACTTGTTTCGCTCACCCACCCAGTGAAGCAGAAATCTAGGACACCGCTCAAATGCCAAAGAGCATTAGCTTGGGGTTCGCACGTATTCTTTGGTAGGAATGTATCTGTGAACAACGCCATAGACCCTACCGCCGAAGAATCCGCCTCCCCCACCGAAGCACTACACCCCTGGCGCCGCTTCGTCGCCATCGGCGATTCATTCACGGAGGGCATCGGCGATGCTGATCCGAACAGCCCCGGTGGAAATCGCGGCTGGGCAGATCGCCTCGCTGAGCAGCTAAGCCAAAACGTCGAGGGCTTTGCCTATGCGAATCTGGCCGTCCGTGGCCGACTCATTAACCAAATCTTTGACGAGCAGGCAGCGCCGGCTCTCGAACTCAAACCCGATTTGATTAGCCTATGCGCAGGCGGAAACGACGTCATCCGCCCAAGCGGGGATCCAGATGCCATTGCTGACAAACTCGATGCGCTCGTGCGGGTTTTGGCCACCTCTGGTGCCACGATCCTGCTCTTTAATGGGCCAGATATTCGAGATACACCCGTACTAGGCGGCATTCGTGGCAAGGTAGCCATCTACAACGAAAACATTCGGACCATCGCCGCGCGTTATGACGCAGTAGTGGCAGACATGTGGTCGCTTCAGGAACTGCACCAACCACAAATGTGGGCAGATGATCGCCTGCATTTTTCTCCCTTGGGACACCACACCATTGCTGCCATGGCACTTGACTCGTTGAATGTGCCGCACAACCTGAAACATGTTCCAGCTAGCGAGTTTGATGCCAAGAACTGGCGTGAGGCTAGGCGCGATGATCTCATTTGGGCTCGCACTCACCTTGCCCCTTGGGTTTTGCGACGGCTTCGCCACCAGTCCTCCGGTGATGGCATCACCGCAAAGCGACCGTTGGCTACCCCATTTACCGAAAAGCCGATCAACACCTCGTTGGGCCACGGTCCGGCTATCTAAACCCGATCAGGGTGGCCGCCCCACGGGTCAATTCACCTCATGAGGCGACGGTGCGGACAAGCAGGCTCCACGCCTCGGGACATGACAGAAGGGTGGGTAGGACGAGTATTTTCTTCGTCCTACCCACCCTTCTGCCGTGAAAGCTTCCTGCCAAATGTGGAACTCTAGCTGAAAATACTCTCACTCAACGAGTCGCTGAGCTGCTCAATGTCAGTTAGGAAACCATCATGGCCGATCGGTGAGGTGATGTATTGAACCGTGCACGGATTTGGCAGTGACTTTGCCAGACGCTCGGACTGCTCGGGCCAATACAGTCGATCCGAATCCACCGCCGCGACCAAGAAGTTCACGTCCTCCACACGTCCCAAGGCATCCTCAAGCGATCCATGCCCACGGGCAACGTCGTGGCTCATGAGTGCCTCGGTCAGCACCAGATAACTATTGGCGTCAAAGCGGTTCGCCAATTTGCTTGCCTGGTGATCCAGGTAGCTTTCTACCTGATACCGCCCACGTTCCAGACTTGGACTGCCCACGGGCAGTTCCTCACCCTGAGCGTTGCGCCCGAATCTCAGATCCAGTTCGGCAGCGGTGCGATATGTGACATGGGCCAGGCGCCGAGCAACGCCCAATCCTGCCGATGGGACCGAGTCGTTTGCATAGTAGTCACCGCCCGCGAAATCGGGGTCAAGTCGGATGGCAGCGCTTTGCACCTGGGCAAAGGCGATCTGATCCGCTGAGGACTCGGCGGTGCAGGCCACCACCACACAATTTCTGACGCGCTCGGGGAATTCCACCGCCCATTCCAGAGCGCGGGCTCCACCCATGGAGCCCCCCAACACGGTATGCCATGTTTGGATCCCCAGGGCATCTGCCAGACGCGCTTCAAGCCGCACCGAATCCTTGATGGTCGTGAAGGGAAAACGTGACCCCCACGGCTTTCCCTCAGGATCTAGGCTGGCCGGTCCGGTAGTCCCGGAGCAGCCACCAATCATATTGGCGGCCACCACGAAGAACCGATCCGTGTCCACCGTCTTACCGGGGCCGATAAAGCCATCCCACCAGCCAGCTTCGGTTGACGCCCCACGCGCCACGTGGCTGTCGCCCGTGAGCGCGTGGGCGATAAACACAGCGTTCGAAGCGTCCTCGTTGAGCGTGCCCCACGTTTCATAACCCAGGACAACACTTGGAAGCGTCCCACCCGTTTCAAAGGTGTACGCGCCGGTGGGTAGGTGCCTCAGGATACCGTCGGGCGCAAAGTCCAAGGCCGCCGCAGTTTCTGCATCGTAAAGCACCACTTTTGTCTCCAGGGTCATAGGGTTTCTTGCAGCTCAACATCATCAACGAGCAGTGCCACAGCATCGAATCCGGACTTCAGGTCTGCAATGATGTCAGCGATATTCTCAATGCCCACGCTCAAGCGCACGAGTCCAGGTGAGACACCGGCAGCCAGCTGCTCGACCTCCGTCAGCTGGGCGTGTGTGGTCGAGGCCGGGTGAATGACCAACGAGCGCACGTCGCCGAGATTCGCTACGTGCGAGTGAAGCGTCAGCCCGTCAACAAAGGCCTGGCCAGCCTTGCTACCTCCGGCAATTTCGAAGGCGACCACGGCACCGGTACCGCGCGGACCATATTTGCGACCGCGCTCAAACCACGGGCTGGATGGGATACCCGCGTAACGCACGCCTTGTACCTGCGGCTGCGCTTCCAGCCATGACGCAACTTCAACCGCGTTGGCCACGTGACGTTCAATACGCAATGAGAGGGTTTCAAGACCCTGCGCTATCAGGAAGGCATTGAACGGTGCAACCGATGCTCCGAGGTCACGCAGCAATTGCACGCGAGCCTTGAGGATGTAGGCCAGGTTGGCGCCCAAGGCACCGTTGACGCCAAGATCACGCGCAAACACTAGACCGTTGTAAGACTCATCGGGAGTGTTAAAGCCCGGGAACTTTTCCGGATCTGCGGCGAAGTCGAAATTGCCCGAATCCACGATGACACCCGCGATGGCCGTGCCGTGTCCGCCGAGGTACTTGGTGGCGGAGTGAATCACGATGTCCGCTCCCCATTCGATCGGACGGATGAGGTATGGGGTAGCCAAGGTGTTATCAACCAGCAGTGGCACACCGACCTCGTGGGCGATGGCAGAGACACCTTCGATGTCCAAAACATCCTGGCGCGGGTTGGAAACAACCTCTCCGAAGAACGCCTTAGTGTTGGGCTTTACCGCCGCGCGCCAGAGGGCAAGATCATCCGGGTCGGCAACAAAGGTAACTTCGATACCGAGCTTGCGCAGCGTGTGCTTCAGCAGGTTCTGCGTTCCACCATAAAGACTCGGGCTGGCGACGATATGGTCTCCGGCCTCGGCAATGTTCAGGATCGCGAGCGTGGTTGCCGCTTGACCCGAGGCCAAGAGCAAGGCCCCAACGCCGCCTTCGAGGTTGGCGATGCGGGTTTCTACGGCTTCCTGCGTTGGGTTGCCAATGCGACTGTAGATCGGTGCAAGCTCGGCGAGGGCGAAGCGTGCGGCTGCACTTTCCGCGCTCGGGAAGACAAAGGAGCTGGTTTGGTAAATCGGCAGTGCGCGCGCACCGGTTGCTGCGTCAGGTTCCTGTCCTACGTGGATCTGACGGGTTTCAAAGGACCAATTCTCGGACATGACGTACCCTTCAATGTTTCTGGGGTATGCCCAAAGCCGGCCCGAGTGGGGGCCGTGTCAATGCTGGGGGCATTCCCGCGCTTGTCCCACATCTTTTTGATGTGGGGCCTGGTCTTCACCCGGGGCACCCCACCGCGGTGGAGGGTTGCCGTTCAGCAAGCCGGGGCTATCTGCTGAAACTCATGACCTTGGAAACAAGTTTGGCGTAACGCTTCATATCTTGGCAACCACGTCTCGCAATATGACGAATCTGGTCACTATCTACTACTGCGAGCGACAACAGCAGGAGACAAGCTAAAGCAAGTTAGGTAAGCCTAACTCGAGAGGCAGATCACAAAGTGCCATGATAGGCACATGATGAGGTTGGACCATGTAACTTATGCTTGTGGACCCGACGGCCTCGCGGCAACTGCCGCTCGGATCGGCGAGGCCCTTGGACTCGAATCTGTAAAGGGCGGTGTACACCCACGTTTTGGGACACGCAATGTCATCTTCCCGCTGAAGAACGGCCAGTACCTAGAAGTTGTTGAGGTTCTGAACCACCCGTCTTCTGACAAGGCGCCGTTCGGACAGGCCGTTCGTGCCCGTTCCGAACTTGGTGGAGGTTGGATGGGTTGGTGCGTTGCAGTTGACGATTTGGCACCCATCGAAGAACGCCTCGGTCGCGGCTCGGTGCCTGGAAACCGGAAGTTCCCGGACGGACAGGAACTGACGTGGCGCCAGATTGGCATCAACGGTTTGATTGCTGATCCTCAGGTTCCCTACATGCTTCGTTGGGATGACGGCACCGAAAACCTGCATCCTTCAAAGGCGCTTGAACCGGTTGGCAAGATCTCTTCGATCAGCATTGCTGGCTCCAGCGAACGCGTTGCCGACTGGCTCGGACAGCCCGAACAGTTGCCCGTTGGAGACGTTGCTGTTGATTGGCAGGCCCCCAATGGGACGCCGGGAATCCTCTCGGTGACCTTTGAAACGCCATCAGGATCGGTCACGCTCTAACAGCGCGACAAACCGGCCACCGAATATCAGGAGGTGTGGTTGAACCGGAATCCGGTTCAACCACACCTCCTTCGGCGTTAACGCCTCATGGTCTTTCGTGGGCAGCAAGCCACGAGGCCGAAACTATGCGCCGGACAAACTACGACTGGCTAGTTTTGAAGACCAGACTCACAACGGCGTTCGGCGAATGACAGCGATGTCGAGCCTCCAATCGGCTCAAACAGCGCTCCCGCTGAGGATATTGAAATTCCATTGCGGTGACCCTGTTCTGATTTCATCAACCGAGGCATGAGGCTCAGCCCAGCATTCGAATGCTACGTAGTGCACGGCTGTTCAAAACGATGATCAAGCTGTTTTTTAGGTACCCAAGCCAATCGCGGAACCCAGCAGCGCATAACCAACAAATCCGGCGATATCTAAGAAAGCGTGGGCGATGACCAGCGGCATGACCCTGCCCTTCTTGGAGTACACGTACCCAAAGATCATCCCCATGGCGACATTACCGACGAACGGTCCAATGCCTTGATAGAGGTGGTAGCTGCCGCGCAGCACCGCGCTCATGAGGATGATTTGCCATTTTCCCCAGCCCAGGCGGGCCAGGCGTTCAAAGAGGTAACCGACGACTATGACTTCTTCAAGGATTCCGTGGCGGATTGCGGAGAAAATGAGAACCGGGACCGTCCACCAATAGTCATCCAATGCCGCCGGCACGATGATCGTAGTCAGTCCGAGTAGCCGGCCCAGGGCGTAGACACCCAGCGTTCCGATACCCATTGCGAGGAACAGGCCGGCACCCCACCCCAAGTCCAACAGCGGCTTCTTCATATTGAAGCCGAGCCGGTCAAAAGGGTTACACCCGGGAATTCTGAAGAGCAGATACAGCACCAACATCACCGGAACCAAGGTGAAGAAGATATCTAGCAGCTGATATGTCAGATCAAAATACTGGCGCTGATTAAGCGAGTTGTTCAGCGATGTGGTTTGCGATCCAAGGGGCGCTCTCGTCATCTTGTCAACGAGGTTCGCGATGGAATAGATGCCCGATTTTCCCAGTGACAGGCCCAGCACGATCAATAGTTCAATAATGAGTCCGCGGCGTTGCACCCTTTCCGCCTCGGATCGCTCCGATGGCTCGCTGATCTGGGTCTCCTTGGGAACGTTTGAGCTCATGTCTTTGATCCTACGTTGCGTGGCACTCCTCACCCCTGCGCGTTGACCTGTGAAAATAGAGCCATGACACGTGCTGCCCACCCGAGCGAATATGAACTGGCCGCGTCCCTGTTGCCCGGACCGGATTGGAAGTCTGCACGTGTGGAAGAAGGCGGACAATTTCACCTCGTCCTGATCGCTCCCGGTGAGGCTGTTCTGCGCATCAGTCGGACGCCCGAAGCGGCGAAGGACATGCAGCGCAGGGTCGATCTTGTTCAAGCGCTGGAAAACAGTTTCACTTTTGCACTACCCACCGCGCTGAGTGAGGTGTTCCATGGCAACGATTTTTCGGCCGTTGTCCAACGCTATATCCCGGGCCGGGCCCACCCACCACACAGCGGCGAGGCTTCAACACTGCGCGGGATTATCGAGGAACTCGCTGCGGTAAATCTGGCAAAAATCACCGGGCTCCTCGCCGAGCCGTTCGCGTTCGGCGGGCCCTGGAACGAGGAAAAAACCCAAGCAACCCTCCGGCTACTGCCTCCCGAACTCGCCAACGGGGCACACCGGATCTTGCAGGCCGTCGCCACCTTTGCCGATGTCACTCCGTCTCTTGTCCATGGTGATCTCGCGGGACACAATCTTCATTGGGATGATGGAGCCTTGATCGGGATCCTAGATTGGGATTTAGCAGCGGCCTGGGACCCCGCCCTCAATACCGCCTACCTGAGTATGTGGCACGGTTCGGAGCTCATCGAGCAGTTGGCTCCGACCCCAGATGAGGCATGGCGGGCGCGTGTGTGGCTGGGTGCCATGGGACTGGAAAGCCTCCACGACGCCTCGCTGAGCCCCCGGCGAGATCTCACAACACTGCTGGAGAAGATTCAGCCTCGTCTGCTTGCTGCGGCCACGGCAGCACGCGGCTAACGGCTTTTGATCTCCGGGTCAGCAACGATGACGGGAATGCCTGCCTCGATGAGTACCCTTTTTTGTTCGTCGGTGATCCCACTGTCGGTGATCAGCGCGGTGAAGGTCGACTGCTCGAGGGAGACAAAGGCGCTATGCCCAATCTTGGAGGAATCACACACGAGATAGCTTTGCCGAGCCCTCCGGATCATCAGGTTGTTGATGGCTGCTTCCATGTCATCGGAAACGGTGGGACCAACACTGGCCTCAAGGCCATTGATACCGACAAACGCTACATCCAGGGTGACCTTCTCCAGTGTTTGCTCGGCAAAGGGGCCCACAAGTTCATAGGATCGGGGATTGAGCATCCCTCCGGTCACCATGACTTTCACGTGCGTGCGGACCGCCAGCAACGAGGCGATATTCACGGCATTGGTCACGACCGTGAACGTGGGGCGCCCCGAATCGTTGACCAAGTCTCGGCGCATTCCTAGCTGTGTGGCGATTGCACTCGCGGTGGTGCCTCCGGAGAGTCCGACAATCATGTCCTGGGACACCAACGAGGCAGCGTGCACGGCAATGGCGTGTTTCTGCCCCGTCGCGTCTTCCTTTTGGTATCTCACCGGCAGGTCATAGGCCACAGCATGGCTGACGGCTCCGCCGTGGGTTCGTGATAACAGCGAGGCAGCCGCCAACGAGTCGAGGTCTCGGCGCGCGGTGGCAGGGGAAACGGCCAACCGGCGCACAATATCTTCGACCTCAATCTGTCCTGATTCAGCCAGCAACTCCAAGATGGTGCTGAGTCGCTCTTCGCGTTTCAATTAGTGCCCTGCCTCATTATCGAAAATCATGGGGATGCGTGCCGTGAAGGCCAACGAATCTATGGTGTCACGAAGCGCCGCCACGATATTTCCATCCGTCACCAGGTAGCTGGCGTCCGGGGACGGAGCTTTCGCGGAAAAATGCACAGCATCGATCCCGGCAGCGAGCATCTTCTCGATGGAATCGACACGCATCCCGCCACCCGCCATGACCTGAATTTTCCCGCCGCTGGCCTGAACCATACGAACGAGGACGGAGAACCCGTCGGGTGCGGCAACCGCTCCCCCACTTGTTAGAACGCGGGTAAATCCGAGCTCTATCAAGTCGCTCACCGCACGCACTGGGTCAGCCGAGTCATCGATGGCTCGGTGGAATGTCAGCTCAAGGTTCGGGTTGATCGTTCGGACTTCATCGATTAGTTTCCGCATGCTTTCGACCTCAACATGTCCCGCATCGTCAAGGGCTCCCACCACCAATCCGGCCACCCCAGATGACGCGGTGCGTCGAGCTTGGGCCAACATCAGTTCCACCTCCTGGGTCGAATACACGAAGTTTCCACCGCGTGGACGAATCAGGGCATGGACGCCTACCCCGGCGGCTTCCATCAACACCGCTGCAACCAGCTCCGGGTTTGCGGTGATGCCACCTATTTCCAGGGCCTCACAGAGCTCGAGTCGGTCGGCGCCGGCGCTTACCGCGGTGGCAGCACCACGTGCGGACGTCACAACAATTTCTAGCGGCCGCTTTTGAGGCATCTGATCTTCCACTACTTCACGGCTCCGGCGGCAAGCCCGCCGATGAGGCGTTTCTCGATAAGCATGAAAAGGAGGATAACCGGAATGATGGCCACGATCGAGACACCAAAGACGTATTGCCACGCCGTGGAGTACTGCCCAACAAACTTGGTCAGGGCCACCGAGAGCGGCTGGTTTTCCGCGGTGGATAGGATCACCAAGGATGCGGCAAATTCGTTCCAACAGGCGACAAACGTAAAGATCACCGCCGTAACAATGCCCGGCCAGACCAAGGGAAGGTTGATGCGGAAAAGCACGCGGAGCTTTCCAGCTCCGTCGATCTGGGCTGCCTCATCAATTTCCTTGGGTACCGAGGCAAAGAACGAATGCATGATCCACACCGCAAAGGCTAGATTGAACGCCGCATTGATCAGGATCATAGCCAGCCACGTGTCATAGAGATTCATGGCCAACATTTGCTTAAACAGCCCTGCGGTCAGTACCGCCGGTTGCAGCATTTGCGTGACAATCACCAAGAACATGAACATCGTCTTGCCCGGGAATTTGAAACGTGCGGTGTAGTACGCGGCGGGTGTGGCCACCAGCAACACCAGCAGGGTGGCGCAGAGGGAAATGACAATGGTTGAGATGAGGTTGAAGGCCACCGGTGTTTCTGGGGTGTCCCACATGGTCAGATAGTTTGACCATTGGGCACCTTCCCTGGGCAGATAGCTGGGCGGAATTGCGAGGATTTCGGATCGGGTTTTGAGTGATCCACCGAACATCACGGCGTAGGGAATCAGGAATACTGCCGCAACAAGGAGGCCGGCCACCATGCGCCCGATCACTGTCCGGCGGGAGGCTCGATCTTCGGTAATCAGGAACGACATGGCGGCCTAGACCTCTTTCATGGGCTTGACGGTCTTGACATAGATCGCGACGATCACCAGAACAATCGCGAAATTCACCACCGAGAGCGCCGAGGAGATATCCAATCGGCGGTCGAATTGCAGGACCTTGAAGATGTAGGTCATAAGGGTGTCGGCGCTGTAACCGGGGATCGAGCCGGTGATGATCTTCAGAATGGGCAGGTTGTTAAACACATTGATGATGTTGATCAACACGGCAACTGCCAGCGAACCGCGAAGTTGCGGAAGGATCACCAAGAAGTACGTACCCCAGCGGTTGGCACCATCCATTTTCGCCGCTTCAAGCGTCTCGTTCGGGATAGCCTGCAGGCCGGCAAGAATCGTATAGGTAGTGAACGGGATGGAGACAAAAATAGCAATGACGATGGCCATCGACATGGCGGGCACGGCATTTTTGGTGAATCCGAAGCCTTCATCGAGCACACCAACGTCGGTCAGGAATTTGTTGAGGATTCCGTAGTTTGGTTCTGCTGCGTAATAGAAGACGGTGGTGGTCATGACGACCGATGCGGCCCACGGCACGATGACTGCCATGCGGACCAGGGTGCGCCCGGGGAATGGCTTGTTCAGGAACTGGGCCAAAACCAGGGAGAGCACCACGGTGACGGTGACAACCACAACCACCCACACCACCGTGTTCAGCAAGATCCGGGGCAGATTGGGATCGCTGAAAACCTTGGCGAAGTTATCGAACCCCACCCCCTTCAGGTCGGTGCCGACCTGCGAGATCTTTCGTGTGGAGTTGTAGATCATGTATCCGGCAGGGAACACCACGATGGCGAGGATCAGCAAGAGCGCCGGACCAACCCAGGGCAGTGCCGCAAGGAATGAGCCACCTTCCTGAGCGGATTTCCGCCGTGAAACACGTTTCGGGACGAGGGTGACGCTCATGATCTGTTGCTCCTACAGGATGAGAGGGTGCGGGGTGCCGCGAGGCGTTTTAAGGTCGGATGGGGCTCTCCTGAAGTTGATGAGAGCCCCGTCCGTCATACAGGTGTTGCTACTTGGCTGCGTCTGCCTTGGCCTGAATTTCCTTGAGCACGTCCGCTGCGCTCTTGCCGGTGGCGATCTGACCCATGAGGGACTTGAAGGCACCATCGGTGGCGTTCCACGCCGCGTTGGTGGTCGGGTAGAACACCGCGTTGGGAAGCATGTCCAGGAACGGCTTGAGGGTCTCATCGGAGGCCAACTTCTCGGAACCCGACTTGGTGGTCGGCAAGAAGCCCTCGGTGGAAACCCAGTTGGTGTAGACATCAGCAGAGAAGAAGTAGTCCATGAATTTCTTCACCGCTGCGGTCTTGGAACCATCGTTCTTGAAGGACATCAAGCGATCCGCGACACCCAGAGTTGCCGGAGTTCCGGTCTTGGTCGGTACCGGTGCGATACCGTATTTGAGCTTCGGGTTTTCCTTCTTGATTTGTCCCACGGTCTGCGGAAGCGCGTAGGCGAATCCGAGCTTGCCTTGAATGAAGGTGTTAAGCATTGGGGTGCGCTGCGTGGCGCCGGCATCCTTCTGCGTCACACCGTCGTCGATCATCTTCTTCATGAATTCGGCAGCCTCGACGTTTGCCGGGGTATCCACAGCGATGTTGCTCCCATCACCGAAGTTGCCTCCATTGCCGGCGAACCAGATGAGGGACTCGCCCTGCGCTTCTTCATTGCCCAGCGGCATGCCATAGCCGTCTGCCTTGGTCTTTTCACTCACGGCCTTGGCTGCCGAGTAGAGCTCGTCCCACGTGGTGGGAACCGAAGCGACACCGGCCTCTTCCATGAGGCTCTTGTTATAGAACAGTGCTCGGGCCGAGGCGATCAGCGGAAGACCGTACTGAGTTCCATCAACCTTTTCGTTTTCGGCGAAGGATTCCTGAAAATCGGCAATGGTGGCCTCGGAGGCAACATCAGAGGTTGGTGCCAGCAGGCCCTCGGCAGCAAATTCGGCAAAGGCACCGCCGTTGTAGATGTCAGGTGCCTTGTTGCCCTGGATCTTGGTCTTCAGGACGCCTTCGACGTTTTCCCAGGACTGCGTTTCAAGGTTGACCTTGACATCCGGATTGGCAGCCTCAAAATCCTTGATGACCTTCGTCCATAGAGCTTTCGTGCCGTCGGAATAGGTGGGTGCCAGCATAGTCAGTGTGGTGACGGTGCCCGAGGCACCTGGCTCGCTACTGCTGGTGCTACTTGCCCCACCAAAACCACACGACGTCAACAACAGTGCCGCAGCAGCTACACCCGCAACCGCTACCCCGCGGAGATTGAGCTTCTTCATAGATCCTCGTTCCAGATGGTCGGGGCGAACAATGAGCGCTTCGCACCGACAGGAGTGATGTTATGTGCTTTATATCAATAAAGAACGATCAATAAAGTACACGTTCCATTGATTATGCTGTGATCTAGATCGCGCGGTCAAGGGGAGTGTGAGATATGAATTGTTAATTCCGGATGACAAGCTGTTGAGCTGAAGACAACCGCAGATCGCGTTTGGCACAGCCGCGGGTTCGCCGAAGAGCGTCGGCCCTCCTCGGAAGGTATATCCGAGAAACCGGCGTGAGGTTAGTCCGAAATTCCTGCGAAGAGGCGCAGCAATCGAGCGCTCTCCACGGCCATCTCGTCGCGGCCACGCGCCACGTACTTGCGCGAATCCACGACCGCGGGGTTCTCCTCGAGGTACTGACGAATGGCGCGCGTGAAGAACCCATTGAGATGGGTGGAAACATTGATCTTGGTCATCCCCGCATTAATTGCGGCAATGATGTTTGAATCGCTCACCCCGGAGGATCCGTGGAGCACCAGCGGAACATCCAGTGCGCCGCGAAGCTGGGCGATCAGCTCAAGATCAAGGGCAGCTGACCGATCAAGCATGGCGTGCGAAGAACCCACGGCAACGGCCAGTGCGTCGACTCCTGTTTCTCGCACAAACTGACGCGCCTCAGCCGGATCGGTTCGCACGCCCGGGGCGTGGGCGCCATCTTTGCCGCCAATTTTTCCCAGCTCGGCCTCAACGTAGACGCCTGCCGCGTGGGCATACTCGGTGACTCGAGCGGTGACAGCAATATTTTGGGCGTAGTCCAGATGCGCGCCATCAAACATGACTGACCCAAACCCCAGATCGACGGCGGCCTTTGCCAGGTCTTCTGATTCTGCATGGTCCAGGTGTAGCGCCACCGGGACGCTCGCCGCGCGGGCAGCTGCCAGCGAGGCGAGGGCAATGGGTTCCAAGCTTCGGTGGTAACCGACGCAGTTTTCCGAGATCTGCAAGATCAACGGAGTCCCGGCGAGCTCGGCACCCTGGATCAGTGCCTCGGCGCTCTCTAGGTGGATGACATTGAAGGCACCCTGCCCCCGCTGGGAAGTGCGTGCCGCCTTCATGATCTCTGCTGTATTAACCAAGGGCATGGGAAAAGCATCCTTTCGGGGATGAGACTTAGAGCGACGTTGCGGAGGAATGAATCAAGTTCGTCAGGATTTCGAGATGTGAGGGGTGCAGCTGGCCCGCGGTGGGCATCAATACCGAGGAGGCCGACCAAGCGGCGGCACGGGGAAGAATCACCGATCCGTGGTCCTCTCCGGCGTGTAGCCCCATGGCGATAGCAGCCACGGCGCTATCCCCGGCCCCGGTGGGATTACCCACCAGCGGTGCAGCTAAACGCGCCGATTCCCAGTGGCCGGGACCGGCCGCGGAGAAGTGAAAAAGTCCGTCTTCCCCGGCGCTGGCGTAAATGTGGCGGGCCCCGGCGGCTAGGAGCTTGGCTGCTCCCCCGCCCAGTGTTTTTTCCCCGGTGACATCGGCCAGTTCGTGGTGGTTGGGTTTGAGCACCGTGGCGCCGGCGCGAGCCGCAGCCAACAAAGCGGGTCCGGAGGTATCAATGATGCTGGGGATCCCGCGCCGCGTGGCTTCACGCACGCACCACGGGTAGAAATCTTCATCCGCGCCGGGCGGCAGTGAACCCGAGGCGACCAATACACTCACCCCGCGATCGAGAAGCAGGCTGATTCGGGAGCGGAGGCTCTCCCACTCGCTGTGGCTGAGCGCATCCCCACGTTCATTAATGACAGTGGTTCGCCCGGTTCCATGTTCGACGACGGCGAGGCTTCGACGCATCGGGGCAGCAACGTTCAGGAGCTCATGATCCACCCCGGATGCCGCCAGATCCAATGCGAAGAGCTGACCATTTGAGCCACCCACGGGTGCCAGCGCCAGCACGGGGACCCCCTGAGAATGCAGCACCCGCGCCACGTTGATGCCCTTGCCGCCTGCCCGGCGCAACGGGGCAGCAACACGGTTGCTACCCCCGACATCGAGGAGCTCAAGTCCGTAGGTTTCATCCAGCGCGGGGTTGGGAGTGATACTCAGAATCATGTGCTCTGGGCACCCGCCGCAACGGCCTTGAGGTGCGCGCCGCGTAGACCCGCATCCTGACCCAGTTGGGCTGCCACAATCTGCGGCAGCCGTTGGTAGGTCAGTTTCTCTCCCAGCGCTTCGCGCAGCGGTTGCAGTAGTGCCTCGCCTGCTTGTGCCAATCCTCCGCCGATGATGACGACCTGCGGTGCGATGGAGCAGCAGAGTTGGGCGATGGAGAAGGTCAATGCCGCAATCGCCTCGTCCCAAATCCGCACCGCGATCTTATCTCCCGCCTCCCTGGCGTTCAGAACCTCGCGGGCGCCAGCAACGTGTACGCCGGTTTCCTGTTCATAGCGCTTGGCAATGGCTCCCGCCGAACCGATGGTTTCCAAGCAGCCGTGCGCACCACACGGGCAGGACAGGCCGCCGGGAACTGCGCCGTGGCCCAGTTCACCGGCGTAGCCACCTGCGGACAGCGGGCGTCCGTCAACAAAGAGTGCTGCAGCAATGCCGGTGCCGATGATGAGGACCGCCGCGTTATCCACCGCGGTGCCAAGTTCCTTGCCGGCGCCGAAGCGCAGTTCCGCCACACCGGCGCCCAACACGTCATGGCCAAAGCCCACAGGCAGGTCAAAAGCGTCGGCCACCAGCTGACGCAGCGGGGCATCGCGCCAGCCAAGGTTCGCTGAGAACACTCCGGTTCCGTTGGCTTCATCGACGATTCCGCACACGAGCAAACCCACGGCAATGGGATTGCTCTCGGGGAATTCGGCCATGAGCTCGGCACCCAGGGTTTTGAGCTGTTCGACTAATGTATGGGCGGGATCGCTGGCTACGCGTTGGGTCCGAATCCTACGAATGCCGTGCAGCGTTCCCGCGGCGTCGGAAAACGCCGCCTTAATGTCGGTACCGCCGACGTCAAAGAGCAGGTATTGGGGGTTCATGGTGTCCACGGCATCCTGGTCGTTATGGACTTAGGCGTCTTCGTCGAGGATGACCGAACGGGTCAGGTTGCGTGGTGCATCCGGATTCATCTTACGAGCGCGGGCGCGGTCCAGCGTGACGCGGTGAATCCGGGCCAGTTCGGCCAGCGGGTGCGCGTTGTTGTTGATGTACAGGGCTCCGGTGCGGACCATATCTTGGGCCAGACCCTCGGGTTCCTCGCCGAGCATCCAGGTCACGCGGTTCGGTGCGGCGATGGAGATTGGGCCATGCCGGTAGTCCATGGCCGGGTAGGCCTCGGTCCACCCCTGAACGGCTTCTCGCATCTTCAGGGCTGCTTCATTGGCCAGACCAACGGTCCAACCACGGCCCAGGAAGGTGAACTGCTCTGCATCAATGAGTTCAGCCGGAGTTTGTGCGGTGACAGCAACCTTGGCTTCGTCGATGGCAGCGTTCAGGTCTACACCGACGCTGGTGAGCAGGTAGGCCAACGCCGTGGTGGCAAAACGGGTCTGCACCACAGATTCTTCATCGGCGTAGGGCAGCTCGATCACGGCATCAACCTTGTTCACGATCGGGGAGGTGAGATCCCCGATGAGCGCAACGGTGGGCAGAGAACCGTTGAGTTGATCCAGCAGGGTCAGCACCTCGGAGGTGGTGCCCGAACGGGTGATGGCCACCAGCACGTCGTAATCACGGGTAGTGATAAAAGCTTCGGAGGCAGCAAATGCATCGGTAATCCCCTTGCCTGCAGACTCGCGCGCTGCGGCGTAGGACTGCGCCATGAACCAGGATGTTCCGCAGCCAACGACGGCTACGCGTAGGCCATCGGCCGGAAGCAGGTTTTCGCTCCGTGCCTGGAGGATGGCGCGCTCCCACATTTCGGGCTGCGAACGCAGTTCGGCGTCCATGTGGTGGCCAAGCTGGCTAGTGTCGCTCACGACGGTCTCCTTTAATAACCCGGCACCACTGAAGGTGTCTCGGAATGGCAAGCTCTTCCCTACTATGATTGCTTATGATCGTTTACCTTGTCTACCGATCATAAAAAATCTTAAGGGTTTAATCTTACTTTCTACCCTGCCAAGGTCGCTGGGGCATAAAAAAGGGGGCCGGGACCGAGACGCAAGAAGGTTTCTTACGTCTCGATCCCGGCCCCCGGGAAAGCCTTAGTTGGAGAGTGCCGCGACAGCTGCGTCGTAGTTCGGCTCCGTGGTGATTTCCGGAACCAGCTCGGTGTGCAGGACTGCACCATTTTCATCCAAAACAACAATCGCGCGAGCCAGCAGGCCCTGCATCGGGCCATCGCCCAGCGTCAGACCGAAGTCGGCGCCGAAGTCGGAGCGGAAAGACGAGGTCGGAACGACGTTCTCGATGCCCTCGGAACCGCAGAAGCGACCCAGTGCGAACGGCAGGTCGGCCGAGGCGCAAACCACGGCGGTGTTTTCGAGTCCTGCGGCCAGCTCGTTGAAGCGGCGGACCGAAGAGGCGCAGACGCCGGTATCGATGGACGGGAAGATGTTCAAGACCACGCGCTTGCCGCGCAATTCGGTGCTGGACACCTCGCCGAGGTCGGCACCGGTGAGCGTGAAGTCAGGAGCGGTCGCGCCAACGGCGGGAAGTTCGCCAATGACCTGGACGGGGGAACCTTTGAGTGCAGTAATAGCCATACTTCTTGTTTACCACGAACGTTCCCTCCAGCACCAAGCGGTTCGCTAGAGGCGTCCAGCCACCAAGACACCGGCACGGAAAACCGGGCCCGTGAGGTTCATCCCCGGCCGGTAAGCAAGATGCGCCACCGCTGGAGCGTTGAGCAACTGAATATCCGCCCGCTTGCCCACTTGTAGTGAACCCACCAGATCGTGGACGCCCAATGCGAGCGCTCCCCCATAGGTGGCGGCCACAATGGCTTCCTCGATGCTCAATCGCATCTGCAAGACGGCGGTGGCCACACAGAACGACATGGACGAGGTATAGGAGGTTCCGGGATTGCAATTTGAGGCCAGTGCGATCTGCACCCCCGCATCAAGCAACTCCCGTCCCGGCGCGAATGGCTGGCGGGTAGAAAGGTCACAAGCCGGCAGGCAGGTGGCCACGGTTCCCGCAGCCCCGCTGCGGGTGGCAGGATCCCACTGCTGCCACGAGCCGGCGAGCGCGCTCACGTCGGCGTCATCAAGGTAATTCACGTGGTCAACGCTCATGGCACCGAATTCCACGGCCAGTTGCACCCCGGGGCCCGAGCCGAGCTGGTTTCCGTGGACACGAAGCCCCAAACCGGCCTTCCGTGATGCGGTGAGCACCTGCCGGGACTGGGCCTCGTTGAAGGCGCCCCGCTCGCAGAAGACATCGGCGAAATGCACATAGGGTGCCACTCGCTGAAGCATCTCCCCGCAGACCAGATCCGTATACTCCTGCGCGTCGGTCCCAGCGGGGACCAGATGCGCCCCCAAGAACGTCACCCGATCCACGACTGTAGACGCGATGCGGGCATGGCGTGCTTCCTCTTCGACTCCCAACCCGTAACCGGTCTTGGTTTCCAAGAAGGTGGTGCCACCGGCCAATGCTTCGGCTGCCCGTCCCAGCAACAATCGGGTGAGATCGTAGTCGCTGGCCGATCGAGTGGCCGCGGTGGTCACCGCGATGCCACCTGCTGCATACTCCTGCCCTGCCATCCGGGCCACAAATTCGGCACTGCGATCCCCGGCAAAAACCAGGTGGGTATGCGAATCGACCCAACCCGGCAACGCGGCACGGCGTTGGGCATCAATGACGTGATCCGCGGCCGGTGCATCTGCAGCCGCACCGATCCAACTGATAATTTCGTCCTCGATGAGGATGGCAGCGTTATTGATCCGCGTGTGTTGTGCGTCGGCGGTGAAGACTTCGGCCAGGTTGGTAATCAGCGTGGTGCTCATGAAAACTCCGGGTTGTTGTTAAAGAAGGCTGCATATAGGGCGGCCGGGTCACCCAAGCGAGTGTGGATCCCATGACTGGCGACTAGCTCCCCGTTGATGTGCACCTCGATGATGTCCGCGGCGGTGGCGGTGAGCGGGAGCTGGGCGGGACGTGAGCCCGCGGTGCGTACCGAATCGGTGCGCACCATCAGGAAGTCGTCATTTTCCGCCAGCCCCAGGGAGCGCAGCCCACCGGCACGTGCGGCGGTGGAGATCTCCGTGGGCGAGAACCGTCCACGTTTGCCGCTGCGCAGGCGCTCTGCATGTTCCAGGGCGCGCTGCTCCAGGTACGGGTCAAGCACCGCATGCTGATCACTGCCCAGGGAAAGGTGCGCACCGGCGTCGGCAAGTTCCCGGGCCGGGCCAATCCCATCACCCAGGTCAGCCTCGGTGGTTGGGCACATCACGATCCCGGCTCGGGCAGCGCCCAAGGCTCGGATATCTGTTTCATCCAGGTGGGTGGCGTGTACCGCCGAGAGCCGCGCGCCAAGCAGTCCCGCCTGCTCGAGCAACCCCGTGGGGCTCGTGCCATAGGCGGCGGCGCAGGCGTGGTTCTCCGCCGGTTGCTCCGAAAGATGCACGTGCAGCGGCAGCGCGGGGTCCAGCCGTGCCGCGATGGTGGCGAGGTCACTCGGTGCCACGGCACGCACCGAGTGCACCGCGGCACCGAGGCTCAGCAACCCGGCCCCGGCATCAAGCTCCGCCAGCGCGGCAGCTAAGCTCTCATGGCGCAGTAGCCAGCCCTCGACGGAGCGATCGCTGAAACGCTGCTGCGTGTCATCAAGTTCCAACATCTCTCCCTGCAAAGTGAGCCCGCCTTGGAGATAACAGGTATCAAGGAGCACTAGGCGGATACCAGCTGCTACGGCGGCGCGGCCCAGGGCGAGCTCCATGGCGTGCGACTCCCCGTGACCACCGCTGCCATAGGGTTGCCCACCGGGTTGGTGGTGCAGGTAGTGGAACTCCCCCACGGCGCTATAGCCAGCGACAACCATCTCCGCGAAAACGGCGGTGGCCAGCTGCTGGTACGCCGCCGGGGTGAGCGACGCGGCGGCGGCATACATGTGCTCACGCCACGTCCAAAAGTCTCCGGCCGCACCATCGGCGCCCTCATGGGTCCGCCCACGCAGGATCCGGTGGAAGGCATGGGAATGGGCGTTCACCGGTGCCGGGACCCGCACGCGGTTCTGAGGTGTGCTCAACTGGGTGCTCGGCTGCTGGCTCACAGCAGGTCCTCCAAGGCATCGGCCAGTGCCAGAACGCCGGCATCTACGTCGTCATCTTCCACGTATTCCTCCGGTGAGTGGCTGATGCCCGAGGGGTTGCGCACGTAGATCATGCCGGAGGGCACGTGGGCGGCAAGAACTCCCGCGTCGTGCCCGGCCCCGGTGGGCAGCAAGGGAGCGGTGGGGATTAAGCGGTGGATAGATTGACTCAGCGTCCGGGTCAGCGAGGCATCAAAGCTCACCGTCCCGGAGAGGGATTCCTCGGTGAGTTTCACGGTGCAGCCCTCAAAGGCGGCGATCCGTTGAGCCTGACCGTGAATCTTTTGAACCAGCAGGGCGGTGGTGGCATCATCGGGGTGGCGGGCATCAAGCCAGAGATCAACCCGTGAGGCGATCACGTTGGTGCCGCCGGGAACGGGTTCAATCCGCCCCACGGTGGCCCGGGCATCCGGCGTTGCCGTGGCCAACTCCCGGACCTTCAGCACCAGCTGGGCCGCGGCAATCATGGGATCGGCACGGTCGATCATCAGCGTGGTGCCGGCATGGTTGCCCTGGCCGGAAAAACTCAGCCGCCAGCGCCCGTGCCCCAGGATGGAGCTGCCGATGGCCACGGCGGGTCCGCGGCCCGCAGCATCGGTATATTCCTCGGTGTTCAACCCGCGGCCCTGCTCCACGTGTAGCTCGATGAAGTCCCCGATCTGTGCCAGCGCAGCATCGTCGCGCCCCATACGCGCCGGATCCAGACCATTGGCCGCTGCGACATCGGCAAAGGTGTTTCCGTTGGCATCACGCAGGTTCAGCGCCCTGGACGTATCGATTGCGCCGGTGAGCAGCCGTGAGCCCAAGCAGGCAACACCAAAGCGCGAGCCTTCCTCCTCGGGGAAGACGCTCAGCGCGAGGGCCCGGTTGCGCACCAGGGCTCCGGAGGCCTCGCGTGCCGCTAGCACATCGAAGGCCGACAGCGCGCTGGCCACCCCGAGCGGACCATCAAAGGCCCCACCTCCGGGTACCGAGTCCAGGTGCGAACCGGTGACCAACGCCCCGCGGCGCGAGGCGGCATCGCGAAGCGAGCCCGGGGTGTCCCACCAGGCCCAGATGATGCCATTGGCATCGGTGGTGACCTGAAGGGACCGGGATTCGGCCTCCGCGATAAACCATTCGCGCAGTGTGATTTCAGCCGAGGAGTACACCGGGCGCGAATAACCTCCGCGCACCGAATCTTGGCCGACGTCATGGATGGCGGCAATCAGGGAGTTTACGGTGCTTCTAGGCACGGTCATGGTTCCTATCTGCCGACCATGAGGAAGGCAATGGGGCTGGCGATGAGCAAGGTCAAGGCAACACGCTGGGCCCAGATGACCACCAGCTGCCAGAGTTTCAGCGGGATGCGCGTGGCCAGGATGCAGGGCACCACGGCTGAGAAGAAGATGATGGCAGAGACACACACTACCCCGATGACCAGGCGCAGGTGTTCGGAGGGGTGACCGGCGATGACGGTTGCAGGGAGGAACATCTCGGCGATGCCCACGGCCGAGGCCTTGGCTGCCAGCACCGGATCGGGCAGGCCCACGGCCCAGGTGATCGGCACAAAGATGTAGCCCAGCCAGTCGAAGATCGGGGTGAAGCGGGCCAGCAGCAACCCGATCAGCCCCACCGAGAGGATCGAGGGCAGGATCGCCATGGCCATTAGCAGCCCGTCGCGGAAGTTCTCCCACACGTTGCGCCCCAGCGAGGGTGCCGCTTCCAGGGTCGTTTTGGCCTCCTTCCAGGCGGTGGCGAGCCGGCGGGTCGTGACGGTTTCCTCCGGTGATGCCACGGCCTGCGGGTAGTAGTCGTCCTTGATCCGGCTCAGCGGGGGAAGCCGCACGCAGATGGCCGTGACCAAGAAGGTGACGCCGAAGGAGAGGAAGAAGTAGGGCAACCACAGGTGCATGATGTCCAGCGTTTTGGCCACGATCACCATGAAGGTGACCGAGACGGTGGAGAATCCGGTGGCGATGATCGCCGATTCCCGCGCGGTGTAACGCCCGGACTGGTACATCCGATCGGTGATCAGCAAACCCAGCGAGTAGCTGCCAACAAAGGAGGCTACGGCGTCAACCGCTGAGCGGCCCGGGGTGCGCCAGATCGGGCGCATCACGCGTTGGACCAGCACACCAACAAATTCCATCAACCCGTAGCCCACCAGTAGGGACAGGAAGATGGCACCGACCGGAACGATCATGCCCACGGGGATCACGAGTTTGCCGAAGAGGAACGGCCCCAGATCCGGATCAAAGAGCAGTGCCGGGCCCACCTTGAAGACCAGCATGGCGCCGACCAGAAGGCCCAGAATGTTCAGGAACGCAAACAACCTTTTAAGGCCCGACTCGCGCCAGCGCCCGGAGGCGAAGGGGTAAATGGTCCCGGCAATGATCAGTGCCAACACCACGTAGCGCACCACCTCGCCGAGCCCGGTGGTGATCGCGCCGACCAGATGGTCAAGCGGGATCGTTTCCTTGCCGCCGATATTGATGGGGATGAAAAACATGAAGACGCCAATGAGGCTGTAGACGAAGAATCGCCAGGTGCCCCGAGGTTTGGTGGAGGTACTTTGGACGTCGAGCTCGGTACTGTTCGTTTCAGAGATGGGAGTTCTCCTTCTTCGATCGGTTGAGGAGTTTATCGAGCCATCGGGATGCGCACGCCGCGTTCGGTGGCGACCTCAATGGCCCGTTCGTAGCCGGCATCAACGTGGCGGATCACGCCCATGCCCGGGTCATTGGTCAGCAGCGCCTCAAGCTTGGCGGCGGCTAACTCGGTGCCATCTGCCACCGAAACCTGACCTGCGTGGATGGAGCGGCCGATGCCAACGCCGCCACCGTGGTGGATGGAGACCCAGGTGGCACCGGAGGCCGTGGCGGTCAGGGCGTTGAGCAGCGGCCAGTCGGCGATCGCGTCCGAACCGTCCTTCATGGCCTCGGTCTCACGGTAGGGCGAGGCCACGGAACCGGAGTCCAGGTGATCGCGGCCGATCACGATGGGGGCCGAAACTTTGCCCTCGGCGACCAACTGGTTGAATAGCAGACCGGCCTTGGCGCGGTCTCCGTAGCCCAGCCAGCAGATGCGGGCCGGCAGTCCCTCAAATTCGACGTGTTCGGATGCCGCATTGAGCCAGCGGTGCAGGTGCTCGTTCTCGGGGAAGAGGTCCTTCAATGCTTCGTCGGTTACGCGGATGTCCTCCGGGTCCCCACTGAGCGCCACCCAGCGGAAGGGGCCAAGGCCCTCGCAGAAGAGCGGGCGGATGTAGGCCGGAACAAAGCCGGGGAATTCGAAGGCGCGGTTGTAGCCGCCCTTCCGGGCCTCATCACGAATGGAGTTGCCGTAGTCAAAGACCTCGGCGCCGATGCCCTGGAAGCCGACCATCGCCTCGACGTGGCGGGCCATCGAGGCCTGAGCCTTTTTGGTAAAGCCTGCTTCATCGGCCTTCGCCTCGGCGTCCCACTGCTCCAGGGTGTACTCCACCGGCAGGTAGCTCAGCGGATCGTGGGCACTGGTCTGATCGGTGATGATGTCAAAGGCCACGGTCCCGGCCTTTTGGCGGCGCAGCAGCTCGGGGAAGACCTCAGCCGCGTTGCCGACGTAACCCACCGAAAGGGACCGACCCTCGTTCTTGGCGGCGGTGACTTTGGCCAGGGCCGCGTCGAGGTCCAGCTCCACCTCGTCGAGGTAGCGCTTGGATTCGCGGCGACGCAGGCGTTCCTCGGAAACGTCAACGATCAGGCAAGCGCCGCCGTTGAGCGTGACGGCCAGCGGCTGGGCCCCACCCATGCCGCCGCAGCCGCCGGTCAGCGTCAGGGTATTGGCCAGCGTGCCGCCGAAGCGCTTGGCGCCGATCGCGGCGAAGGTCTCGTAGGTGCCCTGCAGGATGCCCTGGGTGCCGATGTAGATCCAGGAACCGGCGGTCATCTGCCCGTACATCATCAGGCCCTCGGCCTCCAGCTTGCGGAACTCGGGCCAGGTGGCCCAGTCCCCCACGAGGTTGGAGTTCGCGATCAGCACGCGCGGGGCCCATTTGTTGGTGCGAAAGACACCCACCGGCTTGCCTGACTGAATCAGCAGCGTCTCGTCTTCTTCCAGATCCGTCAGCGTCTTGATGATGGCGTCGTAGGCCTCCCAGGAACGCGCCGCACGACCGGTGCCGCCGTAAACGACGAGGTCCTCGGGGCGCTCGGCGACCTCCGGGTCGAGGTTATTCATCAGCATGCGCAGTGGGGCTTCGGTGGCCCAGGACTTTGCGGTCAGTGTGGTGCCGCGCGGAGCGCGAATAACGCGGGAGGGATCGTGCTGGGTGAAGCTCATGGAATGGTTCTCCTTGTCGGTCATGCTCAATACTTGTGGTGCCCTGGGTTTGGCGTGGGAGTTTGGACTAGTTCTGCAGGCCGGCGCCCAACAGCGCGCGGGCTTCGGTGGCGACCAGTTGGCCGATCCGCTCAATTTCCGCCGGGTTCATCCGGTAGCTCGGGGCCACCACCGATATGGCGGCCAGCGGTGCGCTGTCCCCTGCGGTGACAGCCGCTCCGAGCTGCCGCAGTGGCGCGGCAATGGCGGTGACATCTACCTCAACACCTTTATCGGAAACCACGTACCCGGTCTCGGGGGTCTTTCCGGCGAACACGATTCCTAGGCTTGAGCCCTTGAGGGGAACACTGCGGCCCACCCAGGAAGCGTGGCGCACCGAGTGTGTTCCCTCGGCGATGGCCAGGTACACGGCATGGTCACTTCCCGTGCCCTGGTGGCCCCGCACCGAAAGGTAGGCAGATTCGCCGGTCGCCTCGACCAAACGCTGAAGCGCCGGTGCGGCCAGGTGGATCAGTGACTCGTGGCTCAGCGCTTGGGCACCGAGCTGCACCAGGCGCAGACCGGGGCGATATTCGCCGTCGGTGTCCTTGCGTACGAAGCCGCTGTTCTCTAGGGTTCGCAGCAGACGTAGTGCCGTGGAGGCCGATAGTTCGGTCTCGCGTGACACTTCGGCCAGCGATACTGCCCCGGCATCGCAGACTGCACCCAGCAGCTGCAGGGCTCGTTCCACGGTTCGGGTTGCCGGTTCTGCCACGGTGTTCCTCCATGTCGGTGATTCGGTCTCTGAAACACTCGCCTTTGGGTACCTTTGGTGCCTTCGGACGAAATTCACAACCCTGGGGGCTTGCCCCGGAGCCGGTGATGCGTTTCACTTATTGAAACGCTAATTTCACCCCTTGGCAAGTGTTTGCGAGATCCGGCTCACACAAAACCTCGGAAATTCCCCCTTCCAGAAGGAAAAACTCATGAATGCCAGCATCACCATGACCACCGGCGCGCTGAAGCCCGAGGACGTCGTAGCCGTTGCACGCCACGGTGCGCAGGTGGAATTGGGCACCGATGCCCTGGCCGCCATCGAGTCCTCCCGCACCGTGATCGACGCATTGGTCAACGACACCGTCCCGCACTACGGCGTCTCCACCGGCTTCGGCGCGCTGGCCACCAAACAGATCCCGATCGAATTGCGCGCACAATTGCAGCGCTCACTGATCCGCTCCCATGCTGCGTCCTCCGGGACCGAGGTTCCGCGTGAAGTGGTCCGCGCACTGATGCTCAACCGGCTCTCCACCCTGGCCACCGGCCGCACCGGCGTACGGCCCATCGTGGCAACGACCTATGCGGCCATCCTCAACGCGGGCATCACCCCGGTCATCGGTGAATATGGTTCGCTGGGTTGCTCGGGCGATCTGGCCCCGCTCTCCCACGCGGCTTTGGCCTTGATGGGCGAGGGCCCAGTCCGCGACGCCACCGGTACCGCCATGGACGCCTCCGAGGCACTGGCCGCGGCCGGCATCACCCCGGTGGTCCTGGCCGAGAAAGAGGGCCTCGCCCTGGTCAATGGCACCGACGGCATGCTCGGGATGCTGCTGATAGCCTCCGCCGACCTCCACGCGCTTCTGTCCATCGCCGATCTGTCGGCAGCCATGAGTGTCGAGGGGCTGCTGGGCACCGACGCGGTCTTCGCGGAGGACTTACATGCCCTGCGCCCGCATCCCGGGCAACGCGATTCGGCCTCCAATATGCGCCGGGTGCTCGCCGATTCCACGCTCATAAGCGAGCAAAAGTCCGGCGCCCATACCTTCACCCGGGTGCAGGACGCCTACTCGCTGCGTTGTGCCCCGCAGGTTCACGGGGCCGTGCGCTCCACCCTGGCCCACGCCGAATCCGTCGCCGCCATCGAACTGGCCTCGGCCATCGATAACCCGGTGGTCACTATCGACGGGCGGGTCGAATCCAACGGCAACTTCCACGGAGCCCCGATCGGCTACGTGCTCGACTTCCTGGCCATTGCCGTGGCAGATCTGGCCTCGATCTCGGAGCGACGCACCGACAGGTTCCTGGATAAATCCCGCAACCACGGACTTAATGCCTTCCTGGCAGATGACCCGGGAGTGGATTCGGGGCACATGATCGCCCAGTACACCGCCGCGGGCATCGTTTCAGAGTTGAAGCGTTTGGCCGTCCCGGCCTCGGTGGACTCCATTCCTTCCTCGGCCATGCAGGAAGACCACGTCTCGATGGGTTGGCATGCCGGGCTGAAGTTACGTAAGAGCATCGACGGGTTGGCTCGGGTGCTGGCCATCGAGCTACTCACCAGCGCGCGCGCCCTGGATATGCGCGATGGCGGTCTGGAATCTTCGAAGTCCTCCCCCATCATCACCGCGGTGCGCCGGCAGATCCGCACCCGCGTCGAGGGCCCGGGCACCGATAGGTTCCTCTCCCCGGAGATTGAGTCCGTGTTCCAGATGGTGTCCGACGGTTCACTGCTGGCCGCTGCCAATCACGCGGCAGCTACCCCGCTGGCCTAAGCGCCCAGCCCACGGATGGCCCGGCCTCGGGCCGGGCCAAGGACTTAGCCCGAGGTGAGCATCGTCGGAGCTGTTAGCGCGCCTGGATTATTTGCCCCGGCCGAGCGCTGGCCGTTGAAACACGAGCAACGCATCGGCCACCAGATCGTGAGGGTAGCTGTCCCACACAATCTCGGTGACTCCTACGAACGTGAGATATTGCTCGAGCACGCGGGTGCAATCGCGGATCAGGTGGGTGGTGAGCCCCATGTGGTGGATGTCCGCTAGATTCCACACCACGAACCCACCGGGAACCACCGCGAGCGCACATTGGGCGGCAACGAGGCCAAGCTCCGCCAGGTAGCGGTCGTAGTCTCCGTTGTCTTGCTCATAGGCGGTGAGCGGATCGGCCTCGTGATTCTCCGCTGTCATGTACGGCGGCGACGTGAGAATCAGGTTGATGCTCCCATTATTCTGGGGCGGTTGCATCCGGCGGATAATCTTCAGCAATTCCCGCGCATCACCTTCGATGATCCGCGCCTTGGGCACGTGCTCTTGCAGGTATTGAGCACGCTCGGGCAACAGCTCAATACCGATCGCTTCGCGCCCCAGTGCAATGGCCCGCTCGAGGGTGGTCCCAAAACCCGCGAAGGGATCAAAGACCACATCACCAGGTTTGCTGCAGCGCGTAATGACGTGATCCACGATGGCTGGGAGCATGTGTACGTCTTCGTCGGCGCCCACCGGGCGCTCGGTCAGAAACCTCTGGTGCGCGGCGGTCAATTGCGCATCCAAGGGGGACGAAATGGGTCTGCTCCCGATGAAGGCTTTTTGCACATCTCTCATCATGCGAAGTTTACTCGTCGAGCCGGAGCACCCGGGGCGGATGCCTGTTGAGTCCGGTAGACAGCATCTGGATTCGTGCACATACTCGTAAGTGGATTCGGTACCAAGCCGGGCGCCGCAGATAATGGACTAATGCCTCTTTCTTCATTGCTCGGTTTCGCTGGCGTTGCCCTCGTAGTGGTGCTCGCCCCGGGACCCGATACCTTCTTGGCGCTGCGCTACGCCCTGAATAGACCACGCAATGGTGTTGTTGCGGCGCTGGGCATGATGGTGTCCATCATGGGCTGGGCCATCCTGGCGGGGGTTGGCGTGGCAGCACTGCTACTGAAGTACCCGGCCATCCATCAAGGCATTGCCATTGTCGGCGGAGCCTACCTGCTGTATCTGGGCCTCGGCTCGTTGATCAAGGCACAATTTTTGGCTCGCTCCACGGCCGCAACCGCGCGCACCACCACCCGAAACATCGCGCTCACCGATGAAATCTTTACCCTCGGTCAGTCCTTGCGCGCCGGAGTATTATCGTCGGCGCTGAACCCTAAACTCGGCTTGTTGTTTCTGGCGTTGATGCCGCCGTTCATCCCGGCCGGATCCCCCATGCTCGCCTCGGCGCTCATCCTCGGCGGCATCTTTGCCGCCATGGGATTTAGTTACATGATGATCCTGGTGGCCATCGCTGCCAGAGCCATGGCCTGGTTCAAGAGTCCATCGGTGGGGATTTGGCTCGAACGTGTTTCTTCCGGAGCCTTGGCCATCATGGGTGCCGTGGTGCTTATCGGTGCCTTCATCTAGTTCCTCGTCCGTGCCTAGAACCGGGAAGCGGATCTCACTGCTACTAGACTTCACTTCATGACAACGACTAACGGCTCCCTGACCACCGGAACCATTCTGCATCTGGCCGATTCCGAAAAAAGGAAATGGGCGCACGGTGAGATCCGTGAGATCGCTGCCGGGACGTTGGACGCCGAGATGATGTTGCACCCATCCACGGACGCTCACTGGGACTGGCGACTCAGCGTCGCCTCGATCGAGCAAGCCGGGGAATTCACCCCGTACGAGGGCTTCGATCGCACACTCACAGTCATCGCCGGGGAACTACTCGAATTGGGCATCGACGGAACCACCCAAGCGGTGGAGGCCATGCGACCACTGAAGTTCTCCGGGAACAGCGCCGTCACCGCCGCACTGCCCACCGGGGATGTACTGGCGCTAAACGTCATCACGCGCAGTAGCGCGGTCCGCGGAAACGTCCGCATCGTGGAGCTGTCCAAAAAACGCGAACAGCATCTCTTCGGGGCACAGTTTGGTGTGCTGATTCAGGGCAAGGCCGTCGTGCTGCAAGAAGATTCGGAACGTGCCCTTGAGGTACGTGACACCG
Organism: Paeniglutamicibacter terrestris; assembly: GCF_012271785.1. Lineage (GTDB taxonomy): Bacteria > Actinomycetota > Actinomycetes > Actinomycetales > Micrococcaceae > Paeniglutamicibacter > Paeniglutamicibacter terrestris. The sequence goes on along the minus strand of NZ_JAAWVT010000016.1, from coordinate 16,300 downwards.
TCATTGGCGGAGAAGACGATTCTCCGCGCGTTTCCGGCCGGGGTTTCCTTGCCGTGGTGTCCCTCGACCTGCCATAACGCCGGGGCCGAGGGGCTCCAATTGCTGTGGACTACTTGCCGAGGCCGGGCTTAACCGGGACGAAGCCGACGGCGTTCTTGCGGTGAATGCTCGGGACCGGATTATGCGAGAAACCCTTGGCATCCATGCCGTTGCGCAGACGGAAATCGGCGAGCGCAGCGTTGTAGAGCTCGTTCATCTTGCCCCCGGTGGTTTCTTCCTGGCTGCCATCGGTGAACGTGATGGTAATGGCCGTCTTCGAGGGGAAGATGCGGCTCATTCGGACGTTTCCGTCGGTGTCCTGCTTGAGGTTGATCATGTGGTGCCTTCTTTCGTGAACGAGTATTCCCCTAGTCTTCACCATGAATTCAGGATTCCTCCGCTCGCCACCAGATGAAGAGGTATTTCTCTCCCTCTGCCGTCCCCCGGCTCAGGACCGGTGATGTTCTACGGCGAGGATTCCGCGGCGAGGAAGGGGACCCCGAAAACCGGATCCACCTCGAGGAAGCGGATGTTCTCGAACCCCTGTGAGCTCAGCGCAGCTCGAAGCCGCTGCTGATACACCGGTTGGTACATGCCTAGTCCTCCCCCGATGATTACCGGACCGTGGATCCCAAGAATCATTGCTAGATCTCCCAGCGAGGCAACCACGTGGGCTACCGCCGCGTCGATGATTGTTGAGGCGCCGGGATCTGCGCCATCGTTGGCCGTGAAGACCAAGGGTGACTGTTGAGCCCAGTGGCGTCTGTCGGCATCCGAGTGAAAGCGCCCGATCAGCTCCTCGGCACGGGTCACCTGGTTGGCTTCGAGGACTAGTCGCGAAAGTAGTGAAGGGGGTTGCTCGCGGTTTGCTTCGCGCAAGATGAACCGCACCGCTTCCCGGCCCATCCAATAGCCGCTGGCCTCATCCCCCAAGAGGTAGCCCCATCCACCGGATCGCGCTTCCTTGCCCTCGGCGTTGATTCCCCAGAAGGCAGAGCCCGTACCCAGGATGACCGCCATCCCTTCAGCTGTTTGTCCCGCGGCAAGGATCAGTCGCGAATCGTGGACGACGCGTATCAGTGCCGTGGGGGCATGGGTGGCGATCAGTTCTCGGAGTCGTTCTGCGTCCTGCTGTGTGTCGATGCCCCCAGCCCCGGCGATCACCATGTCGATGGCTTCAGAACCGAGGGATTCAAACACCTCGGCGAGGTTTTCGCGGGCGGTATCGAGGCTGACGTTTTGCGTGTTGGCACTGCCGCTTTTAGCCTCGGCAATGACTTCGCCGTTCAGCCAGCGCACACCATGAGTCTTAGTTCCACCGATGTCTAGCCCCACCAAGGCATGGTGCGGGGTATCTGCAGGATTCATGGCTTCCTTTACTCGTGGCTATTCACGGTTCTACGGTGTGGTCTTTGCCGACTGTCGTCCAGCCACCATTACATCACCGGCGACTCGAGGGCCACGGTCAGCAGCGCGCGGGGACCAGAAATGCTTAGCCCTTGCTCCGGCTCTGAGCATCCACAGCCAACGATTCAAGGACAGGGGGCACAGCCTTGTGGGCTCGGTAACCGTCTAGAGAATTTCTCGGCCGCCTGCAGCGGCTCGGCTGGCAACTCGCTGACCCAGAGCCCCGCTCGGAATTCGTCCACCGGCTAGGGCGACAATAGGTGAGAAGGACGACGCTGTGTCACCCGCATGAGACACGAAAGATGTGTTGTCAGCTATCGTTTCGGTGGTGGACCTGTAACACTCGTGCCGAGCATTCGACGGCCGAAACCCAATTCGGTTACCTGCACCGGCCCACTCACGTGAACACCAGCTGGGAATCCGCCAAATTTGAAACGTCCATGCACAGACTTGTTCTCATCGAAGAGCCGGGATTCGGCACAGCGCTGATCAACGATTCGAGCTACGGCTACGATGTCACCCGCGAGGCCTCCGACTCACGCGTCACCACCACCATGAGATTTTCTCTACTCCGCGCCCCACGCTTCCCTGACCCGCACACCGTTCAAGGTCCACAGCTGCACCGTTATGGGTTGCTGATTGGTACCGATATTGTCTCGGCTACCGAAGCTGGGATCGCCATGAACATCGCTCAACGCACGGTTGCCGGTGAGCATGGTTTCGATCCATTGGTGGAACTCTGCGGTGCGGGCGTGCTGCTCTCCAGCGTGAAGTTAGCCATTGATCGCAGCGGAGATGTGGTCATTCGAATCTACGAGGCACTGGGCCGCCAGGCATCCAGTGTTGTGCGCATCAACGCAGAGGTTGCGAAGATTATGACCGTCTCGCTTCTTGAGGACCCGTTGCCCGATGCTTCCTAGATCGAAAAAAGAAGCTGGGCACAACACGCACGCAGTGGAACTGCCCCTGGGCGCCTTCGAAATCCGATCTCTTCGGGTGAGGCCAAAACCATGAGATCCCGAGTTCTTCCAAGGATGGACTAGTAGACTTCGATTTTTGTTCTGTGAGGGCTGAAAGGTTTCCAAGCCATGGAATACGACGACATCGAGCTACTGGCTTCTTGTGTCTTGGCGGTGATCCCTGCGGGAATGCTCGTGCTGATCGGCCTCGTGGTGCACAAGCGAGCATCGGCCGGTGCACTTGGGAGGTATACCCTCATCGGCATCATGGCATCACTTCTCTACGCTTTCATTGCACCAAGTGTCGCCATGGCATTTGTTCCACCTCCTTATGATCCATACTTTGCTGGCGGCCGTGGGCTAGATTTACGCGGAATGCTATTAGTTCTCGGCTCATGGGTCGGAGCAACCCTCGGCGTGGGAGCAACCTTGATCGTTTTCGGCGTAACTAAGGCACTGAGCTGGAAGGCTAACCGCGTGGCCGATACTGCAGCCCTTAACGACTGAGGTGGGCGAAATTACCTTGGACGCGGCCATCGCGTGAGTCCCCATGTTGAATCCGAGAATCGTGGTCCCGAGCGAGTAATCTTTTGAGCTGATAGCCGGCAGATTCTTGTCGAACGCGAGACCCGTTTGGAGCGATAGGTGCAAGACCGTGGTCGGTCAGCACCCTCAATACGCATGAAGCACAAAAGCATCACGAAGACCCTAGCCCTATTGGCCGTTACGGTGGCAGCCCTGAGCGGATGCGCCGAATACGCATCGCACGCGGGAAATGTTTCGCCTTCCGCTTCTGCCACCACCACTACCAGCAGCACAGATCGGTCCTCCAACGGGGTAGGACCATCATTGGATGGCCCGCTGGCCTCTGGAGTCTTGGCCAAGCTCACAGTTAAGGGCAAGGCCGCAGCCACCGGCTATGACCGCAACGACAAGTTCGGAAACGGCTGGAAAGATCCGGACGGCAATAAATGCGATGCCCGCCAGGACATCTTGTCCCGCGATATGACCCGCCTGAGCTACAAGGACGCCAAGAAATGCACGGTGGCCAGTGGACGTCTAGCGGACCAATACACCGGAAAAACGATTAATTGGAAGGTTAATTCCGGCAGTGTTGATATCGACCACGCGGTGGCCTTGAAAAATGCTTGGATATCCGGTGCGCAGAAACTCCCCCAAGACCAACGCGTCCTGCTGGCCAATGATCCACTCAATCTCATGGCATCAGAGGCGTCTGCCAACCGCTCTAAGGGATACAAAAACGCCGCTGAGTGGTTGCCACCGCATAAGTCTTTTCGTTGCCAGTACGTGGCCACGCAGATCAGCGTAAAACGCAGATACTCGCTTTCTGTGACGCAGGCAGAGAAAGACGCGATGTCAAAGGTTCTTCGAACGTGCCCGAAACAGAAGGCTGCCAAGGTCACTGTGCTGAATTCTGAAGCGAAAACAGAACCTGTTCGAGCTACGACGTCAAAGTAATCGCTCCGAATCTGCCGTCCACGTCCCCATGGTGACGTATGGGATCCTCCGTTTTCGGAGTTCGGCTGTACTTCGTGAGCTCGGAGCACAGCGAGTCCAATTTCCGTCTAGTCGACAGGCTGACTCGTGCCCTGCCGCTTCGTTCCCGTCGAATAGACATGCCATTTATGCGCAGGCTTTCTCGCTGCACTTTCTCCGCAGACAGCGCCTGTTCCAGATAGTCGCCAGGTTCGGAATGAGCATTACGTAAGCGTGTCAGGGGTGCGGGAAGACTGTCACTGATCGCACCGAGTACAAAAAGGTTGATGTGCGCAGTGGGCCTTTGCGTTCGCCTATATCCCTTGCTATACCCCCGCGTAGACAGTCAAAGGGTGCACGTAACAAGAAGGCGAAAGAGGCCCCAACCTCAAAAGGTTGGAGCCTCTTTCAAATGCACTTACTATGCCCGCTTGCGCGTAAACAATCCCCAAAGAACGAGGACAATCAACGACCCGCCAATAGCGAGCAACCATGTCGACAGTGACCAGAACGAGTTGACTCCGACATTGAATAATGCCGAGCCGATCCAGCCGCCAAGAATGGCGCCAACTACGCCGAGCACCAAAGTAGCGATCCATCCGCCACCTTGCTCACCTGGCTTAATCGCTTTCGCAATCGCACCGGCAATCAGGCCTAGAACAATCCAACTAATGAATCCCATGACTTTTCTCCGTTCGGATGAAGTGACGTCGTTCAGCATCAGGATAGCGATGCACTCGGAAGATCTTACCGGCTGATGAGAGACTGCGGATTCGAAACACCACCATCGAAAGGGTGATTCAAACAACACCGACTAATCATGAAACCCCGATGCATTAGTCAAGCGAAGGAAAGACGGTCCCGTCCCAGCGTGCCCCGAACTTTTCCAGAGGACCGAAACCCTTGGCTGCCCAGACCAATCCGAACGCTGAACGGTTCCGAATGGTCAAAGGTGACGCATCGACAGAAGGCTTCATGGGGGCGTCATCTGTCAGCCAAGGCGGTGTCACTCACAGTGCCGCCTTGGCGCCGACCCCACCGCTTGACCCTACCGCGCTGCGGGCGATGGTCTCATCGTACGAGCACCACTGCCAGCACCGAGACGTGAGCCTTCCCTCATCAACTGTGGCGGCGTTTTTTGCCAGAGTACTACTCTATTATTCCGGCGCGGCAACGCCGTTTGATTAGGCCGTTTCCGTTCACCAGTAGCGTGCATTTCCCGGCCAAGTCACCTAGCTCTTCAGGTCAATGGTGGGCTAGGACTTCACCGATGATCTGCACCAGTCTGCGGTAGAACCGCGAAACGCTGGGCTGCCTTAGGCCAAAGAGGTCCGCGACCATCGACTGGATCACATTCTGCCTCAGCCATAGCAGAAACAGCAGCGCTTGCCGGTAGAGCCCCCCAAAGTTCGCGGTCTGCCGCACGTCCCATGGCTGACTGGGAACAGAAAGCAAGGACGCGGGGGACGCATGCCGCTAGTTCGACGTTCTGTTCGCTGGGCATGCCTTCAGGAGGGCGGGTAGCGCATCGACTATCTTTCCGGTTATGTAGCGCTTAGACAACTCCATTAGTCCAAGAGAAAATGCCGAACTACGCTAAACGGAACATCGACGACAAATATCGATAAATTTGGTTTTTGAACTAATTTAAATATTAACCAGCATTTCTACCGCAATAAATCCTAAGACACCTCAGACTCGGCCATCACTAATTCACAAAAGTCCGTACACCGCATAACCCAGACACATGGGTGGCACACAGAATTGCTTACCTTCCCAGGTTCTTGAGTCAGACAATCTACGGTTCAGGACGATTGTTCATCTGGTGTTTTAGTTCCAGAGAAATCGCAGAAATGAGCCAGCATGGCGGCCGAAACGAAACTGTCGCTTCAAGACTTCAACCCAAAATTCTCGTCACGCTCAAAACAGAACAATGAAACGTAATAACAAGTCAGCAATTACTTGCAAGTACAGAGTCTTCTCATTTCGCAAAGCGTCAAAACTTAGTCACATACTGACTTTTTTCAAAACTGTCCCGTTTCGTGATCGCCGCCACCCCCCCTTTGCTCGATGGCCTGTGACTGGCGGTCACTTGAGTACGCTCGACGCCCCCTCCACCCCAACAGCAGGGCGAGTTATCCCACGTCAGATTCGATATTCAATTCCTTTCGATCGCGAGCTAGACAGCTCGAGACCTGGGCGCTTTCCAGCTCACCAGAGACTACGCGGTGACCCAATTCCCAATTCTTCGCGACCACTGCACACCTTGACAGTCTCCTTGCGTACATTTTGTGTTCACGGGATTCAAATAGGCTAGCGACACGTGATGAAGGAGTTAGTGAATCCTAATCAGTCAATTTGCGATGCCCTCTCGCGAAAAGACTTAAGTGGATGGTGATTGTCATATTTTTCGGATTCAATGCACTTCGCATACATACGAAAAACGTTTGAATCGACGATCAACGCGATTTCCGCCATTTACTACAAGATTCAACAATTTCTCTAGGAACAGGAGTAGGACAATGACCGCACGCGCGAACAAGAATGGCAAAAAGATTGGCCAGTCGACCCAGCTCAAAAAGGTCGAGGCTAAGCCAACGACCGTAGAAACCCCGGCGGCCGGCAGTGTTGGCCCTGCGACGAGTTCAAAGTCCGTCCCTGCTACGGCAGAAACTGTTACTCCTTCCCAAGCCACAAGTACAAAGTCGACGTTGACTTCCAGCATCAACGCCGAAAAGGTACCAAACACGACGTCTTCGAAGGCGGTTGGATTAACTACCCTGGCGAGTTCGCTAAACCAAGCTGCGAAAGTTTCACCAAAGTCAGCAACCGAAAAGCCGACCACAATGAAAAAAGCAGAAGCGGCAACGCCTTCGAGCAACAAGCCAAGCGACACCGAGGTAAAGCCAGCGACGGTTGCAGCCACGACGGCATCCGCTACCAAACCGTCTGCAACCAAGACCGTGGGCACTGCGGCTAAGAGCTCAACCACGGCTGCCTCCACTGCAGCAAAGCCTGCGGTAACCACCGCGACAGCGACAGCGGCTCGAAAGACGACAGCCACCAAAACTGCGACCGCCTCTGCTGCCGCCGCGACAAAGCCAGCAGCAACCACTGCTACGGCAGCAACGGCACCAAAGACGACAGCCACCAAAACTGCGACCACCGCTACTGCCGCCGCGACAAAGCCGGCAACGGCTACCGCGACAGCATCAACGGCACCAAAGACGACTGCCACCAAAACCGCAACCGCTGCTGCTACCGCGACAAAGCCGGCAACGGTGACAGCACCAACGGCGTCGAAGACGACAGCCGCCAAAACTGTAACTACTGCCGCAACCAAGGTCAGCACCCCAGCTGCGCCAGCTTCCAAGAGCACCACCGCAGCTACAAAGCCGGCAGCCGCCACCTCGACAGCAGCATCGGCCACAGAGGCTCCCGCAGCCAAGACCACGTCTATCGCCGAATCCAAACCAGCAGCGACCAAGACCGCCGCGACAGCGACGAAGTCGGCAGCCACAACTTCGGCCGCCACAAAGCCAATTGCAGAAAAGACCACAACGGCACCGAAGTCCGCAGTCACCAAGCCCGCTGCGGCTAAGGCCCCGACCGTAGCTGCTGGCACCACGGCCAAGACCTCCGCAACCAAGCAGACAGTTGCTACCCCATCGGTCACTAAGGCAGCCACCGTGGTGTCTGAAAAACTCGCCACGCTGAAATCAGCAGCCGAGCCCACGTCAAAGATTGCGTCGGACAGCAAGGCCCCCGCAGCAAAAGTCATCACTGCGCCCGCATCGAAGGCAAAAGAGGCTGACGCGCCGATTAGCATCACGGAATCCGATCCAATGCCTCGGGCAACACCAAGCGGCCCAGAGGCCCCGGAGGCCACCGTCGGAACCGACGCCGCCTTCGCCCCAACGGTTCCAGCCGAAACGGCCCTGCACACGGTGCGAAACATCTCCGAGGTCCGCCACTTCTTCCGCACCAACGATGTACCAGTCTTCTTTATCGGTGCCACGCCGTTCAACCTGCTGGGTCTTGACCGATGGGTGCGCAACTTTACCTACATCAGCTACTACGATGCTTGGGATGGTGCGCACGCTCGGGTCTTCACCCCGGTGAACAAGCCTTACAAGGAATTCGGGTCGGGCGAAGAAATCAACAACTGGCTACTGCTCAACCCAGAGGTCAGGTCCCGCATGACGAAGGACCTGCGTCCCGGAGTGCGCCCGAAGGTGGCCATGGTCTTCTTCGATGCAGAAACCGAGCACATCTGTGAGGAACTCGGTTACGATCTGATCCTGCCGCCGGCCGAACTGCGCTCGCGACTCGATTCCAAGATCGTGACCACGCAGCTGGGCAACGAGGCCGGCGTTCCGTCGGTACCCAACGTATTGACCACCGGAACGGATTGGACCACCCTTCGCAAGGTGGCAGATGAGTCCGGGCTTGGTAAAGAATTGGTAGTCCAGACGCCGTACGGTGACTCCGGCAAGACCACCTTCTTCATCGCCAACGAGGCGGACTGGGATAAGTACAGCTCCGAGATCATCGGTGAACAGATCAAGGTGATGCGCCGGATTAACAACCTACCGGTGGCCGTCGAAGCCGTGCTGACACGCTCCGGAACGCTGGTGGGGCCCTTCCTCACCGAGCTTGCCGGTCACAGCGACCTGACCCCGTACCAGGGTGGATGGTGCGGCAATGAGATGCACCCGGATGTCCTCACCGCCACCCAGCGCACCCGGGCCACGGACCTCGTCCAGCGCATGGGCGATCGCTTGTCGAAGGAAGGCTACCGCGGCTTCTTCGAGGTCGACGTTCTGGTGGACACCGACACCGACGAGGTTTACCTCGGCGAGCTGAACCCGCGCATTTCCGGAGCATCGGCCATCACCAACGTGACGGCCGGAGCCTATGCGGACGTGCCGTTGTTCCTCTTCCACCTGCTCGAATACATGGACGTGGAATTCGATCTGGACATCGACGAAATCAATGCACGCTGGGAAGCGCTTTCGGGTGCCGATGTGTGGAGCCAAATGATCATCAAGGAAACCTCCGAAACGGTCGAATTGCTCACCGCCACGCCCGCCACCGGCCAGTATCAGCTGGACAGCAACGGCGCGTTGGTCTTCAGCCGTCCCGCCATGGACTGGCACATGCTGCAGAACGAATCCGAAGCGTTCTTCCTGCGCATCTACGGTCCCGGTGACTACCGCTGGAAGGGTGCGGACCTCGGCATCTTGGTCACCAAGGGTCGTCTTCAGGTCGAACGCAATGGCTCCACGCAGCTGAGCATCAGGGCTAAGCACTTCATCGACAGTGTTCGTGCCGGATTCACCGGATTGCCGTTGAGCGCCACGGAGCCGGTTGAGGCCACCGCGGGGATCGGAGTAAAAACCCAGTGGTAAGGTCCACATAATCGCCGCTGCCTCGGAGCAGCACTGAGAAGCTGCATCATTGCAGAAATTGAAAACCGCATCAGGTGGCCGTCATCGGCCGCAATGGTGCGGCATTGGAAGGATACGTCAGTGGAGAGCACCAATTCAGATTCCGCCCCAACAGTGGTGGACATGACAAACTGGCAGCTGCCCGAGAACCTGCGATGGTCCTTCCAAAATATTGCCGAGTTCCTGCCCACCGCGCTAATTTCGCGGGGGCAGGGGCCGGCCTCGGCATTGCCAGCATCACCACGCGAACTCGGCTGCATCTCCTTGCCCTCGGCTTACGCCGAGGAACCGCCCATGACCGTAGATTCCGTCATGTGTGCAACGGACACCGACGGCTGGATGCTGCTCCACAAGGGCCAGGTACTCACCGAGTCCTACTTTGGTGAAATGGCACCGGAAACACCGCATCTTTTGATGTCGGTGAGCAAATCCTTGGTCGGTACGGTCGCCGGTGCCTTGTGCGATGCCGGACTGCTTGATCCCGATGCCACGTTGACCAGTTACCTGCCGTCGTTGGTCGGCAAAGGATACGACGGGGCAACGGTCCGCAACTTGCTGGATATGCGTTCGGGCATCACCTTTTCCGAGGACTACCTCGACCCGCAGGCCGAAGTGCGCATGTTGGAAGAAGCCATTGGTTGGGCACCATCGACCGATCCCGGCATCATCGGCATGTACACCTACCTGAAAACGCTCCCGAAAAAGTGGGAGCACGGTGGAGTTTTCGAATACCGTTCCTGCGAAACGGACATGCTGGGCTGGATTTGCGAGGTGGCCGGAGGCGCTCCGATGCCTATGCTGCTCTCGCACCTGTTGTGGGGAAAGCTGGGGGCCGAATTTGATGCATCAATCGGCATCGACCAATTCGGCACGGGCATGTTTGATGGTGGGATCAACGCGTCGATGCGCGACTTGGCCCGCTTTGGTTCCCTCTTTGTCGGAGACGGCACGTCGCTGACCGGCGAGCAAGTACTCTCCGAATCATGGATCGAGCAGACCCTAGCCGGAGCCTCGGATTCTCGCACTGCATTCGCCGACAGTCCTGGTGATAACCGTATGCCCGGCGGAATGTATCGAAATCAGATGTGGTTCCCGTATGAGGGAAACGACGTCGTGGTCTGTCTGGGCATCCATGGACAGATGATCTATATCAATCGTCCTGCCCAGGTCGTCGCAGTTAAGCTGTCCAGCTGGCATTACCCACAGGATGCCTTCAAACTTTTCTCTACCCTGCGCGCGTTCGACGCGATCTCAAAGACACTCTTGAGCGAGCAGACAGCCGATTCCACCGCAGGGCAATCTGCCGAAGCGGCAGTTGAGCAGCCCTTCGCCGCCACCGCTGCGCAGCCTGCTGAACCGGTAGCCGACCAACCCGTGGATTCCGCCGTCGAGCTGCCCGTCGAACCGGCAGCCATGCAACCTGCCGAACCACCGGTCGCACTGCCCGTCGAACCAGTTGTTGAGCAGCCCCTGGAACCAGCAGCCATGCAGCCTGTCGAACAAGCCATCGATACCGCCGCGCAACCCGTGGAACCAGTTGTTGAGCAGCCCCTGGAACCAGCAGCCATGCAACCTGCCGAACCACCGGTCGCGCTGCCCGTCGAACCAGTTGTTGAGCAGCCCCTGGAACCAGTAGCCATTCAGCCTGCCGAACAAGCCATCGATACCGCCGCGCAACCAGTGGAACCAGCCGTTGCACAGCCTTTCGAACCAGCAGCCGCTGCGCAATCCTTCGACCTCCCGGTCGCATTACCTCTCGAATCACCAATCATGCAACCCTTCGGCACCACCACCGTGGAACCCGCCGAAAAACCGGTCGAGCAACCCTTCGACCCCACCACCGCGCAACAGGTCGAGAGCAACGTCGCTCCCGATTCTGAGCAACCGGGCGAAGCACCCTTGCCCGTGGACCCCGATCACCCGTCGTACCTGCCCTTATTCTCAGTCCCTCGAGTACACCCAAATCCGTACTCAGGGTCCTGAAATAACGCGTTGGACCCACGACGCTCCCTTGCTGGCCCGCCCTAGGAATAGAACAGAAGTGAAAGTACCAATGGCCAAATCCGATACCGACGAATATGCAACACCTTCCAGCGTTTGGCGCCTGCGCACCGACGCGTGGGAATACCTGGGCTATGCAGCAAAGGCGCTGCCGGGAACCAGTGACCCAGGAAATTCAGAACGCGGACTGCTGGCCGAAGTCATGCGCCAGCTGCGCGTTTTGGAGGCGGTGGAAACGTACTGGGCCGTGCCGGGCAAGGCGCATGTGCTCGAACTTCGCGCCCTGATCCAAGAGGGTGACTTCGTTTCCGCGCTTAAGCTCATTGAGACGGTAACCCGTGGTTTTACCCGGTTCCGTCATGAACTTGAGGGTAAAACCATATCGTCCGATCCGCAGATTGAAGCTGCCGAGCCGGGGGCTCTCGCCATTGCCGATCGACGACCGCGCTTCGAGGTCCTCGTCGTTGACGATGTTTCGGCCACGGTGCGTGAGGAACTCATTGCCGAGATGGATAGTCAGCGTCGGGAATCCGACCGGTTCATCTACCAAATCAATGTGGTTCCCAGCCTCGAGGACGCGCTGATTGCCGTCCTGCTGAACCCCACCATCCAGGCCTGCATTTTGCGCCCAGGCTTTACCGTGACCGCTAGGCACACCCCGGGTGAAGACCTTCGCAAGTTCTTGGACGGGTTCATCAGCCCGGATATCTCCACCTACGCCCCCAAGGCGCGCATCCTGGCCCTGGCCGACAAGCTCAAGGAGCTGCGCCCGGAACTTGATCTGTACCTGGTGGCGGACGTTTCCATCGAGGAGTTGGCGGGTTCCATAAATCGCCGGTTTGTTCGGCTCTTCCGCCGCGAAGAGTCAATGGAATTGCATCTCTCCCTCGTCAAGGGTGTAGAAGATCGCTTCCGAACTCCGTTCTTCGACGCCGTTCAGCAGCACAGCCGCCGGCCCGCTGCCGTCTTCCACGCCCTGCCCATCTCTCGTGGCGGCTCGGTGGTGAATTCCCGGTGGATCAAGGACATGGGCGAGTTCTACGGACTGAACCTGCTCCATGCCGAAACCTCCGCCACCTCCGGCGGACTTGATTCCTTGCTTGACCCGCGCAGCACCATTCGCGACGCTCAGGTTCTCGCTGCTCGGGCCTTTGGTGCCCGCCGGTCCTACTTCGTCACCAATGGCACGTCCACGGCCAATAAGATCGTGCACCAATCCATCCTGGCACCGGGAGATGTGGTCATTGCCGACCGCAACTGTCACAAGTCTCACCACTACGCCCTCATGCTCGCTGGCGCGCAGGTTGCGTACGTGGATGCCTATCCGTTGGACGAGTTCTCCTTCTACGGAGCCGTGCCGTTGAAGACGCTCAAGGGCATGCTGCTTGATTACCGTCGGGCCGGTCGCCTGGACGAGGTCAAGATGATCACGCTGACCAACTGCACCTTCGACGGCGTCGTTTATGACGTCCAACGCGTGATGGAGGAATGCCTGGCCATCAAGCCAGACTTGGTCTTCCTCTGGGACGAGGCATGGTTCGCTTTCGCCACCTTCCACCCCATCTACCGGCGGCGCACCGCCATGTCCGCGGCGGCAACGCTCGAGGAGAACTTCCAGGACCCGGCCTACATCGCCCGGGCCGAAGCCCAGCGTGCCACGCTCTTTGATCAGTCCACGGGTGAGCCTCTCGATGACGAGCTGTGGCTCTCCACCCGGTTGCTGCCGGACCCCAAGGTGGCCAGGTTGCGCGTGTACGCGACGCAGTCCACGCATAAGACCCTCACCGCGCTGCGCCAGGGTTCGATGATCCACGTTTATGATCAGGACTTCAGCAGCCAGAATCAGGAAACGTTCAGCGCTGCGTACATGACTCACACCTCGACCTCGCCGAACTACCAGATCCTCGCGTCCCTGGACATCGGCCGTCGCCAGGCCGTGCTGGAGGGTTACGAGCTGGTTCAACGTCAGGCCTACCTGGCGCAGTCGGTGGCCCAAGCTGTAGCTCGTCACCCCTTGCTCAAAAAGTATTTCAGGGTCCTGACCACCCACGATTTGATCCCCGCGGAGTACCGAGAAACCACCCGTCCCATGCCGCTGCGTGACGGCATCGCCGCCATGGACGAGGCCTGGCGGACCGACGAATTCGTGGTAGACCCGAGTCGCTTGACACTGCATATCGGGCGCACGGGGGTTGACGGTGACACGTTTAAACACAAGTACCTGATGGACCTGCACGGGATTCAGGTTAATAAGACCTCCCGAAACACCGTGCTATTCATGACTAACATCGGGACCTCACGCAGTGCCGTCGCTTATCTGCTCGACGTTCTGGTCAAGCTGGCGGAGCACTTTGATGCCCAGCAGGCAGATCTGGGACCGTCCGCGCTCAAGGCGCGGGCCCGCACGGTAGCGGCACTGAGCAGTACGCCGCCCCCGCTGCCGGACTTCAGCCGGTTCGCGGATCGTTTCCGCCGTGGCGGGGATACGATCGACGGCGACCTGCGCACCGCCTACTTCACCACCTACAAGGACGGCACCTGCAGCTACCTGATGCCGAAAGAAATCACCGAGCGGGTTTTGACCGGCGAGGAAGTGGTATCCGCAGGATTCGTGACACCCTACCCACCGGGTTTCCCGGTACTGGTTCCGGGCCAGGTCTTCACCAAGGAGATCCTCTCCTTCATGGATGTCCTTGATACGCGCGAAATTCACGGCTTTGATCCGGAGCTTGGCTATCGGATCCTCAATGATCCGGAACAATCCCCAGACGAGGCTCACTAAGTCCGAGGTAGCTGGCATCACAGATGCCAGCTACCTTTTGCTCAGGGCTTGGAGCGCACCACCAGCACCGGGCATAACGCGTGGCGGACACACTGCTCGCTCACCGAACCCAACAACATTCCTGCCAAACCGCCGCGTCCGCGGGTACCCAGCACCAGCATGCGCGCGTCGCGCGAGATGGTAATCAGGCTCTTGACCGGTGGCGCGTGGACCGGTTCGTAGCTGATGACTACGGTGGGGTGTTTTTCGGCGAACGGACGCACCTTGTTTTCCAATTCGTGCTGCACTGCCGCGGTGAATTCCTCCCAGGCCGGCACGTAACCGAACGTCCATTCCGCTGGCCGTGGCGCCGTGGAGATGGACCAGGCACGCGCCACCACCACGGGTAGTTTGAGTTCGTCGGCCAGTTCTAACGCCATGGACAGCGCATCCTCGGCCCCCTTGGATCCGTCATGACCCACCACGATGCTGCCGGCTGGTGCGGGTTCTGGTTCGTGGTGTGGGAAGGCAGATGCTGATTCGGTGCTCATGATCCTGTACTCCTTCGTTGTGGTGAGTGGTGTGCATGGTGGACGGCAGCGGTTATTTCTTGTCGTACTCCGCGTGCAGGCGATGCGCCTCTGCCACCTGCTGACGAATCGTGGCAACATCTTTGGCCTTGTTGCGGTACTTCGGGTCCATTGCCAGGATCTGGGATTCCTCGGCCGTGAGCAATCGGTAGATGCGTTCGCGCTCCATGGGATCGGCGGTATAGCCCAGATCGATGTAGCTCACGGCATGCCGTCTGGCACTGTTGATGGCTGTTTGAGCTTTCCCTGCCTTGCTCAGCAGAGAGGCGATGACGGTCAGCAGCAGTACGCCGATGATCACACTGAGAGATAACCCGGTGCTGATCTCGATCACCGGAATCGGTTCTCCGTCATTGATGAAGGGCAGATTATTTTCGTGCAGGGCGTGGAGCACCAGTTTCACGCCAATGAAGGCCAAGATGGCGGCCAATCCATAGGAGAGGTAGATCAGACGGTCCAACAATCCGTCCAGCAGGAAGTAGAGCTGCCGCAGTCCCATCAGGGAAAACGCCGTGGCAGTGAAAACGATGTAGACGTTCTGCGTTAGTCCGAAGATGGCGGGAATGGAGTCCAAAGCGAACAGGATGTCTGTCCCACCGATGGACACCATCACCAGCAGCATCGGGGTGAGCGCACGTTTTCCATTGTGAACGGTGAATAGTTTGTCGCCGTCAAAATGATCGGTGGTATGCATAAACCGCTTGGCCAGACGCATGATGAAGTTATTGGACTGATCGGCCTCATGGTCACCCGGCTTGAGGAGATTGCCGGCGGTGATCAGCAGGATCAGGCCAAAAATGTAGAACACCCACGCGTAGCTGTTGATCAGCGCCGCACCGAGGAAGATGAAGCCGGTTCTCGCGAGCAGTGAGAAGACGATGCCGAAGAGCAATACCTTCTGTTGGTCCTCCCGGGGCACCTTAAAACTGGCGATGATGATGAGGAAGACAAAGAGGTTATCAACCGACAGCGCCTTTTCGGTGATGTATCCGGCAAAATACTCGGAGCCCATCGTGACGCCACCGAAGATGAACACCAAGACTCCGAAGATCACGGCAATGCCGACATAGATTGAGGACCAGATTCCTGCTTCCTTCAGCGCGGGCACGTGCGCCTTGCGGATATGGAAGAAGTAGTCAAAGGCGAGTAACGCCAAAATCGCAACGATCGTGATGACCCAGATCAGTGGTGAGACGTTCATGAGTCCCTACTTTCGGACGTTGCTGCCGGTCCCGCGCAAAGCTTGTTCACCCTCATCTCCGTGCACGTTAGCAGCTCGTGCTCACGTCGTGCCCTTCGTGCCGTCAAAGATCAGGATTCAGACGCGGTTCTTTTGACGAAACTAGCACCTCGCTTGGCGCTTTGATAGCCCCCTGGTCGAGGCAAATGGCTCACTCTCCGCGACAGGGCGGGCCTTCGCAGCGGCGCTCCGTCAGTAAAACGAACCATATGGAAGCACTCTCGATCGTTCCCTCCTTCCTTAGTACCCCACGATCGATAGTCTCCGCGGATGCTGGAGGCCAAAAGACCGATTCCCCTAGGGGGCTGCTGCGAATCGGTCCCAATCCCTATCTGGGATCCCTGCCTCGACATTGC
>NZ_JAAWVT010000015.1 GCF_012271785.1 Paeniglutamicibacter terrestris | reverse complement strand
TGTCTAGCTAAAGATTCTTAGTATCCCTTAGAATTTCTAACTATGGACTTCCCCACGGAGCACCTTCAAACCTTCAAAACGGTAATCGAGGCGGGCACTCTGGAGAGTGCAGCTCGGGAACTGAACATCACGGCCTCTGCCGTCAGCCAGCGACTCAAGGCCCTAGAAAAGCAGGCCGGGAGCATCCTCTTCATTCGTTCTCGTCCGATCCGCACGACGGGCAGCGGCGATGTACTGCTCCGATTGGCCCGAGAGATGCAGCTGCTCTCGATCGAGGCTCAGCGGGCTTTGGGGATGAAACTTGGTCCTAATAGGGAATCAAAGCGCACACAGGTGAGTATCGCCGTCAACGCAGATTCGCTGGCCAGCTGGTTTGCCCCGGTATTTATGGAATTGGCCCATCAAGATCTAATGAACTGCGAGATCCTGCGAAACGATGAGGCACACTCCACTGAGCTGCTTCGCTCGGGCAGGGTCATGGGCGCCGTGACCACCAAAGCCACGCCCGTACAGGGGTGCTCCTCGTTGTATCTGGGTACCATGCACTATCGGGCCATGGCCACGGCCTCGTTTAGGCAGCGATGGCTACCGGGTATTGAACCGCGGGCAGAACTGGCGGCGGCACCGATGGTGAGCTTCGACCGGACAGACGGACTGCAACGGGATTTACGCGAAGCCGTCATCGGCCCCGATCTCGATGTCGATCCGGTGGAACATTTTGTACCAGACTCGCGCGTTTACGTCGCCTCAGTGGCGGCATCTCTGGGCTGGGGAATGATTCCCGATGTCCAGGTTCCGCTGGATGGCAGTTTGCAGAACTTAGACTCCGCGTGGACCAGCGACGTGCACCTCTATTGGCAGCGGTGGAAAGTCCCGTCTCAAACCTTGGAGCTACTCACCACACTGGTGGTTGATGCGGCTCGAGAGGCGGGATTGCAGCGGATGGAGAACACCACACCTTGACCTCTGCACGGAACCTCGGTCATCCAGGAACGGCGCAGGGGACATCCGTGCCCACGGGGGAGAAGGCTCCGTATGGCTTCTCCCCGAGATTCAGCAGGTTATTTGCTGCCGCCGGGCGGACCCACAACTAACAAGACGGAGGTGACAACCGCAACCAAAACAATCCCTACAAGTGCAGCAAGTAGTGGCTTGCGCAGGGCGGTGGCCTGAAGTTTCTCCACGATGCCGTGCGGATCATCGCCGCCCGGTGCCAGGCGCCATGAGTCGCTGAGCATTCCACGACGCAGGATGGACCGCTCGAAGGGCAACGTTGCGAAGGGAATGACGGCCGAGCCCATGCCGAGGAGTCCTTGCACAAAGCTCCAGCGTTCGTTGGCCCAGACGAAGATAGTCACCAAGATATAGGAGATGAAAACCACGCCGTGGACCATGCCGAAGACCCTGACAAATGCGGGTAAATCCGCTGCGTACTTGAGGACCATGGAAATGATCAGCAAGGCCCATGTAACCATTTCCGCTGCTGCCAAAAAACCGTACAGGCGCTTGGGGGAGAGCTTGGAGCGGTTGAGCACCGAAGCGGAACTTGTCTCTGGGGTGGGGCTAACCATAGTGCTGGCATGCCTTTCATAAAGTTGGTGTCAGCACGATGCGCATCTGTGAGGCACAAATGGCGAGGCTGGGTGCAGCAAAGCGGGCGGGCGGCACCCCTCTGAAGGGAAACCTCACGCGGACGACGAACAAGATGACGCCCGCATCCGCGGATCGAAGAATGCTATTTAGCGCCAGCCGGTGGTCATGAAGAACCCGACCATGGCCAAACCGAAGCCAATGACGATATTCCAGCCGCCGATCATCGGGATCGGCAGTACCGTCTGGGAGATGTAGTAGACCATGATCCAAATCAAGCCAAGGATCATCAGCCCAAACATGACAGGCTTGTACCACTTGGGCAATGGCTTATCGTAGGTCTGAGCATCGCTGCCGCCTCGCGGCTTGTTGTTCTTGCGACGAGTCTTGGATTCAGGCACTGCTGCTCCTTGGATGTTCATCAGGCATCGACACGAACCAACGTGCACGTGCTCGACCGGTAGGCTTGTCACTGTGTCGCAAGGAACTAGTTCCTCACGCCACACTTAGTTCCAATACTATCCGCTCTGACTGAAAGCCGCCGGGGTACACGGTGCATCGGAGAGCTGCGAGGGAAGTTCGTATGACACGATTCGCAACGCCGTCGCGGCCCAAAGCGACGGTCAGGCAGCGACTCATGGGCGGATTCGGTGAAATTCTCATCACCTTGGGGATCCTGCTGATCCTCTTTGTTGGGTGGGAACTATGGTGGACAAACCTCGACGCCGACCGCGCGCAAACGCAGGTGACGTCCGAGTTCTTGAAGGACCTCAAGGTGGCAGCGCCGAACTCCAGCGATGCGCCGGAGAAGAACCCAAATCAGAACCCTAACGAGAACTCAAACGAGGGTGATGAGCAGGGTGAGGAACAGAGCAAGGACTTCGGACCTGCCCCCATCACCGCGATTCCGGGCGGGGAAACCTTCGGTATTTTCTATATCCCACGTTTCGGATCCAACTTTGCCCACCCCGTGACCAACGGCGTGGGCATGGATGTGCTGAACACCGTGGGCATCGGGCATTACCCGGACACCCAGTCACCCGGAGAACTCGGAAACTTTGCCGTTGCGGCGCACCGGCAAACCCATGGACAGGTCTTTTGGGACATCGACAAATTCCAAGACGGTGACAAGATCTACCTGCAGACACGCAAGGGCTTCTACACCTACGAATGGCGTAGTACGGAAATTGTTAGTCCCTCCGCCGGTGATGTGCTCTTCCCGGTACCGCATCGGCCGGGAGTCAAGCCAACAACGTCCATCCTCACCATGACTAGCTGTCACCCGCCATTTACTACCCGTATGCGCATCATCGCGTACTCGGAGCTCGAATCGTGGCGGCCTGCCGATGCCGGCGCCCCGGCTGAAATTGCCGACTTGGTGCAAAAGACGATGGGTAACTAGGACACCTCATATGTATTCATGGATCTTCTCGCATCTTCCCGGCCCGCTGTGGGTCCGCATTGTCCTGGCACTGGTGCTGATCGCAGCCGTCATATTATTGCTTATGAACTATGTCTTCCCGTGGCTGAGCCAGTACAGTCCCTGGACCGAATCAACGATTGGCATGATGCTGCTGTGAACGCCCCCAAGATCCTGGTGATCGATAACTACGACAGCTTTGTCTATACCCTGGTGGGATATCTACAGGAGCTGGGTGCCGAAACCACTGTCATCCGCAACGACGATCTGGCACTCTCTGAGGTCATCGAATTGGCTGAAGCTCGTGACGGGGTCCTGGTTTCCCCCGGACCCGGCACACCGGCGGAGGCCGGGGTCAGCATCGAGATGGTCAAATGGTGCGGGTCTCATAACAAGCCCATGCTGGGTGTCTGTCTGGGGCATCAGGCCCTTGCCGAGGCCTATGGCGGAGTAGTTACTCACGCTGAGGAACTCATGCACGGCAAGACCTCACCGGTCTTCCACACCGAGCACCCGATCTTTGCAAATATTCCTAGCCCGTTTACCGCAACGCGATACCATTCGTTGGCCGCTGTACGGTCTTCCATCCCCGCGACGTTGGAAATCACCGCCGCAACGGAAAATGGTGTCATCATGGGGCTCGCTCACCGTGAGGCCCCGTTGTGGGGTGTGCAGTTCCACCCCGAATCGGTTCTCACCGAAGGTGGTTACCAAATGCTCGGTAACTGGTTGGAATCGATGGGATTGATCGGTGCTGCACAGCAGGCATCCACCCTTAGCCCACTGATCCGCGGCATCGGGGCCTAAGCAAGCGCCACGAAAAGAGGGCAGGGAGACGAAAAATCGTCTCCCTGCCCTCTTTTCGTGGCGCTGTCCCGGCATGCTTGGGATATTAGTCGGCCTTCGGATCCTTCGAGGCCTTCGCAGGTTTGCTTGGTTTAGCCTTCGAGCTCGGCTCCGGCGGTGAAGAAGTATTGCTGGATGCCGGCGGAGTAGTGGGTGTCTCCGCAGGTGTCTCCGCTGGCGTCTCACTGGGTGTTGGCGTAGGAGTGGGCGTCGGCTCGGCCGGCTTCACCGCCACTGTGACGGTGACGGTTCCGCCCTGGTCAGTGGTGGTCCCACTTTCCGGACTCTGGTTGATGATGGTGCCGGGTTTAGCGGCGCTGTCTTCTTCCTCTACCTTGGTGATCTGCAACTTGATCTCGGGGTCATCAAGCTTGCTCTTTGCTTCATCCATCGTGAGATTGATCAGCTGAGGTACTGTCACCTCTCCCGTCGAGAGGATCAAGTCAATCGTGGTTCCGACCTTGACCTGCTTGCCGATCTCCGGGGTGGTTCCCACCAACCAGTCGGTGGGAATGTCGGGGTCATTCACCCGAGATACCGAGCCGATGGAAAACCCCATATCCGCGAGGATTTGGCGGGCTCCGGCCTCGGACTGACCAGCCAGCGACTGGGGGAGCTTGAGAGCCTCTGGACCCTTTGAAACCATCAACCGCACTGTGCTGCCCTTACGGACTTCTACGGCGGTCATTGGATCGCTTGCCACCACCAGCCCACTGGCGACATCCTCGTCGAAGACGTCTTCAACCTTGGGCACCAGTTGCAGTGTTTCTAGGGTTGATTCGGCCTTGGCCTGAGTCATTTCGGTGAGTGTTGGTACGGCAACGGGAGCATTTCTTTCGGCTTCCGCACGCATCCAGTTATAGAAGAATAATCCAGAGACCAACATCGCGAAAACCAAGATGAAGGAAATAGCGATGGTCCAGGAGCGTTTGGACTTTGCCCGACGCTCATCGAGTTCACGTTTCAGGCTTTGTTCCCACATCGGCGGTTGAGCCCACTGCTGGTGCTGCTCGCCGACGGGCTCAAGATTTCCGGTGTGCTCAGCATCCCCAGAATTCGATCCAGTGGATGAAGCCAAGGAAACCAGCGCCGGAGTAGCCATGGTGGCAAGATCCTGAGCAGCCGTTGATTGGTCAGCGGCATGCGGTAGCGAAGCCGTGAGCTCCTCGGGTGACAGGGCGATGCCCTGGCAGGCGTTAATGAGGGCGACACCAAACGCCTGCGCGTCATCGTAGCGGTCCTCACGGTCCTTGGCTAAGGCCTTGAGGACCACCGCGTCAAAGATAGGGTCCAGCTCTGGAACTAGCGCACTGGGTTCCGGTGCCTTCTCCCCGACATGCTGGTAGGCAACAGAGACGGGCGAATCGCCGGTGAACGGCGGGCGACCGGTGAACAGTTCATAAAGCAGGCAACCGGTGGAGTACAGGTCGGTGCGAGCATCAACGCTCTCCCCACGGGCCTGTTCGGGTGAGAGGTATTGGGCGGTGCCCACCACGGTCTGGGTTTGGGTCATGGTGCTGGAGGAGTCGGCCAGGGCCCGGGCGATGCCGAAGTCCATGACCTTGAGAGCACCGCGCTCGGTGACCATGATGTTCGCGGGCTTGATATCGCGGTGAACAATACCCATGGAATGTGAGTGGGCAAGTGCCTCGAGCACCCCAAGGACGTACTCGACGGCCAGATCCCTGGTCATTTCCCCGGCCTTGATGATGTCGCGCAGGGTTCGGCCGCGAACGTATTCCATCACAATGAAGGGCAAGTTAACCGTGGATCCGGAAAATTCGTGGGCTTCCTCGCCGGTGTCAAAGACCGAAACGATGTTGGGGTGATTTAGTCCCGCAACGGCCTTGGCCTCACGCCGGAAGCGCGCCTGGACCATGGGGTCACGTGCCATCTCGGCACGCAGTAATTTGATGGCAACCTTGCGCCCCAGCACCTGGTCGACGCCCAGGTGCACGTCGGCCATCCCGCCACGTCCGATGAGTTCCCCCACCGTGTAGCGCCCGTTCAGTATCCGTTCCTCACTCACTGTGAAACCACCCATGCCACCTAGTTATTTGCCGACGTCGGGCCGGTGGACTTGGCGGCACCGGAGCTCGGCGATGGTGGAGGCGTGGTCGCAGTAGTGGCCGTGCTCTCGGTGCTCGGAGTCGAGGAGGTTTCCGCCGGGGTTTCGGACGGAGACGGAGTTGTTGGCGTGGGCGTTGGCGTCGATGTTGGCTCTGGGGGGCCCAGCGACAGGATGTAGGTGATCGTGGTGCCCTCTTCGACCTTGACACCGACGCGCGGGCTCTGGCCAATGACGGTACCGCGAGCCAGGTCGCTTTCCTGTGCCTCGCCCTCGTTAGGTTTCAGGCCCAGCTCCTCCAACGCCGCCGCAGCCTGTTCCCCATCCATGCCGAAGAGGTTGGGAACCGACACCGTGGTCGAAACCGGGGCGCTGGAAGTGGGACTGGACCTCGTTGGAGTGGGTGTTGGTGTCGGCGTAGGTGTCTCCGAAGGGGTCTCCGAGGAAGCCTCCGTGGTTGGCGCCGATGACTCGGGGCTGGAGGAGGTAACTCCCGGGCTTTGGGAAGTTTGAGGGGTATTAGAGCTGGTGAGGATGGGCAGCAGCCAAGCACCAAGGATCGCTAGGACAACCAAGATGATCAGCGCGATCAAGGGCGTGGTCCAGGGACTGCGGCGCTTACGCGCCGGTGCTGGTTCCTCGGCGTATGCCGGTTCGTAGTCACCGGCTGGTTCGTCTTCCCAATGCTGGGAGGCACCCATGACGGAATCGATGTTGCCGCTCTCCGCGCCGCTCTGGGCTCCTGAAACCGGCACCTGAGGCAGGGCGTTGGTGGTGGGAGCCGGCGCGGACGAATCGACCGGCGGAAGGGCAACGGTTTGATTACCCAGCGTCATGGGGGTCTGGCTCATGGCCTGGGTGGAGGCATCCGAGCCGGAGAAGAGGAGCATTCCGGGGACAGCAAGCGTAGCCGTCTCGGGATTACCCGCACGAATGGCATCGGCTGCCACGGCCAAGGCATCGGCGTTGGCCGGCCGATCCGCGGGATCTTTGGCCAACATCGACATCACCAAGGAGCGCACCGGCAGCGGAATGTTTTCCGGCAGCGGTGGTGGGGTGTCATTGACCTGGGCCAGAGCAATAGCGATCTGTGATTCGCCGGTGAACGGACGACGCCCGGCGAGCAGCTCGTAGCCGATCACGCCGAGGGCATAGATGTCGGAGGAACCGGTGGCCTGCTGGCCAGTAGCCTGCTCGGGCGCCAAATACTGGGCGGTGCCCATGACCTGACCGGTTGCCGTCAGCGGCACCTGGTCGACGATGCGGGCAATACCGAAGTCGGTGATCTTTACCCGTCCGTCGGGCAACATCAACAAGTTGCCCGGCTTCACGTCGCGGTGTACCAGCCCCTGAACGTGGGCGGCGGCAAGAGCCTTGGCGGTCTGCGAGATGATCGAGAGGGTGCGGTCCGGAGAAAGCACGCGTTCACGTTCGATGACGGTAGAAAGCGGCGGGCCGGGTACCAGTTCCATGACCAGGTACGCCGAGCTCTCTTCTTCACCGTAATCAAAGACGCTGGCAATCCCGTTGTGGTTCAACAGCGCGGTGTGCCTGGCCTCAACGCGGAAGCGCTGGAGGAATCCGGGGTCGCCGGTGTATTCCTCCTTCAGGATCTTGATCGCGACCAAGCGACCAAGGACCTGGTCCCTGGCCTTCCACACCTCGCCCATGCCCCCAATAGCAATACGTTCGGTCAACTTGTACCGACCGCCCAAGGTGATTCCCGAAATTGGCCTCACTGGTTGAACACCGCCTCTAGAATTTTCTTCATATTGGGACTGGTCAACGAGGAACCAGTCTTGAAATCAATCTTTTCAAAAACTATCGTCACGGCTACTTGCGGGTCATCCGCCGGAGCGAAACCAGTGATCCAGGAGTTCACCAGATCGGAGTTGCCAATTTGTGAAGTACCGGTCTTAGCAGCGATATCCAGCCCAGGAACCTGTGCTCGCACCGCGGTACCGCTCTTAACCGGGCCACGCATCAGATCGGTGACCTTGTCCGCGATGTCCTTCGTGGTGGCCGTGCTGAAGGCCTTGGGTTTGCTTTCCGAAAGCACCCGAAGATCGGGGGCGATCACCTGCTTGATCAAGTTCGGTTCCATAATGACCCCGTCATTGGCGATACCCATGGCAGCCATGTTCATTTGCATGGCGGTGGTTTTTACGTCGAACTGGCCGATGACTGACTGTCCGAGCTGTGCTGCGTTCAGTTCGCTCGGGAAAACGCTGGGGACAACGCTCATCGGAATCTCGACCTGCTGTCCGAAGCCGAAGCGCTCGGTGACGTCTTGGTAGGTTTCGGCCCCAAGGTCTTGGCTCATATTCACAAACGGGGTGTTGCAACTCTGCGCCACGATGAACGCCAAGGTTGCCTTAGTTTGAGCGGCGCAATTGCCGCCGTAGAAGTTCCCTAGCTGCGTATTGGTGCCTGGGAGCGTTACCTTTGCCGGGTTGTCAAGCATGGTGTCCGCCGTGTACTTGCCAGATTCAAGGGCAGCAACCATGTCAAAAATCTTGAATGTTGAGCCCGGCGCCGTGAGGTTGCCGATCGCAGGATTCCGGTAGGGGCTCAAACCATCAACCTTGAGCAGCTTGGACATATTGTCAGCAGCCTTGGACGAGCTGTGGACGGCCAACAGGTTGGTGTCATAGCTGGGCTTTGACGCCATGGCCAAGATATTGCCGGTCTTCGGCTCGGAAACGATGATCGTTCCACGGGTGCCGTCGGGAATCAGACCATAAACGTACTTCTGCAGTTCCCCATCGATGGTCAATTCAACGGAAGCACCCTCGTTGGCCTTGCCGGTAAAGAGGTTGATCATCCGGTCGAAGAACAGATCCTGGCTGTTGCCGGTCAAAACATCGTTCATCTTGGATTCGAGCTGCGTTGACGAGTTGCTCAACGAGTAGAAGCCGGTCAGGTGTGAGTAGAGTTCCGGATCCGTGTAAACGCGCTGGTAGTCGAACTGGCCATCGGAGGGGACAGACTCGGCGATGGGCTTGCCGTCAACCAGGATGGCCCCACGAGGCAGATCAAATTCTTTAAACAGCTGGCGGTTGTTCAGGGCATTTTCACTGAGATCTTTGGCAGCGAAGAACTGAACGTAGCTCAGCGACCCGAGGCTCAACACGAACAGCAGCATCACCGCGATCCAGGTATTACGAATGGCTTGATTCATCGCTGTGACTCCTTTCGCTTGCCAAATAAGCCGCCGCTGCGCGGCGCCCTGGTGGCGACCTCGGCGGTGGCCGAGACACCGGAAAGGATCGGTCTGCGGGAATTATGAGAAATCAAGAGCAGCAAGGCAACAATGATCCAGTTCGATAGCAACGATGAACCGCCGGCAGCCATGAAGGGTGTGGTGAGGCCGGTCAACGGGATCAACCGGGTGACACCGCCAATCACCACAAAGCACTGCAGGCCGACGGTGAAAGACAATCCGGTGGCCAAGAGCTTGCCGAAGGTGTCCCGGGATCCCAAGGCTGCACGCATACCGCGGCTGACCAAGATGAGATAACACAGGACAATGGCACTGAGGCCAATAAGTCCCAGCTCCTCGCCCAGAGATGCGACGATCATGTCACTGTTGGCCAGCGGCACCATATAGGGACTGCCGTTACCCAGTCCGGTACCCAACAATCCGCCGTTAGCGAGCCCGAAAAGCCCCTCAACGATCTGACTGCTGCCACCTTGGGCGTGGAAAATCTCGGGATCAAAGGCGTTCAACCAGCCGTTGATGCGTCGGGTCACGTGACTCATGGTCAGGTAGGCGAAGGTTCCGCCGCCTGCCAGCATGAGCACGCCGATGACGATCCAGCTCACGCGCGCTGTGGCAACGTAAATCATCACCATGAAGAGGCCGAAGAACAGGATCGACGAACCAAGGTCGCGTTGGATCACCAAAACACCGATGCTGACCAGCCAAGCGACAACCATGGGGCCGAGATCTCGGGCTCGAGGCAGCTGCAGAGGGCCAAACTTTCGGCCGGCAAGCAGGATCAGCTCGCGGTTTGAAGAAAGATAGCCGGCAAAGAATATTGCCAGGGTGATTTTCGCCAATTCACCGGGCTGGAAGGACAGGACCGAACCAACGCGGACCCAGATCCGTGCACCGTTGATGATGACGCCTAAGCCTGGGATCAGTGGAAGCAGCAGCAACAAGACCGATGCGGCCAAGGCGATATAAGTGAAGCGACGCAGTACGCGATGATCGCGGATGGCCCACAAAACGATCATGGCAATCACCATCGCGACGCCCGTCCATAGAATCTGGCGGAAAGCGGCGTCGGTGGTGCGTGCTAGGTCGATTCGGTGGATCATGGCTAGACCAATGCCGTTAAGGGCAACAGTCACCGGAAGTATTACCGGATCGGCATACTTGGCCCAGATCCGCAGAATTACATGGAAAACAAGGGACAGAGCGGCCAGAATGAGACCTTGGCTGATGAACTCCTGACTCATGCCACCATCGCTGTTGATGCCCACCAGATAGTAGGCAGCCATGGCGACGGCCAGGGCGAGGAGCAACAGCAGCAGTTCCATATTTCGCCTGGAGACGGGCGTGGTTTCCAACTCGCTCACGGGGTGATCTCCTGGCAGTAAGGGGGCAGTACCGGCACGTTGCCCGCCGCTTGCGGATTCTCCGGAACGATGACCGGGCAACGTTGCTTTGCAGTGACCAGCAACTCGTTGACCATGGTTTGTGCGTGGGCCAGATCCGGTGCGGGGATAGCCGTCTTAATGCGCTGCTGGGTGTACACCGGCAGAGCATCCAGCGGGATATCCGTCACCGAATCCACGTGCGAAAGCTTGATGGGGCCAAGATCTTGAGCCACACCGCGGAAGATCGCGACATGACCGTCTTGGTTGCCAACGAAGTATTGGGTTTGGGTCCACAAGTAGCCCCAGCCACACACCACTGCCAAAATCAGCGTCATCAGAGCCAGGAAGGTCGGCACCAGCCAACGCCGCTGTCGGAACGAGTCCGTTGCGGCCGCGTTGTTACCCGCTGCCGACTGCTCATCAGGGGTCTTGTGGGTCAGGATGGCCGCAGCACGCTTTTCGCCCGAACGCTGGGTGACGATCGGCAGATTGCCGGTTTTGGTCGCCAGCTCGGCAGAACCCACCAACAAATGGGGGCGCTTGGACATTTCGTGGCGGATCAGCGCTGCGCTGGCCTCGAGGTCTCCGCCGACGGCGATGGTCAGCTGTCCGGTATCGGGAGCTGGCTCCGCAAATCCATCGGCTTGGAGCTCTGGTTCTAGGACGTTTTCGGGGCTGTCCTCGACGATTTCAAAGACCACGATGGTCACGTTGTCGGGGGAGCCGTGGGCCAGCGTGGTTTCCACGAGGTCCTCAACGGTTTCCTCGAGGGATGCGGTGCCGCGCATGATGCGTTCGGTTATGGAGTCGGGAACAACGGCATTCAAGCCGTCGGAGCACAACATCCACCGCTCACCGACCTGGACGGGGTACTTCGCGACGTCCAATTCGGGGCTGGCATCCGAATCACCGAGCACGCGGAGCAAGACGTTCTTGTGCGGATGTATTTCGGCTTCCTCGGGCCGCAAACGGCCCTCGTCAACAAGCCGTTGGACAAAGGTGTGGTCGTGGCTGATCTGCTCAAAAACGTCGTTTTTCAGACGATATGCGCGTGAATCTCCGATGTGTGCAAAT
The DNA here is from genome assembly GCF_012271785.1 of Paeniglutamicibacter terrestris. Classification (GTDB taxonomy): domain Bacteria; phylum Actinomycetota; class Actinomycetes; order Actinomycetales; family Micrococcaceae; genus Paeniglutamicibacter; species Paeniglutamicibacter terrestris. The sequence goes on along the minus strand of NZ_JAAWVT010000015.1, from coordinate 59,284 downwards.
TGCAGGACGTCACCGGTGAGCAGCATGGCAGTCACGGTGGTTCCCATGCCCGAGAGTTTCGGGTTAGCGTTCACCAATTCGTTCAAAACCAGATTTGCTGCCTGGATTTCATCGGGCAGCACAGTTTCGGGATCGGGAGTTTCGGGCAGATCGAGGTGAACCAAGTCCAGCACCGTGGAGGCGCTGGCGACATCGCCACCGACGTGGCCACCCATACCATCGGCCACGACAGCCAGATAGCGGCCCACATAGCCGGAGTCGTCGTTTTTGGAACGCACCTTGCCAACATCGCTGCGCGCCGCAAATTTCAGCATCAAGGCCATATCTAGGGCCTCAGCTCCATGACGGTTTTGCCGATGCGGATTTTCTGACCAAGTTCAACGGGCTGGGCTCGGGTGAGCTGGGCATCACCGAGGAAAGTGCCGTTGGTGGAGCCGAGATCTTCAATGAACCAGCGGGTGCCCTGAGGGAACAGCCGCGCGTGGCGACCCGAGGAATAATCATCTTCGAGCACAATCGTGGCTTCTTGGGCGCGTCCGAGTAATACCGGGCTTGCCGTGAGCGGGTGCTCAAGACCCGTGAGCGGCCCCTCGGTGATCACCAGAGTCTTGGCCTGCTGCTTGGCAGGAACCTCCGGAGGTGGTGCAAGTGAAGGGTTCTTACGGATTTCTCTGGCCGTAGGGGCACCAACGCGTGCCTTGCCGCCAATGGCAAGGTCACGACGCAGTGCTCCGATGATGCTCAAAACCAAGAGCCAGAGAAGAATGAGGAATCCGAGCCGCAGCACGGTGAACACTAAGTCGTTCACGCACGGTCTCCTTGGGTTGGGGGGAGGAGTCGGAAAGTGATTCGCGACTGCCCCATGCTGATGGTGGAACCGTCGTCCAACTGGGTCTCACCGACAATTTTTCGACCATTAACGAAGCTACCGTTGGTAGAGCCCATATCCACGGCCCAAGTAGTTGTGCCGCGCTGTTCGATCTTCAAGTGGCGACGGGAAACTCCCGGATCATCAATGGGAATGTCGGCTTCTGCCGATCGACCCAAGACGATGCTTGCATGGTTCAACGCATAGCGCTGCCCGGCGATATCCAGCACCGGCTGGCGCTTGGGTGCCTCGCGAGGCGGAGTGGGAGGTGCTGACGGAGCCGCGGGCGACGGGCGAACCGAAGCGGGCGGGGCATCGGAGATCGTTGAGTCAATCTCAAAATCGCCCGAACGCAGAGAACTGTCCTTGCGGAAACTGACTTCAACCGCGCCCTGCAGGGTGTAACCCTGGCTTTTGGCATGATTCAGGGCGGTGGAGCACAGCTCCTGAGCAAGCGGTGAGCCCCATTCACGGGCACGAGCAAAATCATCGTCCGACAGACGGATAACGAAGTTGTTGGGCGCCAGAGTGCGGGACTGCGAAATGGTCATGGACTTCGAGTCCATCTGATTACGCAGGCGCGAGGCGATTTCAACGGGCTTGACTTCGGAGTTGCCGGAGCCACGGAAGACGCTGGTGACAAGCTTTTCAAGTCCGCGCTCGACATTGTCAATGATGCCCATCGCTTCGCTCCCTTCCTGGTACTGACACGTGTTCGCACACGGTCGCTGGTCTTGCGTCGCACGGCATGGATGCCAATGCGCCATGTTCGATACTACTTGGCTTGAAAATCCCTTGGGGCGAAATGTGGTGAAAGAGGCCCCGAGATCTGCAACGAGTGGGGGGCTCAAAAGGTTGCCCCATCATGACCCTGATCACAAACACCGGGCCGATTAGTGGTTCGGGGCAAATCATGTATATGATTGTTATCGCTGTTGAAGTCATTGACGAAAATAGCAGTAAATATGCGCGAATGGCGGAATTGGTAGACGCGCTGGCTTCAGGTGCCAGTGCTCGCAAGAGCGTGGGGGTTCAAGTCCCCCTTCGCGCACATATGAAAAACACCCTCCGGTCTAAGACCGGAGGGTGTTTTGTTGTGCCGGCAGGATCGCGGTCTGGGGACAGGGCCTATAGGACAAAAGGGGGTGCGTTCCTGAACCCCCAGACGGATCGCCGGCGTGGGCGTGATTGTTGCCGAAGCTTAGGCGCGGTCGGTTCGGGCCTTCGCCTCCGTTGCGGTGGCGTCCTCCGTCAAGGTTGTGGTCGACTGATCATCCGCGGACTTCAAAGCGGATTCGATTAACGGCGAAGCGAACAGCAACGGGTAGGTTAGTCCCGCGATCGCCGCGCCAACCAAGGGCGCGAGGATAAACAGCCAGACCTGACCCAGGGCCGCCGGACCGGCAAACCAGGCAACGCCCAGTGAGCGAGCCGGGTTAACCGAGGTGTTGGTGATGGGGATGGAAATCAGGTGGATCAGGGTTAAGGTCAGCCCGATGGAAATTCCGGCAAAACCCTTGGGCGCCCGATCATCGGTGGAACCAAGGATGACGTACAGGAAGATGGCCGTAAGAATAATTTCCGCGAGCAGCGCGGAGAGCATACTGTAGCCATCCGGGGATCGGTCGGCGTAACCGTTGGATGCGAAGCCCGAGGTGACCGGATCAAATCCGTGCTTGCCGCTAGCGATGGCGAAGAGGGCCAAGCCAGCAACCGAGGCGCCGACGATCTGAGTGATCATGTAGGCGGGGACGGCCTTCCATTCAATGCGTCCCGCCAGCGCAGCCCCGAATGTCACCGCCGGGTTGAAGTGCCCGCCGGAAACGTGTCCGACGGCATAAACCATGACCAGGACCGTGAGACCGAAGGCGAGCGCAACACCGAGGAATCCGATCCCCATGTTGATCGTGTTGGATGCGACGACCTTGGCCGAGAATATGGCCGCGCCGCAGCCTCCGAAGACGAGTACGCCGGTGCCGAGAAACTCGGCCGCCAAGCGCGATGACATGGGATGGGACATGTTGGCTCCAATTCTTGAATCTGCAAGGTGATGACTCTTACAAGGTATTACCCGCGGGCTTCGATGTCTTTAGTAAGCGCGGAAATTCATCATGCGAAAGGAGAAATTAATGGTGATTTCATGCGTCCGGTTTGTGGTTGAGCGGTATCGATGTGAGGAAACTACCGGCGATTCATGGCCGGTCGCCCCTTACCCGTGCATAGACTGGAAGTTGTTCAAGCTTTTCCTTCGGCACCCCACCATGCATGCAGAGCAGGAGCAATAGGATCTATGGCGTCCCAGACACCGCACCAAAATGTTTCCTTCCCCTCCGAAGGCAATGATGCCCATGGATACCTTTCATTGCCGGAGGGTGGCCACGGACCGGGCGTTATTGTCATTCAGGAGTGGTGGGGGCTCACCGACCACATCCGTGACGTAGCCGACCGTCTGGCGGGGGAGGGGTTCGTAGCCCTGGCGCCGGACCTATTCGGCGGCTCGGTGGCTCATGACGGCGACGAAGCTGCGGAAATGATGGCGAATCTGCCCGAGGCCGTCGGCGCGAAGCTGCTGGCAGGTGCCGTGGACTATCTGTTAAGTTTGCCCGCCGTCACCAGTGCCACCGTGGGAACCGTCGGTTTCTGCATGGGCGGAGGCTTTGTCCTCGCGTTGGCTGCACAGCAGGGAGAAAAGATTTCTGCGGCAGTGCCCTTCTACGGAGTCGGTCAGGGCATTCCCTCAAGCTATGCGGGCCTGCGGGCATGCGTCCAGGGGCATTATGCCAATGGTGATACCTCGTATCCCGTGGAGCAGGCGCACGCGCAAGAGATCCAGATTCGAGAAGAATCTGGGCGCGAGGTTGAGTTTTTCTACTATGATGCTCCACACGCCTTCCACAACGATGGAAACCCGTCGGGAAACTACCGACCCGAGGCCGCAGCGCTAGCCTGGGCGCGAGCCGTGGAATTCCTGCGGAAGAATGTCACCCCAACAGTTTTACCCACTCAAACCCGGTCACCGTCGGTGGCCACAGCACAAGGAGCGTCATAACATGGCAGAAACCATCATCGTCGGCGTTGACGGCAGCGAAACCGCACAGCGTGCAGCGGAACGTGCAGCACGTATCGCCGCCAACATGAATGCAGAATTGGTCGTCGTGACGGCCCACACCTCGGATAACACCGAAGTTGTGAAGATTGGCACCGACACCTGGATTCTGGACGACGCAGAGCAGGCCGGCAAGGTTGCCGAGCAGTGTGCAGCTGGCCTGCGCATCGCAGAGCCGAGCGCCAAGATCACCGCATCGGCCGCCCACGGCAAGCCACAGGAAGTGCTGGTCTCCGAGGCCGAGCGCCTGTCGGCCACGCTGATCGTGGTTGGCAACGTTGGCATGAAGGGTCTGGGCCGCGTGCTCGGCTCGGTGGCTACCTCGGTGGCCCACGCAGCATCCTGCGATGTTTACATCGTCAAGACCGTGAAGTAACTACTCCACGGCCCTTGCCTGATTAGCTGCGGTCGCCCTTGGCGGCCGCAGCGTCACGTGCACGCTTTTCTTCGGCACGCACGGCCGCCAGCGAGGCACGCTCCTCCTGGAGCCACTGAGGACGGTCAGCCAGCAAGGCATCGATCTGCTCGGTGGTTAATGCCTCGGTGATTTCGGCACGCGCCAAACCCGCGATCGAAACATTCAACTTGTGCGCCACTACCGGACGCGGGTGCGGGCCATTGGCGCGAAGATCCGTCAGCCACTGCGGTGGATTTGCCACCAGTTCATCAAACGTTGCCCGAGAAACCTGGCCCTCCTGGAACTCTGCCGGGGACGCGGGCAAATAGATGCTCAATTTCTTTGCGGCAGTCGCCGGCTTCATGTTCTGTGGGGTTTTCTCGCTCATGTGCATAAGCGTACCGGTACGCTGGGGTAGTGACAGGACTAAAAATCGCCTATGTACCGGGCGTCACGCCCGGCAAATGGCTGACCCGGTGGAACGAACGCTATCCACAAAACCCGCTGCAGGCCCTGCGCTACGACGGCGAGGGGATCCTCCAGCGCCTTGGCGCAGGGGATTCAGACCTCGTCTTTGTTCGTTTTGCGACAGGCACCTCGCCCAAGACCCCAACGATCCATGTGATCCCGCTATACGACGAGACTCAGGTCGTTTGCGGGGCCAAGGACAGTGACATCGAACTCTATGATGAGCCGCTGCCCTACTCCGCGATCGAGTCTGAGAACTTCCTGGACCTAGCCGACTACCCCGAATCTGTGGGCGGTACGGCCATGGCCATGGAGGTGTGCTCCTCGGGCGCCGCACTACTGGTGCTGCCGCTCAGCGTCGCTCGCCTGCATAGCCGCAAGGATGTGGTGCACAAGGAACTCTCCGAGGTTCCCTCCACCAGCATCGGCATCGCCTGGTTGGCGCCGGAGGGTGATGACCCCACCAACCCCGTTTTCGAGGAATTCATTGGTGTGGTGCGCGGCCGAGGGGAAAATTCCTCCCGGCAGGCATCCGTGGCTCAACGCCAACAGGAGCAGGCAGTCGAGGCGCGCAAAAAGCGTCAAATCTCCCAATCCGAAGCGGCCAAGAATCTGAAGAAAGCCGAAGCTAAGAAAAAAGCCGGTGCCCGCGGCGGCACCCGGCGCGGCGCGAAGCCAGGAGCCAAGGGCCGCAAACGCTAAAGTGTGAGCGGCTCGCGCGCCATGCCTTTGTGCTCAACACGAACGTGAGACGCTGGTGGTGAGAGACCAATCACACAAGGAGCGCACATGGAGTTCGGAACCTACGAGACATTGCTAGTCGAGCAGCGCGGCTCCGCGCTACTGGTGAGCATCAACCAGCCGAAGTCGATGAATGCCTTGGCCGCCGCGGTGGTTGAGGACCTTCATGCGCTCACCGAGGTGCTTTCTCGCATCGGAGTAGACGCACACTGGCCGGTGCGCGGGGTCATCATCACCGGCGTTGGGGAAAAGTCGTTTGTAGCGGGCGCCAACATCGTGGAAATGAACGACATGGACCCGGCAGCCGCGCTGGCCTACGGCAAACGCATGCACTCGGTCACCCTAGCGCTCGAAGCACTACCCATCCCGGTGATTGCCGCGGTTAACGGCTTCGCCCTGGGTGGTGGCTGCGAGCTGGCCTTGGCCTGCGATTTCATTTACGCCTCCGCCTCCGCCAGCTTTGGGCAGCCCGAGGTCAACCTCGGGCTGGTCCCGGGCTTTGGCGGTTCGGTGCGCCTACAGCAACGCGTGGGCATCTCCATGGCTCGCGAACTCATCTTCACCGGCCGACGCATCAAGTCGGCCGAGGCACTGCGCATCGGCTTGGTGAACCGCGTCCTCGAGGACAACGCGGCGCTGCTCGCCGCCGCGGAGGAAACCATCAACGAAATCGCTTCCAAGGCACCAACGGCAGTGGCCAACGTCAAGGATGCCCTGAATGAGATCGCCGGGCTGAACGTGGTGGACGGGCTGGAGGCCGAGGCGCGTTCCTTCGTGAAGGCCTTCGAAACTCAGGACTCCGTTATCGGACGCGCGGCTTTCGTGGCCAAGTCCGTTCCGGACTTCCCGGGGAACTAATGTCCGCTTCGGTGCTGCGGCGGCGCTTCGCCTATGGCACGGACGTCAACCAATATGCCGAATTGTGGGTGCCCGAGACTCGGGTGCATCAGCACATTGCCATCATCATTCATGGTGGGTTCTGGCGCTCGGCCTACGACGCCGAGTTGGGCCGCCCGCTGGCCGCGGATCTGGCCGAGCGCGGCATCGTGTCGTGGAACCTGGAATATCGCCGCAACGGCAATGGCGGGGGATACCCGCAAACCTTCCTTGACGTGGCGGCAGGCATTGATGCATTAACCCCGGCACTTGGTGCAGCGGGTTTGTCCCGGGGCCCGCGCGTGGCCGTCGGGCATTCGGCCGGTGGCCATCTGGCGCTGTGGGCCGCTGGCCGATCGCTGCTGCCCGCCGGTGCCCCCGGAGCCAGTACCGCACAGACCGAACGACTTGATGGGGTCATCTCACAGGCCGGCGTCCTGGACTTGGCGCTGGCTCACCGGCTGGAGCTGAGTGCCGATGCCGCGGGTGAGTTTATGGGATCGACCCCAGAGTCGGACCCGAGCGCCTGGGCCATTGCAGATCCGGCACTGCGGCTCGTCACGAGTGTTCCGTTGGTGATGTTGCATGGACGCAATGACGCCGATGTGCCGGTATCTGTGGCCAGATCGGTGGCCGCCGCCGCGCGGTTGGCCGGGGCGACGGTGGATTATCGCGAATTCGACGGGGATCATTATGGGCTCATCACCCCGGGGGATGCGGCGTGGGAAGAATGTGTTGCCGCCCTGCTGGGACTTGGGACGGCGAATCCACTGCGCGACTAGCCTCACAAACTGGGGGTCCTTTGGCTACCGACCGGTATATTGAAGTCGACAACCCCAAGAAACATGAGGAGCCCGATGTGCTGACGGTCATAGGCGAGGCCCTAGTCGATGTACTGTCCGGAGGGATCAGCGCTCCGCGCTCCTTCGTCGGCGGTAGCCCGTTAAACGTCGCCGTTGGACTGGCCAAGCTGGACCACCCGGTGACGCTGATCGGACGCTGGGGCCGTGATGACTACGGGGCCAAGATCGAGCACGCCCTGGCCACCCACGACGTGCGCTACGTGGGCGGTGCCGATGAGGTGGCAACTTCCACGGCTAGGGGCATCCTGGACCCGGTGGGTGCCGCCACCTACACCTTTGACATCCACTGGGATTTGCCCGAGCTACCCGCTGATACCTCGGCGCTGGCAGATGCCCGACTGGTGCACACCGGCTCCCTTGCCACGCTGCTGGAACCCGGAGCTCACAAGGTGCGCAAGCTCATCGAGGCTGCCCGCCCACACGCCACCATTTCTTATGATCCGAATATCCGGCCCTCACTGATCACCGATCACGCAGCAGCCGTCGTGAATGTCGAAAGCTTCGTGAGATTATCCGACGTGGTGCGCGCCTCGGATTCCGATCTGGAATGGCTCTACCCGCACCGCAGTGCCGCCGACACGGCCACTGCCTGGCTGGCGATGGGCCCGGCGATGGTCGTTGCCACCTATGGCTCCGGCGGTCCACTGGGCCTGGTCAGGGCCGGCAGCGCGCGCACCAACGCTCCGGTGGTTGACGTTGCCGACACCGTGGGCGCGGGAGATTCCTTTATGGCCGCGATGATCTCTGCCATGGAGGTCCGCGGGCTATTGGGCAGCGAACAGCGCGAGACGCTGCACGCACTGGACCCAAACACGCTCACCCAGATCCTTGACTATGCTGCCAAGGCAGCAGCCATCACCGTCTCGCGCCCCGGGGCCAATCCACCGACGCGCAGCGAAATTCACTGAAGTCCTCGAGTATGCGAGTAGCTCCGGAGGTGCGGCTGGTGGCCAGCGACCTGGACGGCACCATCATCCGTGCCGACGGGAGTATCTCCGCGCGCACCATCGAAGCCTTCAATCGCGCTCGAGCCGCGGGAATGCACATCGTTTTTGTCACCGGACGGCCGGTGCGCTGGTTGGATCCGGTGCGTGATGCCTTCGGTCAGCTGGGCACGGTGATCTGCTCCAACGGTGCGGTGCTTTACGACCTCGAAGCCCAACGCCTACTCAGCGCCAAGACCATCGCGCCAGCGGACCTGGTGCTGGCGCAACAGATCATCTTGCGCGCCGAACCCGGTGCCACCTTCGCCGCCGAAACCACTCGTGGCCTGCACCTAGGTGAAGGATTCGCCGAACACTCCCAGGCTGTGGGCACCGAATCGGGCACATTGCTTGAGCTTGGTTCGGCCCAACTGCAGAACGAGGGGGTGGTGAAGTTCCTGGCGAAGTCCCGCACCCGCAGTGCCGATGACTTCTTGGATGCGGTGGGCGATTCGTTGCGTCATCTGGTGTCCGTCACTCATTCAGCGTTTGGGATTTCGCTGCTGGAAATGGCCCATGTTGCCGTGGACAAATCGGTGGCGTTGCGCGACTACGCGGCAGGGTTGGGCATCGGACCGGCAGAAGTCATCGCGTTCGGCGACATGCCCAATGACCTAGAAATGCTGTCCTGGGCCGGGCACGGTTATGCCATGGCGTCCGGACACTTAGCGGCCATCGCCGCCGCCAGCTATCGTGCCCCAGGCGTTGAACAGGACGGGGTCGCTAGGGTGCTGGAACAGATTCTTGACCGGGACGCCTCAAGGCCGTGGGAGAGCTCGGGACCGGACGAACGCTGAGTAGGATCGGCAACACCAACGTTGGTGAAAGGATCACATGAAGAGCCCGCGCGTAGGAAAAACACCGTTTTTGCTCAATACCCCGCATCGGCCATTGGCCGGATTCCCTCTCGCGTTTTCGCACCGCGGATTCGCACCCGCCGGTGAAGAAAACACCGTGAAGGCCTTCACCGCTGCCACCGAGCTGGGCTTCGGTTACCTGGAAACCGACGTTCACGCCACCCGCGACGGGGTTTTGGTGGCCTTCCATGACGAGGACCTTGTGCGGCTCACCGGGGATCCACGTCGTGTGCGGGACTGCACCGCCGCCGAACTCGCCGAGCTCAGGGTGGCGGGGGAACCGATTCCCACCTTCGAGGAGCTCTTGGAAAGTTTCCGTAGCGCCCGCTTTAACGTTGATATCAAGGCCGGCCCCGCGGCGGAGCTCATGGCCGAGACCTTGGTACGGCATCGTGCCGCGGATCGGGTCCTGCTGGGCTCCTTTAACGGCAGTCGTCGGCACATGGCCTCTCGGCTACTGGCGGCCGATGACCGGACCCATCAGCTGGCCACGAGTCCCGGAATCATTGGTGTGGGCGCGGCAGTGCTGATCGGGGCCGTGGCACCGTTGCCGCGAGCCGTTTACGGATCCTTTGCGGCCCTACAGGTCCCCGAGACCCACGGAAAGCTTCGTGTGGTGACGCCCCGCTTCATCCAACGCGCCCACGATGCCTCACTACAGGTCCACGTGTGGGTGGTTAATGATGCGCCGGCGATGCACCGCCTCTTGGACATGGGTGTTGACGGCATCATGACTGATGCTGCCCCGACCCTGGCGGCGGTCATGAGCGAGCGAGGTCATTGGCCACAAAACAGCCTGACTCGCTGAGCCCAGCCATCAAATTCTTACCGGCCAAGTTATGCGGTGGCGTGGGCCAATGAAGACAGAGGCTCAAGGACCATGGGAGCCCAACGCAGTAGTGCTGCCTCATCGGCGTTGGCCAGCAATTGCAGCCAGGTCTCATGGGTGTGCAGCGGAGAGATCCGTAGGGCCGGGGCCACCAGCGAATAGAGCTGGTCGGGAGTGCCATAATCTGCCCAAGCGGCCAAATACGTACCGATCGCGGCCATAATTCGTGGATCCTCCGGACCGCAGCGGAAATCGATACGCATCCGCTCGATCGGCCGTGCCAGGGAGGCAAAGGGATGAGCCCAGTGCGCGTCCCCTAGATTCAGGATCCGCGGTACCGAGTCCTCCTCGGTGGGGGCAAAGACCCGACGCCGATCAAAGGAGCCGTGTTCCAAACTGAGCGGGATGGGACCTGCGATCAGCTGCTCGCAGGCCTCCTCGATGTCCTTGAGGGCAGAAAAAGCATGGTCAGCATCGCGAGCCGGAATGCCCAGCGGATGATCGGAGGGCAAGGACGCATGCAGGGTGAGGGCGTTGTTAAATTCTTCGGGGATCCATGCCGGATCAAGAATCTGTAGACCGGCATCAAAGAGCACCTCCTCCGAATCGACAACCTCACGCTGTAAGGAACCCAGGGCGCCTAGCGCGCGTTCCCATAAGATCGGGGTGGTGGCCAGCTCGTCAAGGGTCGAACCGTAGTCGGGGGACAACATCCAGCCGCGCAGCGGGTCGATCGCCAGCGGCATGACCAGTCGCTCGGGCGAAAGCGTGGCAGCGGCAGCCGTCAGTGGGGGCTCAAAAAACTGCCCAGGCGCCACTGCCTTAAAGTGAAGTTTGCCCGCGTCGGTGGGCACCCGAAGGTGCTTGGCTCGAATGGAATTTGACGCATTTTCGGGTTCTCCGGTGCGCGAAAGTGAATATGCCTCGCACGCCATATCTATCCATTCGAGCACCTCGGCACGCCAGCCGTCTTCCGTCCAAGTCTTTATCCACTTCGCCACGCCCACTATCCTAGCCAGTGAACCGTGGGCTTTCCTGTACGCGTGAATAACGGTTCAATTACCCCTTGGCGGAACCAGCCATGAGACCGCGGACGAAGTAGCGCTGCAGGGCGAAGAATACTGCCAGCGGCACGATCATCGCCACAAAGGCTCCGGCTGTCAGTAGGTGCCAATCCTGCCCACGACTACCGGTAATCTCGGCCAATAGCTTGGTGATCGGGGCGACAGCGCCGTCGGCGAAAATCAGCGCGACCAAAAGGTCATTCCACACCCAGAGGAACTGGAAGATGGAAAATGCGGCAATGGCCGGTGCCGTTAACGGAAGCACGATGCGGAAGAAGATCTGACCGTGGCTTGCCCCATCCACGCGGGCCGCCTCGATGATCTCATTGGGGATTTCCGCAATGAAGTTGTGTAGAAGGAAGATGGCCAGGGGAAGGGCAAAGATCGTGTGCGCGATCCACACCTGCGCGTATCCGGCCGAACCAAAGGCGCCAATAATGGGGAAACCAAAAATCTCCCCCACGGCAAATAGCCGCAGCAGCGGTACCAGCGCCATCTGAATGGGAACAATCTGCAGGGCGAAGACCAGGATGAAGACTAAATCCTTGCCGGGGAAACGCATCCAGGCGAAGGCATAGGCGGCAAGCGTTGCCAAGACCAGCGGGATCAACGTTGCCGGCAGCGTGATGGCGATGGAGTTGATGAAGGAACCGGCCATGGTCAACTGTGAGTTGCCCGCTTGCAGCACCGCCGAGTAGTTATCGGTGGTGAGGCCCGGATGGGCGAAGATCGTCCACCAGCCGGTGGTACGCACCTCTTGGGCGGGACGGAACGAGGAGACCAAAAGCCCGATGGTGGGGATGGTCCACATGGCAGCGATCACCAGCGCGGCGAGTGTTGCCCAGCGGTTGGTCAGTCGGGTCTTGGCCAGCGAAGCGACGGGACGTGGCTTTCCGGCGGGGGACTTAGGCTCGGTGGTGGTGAGGGTGGACATCAGCGCAGCTCCCTTTGCATCTTGATTTGCCTAGCGTTGTAGATGACGATCGGCATCACCATGATGAAGAGGATGACGGCAAAGGCGGCCGACCTGCCGCCCTCAAAATTGCGGAATTGGGTATACATTTCGTTGGCGATCACCGAGGTGTCATTTGCCCCGGCGGTCATGGTCCGCACGATGTCAAAGACCTTCAGCGAGGCGATCGAGATGGTGGTCAACACGACCACCAACGAGGAACGGATCCCGGGCAGCGTGACGTTGGCGAAGCGCTGCCAGGCACTTGCGCCGTCCAGTTCCGCGGCCTCCAACTGCTCGATCGGCACACCCTTGATGGCGGCGGAGAGGATCACCATCGCAAATCCTGTTTGGACCCAGATCAACACCGCGATCAGCGCCACGGTGTTCAGCGGAGATTCTTGCAGGAACTGCACCGGTTCCCCGCCGGCCCAGACGATGACCTGGTTGAGCAAACCAATTTGCTGTCCGTCGGCCGGGCGCGCGGTGTAGATGAAACGCCAAATGATCGAGGCGCCAACAAAGGAGATCGCCATGGGCATGAAAACCAGGATCTTGAAGAATTTTTCTCCGCGCGACTTGTCGATGAACACCGCGTAGGCAAGACCGGCAATTGTGGATACCGCGGGGGCAATGAGGACCCAGAGCACGGTATTGAGCACCGTGCGAATCCCCGAGGGCTGGGTGAAGATCCAGATGAAGTTCTCCATCCCCACAAATTCGGTGCCGCGGGAATTCATGAAGGAGGCGATGGTGGTCTGGATGGTGGGAATGACGAGTCCAACCACCAACAAGAGCAACGCAGGGGAGAGGAAACCCACCAGTGCGAAGAGGTATCCGGCTCCCTGCCGCGACCGGTAGTCCAACCAGAAGAGCAGTAAACCCAGGAAACCGGCACCGGCAATGGCCCACGTGTAGGAATCAAGCAATGCGACCATAACGAGGGGGATCGCAACGCAGGCCACCGCGCGGATGATGGTGTATTTTCGCCCGCGCCGCGGAGCGAGCTCGATCAGGAAGAGCAGCATGGCCGCCACCACGAGGAAGGCCCCGATGACCACGGGGACCTGTGCCAGTGGCGGCAGGGTGCTGAGCCATTTCAGGAAGAATGTCATGATGCGTCGGTGCCTGCCTTTGAGCGAGCGCCCGCGCCGCAAACTGGTCACTGGCCGGTGAGCCGGGGCAAGAATCGCGGCGAGGAAAGTGGGCGAAGGAGTCTATACGGGAGGGGGATAATTCTGGGGCTGAGAGGCGTTACCGCCTCCCAGCCCCAGTTGAAGTGATGGCGCTACTTGGAGGGCCAGCCAGCCTCAACGGCCTTCAAAACGGTCTCCGAATCGGTCCCGTTGATCCAGTCGACCATGCCCTTCCAGAATGAACCCGAGCCCACGGAACCCGGCATCAGGTCGGAGGCGTCGAAGCGGAAGGTGGTGGCGGGATCCTGCAGGATCTTCACCGCTTCCTCCAGCAACGGGTCAGAAGCGTTGGCCGGGTCAAGGCCCTTGTTGGCCGAGAGCACACCACCGAGCTTCACACGGGAGTTGGCCCATTCGGGGCTGGAAAGGTATTCCTGCACCTTGATCACCGAGGGGTCATCACTGAAGGCACCGACGATCTCGCCACCGCCGGTCACCGAATTGCCCGCACCGTCCATCGACGGGGTAACAAAGCCCCAGACATCTGCGTCCGGGCCGACCTTGCCGCCTGCATCGGTGATGAATCCGCTGAAGAAGGACGCCTGGTGGTGAAGCGAGCAGTCGCCGGATACCAAGACGTCGGCCACATCCCCGAAGGCGGTAGCGTTGATGGATGCCACATCTCCGTAGCCAGCGTTGACGTACTTAGGGTTCTTGAGGATCTTGCCGACCTCATCAAGAGCGGACTTGATTTTCGGGTCGGTGAACTTCACCTCGTTGGCCACCCACTGGTCATAGACCTCGGGCCCGGCCTGGCGTAGTACCAAGTCCTCCACCCAGTCCGTCCCCGGCCAGCCAGTTGCATCGCCGGAGCCGAAGCCCGCGCACCAAGGAGCCTTGCCCTTGTCCTTTTCCATTTGCGCGGTCAGGTCAAGCAACCCCTGCCACGTGGTGGGGACCTCGTAGCCCTTTTCTTTGAATTCGGCCGGTGAATACCAGACCCAACCCTTCACACTGGCCATCAGCGGCGCGCCGTAAAGGGTCCCGTCGACGGTTCCGTATTTGGCCCAGTCCTCGGACCAGCCCGAAGCCACATTCGCCTTAACGCCTTCCGGCGCGGCCTTCAGGAAACCACGGGTGGCGAGGTCGCCCAGCAAGCCGGGCTGCGGGAAGATGGCCAGATCTGGCGCATTGCCACCCTGAGCGCGGACGGCGATCTGTGTCTCGAATTCCTTGGAGGATTCGTACTTGATCTTAATGTCGTTTTCCTCGGACCAGTCGGCCCAAGACTTCTCCAGCAACTTCGCTTCGGCATCGGCAATGGTGCCGTAGACGGTCACTTCCGCCTTGCCTGTGGCGGCGCCCGTATCGGTGCTTGCCGCGCTGGTCTCCGGTGCTCCGGGACCTCCGCCGCAACCGGTAAGTACCAGGGCGGCAACGCCCAGTGATGCCAAGGAGGCGTAAACCTTCCCCCGCTGTGTCTTCCTCATCGTTCCTCCTACTTGATCCGGTGGCCACGGCCGCCCGCTGCTAAAGATGGACAGGGAAGCCGTGCTCCGTCGGCTGCGAGTGCCGCGGGTGGCCTGCTCCCAAAAGGATCTACTGCTGGGAATCGGGCTGCCCGTTGGATCACGGTGAAGGTCCCCCATGGAGGCGGGGAAACACTGGTCAATGATAGATATTGGTTCCCCTACCTGCTCATCATGTAGAGACTCGGCTCACATTTCAAGGTTGAGAGTCCAAATTTCTGGTAACAATTACGAATTGACTTGACCCTTTGGGATGCGTGGCCACTTCGACACGAAGATACGAAGAATTACCGCCCACCCTTCACGCGCTGCCGTTGAGGTGGCTAGGCTGGAGTAAGCAGGACCCGTAGGCATGGAAGCCGGGAGCACATGCCCCCGGTTTGAGGTGCAACGGGAAAGCCGTTAAGGCGGCGCAGTGCCCTAAGTAACCGGCTTTTCTCTGCAGAACCATGCGGATCCGCCGAACACACCGGGCGCGCGTCGCGGGACACAGAAGGGAATTCCACACGATGCGTGAAGCCCTTGCCGTTGGTGCCGCCTACCGGCGCCGCGATTTCAAGGCCGTGCTCTTTGACCTGGACGGGGTATTAACACCCACCGCCGAGGTGCACCGTAAAGCCTGGCAACAGCTCTTTGAGAATTTTTTCACCGAGACGGGGGTCGAGCGGCCCTATACCGAAAACGATTACTTTGGATTGCTCGACGGACGCCCACGGTATGAGGGTGTTGCAGCAGTCCTTGCGGACCGCGGCATCGAGTTGCCGTGGGGCGAAAGCACCGATGAGCCGGGATCCGGGAGTGTCTGTGCCCTGGGGAACGCGAAGAACTCGGTCTTCCGCGAGATCCTGCACAAAACGGGTATCGAACCCTATCCAGGGTCCGTGGCCTACCTGCGCCATATTCAGGCCGCCGGGCTCGAGGTCGCAGTGGTGTCTTCCTCTCGCAACGCCCATGACGTACTGGAAGCGGCGGGGCTCCGCGGGGAATTCTCCGTGGTTGTGGGTGGAGACGAAGCCTCAAAGCGCGCCCTGCCAGGCAAGCCAGCCCCCGACACCTTCTTGGCCGCAGCCGCAGATCTGGGCTGGAGCGCCAATGAATGTGTTGTCATCGAGGACGCGATCTCCGGTGTTCGGGCGGCAGCCGCCGGTGAATTTGGCCTAGTTGTTGGCGTGACACGGGATCAGCCGGCGGAAGCGCTGCGTGAAGCCGGCGCCGACCTCGTCGTGAACGACCTTCAGGAGTTGGTGAACCAGGACGCTCGCGACGACTTCAACCTCGACGCCTGGTCCTACACCCGCGAACACCCGCGCCCAGTGGACCCAGCGGAAGAACAAACGATCTTCTCTCTGGGCAACGGTTTTCTGGGGATGCGCGGGGATTCGCTGGGCATCGGCGAGAGCACCGAGGGGATGTTCATCAACGGGTTGCACGAGACGTGGACGATCCGTCACGCCGAATCGGCCTTTGGACTCGCCGAGACCGGACAGACCATGGTTCCTGCCCCGGATGCGCGCACAGTGCGCGTTTACATCAACGATGAGGCCCTGGAAATCGGGCGCACCGAGATCCTCAAGGACGATCTGCGGCTGGACTTCAAGGACGGCACGCTGATCTCCGACACGCTCTGGCGCACGGCGGAGGGGCACCGGGTGATGGTGCGTACCCGGTCCATGATTTCCTTCTCCGAACGTCACCTAGCTCTGTTTAGGGTCACCGTGCGGCTGCTTGATGCACCAGCACATGTTTTTGTGCAGTCCGCTTTGATTGGCCAAACCCGCAATGCACCGGTACCCACTCCCGCCGAATCTGATGCCGGGGAGGTGCCATTTGACCCGCGGAAGAGCCAGCGTAGCGACGAGGAGTCACTGAGCCCGGGCGGGACCTGGGACAAGGACGGTATCTGCGCGCTGGGATACTACGTGCGTGGCTCGAACATGGCAGTGTCCACCGCGATCGCCCACGTGGTGCGCATCGCCGGGGACACCACCGAAATTGAGGAGCAATCCAGCGTTAGTGATGACCGGGTGGAGCACACGGTTTCCGCCTACTTGCAGGCCGACGAGGCACTGCACATCGACAAGTTTGCCTCCTTCGCCTCCTCACGGCGCCACGATACGACGGAAATGACCAACCGCGCCGTGCGCGCGCTCAAGCACCTGGTGCCACGGGGTGCCGACGAGCTGTTCTGGGCCCAACGCGAGTTCCTTACCGAATTCTGGAACAACGCGGACGTAGTGGTACATACCGACCCGCTGCTCCAACGCGCCATCCGCTGGAACATTTACGCCCTAGCGCAGGCCTCGGCCCGCTCGGATGGGTTGGGGATCTCCGCTAAGGGCGTCTCGGGCAATGGATACTCGGGACACTACTTCTGGGACACCGAGATCTACGTCCTGCCGTTCTTGACCTATACCAATCCGCAATGGGCACGCAACGCCTTACGCGCACGGGTCTCGATGATTCCAGCAGCGCGGCGGCGGGCGGCAACACTGAACGAACATGGCATCCTCTTCCCCTGGCGCACCATCAATGGTGAGGAGGCCAGCGCCTACTACCCGGCGGGGACAGCGCAGTACCATATCAACGCGGACGTCGTATATTCCCTGGCACGTTATGTGGGGGCCAGCGGGGACACCGGGCTACTTCTTGGCGGTGGCGCTGAAATTGTGGTGGAAACCGCCCGGCTGTGGAACTCGTTGGGGTTCTGGCGCGAGGCCAGCAACGGTCGCAGCTTCCACATCCACGGGGTGACCGGCCCAGATGAGTACACCGCGGTGGTGAACAACAACACCTTCACCAACGTGATGGCGCGCTTTAACCTGAACTACGCCGTGCAAGTCATGGATTTCTTGGCGCGCGAGTTCCCCGAGGATCACACGCGCATCATCGAGGAGCTGGCCGTCAGTGAGCGGGAAATCCGCGACTGGAAAGATGCGGCGATGGCCATGTTCATCCCCTTCTCCGAGACCGTGGGCATTCACCCGCAGGACGAGGGGTTCCTGGATCGCGAGGTGTGGGACATGAAGGGCACGGCACCGGAGCACCACCCCCTGTTGCTGCATTTCCACCCGCTGGTGATCTACCGGTTCCAGGTGCTCAAGCAGGCCGATACCGTGATGGCGTTGTGGTTGCGATCCTCCGACTTCACTCCGGAGCAGAAACGGGCGGATTTTGACTACTACGACCCGATAACGACCGGGGACTCCACGCTTTCGGCCACCGTGCAATCAATCCTCGCCGCGGAAGTCGGGTACGCGGATCTAGCCCTCTCGTACTTTGAGCATGCGCTTAATGTGGATCTGCTGAACCTGCACGGCAACTCGGCCGACGGGGTGCACGTTGCCTCCACCGGCGGGGTCTGGGCGGCGCTGGTCTACGGATTCGGTGGACTGCGTGATGACACCGGCGAATGGCTCTTTGACCCCCGGCTCCCGGTGGGTTGGGACGGATTGGAGTTCTCGCTGCGCCGTGAGGGCGCCAGTGTGCACTTCGTGCTCACGGCGGACGTGTTCACCGCGTCATTGCGCCAAGGAGACCTGGAAATCACCTTCTGGGTACGCGGTGTGCCCTACACCCTGTCCCCAGAACACCCACAGTGCTCCATCGCCTTGGAAGATCAGGGACCGGTACTTCAAGGAGAGCCGAGCATCGAGGCGGTGTATGCCGCCCAGCGTGAAGATGGTTCACCGCTAACCTCCAGCATCAAGAAGCTCACGCGCGATGAGGAGCTGGCCACCGAGCCGCCGTTGACCATCATCGGTTAACCATGCTGGCGCTGAACTGAGCACTGGCAGCAAAAGACCGGGCGGGGAACCTTTTCAGGTTCCCCGCCCGGTCTTTTGCACCCGCCGCGTGCCAATTAACCGATCTTGGAGTGTGTGGCCCCACCGATTTGATCGTTGTTGATCGGTTCGGTGCCCCGCGCCTTCGCGATGGAGCGCATCAGATGGTAAATGACCAGAGTGGCCACGGTACCCATGGCGATACCGCCGAGCTTCACGTCTCCAAAGGCCAAATCCGAGGTAATGGCGATGGCGATGATCAGTCCGGTGCCGGCGGTCATCAAGTTGATCGGGTTAGAGAAGTCGACCTTGTTCTGCACCCAAAGCCTGGCACCAATGATCCCGATCATGCCGTAGAGCACGATGCCAGCCCCTCCGGAGACCCCGGCGGGGATGGTGTTGATGACCGCGCCAAACTTCGGGAAGAACGCCACCAAGATCGCGACAAAACCGGCGATCCAGTAGGCGGCAGTGGAGTACACGCGCGAGGAGGCCATCACACCAATGTTCTCCGCGTAGGTGGTGGTGCCAGATCCGCCGCCGAATCCCGCCAACATCGTGGCGGCGCCGTCGGCCATGATCGCCCGGCCATTCACGTCATCAAGATCGCGCCCGGTCATCAAACCCACGGTTTTCACGTGTCCGATGTTCTCCGCGAGCAGCACAAAGACCACCGGTAGGAAGACCAGCAGGGTGTCCAGGTGGAAGCTCGGGGTGGAGAAGGCCGGCAGGCCCAACCAGCCGGCCTTTTCGATGGGTTCGAAGTCCACTTGGCCCTGGGCCAGTGCCACCAGGTAGCCGATGACCAGGCCCACCAGGATGGACAGGCGTCCCAGCAGACCCTTAAACAACACGGCGGAAACCACGATGGCCAGCACCGTGGCGAAGGTGGTCAGCGGGAACTCCTTCATCGGGGTGAGGGTGGCGGAGGCCAGGTTGAGGCCGATCAACGCGACGATGGTGCCCATCACCACCGGGGGCATCAGCGCGTGGATCCACCCGGTGCCGGATTTCTGCACGATCACACCGATGATAAACAGCGCCACACCCGAAACGACGATGCCGCCCAGTGCCCCGGACATGCCGTGGCCGGCCATGGCCGCGGACACCGGGGCAATAAAGGCAAAGGAGGAACCCAGGTAGCTGGGCACCCGGCCGGAGGTGAAGATCAAGAAGAGCAGTGTGCCAACACCGGAGAAGAACAGCGTGGTGGTCGCCGGGAAACCGGTGAGCGCCGGGACCAAAACGGTGGAACCGAACATCGCCATCACGTGTTGCACGCCAATGGAGATGGTCTGCGGCCAGTGCAACCGCTCGTTGGGGGCAACCACATCCCCGGGAGAGATGGACTTGCCGTCGCCGTGCAGCGACCAGCCAATGCCGAATCGATTGCTCATGGGTGTGCCTTCCGGGCGCTGGGTGTAGTGCAAAATGCCGTCGGGGTTCGGCGAAAGGCAAAACCCCCGAGTGCATTTTACCCATCCCCACGAACACCGCGGTGGTGAGGCGCGAAAAGTGAGCGCGGTCCGCTAAATCGCCGGTGCCTTCTGCGCGGTTAATACCGGGTCGCTTTGCTGCTCTGTGTCCGCGCCGGTCTGGGCGAAGAAGCCCAGCTCGTGAAGGGAGGAAACCTCAAAGGCCTGCCACATGGACACCCGCGTGGAAGGCTCGGCGTGATGCAGCACGTCCCGCGTGATGTTGATGGCTTCACGGGTAAGAGCGTCAAACTCTTCGGAGGCGTAATTGCTCAGCCAATCGGCATAGGGATGCTCTGGATGGTTGGCGGCAGCCAACCGCCGACCCACGTCCTGATAGATCCAGAAGCACGGCAGCAGGGCAGCTACCAGCACGGGGTAGTCATGCGCGCTGGAGGAGAGATGATTCAGGTAGGCGTCGGTGGCGGTGCTCGGTTCCGGGAGCTGGTTTCCCAGTCGGCCGCGGTGCAGCGCTAGCTCCTCCTCCAGACAGCTGGCGGCACTTGCCGCCCAGAAGCGTCGAGCCGCCTCGTCGGGGGCCAGCGCCGAGGCCTTGGACATGACGCTGGCGTAGCCGCGCAGATAGAGCGCGTCCTGGCCGAGGTAGTCCTCAAAGTGTTCAAGCGCTAGGGTGCCAGCGGACAGCTCAGTGATGAAGGCGAGCTGATTAATCCCGGTGAGGATGGGGGTGATCTCTTCCCACCAGTGCGGCATGGGGTCCTCGCCGGCCCCCTCGGGTGCTCGATCCCAGAGTGTGGCCAGATGATTCAGAGGTCCGTGGCCGTGCCCCACCCGCAGATCATCTGAGCGAGTAATGGCCTCGGTCAGCCAGGTCTTGGTCTGTGCCAGCGCCGTGGGCCAATGCCCGCCGCGGGCATAGTGAGTGGCCAGAGCGGCGGAGAGCGAGCAGCCGGTACCGTGCGTGTTCTGCGTGTCCAGGCGCGGGGAGCTGACCTCGGTGAGCACACCGGTAGCGTCAATTAATGCGTCCCTACAGCTAGTCCCTTCCAGATGCCCACCCTTGGCCAACACCAGTAGCCGGTATTCGGCTGCCACCGCGCGTGCCTGGCCAACCGCTTGCTCCCAAGTTGCGGCCACCGCTCCGCGGGCCAACACGCCGAGCTCCGGAATATTGGGGGTGATGACATCGGCGTGGGTGAAGAGCTGGCGCAGGGCCGCATCGGCGGCGGGATCCAACAGGCTGTCCCCACTGGTGGCAATCATGACCGGATCAAGGATGACCGTCGGCACCATGGCACCTGCCAGTCCGGTAGGGGTGCGGATCGTGTTCAGCCAGTCACCCAGTGCGGTGATGACCTCGGCATTGGCCAGCATGCCAATTTTGATCGCGTCGATGTGTAAGTCAGCGGCGATGGCGGTGAGTTGTTCGGTGAGGAAGGAGGCGGGGGGAACGTGCACCGCCCGGACCCCACGAGTGTTTTGTGCTGTCAGCGCGCTGATGACCGCCATTCCGTAGCCGCCGGCGGCGGCGATGGACTTCAGATCCGCCTGAATCCCGGCACCCCCGGAGGGGTCAGAACCGGCAATGGAGAGGATGTTCTTGATGCTGGGCCTTTGGTGCGCCGTGGCGGAATGGGTCATCGGATGCTCTCTTCCCAGAGGGTACGCAGGTGGATGGTGGCGGCACGGGGGTCTTGTGCTGCGCAGATGGCACGCACCACGGCGATTCCCGCGGCCCCGGCGGCGGCCAGTGGGCTCACGTCTTCTTCATGAATCCCACCGATGGCGATCACCGGCAGCTTGGTGGTTTGCACCACGCGGGCCAGGCCAGCATGGCCCAATGGCTCGGGGTGATCCTTTTTGGTGGGGGTGGCGTGAACCGCGCCAACACCCAGATATGTAAGGGTCCCGGGTAGGTGCTCCTCGAGAGTATTGGCGACCCGAATTTCCTGCGCCGTAGCGGCGCTGAGCCCCAGGATGGCCGCGGGTCCGATGAGCTGGCGGACCAAGGCCGGGCCAAGATCCGACTGGCCAATGTGCACACCCTGTACCGAGGCGCCGGCGGCACGGGCCGCCAGATACACGTCCACTCGATCATTGATCAGCAGATCCGCGCGCCCGGCGGTGTGCTTGGCGCAGGCCAGAACGATGTCCAGGAATTCCGCGGCGGAGGTGTCCTTACAACGCAGTTGAACGGTTCTGATACCGCCGGCCACGGCCTGGGCCACTACGTTGTGAAGTTCCCGCCCGGCGGTGGAGGCCGAATCTGCCACCAGATACACACCACGGGTAATGCTCGGGCTCATGAGAGTACCGCCGTGGCACGAAGCTGTTCGGGGGATAGGAGGTGCAGGGCATCTAGGAAAGCGGGGGCAAAGGAACCCGGGCCCAAGGACATGGCCTCGGCGCGCGTTGCGGCGGCCGAGTAGAAGGCATGAGCACTCACCGTGGCCACCAGTGGATCGGGGTGGGCCGGAAGAAACGCTGCACAGATGGCCCCCAGGGCGCAGCCGCCGCCGGTGATCCGGGTGAGCATGGGGCTGCCACCGTGAACGTGAACGCTGCGTCTGCCATCGGTAATCAGATCCGTGGGGCCGGAAACCGCCACTACCGCTCCGGTGCGTAGGGCCAGTTGCCGCGCGGCGTGGGCGGCAGCAGTTACCGAGTCGGTGGATTCAACTCCGCGGCCGCCACCTCCACTCCCGGCCAGTACCAGGATTTCCGAGGGATTGCCGCGAATCACGGTGGGGGAGGCCGCGGCGAATTCATGGGCCAGAGACGTACGAATGCGCAGCGCACCGATGGCCACCGGGTCCAAAACCCACGGGGTGTGTGCGGCGGTAGCCGCGGCCACCGCCTCGCGCATCGAAGCGCGTTGTTCGCTCCCGGGTGTCCCCAAATTCACCAACACGCTAGAGGCCAGTGCAGCGAAGTCTCCGGATTCACCGGGGAAATCAACCATGGCGGCTGAAGCGCCAGCGGCCAGCAGCACATTGGCGGTGAAGTTGGTGACCACGGCATTGGTCAAGCATTGGACCAACGGTGCACCGGCACGCATCGAGTCCAGGGTTTCGGCGAGCACGCCGGGGTCAAGAAAATATGAAGGCGCAATGGCAGGCATTGGCGACATCCCTCCGCTAGCACTAACTAGTTCAGGTTCAACGGGTCTTTTCTCAGCCGGCTCTATGCGCCGGCACCCCGTGTCACTGCCATTGAGCCTATCGACTTGCCTCACGCAGGGACAAGTCGATGTCATGGCTCAGCGAGCCGGTGAGTTGATGAATCGTGGCGGTCTTTATGGCAGGAGGGTACGCGACGTAGGCTCGGAGCTATGGGCACTTTTCCTACACCCCCGAATCCCGTCGCACCGAGTGGCTCGACGGCGCTGAATCAGCTTGAGCTGCCGCAGGTAGTCACCACCTTGCCGGAGCATATCGTTGAGCTCGTCGCATCGATGCACGATGTGGTGTCCACTCGGCTTGCGCACCCACGCCGTTTTCGGGCTTCGCAGCTCAAGGCGCTCGAACGCATGCTGGAGGCCCATGAACAGGACTTCCTCGACGCGCTCGCCGATGACCTGGGCAAGGGTCCGGTGGAGGCGAAGATGACCGAGATCGACATGGTGCGCGTGGAGATTGATCATGCGCAGCTGCATCTCTCGGAGTGGATGGAATCCAAGTCGGTGAAAATCCCGTTGGCCCTCCAGCCGGCCGCGGCTAAAATCGAGCCACAACCGCTGGGCGTGGTGCTGGTCATTGGTGCCTGGAACTACCCGCTGCAGTTGATCCTCGCGCCGCTGGTTGCCTCCATTGCCGCTGGCAACGTCACGGTTCTGAAGCCTTCGGAGCTGGCCCCGGCGACCTCGGCACTACTGGGTCGACTGATTCCTCAGTTCCTTGATCAGCGTGCCTGTGCGGTGGTTCAGGGCGGAGCCTCAACCACCACGGTGCTGCTCAAACAGCAGTTTGACCACATTTTTTACACCGGTGGGGAGCGCGTGGGCAAGATTGTGGCCGTCGCCGCGGCCCAGCAGCTCACCCCGGTGACCCTAGAGCTGGGTGGTAAGTCCCCGGCCGTGGTGATGGACGGAGCTAGCGCCGCGGTGGCGCGTCGTCTCGTGTTCGGGAAGTTTATGAATGCGGGTCAGACCTGCGTGGCTCCGGATTATGTCTTGGCGGTTGGAGACTCGGCGCGAGCGCTGGAGAAATCCTTGGCGAAGGTCATCACCTCCTTCTACGGCAAAAATCCATTGCTCAGTAAGGACTATGGGCGCATCGTCAACCGAGCCCATTTTGACCGTCTGGTCGCCTGTCTAGACGACGGCGAAGTACTCATCGGTGGAGGCTACGACGAGGACACCTTGAAAATTGAACCGACCGTCATGATCAACATCGATCCTGATTCCCCGCTGCTGCGGGAGGAGATCTTCGGACCGATCCTGCCGATCATCTCGGTGGAGAGTTTTGATGCTGCGGTGCGTTTTATTAATGCTCGTCCCAACCCGTTGGTCGCCTACCTTTTCAGCGAGAACCCGCGGCTGCAATCGGCCTATGGGGATCAGGTGCGGGCCGGGGCCATCGTGCACAACGCGCCTAACGTGCACCTTGCCGTTCCAACGCTGCCCTTTGGTGGTGTGGGCACCTCCGGAATGGGTTCATACCACGGGCGGCATGGGTTCGAGCGGCTCTCGCAGATGCGTGCGGTATTGGGTAAGACCACCGTGGTGGATACGATGCGGGCCGTCTACCCGCCATACACCTGGGCCAAGTCGAAGCTCATCGACAGAATGCTCTAAGTCGTCGAGCGGACTAAAATAAGGCTCCTACCTGCTTCTATTCCATATGTGGAATAGAAGCAGGTAGGAGCCTTTGGTGCTTCCCAGCTACCTGGGAAAGCCACCGCGTGACTAGCCGAGCACCGAATCAACGATCGTTTTTGCCTCGGCCTGAACCCGTGCCAAATGCTCATCGCCCAGGAACGATTCGGCGTAGATCTTGTACTTGTCCTCCGTGCCCGAGGGGCGTGCGGCGAACCAGGCGTTCTCGGTCGTGACCTTCAAACCGCCGATCTTCGCCCCATTTCCCGGAGCCTCGGTGAGCCGTGCGGTGATCTCTTCGCCGGCCAACATCCGCGCCGACACATCGGTGGCGGCGAGGTTGCCCAGGCGCGCCTTTTGTTCGCGGTTGGCCTCGGCGTCAATCCGCGCATAACTCGGGGCGCCATGTTGCGCCACCAATGAGCCATAGTGCACCGACGGGCTAGAACCGGTGACCGCGGTGATCTCGCTGGCCAGCAGGGCCAGCAAAATGCCATCCTTATCGGTGGTCCAGGTGCCACCGTCATGGCGCAGGAAGGACGCGCCGGCGGATTCCTCGCCACCGAAGGCCCCGGTGCCATCAAGCAATCCCGGAACAAACCATTTGAAGCCCACCGGGACCTCCACCAGGGTGCGGCCCAAGGAGGTGGCGACCCGATCGATCATCGAGGAGGAGACCAGTGTCTTGCCGATGCTGGCATCGGGCGACCAGCCGGTGCGGTGCGTGTACAAGTACTCGATCGCTACGGCCAGGAAATGATTCGGGTTCATCAGCCCGGCATCGGGGGTAACGATGCCGTGCCGGTCGGCGTCCGCATCGTTGCCCGTGGAGATATCAAAGGAGGCGCGGGCGGCGATCAGCGAGGCCATCGCATTGGCCGAGGAGCAATCCATCCGGATCTTGCCGTCGGTATCCAGGGACATGAACGCAAAGCGTGGATCCACCCCCGGATTCACCACGGTCAAATCCAGTTTGTGAGTCTCGGCTATCGCGCCCCAATAGTCCACCGCGGCCCCGCCCATCGGATCGGCGCCAATGCGCAGCCCCGAGGAGCGGATGGCGTCCAGATCCAGGACCGAGGGCAGGTCGTTAACGTAGGAGTCCATGAAGTCGAAGGCGCCGATCTTGCCACCCAGACGCGCGGCGCTGAGCGAGATGCGCTTAACCCCGGCCAGCTTGGCCTCCAACAGCTCATTGGCGCGGTTCGCGATCCATGAGGTGGCGTCGGTATCGGCCGGACCGCCATGCGGAGGGTTGTACTTCAGTCCGCCATCGGCCGGTGGGTTGTGCGAGGGAGTGATGATGATGCCATCGGCGCGTGGTGCGGATTTATTGGCGTTGTGCTTCAGGATCGCATGGCTCAGCGCAGGGGTGGGGGTGAATCCGGTGCGAGCGTCGGTCAGGATAAGAACGTCGTTGCCCGCCAGAACCTCCAGCACGGTATCTTGTGCCGGGTCCGAGAGTGCGTGGGTGTCCTTACCGACAAAAAGCGGACCGGTGATCCCGGCACCGCGGCGGTATTCCACGATGGCTTGGGTGATGGCCGCAATGTGGTCCTCATTGAATGAGCCATTAAGTGAGGTGCCGCGGTGTCCCGAGGTGCCGAAGGCTACGCGCTGGTCGGGATTCGAGGGATCCGGGTGGATCTCAAAGTACGCATCGCGTACTTCTGAGAGGTTGATGAGGTCTTGGGGCAATGCCGGTGTCCCGGCGCGAGGATGGGCCATGGAGCCAGTTTCTCATTCTTTTTGTCTTTGACGCGGGTGATCAGGCAGATGACGTCGTGCTCCCGTTGGCATCGACGCCGACTTATCAGCGTGACCCGCGGAGCGTAATCACGTGTTCGGCCAGAGTTCGAGCGGGGCCGACTAGGAGCTGATCGGGCACCACGTGGTCCTCACCGTCGATATTCAGGGACCAGGTGAAGGCATCACGGACCGCTGGTGCTGTCGCCGGTTCCTGAATGGATCGCAGTTGATTCAGCGCCTGGTGAGCCATTGTGAACCAATCCGGATCCTGTTGACCCGAGGGCTCCTGCGCGGGTAATTCGAGGATCCCACGCCGAGATATGCCGGCCACACCTCCGGAGCGCACCACACGGATGCGCAGTGACTCACTCATCGTCGTTCTCCTTCAGGCGTGGCACCACACCGACCGTGTCCCAGGCCTGCTTCAGTGCGCTTTCGACCGCCGAACCTGCCCCATGATCACGCCGTGCCTGCAGCAGGGTTTGCTCGGCGAAGGTAGCGAAGTCTGCGTTTTCCGGCAGCGTGCGGGTAGCAATAACGTTGAACCACAGGGAACCGGCGGTTTCCCAAGCGTTTCCACCCAGTGCCTTGGCAAAAAGCGCAAACGCTCGGTTGGGAATGCCGGAGTTCAGATGAACTCCGCCGTTATCCTCGGTAGTCTTCACATACTCGGCCATGGTGGCCGGCTGCGGATCCTTGCCCAGAATCGAATCGTTGTAGGCCGTTCCGGGTTCGATCATGGAGCGCAGTGCTACCCCGGTGACCGCCTTGGTGAACAGGCCCTTGCCGATCAGCCAGCTGGCGTGCGCGGCATCGTCTCCGGCCACAAATTGCTCCACCAGCGCGCCAAAGACGTCGGCGATGGATTCGTTCAGTGCCCCGGACTGGCCCTGATATTGAAGATTCGTGGTGTATTGCAGCAGGCCGTGGCCCAGTTCGTGGGCGATCACCGAGAGCGAAGAGGTGAAGGAGTTGAAGATCTCTCCGTCTCCGTCGCCCATCACCATTTGTGTGCCGTCCCAGAACGCGTTGTCATAGTGCTCGCCGTAGTGCACCGTGCCACGCAGCACCAGTCCGGAGCCGTCCAATGAGTTGCGTTTGAACAAATCCGCGAGGAATCCGTAGACGTGCCCCAGCCCGTCATAGGCCCGGTTGACGTCGATGTCCGCACTGGGTTTTTGGCCTTCGGAACGGATCAAGGTCCCGGGGGTGATCTCCACGCCCTGAGCATCGGAAATGATCCGGTTCAGCCGTCCGGTGGGCTCAATAAGCCAGGTGAGTTTCTGGTGGGCTGTGCTGCGTTCGTGCAGCAGGGCCTGATCTAGCAGCATGGTCTGGCGTGCCCGGGTAGCGATGCGCGTACGGGTCACGGAGACCGGGCCATCAGCCTTGTCCAAGGTGGGCTGTGACGAGATAATCTCGCGCATTGATTCCGGCGCCTCCCAAGCCCCATCGCAGGCGGCCATCGCGGCCAAAAGATACGGTGGCACCGCATGGTGCCTAGGGTGGGAACTTGCGGCTGGAGGTTGGGTTTCCTTGTCCATAGACGCAACTCTCCCACCGATTCCTGAGTAGTCAATGTGCGCCCGCTGTGGCTCGGATCGGAGGCTCAGCCGAGCTTCGGGTGGTGCCGCGTCGAAGCCCGCAGGTGGCGGGACGACCCTCGGCCACCAGTCGCCGCTAAGCTGGGAAGTCCGATATCGCGCCGCGGATCAGAACCTCGAGCGGCGCTGACCCCCTCGCCGGAAGGAAATCATGGCCCAGGACGAAGACGGTGCCGGTGAGTCCACAGCGGACCCGTCGTTTAACAATCCGAAGGACCCGCGCTGGTCGCAGAACCCGCACGTGGCGCCAGCGCGCAACCCGTATCTGGAGATGCCACTGGATGCACCGCCAATCGGTGGTGCTCCGCACGGCTCCGGTTACCCGATGGCAGCTCCGGGCAACGGGGGTGGAGCGGGGGAGCGGAACCACGCTGGTGATCCGCGCCGTTATCAGCAACCCGGTTACCCGCTGCAAGAGCGGCAGCCCTCGGGCGTGCTGGCCATCGTTTCCGTCGTGGCAGGAATCATTGGCGTCTTCACCGCAGGGTTGCTGGTGGTCCCAGAGATCGTGGCGATCATCTGCGGGCACCTGGCGCTGAAGCGTGAGCCGCACATGCGCGGTGTCGCGATTGGCGGGCTGGTCACCGGCTACCTCGGGTTGCTGGTCGTCGTGCTGATCGCGGGCCTGCTGGTCTGGGGCTTCTTCGCCACCGTCGGATCCTACTGATCAGGCGCATCACGGGCCCGCCCCGGGGTGACCAGGCAAAACGGCGCTCGCCTGCGGAATCCAATTCCGTGGACGAGCGCCGTTGTATGTTCGGTTTGTTGCAGGGTCCTAGCGGAGCTCGCCCATCAGCTTCTTCAACGCGGGAGACGCCAGCAGCAGGGCGATGCCCAACACGATTGCCGTGCCGCCCAGGGCCAAGAAGTAGGTGATCTCATTGCCCTCGGTGTAGAAACCGGCCAGAATGCCGGCCAGCGTGGTGCCCAGGGACACCGAGAGGGAGAAGAGCGCAATCATCTGCGTCCCAAAGGCGGCCGGAGCCAACTTGGTGGTCACCGATTGACCAATGGGGCTCAGCAACAGCTCTGCCACGGTGCACTCGTCTTCGGGTTTGTGCTTTTGCTATTGATCTTTGTGCCCATCCTTGCCTCCGCTGGTATGTCGTAACCCGCTGACATCCGCGGATGGGCGAGCCCCGCCTCGCCCGGCGCACGTTTACTTAACGGCGCTTCCGGCCATGGCAAGTGAGATGGGCCGGGGGAGGCGCTGAGCCGCTGCGGCAAGTACTCGATTCCCCACTCCTGAAACGACGCTGACGGGTGTCTTTCGGCGATCGAGGGCACGCAGTGCGGTAGTGATGACGGCGCTGGCGCTCTGCAGTCGACCGACCGCCGCGTCCTCGCTGCCGAGAACGTCAAAGAATTCGGTGCGGGTTGCTCCCGGGCAGAGTGCTAGCACGCGAAGGTCGGCGGCCTTCGTCTCATAAGCCAGAGCTTCCGTGAAGCTCAGGACAAAGGCCTTTGTTGCTCCGTAGACTGCCATCCCCGGTACTGGCTGGAATCCCGCGGTGCTGGCCACGTTGATCAGTGCGCCCTGTCCCGAGGCGAGCATTTCCGGAAGAAAAGCCCGCGTGATGTCGACCAAGGTCGCCACATTCAGTGCGATCTCCGAGGCGATCACCGCGGGATCCTCCTCAACCAGCGGGCCGCTCGTGGCGAAACCCGCGTTGTTGATCAATGTATCGATGCTGATGCCCCTGCCCGCGAGTTCATCGCGGAGTTCTGCACCGGCTCCCGGATGGCTCAAATCCTTTGACAGCGTCGTGACCGAAATTCCATGAGCCGTACGCAACTCCCTCGCGAGGTCCTCAAGTCGATCGATTCTGCGCGCAACTAGAACAAGGTTGGCTCCGCGTGCTGCAAATCGAGTGGCAAACTCCGCGCCCAGCCCGGAGCTCGCTCCGGTGATCAGCGCCGTGGTCTGGGTGTACGTCATGGTCTTGGTCATGGTAGATCCGTTCGTTGAATGAATACCCGAAGTAGGCGATGGCAACATAGTAGGCAGTGGCACCATAGTTGTCAATGGCTACATCACAGCTATGCTAGTCATATGATCGATCAGCCTTACCACCACGGAAAGCTCCGCGAAGTATTACTGGACCGTGCGGCGGAATTTATTGAAGAAGCAGGAGTCGAAGGACTTTCACTGCGGCAACTCGCACGGGACGCGGGCGTGAGCCATGCAGCGCCGGGCAAACATTTTCGTGACAAGCAGGCACTTCTTGATGCCCTCGCCCTTCGCGGCTTCCTCGCCATGAATGCCCGAATCACTGAGGCGGCCCGTGCTTCCGGGGACCATCGCGCACGTTTTGTCGAGATCGCTCGTGCCTATGTGAACTTTGCCGTCACTCGACCGGTACTGCTGGCGGTCATGTACTCCACCAAACACCATCCCGATGCCAGCGCCGAACTGCGCTCCATTGGCGAAGATGGCATGAAAATAACGAGGGCTCTCATAACCGAAGCCCAAGACGCCGGCGTCGTGGCACCAGGTGAGCGCGAGACGCTGGCGCAGGTATGTTTTGTCAGCCTCCATGGGGCTGCCGTACTGGCCTCGGGCAACTTCCTTGATGGAACCTCCACCGATGCTTTGGTTCAAGCAACAACCGACCTTCTGTGGGCGGGAATGGCCGCGGGCTTACCTGGCACAGAAGGTGCGTCGGCCAGCTGAGCAGGAGTCAGCGCTAATCCTTGAGCTCGGAGTTGTGCAAGCTCACGACGGTCTTGGGCCACGGGCAGGAAAGGAAGTGCCCAGGTTCGAAAGTCACACGGATCATTAAAAACTGGCGGCCACCAGACCGGGAAAAAATCCGGATCCGGTGGCCGCCAGTTTGTGAGCGGTCTTAGCGAACCTCGCCCATCAGCTTCTTGAGAGCGGGGGAAGCCAGCAGCAGGGCGATGCCCAGCACTATTGCCGTGCCGCCCAGAGCCAGGAAGTAAGTGATCTCATTGCCCTCGGTGTAGAAACCGGCCAGAATGCCGGCCAGCGTGGTGCCCAGGGACACCGAGAGGAAGAAGAGCGCAATCATCTGGGTGCCAAAGGCGGCCGGAGCCAACTTGGTGGTCACCGATTGACCAATGGGGCTCAGCAGCAGCTCTGCCACGGTGCACAGCAGCAGGATGCCGACCAGAGCCAACAGCGGGGTCTTTTCCAAGGAGTCCAACGGAATGAAGACCAAGAAAGCCACACCAACTACCAGCAGGGCCACGGAGAACTTCACCAGGGTGCCCGGCTGGCGCTTGCCTAGTTTGGTCCACAGTGCCGCGAAGACGCCGGCCAAGACGATGATGAAGACCGGGTTGATGGACTGAACCCAGGAGGCCGGCATTTCCCAGCCGAACAGTGAACGGTCCAGGCGTTCCTCCGAGTACACGGCGATGAAGGTGAACTGCTGCTGGAACAGCGCCCAGAATGCCGTAGAAGCGATGTAGAGCGGGATGAAGGCCAGCACATGCTTGCGTTCTACCGCAGTGACTCGCTTGGAGCGCAGCATCAGGGTGAAGTAGATGACCGAGGCCACGATCACCACGTAGGCGATGGTGCGGGCCAGCGACTCGGGGGTCACGATCTTCAAAGAGAAGGCGGCGATGACAACAACGATGAAGGCCACGGCACCAATCAGGTACGCCTTGCGTTCCTTCACCGGCAGGGGATTGCTGACAACCTGAACCGAATTGGGCAGGTTTTTGCGACCGCTGATGTAAATCGCCAGGCCAATGAGCATTCCTACCGCTGCGGCACCGAAGCCGATGTGGAAACCCCAGCGTAGTTGCAGGAAACCGGTGAGCAGCGGGCCAATGAGGCCACCGATGTTCACGCCCATGTAGAAGATTGAGAAGCCAGCGTCGCGGCGCGGGTCATCCTTGGCATAGAGCGAACCGACTAGGGCGGTGGCGTTGGCCTTGAGTCCGCCCGAGCCCACGGCAACCAGAATCAGGCCCACGGCGAGTCCTGCGGCGCCCGGAAGCACTGCTAGGGCGACGTGTCCGGCCATGATCATGATGGCAGCGCAAAGCAGCACCTTCTCGGAACCCAATAGCCGGTCCGCCACCCAGGCACCAAGGATGGTGCTCAAGTAAACGGCGCCGCCGTAGGCGCCAACGAGGGAGAGTGCCAGGTCCTTGGGGAGCCCCAGACCACCTTCGGCGACCGAGAAGTACATGTAGTACGCCAGGATTGCTTGCATCCCGTAGAAGGAGAATCGTTCCCACATCTCGATGCTGAACAGATTCGAAAGCGTTTTTGGGTGGCCAAAGAAACCGGTCGAGGACTGATCCTTCAGCGAGGTGGATATAGACATGAAATCAATTTTTCGCTCGTGACGCACGCCATGCCCACTTTGTAGATCAATCTCACATTTCGGATATTTGTGCGGCGAGGGCCAAGAGCTGCAATTCCGAACCCGCTCGGCCAATCATTTGCACACCCATCGACAGCCCTTCGGCGGTGGTGAAGGTGGGCACCGTGATGGCTGGCAAGCCGGAGACATTAACCATCGAGGTAAAGGGCGTGTACTGACACTGGCGCATGTAGTCGGTGTCGGCATCCTGCCCGGTATAAAAACCGATTTCCGGGGGTGTGTGGGCCATGGCCGGGGTCAGCACTACGTCATAGTGTCCCCACTGAGTACGCATATCCGCGGCGATCTCGCGGAGGCGAAGTGCTGCGGCAAGAGAGGTGTTGCGTTCCCGTGCCCTGGCACGCTCCCTGAAGGACCGCGCTAGTGTCCCCAGTTTTTCTTCGCGGCCGGCCGGAATGGGGGCGGCGGCCAGTCCGCTGGTCCAAACCGTGGAGAAGATTTCGGGGTATGCGGTGTCGTAGAAGATCTCCGCTTCCTCGAGGTAGTGACCGCGGGCTCCCAGGGCCTTGATGCCCGCCGCTAACGCGGCGTGAGCTTCGGGGGCTAAACGAATCTCGTAGAGAGAAGCGAAGGGGCTGAGCGTGCTGATGCCGATGCGCAATCCACGCAGCGACTCGATTGCCCCGCCGGAAAGTGCCTCAAGGGTGGTTTCGCGGCTCGGGTCGATCATGGCGTCCAACAGCAACGCCGCATCGCGTGCGGTGCGGGCCAGCGGGCCAGAAACGGTGAGTCGGGGCGCGCCAAAGCTATCAACTCTTCCGTCCAACACGTCGCTGGGAATCGTGCCCAGGGTTGGCTTCAACCCAATCAAGCCACAAGCCGAGGCCGGGATGCGTACCGATCCACCACCGTCGTTCCCCGGTCCGAAGGGAAGCATCCCCGCGGCCACCGCGGCGGCCTCACCGCCGCTGGAGCCGCCGGCAGAAAGCGCCCGGTTCAACGGGTTGCGTGCCGGTGGTGAGACATCATTTTCCGAGTGAGAGCTGAGTCCAAACTCCGGGACTTGGGTTTTGCCCAGAGAAATGGCCCCGGCCCTCGTCAAAGTGGCCACCAACGGCGAATCCCGCGGTGCGATGGCGGGTTCTAGGGCGGCGGTTCCGTAACCGGTGACCACGCCCGCCACATCCAGCAGATCCTTATAGGCCAGCGGCATGCCATGGAGCATCCCCAGGGGCCCTCCCGCGGCTAAGTGCTCATCGGCGCGCGTCGCGGCGTCCAAGGCTCGCTCCGCTGTGATCGTGACAAACGATCCGAGTCCGGGATTAAGCTCCTGGATCCGAGCCAAATAGTGCTCGGACGCTTCACGAGCACTGATTTCTGCGCGATGTAGGGCATCACGCAGCTCAAGCGCCGTCAGCGCGGATATTTGGGACATCTTTGACTCCTTGGACATCGGGAGGGCAGGTCATGCGCAGCCATCAACACGGTGCACTTTCACTTGTCGTTACGGAGCACCTAGCCACCTTCGAGACTAGTACGGATTCGCACGGAGAGGTCCGCGTTTTCCGGGCTCCGCAGCATCGGCGCTGCAACCCCTGCCAGGGGTGACATATCGGCTTCACCAAAGACATGGCCGCCCACCCCCGCGATATAGGCTGGGGACAAAGTAAGAACAACCGGTGATCAAAGGAGAACCATGAGTGATTTTGAGACGGTTTCGGTGGAGCAGGTGCCTGCCGGGGCGCTGATCCTGGACGTTCGTGAGGACTACGAGTGGGTCGAAGGGCACGCTGTGGGAGCCATCCATATCCCGCTGGCCGAGTTGCCACTGCGCATCGACGAGCTTGATCCCGACGTGGACACCTACATCATCTGTCGTACCGGTGGGCGATCGGCCCAGGCTGCAGCATGGCTGGTTGGCCAGGGCTATACGGCTCTGAACATCGCCGGTGGCTCCGGAGCCTGGTTGGAAGCCGGGTTGGCGTTGGCCAGTGAAAACGGGCAGGAGCCCAACGTCCGATGATCTATACCTATTTGGGTCCCGCTGGCACCTTCACCGAGGCGGCCCTATTGCAGGTCCCCGGAGCTCGAGACGCGCAGCGGGTACCCGCCGCCAACGTTAATGCCGCCCTTGAATTGGTTCGCACCGGCAAGGCGGACGCTGCGATGGTGCCCATCGAAAATTCGGTGGAGGGCGGGGTTTCGGCAACACTCGACGCCATCGCCACCGGTGAGGCCCTGCAAATCAGGGCCGAGGCATTGGTCTCCATCACCTTTGTTTTGGCGGTGCGTCAGGAGATAGATTCGTTGGAGCAGATTCGATCCATCTCCACCCACGGACACGCCTGGGCGCAGTGCCGCGGCTGGGCCGAAGCGAATATTCCGGATGCGGAATTTATCCCGGCATCGTCTACCGCGGCCGGCGCATTGGCGCTGCTGGACTCCGAAACGAACCACGACGCGGCGATTTGTTCACCGTTGGTGGCGGAGGAGCGCGGCCTGAAAATCCTGCGCGAAGGCATCGAAGACCATGAGGGAGCAGTCACTCGATTTGTCTTGGTCTCCCGGCCCGGAGCGATCCCTGCGCCAACCGGCGTAGACAAGAGCACCGTCATCCTGCCGCTGGCCGAAGACCGCCCCGGCGCACTGATGGAGATCTTGGAACAATTCGCCGTGCGTGGGGTGAACCTCAGCCGCATTGAGTCCCGTCCAACAGGAGCCGGACTGGGCAAGTACTTCTTCTCCGTGGACGTTGACGGACATCTGGCCCAGGAACGTGTCGCCGACGCTCTGGCCGGACTGCACCGAGTGTGCCCCGACCTACGATTCCTCGGGTCATATCCGGCCGCCGAAGGCCTCTCTTCCAGCGTGGATGCGCACAATTCCGATTCGGCCTTCTCCGCGGCGCACGCGTGGGTCACCGGCCTTAAAGAGCATCTAGAACACTAGATGCTCACTGCGGGATGGGGCACACCGATAACGTTGGTGCGCCTTATCCCAGCCGGATCTTCAATGATGCAGGTTTCACCGAGACCTTAAGTCCGTTGACCAAACCCGTGGCGTCACCGTCGATCTGGGTATTCATGGGTTCATGGCAGCGAACAGCCAGCGATGCACTGGGGTAGAAACCCATCACAGGAATAGCCCCGCGAGACCGGAAAGCGGTCTTAAGGAAGATCCAACCCCACCCGGCAGCGCTTCGCGGGCTGAGCACGACCACGTCCAAGACGCCGTCGTCGATCTTGGCGTCGGGAACCAAATCCAGACCCTGCAATTTGCCACAATTGGCGAACAACACCGAGCGCACACTACGAGTTTGCTCGGCACCGCCGTCCAAGGAAATGGAAATCTTCTTGCGCTTGCCCGGCATATGCCGAACGCCAGCCTCGGAATACGCCAGCCAGCCAACGCGCGCCTTGAGGTCCTCATTGGTGTCATCCATGATGTCCGCATCGGTGCCCATGCCGGCAATGACCAAGAACGCATGCTCACTGGTGTGACCATCAACGTGGTCCAAGGTGATCGAGCCGGTGTCGATGGTGCGTGCGGGTCCGCGGATTGCGCCGAAAGCGGCGGTTGCCATGTCGTCGAGCGGAACATCCACATTGCGCGCCAACAGGTTGCCGGTGCCCAAGGGAATGAGTCCGAGCGAAGCTTCGGTGTCGCGCAGGATCTCGGCCACCGCCCGCACCGTTCCATCGCCGCCAGCGGCAATGACCACGTCGCATCCTGCGTCAAGAGCCTTACGGGCAGCGCCCTGACCCGGATCATCAACTTCGGTCTCAAAGACTAGAGGTTCGGCCAACCCCGCTTCGGCGCAGACATGCTTCACCGCGGCAATCGCCTCATCCGTACCTGACTTGGAAGGATTTAGCACAAGGGCAACTTTTCGGGCAGAGGTGGTAACGCCAACCACGGGCGCGATCGAAGCGGGTCGATTGCGGTCAACAAGACGGCGCACGGAGAGCCAACTGAAGGTCGCAGCGGTTCCGGCAGCACCCGCACTGATCAGGGCAATTATTCGATTCCGTTTCATAGTCTCCACAGACTATCGGGCATTGCTAGGCTTAGGGCGTGATCGACGTAAAACTACTCAGTGAAAATCCAGATTCCTTCCGTGCTTCGCAGCGTGCTCGCGGGGCGGATGAGTCCTTGATTGATGCAATTTTGGCGGCCGACACGGTACGCCGTGAGTCGATTGCATCCTTTGAGGCTCTTCGGGCCGAACAGAATGTGTTCAGCAAAAAGGTGGGTAAGGCCAAGGGTGAAGAAAAGCAGGCCCTGCTCGCCGAGGTCAAGGAACTCTCCCTCAACGTCAAGGCTGCCTCGGCTGCCTCGGATGAAGCCGCAGCTGCCTTCACGGCCCTGCAGCGCTCCATTCCCAACCTGATTCTTGACGGGGTTCCCTCCGGTGGTGAGGACGACTTCACGGTTGTTAAACACGTGGGCACCCCGCGTGACTTCGCTGCAGAAGGCTTCGAACCCCGCGACCACCTTGAGCTCGGTGAGTTGCTTGGCGCGATCGACATGGAACGCGGCGCGAAGGTCTCCGGGTCCCGCTTCTACTTCCTCAAGGGCATTGGCGCGCGCTTGGAAATCGCCCTGATGAACATGGCTTTGGATCAGGCCGTACAAAACGACTTCATCCCGATGATCACTCCGACCCTGGTGCGTCCCGAGACCATGCAGGGCACCGGATTCGACGTCGCTCATGATGACGAGATCTACAAGCTCGAGCGCGACAACCTCTACTTGGTCGGCACCTCCGAAGTTGCGCTGGCCGGATACCACGCCGATGAGATTCTTGATCTTTCGCAGGGCCCGACACGTTATGCCGGCTGGTCCTCCTGCTACCGCCGTGAGGCAGGTTCTGCCGGTAAGGACACCCGCGGCATCATTCGCGTGCACCAGTTCAACAAGCTGGAAATGTTTGTTTACTGCTCCCCGGAGGAATCCGAGGAACAGCACGCCAAGTTGCTGGCCTGGGAAGAAGAGATGCTGGCCAAGGTGGAATTGCCTTACCGCGTCATCGACACTGCAGCGGGCGACCTCGGCATGAGCGCGGCGCGAAAGTTTGACTGCGAAGCGTGGGTTCCGACTCAGGGTGATTACCGTGAGCTGACTTCGACCTCGAACTGCACCACGTTCCAGGCTCGTCGCCTGAACATCCGGGAACGTGAGATCGGTGCAGATGGCAAGCCGGGCAAGACTCGCTCGGTGGCAACACTGAACGGAACCCTAGCCACTACCCGCTGGATTGTGGCGATCTTGGAGCACCACCAGAACCCCGATGGTTCGGTCAACGTTCCGGTGGCGCTGCGACCGTACTTGGGCGGCATGGAAGTCATGCAGGTCCTCTAGGTCGCATCGACGACGATAAACGCTGCTGGCGAGGGAATGTTTTCCCTCGCCAGCAGCGTTTAAGATCGCTAAAGATTGTGGCTGAAGAGTGTTTTTTGAAAGACATTCATGAAGCGTTCACGACGGATTGTGCTTTGGCTCATGACATAAATTCGATTTAGGTGCTTCACTGGTTAAATGACAGTTATGACAAGAGCCGGCATCGAAGACCGGTCAGAAGCAACCGAAACGTACATGATTTGCCTTGATGTTGACGGCACCTTGGTCAACCACGACGGGCAAATGAGCCAAACCGTCAAGGATTCGGCACGAGCCATCGTGGAATCCGGACACGAGGTAGTGATCTCCACCGGGCGTTCGCTCGGCGCGACGCTCCCAGTGATCCAGATGCTTGGCATCGAAAGCGGCTACGCCGTCTGCTGCAATGGCGGGGTCACCGCACGCATCGACACAACACTCGAGGATGGCTACGAAGTCATCGAGCGGAAGACTTTTAACCCGGCGCCCGCCCTGCGGGCACTGATCAAGGCGCTGCCGACGGCCAAATACGCACTGGAAAACGATCGGGGAGAGTTCCTTTCCACCGAACGTTTCCAAGACGCCAGCTTTGGCGTTGTCGCGGTTCCTGTGACGCTGGATGAAATGCTCGAGGCCACCGCGGTTCGACTGGTGGTTTTCTCCACCGACGCCACCGCCGAAGACTTCGGTGCTGCGGTCGGATCCATGGGGCTCTCCGGCGTCACCTACTCGGTGGGTTGGACAGCCTGGTTGGACATCGCCGCCGAAGGCGTCACCAAGGCCAGCGGCCTAGAGGTGCTACGTGCTCGTCGCGGCTTCGACATCGAGCAGACCATCGCCGTGGGTGATGGCCGCAATGACATCGAGATGCTGGGGTGGGCGCACCGTGGCGTGGCCATGGGGCAGGCGCCCGATGAGGTCAAGGCAGTTGCCGATGAGATCACGGGCGGCGTGGATGACGACGGACTGGCAACGGTCCTTGATGGCATTCTGGAGCGCGCAGTAGCCTAAGGCTTCGCCGCCCATATCGCCGAGTTAACGCTCGCCATGGCAGCCTGCCGTGGCGAGCTTTTGCTTAAGCCGAGCGAAGGGCAGCGGTGCGTCGTTTGTCGATACTGACATGGAACGCCCGGGCCATGTCACGTTCGCCCGTGGTGCCGTCAAAGAGCCCGGCAACGAACAGCACTGGAGCGGTCCAAGCGAGCATGATCCGGAAGAACATGACCCAGATACCACGCCAAAAACCTGGGGCCGCGCCGTTTTTTAGGCGTACGATCTGGGTCCCAACTACCAGGGTGCCGATCGTGTTCCCGGTGAAGCAGAACATGCCGTAGAGCAGCGTGAAGGCTGGTGCGAAGATGATCACTGCGGTGGCCCCGCCGGGCGGGGAGCAGGCCAGCGCAAAGCCGAACACCAGCAGCAGGTCCACGGCCCAGGCCAATACGATCCTCCACACCTGTGGTTGTACGCCCCAACTGCCGTCCAGGAATTGCGACGGGACCAGCTCGAAGCGTGAATCCATGGACACCTTTGGGCGGGTGGATTGCGGGGCTACGTATTTGTGGGCATCGTTCTCGCGCCCGTGGGTGGCCTCTAGGCCAGCCGAGTCATCGAGCAACGCCTCGTGCTGATGCTTCCTGAGGATGCTGATGTGGAAGCGCCGGCACTGGGGGACGTTCTTGCCGTTGGTGTTCGGGGCCGCCAGCGGCGGGCCGATTGGGCACACCACCCAAATAACGGTGCGCACAAACATGACCCAGCCCCCGCGCAGCATCCCCGGTGCCGACCCGTCGCGCAGCTTCACGATGCGGGTGCCGCACAACAGGGTGCCGATGGTGTGTCCTGAAAAGCAGATGAAGCCGTAGACCCAAGCGGTTGCGACGGCGACCAGGATGGCGCTTGCGACAGCCTGGGTCGGGGTGCCAAAAACCGAGTTCACGACGACGGCGTACTGCACCGCACCCGCTGCCAGGACGATGAGCGCGTCAATGGCCGCGGCGTAGAATGCACGCAAGTCGCTTGCCAAGAACGCCCACTCCCCGGTAGGGAAGCGCCAAGGAACGACTCGTCGATCGACGGGCTGTCTTAGAGGGGTGGATGTCGCGGGGCTCGGGGTGGAATCCATCAGCATTTTATCAATTCGATACTCATAGCATCGCGATTATAGCTGAGAAGCCCCAGCTTCTCGGCGGCTGGAGGGGAATGGCTCCTGTGCCAAGGTTGAACCTCAACCGAAACAACGTAGCGGGAAGAGAGCATCATGATTGACTATGCTTAAACCCATGAAACGCGCCGGAGTCCTTGCCCTGTCCATGCTCAGTGCTGGGGCTTTTCTCACAGGGTGCTCCTCACCGGATGTCATCTGCAATACCGGTGAGTCCACCGTTCAAAGCGCCATGAGTCATTTGGTCAGCTCCACTCTTGAGCGGGACCAAATTGAGGTATGCAGGGTTACCACCACGGGCGGCACCGACACCGTCGGCGCGCAATTCAATAGGCTCGCGAAGCAACTGCAAGCCCTCGATGTGGCCGAGGGCTTCACCGTGGAGCCGGTGGCCGATTCCGAGCTCGGTAACTGGTCGGAATTAACTCTCAGCACCCCTAGCCATCCCGAGGGCATCCGTTTTGATGTGTTTGAACGCGGTGGAAAATACACCATCGGGTGGCTGGAATTTGAGCAAGTTCCGATTCCCTCCCAGACGCCTGCCCCATAGTCCTCGGAGGCACGAAACGTTGGGTATTAGACCGCAAATAGCCCGATGATCAGTCCCATGACCATGAAGGTCACCAATTCATGGACGCAATTCAGTATCGTCAGCCCGATGGGTCGACCCTCAAAGGCATCGTGTGTGATGAAACGCGCGGCGGTGAATCCGCCCCACAGGATCAATGCGGTCAGCAGCGCATTACTCAGGAATGATCCGCCGTAGAAGGCGAACGACAAGTACGTTGCCCCGGCCAGCACCCAAGCACTGACAAAGCTAACGATCAGCGTCACCACAATCGGGATGACGGCACTTTTGCCTTCGCCGGGTGTCACCTTCGCTAGTCGCATCCAGTAGTTGCCGAACACCTTGGGTGTGTACCAAATGCTACCCACCACCATGGTCGAAATCGTGGCAACAACCACAGCGATCCAATTGATTTCCGGAACCATCGTTTGCTCCTTAGGCCATCGAGCGAGGAATGAAAACCGAGCCAGCCAGGCTAACTCGGTAATGCCGATCCTACGTGCGCAACCCGCTGATGACTAGGGGCTGGGCTATTCCCAATGGTCTACCTAGGGGCCGAAAGAAAGCTCTGGAGACGCGATGATACGCAATAACCGGGCGGCGGCCGGGCGGGCGGCCCATTCCTCCACCCACGCCGAACGAACCACGGCCTTGGATACCGCCTGGGCGCTGATGCCAAGTTCGGCCGCAACGACTTTCTGCTGACCTCTGACCCCGGGAGTCAGCAGGTCCAGCACCGCCCACTCCGCAGTACTACGGGTGCTGACAAGTTGTCCCAAGAGACGCAGAACTGCCTCGGCCTCGGAGGCTAGGTCGGGATGCGCACCAATAACGCTTAACGGAATCCGATCCCCGGTGTGTTCCGAGCGCTCCAGGGCGGTGTGGGCGTAACCAAGCGCCGTTCCCTGGAGGTACTTGGCCGTTTGGGGGACCGGTTCGTAAAGGCTGCCGACACCAAGACCAACACACCAATGATGGCTGCGCAGCGCCCTCAGGACTACGTCCACCGCGTCCTCGGCGCGTTCCGGGACCCCAACAACCATGCTGGGCCCGGAGCGCTGGAAGGGCGTCAGTGCGGGAATTGACTCGAGCGAGGCGAGCATTTCATCAACAAGGTCACCGTCGACGCGTCGATCGCGTTGCTTAAGGGTTAGGACATACACAATCCCCATTATGCAGCGCAATGCCGTGTTCGTCTGGATAAACGCCGAACTAGCCAAGTGTCTCTGGAGGCACCAAGGCGGCTGTGGACCGTGCCTCGGAGCCGGTGATTGTTTCCGCAAGACGTGGCTGGACGCCGAGATCGATGATGCAAAAGCGCAGAAAAAGTTGGGTGAGCGGGCCGATGGCCAAGGCGTAGATGATGGTTCCAAATCCGACAATGCCGCCCAAGAACCAGCCGATCACCAACACGATGACCTCAACGCCGGTGCGCGCCAAGCGCAGACTGATTCCGGTGCGCGCATGTAACCCGGTCATCAGTCCATCACGCGGACCCGGGCCCAGCTGGCTGCCAATGTAGAGCCCACCGCCGAGGCCATTGACCAACAGTGAGCCGCCAAAGAGCGCCAACTGCGCGGGGAGACCGTGAACCTCGGGAATAAAGGCCAGCGCGACATCGGCGGACACACCGATCCAGATGACGTTGGCGATGGTGCCCAGACCGGGCATTTGCCGCAGCGGAATCCAAAGCAGCAGGACCAAGAAGCCGAAGATGATCACGACGGTGCCCAAGCTGAGTCCGGTGTGCAGGGTGACGCCGTAGTGCAGCACGTCCCACGGAGCCAGACCAAGTCCCGAACGAACAAATCCCGCCATGGCCGCTCCGAAGAGTGAAAGCCCCACAAAAAGCTGGATGATGCGGTAGGGCAGGCGGCCGGCCCGTAATTGTGCCAGGGGGGTCAAACGAGCCAGTTCGGCGGAGCGGAGCTTTGTCATGAATCAATCATTACCGTAAATGGCCTTCAAAAAAAGAGCCAATTGCCGCACACTGGACTTATGTCAGTCATCACACGTCATCTGCCCGCACGCAGCCTGCGCAACATGCTGGGAACCAGGGTGGGCGAACAACCCGCCTATAGCTGGCTGGCCGAGGGAATCCGGCAGCTCGTGTCCAACGGACGAGTACTGCACGGAACCATGCTGCCCAGCGAGCGCGAACTGGTGAGCGAACTGGGCATGAGTCGCACCACCGTCACCCGGGCCTATCAGGAGTTACGAGAACGCGGCTTCGCCGAAGCCAAGCAGGGATCTGGCACCAGGATCCGGATTCCCGGCGGAGACATCGGAGGTGGCTCCGAGCCACTGGCCGTGGGTATCCAGGAAACACTTCCGAGCGGTGGCATCGACCTCACCTGTGGAGCACCCACCGCCCCGGTGGGTCTGGCCAGCTACTACGAACGCGCCCTAGACCAACTACCCGGCTATATCGGCGGGATGGGTTACTACCCGATGGGTTTGCCCGTGCTCCGCGAAACCATCGCGCATGAGTACACACGACGAAACCTTCCGACGACCCCGGACCAGATCATCGTCACCGCAGGCGCACTGTCGGCGGTGGCCACCGCGGCCCGCGCGGTGCTCGCTCGCGGTGCTCGAGTGCTGGCCGAAAGCCCCAGCTACCCCAACTCGGTGACATCGCTGCGCCAACACGGAGCCCGCATGACGGCCCTGCCGATCGGCCCCGAGGGCAGCGATATCCCGGGCATCGAGGCAGCGCTGGCACGCGGCGGCATCAGCGCCATGTTGTGCCTGCCCGACTTTCACAATCCGACTGGGACCTTGCTGGATAACGCGGGGCGTGAACGCTGGGCCCGGGCGCTGGTGACCCATGACGTCCGCGGGATCATCGATGAAACCAATGCCGACTTGTGGCTTGATGATCGACCCGACGTTCTGCCGATGGCCACGTTTGCCCCGAGCCTAATTACCGTGGGCAGTGCTAGCAAAACCTATTGGGGAGGATTGCGGCTGGGCTGGATCAGGGCGCCACGGGAACTTATTGGGGCCATCAACCAGGTGCGCTCCACCGTCGACTTGGGCGCACCGGTGCTGGAGCAATTGGTGCTGAACCTTTTGATGACCGAACGAGCGGGATTGGACTCACCCACGCGCGCCGGGCTGCGCAAAAATCGCGATTGGATCCATGCCGCGTTGGGCGCACAGATACCCGAGTGGCGCATTCAAAAGCCCGGTGGAGGCATGTCACTCTGGTGTAATTTGCCGGCCCCACGATCCATGGCCTTGGTGGCACAGGCCAAGAAAAGCGGTCTGATCCTGAGCCCGGGGTCCACCTTCGCGGTAAATGATCACGGTTTAGAACACTGGGTGCGGGTGCCCTACGCCCTAGATACCCCGCAATTGGAAAGAGCCGTGCCGCTATTGGTATCCGCCTGGAAGACCGTGGCCTGAGAGCTAATCGAAAAATGAGCCTCAAATGAGTTAAAAAGAACGGGGCAAGATCTCTCGCATCGCTGCGAAGGATCTTACCCCGTTGCCTTCAGATCCGGCCAAGCCGGAGTTCAACCTAGCCCTGAGTCTTGAACCGCTCGATCGAGCGCTCCAGCTCGGCCTCGGCGGCCGCGCGGCCTTCCCAGCCCTCGGCCTTAACCCACTTGCCCGGCTCCAGATCCTTGTAGCGCAGGAAGAAGTGCTCGATTTCCTTGATGAGCCATCCGTCAAGGTCCTCGAATTCCTGAATGTGGTCAAAGCGCTTATCCGCAGGTACGCAGACGAGCTTGGCGTCTCCGCCACCGTCGTCAGTCATGTTGAACACGGCGATCGGGCGGGACTCGACGACAACGCCCGGGAACAGGTCAACGCCCGGAATGAAGACCAAGGCGTCCAACGGATCGCCGTCTTCGCCCAGGGTGTCATCAAAGAAACCGTAATGGGTCGGGTACTGCATGGAGGTGAACAGCACGCGGTCCAGACGCAGACGGTGCGTCTCGTGATCGATCTCGTACTTCACACGCGATCCGGCAGGGATCTCGAT
Organism: Paeniglutamicibacter terrestris; assembly: GCF_012271785.1. Taxonomy (GTDB): domain Bacteria; phylum Actinomycetota; class Actinomycetes; order Actinomycetales; family Micrococcaceae; genus Paeniglutamicibacter; species Paeniglutamicibacter terrestris. Next base: position 14,819 of record NZ_JAAWVT010000015.1, on the reverse strand, counting down.
GGTGACGTCGTGGCTCATGAAAAGTCTCCTCGACTCTCGTGACCAGCGGCATGTGCGGACGCGGGCGCGTCTGATTGCCGTCTAGTCTTAGGGGTGCTGCGCTTAAGGGTATATGGCGCGGCGGGACTACGACGATTTCGAAGGATGCAGCATGAAAATAACGCACCCATTTTGGCGTGCAGGAATTCTGGCAGTAGTGGCCGGAATCCTGCTGGGGCTGCTCACCTTCTTCCTGATTCCCGTGTTCTCACCGGAGAAAAAGCCCGAAGCAGTGGCACCTGCGGCTCCGGCAGTATTGGCTGCCGCCAGCGCTACGGCGCTGCCGGCCCTCGATCCGGCTCACGGGGCACCGGAGACCACAGTGCTGGCGCAAACGCTTGATCCGATCTTCGCTTCCGCCACTGGTGCCACCATCACCGCCAGCGTTATTGATGTGGCCACCGGTGAGGAAGTGTATTCACGATCCGGAGCCACCCCGGGCACCCCCGCCTCCAGCCTGAAGGTTCTCACCGCGGTTGCCGCCACCCACGCGATGGGTGAAAACACTCGATTCAGTACCAAGACGGTGCTCAAAGACCCCACAACCGTGGTGTTGGTGGGCGGAGGTGACGTGCTGCTGGGAGCGGGAGAAAATTCCGCATCCGTCAGCGGCCGCGCCGGGCTTGGCACCCTCGCCAAGCACACCGCCACCGCCCTGGCTGCGGCCCAAAGCAGCGGCCAGGTCGGGGACTCGATCACGATTCAGCTCGACGAATCGCTCTTTAGCGGTGAAGCAATGAACCCCGCCTGGGACGTTTCACTGCTGGCATCCCACGACATTGCCCCCATTTCTCCGCTGGCGATGTACGGAGCCAGGGCCGACGCCGGAGCGAAGACCGCTCGGGTGGGGGACCCCGGGATGTATGCCGCCAAAACCTTTGCTTCGGCACTGGGCAGTGCATTGAAGGCGGCCAACGGCCCCACGCTTTCCGCCACCGTCACGCGGACCGAATCCGGAACCGAGGGCACCGAGCTGGCCTCGGTGAAATCTGCACCTTTGAGCGAACAGCTGCAATTCATGCTGGAAGTTTCGGATAACTACGTGGCAGAGACCATGGGCCGCTTGGTGGCCGTGGCCGCCAAGGAGCCAGGGGACTACGCCCACGGTGCTGCGGCAGTGGCACGGGTCGTAGGGGAGTTGGGCATCAACACCACCGGGCTCGTTTTGCTCGATACCTCCGGGTTAGCTGCCGCCGATTTGGTGTCCCCGCTGACGCTGGCCTCGGCACTGGCCTACGCCGCGAGCTCGGAGCACGTCTCGCTGCGTAATATCAGTTATTGGCTGCCGATTGCCGGTGCAACCGGGACCCTGACCTCGCGCCTGGGAACACCGGAGACGCGCGGAGTGTTGCGCGCTAAAACGGGATCGCTGATGGAAGTTTCCAGCCTCACCGGACTGAGCGTGACCCAGGACGGACGCTTAGTGGCGTTCTCCTTCCTGGTCCACACCTCAGATCGGGCCATTGCGCCGCACAAGGGCGTTCTTGATGCCGCAGCTCTGGCGCTCACTCAGTGCGGTTGCAGCTAAGCCAAGGCGCACACATCAAATTCCAAGGTTTTGCCCAACGCGCAATCCCGGTTTGCGGGCGTAAACCGTGATGGGATGGAGGGCATGACCACCACCGATTTCCGGCTGATCAACTGGGACCTTGCCGCCAGCACCGCAGCCAAACTCTCCACCGCCGGGCCGAGTCTCACGGAGGCCGAGATCACCGCTGTAGTTGCCGACCTGCGCCGCAAAGCGGAGGCCTCGGTTGAACACGTGCACCGCATCACCGGCTTAGCAGCGGCCGCGGATCTGAGAGATTCGCAGGTGCTGATCGTTGATCGGGCGTCGTGGGCAAAGGCCAACACCCAAAGCTTTGAGGCCATGCTTGCTCCCGCGATGGAGACGCTGGCCAAGACCCGTGGCGAAAAGATCTCCGAAGCCACGCAGCTACTTTCGGCCACCGCCACGGGGGTGGAAATGGGCGCCATCTTGGCCTTCATGTCCTCGAAGGTCCTGGGCCAATATGACCCATTTGCCGGGCTGCTGCGCGCAGATCTCCCCACGGGCGGCCGGTTGATGCTGGTGGCACCAAACATCGTGGCCATCGAGCGGGAGCTCAAGGTTGATGCAGATGACTTCCGCCTATGGGTCACGCTCCACGAACAGACCCACCGCGTGCAATTCGCCGCAGCACCATGGCTGCGCGATCATCTGCAGTCCAAGATTGTCGAGCTGCTGGCCTCGCTGCTGGCAGAACCGGAGGCACTGGGTGAGCGCCTGCGGGCCGCCGCCAGTGATGTGATGCGCGGTGCGAAGACGCTAGAAAAATCTGTGGCTACCGCGAAGGACGACGAGGGGACCGAATCCAGCGGGTTGCTTTCAGCGCTCCGCACCCGGGAACAGAAGGAAATTCTCTCCCAGATCACCGCGGTGATGTCGCTACTGGAAGGCCATGCCAACGTCGTGATGGACGCGGTGGATTCCTCCATTGTGCCGACGGTACGCACCATCCGACAGCGCTTTGGCGGCCGTGGAAAAGACCGAGGAATGGTGGAAAAGTGGCTGCGCAAGGTACTGGGCCTTGACGCCAAAATGCGGCAATACGCCGACGGGCAACGATTTGTGAATCGAGCCGTGAAGCTGATGGGGATGGAGGGCTTTAACCGCGTCTGGGATTCGGCGGAGAACCTCCCCAGTGAACACGAATTGCACCATCCCGAGTTATGGGTTCAGCGCCTCAATGGCACAACGGATCCCAGCCCCCTAGAAGGCTAAATCGACACAACAAGGCAACACGCCGAGGCAACGATCCGCAGGAAAGGAATCTGATGGGCGGGAAACTACCCCGCGTGCTGGCCGATGCGCGGAATGCCATCCGGGCCATGGTCGAAACCGGATCCACGGTGTTGGTTGCCTGTAGTGGCGGAGCAGATTCGCTGGCCCTGGCCGCGAGCGCGGCATTCCTCAACCGCAAGGGCGAAATTCGCGCCGGTGCCGTCGTGGTTGATCACCGGATGCAGCCCGGCAGTGCCGAGGTGGCCAGCGCCGCTGCCGCGCAGTGTCGAGCCTTAGGGCTAAGCCCGGTGTTGGTGCTGGAGGTGGATGTTGCCGATTCCAGCGAACAAGCTGCCCGGATCGCCCGCTACGGCGCCCTGAAAATTGCCCTTGAGCGAACCGGGGCAACCCACATCTTGCTCGGACATACCCTAGATGACCAGGCAGAACAGGTGATGCTGGGGCTGGCACGCGGTTCCGGGACCCTGTCACTGGCCGGCATGCCAGCGGTCCGCGGTCCCTTCTTACGTCCGCTGTTGGGAATGGACCGCAGTGCCATGGAACAAATTTGCGCGCACGAGCAGCTGCACTACTGGGAAGATCCAACCAACACCGATCCCACCTACCTGCGCAATGACATCAGGCATCGGCTGATGCCGGTTCTGCGCGAGGTGCTCGGTGAGCAGGTATCCCAGGCGCTGGCCCGGACCGCGGCACTGGCTCGTGCGGACGCGGCCTACCTCGATGAGCAGGCCGCTTTAGCCCTGCTCGAAGCAACCCGGCTGAGCACTGAGCACGAGCGCCGCCTCGATCTGAGCGCTTTACGAGCACTGCCCGGCCCGCTGCGCAGCCGAGTGTTACGTCAAGGAATTTCCGGGCTCGGCGCACCGACACCGGACTTTGAGCGTTTGAGCGCGCTGGATCATTTGGTGCGGGATTCGAAGTCGGCGGGTCCCATCCAGCTTGATGGTCAGGTGCTGGCCACCCGCGTTGCTGGGCCCCGATTAGCGGCCGGCGAATCCGCATTCCTGAGGCTCTGCAGGCCGTCTGCGGGCAGCGATATTTGAGAATTGCCTCACACCCACCCGGGTCGTACCGCCAAGTCGCGGCAAGAATGCGTGGGCTCGTTCCCCGCTAGCACGCAGATTGTGGCACTCTAGACCGTGGGTATAACGCCCTCCCCTCGACCGGTTTTAATGCCGACCCCAGAACCAGGAGCCCTCGTGGATTCGAAAGACGTCAGCGCAGATTTGGCGCATGTCCTCTACACCAAGGAAGAAATCCAGGCCAAGATCGAAGAGTTGGCCGCGCGGATTGACGCCGACTACGTAGGCCGGGACATCCTGGTTGTCGGTGTGCTCAAGGGCGCCGTCATGGTCATGGCTGATCTGGTCCGTGCCCTGCACTCCCACGTCACCATGGACTGGATGGCGGTCTCCTCCTACGGTTCGGGCACCCAGTCCTCCGGCGTCGTGCGGATCCTCAAGGACCTCGACACCGACCTTCTGGGCAAGGATGTGCTGATCGTTGAGGACATCATCGACTCCGGTCTGACGCTGTCCTGGTTGCTGGCCAACCTGCATTCCCGCGGCCCGGCATCGGTGGAAATCTGCACCCTGCTGCGCAAGCCGGAAGCCGCGAAGGTGGAGATCGACGTTAAGTACGTCGGCATGGAAATCCCCAACGAATTTGTTGTCGGTTACGGCCTGGACTTCGATGAAAAGTACCGCAACCTGGACTTCATCGGCACCCTGGCACCGCACATCTACGAGTAATCAATAACGCTTGGTACAGACGCTGCGCGTCGGTGTTGTGATGGCCGTTTCCGGACCCCGGGGACGGCCATTGCGCTACTTACGCCCAAAGGGGAACTTATCGGCTTGCTTGTCCGTGGGTACCGGATAGGGCGTTTACTTATTAACGTGCAGCAAGATTCAGGCGTCGCCCAGACGCCCGGACGATAAACGTCCGAAAGCAGGAGGGATGGGGCGGGACCCCCATATCAATGAACGCGAAAAAGATCTTCAACAGCTGGATCGTTTGGGTGCTACTCGGTGCCGCGATATTGCTGATTTTCCTGCCGACTCTTTTGGGCGGTAACTCCGGGCGCATTGACACTTCGGTGGGTATGTCGCTGCTTAAGGACTCCAAAGTCGCCGAGGCGAAGATCTTCGACGGTGAGCAGCGAGTTGACCTCACACTGAAGGAACCGCTCACCATCGACGGTGCCGACAAGGGCAAAAATGTCGAGTTCTACTACTCCCAGCCCCGTGGCACACAGGTGGTAGACGCGGTGAACGCCGCAAATCTCACCGGCTACACCGACCAGCCGGTGCAGACCAACTGGTTCACCTCCATGCTCGGCTTCCTGATCCCGATGATCCTCATTGTGGGTCTGTTCTGGTTTATCCTCTCCCGCTCCCAGGGCGGCGGATCCAAGGTCATGCAGTTCGGCAAGTCCCGTGCCAAGCTGATCACGAAAGACATGCCCCAGGTGACGTTTGCCGATGTCGCAGGAGCCGAAGAGGCAGTGGAAGAACTCCACGAAATCAAGGAATTCTTGCGCGAACCGGGTAAGTTCCAGGCCGTCGGCGCGAAGATCCCCAAGGGCGTCTTGCTCTACGGCCCTCCGGGTACCGGTAAGACCCTGCTCGCCAAGGCAGTTGCCGGCGAGGCAGGCGTGCCCTTCTACTCGATTTCCGGTTCGGACTTCGTCGAAATGTTTGTTGGCGTGGGCGCCTCGCGCGTGCGTGACCTCTTTGAGCAGGCCAAGACCAACTCCCCGGCCATCATCTTCGTTGATGAGATCGACGCCGTGGGACGTCACCGCGGTGCTGGCATCGGCGGCGGCAACGACGAGCGCGAACAGACGCTGAACCAGCTCTTGGTGGAGATGGACGGCTTCGACGCCACCACCAACGTCATCCTGATCGCGGCAACCAACCGTGCCGACGTGCTTGACCCGGCACTGCTGCGCCCGGGACGCTTTGACCGCCAGATCCCGGTGGAGGCACCGGATATGATCGGCCGCGAGCAGATCCTTAAGGTCCACGCGCAGGGTAAACCGATGGCTACCAATGTTGACCTCAAGGCCGTGGCCAAGAAGACCCCGGGTTACACCGGTGCCGATTTGGCCAACGTCCTGAACGAGGCAGCGCTGCTCACCGCTCGCTCCAACGCCCAGCTGATCGATGATCGCGCGCTGGATGAAGCCATTGACCGCGTCATGGCCGGCCCACAGAAGCGCAGCCGATTGATGAAGGAACACGAACGTAAGATCACCGCCTACCACGAGGGCGGACACGCCCTGGTGGCTGCGGCCATGCGCCAGACGGCACCGGTCACCAAGGTGACCATCCTGCCGCGCGGCCGGGCGCTGGGTTACACCATGGTGGTTCCCGACGATGATAAGTACTCGGTGACTCGCAACGAGTTGCTGGACCAGATGGCCTACGCCATGGGTGGTCGCGTCGCCGAGGAAATCGTCTTCCACGATCCCTCCACCGGTGCGTCAAACGACATCGAAAAGGCGACAGCCACCGCACGAGCCATGGTCACCGACTACGGCATGAGCGAACGCATTGGCGCCGTGAAGCTGGGCTCCTCCTCCGGGGATGCCATGTACGGACAGGCGCCAAGCCGCAGCTACTCCGAAACCATGGCGAACGTGGTTGACGAGGAAGTTCGCACGCTCATCGACGCGGCTCACGACGACGCCTACGCGGCGTTGACGGAAAACCGGCACGTGCTTGACCGTCTGGCCTTGGCCCTGCTGGAGCACGAGACGCTGAACCAGAAGGAAATCGCCGAGATCTTCCACGACCTCATCAAGCGCCCCGAGCGCGAGGTCTGGCTGAGCAAGGACACCCGTCCGGTACACGCAGCTGGCCCGGTGCTCTCCGCCAAGGAGATCGCCGCCGAAGCAGTCGCCGGAACTTCCAGCGACGTCACCGGCGAGTAACCCACAGCACACACAGGCTAGGATCGGAAGCGTGATTCAGATCGATCAGTTTGAAGATGAGACCATCCAGGGCGCCGGTGGCGTTGACCTGGTCCGGATTGAAAACGCCGTGCGCGAGATCCTTTTTGCCATCGGCGAGGATCCGAGTCGCGACGGGCTGTTGGACACACCTAAACGTGTGGCCAAGGCCTACTCGGAGTTTTTTGCCGGCCTGCACGAGGACCCGGCCGACCATCTGGGCACCACCTTTGACATCGAACATGACGAGTTGGTGCTGGTTAAGGACATCTCGTTCTATTCGACCTGCGAGCATCACCTGGTGCCTTTCCACGGCAGCGCGCACGTCGGATACATTCCCGGCCCCGAGGGCAAGGTGACCGGGCTGAGCAAGTTGGCCCGCTTGGTGGAGGTTTATGCCCGCCGACCGCAGGTTCAGGAACGCCTGACCACCCAAATCGTTAACGCTTTGGTCGAGCACCTGAACCCACGCGGCGCCATCGTCGTGATCGAATGTGAACACATGTGCATGTCCATGCGAGGCGTCCGCAAACCGGGCGCCAAGACCGTTACCAGCGCCGTCCGTGGCCAACTCCGCGAACCGGCCACCCGCGCAGAGGCCATGAGCCTCATCCTCGGAAAGTAGGAAACACCCCCATGTCACTTGGAGCGATCCCCGGAACCGGCCCGGCCACCAGCCCGATGCCCATCATCCGCAAATCCACCGCCCGCACCATGGCAGATCTGCCAAGCGATCGCACACTTGTCATGGGCATCCTGAACATCAACGACGATTCCTTCTCCGATGGTGGGAAATATCTGTTGGTTGATGACGCCATCTCCCACGGTCTGGCCATGTACTACGGCGGGGCGGACATCATCGACATTGGCGGGGAATCCACCCGCCCCGGTGCGGTACCGGTGGACCCGGCGGTCGAACAGGCTCGCATCCTTCCGGTGATCACCGCGCTGGCCAAGGCCGGGGCGATCATCTCGGTTGATACCATGCATACCTCCACCGCCCGGGCTGCCCTGGCCGCGGGTGCGCACATCATCAACGACGTCTCGGGACTGACCCACGAACCCGATATGCCGGCGCTGATGGCCGAAACGGGTGCCCCCTACGTGCTGATGCACCGCCGCGGGGACGCCGGGAACATGGTCACCGAGGCCAACTACACCGACGTGGTCTCCGAGGTTTTGGCGGAACTCGAAGAACTGCGCTCACGCTTTATCGCCGCCGGCGTGAAGCCAGAAGCCCTCATCCTTGATCCGGGGCTCGGCTTCGCCAAAGATCACGAACACAACTGGGATTTGCTGCGTGCCCTAGACCGCTTCACCGCGCTGGGTCACCGCGTCTTGGTGGGCACCAGCCGCAAGCGCTTCTTGGGCGAATTGCTCCGCCAGGATGGCAAGCCGGCGGCTCCCGCCGAGCGTGACGCCGCCACCGCAGCCACCAGCGCACTGGCAGCCGCCAACGGCGCCTGGGGCGTTCGTGTGCACGATGTGCCGTCCTCCCTGGCCGCCATCAAGGTCGCCGGTGCGTGGATGAATTCCCGCGTCCCGGCGCTCTAGGCCCGAGACCATGGGCATCTCCAACACCATGCGCAGCGATACCATTACCCTCTCCGGGATTACCGCGGTGGGCTACCACGGCGTATTTGAGCACGAAAAGCGTGACGGTCAGCCCTTCACGCTGGACGTGGTGCTGCATACCGACATCCGCCGCGCGGCAGCCAGCGATAACGTCGCCGACACCGCGCACTATGGCGAACTCGGAGAGCTGGTGGTGACCCAGATTCAGGACGGCCCCTGGGACCTGATTGAGACCCTGGCGGAAAAGACCGCCGCGGCGATTCTTGCCTCTTTCCCCACCGTGATGGGGGTGGAGGTCATCGTGCACAAGCCCAAGGCACCGATCACCGTGACGTTCAGTGACGTCACCATCCACATTTATCGCGAACGGGAGTGAGTCCGATGGTTTCGTGCCTGCTGGCCCTCGGTTCGAACCTCGGTGAACGCGCAGGTACCTTGGCCGCGGCAGTTGCCGAGCTGGGCGCCACCACCGGGATCGAGCTGGTAGCCGTCTCGGACACCGCCGTGACCAAGCCCGTGGGCGGTCCGGAAGGACAGCCCGACTTCCTGAATCTGGTGGTGCGCATCAATACCAGCCTGGAGCCGCTGGACCTTCTTGCCGCGTGCCAGAGCATTGAAGCCGAACACCACCGCACCCGCGAGGTGCGTTGGGGACCGCGCACCCTGGACATCGACGTGATCACCTACGGGCAGAGCCAAAGCACCGATCCGGTGCTCACGCTGCCGCACCCGCGCGCAGCAATCCGCGGTTTTGTGCTGGTGCCCTGGGCCTGGATGGAACCAGATGCACAGCTTAATGGCCAACGGGTTAGCGAACTTGCCGCGGCCGCGGCCGATACTCCGGAGATCCGTCGCGCTCGGGCGGGGGCCTAGAGCCATGAATTCCTTGCGGCCACTGTGGGTTTTCACGGTGCTTCTTCTGGGGATGGTTGCCGGTTACGCCAGCCAGATCCTCGCCACCGCTGCTGGCTACCCGGTTCCGCTGCTGCACCTGACCTCACTGGTAACCATGGGGGCAGCGAGCCTGTTCACCCTGATCATGGGCATCCGTATTAAGCGTTTCACCAGTGGGAAGAGCACGAAACGGGTCAATCCGATCACCGCCGCCCGCACCCTGGTGCTGGCCCAGGCCAGTGTTTATGCCGGCACCACCATCGCCGGATGGCATGGCGGAATCCTTTTGGGCCTGTTCGCCGCCTCCGGGATGGGAAGTATGGCCGTGAAATCATCCTTGGTGATGATCGGTGGCGCCCTGGTGATGGTTATCGTGGGATGGGTTGTGGAACAGTTCTGCAAACTACCCCCGGAAGATCCCTCGACTCCGGAGGCCAAGACCGAGGGCAAGGACGATCAAGGATATGCAGCAGGAACCAATTGACCCTCAGGGTCTGACCTGGACTCGAGTGTCCCCCAGCTACACGAAGGTGCGCCTGGTGGGTTGGGGTATTGGTGCGTTGCTGATGCTGCTTGTGCTCTGTGTGCCGTTGGTGCTGCGCCTCACCGGGGTGTGGGCAGGCTTCCCGCTCTGGCTGGCTATCGTCGCCCCCGCGCTCACACTGCTGATCGATCTTATTCGGCTGATGCTGATCCCACGCCAGGTGGCGGCCATCGGTTATGCCGAGCGCGAGGATGATCTGCTGGTGCGCCAGGGCTTGATGTTTCAAAAGGTCCTGGTAATTCCCTACGGCCGGATGCAATTCATCGACGTCGCGGTGGGTCCGATCGATCGGATGCTGGGGCTGTGCAAGGTGAAACTCCATACCGCTGCCGCTGATGCCACCGCCGAGATTCCCGGCCTGCCACTGGCCGAGGGAACGCGTCTGCGCGAGGCACTGACAGCGCGCGGCGAAGCACGATTGGCCGGACTATGAGTTCCGGCCCCACCCCCGAGTCCGGGTTTATTAGTGAATCGGCGCCGGATCCAACCGAACCGTGGCAGCGGGTTCACCCGGCCTCTCCGCTGGTGCGCGGCTGGCTGGCGGTGATTGCCGTGGCCTTCGTGTACGGACAAAACATGCTTTCTTCCCTCGTTGAGGGCGAAGACCCCTACCCGGCACCCGAGGTCGTCTCCCAGACACCACTCTTGGTGCCGCTGCTCATTGGAGCAGGCATTTTATTGCTGGTGCTGCTGGGATTCTTTGGCACTTGGTGGTTCACCAAGTACCAAATCACCGATCGCCACGTGAACGTCAACTCCGGGATGATTTTTAGGCAGCAACGCCAGGCCCGCATCGATCGAGTGCAGTCCATCGATATTGCCCAACCCTTGGTGGCCCGGATCCTTGGCTTGGCCGAGCTCCGATTTGATGTTGCAGATTCCGGCTCCTCAGCCATGCACTTATCCTTTGTGAAGCTTTCGGTGGCCCGCGATTTGCGCACTACCATCCTGGCGCGGGCAGCAGGCCGTCCCTCGGTCCCCGCCGTGCAGGAGTCCGAGAGTGGCTCCGCTGCGCGGCCGGTGGCCGAGCCGAACCCGGAAGCCGGCGTCGCGACGGCACCCGCCGCCGGAACCGAAGAGCGAGTGGTGCTCCGAGTGCCCGTCGCTCGGCTGATCATCTCCATGGTCTTACGCCCGGTGAGCATCACCCTAGTTCTCGGCATCATCGCCGCGGCCGTGCTGATGTCACTGATCGATGGGTTCACCCCCTTTTACTTGCTTCCCGCTTTCCTGGGCATGGGCACCGCGCTGTGGAACAACCTGAACACCGGCTACAACTTCACCGCTGCCACCAGCGCCGAGGGCCTGCGCCTGAGCTACGGATTGCTTGATACCCGTCACCAGAGTGTGCCACCGGGCCGGGTGGCCGCCATTAAGATCAGTGCTCCGCTACTGTGGCGGAAGCTGGGTTGGTACAAGATGTCGGTGAACGTGGCTGGCATTGGCGGGGACGATGCCAACGACGGAGGATCACGCAGCGTGCTGCTGCCGGTGGGGACCTTCGAAGACGTCTTGGCGGTGCTTTCAGTGGTCCTGCCCGACCCCGGAACAACAAATCCGCGTGAATTCTTCGCCGCTGCGGTCAACGGCGCGGGCACCGAATTTGGTTTCATCACCTCCCCGGCACGAGTTCGCCCCCTAGCTCCCTTGGCTCACGCCCGACAGGGTTATGCGCTGACCACCACCGCACTGGTGGCACGCAATGGGGCACTGCACCGCACCCTAGCCATCGTCCCGCACGCTCGTACCCAGGGATTGAGCCTGAAACAGGGACCGCTGGCTCGTCGGTTTGAGGTGGCGGATCTATACCTGTCCACCATTGCGGGTCCCGTGACGCCGATGGTGCGGCAGCTCGATATTGGGCACGGTCGTGAGCTGTTCCTCGAACAAGCGGATCGGGCGGCCGCCGCGCGCAAGACCTCGGACTCAAATCATTGGCTGGAAAAAGGAGTATGAACATGGGTAAGCCGGGACGCCTAGGCGTAGGCATCATCGGTGCAGGTAAGGTCGGTGCGGTCCTCGGGGCGGCACTGCGCGCCGCCGAGCATCAGATCGTCGGAGTCCATGCGGTCTCCGAGACCTCGCGTGATCGCGCAGAACTACTGCTTCCCGGTGTGCCGGTGCTACAGATCCCGGAGATCCTACGCCGTGCCGAGCTGGTGATCCTGGCGGTGCCCGACGACGCGCTGGCCGAACTGGTTCAGGGCCTTGCCGATGCGGGGCACTGGCAGGTGGGGCAGCTGGTGGTGCATACCGCCGGACGTTACGGCACCGAAGTGTTGGCACCGGCCATGGCGGCCGGAGCAATCGGGCTGGCCATCCACCCCGCCATGACGTTCACCGGGATGAGCATGGACCTAGACAGGCTCACCGATTGCGTCTTTGGCATCACTGCAGCGAACATGGTGCTGCCCATCGCTCAGGCACTGGTGGTCGAAATGGGTGGGGAGCCGGTGGTGATCGCGGAAGACGACCGGGTCAAGTACCACCTGGCCTTGGCCCATGCCTCCAATCATCTGGTGACGGTAGCGGGACAGTCCGCGGGGATTCTGAAGGGGATCGGGGTTGAGGCCCCGGCCCGGATGCTCTCCGCCCTCATGCGCGCCTCATTGGAGAATGCGTTGGCCTCAGGGGAGGGTGCGTTAACCGGACCGGTGGTCCGCGGAGACGTTCGGACGGTGGCTGCCCACCGCGCGGCGCTGGAGTCCGGGGATATTTCTCCCGACACTCGCGAGGGCTATCTGGCCATGAGCCGTGCCACCGCCCTGCGTGCTCACGCCCGCGGGCTGATCACCAGCCAGCGGCTTGATGACATTCTGGCCGCCTTGGGCCAATAAGCGCTCGACGGTGAGCGGCAAGCTGTGAAGCCAGCGATAAACTGACTTGGTGATCACACCAGCAGATTCCGCCCGCCGAACGCCCCTGATCGTCCGGAGCGCAGCAGAACTTTCCACCGCCATTCAGCGAGCCCTCGAGGCAAGCGAACCGCGGGCGGGAGGACGGGCAACACTAGGGCTGGTGCCCACCATGGGCGCACTGCACTCGGGCCATGCGTCATTGGTGTCCACCGCCAGAGCGCAAAATGATGTCCTGGTGGTCAGCATCTTCGTCAACGAGCTGCAGTTTAATGACCAGACTGATTTCAACCGCTACCCACGCACCCTTGATGCAGACGTGGAGCTGCTGGCCCGCGCTGGTGCCGACATTGTGTTTGCTCCGGAGGCGACGGAGGTTTACCCCGATGGCCGCCCGCTCATCAAGATTAATTCCGGGGACCTGGGCCTGAAGTTTGAGGGTGCAGCGCGCCCGGGACACTTTGATGGGATGCTGGCGGTGGTGGCCAAGCTGCTCCACTATGTCATGCCACCTGCCGCGCTGGGAGTCCCCACCGCCTACCGCGCATACTTTGGCCAAAAGGACGCCCAGCAGCTGGTGCTCATCAAACGCATGGTAGCTGATCTGAACTACCCCGTTGAGATTTGCTCGGTTCCGATCATCCGCAGCGCAGAGGGTTTGGCCCTTTCCAGTCGCAACCAATTCCTGACCGCTGAACAGGCCCAAGCCGCCTTGGTCATTCACCGAGCGCTGAGCTTAGTGAGGGAACGGGCGGATAGGCACGAACCGCTCTATCTGGAGGACGTCGCGGGATTATTTGCCATGGAACCGTTGGTTGAGCTGGATTACTTTGAATTGGTTGATCCGCGCACCTTGCAGGAGCTGGCCTTCAATTGCCAAGACACCCCGTTCACCGGTCAGGGCCTCCTGCTGGTGGCGGCGAAGGTCGGCGAGGTACGGCTCATCGACAATATGACCTTGGGCTACTGAACTGCTAGAACATTAGGCGATGCGGGGGCGATCCCACCGTTGGGCCACCTCTTGGAGTACCGCGCGGAAGGCCGAAAGGTCCGCGATGATCTCCGCGGCGCTCTGCCCTACCGTTGAGAGCCCGGCCGATTGGCCTGCATATACCGGAGCCAGTGTTGGGTCAGCCTTGTCGCGGGCGGCATTAACGGAGGTGGTGAGTGTCTCATCAACGGCAACCGCGGCACTGAGGTCCTCGAGGCGCTCGGCCCATGCGTCACTGAAATTGTTACGAAGGGCCCTTCCGCCGAATTCCGAGGGCCACGCGATGCGTTGGGCAATATCAAAGGCCCGCGTATATACCGTGTCATCCACTCCTGCCGCTCCGATTGCCTCCTTGATGTTGTGCTGACTCATGGATTCGTTGGCGGCAGCAAAGCGCGTGCCGATCCAAGCGGCAGATGCGCCAGCGCCCAGCACTGCCGCAACTCCTCTGGAAGTGGCCAGTCCGCCGGCAGCTATGACCGGCTTGTTGGTCTGCTCCAAAGCGAGCTGGAGTAAGGGGAGTGTGGAGACCTCGTTGCGCCCGTGTCCGCCACCCTCATTGCCACGGCAGATCACCACATCGATGTCCTCTTCTAAGGCGCGGGACAGATCAGCCGCATTTCCGACCTGCATGCCTACCAGTGCACCGGAGTCATGGGCCAGTGCCGCGGCCGGGCCAGGCTCCCCAAAACTGATGCAGACAAAGGCGGGGTTGTGGGCTAGCACCTGGCGTAGTGGATCCAAGGAGTCTTCCAAAACCCATGCCATCAGCCCAGCCCCCCATTTATGCCCGGCTGAGGCCGCTAGCGAAGCTTCCCGGTCGATCCACTCCGCGGTGACATTGCCGCCGAGGCCGAGCATGCCGAACCCGCCAGCTGCCGAAACAGCAGCAGCAAGTGCTCCGCCGGCGGCTCCGGCCATGGAAGCGTTAAAGATCGGCTCGGTGAAACCGAGCGCATCCTGCAGTGAATCAGTCCGGTGTGTGCTGGCGGAGAGCTTTTCTGGAAGTTCAGGCATATTTACAGTCTATGACCCGCCCGCGAGCTGGGTGTGACGCAGCGCTCAAAGGCGATCTTTTGTCCAGATACTACAAAACTCGGACGCAGAATGCTGCTAATCCGGGGTTTTTCGGGGGTTTTTGGTGCTGTGGTGCAGGTACTCGCCGTTTGGACAATGGC
>NZ_JAAWVT010000014.1 GCF_012271785.1 Paeniglutamicibacter terrestris | reverse complement strand
GCCAAGCCCGTAGTCGGCTCTGGGAACAGGCCATCATCCATCAGCTCTCCAGTCTTGGATACCGTCAGGATCGCCGTACTTAGGGTGACGTGTTTCAGCTTGCGTTTCTGCAAGTATTCAGCAGCTTTCGCTTCCAGCACGGACAAATGTATCGGCTCGGTGGCCGGAGTGTGTTCCAACGTCTGCCACGCCATTTCGGGGGGCGATTGGTTCAACGACTGGTGTGGTTTGCGCCGGTTTTAATGCTCGCGATAACGGGTGATGAGACGGCGCGGGCCGGTGAGATCCTGTGGTTTATTGGCTTCCAGGAATCGTCGCAGGGTTTGGTGCGAGCGCTCATTCTTCCCCGGAGTGGTCGGACGGCCTAGCATTCCACTGATTGGCATGGTCCCCTTGGACGCGAGGAAGACCTCCACGGCCCCGATTCCGCCGCCTCGGAGTTGGTTGAAGGCCTTGGAATTATCGCTGAGTAGTTCCTTGGGCGCCCCGTGGCACGTGTTCGCCCGAGCGAGCACATCATGCGCGTCATGACTGTTCTCGTGTTGCTGATTAGCCCAAGACCCGACGTCATAGCGGGTCGCGTCGTCGAGTAACTGGTAGACGGTGAGGACTTTGCCCTCACTGATGCGGTATTCGAAGGCGTCCAACTGCCACAAGGTCATGGCCGTTGATCGGACAAAGGGCAGGTACGAGGATTTCTGTCGTTTGCGTGGGTTCCGGTCAACATGGCCGACCCCAGATAATAGTCGGGCAATCGTCGCGATCGAGGGGACCATTCCGCCGGGGAAGCTGTCTTGGTCTTGGATGGTTGCTTCGTAGTGGATTGTTTTCGGTCCCTAGTCCCACCCATCTTTCTTGAGCTGCTTGCGGATGCGGACCAGTTGGTTGATAACCTCCGGTCCGTAGCGTCGGGCAGGATGGTGGGGGGCTCTGGAGCGTGGGTGGAGTGCGGCCGCGGATTCGGTGGCGGCACGGGACCGGAACCGGTAGAAGATGCTGCGCGATATTTTCTGGGTCTTGCAGGATTCACTGATCGTTGGCGCGTCTGGTTGAGTCGGGTCGTAGCTGATGATCATGGCGCGTATGCGCGGTGAAAAAGGGCTTGTTCATGTCTTGAATCTGCCAAAAAGCGACCTTCGAAACTGTCCACGAAGTATCGAGACCTGGTGTCCAGGACCTCATGAGATCGCGTGTCCACAAAGTGCTGAGACAGGACACACAAAGTTGTGAGATTGATTGTCTACGAAGTGGTGAGATTCAGTGTCCACGATGCTGCGAGGTTACACGCCATCAAGCCAGAACAGAGGTACCTTCTATCGCTATTCAGCACTCGGCCACTAGCACCCCATGCAGGTATTGACGTTGCTTCAGGGTGTCTTTCTCAGCCCGTTCACTCAACACGCTGCCGCTCAAGGAAGCATGCTTACCCGCATCGAGGAGGTCTTGGACGGTAATTGGGTTCATGCGACTTCTCCCGTGCTCATATTCAGGGTGGTGAAAGTGTCGTAAACTCTCAAATCCACGTTCGCTGTCGCGGGCAGAGTATTTGATGCATTGAGCAACACCTAGTCGTGCGGTTCAGCACGACCAATCGTGCCAGTGAGTACCAGTGGTGGTGTGGCTGGGAACCACTGGTGTCCTCCATCCTGGATTGCGCACCTGTAAGCGCAGTGTGCGCCCTCGTGTTGTAGGTGCCTGTTTCGACCCAGACCGTGTTGTGGATAGTGCGGACCATGATCACGTCCGCGTGAACACCGGAACCGAGTCGCTGGTGCCAGTCTTTCTGCGAATACTGGGTGCAGAACACCGTTGACGTCTCGCCATAGTGGCGCTCCACCAACTCCTGGACCGCAACGGTATCTGGTCGGTGACCTGCACGGAGGTTCGTTTGGGACAGGCATCTTCCTGACAGACCTGCCGGCGTATCTTCGCCAGCACTTCCATGCCCTAGCCGCCGCAGGCTATGTCCTTGATCCGGTGCACGGGTCTGTCTTGGATCAGGTGAGAAAATACCCCGCATACTGGGCATGGTGCTTCAGGATAGCGGGGCTGCATCAGAACCGAGCGAGAATCACCAGATACTTCAACACTCAGCACCACATGGTTATCAAGTTGAACAGACTCGACGGAGCATCAACTGCGCCTGTCTTGTTATACACGGCTTGTAGTCGTTGGTTTTATGAATGTCTAGAGAAAACCTTAATTCCGTATGGACGAGAGCCATACTTATTTGATGACGCCACGCTAAAAGTCCGAAGGCCGGAAACGGAGGTTCTCTTTTGAGGCAACGTATGGGTCTACGCGGAGGTTTTTTATCAGTCAACGCTTAGTGTTGCAAACAGGTGGAGGATGAAAGATCCTTGTTAGAATTGCGGTTATGTCTGCTTACGTTTCCAAACATACTGAGCTCGAAAAGCGCCGAGAAGAATTTCCCGAGCAATTTGGATTGCTCGTGCTCGGCAACCTAGTGCCCACCCCGCCTGCCGGACATTCTGCAGGTCGTCAGTGAAACGGGGACGCAAGGTCGGTGCCTATGCGGACGTGAAGCCGTATGTTCATAAATCACTTTCGGACTTCATAGATTCTGAAAACGTATCGGGCATACACACCTTCCACGAGCGAGGTCGCGGAATTGACGTGCTTTACGAGGATCGTAACAGTGACGTTTTGCTGGTTTTCTTTTCAGCCGCCCTTGTTTCCAAAAACACGTTTCCGTACTTCTCCGGCCGGAGTGTCGCTCGCAAGAGCGGCTTCTCGTTACTCGCTTTTTCTGATCCGTCGGTTGCGTTGGATACGAACATTCTCACCGGGTGGACTCTGGGCGATGCACGGTACCCGTTCCATAGGGACATCCCCGCAATCGTGCGAAAGTATTCCGAAGGGCGACGGATCATGTTTGTCGGTGCATCTGCGGGAGGTTTCCCCGCACTGCACTTTGGCTCACTATTTCCTGAGTCGGTAACGATGGTGATGAACCCGCGTACCAGTGTGTGGACGCCTCCAACTCATATCCAGTTCAGCGCAGATACTTTGTTCCCTGGCATGACACCGGAACAAATCTCCGAAATAATTCCAACGCGTCTTGGGCCTGCTAAGAATACGGTCGTATTTTTGCAGAACGCCAGTGACGACCCATACTACTCGGCACATGCGCTACCGTACTTGACTACCCAGGCACCTACTGAATCCGTATTCTGGCGACTCGGAGAATGGGGAGATGGTCATGTTGCCCCCCCTGGGTACGAAATATCAGAAATCCTTTCGGCGCTGGTCAACGCTGACTCATGGGCATCAGGAGCAATTTCGGCTGGTTGCACGCAACTGACTGATCCAGCAGCGATCGATGCCGAGCACACTCGGCTCGGGTTCAATTCCCCGGTAATATCGGCCGTTGCACAAGATCTAGTCAAAATATCCAGAATAGAAAACCGCCTTGCCGTAGCCATATCTCGATTGGAATCAGTTGAGTCCGACAATAAAGACCTCCGCAAACAGATCGAATGGATGAACCGGACTAAGACCGCGCACATTCCACCAGGATGCCAAGTCGGAAGAGGCGCAAACATTGCCCCGAACGTGATGCTCATGGCCAATGTGCATGCCAACCCTATTGAGATAGGGGCGAACACCAAGATTCTTCGGGATGCCGAATGGATTGGACCTATCAAGGTCGGCACAGGATGCTACTTCAACAAGGGGTCTTACCTTCGTGCGGAAGTGACTATCGGAAATGATGTGCTTGTCGGGCCGTTCGTCAGATTCGTCACTGACAGTCACGAAATGGGACCAGAATCAAAGCGCGGAGGCCCCTACCTTCGAACCCCCATCACCGTTGGAGATGGTGTATGGATTGGGGCTAGCGTCACTATCGTTGGCAAAGTGAGCATTGGTGCAGGTGCAGTGATCGCCGCAGGATCTCTCGTCAACAAGGACGTACCTGCAAACACGCTCGCGGGCGGAGTGCCGGCGAAGGTCATCAAGCAGCTTCCTACATCGGAATCCGTGGCGTAATAACATGCCATCAATTGAAGAACGTCTTGCGGAACTCGAACGCAAAACGACAGAGCTAGAAGCAGAGCTCATCGAGTTGCGTCCGTCAAAGTCATGGAAGCGACCGGCAGCAGCCACTGTCGGGTCACGCCCGCGTATCCACCCAACTGTGGTCATGATCGCCTCTGAGGCGAAACCCATCGTTATCGGTGAAAATGTCCAAATTCGCCGTGGAGCCGAGATCGTTGGGCCAGTCAGTATCGGCTCTGGATCATCTTTCAACCGTGACGCTTATATTCGAGCAAACGTTCACATCGGTAAGAACTGCAACATCGGCGCTTTCTGCCGGTTCATCAGCGACACACACGAAGTCGGTACCTCTGATAGAAGGGCAGGTGCGGGCTCCTTCCCAGAAATACTTATCGGTGACGGGAGTTGGATTGGTGCGGGTTCGACAATTTTGGGTGGCGTCACCGTGGGCGAATCGTGCATCATTGCTGCGGGTTCGCTGGTGATAAAGGATATTCCTGCAAACACTATGGTTGGCGGAGTTCCGGCGAAGAAGATCAAGGACCTCGACTGACCATCCCGAACCCGGACGAGGACGCTATTCTGGCTGACCTTTATGGGGACATTGAATCAGAGGAGTCCGAAGCAGGTCGCCATGAGAGGGCCAAAGACCTCTTGGTTGAGCTGGACATGGACGGCAAATTGCCGGGTATGTTCTGACATAGATAAGTGGTGCTTGACTATTGGCGGCGAGAGCTGGGCCCACCGAATTTGGAAACCCTGAGTCGACATTAAGTTAGACAGTTTCCCCGGCAGTGTTTCGGGCCAGTCACTGAGACGCATATCTTGGAGGTACTTATGCTCCCGGGCGCGTTCCTGCTTGAGCTCCCACTCTTCGGGCGATTAAACACCGTCTTGGTTGAGTGCGTCATCCAGCCGCATCTCTGCCAAGGTGGATCCTCGAAGTTGGGGATTCCGCCGATTGCGGTGCCGGGAAGGCCGGCCGGGGCTTAGTCGGTGATGCATGAGATCGATTCGTAGAGTGAATCGTCAGCCACGTGTGACAAGATGCTGATTGCCGTAAACGATTTGTTGCCATAGGTTCTCCGCCATGTGGTTCCGGCGTTGTGGATTATTACGCGGACGGCATCCGCGTTTACGTATTAGAAGGTCCCAGGGAGATTGATCGCAGTGGGATTCGTGGCTGCTGCCGCTAGCGCTCCGAAGGATTCTTTGACCGTTCTGCCGAGGCGACGGACGCGAACGGTTCCAGTCCATCGGCTGATGAGCCGGCTTGAGATGTTTCTCCAGCCGGAATCATACGCGATCAGGTGTTTTCCTGCGGTGCCGGGATCGGTGAGGTAGATCGTCTTGCCAGCTGTAGAGGAGAAGGGGACGACATGACCTTCGGCCCGTCGTTCGCCAACTAACCGGCAGATTAGCGGTGGCGAGGGTCGAGCTCTCTCGCGAAGAAAACTCAGGTTGCGCTCAGGCTCTCGTTCGCTTCCTTCCGATCCCGCTTTTCGGCCACCAACTGATTCGACACGTCAGGTTCAGAAGTCGTTGGGCCGTCCTGCTCACCGGCGGCGACCTAGGCTTGAAGTACCCATCGACGCACACACAGCGATTCGGCGCCGACATCGAGCTTCGGCGCCAGCACCTTGCAAGCTGCGATGTCGGAAGGATGATCGGAAAGCGTTTCAACGACCATCCGTATGGCAAGGGCTCCGGCTCCGGCGGCGTATTTCTTGGGAATATTCGCCATTCTCTCAAAAAGACAGGGGCATCAAATCAGGGACGCTTCAGTTGCGGACGTTCTTGAGGCCGCCCCATTAGTCCACAGTCTGTAAACCCGGGAAAGTCAACTCTGAAACTTCTACTAAGACTGGTCCCACCAACGCGAGACCGTGTTCAATAGTGACTTTTTGAGGGCGAAGCAGTTCTAGGAAGGAAATCGACTGGCTGGAAGCATTTTGGACGCTGATAACAGCAAGAGTGGAGCGGTCCTTTGCTGTTTCTCACGACACGCATGTTCAAAGTCGAAGTATCTTGCTCATCCCCACAGCGAACCCTCCCAGTGCATCGTATTTTGCCTGACGTTCCAAATTCGCATTGCCCGCAAATTGATAGATATACTCGACGGGTACTTACGGATGAGAGACAGGGAGCTTGCATGTCACAAATAAAGGTATGGATGGCAATTTGGAAGTTCACGGCTGTTGCGACGGTTATCGTCGTGCTACTAGCAGCTACGATCGCTTTTTATAGTCTGAATGCCGCAGTATGCTTCATTGCTCTGGGAATTTTGCTTGGCTGGTCGTCTTTGATCGCTCGACAGAGGCTTGCGATGAATGATACGCGAACCATCATGCGTCAAGAGCTACGGGCAATCAAAATGGCGCCCCAGACAGTGTCCACAAAGGGCGTAGACGACGCAGCCAAACGGTTGGAGCTTGCCATAAGCAATTTGGCACGAGAACAGAGCCCACTAGCTCGTGAACTCCATCTCAAAACCGTAGAGGAGATTCGTTTCTTGCAGGCGCAGATTTCGGCGGTATTGCAATCTTCTTCCCGCCACTGACGATGATTCGACTAATTCTTCCGCCCTTAGAACATTATCTTGGCGTTGTCAAGTTCAGACGGCGCGTGAATACTCGGGCAGACATAAATGGAGAGAATCATGGGTTCTAAGACGTTTGAGGTTTGCGGCTATCGGAGCAGCCTGACCATCCTTGATGACGACCAAATGCAAGAATACGGCAGTTCGTGTCGTGATCGAAACGAACCTGAACCCGAATTAGCACTAGAAATCCTCATGGCTAATGCAGGGCTTGCTGAAGCCCGTGCAGGAAAGATTCTTTGCGACCTGAGCGAGGAGGCCCAGGAGCACGTTCCATCACCAATCTACGACCGGCACAGATTCCTGGCCGTTGAGCTTTATCTGCGCGCGACAAGGTTAAAAGTTGAGCCAACATCGCCAGCTCTCTCCAAAAGTTCCGAGTTACGGATCGCTGAACGCCAAGATGTTGTGACATTAGCTGAACAATTCGTGACGGATCTTAGATCTTTGGATCGTGTACGTAGCCTGGTCACCGCTTCGTCAGTGGAGCTCTACAAGACGCTTTCGAACGCCCTCTATGAAGAGGGACGAGGATATATTGACGGTTGCTCAAGAGAGCAACGTATTAGATTCAATGACGTTGTTTCTACCGCACCCAATGTTGAAGTCAATTGGGATCATTTGCAAACGGCACCTAACGCACTGGCAGTTCTCTACAATTTTTCGCCATACACAGATACGGGAGCCGTCGTAGCATCGAAACGCATCCGTGAAAGCGGAGACCTGTTTGACGTAATTTCTTGCAGTTTTGCGAATCGTAAAAAAATCGACAACACAATTGAGCGCATTGCAGCACCCTATGTCGTTACGAAGCAATTCTTGCCCATGGCTCCATCGTGGTCCACATGGGATTCTTTCAAGGCTTTCGCTATTAAGGCGAAACGAATAGCTGTAGATCGAGTCAAAAATGGCCGTAATTACGATTACCTATACACGCGAACGATGTGGGCCCCTTCGCATTACGCAGGATCCTTGATCAAGAGAGAGTTCCCTGACCTTGATTGGGTTGCAGAATTCTCGGATCCATTGTCGCTGGACGTGGAAGGTTTGGCGCGTGGTGGAGAGCTGCCCGATGACAAGTTCCTCCTCGAACTTTTGGTCGATGTGGAAGCAGAATTCGGTTCGGTCCCAGAAGCCTACAGAACAATTTTTTCGATTGCTGAGATCATTGCATACGCTGGTGCAGACCGAATCATATTTACCAATCATCATCAGCAATCTGTGATGTTGGAACACATCTACAGTAACAAATTGCGTGATCGTGTCGCGGCCATTGCGGAGGTCAGTAATCATCCGACTCTACCGAGTGCATTCTACGACGCCGAAGAAATCGACTACGTCGTTGACCCCTCAGTGGTGAACCTGGCTTACTTCGGCGAGTTCTATGCCACTCGTGGATTGACCGAAGTGACTACGGCGATTCGTATGCTACCAAAAGCTATTCGTGGCAAGGTCCACTTGCATGTATTTACGAACTACATACCAGTGGGTGCATCCGGGGCTCGGCCCAGAGGAATGTCTGCCAAAGCTTACGATGATCTAGTCGATCGGGCAATCAGTGGTGTGGGCGCCTATGGGCTTGAAGATCAGGTTCACCTTAATGGTTCACTACCATATTTGAAATTCTTAAGTATTACGAAAAAATTTGACTATCTTTTAGTAAACGACGCTCGATCGGGAGAACATCACGCTGTGAATCCTTATCTTCCCTCGAAATGGAGCGACTATGCGGGATCAGTTGCTGCTTCGTGGGCATTCGTAGAAGAAGGAAGTAGTCTTGCTGGGAAACCAGCAACTGTAAAAACCCCGTTGGGTGAAATTGTAGCGATAGTGAATGAATTAAAAAAGATTATAATTCAGAAGCTTGGGAGTGAATAATGACCTCACTAAGTCCTAGTCGGGCTGGACTCGAAAGTGTACTCGCAAAGATCGGCCGGGCATCGACGCCTACGGTAGCTGAAAACAATATTGGACTTACTCTTTCTAGACTTTTGAACCAGAAGCCACAACTTAGTCCGAACGATGTGAAGTTGTATGGTGTCGTAGGAGCTACAGTTCGTGATGAATTGATTCGGCAGGATATTTCATTCAAGGCTGCTATACCAGGTGACAGTTTTCAGACCTTGCCCACTGATTTTCCCGGGATTGTGATTATTGATCGTTCTGGATTTACAGCCGGTCCTTGGTTAGGAATCGAAACGGAATCTGGAATACGATTGCGCGAAGAAGTGTATGAGCTGTGCCGATATGCGCGGAATAATGGAATTCCAGTTTGGTTTCTCGATAGTCCAGAGATTGACACATTTTCGGTCATTCGTATAAAGAGTGCCTGTGACGTCACATTTCCTTACCTGATGTTCGATGATTTTGAGGAAGGCGCTCCTATGAATATTGAGTTCAAAGTTATCGAAGCCGCAGTAAGCCGACGTTTTGATTTTGAGGGTATGGAATGAGCTCACTGCAGCAGATTAGTGAATTAGTACTTGCGAACAAGAGGATCCTCTGTGTGGTAGACGAGGAATCGACGAATGTGGCCACCTATCGTCAATGGGTGGCATCGCAAATTGCACAGTTCTCCATGCGCGGAGCTGAAATAACTCTATTGCACCCTTGCGGTTCTTTGGCTGATCTACCAGCGGAATATGGTCGTTTAGATTCTGATTTCATTACTATTCTCCCGATTGTGGCTGACAATGCCAAGGAACGTGGTCGCGCACTTGCGCTTTTGGCCATTAACTATGGCGTAGCGGAAGAATTCGATGTAGTAATTGGCTTCGGGTGGACTGTTAGCCGTGGAATTGCCGGCGGTAAACGACTATCCAACAAGTTCTGGGCCGTTGTTGATGATTTTACGATCGACTTTGATCGTAGCGCTTGGACAAACACTTCGTTGGTCGAATCGCTTTTCGGTGGTGCTAGAAAAGTTTTTGTTTTTAGCGAGGAAAAGCGATCCTTGCTTGAGGCCACCACGCCACAAGCTAACGGTCGTACGTATTTGCCTCTCATGTGTGATCCTATCGATCTGACGAGGCTCTCTGGTTTCCCATTTGACCATTCAAGCGAGTTGGCCGTTTTCCTTCCAGGAATGATAGATCCTCGGGAATACGTTGGAGATCTTGAATTGATCTCTGAAGCTGCAAAATCGACTGAGTCGCACTTTGCGATGTTTTTTGATGGAAGTGCGGAGCTTTGGAGCTCCTTGCAAACTGCGCGGGAAACGGCAGTCCTATCCGCAATTCCTGGGCTTCAGTTCAGGGATTCCGGCGCGCAGGATCGCTACCATGGGAATGCGCTTGGCTTGATCCCGGACCACGGCGTTGAGCCCTGGGTCGTGGAATTTTTGGTATCTGACTTTACTGCGCGTGGGATTGTTCCGATTTCGGTGGCGCGATTTATGCAAATTCTTGAACGGACCGAGTCGGTAGCGATTGATCCGATTTGCGAGCTCGATGCCTTGGGGTTTTCCGTGGATTTGATAGAGGCGGCAAACAACAAGAACAATGTCAGGCTTCTAGACGCATTTGGTTCGCAGTCTCGAGCAAGGGGTGCCCAACGTCCAACTCGAGTTGTACTGGCTGGGGCTGATTTCAAGTTTGCGGGTGATTTAGTTGAACTTCTAAATGACTCCTCGTCGATCGACCTGCGGATTGACTTGTGGGAAAATAACAGTCATCCTAACCCCGAGCAAAGTAGGCCCTTCCGCGATTGGGCAGAAGTCGTAATCTGTGAGTTTTCGAGTTTTAATGCCATTTGGTACTCCCGCAATAAGATACCAGGCCAACGTCTGATTGTGCGTCTGCATGGCTACGAACTGCTTCAGCCGTGGTTCGATCAGTTGGATTTCCAACAGGTCGATAAAGTGGTTTTCGTTTCAGAATTCTATCGTCAAAAGGCAATTGAATCGAAGGGGTGGAAAGAATCTAAAACATCGGTCATCTCTAACACGATCGATTTTGCCGATCTAGTTCGCCCTAAGCTTCCCGGTTCAGAGTTTCATTTGGGTATGGCGGGGCTTGTGCCGATTCTGAAGCGTCCTGACCGCGCCCTCGATCTGCTGGAAATGCTTATCAAGGAGGACGACCGATTTGTTCTCCATTTGAGGGGGCATAGCCCTTGGGACTACGCCTGGGAATGGAAAAAGCAGGCGCATCAAGCTGCCTACCGTGATTTTTATTCACGCATCGGCGAAAGCGAGGTACTTCGTTCCCACATAGCCTTTGAGGGATTTGGCCCAGATATGGCCGGCTGGTTCCGGAAAATCGGCTGGATGCTGTCGCCGAGCTATCGGGAGACGTTTCACCTAGCTCCGGTTGAAGGCATGGCCAGCGGGACGATGCCGATTGTTTGGAATCGAGAAGGCGCTTCCGATATCTTCCCGAAGGACCACGTCTTTGGCGCGACACATGACGCTGCCAATTTCATTCTAGAGACGGTACGCCACCGGCAAGGTCTTTTGGAAAGATCGCAAAGGGTTCAGCAGTTCTCCGCGAAGTACTCTAGGTCGACGGTTAATAGTGCCTGGCTTCAACTCGTGCTCGAAGAATCGGTAGAATTAGGTTCGGCGCTCAGCGAGCGCGGCTGGTCTGCGAGCGACCTCGAATCGCTTATCGAAACGCATGCGCAGACTGGTACCGCTGCTACGCTTGTAAGTTCCGTGCGGGAGGCGTGGCTCCAGAATGAGTATTCAACGGCAATTTCTTTACTCGATGAAAATATCAAGATCACTGCGAATGACTCAGGTGAGTTGAAACAGTGGGAACACTGGGTTCGCGGTGTATATCAAGCATCACTGGGCCTCGAAACCGTAATCCCTGCTCGTTCGGCAGGATCTGTCTATCAGCCAAGCGTGGGGCGAGTAGCCCGCGTAGTTGGTCACTACAGTGGAGTGATGCTGGACAAACCGATCTTGACAGGCCCGGGAGTTGAAGAGTTCACCTTTGGCGTAAGCCTTCCGAGCCCGGGAGCAGATACATGTCGAGGCGGAGATGTTTCGAGTGTGACGGAGACTTTTGTTCGGGATATTAGGTTTGATGGCAGTCTTCGAATGAACTATTTCGTGTCTCAGGTAGCGTCTGAACTTGGCTCGGAATTCAGGAACCTTGGTGTTTCGCTGGCAATCTCTACCGGGGGACTCGTCGAATCGCTGGCCACCTTGCTTGCGGCGAGGCGTATTGGAATTCCGTTTGTATGGCAGCCGGCTACCGACTCTGGTTCATTACGTTTCATGTCCAGATTTAATGAGATTGTAAATGATGATCCTGTTCATGCTATATATCAATCGGTATTAAGGAATTCTGACGGAATTATATCGCAGGAAGAGTTCGACGGAATCGAATTTGCTCTGTCCGCCGGAATGTCCATAATTGACGAGATTTCTCTATCTCGGATACATGATCTTCATGCGTCATTTGAAAAGAAATCAAATAAAAACACTCCGTTGCTTCGCATTGTCTACGTGGGTGATGAACCTCTAGCGGACAGTCTGCGCTCGGTTGGTGATGTCGTCCTATCTACTCCTTCTGGACTTGGAGAATGTTTAGAGGCGGTTCCGGACGCTCTGATCTTCGGCTTTGGCAAGTCTGTAGAAGACCTCGCTAGTACTAAACATACAAGTTCTTCGGAGCTCATGAACGCGAAGAATCTTAAGCTGGCAAAAGACGCTATCGCGCGGGCTCGAGGTATGGGAATTCGGACGATTTTCGTTTCGTCGTCGGATCCGTCGACTTTGGCTGTCGGCAAAGAGCTGGCCCGCAAATGTGATGTGGTGGCATCAAACGACAGAAAATCTCTTGTTTCCTATATGCGCCTCAATCCAAACTCGAACCAGGTCACTGTCAATGTATCGGGGACAAAGGTGTGGCCAGTTGTCCCATCGATCCTTGTCCCGTCGACACCAGATGTTTCGGTCTGCTACGACTCGGCAATTGAGGGTAACGATCGTGCCTCGGCACTCTTAGAGGGCCAGCCCTACCTGGCAGCATGGCCTCTGGACAATCGGTGGAACGACACGAAGCAGCCTCGTGCTGAATACGATGTCGTCAAGTACGAGCAGCATGGGACATCCGAGAATAAGATCAGGGCTTTATGGACGAACTGCTTTGAACTGGCGCAAGGCCGTACGGCACATGATTTCGCCACCTACTTGATGCGCTCTGCTGGACTTGTGGCGACTCACAAGAAATCAGTTCCAATGAATGACGTGATAGCTGCGTCGCAATCTAGCGATCGGATATTAACGCTGGGTCGAACTGTTGTGCGAACTGATGTAAACCTCAGCCTTGACGCGGTTCTTCTTCGTGATCTAATTTCGCTGATTCGAGTTTCGAATAGTAGTTCCGTAGATGTGCTGACTTCTGCATCCGGCAATCAAAAGCTATCTGTCCACGATGACGAGAATGGGATGTATACGCTCGATCGAGTTCCCAGTTCTCAGGGACCAGCAACGTTAGAACCGCGATCTTTACGAGAGTTTGAAACCAAGGGTATCTCTATAGTTTTGGCGACATACATGGGAGCGAGCCGCCTACCAGTCTTGTTGGAATCGCTTGCGCTGCAGACGCTACCTAAGTCGCTTATTCAGTTGATCGTTATCCCGAATGGTCCGGAAGATGGGACGGTCTCTGTAGTCGAAACTTGGGCAGCGACCCATGGACTCCGCGATTTGGTGGTTGCTCCTCAATCCCTAGCGGGGGTGGCGAATGCCCGAAATGCTGGCATTTCACTTGCCACCAGGGAATTCACCACTTTTGTTGATGATGATGATTTCTTGGAGTCGAACTTCCTGCTGGCCTTGTATGCTCGCAGCTCAGACTTAACCGTCGTCCTGGGTCGGCTATCAGACGTTGATGAATCTACTCGTGAGGTCAATAGGATGACTCCTACAAGCAGTCGGGTGAAGGAGCTCAATGGTCGGGTTCTTCCACTGTTTCAAAGAGCCGGTGCTCTAGGTATGAATGGTGCCAAGCTCTTGCCAACCGTACTTCTGCGTGAATGTTCCTATGACCCAAGTCTGCGAAGCGGTGAAGACGTTGCGTTTATGGCGCAGCTACTGCGATTGGATGGGGTGTTTGTAACTTCAGCCGCGGAAATCGAGGATTCGTCGTATATGCGAGTTCTAAGATCGAACTCAATTTCGCGCCGCGATGAGGATTTCAAGTTTATGGTTGAGGAACGTCTTGAGGTGTTGAGATCCCTAGCGGAAACACGCAATCAAAGCACTTCCAAGGCTGGTCGCGGTGCGATCGACTACTTGATGACGGGGCAACTTGGATTCATCAAGCGCTTTGTCGAGGAAATAGTTGATCAAGATGAACTTCAGCGCGTTCTTAACACTTTCCGTAACTACAGTTTGATCGATAGTACGGTGTTGAAGCCACTCGTTGCTCAATTGAAGCGCGGAATCGAAAGGCCAGAAACGATGACGGTTGGTCGACGAGTCCGGATTCACCGAATGGAACCATAACCTCATTCACCGAATGAAACCATAACCTCCAGTGCCCGTCGCCAATGCAAGCCGGGGAAATGGCACGGAGGTTAGGTGCTTGTGACGCTCTGATTACCCATATGTAAGGACGTCATTTGCCTTGTGGATGGCTCCGGAACTGCGACGATCCGGAGCCAACTGCTGAATAGCCTCAGAAAGTAGTGATGTTCTGGCAATTTGGTATGCCTGCCCGGAGTGGGCGCTACCAACTCGTTGCCCATTACGCGGAGTCGGCGTACCACATAGGCATATTTGCCACTGGGAGATCACATATCATCCGGGGATGTGTGCCATGGGGTTTGCTGGACTTTCCAAAAGCTGTGTTCGACGACTTGCTCGGTGAGGTCGCCACCGATGCCGATTGTCTTTGCTTCATTAGTCGCCGGGCTTGCGCGTGGTGAGTGCTGTGTCGGGGCCGGAGAATATGTCCAGCTCCACCAGAACGGTATTATCCGTCTGCCCAAAGACTCTGCCGGATGGCGTTGCAGTGAGCCGGCTACCGAACTTGTATCTGCCATTTGGGTCCCCGATGGTGGCCTTGGTGCCAACGCGGAAATCCACAACCGTAATGGTTCTCTCGGCACTGTGCACGATTTTGGATCCGTCACCCACTTTGGCGATGTCGGCGAGGGCCCAGCCCGCGCGTCTGTCGGCGTTATGTGCATCCGTCAGCCGATGCCGTGCCGCCAGTTTCCCATTGGTCGGGTCGATGATATTGATGCCTTCAATGTCGGCCACCACCAGCCAACCTGCAATGAGCTTGGGTGCGTACAAAGCGCCAGAAGAGACGACAGGTGCGGTTTCCCAAACCTTCTTTTTCGTTGCGATCTCAAGCTTGAAGATGTTGGCTGGACCCTCAGTGTCCGGGATGCCGTAGCCATTGCGCACCGAGGAGGTCCCGTAGACGTATCGATCATCGGCGGCGAGCCCAATGATAGAGTGGGCCTCCACGAAGCCCACTCCGCCGCCGTCAAGAACCCAAGCGATCTTGTTAGTTTCCGGGTCGATCATGCCCAGCACACCGCCGGAACGGCCGTAATCGGGCACAGTACCGAAGAACACATTGCGGGAATTGACCGCCCAACCAAACGGCCGAGACTGGTGGTACGTGTAGCCAAGCCGTGACAGCCTTTCGTATCCATCGGGTTTGTTCTTCTTCCGGCTGTCCACGCTGATGATGTCCGCAGAGCCGTACGAGCCGATGTAGCTGCGTGTCGCGTCGAACTCGATCATCCCCTCGACCTGGTTGACAAGATCCTCGCCATCGGGGGAGCGCCAGCGGGCTCCGGTGTCCGGATCGATGGCGGCGAGTCCATGTCCCATAAAACCGCCCACATAGACCTTTCCGTCGGAGTGCCCCATGAGCGATTGGATCGTGAATTCACCGTCGGTGAGTGCGAACGTGTGTACCTTGTCCACGGATCCGCTGGCCAGGTTAAAGAACTCGAGGCGCAGGCCGGTGGGGACCTCGCTGACCACAATCACGGACTTGGCGGTGGAGTACAGCGCGAGGGGTGACTCGGTCCCGATCGGGCCCAGCCTGGTGTCCGTCCACGACATCGTGTCCGTCGCGTAGAGGAACCCCTCAGTCATGGTGTAGGTGCGCTCGTTGGTTTGGACTTCCATGGAGGCCCGCCGGTAGGTCCAGACGCGGTCCGATGAGCCGGCCCACTTTCTCGTTACTGGGTCAAGCAACAGCACGGCTTGGACATTGCTGGCGCTCACGACGACGCGATTTCCGAGAATTTTGATGGAGGAGACGAAACCGTTTTCCATTGGATTCGGCAATTGGATCTCGGTGCGTTGTGATGGCTGCTTTGCGGGAAAGGTGAACAGACGGGGGTTTAGGGAACCGGTGCCCGCCCATATGGTATCGCCCGGACCAATAGCCAAGCTGCGGACGTAATCGGTGTCTGGTGCCATGCGCGAGTGTACTTGGATTTTTTTGTTTGCCAGATTGTAGGTGAAAGTTGATCCGTTGGGGTAGGCTCCACCCCAAACGTTACCTACTGAATCCATCTGCAACTCGTATAGCGCCTTGGCACCAGGTACTTTGCCGATCGTGTGTATTACTTTGGGGCTGGACGCGCTCCAGTACAGGAGGCTGCCACCGGTGGTGAGATAGAGGGTCTTTCGTTCCCGATGCCAAACGAGGGACTCGATCCCACCATTGTTACTCGTAGACAGACTGACCACGTGTACTGCCTCACCGGCTTCGGGGTTGACGATCTGCAATTGGTTGACGGGTCCTACTATTGAAACCGCCATCCATGGGATTGGTGCGCTGGTTAGCCCTGGAAGCGGTATCACGGACTTAATACTTAAACCTGGGAACGCCGTTGGGTAATGCAAAATCGCACCGCGGGTGTTTGGTGCGCGCACCAAGGGCGAGGTTAATAATGGGTCCCGGGATCGAAAGGCTTGCGGTCCGGGTAGTGGAGTGGGATTGGGTTCCGAACTTGGCGCCGGAGCCTTCTGACCAGAAGTCATGTTTCCCACGGGCCATGAGAGGGGTGATACTGCAATACCGCCGGCGGCCAAAGCAGCGAGGGAAAGAAGACCGCGGCGGGTCAGTCCCTGTGGCCTGTTCTGCGGATCTTGAGGCACGGATAGACTCCAGTGGATCATGGATGGTGCTGGATTAGTTTTGAGACTAGCAGTCGAAGCTGGTGAATTTGCGGGCGCCGTTGCTGGGAATGTCGAATCTCACATGCACGTGAGCGGAATGCTCTGTCAAATCGGGATGGGCGAGAATTATGGACTAGTTCGTGCTGAAAGCGAGCTTGTTCCTTGCGTCCTGACTCACTGGACAGGCGGATCCCAAGGGCGAAGCGCACTTTGAGACCACCTCAAGAGCATGAATTCAGTGTCCTTGGACGCTACCCATAGGTGATGGAATAGGATAGGTGCGACGGATAGTATCAACGAATTTTGGATGGTCGCAGGTCTCTGCCTGTAGGAAAGGAACAACCATTAGTACCCTGCGGACTGCGCTCTGGCATTTGCGACAAGGTGGACCGGCACAGGTTGTCCGTTGGAAACGTCGGCAACGCAACATGGCCCTAAACGGTGCGAGCGATATAGGTGCAAAGCGTGTCAGTAGGCTCCAATCTGGAATGGACCAGCTGGATTTTCCTCCGCTCCAACCGAATGTTGCAGCATCCACCCAGTCAAGAATCCGGGTCGGAGTCATCTTGGATGATTTTTCGATGCAGGCTTGGGGCTACGAGTGGGACTGTCTTGCCTTGACGCCAGATGCTTGGCAGCAGCAACTCGCAGAAGCTCCGATAGAAATGCTTTTCGTCGAGTCTGCGTGGGCCGGCAATGGGAAAGCATGGGCCTACCACTTGACTGGAACTTCGGCTCCACGGCCGGCACTTGTTGATCTGGTGACTTGGTGTAAATCTCAAGATATTCCAACAGTTTTTTGGAACAAAGAAGATCCTCCCCATTATCTGGACTTCTTGGATTCGGCTCGACTCTTTGATTATGTTTACACTTCCGATTCGACACAGATCGAGCGGTACGTAAATGACCTAGGTCATGACCGTATTGGAACTTTGAGTTTCGCTGCGCAGCCTGCAGTCCATAATCCCATTCGACCGAAAATCGGGTTCCATGCGCGAGACGTCGCTTTCGCAGGAATGTACTTCGCTCACAAATTTCCGGAACGCCGTGAACAAATGAACATGCTTCTCTCCGGCGCGTTAGACGTTTCAGGGACCATGGAGTACGGCCTGGAGATCTTTTCCCGGCAATTGGGAGGGGACGAAAATTATCAATTCCCCGCACCATTCAAAGACCATGTTGTGGGTAGCCTCCCATACGAAAAGATGCTCACTGCATACAAAGCGTACAAAGTGTTCCTCAACGTCAATTCCGTTATTGATTCGCCGAGCATGTGTGCGCGGAGAATCTTCGAAATTACTGCATCAGGAACGCCTGTCGTAACTGCACCCAGTCGGGCGATTGCGGAGTTTTTCGATAAGTCGGAAGTGATCGAAGTCGGAAACCGCAAAGACTCGGCCAGCATTATTCGTTCCTTGGTGCGCAGCAAAGAATTGCGTGACCGGACCGTGCACTTGGGGCAGCGAAGAATCTGGCAAGAACATACGTACGCACATCGCGCCGAACTGGTACTCAAAACGTCCGGGATCAGCACGCAAACTGCCGAACCTAACTCTATGACTCAGAGGCCAACCATCTCGGCGTTGGTGTCTACTATCCGGCCACAGCAGATCGCGCACATCCTGACGACCGTGGGTCAGCAAGCCAATGTAGATGTGGAATTGGTACTGCTGACTCATGGGTTCGAGCTGGACGAACAAACGCTCCGGGATCAAGCCCAAGAGGCCGGAATCAGGAGGCTAATTCTGCTCCATCAACCTCGGTCGACCTCGCTCGGAAGCTGCCTCAACCTTGCAGTTCGTTCAGCGACAGGCTATTACGTCACCAAGATGGATGATGACGACCTTTACGGTAGCCACTATCTTCAAGACCAAGCAGCTGCCCACCGCTACAGTGGGGCTAGCGTCGTCGGTAAACAGGCGCACTACATGTATCTGGGCGAACGTAACGCAACGATTTTGCGGTTCCAAGAGCGAGAACACCGATTTACTGATTTGGTGATGGGACCAACGATCTTTACAACTCGGGAATTAATGCTCGAAGTCCCGTTCCTCGAACTCGGTAGGGGAGAGGACACTAACTTCTTGCGGCGAGTTGTCGAGGCTGGTGGTTCGATTTATTCGGCGGACCGCTTCAACTTCGTCCAAATGCGATCTTCGCAAGGCGATGGCCACACCTGGTCCGTCGAAGAATCCGAACTGTTGGCTACCGGGGTCGTGTCATCGTTCGGGCTGAACGAACAGCACATCATGTTCTGACTTCTAGAAACCACGCGCCTACTTCCAATTTTGGGCATAAGTGCACCTAAAAAATGCTCAATCCACTATGGCGTACAATTGATTGATCAATAGGGCGAGGTCGCTCGTCGAGTTAGGTGAATTATGTCAGTGGGGGCCATACGCGTTCTTTTGCTGACCCATTCCTATTCACCGGAAGTTTCTCCTCCGCAGCGTCGCTGGGATTCCTTCGTCTTTGTTATGCGTAATGCAGGATGGAATGTCCAGGTGGTAACACCTCGGAGTGGACCGATCGGTGAGGGCGAGTCGAAACGGCGGCTGTTGGGTTCGGTCGAGGTGGGTTCGCATGGTGAATACATCCGCGGATACGCCTCTATGAAGAAGTCACGGCGCATTACTGGCAAGATTCTCAAAAATGCCCTTGATGGAGCGCTGATGCTTCCTCGAGCGTTGTTGCAGGCCCGGCCTAACGTAGTTATTGCCACAGTTCCGGCTCTACCGACGATGTTCATCGGTTATTTAGTGGCAAAGTTGTTTAATCGACCGCTACTTCTAGAAATGCGGGACGCTTGGCCCGAACTAATTTCCGATTCGCGGATCCTGCGTTGGAAGTGGCTAACAAGACTGGCCCAGTGGGGTGTTCGGTTTGTTCAACGTCGGGCCACCATGGTCGTGACGGTGACAGATGGGTTCGCGCAAATTCTTACTCGAGATGGGGTTCGTGCTGTTCATACCATCCACAATGGAATCAGCACCAGAAACTTTGAACCGCTGCCCGCTGCGCCTGAACGCACCGACTCAAAGCTTCACGTGCTTTACCTCGGGAATCTGGGGGAAAGTCAAGGGCTCGAATCTGTAATTCTGGCGTCAACGATGGTTTCCGAACACGTCAAGGTTCGCATCGTGGGTGCAGGAACTGCGAACGAGCGCTTGCGGCTATTTGCTCAGAAGATCGAGGCAGACGTTGATTTCCAAGAACCGGTGCGAGGTGAAGCTCTTCGATCTCATTACCAGTGGGCCGACACGTGTGTTGTGAGTCTGAGAGACGATTGGGCCAGTTTTAACCACACCGTCCCATCCAAGATCTATGAACTTCTATCTTTGGGCTGTCACATCACCGGAATAGTCAAGGGTGAAGCAGCACAAATTATCAGCGATGCGGATGCCGGCGATATCGTCGATCACGATCCTAACCACATTGCAGATTTATGGCGCGAATTAAGCGCGAATAGACAGAAGCTAAACGTCGGTTCGACTGGTCGTGATTGGGTCTTCGAAAAGGCCTCATTGGAAAAGCTGGGCCAAAAATACGTGGAATTGATACGCGGCATCGCTGCACGGGGTACAAATAATGATGGCCACTGAACCGACTGATCAATACAACGCACAGCCTCGCATGGCGAGAAACGGTTTGATCATTTCCCGGATTGTCCTCGACAACCTCCGTGATGACCCCAGCTACTTTTTCCTACAAGTCGCACGACGTATTGACTCCAATTTACTGTCGCGCGGTTCTTCGGCCTTGGCGAGGGTTATTCCCAAACGAGCGATTATTTGCAAAGCCCTAGGATTGCTACTTTCTGGGAAGACCACGGAGCTCGGCACCTACCTTCTGCAATTGGATCCTCAGAAGTTAACGGATCGAACCGTAGCCCGTCTCTGCGATATGGCGATCGCGATCGGCGACGCGCAGAGCGCTTCGCATGTCCTACGAGGCGGAGCTTCGTCGAGTGTCGCGTTGTCCCGGGCGCGCGCCCGGCACGCCTGGTACTTAGGGGATATGCAGAGAGCCATCGATATTCTGTCGGATCTCGGGCGTGGGCCCAGCAAGCAGCTTCGTCATTACCAAAGCGAACTTCTTGTCTTTCAGGGTGAGCTGCCGACAACCGCACGACCAAAGGAAGCTAAGCGCCAAGTATTAGGCGGCCAGAGCGCTCTTCACTTCTTGACGAACTCACTGCCACACACGGGCAGCGGCTATGCTCAGCGGTCACATTCGATCATGACCTCCCTCCGAGATGCCGGATGGAAGATCGAAGTTCTTACACGCGCTGGATACCCATTATCCGTCGGAAAAATTCGGGCGAAAGAGCAAGACATCGTCGACGGCATTCCGTATCGACGGATACTGCCTGCCAAATACCGGTCGGACATGCGATCAAAAATCCAACAGCAGGCAGATGCCTTGGAAGAAGCTGTGTTTCGGATGCGCCCCAGCGTACTGCACACCACCACCGACTTTTCCAATGCTCTCGCTGTTATGAGCGTTGCCGAAGCCCACGGCTTGCCATGGGTATATGAGGTGCGAGGGCAGTTGGCTGATACTTGGGCCTCAACTCGTCCCGAAGGCGCGAAGACCTCGCAGCGCTACGTGTTGTTCAAGGAACGTGAAGCTTTTGTGGCATCGCGAGCGACCCACGTGCTGACGTTAGGTCAGACGATGAAGGCCGAATTAGTACGACAGGGTGTTGACAGCTCCAAGATCTCGATTGCACCAAATGCGATTGGTGACGCATTTCTTGAAGCACCGATTGAACGGGTCAAAGCCCGGGAAATGTTGGGTCTTGCCACGGAGCACCAATATGTGGGAACGGTCAGTAGCTTGGTTGCATATGAAGGTCTTGATCTTTTGATCATGGCCGCGGCGGAGCTTATCCCTAACAATCCTCGTCTTCGTGTCTTAATAGTCGGTAGTGGTGTTGAAGCTAACAATCTCAAGGAATTAAGCAAGAGTCTCGGCATTTCTGAGTATTGCATCTTCCCCGGTCGGGTACCTCGGGACGATGCACGCACGTACCACTGCGCATTGGACATATTTGTTGTTCCTCGGAGGGACCTTTCTGTCACGCAAGCGGTGACCCCACTGAAGCCTGTCGAGGCGTTAGCCTGCGAAGTCCCGGTCATTGCCGCGGATTTGCCAGCACTGCGTGAACTGGTGGTGCAGGGGGAGACGGGGCTATTGGTGCAACCGGATGAGTTCCATTCTTTAGCAGAAGCCATTGAGAGTTTGCTGGGAGACCCATCAACGAGAGCGATGATGGGTGCCGCGGGTCGGCAGAAAATGCTTGCTGAACGGACATGGTCTGCAAACGCAAATATGCTCTCGGCAACGTATGCAAAAATCATCCACAAACTGCAATGAATGGACAAATGCAGTATTCTGAACGAGGTTACGAATCGTAGCCTCCTGAACTTCAGTGCCACAGCTGGGTAAATACGCCCCGCTGCGGTGCGTCCATTCGAACCAAGGGGAAACGTCATAGTGACGAGTATCAAAGAAGTTGCCGTAGTTGGACTTGGCTACATCGGTCTGCCGACTGCAGCGATCCTTGCCTCCAAAGGCATCATCGTCAAGGGCGTCGACGTAACGCCACGCACCGTAGAAGCTGTTAACCGTGGAGAGGTTCCGTTTGTTGAGCCGGCCTTGGGTGACTTTGTCGCCGCTGCCGTGGCCAACGGTACTTTGACCGCCAGCTTCGAGACGCCGGAAGCCGACGCATACATCGTGGCTGTTCCGACTCCGTTCAACGCCGACCACACTGCAGATCTCTCCTACATTGAGGCTGCCGCCGACAAGATCGCCCCGAAGCTTCGCGGCAACGAGCTCGTCATCTTGGAATCGACTTCACCTCCAGGTGCCACTCAGCACATGGCCGATCGCTTGCTTGCTGCTCGTCCAGATTTGGATGCCTCGACACTGCACATTGCTCACTGCCCCGAGCGAGTCCTGCCCGGCCGTGTCATGGAAGAGCTCGTCACCAATGATCGCATCGTCGGTGGCATCACCCCAGTTGCAGCTCAGATGGCTAAGGATCTTTATAGCGTCTTCTGCGAAGCCGAAATTCTTGTCACGGATGCGACGACTGCCGAAATGGCCAAGCTCGTCGAGAATTCCTTCCGCGACGTCAATATCGCCTTTGCCAACGAACTGTCGGTGATCTCAGACAAGATCGGTATCGACGTCTGGGAACTCATCGAGCTGGCCAATCACCACCCACGCGTCAACATTCTGCAGCCTGGACCAGGCGTTGGCGGACATTGCATCGCCGTAGATCCTTGGTTCATCGTTTCTGCTGCCCCGGAAGAATCCAAGCTGATTCGTCAGGCACGCGAAACCAATGATGCGAAGCCTTTCTGGGTCGTTGACAAGGTTATTGAGTCGACCCAAACTCCGGGCTTCAATGGCAAAGTTGCCGTTTTGGGCTTGGCTTTCAAGGCCAACATCGACGATCTTCGTGAATCGCCGTCGATCGCGATTGCCCGTTCGCTGGCCGAAAAGGCAGCTGACGTTGAATTCTTGTTGGTCGAGCCGCACATTGAAGAGATGCCTAAGTCACTGACTGGCATCAACAATGTGCGCCTCGTTACCACCGAAGAAGGCCTGGATAGCGCCTCCACCGTGGTGGTATTGGTCGATCACGATCAGTTCAAGGCAGTACCGGCAACCGCATTGGCCGGCAAGGATGTTATCGATACTCGCGGTCTTTGGCGCTAGTCTGATGGAGTTACTTCCATCCACATCATCACTCGCCCCAACGGATAGGTAATCGTGAAGAAAATTATGCCGATTTACGGCACTCGGCCAGAAGCCATCAAGGTGGCGCCGATTGTTAAGGCTCTGAAGGATTCCGAGCTCTTTGATTGCGTAGTGACCGTCACCGGTCAGCATCGGGAAATGCTTGATCAGGTGAATGAGCTCTTTGACATCACTCCTGACTATGATTTGGATGTCATTCAGCCGCGACAGACGTTGAACTCGTTGCTCACCAAGACGATCAATGGTCTTGACGAGATCTTCGAGAAGGAAAAGCCGGATGCCGTGGTTGTCCAGGGAGACACCACGACGTCCACAGCTGGTGCCATCGCGGCCTTCTACCGGGGAATCCCAGTGATCCACGCTGAAGCCGGACTGCGTAGCTATGACATCTTCTCGCCGTTCCCTGAAGAGGCGAACCGCAAGATGACTTCTCAGATCGCAAGTCTGCACCTCGCGCCGACAAGCCTGAGCCAGCTGAACCTGATCAATGAGACGATCGATCCGAAGACGATCTCGGTCACCGGTAACACGGTTATCGACGCGTTGTTCGCAGTCGTTGAAAAGAATGTTCCGTTCGGTGATCCTCAGCTTGAAGCGTTGGTTGCTTCAGGCCGCAAGATCGTTTTGGTGACCACCCACAGGCGCGAAAACCAGGGCGAGCCCATGCGCGGTATTGGTCGAGCACTGGCGCGTCTGGCAGCCATCGAAACCGACGTTGAATTCATTTTGCCGCTGCACCGTAACCCGGCAGTGCGCGAAGCGTTGCTGCCGGAAATCGATGGCATCTCAAACATCACCTTGACCGAGCCTTTGGCCTACGGTGAATTCACTCGTTTGATTGCTGCCGCGAACATCGTCTTGACCGACTCAGGCGGAGTCCAGGAAGAAGCTCCGAGCTTGGGGAAGCCGGTGCTCGTCATGCGCGAAAACACAGAACGCCCCGAAGCCGTTGTTGCGGGTACCGTGAAGCTCATCGGCACCGACGAAGAGACGATCTTTGAGTCTGTCGAACTGTTGCTCAACGACGTTCAGGAATACGAAAAAATGGCCTTGGCCACCAACCCCTACGGGGATGGTAAAGCTGCCGTTCGTACGGTTGCGGCTATTGCCGAGTTGCTTGGCGTTGGTACTCGATTGGATGACTTCGATTCGAACTTAGCGTCCGAGGACAGTCTGGTAAAGGCTACAAGCCTCTAAGCACGGCTCGATAGTTCAAGGCCTTGGTCCCAAACGTACTGTTTGGGACCAAGGCCTTTCGCTTTGCTCCCCACCTATGAAGTGATAGACGAGCAACCATACTGACTGAGCGTCCAATGTGTACCTAAGGAGGGTTTTACGGGGTGACGATTCCGGTTTCATAGGCAATGACAACCGCCTGAACACGATCGCGCGCGCTGAGTTTGGCCAAAATATGACCAACATGAGTTTTGACGGTGGCTTCGGATAGAAAGAGCGCGGTTGCGATTTCGGGATTTGATCTGCCGTTGGCGATGAGTGAAAACACTTCATGTTCTCGTCGGGTCAAGGATTCTACCGCTTTTACGTGAGCACTGTCTGGGAGCGTCGTACTGCGTAGCATGGGCGCGACGTGGTCCAGGAGCCTGCGAGTGGTTGAAGGGGCTATGACGGCATCACCACGGTGCACTGTCCGGATCGAGTCCAAGAGTTCTTCCGGGGGAGTGTCTTTAAGAAGAAAGCCACTAGCACCAGCCCTAATTGCCGATAGTGCGTACTCATCAAGATCGAATGTGGTGAGGACGATGATTTTTGGTCCAGGAACGTCTTTCGTTTTCCCTGCCAGTAAATGTTCGGTAGTTTCGATCCCATTCATTTCGGGCATTCGGACATCCATGAGAATGACATCCGAGGAGGCAAGGGCCAAGGACGAGATAGCTTCTCGACCATTTGAGGCCTCGGCAACGACCTCTAAGTCGGCTTGTGAATTGATGAGCATCCTGAATCCACTTCTAACTAAAAGCTGATCATCGACGAGTGCAACCCGGATGGGATTATCTTTAGGCAAGTCTCTTATTCCTCGGTGTAGGGGATAAATACGTTTACGCGAAAGCCGCCGCCGGCCTGTGGTCCTGCATCAACGCGGCCTTCATAAAGTGCAACGCGTTCGATCATGCCTCTTAGTCCTTGGCCGGCATCAGCCGACGTTAGCGCCCCGGCGCCCCGTCCATTGTCAGAGACCTGCAGGTTGAATCCCCGGTTATCCCAATGAAGGGTCACTCTCACGGTGGTTTCTGGGCCGGCATGCTTGAGAACGTTTGTGAGTGCCTCCTGCATTGCTCGGTATGCGGTGAGTTCTGCACCGGCGGGAAGTTGCCGTCGGGCGCTTCCATCCTGTTCAAATATGATTTGGAGGCCGATTTTTCGGGTGGCTTCCAAGAGGTCGGGAATGTCAGTGAGCGTCGGCAGGGGGTGGGTGGATGCTTCGTCATCACTTCGCAAGACACCGAGCAACCGACGCATCTCTCGCAAGGATTCACGGCCTGTTTGCGAAATGGTGGCAAGAGTTTCTCGCGCGATGTGAGGATCTTGTTCACTGGCATAGCGAGCTCCGTCGGACTGTGTAATGATCACCGATAGGGAATGGGCCACTATGTCATGCATTTCTCTAGCTATGTGGCTGCGTTCATCGGCAGCAGCGAGCAAACGTTCTTGTTCCCGCTCAATTTCTAATCGACGGGCCCGATCTTCCAGTGTCTGCATCGTCAAGCGGCGGGTGCGGACCAGATCCCCGAACGTCCAAGCGACGAGAACTACCAATCCTAGGCCAACAAAAGAGGCAACGGTCTCATACAGCGATTGTGAACCAGCTAAATATGAGTAGCGGAAGCTGCCTAAAAGCGCTCCCACAAATCCTGCCGATAGACCCACCATTGACTGCCATCGTTTGCCGTAGGCGGCCAGCGTATACACGGTGATCGGAACGGCGACCTGCGAGGGCATCATCTGATCCATAGTGAGAACTTGGAGTAGATGAGCAAGCACAATCACTGTTGCGACGAAACCTAGATGTTTTCGACGCCAAATGAGCGGAAAGGTTTGGGCAAGGGCCAGGACAGCGGCGAAATAACCGTATCCATTGGCAGAGAAAGCGACTCCCGATATCACGCCAAAGACGAGAAAAATAAAAAGCCCGAAGATGAGGTCCATCTTGGCTGGATGCTCTCGAATCCATTTGTCTATTGTGCGGTGCGGCGTCATTCGTTTCCTGGGTAAAAATCTTGGAGGCGTCTCTCGCAACAAGCCTACGGTGAATTGTCACGCGGTTCCTCATGCCAAGGCATGAGATTTAGAGGGAACGTCACCACCGATGACCATATTGTGAGACGGGTTGCTCACATAGTGATACGAGTCGATAAACTCATGTGTCATGAGCGAATCCTTGAATATTGCCGTCATTCCAGGTGATGGCATTGGTCCTGAAGTAATTGCCGAAGCAGTTAAGGTCCTGCAGGTGGTCACGGTAAACACCGGTGTAAACCTGAAGCTGACCAACTACAAACTTGGTGCCGAACACTGGCTTGAGACCGGTGAGACGCTCCCCGAAGAGACACTCACCGCCTTGCGTTCCCATGACGCTATCCTCTTTGGCGCTGTGGGTGCCGCACCGGGTGACACTCGGATCCCCTCGGGATTGATCGAGCGAGAGATGCTTCTCAAGCTGCGCTTCAGTCTTGACCACTTCGTGAACCTGCGTCCCTCCAAGCTTTACCCAGGAGTTCCGAGCCCGCTGGCCAATCCCGGTGAGATTGACTTCATCGTGGTACGAGAAGGAACCGAAGGTCCTTACGTGGGTAACGGCGGTGTCCTTCGTGCCGGGACCCCTCATGAAATCGCCACTGAAGTTTCCATTAACACGGCACACGGTGTTGAGCGCGTCGTGCGCGATGCGTTCCGCCGCGCTAATGATCGCCCACGCAAGCACCTGACGTTGGTCCACAAGCACAATGTCCTTGTTTTCGCCGGACACCTGTGGCGACGTGCGGTGGAAGCCATCGCCCCAGAATTCCCCGAGGTCACTCACGATTACTTGCACGTGGATGCGGCAACCATCTTCATGACCACGAACCCCTCGCGCTTCGATGTTATTGTCACCGACAATCTCTTCGGTGACATTTTGACGGACCAAGCTGGCGCCATCACCGGTGGTATTGGCTTGGCGGCTTCGGGAAACATCAATATGGATCGCACCGCACCATCCATGTTTGAACCGGTACACGGATCTGCTCCGGATATTGCCGGTCAGCAGAAGGCTGATCCGACGGCTGCAATCCTCTCGACGGCTCTCTTGCTCGACCATGTGGGCCTGCCAGAGCTGGCCCGTCGTGTTGAGGCAGCCGTCGAAGGCGATGTTGCATCACGTGATGAAATGACCGACCCGCGCACCACGAGCGAGATCGGCGATGCAATCATCGCCGCACTGGCTTAGGGTGGAACATAGGTTCATTTAGGAACCAAATCTTAGGCTGGCAAGTCCATTAGGGCTTGCCAGCGCTGATACCCAGTCGAAGAGGAAGCCTGACGGCATCATGGAATTCATTGAAGATCTCTCAACACACCGAAAAAGTGATCAGGAGCGCGCGGAGATACTAGCCAACCCGGGTTTCGGGGATTTCTTCACCGACCACACGGCCGTCATTGATTGGGCCGCGACAGCTGAAGACTCCACGGGTACCTGGAGCAACGCCCGCATCGAGCCATACGGTCCGATTGCCATGGACCCAGCCGCCTCGGTTCTGCATTACGGCCAAGAAATCTTTGAAGGCCTGAAGGCATACCGACATGCTGATGGCAGCGTCTGGACGTTCCGCCCCCATGCCAATGCGGCCCGGTTGAACCGTTCGGCCGAGCGACTAGCTCTCCCGCAGCTTGATGAGGACGTCTTTGTCGATTCGTTGCGGAACTTGGTGCGCGCAGACGTTCAGTGGGTTCCCAACGGCGAAGGGGAGGCTCTCTACCTCCGCCCCTTCATGATTGCCACCGAAGCATTCCTGGGTGTTCGCGCAGCTCGAAACGTCTCCTACCGAGTCATCGCTTCCCCCGCAGGAAACTACTTTGGCGGTGAGCTGAAGCCAGTAGGTATCTGGGTTTCCCATAATTACGCTCGTGCCGGCCGTGGCGGCACCGGTTCGGCGAAGTGTGGCGGAAACTATGCTGCATCCTTAATTGCCCAACTTGAAGCCGAACAAAACGGTTGCAAGCAAGTGCTCTTCCTTGACCCATTCAACAATGAGGCCGTTGAGGAACTCGGAGGCATGAACGTCTTCTTCGTGATGAAGAGCGGAAAGCTTGTCACGCCGCGGCTGACCGGCACCATCCTTGAAGGAATTACTCGTTCTTCAATTATTCAGCTGGCACAAGATCGTGGGCTCGAAGTTGAAGAGCGCACCATCACCCTGGGTGAATGGCGTGACGGCATCGCGAATGGAGACATTGCTGAGGTCTTCGCTTGTGGCACGGCAGCG
This sequence comes from Paeniglutamicibacter terrestris, assembly GCF_012271785.1. Taxonomy (GTDB): domain Bacteria; phylum Actinomycetota; class Actinomycetes; order Actinomycetales; family Micrococcaceae; genus Paeniglutamicibacter; species Paeniglutamicibacter terrestris. Next base: position 56,299 of record NZ_JAAWVT010000014.1, on the reverse strand, counting down.
GTCATCACACCAATTGGTGTGTTGAAGAACGGCGAGGAGCACATCGGCAATCCGGATGCTGCCGCAGGCGCGGTCACCATGGCTCTGCGTGATGAATTGCTTGGGATTCAAACCGGAACGGTAGAAGACCGCCACGGTTGGCTTGAGCGCTTGGCCTAACCAAGTCGCTTTTATTGGGTAGGGGATGGGATTCGAAAGAGATCCATCCCCTTCGCCAGTTAACTCGGCTCCTCGTAAAGGGGCTTGGGGGCATTTTTTGATTCGGTATGGACAGTGGCCGTCGGCTCCAAGAAAAGTTCGCCATTTGAAGTTGGGGATGTTTCTGAACTCGAGTGAAAGCCAGCAGATGGGTTCGATTGGTCCGTAGACTGCCTCTGAGGGTTCGATTGATGAGCGTCGAGCTTTGATGTTGGTGAGCATTTCTCCCCATCAGGACGCTTGTCCGGCCAAGATATTGGAGTGGCAGTCGCTTTATAGTCCTCCGCCTGGAGTTTTGCCCAGCGCAGCTCCGATGGTGGCAGCAGATGCGCAAGATACGTGCGCTCGAACCTCGCTAGCACTGGGCTTACGGCGTCTCAGATCGTACGGCCTCACGCGGTCCTCGCTACGCCCAACTTAGGTAGGACGCGGGCGGTGTCATCTTTTCCTTCGTTCTCTGACACTCTTCTATCCGCACCTAACATTGAAGACGCTTGGTCAGCTGGGTGGTTCCGGACTACTGTGCTTTAGCCCAGGGCCTCGTGAAAACGACGAAATGCCGTATAACCCAATGAGGTATCGACCGAGAGCGAAATTGTGCTTTCGCGGCAGGTAGCGCGATCTATCTGCTCTTTTTGTTCTATTGTTCGCCCTGACTTCAGGGAGTAATCTGTGACCACTGCGAGCGGCGAGGTCTCGTGTCATTTTTGTTCTGGGGAGAAATTTATGAAACGAACAGTCGTGGCGCTGATTGGCGCCTTATCACTAATTGTTGCGGGATCGTTGACGCCGTCACAGGCTGCGGTCCCAAGTATCACGCCAGCACAGGTCAGTACTGGTTTCGTGGGGATCGCCTACGGTTCCTACATTTTCAATTCTGACAAATCGCTCACTTCGGGTCCGACAGCGTATTCAGGTGTCAGCTGCACCGCTGCCACCGGCCAGACTCGTACTAATAGTGCGGCTGCTGTGAAGGTGCCGGCTGTAGGAAATGTCGGAGCGGTGACAACCAGTGTCAAGTCCCTCCTTTCAACGACCGGGAAGCGAATCGACGCACGATCAACCGTGGCCAGTACGAATCTGTTGGGCGGTCTCATCACAGCCGGGGCTATTACCTCCGACAGCTCCGCGGAGAAGGGCGCCTCTGGTGCATTTGTCGGTACTAATAAGTCGATCATAACCAGTCTCAAGGTGCTGGGTCTCCCCGTTAGCGCCAGTGCGGCTCCCAACACAATCATTGACCTGAAATTGCCTGTATTGGGGTCGGTGGGCAAAATTACGCTGAATGGCCAGTCGAAACAACTAATTGACGGCAACTACGTGGTGTCCACGACCGCCTTGCGTGTGCAGGTCCTCAAAGCCGGGATAGTGGGCGTTAAGGCCGGAACAGACATTAATCTTGGTGTTAGTATCGCCAAATTGACGCCACCGCAGAAAGGATATCTGGCGGGTACAGGATTTACTACTCAGGCTACGTTATTGACTGGTCTCATAGGGTCAGGTCCGACAGCGCTTGCGACTGTCAAATGCGGCGGCGGAACCACGGCGGCAAACTTGGCCGGAGTCACCGTCTCTGGTCTCGCATCTGTCGGGGCTTCCTCGACGAAGACCTCGGGTGTCTTGACGCCCGCGCTCAAGAGTAGCGTGACGAACAACCTCGTCGGGCTCAATGTTCTCAATGGCTTGATTCGGGCAGACGCCATCAAGGCGGAGACCAGTGCTAGTCGTTCCCCGGAAGGCGGCAAAGTGACTTTGACAGACACCTCGACTTTCGCCAATCTCAGGATCGCGGGATTGCCAGCAATCAATGCATCGGTGGCCCCGAACACAGTGATTCAGGTGCCGGGTCTGGGGCAGGTCACTTTGCACAAGGTAAGCAAATCGACTACGACGATAACCGTCACCATGATCGAAATCGTCTTGAAGCAGGCGGTTGGAACTCTGCCCCTGGGATCGAAGATTCTGATCGGCTATTCCAGCTCGAGCGTCCGATCATAAGCCTACTTTGTGGCTATGGGGTGCCGTCGCTATCCGCGGCGGTACCCCATTTTTCTTCGGACGGCTATTTCGCCTCTACGTGTTGAAACAGGGTCGATTCTTTTGATTTGACTTGATTTGATTTCATTTGGTCAATGGCTGCTGGCACTGCGTGGTTTACACATTCTGGAGTTGGAGAAAATTCGGTATTCGTGAGCAAGCTTGCGGAAGGATGTGGGTTCATCGATATAAATGATCACGGAACCATTTAAGGCTAGCTAAGTTTTTGACGTAGTTGCGCATTTTTCGTTAGAACTTCGATGTCAGTCCGGGTCTTGCTGCGTCTGGAATCACTTGAAACGGGTGGAGCCGGTGATTTGGCCAAGAGTTCAGGCCTCACGCTTATGAAGCGCGGTGGATAGCGATGGATCGCTGGTAGTACCGCTAATCAAGTGCGACTTCTTTAGCACACATCCCCTGCCTCGAGATTCTCTACATTCGACTGGGTGCAGGCACCCCTGCGCGAGAAAGCATCCGTGGGATCTACCCTGGGCAACACAAGGCTTATGTGTATCGAGCTTTTTAGTTCAGATGGTTTTTGCCAATATCGATTCGAGGCAACCCGACGACTTTCCCTCGTGGCCACGATGCGCTACCGCGAGGCAAGTGAGACGTCCACATAGATTGCCAACGGATTAGGTAGCTACACGAATCAGAGCGTGCGCCGGCCTCTCGACCGCCGCAAGCAGACGCCCGAAATGGATGCACAGTGACATCTGTACCCAAAAAGGCGAGACGTTGAAGCCAAGTAATGGCTAGTGTTTTCCGTAGACTAGCCTTATGAGAATCTTGGTTACCGGCGGCGCCGGCTACATCGGCTCCCACACTGTCTTGTTGCTTCTGGAACAAGGGCACGAAGTCCACGTCCTCGATAACCTGAGTAACTCCTCACCCGAAGCGTTGCGGCGTGTTGCCGACCTCACCGGGCAGCAAGCCCACCTACATGTTGGTGACCTCTTGGATCAGGACCGTGTTGCCGAGGTCATCGCTGCGGCGAAACCCGAAGCCGTCATTCATTTTGCGGGTCTCAAGGCCGTTGGCGAATCAGTGTCCAAGCCGTTGACCTACTACCGTAACAACGTCACCGGAACCCTGAACTTGCTCGAAGCCATGGATGAGCACGGGGTTCGAACGCTGGTCTTCAGTTCCTCGGCCACGGTTTACGGGGATACCGTCGAGCTTCCCATCAACGAATCCACCGCCCTTTCTGCAACCAACCCCTATGGACGCACCAAGCTTCACATCGAGTACATGCTTGATGATCTCGCAGCCTCTGATTCACGGTGGTCGATTGCTAAATTGCGCTACTTCAATCCTGTTGGCTCACATGAGTCTGGCCGTATCGGTGAAGACCCCCAGGGTATTCCAAATAACCTCATGCCTTTTATCGCCCAGGTAGCAGTTGGTGTCCGAGAAAAAGTCAACGTCTTTGGTGGAGACTACCCAACTCCGGATGGCACAGGTGTTCGCGATTACATTCACGTTTTGGATCTTGGCGCCGGCCACCTAGCCGCTCTGGAATACTTGCAGGATCATGGTGGGCTACACGCGTGGAACCTCGGAACGGGTAACGGTTCTTCAGTACTAGAAGTTATCCAGGCCTTCGCTCGTATCTCCGAGAAAGAAGTTCCGTATGAGGTTGTTGACCGACGTCCGGGGGACGTTGCCGCAAGCTACGCAGATCCAACGCTGGCCCGTGAAGAAATTGGGTGGAAGGCCGAACGTGGGCTCGAACAAATGGTTGAAGACATGTGGCGGTGGCAGTCAGCAAACCCCACCGGATATCCAGACGAAGAATCCTATGTCGTAGCTGACGAGGATCAAAGCGAAGAAGGTGTGGCTAAGGCCTCGGCGGCAAAACGGGCATCTAGTAGTCACAAAGCCACTAAGCTGTAAACCATGCGTATTGCTCGTTTTGTCGTTGACAGTGACCCCATGTACGGCGTCGTGGAGGATGGCGAGGTTCTCGTCATCGCCGGCGACCCGTTCTTCCAAGGAATCAAGCCAACCGGCGTCAAGCACAAGCTTGAAGACGTCAGGTTGCTCGCCCCGATTATTCCCCGCTCCAAGGTGGTGTGCTTCGGGCGCACCTATGCAGACCACGCGGCAGAATTGGGTAACAAGGTTCCGCCCGAACCATTGATGTTCTTGAAGCCCAACACGGCGGTAGTTGGAACCGGCGACCCGATCACATTGCCCAGCTTCTCGGAGGAAATATCCTATGAGGGGGAGCTGGCCGTTGTTATTGGACGTATTTGCAAGGACGTTCCGGCCGACAAGGCCCAAGATGTAATTTTTGGTTACACGATTGCCAACGATCTGACGGCGCGCGACGCCCAGCGAACAGATGGTCAGTGGGCCCGCGCTAAGGGCTGGGACGGTTCGTGCCCGCTGGGTCCATGGATCCAGACCGAGCTTGATCACGAGGACACACAATTGATGACCCGCCTTGACGGCGTAGTGGTCCAGGACGGCAACACCTCGGAAATGGTGTGGGGCGTCAACGACCTAGTTGCCTATGCTTCGGCCGCCTTCACTCTGCTTCCGGGCGATGTGATCCTCACCGGCACACCCGCCGGTGTTGGCGAAGTGGTTGACGGTCAGCGCGTGGAAATTGAGATCGAAGGCATCGGAACTTTGAGCAATACCTTCCGTCGCTAAGTCTTTGAAATAGAGCCATAGATTGAACTAAGAGGTTAGGCGCTTTCCTCCCCGAGTAGGGGACGAAGGCGCCTAACGTCCTTTACCGACAGGCCGCCTGTACTCTCTTGACGGGCCGAGCGCACTGGCGGCATAGAATGGGAACATCATGACTGATGTATCCCTCATTCCCACCGTGACCGATGAAACCCCCGTCCGCGTACGCTTCTGCCCGTCTCCGACCGGCACCCCGCACGTTGGCCTGATTCGTACAGCCCTGTTTAACTGGGCCTATGCGCGCCACACCGGCGGAAAAATGATTTTCCGCATTGAAGACACCGACGCCAAGCGCGACTCCGAGGAAAGCTACAACCAGTTGCTTGATGCCTTGGACTGGTTGGGTATCACCTGGGATGAGGGCGTTAACGTTGGTGGCCCGCACGAACCGTACCGCCAGTCCCTGCGTGGTGACATCTACGCCGACGTTATCGCCAAACTTCGCGCAGCAGGCCACCTCTACGAGTCGTTCTCTACTCCAGAAGAAGTGGAAGCCCGCCACAAGGCCGCCGGCCGCGACCCGAAACTGGGCTACGACGGATTTGACCGCGAGCTAAGCGAAGAGCAGATTGCCGGATACCGTGCAGAGGGTCGCGATCCCGTGTTGCGGGTGCGCATGCCGGATGAAGATTTGACGTTCACCGACGTCGTGCGCGGGGAGATCACCTTCAAGGCGGGATCCGTTCCTGACTTCGTTGTGGTTCGTGCTAACGGGCAGCCGCTCTACACGCTCGTTAATCCCGTGGATGACGCCTTGATGGGCATTACCCACGTGCTGCGCGGTGAAGACTTGCTCTCTTCCACTCCACGTCAGATTGCCCTATACCGCGCTTTGATCGACGTGGGAGTGGCCGAGTACATGCCACTGTTTGGTCACCTGCCATACGTTATGGGCCAAGGCAACAAGAAGCTTTCAAAGCGTGATCCGGAATCCAGCCTCTTCCTGCACCGCGATCGCGGATTCATTCCGGAAGGCCTTCTGAATTACCTTTCTTTGCTTGGTTGGTCACTCAGTGCTGATGAAGACATCTTCACCCGAGACCAGCTCATCGAAGCATTTGATGTCCATAACGTGCTTTCCAACCCGGCGCGCTTTGATATCAAGAAGGCTGAAGCTATCAACGGCACCCATGTTCGTATGCTCGAGGCAGAAGACTTCCGCAACCGTCTGATCCCGTACCTCCAGGCCAATAACTTGGTGGGGGAGCAGCTGAGTGATCGAGAGAACAAAATCCTCTCGGAAGCAGCCCCGCTGGTACAGGAACGCATCACGCTGCTCGGCGAGGCGCCAGAAATGCTTGAGTTCCTCTTCACCGAGGATTCGGCTATCGAGCCGGCCGCCGATGCACTGAAGGGACTGCCGGAAAACACGGCAGAGATTCTTGACGCGGGCATCGAAGCGCTGGAGTCTGCCGCGCGATGGGATGCCGAGACCCTTCAGGACGTCTTGAAGTCGGCACTAGTGGAAGGAATGGGCGTTAAGCCCCGCCACGCCTTTGGTCCGATTCGCACCGCAGTTTCGGGAAAGCGTATTTCACCGCCACTGTTCGAGTCGATGGTCATCCTTGGCAAAGAGTCTTCACTGAACCGGGTGCGCGCCTTCCGCGCCACCCGATAGCTAAAGAAGTCATCACCAATACCAATAACGAGAACTAAGTCCCCAGTCCACCCGCGAATATCGATTCGCGGGTGGGCTGGGGCTTTTCTTATTCCTCGGCATAGTAGGAGAAGTACAAGAGAAGCCGTGTTGACTGCCGCTTTTCATGCGACCTCTGGTGCGGATTTTCGGATCTTCCCGGTACTCGCTGAGCCAAGGCATAGTGTTCCTGGCCGTAAAGAGCGCCACTGCGAGACCAATGCGCTCTTCATGGCCCTACCGCAAGGCGCCGTCATTGGCGCGAGGGGGTTTCTCCGCAAAGGGATTGACGTTTTAGCGACCGGCGCCAGATGGCATCAATTGCGTCGATAAAGTGGCGCTAAAGCTAAAGCTAAAGCTAAAGCTCAAGCTCAAGCGGCAGGAAGCAGGCGTCGAGGGCTCGGAGCCCGCGGGCGGTCAGCCGCATGAGTGTCGGCTCGCAAGGCGAACTGACACTCACGTGGTTGGGACAGGATCCTAGGTTTTCACGGTCGTTCGGTGATGGCCGCGCTGACCAGTGCGGATGCGCCGAAGGCCTCTAGAAATCCGCGCTAATTCGTGCGCCAGATCACAAAGCAGTTTCACCTAAAAGATCCAAGAATCGTCATCGATTTGCCGCTCGGATCGCTGTAAGTACGCGGTTTTTGGGGGTTGGAAGTCCAAGTGATCCGCCGATTTGTACTTTATGCAGATCCGACTGTATAGTTATTTCTCGTGCTGAGGCGCAGGAAAGCTTTCGAAAGGAAGTTGGAGGGCGAATCAACGCTGTGGGGTATGGTGTAATTGGCAACACACTGGTTTCTGGTACCAACATTCTAGGTTCGAGTCCTGGTACCCCAGCGTCACGGTCTTCGCGAAAGCGAGGACCGGTTTGCGTGGGGGACGTTAGTCCTCCGCGCAAAGCATACGGCCCCATCGTATAGCGGCCTAGTACGCTGCCCTCTCACGGCGGTAACACGGGTTCGAATCCCGTTGGGGTCACGATTCAGATGAATCGGACGGTAACAGTCCTAAAACGTTACAGCTATACGGCCCCATCGTATAGCGGCCTAGTACGCTGCCCTCTCACGGCGGTAACACGGGTTCGAATCCCGTTGGGGTCACAAGCACAAATGGTTCCAAACCTTGTTTGGAACCATTTGTTTTTAAGCCGACATGATCTGTTCCGAAAATGACTCGGGTAGCCTTGCGGATAAATCATGCAAGTCTTTGGCATGATGTAGTGGTGACTACTAGTAATGGCTCTGAATCGGAAAGTGCGCCACTCGGCGAAGCAATGCCCGCTGACATGGAAGCCATCAACCTACTAACCGCCGTCAGGAAAAATCTCGCGGCAGGAGTTCTTCCGCTGAATATCGCCGGCGTTGAGGAAGTACGCGAAAATGTGCGTACCGCGGTAGAACAACTTGATGACTATATTTTGCCGCGATACCGCAGCCTGGACGCTCCATTACTAGCGGTGGTCGGAGGTTCCACGGGCGCAGGCAAATCAACACTTGTTAATGCTCTCGTCGGCCATCCTGTGACGCGAGCCGGTGCCATTCGGCCAACAACTCGACAGCCCATCCTGTTGCATCACAAACTAGACCTGCCTTGGCTGGAGAACGAACGGATCTTGCCTGGGCTCCGCCGCATCACCGGAACGGCTGTCGGCACTGGTCATGAGATTTCAGCGTCGCAGGTAGGCGCTACGCCGGATGCTAAACTTACCGATTCGATTATCCTCCTCCAAGACGATGCGGTTCCCCGAGGATTAGCACTACTTGATGCTCCGGACGTGGATTCCATATCCGATGAGAACCGCCGACTAGCCGGACAATTGCTGGCAGCTGCGGACTTGTGGATCTTCGTCACCACGGCTAACCGGTATGCGGATGCAGTTCCCTGGAAGCTACTTTCCGATGCAGCCGGGCGAAATATTACTGTAGCCGTGGTTCTTGACCGTGTACCGGTGGGCGTCGAAGAGGAAATAGCCAAGGACCTACGGGGAATGCTGGGACGTGAGGGCCTCGATAGCGCAGAGCTCTTTGTTGTTCCTGAGGTGACTCTCGACGAATTAGACATGCTTCCGCCTAGCTCCGTGGCGCCGTTGAAGCAATGGCTGGGTGATCTCGCCGCTGACAGTGAATCCAGAGCGGCCGTTGCCCGGCAAACCCTGGCCGGGGTGTTGGCCCACCTTGCTGACCGAGGCGACGCCATTTCCCAAGCGATGATGGAGCAAGAATCAAACGGAGCGCGGTTGGCGCAATTTGCGCATGAAGCATTTGAACAAGCCCACGAGGAAATACTTGTCAGTGTCCAAGATGGCACCTTGCTCAGGGGCGAAGTTCTTGCCCGATGGCAGGATTTTGTGGGAACGGGAGAATTCTTCAGATCCTTGGAATCGGGAATTGGACGCTTGCGCGACAGAGTTGGCGCATTCTTCACCGGCAAGCCCAAGCCGGTCACCACCGTGGCTGCTGCGATTGAGACGGGCCTTCACGCTGTGGTGGTTGATCAAGCGGCCAAGGCCAGTGAGACCACCGAGGAGCGTTGGCGTGCGGACCCGGCGGGTAAGTCATTTGCGGCTGCCACTAATCTGAGTTCGCTCTCACCGCGGTTCTCTGAACACGTGGCCGCTGAGGTGCGCGCGTGGCAGGGGGACCTGATGGAGATTATTCGGACAGAGGGTGCCGGTAAACGGATGACTGCGAGAATGGTGTCATTCGGTGTTAACGGCGTGGCCGTGGCTCTCATGGTGGTTGTATTTGCCTCCACCGCAGGACTCACGGGATTGGAAGTTGGCATCGCTGGCGGGTCCGCGGTTGTGGGCCAGAAACTTCTCGAAACAATCTTTGGTGAGGACGCCGTACGGCGACTGACAAAACGAGCCAAGGATTCATTGTCGACACGTTGCACCGCGCTACTGGAAACCGAGAAGCAACGATTCCTTTCCCACCTAGTAGACGTTCCGACAGAACACGATGCTGCAGACATGAAGAAAAATTCGGCGGCCGTCCGCCGACTAGCCAGAGAGCAGGGTGCATGAGCCGCCGTCGACAAACCAGCGCCGACAGCCCATTGGAACGGCGTCTTGAAGCTCTGAAGGAAGCCACCGAACTGGGGGCGGAGCGACTAAGCGAAGAGGTTAGTTCGGCTTCTTGGCGAGTCCTCGAATTGGCTTCAACGCGTCGGACTCTTTCTGCAGAACACACGGTCGTGGGCTTTTTCGGGGCAACCGGCAGTGGAAAATCTACCCTTTTCAACGCCGTGGCAGGTCAAGACCTCGCCAAGGCCGCTGCCACGCGTCCCACCACTAGCCAGCCCTTGGCCGGGATCTGGGGACAAGCGGGGTCTGATCCCTTGCTTGATTGGCTAGGCGTGCAGCAACGCCACATCGTAAAGTCACCCTTGCGGCTGGATAAAAAGGGTATCTTTGGGGCCGAAAAAGACGTTAACGGGCTGATCCTGCTCGATCTTCCGGATTTTGACTCGACAGTGGCGGCCAACCGAGAAATAGCCACGAAGCTTGCGGGACAAGTTGACGTACTGATTTGGGTTCTTGACCCACAAAAGTACGCTGACGCCGCCGTACACCATGACTTCATCAGGCCCCTAGCCACACACGGCTCGGTGACATTGGTTGTTCTGAACCAAATCGACAAACTCCGGGAAAACGAACGGGGACCAGTCATGGATTCCCTGCGGTCGATTCTTGTTTCCGATGGGTTATCAGCTCCCCGAATTTTAGGCGTTTCTGCCCTCACGGGTGAAGGCGTTGATGCCTTGCGTCAGGAGATCGCCAAGGTCGTGACCGAACGCGCCGCCGTCACCAACCGCCTGAGTGCCGACGTGGCCATAGTTGCGGCAAAAATGGTGGATGGTGCGCCACTGCAAGTGCTCAAACTCCCGGCCGAGGCTGCTAAACGGACACTCACCGGAGAGCTGGCTTCGGCTTCGGGTGTTGAGACGGTAGTAAACGCCGTACGAACTTCCTACCGGTTAGATGCCCATAAGCGCACCGGATGGCCACTGACGCGTTGGTTGGCAAAAATGCGTCCGGATCCGCTACGCCGACTTAATCTCAAAAGTGCTGAGGTGAACCCCACGTTGAACCGGACGTCGTTGCCGGCCGCGGGTGCAGCTCAGAAGGCGCAAGCCGATTCTGCGGTCCGACGCTTCGCTGATGGGGCGAGTTCTGGCGCACCCGAGGCATGGCAGGGATCTATTCGCCGTGCTGCACGAGCGGGACGCGAAAACCTCCCGGATGAACTTGACCAAGCCATCGCCAATACCAATATTGGTGCGACCCGAGGCGCCTGGTGGTGGCCGATCATCTCGGTCATTCAGTGGATTTCACTAGCCACGGCATTGGCTGGGGCATTGTGGCTTGGTGCCTTGTTTGGGGCGCAATATCTTCAATTCACTGTGCCTGCCGCGCCGAAGGTTGAAGGTTTCCCCGTTCCCACCTTGATGCTCGGCATTGGAATTCTCCTCGGCATCGTCTTGGGCCTGGTTACCTCATTGGTGGCGCGGATAGGCGCTGCGGGCAGAGCCCGAAAGGCCAGAAAAGTCCTTCAGGGCGCCATCGGCGTGGTTGCTGGAGCCTCGGTGGTCAAGCCGGTCGAAAATGAAATCACCCGACACAACAACTTTATTGGAGCTTTACAACGTGCCCAAAGCTGAACCGCTGACCGTTGAAAATCTTGGCGAAAGCGGTTTGCTGGCGAGGATTTTGCCGCGTTTGAAGGCATTCGACCCGTTGCTCGGCCCGGGAGATGATGCTGCATTGATTGCCGCGCCGGGCGGAAAGTTTGTCATCAGCGTCGACACCTTGGTCGAGAACCAAGATTTCCGGTTGTGCTGGCCCAGCGGCTTCTGCAGTAGCGGCTTCGACATCGGATGGAAGTCGGCCGCGCAGAATCTCTCCGATATTAATGCCATGGGTGCCCATGCTTCATCCGCGGTGATCTCCCTGACTCTGCCACCCACAACACCTGTCGCTTGGGTCGAGGACTTTGCTGACGGCTTTAGTACCGCTGTCCGAGAACTGGGAGCTATTCGCTGTGCCATCGGCGGGGGAGACCTTGGCAGAGGTGGCGAATTATCGGTGACGGCCGCAGTCACCGGAGACTTGGCAACTGAGAAGCCGGTGCTTCGAAGCGGCGCCGAACCTGGGGAAGTGGTCGCCGTGAATGGTGTTTTGGGAGTTGCTGCGGCAGGCTTGGCTCTACTTGATTCACCATTAACGTATGTGGAGTGGAGCGAGGAAGAAAGCGCTCTAGTACTGGGCCAGAGACGCCCGAGGCCGCCGCTGGCTGCCGGACCGGCAGCCGCGCGAGCCGGAGCCACGGCCATGATGGATCTCTCCGATGGACTGCTGAAGGATGCTCAACGCATGGCCATGGCCAGCGGCGTCGCCTTCGATCTGGACACCGCGGAGCTGTCATTAGATCTGGAGCGGTTGAAGAGAACGTCTGAACGACTCCAGATAGACCCGCTGAATTGGGTACTTGGAGGAGGGGAAGACCACGGACTCCTAGCCACATTCCCTCAATCGACGCAGCTGCCCGTGGGGTTCCGTGTCATTGGACGGGTGAAGGCGATAGAGGTCGGGGTCATGGGCCCCGCTATTTATCTTGATGGCAAGAAACCGGACGTAGCTAAGGGTTATGACCACTTCGCCGCTTAGCTTGGTGGTTTCAGGTGTTCTTGGGGACGCAACACGATGCAAGGAATTGGGTTAGAAATGCCCATAGACGGGCGTCAAAGTTGTCCCTAAGAGAGTTGGTTCAGTCTCCTGTTTTGCGCAGCGCTTCGCTCAGCGCATTGGCGGTCTGGACTACAACCTCTTGGTGAGCCCTGCCGGGTTGACGAGATAACCGCTCAATGGGGCCGGACATGGAAACCGCGGCAATCACGCGTCCCGACGGTCCACGAACTGGTGCCGAAACTGAGGCGACTCCAGGCTCTCGCTCACCAAGACTCTGAGCCCAACCGCGACGACGTACCCCAGCAAGAATCGTGGGAGTGAATCTGGCACTCTGCAGCCCGTCAAGCAAGCGTTCGTGGTCCTCCCAGGCAAGGAGTACCTGTGCGGCTGACCCTGCACGCATTGAGAGTTGAGTTCCCACGGGAATGGTGTCACGTAAGCCAACGGGCCGCTCGGCCGAAGCCACACATACGCGGTAGTCGCCTTGGCGGCGGAAGACCTGGGTGCTTTCGCCCGTGGCATCTCGAAGTTGAATCAGTAACGGTCCCGCCGCAGCAATGAGGCGGTCTTCACCGGCTGCGGAGGCGAGCTCAACCAAGCGACCACCCAAGACGAATCTGCCGTGGATGTCTTTGCCAACCAGACGATGGTGAACCAAGGCCTGAGCCAAGCGATGGACCGTGGGCCGTGAAATTTTGGTGAGGGCAACCAACTGGGCCAGTGAAGTGGGGCCGGCCTCAAGCGCATTGAGGATCTGGGCCGCTTTGTCGATGACGCCAACGCCACTTGATGTGTCCATACTATGATATTGCTATCTCAGTATTTGAGATGCAAGTCCGCTTACTGGATATTACGTAGGCTGCGATGAAACAGTTGTCTCATAGGACTTTGTTTCAAGTAAGGGAGTCGGTTATGGCCGCACATCAGGCAGCACAGACGCTGGCCGAAAAAGTTTGGAATGCACACGTTGTGCGCAAAGGTGAAGGCGTTGGAGCTGCTCGTCAGCCCGACCTGATCTATATCGATCTGCACCTGCTCCATGAGGTGACTTCACCCCAAGCTTTTGAGGGATTGCGCTTGGCTGGTCGCAAGTTGCGCCGTGTGGACCTCACCATAGCCACCGAGGACCACAACACTCCCACACTGGATATCGACAAGCCCATAGCCGATCTCACCAGCCGGACTCAGATCGAAACCTTGCGCAAGAACTGCGCGGAGTTCGGTGTGCGTCTGCACTCGCTGGGCGATAAGGAGCAAGGCATTGTGCACGTGGTTGGTCCGCAGCTGGGTTTGACTCAGCCGGGCATGACCGTCGTATGCGGAGACTCCCACACCTCGACCCACGGCGCTTTTGGCGCCTTGGCATTCGGTATCGGCACCTCAGAGGTCGAACATGTGATGGCCACCCAGTCGCTCTCCTTGAAGCCATTCAAGACCATGGCCATCAACGTTGAAGGCACGTTGAAGCCGGGCGTCAGCGCCAAGGACATCATCCTCGCCGTGATTGCCAAGATTGGAACCGGTGGCGGTCAGGGTTATGTGCTCGAATACCGCGGCTCAGCGATTCGCTCGCTATCCATGGATGCCCGCATGACCATCTGCAATATGTCCATCGAGGCAGGTGCACGTGCCGGGATGATTGCCCCCGACGCCACCACGTACGAATACATCAATGGTCGCCCGCACGCACCGCAGGGTGCGGACTGGGACGCCGCCGTTGCCGAATGGGACACGCTGGCAACCGACGATGGTGCAACCTTCGATGCTGAGGTATTCCTCGACGCCGACGATCTGGAGCCCTTCGTGACTTGGGGCACCAACCCGGGTCAGGGCATTTCCCTCTCAGGTGTTGTTCCGGCACCCGAGGACTTCGACGACGAGAACGCCCGGGCGGCCTGTGAACGTGCACTGACGTACATGGACCTGAAGGCAGGGACTCCGATGAAGGAGATCCGTGTCGACACGGTGTTCCTCGGCTCCTGTACCAACAGCCGCATGGAAGACCTGCGCGCTGCCGCAGCAATCGTCCAGGGGCAGGTCAAGGACCCTAATATCCGCATGATGGTTGTCCCGGGCTCGGCACGAGTCAGGCTGGAAGCCGAAGCCGAGGGCCTAGATAAGATCTTCCTCGAATTTGGAGCCGAATGGAGATTCGCTGGCTGTTCCATGTGCTTGGGCATGAATCCGGACCAGTTGGCAGAGGGTGAGCGCTGCGCATCCACCTCAAACCGCAACTTTGAAGGACGTCAAGGAAAGGGCGGCCGGACCCACTTGGTTTCACCGCAGGTTGCCGCGGCCACGGCGATCCGTGGAACTCTTTCTTCGCCGTCCGACCTTGTCGACTCTTCCTCCGACGCGAAAGTAGCCTAAGGATTCATCATGGAGAAAATTACTACTCATTCAGGTATTGGTGTTCCACTGCGTCAAAGCAATGTGGATACCGACCAAATTATCCCCGCCGTTTACCTCAAGCGCATCACACGGACGGGATTCGAGGACGCGCTCTTCGCTGGCTGGCGCAAGGATTCGTCATTCATCCTGAACCAGGAGCCCTTTTCTCAGGGATCTGTGCTGGTCGCAGGTCCGGATTTTGGCACGGGATCGTCGCGCGAACACGCCGTGTGGGCGCTAAAGGACTACGGTTTTAAGGCAGTTCTGTCCTCGCGGTTCGCCGATATTTTCAGAGGCAACTCGGGCAAACAGGGCCTCGTTGCAGCCCAGGTCGCTCAGAGCGATATTGAGCTGATCTGGAAGGAAATTGAGAACCACCCGGGCACCGAGGTGACGGTTGACCTTGCTGCACGCACCGTCACCTGTGGTTCGATCATTGCCCCGTTTGAAATCGACGACTACACGCGGTGGCGCCTAATGGAAGGTCTTGATGACATTGGCCTGACCCTTCAGCACGAAGAAGAAGTGACGGCGTTTGAGAATGAACGGCCAGCATTTAAGCCGACCACTCTTCCGGCACGCTTTTCCTAGCCTTCGGCTCACCGCGTAACTGGGGCCTGGTTGGGCTCATAGTGGTTCTCTAGCCCCGGAAACAAAGGTAAATCGAAACGGATTACCACGGCGGCGCGACCAGCGTTACACCATCCATACAGCCCCCGGCAATGCCGGGGGCTGTATGCTTGCTAAGTCTTTCCTTCGGTTTCGAAGGCCTAACAATTTTGGTGAGGTTCTCAAGTTCATGGCGAAAGTCCTAACGATTCACGGCGGCGTGCCACTCAAGGGAAAAGTGACCGTCAGGGGTGCCAAGAACCTGGTCCCCAAGGCCATGGTTGCGGCTCTTTTGGGCGATTCACCCTCTGTATTGCGCAATGTCCCGGAAATCAAGGACGTGGCCGTTGTCACTAGCCTGCTCAAGATCCATGGCGTCACCGTCACCAAGGACGAAGTCACCGGTGATCTGACCATGGATCCCAGCGGCACCAAGACCGCCACGACCAACGAGATTGACACCCACGCCGGTGACTCCCGCATCCCGATTCTTTTTTGTGGACCCTTGCTCCACAGCCTTGGCGAAGCGTTGATTCCCAATCTTGGCGGATGCAAGATCGGCGATCGTCCGATCGACTTCCACCTTGACGTCCTGCGGCACTTCGGCGCTGTCATCGACAAGGCCGGCCCCTTGGGTACCAGCATTCGCGCACCTCACGGTCTCACCGGCGCGAAGATCAGCCTGCCATACCCCAGCGTCGGAGCCACCGAGCAGGTCTTGCTGACCGCAGTGCGTGCCAAGGGCACCACCGAGGTTGAGAATGCAGCGATCGAACCCGAGATCCTTGACCTGATTTCACTTCTGCAGAAAATGGGAGCGATTATCACGGTCGGCCGTGACCGGATTATTCGCATCATTGGCGTCGAGAGCCTCAGCGGCTATAACCACAAGGCGCTGCCGGATCGCAATGAGTCAGCATCTTGGGCTTCAGCGGCTTTGGTCACCAAGGGCGACATTTTTGTTGAGGGGGCCTCGCAGCGAGACCTCACCGCTTTCCTCCACACGTACCGCCAAATCGGTGGGGAATTCCAGGTCACTGACGAAGGAATTCGCTTCTTCCACCCCGGTGGGGAACTCCATCCCTTGATTTTGGAAACGGATGTCCATCCCGGGTTCATGACCGATTGGCAGCAGCCACTGGTCGTTGCTTTGACTCAGGCCAAGGGCGTCTCGATCATCCACGAGACCGTTTATGAGAACCGTTTCGGCTTCACCAACGCCCTCGTGGAAATGGGAGCAAAGGTTCAGCTACACAGCGAATGCCTCGGTGCCATTCCTTGCCGCTTCGGTCAGCGAAACTTCCAGCATTCAGCAGTGATCTCCGGTCCCACCCCATTGGTCGGAGCCGATATTGACATTCCTGATCTGCGTGGCGGCTTCTCACACTTGATCGCGGCCTTGGCGGCCGAAGGTACCAGCCACGTCACCGGCATTGAGCTCATCAACCGGGGCTACGAAAAGTTCATGGACAAGCTCACTGACTTGGGTGCGCGCGTCGAGATGAACGAAATCGCCTGATCCGCATAGTGTTGCTTGCATGAAAGAATCTCGCGGGACAAAAACCGCGTTTGCTATAGCTGCTGGAATCGTTCGGCCACTCATGAATCTTATGATTGGCCGAACGTGGCGTGACTTCGACAAACTGCCACATGGTGGCTTCATCTTGTGTCCTAATCATGTGACCGAGATTGATCCCCTTGTGGTTGGCCATGCGATTTACAGCAGCAAGCGGTATCCGCATTACCTAGCCAAGGAATCCTTGTTTAAGGTGCCTGTCCTTGGAGTGATATTGCGCAAGACCAGGCAAATTCCGGTGGCTCGAAGTTCCGGCGGCGCGTCCCAATCGCTTAATGCCGCCCGTGAAGTGATAGACGCCAACGGTGTCATTGTCATATATCCCGAGGGAACACTGACCCGAGACCCAGATCTGTGGCCCATGCGCGGACACACTGGTGCGGCTCGACTTGCCCTACAGACCGGGGCCCCGGTGATTCCCATGGCCCATTGGGGAGCCCAAGAGCTCTTCCCACGTTATGCGAAGGGAATCAAGCTCTTTCCGCGCAGGCGTGTCACGGTGGTCGCTGGCGATGCGGTGGATCTAGATGATCTACGAGATCTCCCGCTAACGCGAACCGTGCTCAACGAAGCGACGGATCGAATCATGCGCGCTATCACCAAGGACCTTGCGGTTCTACGGGGGGAAACCGCCCCCGAGAAACTGTGGGATCCGGCAGCGCACGGCCAAGCAGTCAACGGTCGTGATTTCGAGAAGGGTTCGACGCCGAACCAAACGAAAAAGGAAGAATTATGAGACCCGCTCCAAGAAAAATCGCCGTGATGGGCGCAGGCAGCTGGGGAACTACCTTTGCCAAGGTTTTGGCTGACGCCGGGGCCGAAAGCGGCACCGAGGTGATGGTGTGGGCGAGGCGCAACGAAGTTGCGATTGAGATTAACACCCGTCACACCAACACGCGCTACCTCAGAGAGACGATGCTGCCCGCCAACATCACCTCATCCTCGGACACCGCAGAAGTACTTGCTGCTGCCGATATAGTGGTGCTTGCGGTACCGGCACAAAGTCTTCGCGAGCAGTTGCTTGGCTTCAAAGATTCATTGGAACCCACAGCGGTATTGATGTCCCTTATGAAGGGTCTGGAACGCGGCACAGATTTGCGCATGAGCGAGGTGATCGCCGAGGTTACCAATCTGCCCGAAGAGCGTATCGCGGTGTTGTCAGGACCCAACCTGGCCATGGAAATCGCGCGCAAGCAGCCCACCGCGTCCGTGGTGGCCTGCCGCGAACTTGAGACGGCCAGCTGGATAGCCGCAATGTGCTCAACAGACTATTTCCGCCCGTATACCAATACCGACGTCATTGGCGTTGAAATCGGTGGAATTGCTAAAAACGTGATTGCCTTGGCCGTCGGGATTTGTGATGGCATGGGTATGGGGGACAACACCAAGTCCTCGATCATCACCCGTGGCCTCGCGGAGACGACGCGCTTGGCCCTGGCACTGGGCGGCAGTTACGAAACGCTCTCAGGGCTGGCTGGATTGGGAGATTTGGTGGCCACGTGCTCGTCTTCTCTCTCACGGAACAACACCGCGGGCAGGCTGCTGGGTCAAGGGTTGTATCTTGATGAAGTCAACGATCGGATGTCGCAGACCGCGGAGGGTATTAAGTCCGGTCGGGCAGTATTGGATCTGGCAACTCGCCACAATGTAGAAGTACCCATTACCGAGGCAGTGGTCATGGTTTTGGAAGGCACGCTGAGCGTGGAGAACATGGGAGCACGCCTGCTGGGGCGTCGACTGAAGTCTGAAGGTGAGCTCAATTGAGTCAAGTAAATGAGAACAAACCCCGCGTCCTGCTGCTTTTTGGTGGTCGGTCCTCCGAGCACCCCGTCAGCTGTGTCACCGCTGCCGGCGTTCTGGATGCCATCGATCGCGAGAAGTATGATGTGATTCCGGTGGGTATCACCCGCGACGGAGCCTGGACCCTGGTTGACGGAGATCTTGCGGGCTGGTCACTGGCGAACGCCGAGAAGCCGGAAGTGCACGCGGGAAAAGAAAGCCTGCGGCTGACCGGGGAACCGGGAAGCCACGAGCTGCTGGCGGCCGACCAAACACACGCGATCCGCAGCCTCGGCGAGGTTGATTTGGTATTCCCATTGCTGCACGGTCCATTCGGTGAAGATGGATCGCTGCAAGGAATGCTGGAAATGGTGGACGTGCCATACGTCGGCTCGGGCATCGCAGCCAGCGCCATCGGCATGGACAAACACTTCATGAAGGTTGTCTTCGAAGCCGCTGGGTTCGAAGTCGGACCCTACGTGGTCATCCCCGACAAGCAGTGGGAGCGCGATCGCGAAGGCTCGCTGAAGTCCGTTGAAGGCCTAGAATATCCGCTGTTTGTTAAGCCTGCTCGTGCCGGATCCTCCGTAGGAATCTCGCGAGTGGACACGCCCGACACTCTTGTCGCGGCCATCGAAGAAGCACGAATCCACGACCCGAAGGTGATTGTGGAGCAGGGCATTATTGGCCGCGAAATCGAATGCGGTGTGCTGGAGGGCCGCGGTTCACTTCCGCCGCGTTCATCGATGCCGGGCGAGATCGTGGTTGATGCCGGAGACCATACCTTCTACGACTTTGACGCCAAATACGTTGACGGAGCTGCTGCACAACTTAGCTGCCCCGCGGTGCTCTCGGAGCAGGCCATTGAGGAAGTACGTCGACTGGCCGCCGATGCCTTTGACGCAGTGAACGCCGAAGGCCTCTCGCGTGTTGACTTCTTCTACACACCGGACGGCAAATGGATAATTAACGAGATCAATACGATGCCAGGTTTTACCCCTTCAAGCATGTATCCGCATATGTGGTCCAAAACCGGCATCGATTACGCGGACCTCATTGATGAACTGATTCACCTGGGCCTGAGCCGTAAGACTGGCTTGCGTTAACGATTCTGATCCCAAACATCAAGGGGCACGGCACCACGTTGGATTGGTGCCGTGCCCCTGTCGTTGCTTATGGGGTTAGGGAACGTCGACGGTCTTGCTCACGGTGGTGCAGGTACGTTCGGCCGGAATCTTGGATGCTGCGCTGGAGAGTGTTGCCAAAACCGTGCTCGATGGAATGACGTTAGGGTCAAAGACCAGCTCCGTGGCGGGAGCACGACCATAGGTGGTGAGCGTCCAGGCATCTTCGCCTTCCTTGGCCAACCAATCCACGCCGTTCACGCTGACACAGGGATCTGTGGACGGTGGCGGAGCAGTGACCCCGCAACGTAGAACCAATTGCGCAGGATCACCCCACACCGCAGTTCCCTGGCTGTTGGTCTGACGTTTTTGCTGTTCTGCGACTTCTGGTGGCAGTACCACCATCATCTCCGCGCACAGTGGATTCCCCGCGTCATCAGCGGACTGAACATTGGCGATAGGTGCGCATCCGGTGAGAACTGCTAGCCCCGAAAGGCCAAGCACAATACTCGTGCTGGCCCTGAAACGGAGCGGCGTACGGGGGCGCTCAATTCTGAAAGAAGACTGTGAGTTCAAGGTATCTGGTCTGGTAAACATCGATCTAGGCACTTAAACAGCCTACCGGGCGTGGGACATGACTAGGATGTAATGGAGTAATTGCTTGAGAGGCATAAATGACACATATGAATGGTTCCTATGAAGGCGCCAGCTACGAAACGCCCAAAAAGAAGAAGCGCACCGGATTGATGGTGCTGCTTGGTGCAGTATCTCTGGTCCTCATTGCCCTGCTGGTGGCCGGAGGATACCTCTTCTCGCTGGCACGCAGCTTCGACAATGGAACCGAGAAGCTGCCCAATGCCTTCCCAGAGGAATCCTTGCGGCCAGTAAAGGCAGAGGCTTCTAAGGACGCGGTTAATATCCTGCTGTTGGGTAATGACACGCGGGCAACCGACCAAGGTGAAGAGAACTTTGCATCGCTCCCTAACGGTGGTCGCTCCGACACCATGATGTTGGTTCACATCCCCTCAAACCGTGAAGGTGTTTACGTCACCTCAATCATGCGCGACACGTGGCTGGATATCCCCGGACATGGAAGCGCCAAGATCAATGCGGCCTTCGCCTATGGGGGAGTGGCCTTAGCAGTTCAGACCCTCGAAGGGTTGCTTGATACGCGTATCGATCACGTCGCTTCCATTGACTTTGAGGGCTTCAAAGGACTGACGGATGCGTTGGGTGGGGTCGAAATCAATAACCCCATCGCCTTCAAGCAGAATCTCAAGGATGGCTTTGTCTTCCCGAAGGGAGTTCAGACTCTTAAAGGCGAGGAAGCCCTTGCCTTCGTCCGTGAACGCTACGCTTTCAAGGATGGGGACTATCAGCGCGTTCGCAACCAGCAGCTGTACGTTAAGGCTGTCATGAGCACGCTAATGTCCAAGGAAACGTTGACCGACCCGGCCAAGATTTCCGAGACGGTCAAGCAATTCGCCCCTTACGTTGCAGTGGATGAAACCCTGGACGCCGTCAAGGTAGCAAAGTTGGGAACCACCATGGCGAACGTGCGGTCAAGTGACATGCACTTCTTCACGCTTCCGAATAAGGGAACCGGGCGCTCCGCCGATGGCCAGTCCATCGTTGTACCGGACATGGATGTTATTGGTTCCTTTGCCGACGCGCTCCAGGATGACAAGGTGGGAAAGTTCGTCACGGATAACGGGCTCTAAGGATCCAGTGATCATCCACACCATGAACCAAAAAATACACGCCAATTCCAAGGCCCTGGCAACGTGGCTCCAACGCATCGTTAAGAGCCTCGGGAATCATAGTGATCGGCTCAACGCGATCAATATCTTTCCGGTAGCCGACGGCGACACCGGGAGCAACCTATACCTGACCGCACGAAGTGCCCATGATGCCATCTCCAAATTGGAAACTGCAGACATTGGTGAGCTAATGACCATGGCCTCCCGCGCGGCGATGGAATCGGCACGAGGTAATTCCGGCACCTTATTGGCTGTGTTCATGGCAGGGATGGCGGAACCGTTGAGTGGCGTTGAACGCCTCACCGCCCCGGTTCTCGCCACGGCGTTGGAACGCGGGAAAGTCAGGGCCTGGTCAGCGCTCAGCGATCCAGTATCGGGGACCATGCTTTCGGTGATGGCAGTGGTCTCCGATGCTGCTCTGACGACTGTGCGCTCCAGCGCTTTGGAACCCGAAAGTAGAGCTGCACTGATCGAACTGCTGGACGCTTTGTGCCTTGCGGCCGAACGTGGCGTGGTGGCAACAGAAAACGAACTGGGCGAATTACATGCGGCCCAGATCGTTGATGCGGGAGCAGTGGGCGTGCTGATCATTCTTAATGAACTGCGCGGGACTCTCCTTGGACTCACCATTGACCACGAAGAATACTCACAACTTCACGGCTACGGCATCCAAGACCCACATATCCACCAAGTCCAGAATAGGGACACCGGAGTGGAAGTCATGTGCACGATCAATTTGGATGCCTTGGGTGCAGCAACCCTACGCGGACAGCTCGATGCCATCGGCGATTCGGTCATCATGAGCCCGGTCAACCCCACCGAGGAGGGGTACCGTTGGCGGGTCCACGTTCACGTGCCAGAGGCAGAGGCAGCACTCAGCGTGATCAAAGGTATGGGCTCACCGGTCAACGTTTCAGTCACTGACCTTTGCACGCATGACGCCTAATCAACTTTTCACGCCCGAAACCACGTTGGATTCAGTTCTTGGAACAGCTACCGCTCGCAAGGTCGAAACTGCTTTTGGCTATGTAACGGTGGGGGAGATGCTCGCGCATTTTCCCCGTCGCTACATGGAAATCGGAGAGCTTTCCAAGATCTCGGATTTGCCAGTGGGAGACGATGTCACGATCGTCGCAGAGGTGCAATCGGTTAATCAACGCCGAATGCAGTCACGGTCCGGTTTCCTGTTGGAAGTCGTCGTCTCCGATGCCCTTGGACCGGATCAGTCGACGCTTCGCATGACGTTCTTTAATGGCTTCGAGGCCAAGCGTGACCTGCAGGTCGGATCCACGGCCATGTTCAGCGGCAAAGTCACCATCTACCGCAACCATCTGGAACTTACGCAGCCCGATTACTCGTTGCTCGACACGGCGGCCGATGCCGACCCACGTCCCATTCCCATTTACCCGGCCACGGCAAAGTTCCCGAACAAGAAGATCCGAGACGTTTTGGCGTTGGTGCTAGCGGGAGTTTCGCCCAGTGGCTTCCCGGAATTCATTCCCGAGGCAATTCTCGAAACGCAACGAATTCCAACTCGGGTGTTGGCTTACGAAAACATTCATCGGCCGCAGACCGTCGGACAAGGCTACGCCGCGAGAACGCGGTTTGCTTTCGAAGAAGCATTCCTCCTGCAACTGGCCTTGGCACAGCGACGCGTCTATCGCTTGCAGCAGCCGGCCATCGCTCGTCACGGTTCATCCGATGGGCTGCTATCGGCGTTCGACAAGACACTTCCGTTCACCCTCACCGATGGGCAGATCACTTCTGGCATGGAGATTTCCGCTGACTTGGTCCGCGGACATCCGATGAACCGGCTGCTCCAGGGCGAGGTGGGCTCGGGCAAGACACTCGTGGCACTGCGCGCCATGTTGCAGGTCATTGATTCCGGAGGACAGACGGCACTGCTGGCCCCCACCGAGGTGCTGGCCCAGCAGCACTATCAGTCCATCAGGAAGCTGCTTGGTTCCTTGGGCGCCGGTGGAGAATTAGGATCGGACCCTCGCGCCACACGCGTGGATATCCTGACCGGTTCGCTGAACACCGCGCAAAGGAAAAAGGCGCTCTTGGGAGCGGCTTCCGGAGAGACCGGAATCCTTGTGGGGACACACGCTCTGCTCGCCGACATGGTGAGTTTCGTGGATTTGGGACTGGTAGTCGTTGACGAGCAGCACCGATTCGGTGTTGAGCAACGTGATGCCATGCGCTCCAAGGCGGAAACACCCCCGCACATGCTGGTTATGACGGCGACTCCGATTCCACGAACCGTCGCGATGACAGTTTTTGGGGACCTTGAGATCAGTCTGATGAAGTCGCTCCCTCCGGGTAGAGCACCTATCTCAACGCATCTGGTCCCGCTCCAGATTCCGAAGATGCAACAGCGGCTATTTACTCGCATCGCCGAGGAAACAGCAAAAGGCCACCAGGTCTATGTCGTCTGCCCTCGGATTAGTGAGAAGACAGCCGAGGACGACTTCTTGCCGGCCGCCGCCGACCCGGAAAGCGAAGCGCCAGCCGGTGACGGGCCCCCAAAACCGGCGTCGATGACGGTTGAGAAGATGATGGAAATCTTGGAGTCCATGCCGATCTTTGCCGACACCGAGATTCGTGCCCTCCATGGCCGGATGTCTAGCGATGAAAAATTCGAAGCCATGCAGGCTTTTGATAGCGGAAAAGCTGCCATATTGGTGGCCACCACCGTCATCGAAGTCGGTGTCGACGTGCACAACGCAACGCTCATGGTGATCATTGACGCCGAAAACTTTGGCATATCGCAATTGCATCAG
This sequence comes from Paeniglutamicibacter terrestris, assembly GCF_012271785.1. Classification (GTDB taxonomy): domain Bacteria; phylum Actinomycetota; class Actinomycetes; order Actinomycetales; family Micrococcaceae; genus Paeniglutamicibacter; species Paeniglutamicibacter terrestris. Next base: position 32,017 of record NZ_JAAWVT010000014.1, on the reverse strand, counting down.
CTGCGGGGGCGTGTTGGGCGCGGTGGTTTACCCGGAACGTGTTTGATGGCAACGTGGCTTGATGCGGATCATCCGTCAGTGGCCCGACTGCAGGCCGTAGAATCGACCACGGACGGATTCATCCTCGCCGAATCCGACCTGAATGAACGCCGGGAAGGCGATATCCTCGGCGCGAGCCAATCCGGTTCCAAATCGGCACTCAAGGTTTTACGCGTCATGAAGGACGCTAAACTCATTGCCCGTGCTCGTACTACCGCCGAATCACTTGTTGCAGGAGAAGTAAGTCTGGATTCTTATCCCGGGCTGCAGTCGGCCGTTGAAGCATGGGTCGATGAAGACATGCAAGCATTCCTGGAAAGGGGATAGATCTACCATGACTCGTATTGTGGCCGGCGCCGCCGGAGGCATTCCACTCAAGAGCGTGCCAGGGGACTCCACCCGGCCAACCACCGACAGAGTCAAGGAGGCTTTATTCTCCAGACTTGAAAGTTACGACGTCCTAGCCAACGCACGCGTATTGGATCTATACGCTGGCGCTGGGTCGTTAGGCATTGAAGCAGCCAGCAGGGGCGCGCGTTCGGTCTTGCTGGTAGAACTGGCGCCCAAGGCGGTGGCCGTATGCCAAACAAACGCCGGATTAGTTAACAAGGCTCTGCGGAACAGCGCCTTGGTGAGTGTTCGTCGTGGTTCGGTGGACAGCGTTCTCGATTCTTTCGCACCAGTCCCTGGCGGAACCGCCGGGAAATCATGGAACCTCGTATTCATGGATCCGCCGTACCCCTTGAGCGAAGAAGAACTAGCGACAACCTTGGAAAAGGTCTCATTGGTCCTCGACGTTGACGCTACAGTGGTGATCGAGCGATCCACCCGATCTCCAGAACCTATCTGGCCGGCCGGCATGGAAAGGTTCGCTGAGAAGAAGTACGGCGAAACACGACTATGGTTTGCCGAACCCATCCAGGTCGGAACCAAATAGCACGGTCCCCGGATGAGGGCCCGCACTGCGCAACCTTTCCACCCTTGCCAGATCGAGCTTGGCTTGGGTGCCGGCGAGAATCATGTTGCCAGGATATTTTCGAGTGAAGATCTCTGTAGGTGCACTGCCGATCACCGTGGTGAAAATCTCCGAGATGGCGCTAATTTGAGTATCCGCGAAGGAAAAGGGCGGGTCATCGCCGACATTGACCAAGATGATCCCCCCGGGTGACAACAGCGCATCCATCTCCGCGTAAAAGGATGAAACAGTTAGATGTTCCGGAGCGCCAGAGCCACTGAAGATATCGAGAACGATGATATCGAATGATTCATTGATTAGTTCACCGGTCAACACCTCCCGAGCGTCACCAATGATTGTCCTGAGTTTGTGAGGATCTGCCATCGGCAGCGCGTCTAAGACGAAGTCAAGTAGCTCACGCTCCAAATCAACGGCGACTTGATCGCTGCCCGGGCGCAACTTTTGGATATAGCGAGCAAGGGTTAAGGCACCGGCGCCTAAATGGAGCACACGTAGGGGGACTCCCGGCGCGGCCTGCTCATCCACATGGTTTGCCAATCGACGAAGATACTCGTAGAAGATTTCTTCTGGGTGTGCAACGTTAACATGGGATTGTTGGGCATCGCCTAACGACAAGACCCACGCACCGGGGACGAACTCGTCTTCTTCCAGGGTCGCATGGGCTCCAAGTTGGCTGAGCCAGCGGCTGGCACGCTGTGCCACCCTTAGCCACCCAGCTTTGCGGATAGTAGGGACAACCGGGTGGATGCTTCCATGAGTAAAGTCGGCTTCTTGCAGAAGGCAAATCGCATGAGGGTTCGAGTCCGCTCAGCCCCGTCCGGTTGGCAGAAGACTGAGAGTGGAATGCCTGCAACTCCGATCGATTCGGGCATTTGACGAGCCAGATCCAGGGCGTTGTCGAACCCCAGCGGTGCCACGTCGGCGACGATGAAGTAGGTACCACGCGGGCGATATACCGTCATTCCTGCAGCTTCCAATCCACCGGCAAGAATTTCGCAGCGCTCACCCAGATCGCGAGCAAAATTATCGAAGAATGATTTGTCGGAGCCCAGCGCTTCGGCAACGGCGGGTTGGAACGCGGTGCCCGAGGAGTAACTCAAGAATTGCTTGACAGTTCGAACGGCTGCGATGAGCTCAGCTGGTCCCGTTGCCCAGCCAACCTTCCACCCGGTGAATGAAAAGGTCTTCCCAGCCGAAGATACGGTGATCGTACGCTCCCAGGCCCCGGGCAACGACGCGATCGGAATATGGGTAACCCCATAGGTGAGATGTTCATAAACCTCATCGGAGAGAATGAGGCAATCGTGTTTGGTTGCCAACGCAACAATCTCAGCCAGCACCTTTTTGTCAAAGGTGGCGCCCGTTGGATTGTGTGGATTGTTCAGGACCACCATGCGAGTTCGATCGGTGAAGGTGGCGCGCAAATCCTCGATGTCGGGCTGGAAGCTAGGAGCACTCAGAGCGATGGTCTTATGCACGCCACCAGCCAACCCGATAGTTGCCCCATAGGAATCGTAGAAAGGTTCAAAGGTAATGACCTCGTCGCCCGGTTGCACAAAAGCCAGGATCGCCGCCGCGATGGCTTCGGTGGCGCCGGTAGTCACGACAATTTCGTCGTTGTAGTCAACATCTAAATCGTAAAAACGCCGCTGGTGATCCGAAATGGCCTTGCGAAGGGGGAGTATTCCTGCCCCCGGGGCGTACTGATTGAGGTCGCCTGCGACACCGCTGGCCGCGATGTTCTTGAAGATGTGGGGACCATCGGTGTCCGGAAAACCTTGTCCCAAGTTGATGGCATCATGCTTCGCTGCGAGGGTGGTGATTTCCTCAAATATGGTGACACCAAGGTCGCCGCTGGGAGAAAGCAAGTTGGCACCAGCAGCCATGCGCTGCCACGGAAATACGTGAGTGGACATGACTCCATTATTGCTTGAGATTGATTTAGCACTGCCAAAGCACCGAAACGACACGCAGAGTCTTTAGGCGGGCCGAACGGGGAATGAACGAGGTGGGCTTGGTAGATTTCACTGTATGCGTCGAGCCGTCTGCCCCGGGTCTTTTGACCCCATCCATAATGGTCATGTTGAGATCATTGCCCGTGCAAGCAATCTCTTTGATGAAGTCATCGTGGCCGTATCCACGAACTACTCGAAGAAGTACCGTTTTGACGCCGATGAACGCCTTGAGATGGTTCGCGAGACCATTGGTGGTTTACGCGGAGTGAGCGTAGAGCCGATGGGCGAAGGTCTATTGGCAGACTTCTGCAAGCTCCATGGCGCCGATGCGATCGTTAAAGGGCTTCGCTCCACCGTTGATTATCAGTATGAAACGCCCATGGCCGTGATGAATCGCCACATGACCGGTGTGGAAACAGTGTTTTTGGCTGCAGATAACCGGTACACGCACCTTTCCTCCTCGCTCCTCAAAGAGATCCAATCTCTCGGGGGCGACGTTTCGGACTATTTGCCACGAACAGTATTGAAGCGTTTGCGCAATCCAACCCAGTCGTCGTAATTGAGTTCTGAGTTTGTTCATTCCATGACGTAAAGTCAGAACCATGACTCAAAGTAGGCGTGTAATCAAGGCTGTTATTCCGGCTGCAGGGTTGGGAACTCGTTTCCTGCCAGCGACCAAGGCCATGCCCAAGGAAATGCTTCCAGTTGTTGATGAGCCCGCCATCCAGTACGTGGTGGCCGAGGCTGCACGCGCTGGCCTAACCGACGTCTTGATGGTTACCGGACGAAGCAAGCGTGCTCTTGAAGACCACTTTGACCGTGTTCCGTCGTTGGAAGCGACCCTCGAAGCCAAAGGCGACACGGAGAAGCTTAGGCGCGTTCGGGAAGCCACTTCTCTCGGTGATATACATTACATTCGCCAACGCGATCCGAAGGGGCTCGGCCACGCGGTCCTCTGTGCCAAGCAGCACGTGGGCGACGAAGCGTTTGCGGTTCTGCTGGGCGATGATTTGATTGACGAGCGTGATGAATTGCTCTCGATCATGATCGACGTCCAGGAAAAGACTGGTGGTTCCGTCATTGCTCTGATGGAAGTTGACCCCCAGCAGATCAGCGCCTACGGCTGTGCCGATGTCTCGGCCGTCGACGGAGAAGAATTCGTCAAGGTTAATGGTCTGGTGGAGAAGCCATCGGTCGAAGAAGCACCCTCAAACCTCGCGGTAATTGGCCGCTATATCCTTCACCCGCGTGTGTTTGAGGTACTAGATGAGACCGGCCCGGGCAGGGGTGGAGAAATTCAGTTAACAGATGCCCTCCAAACACTGGCAAGCGCCGAGGGTCCGGGTAGTGGAGTGCACGCAGTGATTTTCCGCGGCCGACGATACGACACGGGTGACAAGCTCAGCTACATCCAGGCCGTTATTTCCCTAGCCTGCGATCGCGCTGACCTCGGGCCAGCATTGGTGCCATGGCTTAAGGACTTTGTAGCAAAACGCTAAAATGACCTATGGTGGCAAGGTTGACTCAGCGTCCTCACAGGGACGCTGGTTAGCCTTGCCTTGTTTGTACGAAAGTTTTCGACCGATACATTGCCTCGAGTCGCCCAAGACTTCTCGTTCCGGTCTAATGGAGACGTTGATTGCCTACCAAGAATGATTTTCCCCCAGATTATGTGCCTCGCAGGCTCACTCGACGTAAAAAACGTCGAGGACGAATTGCGCTCATTGTCGGCATCGCCGTCGTGGTCATCGCCGCAATCGTGGCCTCTACCTACGTTGTTAACTTGGTACAGACGTTCAATTCAAAAACCCAAGTCATTGACAACGCCTTCCCCGAAGAAGAATCTCGTCCTGTCAAAGACCCCGAAGACGGTTCACTGAACTTCTTGCTGTTGGGCGTTGACCACGGTGCAGCCGGTACAGCTACCGCGGACTTGCTTCAGGGCGGCGGAACCGACCAGCGCTCAGACTCGATGATGCTGATGCATATTCCTGAAGATCGGTCCGGCGTTTACGTCATGTCGATCATGCGCGATCTCTACACCGACATTCCTGGCTATGGAAGTCAAAAGATCAACGCGGCCATGTCCGAAGGCGGTGTGCCACTAGCCGTCCAGACGGTTGAAGGCATGCTGGATACCAAGATTGATCACGTAGCCATGATTGACTTTGAGGGCTTCAGGGAGCTGACCACAGCGCTTGGTGGCGTCACGGTGACCAACGACTTCGAATTCACTGCCAACGATACAGACTACTTCTACCCCGTCGGTGACATCGAACTAGAGGGTGATCGCGCCCTGAGATTTGTTCGCGAAAGAAAGTCATTCATTGACGGCGATTACCAGCGAGTGCGCAACCAGCAGAAGTTCATTAATGCGGCAATGTCGGAGCTCTTGTCCAAGGACACCCTGACAAACCCTTCCACCATCTTTGAGATCATCGACAAGGTTTCGCCGTATCTTTCGCTGGATAATGGTTTTGATGCAGCGACTGCTGCGGGCTTGGGCGTTCAGCTCAAGAACGTCAGGGCATCCGACATCAAGATGTTCACCCTGCCAACTGCCGGGGTCGGCACCTCTCCCGACGGCCAGTCCATCGTCCTGCGCGACGAGAAAGCCCTTACCGATATCGGCAAAGCGTTGAAAAGTGACACCCTTAAGGCTTACCTGGACGGCGCAAAACTAGACAAGTAGGCAATGATACATAGATCACACATTGGTCGATCGCCCCACGACAGCCGGGCATCACGGTGGGTATCTACTAGACTTCATTAGGTTCGTCAGCGTCAGCGGACGAGTAAACCGTGATCAACGAGGTAACAAGACTTATGACAGCTGCCGAATATGCGGAGCAGCAAGGCCTGAATAGGGTCGGTGCTCGCCCCAGCCTGCGGAGCTATCTGATGCAGGCATGGCAAAGACGTGATTTTGCCTTTGAACTTGCCAGAAGCCGGCTCCAGGCGACTAACCAGCGAAACCGACTGGGTATGCTGTGGGTCATCATCAAACCGACCATGAACGCGTTGATGTATGGCGTTATTTTTGGACTTTTGCAGGCAAATAAGCCGCACGACTTCCCGGCTTATGTAGTCATTGGTGTCTTCTTCTTCGAGTTCTTTACGGGTTCGGTGAATTCCGGTGCTAAATCCATCACCGGTAACGCCTCCTTGGTCCAATCCCTCTCATTCCCTCGCATCACCCTTCCCATCGCTGCGGTGATCCAACAGTTTCTGACCTTGGTTCCAATGCTGGGGGTCATGTTCATTTACTGCATGATCCTGGGTACACCGCCCAAGTGGAGTTGGCTGATGGTTGTTCCTCTGCTGGCTCTCTTTACGATGTTTAATACCGGCATGGCCTTGGTATGTGCTCGACTCACCGTACATATACGCGACTTTACGCAGTTCCTCCCTCTTATCACGAGGGTCTTGTTTTACACCTCTGGCGTGCTGTTCGGTGTTGACCGTATTCTCAATGCCTTCCCCATTTTGGTGCGAATGTTTGACTTCCACCCGCTCTATCAAGCGCTGCAAATTGCCCGTGGCTCCATCATGAACAGCGTCGACTATCCGCCGTTCTATTGGGTGGTCCTAGGCGTTTGGGCTGTTGTCGCGCTTGTCGGAGGCACCATCTACTTCTGGTCTGCGGAGGAACGTTATGGTCGAATTGACTAGTTTTGATGACTTAATTAATCCACGTCTACATGCAAAGTTTGAACCGGCACCCGTCTTCGACGATTCGCCAATGGTGGCTTCCGAATCGCCCAAAGTAGCCATCGACGGGGATCGTGTTCCCGTAGTCATCGTCGATGACTTGCATGTGAAGTACCAGGTCTATTCCAGTGGAAAGTCTTTGGGTGGCGCAGGGGCCAAGAGGTTGCTGCAAGCCTCAACCCGTGGCATTCGCGAAGTACACGCCATTAAAGGCATCTCGTTTGTGGCCTACGAAAACGAGTCGATCGGTGTGATTGGCTCCAACGGTTCGGGCAAGTCCACGCTGATGCGTACCATCACGGGGCTCACCACACCCGCTTCGGGTTCGGTCTATGCTTCTTCTCGTCCCAACATGTTGGGCGTTGGCGCAGCGTTGATCGCAGACCTCTCTGGGGATAAAAACATTGTTCTCGGTGGCTTAGCGCTTGGCTACAACCGCCAAGAAATTAGTGCCATGCGTGAAGACATCATCAAGTTTGCCGAACTGGAAGAGTTCATTGATCTTCCGATGCGAACGTACAGCTCGGGTATGTCGGCGCGTCTGAAATTCGCCATTGCTGCTTCCAAACAGCATGACATCCTCATCGTTGATGAGGCCTTGGCTGTCGGCGATGCGCGTTTCCGCAAGCGCAGTGAAGCCAGGATCCGCGAAATTCGGGAAAACGCAGGCACCATTTTTCTCGTCTCCCACTCCATGAACTCGATTATTGACACGTGCAATAGGGCTCTGTGGATTGAGAAGGGCGTTCTGATCATGGACGGGGATGCCAAGACCGTCGTGAACGCCTACAAGGCCAAGAAAAAGTGACAAGTGCCCAGACGGCAAAGTTTCACGGCGTCTCTTATGTCATGCCGGTTCTCAACGAGGCAAACTATTTACGTGAAGCCGTCGCTAGCGTGCTCTCCCAAGAGTACAAAGGTGACAAGGAAATCGTTCTCGCCCTAGGACCGAGCACCGATGCCACGGACGAGGTTGCCGCGCAGCTTGCGTCGGAGGACCCTCGGGTGAAGTTGGTTCACAATCCAATGGGGAGAACCCCCATTGGCCTAAATCTTGCGATCAAAGCGTCCACACAGCCAATCGTTGTGCGCGTTGATGCGCACAGCGAATTGGAACCTTCCTATACCGCTCGCGGTATCGAGACGCTGTTTCGTGTTGACGCCCATGATGTGGGCGGCCTGATGGACGCCCGCGGCAAGAATCCGCTTCAGCGAGCGGTGGCTGCGGCCTACCATTCGCCATGGGGTATGGGCGGCGCCGCCTACCATAACGGTGGCGATGAAGGACCGGCAGAGTCCGCCTACCTTGGCATCTTCCGTCGAGAAATTTTTGACGAAGTTGGATACTACGACGAGTCGCTGTGGCGCGCCCAGGATTGGGAGCTCTGCCTGCGGATTCGGCAGGCAGGACGAACAGTCTGGTTTGACCCGGAACTTTGCACCGGATATTTCCCACGTGATGACTTTAAGTCCTTGGCCGCGCAATCCTATGCTTCTGGGATGTGGCGCGGGGAGATTGCCCGTCGATATCCGGACGGCAAGTCATTGCGTCATGATCTCCCGCCACTGATGGTCGTCGGTACCACCCTCGGCCTCGTGGCCTGGATCGTGCACCCGTCGGTAGCTCAGCATCTGCCTCCGGTTGTGAATTTCATCGTCAACCTGGCCAAGGTTGCACCAATTGGTTATGCGGGCCTGGTGGTATTTGCCGCAGCACGGTCGAAGCGAGCATCGACCCTTGAAAAGGTCCTGATGCTCAGGGTCTTGCCGACCATCCACTTCCCGTGGGCCGTCGGCTTTGTTAAGGGACGCCTCCGTGGCGCGCAGGGCACAATTGACAAGGGAAGGGTACGTTCATGAGCAACGATTTTGCACGCCCCAGTAATCCGACCCTCGAGCAGTTGCGTGCCGTCTGCCAACCGCCGGAGGTCCGAGCTCGACGCAACGCCGAACACTGGACCGCCGAACTGTACCTGCGCCACATTTCGATCTACCTGACGGCCGTCTTGGTGCGCACCCGCATCAGCGCCAATGGTGTCACCGGGCTGATGATCCTGGCTGGCTGGCTCATGTCGATTGCACTACTCATTCCCGGCGTTTGGGGACCGCTGCTGGCGGTGGTTCTTTCCCAGGTACAGCTCTATTTCGATTGCAGTGATGGTGAAGTAGCGCGCTGGCGCGGAACGCAGTCACCCCGCGGGATCTTCATCGATATGGTTGGCCACCACACCACCGAGGCCCTCATTCCTCTGGCTTTGGGTTATCGCGTATTCCGTGAGCTACAGACCCAGGGGGCAGATGCCTCTCAAGCATGGCCGACGCTATTTATTGCCGCAGTGCTTTCCACCCTTCTGGTGCTTAACCGTTCCCAGAGCCTCATGGTTCACGCGGCTCGCAGCATGGCCGGTCTGGGCAAGCTCCCGGATACCGCCGAAGCGCGAGCCGTCTCGCAGACGAGCCTCGTGGGCAAGCTGCGTTCGGCAGCACGATTCCTTCCCTTCCACAAGATGCTTCACGCTGTTGAACTCAGCCTGCTCATCTTGGTTCTGTCGGTGGTCTCGCTCATTGCAGGAACTCCGGGAATCGCCGAAAAGTGGATGCTGTGGATTCTTCTCCCGGCGGTAGTGCTGGTCAATTTCGGTCACTTCGTCGCCACCATGGCTTCATCACGGTTGCGGTGATCCAGTGAAAAACGCTTCACCTGCTCTACCCACCGTCGGAGTGGTAGTGCTGACCATGGGTGCCAGGCCTCAGGAGCTGGACCGAGCCCTCAAGAGCTTGCTGGCGCAACGGAACGTCGAGCTTGACGTCATTGTCGTGGGTAACGGGTGGGATCCACTGGGCCTGCCCGAGGGCGTCCGCGGTAAGTACCTGGAAGATAACCTCGGCATCCCCGCTGGTCGAAATGCCGGCGTGCCACATGTCGCGGGGGAGTACCTCTGCTTCGTTGATGATGACTGCTGGTTCCTGGATGACAACTTTCTTGAAACTGCCATCCAGCGTTTCAAGAAGCACCCAAAAATGGGACTGCTGCAACCCCGAATTACCGATCCCGAACGCGATGACGATCCCACCCGCTGGATCCCGCGGCTGAACAAGCGCACGGCCATCGAATCAAGCCGAGTCTTCCATGTGGGGGAAACATGCCTGCTGATGCCACGCTACATCTTTGATGAAACCGGCGGATGGGCCGGCGGCTTTTGGTACGCGCACGAGGGCATCGAACTGGCCTGGCGAGTCTGGGACACCGGACACCATGTTTGGTACGCGGGTGATCTGCGGATTGCCCACCCTGTCGTGGATCAGCGCAGGCACGAAGAGTTCTACCGGCTCAACGCCCGTAACCGCGTGTGGCTGGCCAAGCGAAACCTACGCTGGCCATTTAGCTGGATCTACGTCAGCAGCTGGGCTCTGATTGAAACCGCTCGTCTGCGCAAAGAACCCGGAGCCGTGCGGCAATACTTTGGTGGCTGGCGCGCCGGGTGGCGCGAGAACCCTTGGTACTCATCCCCGAGACCTAAACTGAAATGGTCAACTCATCTTCGGATGATGTTGGCCGGCCGGCCCCCCATTATCTAATTACCGGCGCCACGCGTGTACCCCCTCCGCCGATCCAAGCATTGGAGCCAATCTTGGCCAAGACAGTACTTACCTACGGAACCTTTGACCTCTTCCACGTGGGTCACTTGAACATCCTCAAGCGACTCAAGGAGAAGGGCGATCGTTTGATCGTCGGTGTTTCCACCGATGAATTCAACGCCGTCAAAGGCAAAAAGCCCATCGTGCCCTTTGAACAGCGCCTCGAAATCGTTCAGGCCATTCAGTACGTTGACTTGGCCATCCCGGAAGACAACTGGGACCAAAAGCGTCTGGACATTGCCAAGTACGATGTTGACGTCTTCGGCATTGGTGAGGATTGGAAGGGCAAGTTTGACGACCTGGGCGACAAGGTGGAAGTCATCTACCTGCCGCGAACCACAGGGATCTCAACGACGGAACTCAAGCGAGTCCTCAGTGCCTTCGACGAGCGCCACGTCGCGAAGCTGAAGGACACCCTCGATTCCCTGAGCCAGATTGTCAAGGAACTTAGTTAGCCGTCTCAAATCACGAGGCTAGAGGCAAGCGCTGTCGGTGGGGCGATAGTTTCGGTGTGTCTTGGCACAAAGCGATCCACATGAATGGTGGTTAGAACCGTTTCCGACGCTTTCGCTGCTCTCCAAACTCAAAATATCAGGTGCAGCAAGTTTGATTCGTCGTCGTTATGCCACGGGATCCTTAGGATTCGAAACGAGTGAAAGATTTATGAGCAACACGATCACGGGTACAAAATTCAGACTCGACATTCAGGGACTACGCGCTATTGCTGTGGGTCTTGTCGTAATTTATCACTTGCTCCCTCAATCGATTACTGGTGGCTTCATTGGAGTTGATGTTTTCTTCGTCATCTCCGGTTATCTGATCACTTCGCATCTGGTCAAGCATCCACCGAGTCAGATCAAAGACCTAGGATCTTTCTGGCTGCGTAGGGTTAAACGACTACTGCCTGCCGCAATGCTGGTGCTCCTGAGCACGATCGTTGCCGTTCGCGTCCTGACGCCGGAATCGTTTTGGCGCGAGAACACGTTGCAAGCCATTGCCTCAGCGTTCTACTCGCAAAACTGGTATCTGCTGAAGACCAGTGTTGATTACCTGGCCGAAGACAATGCGCCCACAGCGGTGCAACATTATTGGTCCCTGGCCGTTGAAGAACAGTTCTACCTGATATGGCCGATCTTCATCGCTGGCTTAGTCTGGTTCGCTGCAAAGCAGAAGTTAAAAGCAAAGACCATCCTGCTTTCTGGTGTTGTGTTCATAGTTGTGGTTTCTGGGATCTACTCTGTCTACCTGACAAGTACCAATCCGTCGGTGGCCTACTTCTCCACATTCACTCGTGCGTGGGAGCTCGCGGCGGGTGCCGTCGTAGCGCTTCTTCCGAGGCCTCGTCCTTCCTTTAGCCGTACACCCGTAGCCGCGCTCCTTGCATGGGCAGGATTGGCTGGAATCGTTGTTGCAGGTATTCGCTTTGATGCAGGAACCGCGTTTCCAGGTTATGCCGCGGCACTTCCGGTCTTCGGTACGGCGCTTGTCATTTGGGTAGCTGCCACCTCGCGTGTCTCGCCCAACAGTCTGCTTAGTTCGAAGCCTTTCCAGTTTTTGGGGGCTCACTCATACTCGATCTATCTCTGGCATTGGCCCCTCCTTGTCCTAGTGCCATTTGTGTCGGGCCCCTTGGGGACGCTGGATCTCTTGGCGATCGCTGCAGCCACAATCGTTCTTTCGATGCTCAGCAAGAAATATGTCGAGGATGCTTTTCGCAAAACACTGGATGTCTCCCGATATGTCACACCCGTCAGGTTCCTCATTGTAGGAACCGCTGTCATTTCACTGATCGCCGGAGGCATTGCTACCGAAGCAAGTATCCGCAAGGCAAACGAATCAGTTCAACTCGCTGCGGCACTCAAGGGCGAGGTCCCGTGTTTCGGAGCCTCGGTGTTGCACGAAGAAACAGAATCGTGCGCGTATAACCCACGCAATAACCTGATACTGCCTGCATCATTGGCCAAGACCGACAAGTCCGATGCCTATAAAGATGGTTGCTGGTCTAACGAGCCGTATGCCAAGAAACCGAAGTGCACCTACGGAACCGGAAAAACTCAGGTTGCCTTGGTAGGCAATTCCCACGCCGGACATTGGTTACCCGCGTTGCAAAGGATTGCAGATGAGAACGATTGGACGATCACCACGTTCCTTGTCTCCCGGTGCAACCCGACCGATGCCAAGCTGAAATTTGATGCAGAGGTGAAGGCACAGGGCTGTTCGGATTACGGACAATGGGTTCTTGACCAGACCAGCAAGGGGCAGTTTGACTTTGTAATTACGTCCGAAAGGCAGTCCGTTCCCGTTGCGAATCAGAGTTTTGCTTCAACAGAACCTTCCGCACGTGCTGGTTACAAAAGCTATCTGAAAAAGTGGGCGGCCGCCGGCACTCCAATCGTGATCATTCGAGATACGCCGTTCCCTGGAGCCACGGTTAAAAACATTCCGGACTGCGTTGCTGTTGCTGCCAATCCCAATGCTTCGTGCTCCGGCAGCACGGACGAATGGCAATGGATGGACCCGTTGGCTGATGCTGCAGGGGCCATGAAAATTCCAAACGTTGAAGTTGTGGATCCCACGCGTTACTTCTGCCAGAAGGGCACGTGCCCGGCTGTCATCGGCGGCACTGTTGTCTATTTCGATGGGTCGCACATCACCGCATCGTATGCTGCCACCTTGTCCCCGTACTTAGAAAAGGACATAGTCAAGGCGTTGAAGCGAGCCTCGTAGTTGCAGTGAACGACGCTCGCCGCCGCGAACATCACGCACAAGGTTTAGCAGGCAACGTCCGTTGATCACGGCATAGTCACTCAAGGGTGATTCAATCCGGGCAGGGGAGTCCTTAGCGCTGGCGAACTCCGGCTACGCGAGCTGCAGCTTCTATGAATCGGTCAGTGGAGTGGCCAAGTGCGGGAGAACCAAACACCCTTTTTTGCAGTGATCGTTGTTCACTCGTAACACCCGCGGTGGCGAGGCGTTCTAGCTCGTCCCCAAACGCTCGAGTGTTGTCATGATCGAGCAGGTCCTTGGCCTGCTTCAGCAAGAGCGTTTGGCTGGGAGCGAGTTCTTTGGTTATTTCGGTATTTTCACTGTGAAGTAGCAGCATAGGCTTATCCAACCCAACTGCATCCATGGCTATGGCGGAAATATCGCAGATGACAATATCTGCTTCGAGGATGCTCAGTCCCGAGTCGTCGTTCTGATCAATGTGATGGCCGGCTGCGGGTGCTTTGCTGGAAGCAGCGGAGATGGCTTTCCTGATATTAGCCAATTCCTGTCGCGCCGTTGCCGACCAGCTCCCTGTCTTTGGGTGGGGCCTAAAGATGACAGTGAATCTTTCATCGGAAAGCAACGCCGTGACGATTTTGAGGCCGACCCGCGCGATAGAGCTGTAGTCCATATTTTTTCCGTCGCCTTCCCAAGTCGGCGCGTATAGGACCTTCACACGTGATTCTGCTAACCGAGGCGGCGAACCGTTGGCGACAACGTCGAGCTGCGGTCGGCCAATCTCTACCAGCTTGGTCGCATCAAAACGTGGGATGGCGTTGATGATTCGAGATCGGGCAACCTCGCCGGCAATGAAGGCGAAGTCGTAGGCTTTTAGCTGGTTCGACACCATTGATGATTTTTCACTCTCACCATGGCTCAAATGAACGTGGGCGGGGCCGCTTACTCGAAGCATTGTAAAGTTCGCTTGAGAATTGTTGACGTAGAAGATGCCCGATGTTCCCCAGGATGCCAGCAACGACTCGATGGTTTCCATCGAACGAGAAAGCAAGATTGGCAGACGCGTGCTGCTGGCCACGAATTTTGCAGTGAGCGAGTTCATGACGACCACACACACACCATAACCGCGATCGGCAAGGGACTCGAAGGGGACGAGCCACTGTTCTAATTGGTACCTCTGCCCGGGGCCATCGGCGAAGAAGAGGATGAAGTCCACCGCGTCGTCCTGCTGAGGAGTGGATGAGCGTAGCGCTCCGATGACTCGCTTTTCCACGGCCATCGCATGGATTCTTCCGGAAAGAAGTTTGGTCTGGCGCGTCAAGGTTTCAAGGATAGTCACGAACCCATCTTAGATGTCTCGAATTATGTGGTGAGTTCAGGTTGTCAGAACTTCTCAGGGAAAATGAATAGACTAGACAGGCAGCAAACGCGAACAGCGCTTTGACGGTAATACCTTGAAGGAAGTGGACATGAGCCTGATATCCGGTTGGAAAGGACGGGTTGGTGCCTTGATTCCTCCAAGCTACTGGCAACACGCCATTGCTCTAGTGGACAGAAAGACCCCTGCTGCAATCACCAACATCGCCAGCCTGCGGCAAATGCAAGCTGAAGCAATGGAGACGGTCATTGCTTCCTCAGGTCTGAAGGTGCATTGGGCCAACGGTGTAGCCACGGTCAATGTCGGACCGAACGACGCGACCGAATTGCGCGCCCTACTGAGTTCCGCAGGATTTAGCCTCGAGCCCATCATGAAGGAAGCGCTGAGCCAAGATGCTATCGCTGGATGGAGCTGCGCCACCAGGTCTCAGGTCGGGCGTCGGAGGGACTTGACCGAGACGATAGGTGTTCGGTTGTTAGTGGCTTCTGGCGGACAGCAGCCGACCTCTAGAAATCTTTTGGATGTGAGAGAGACCATCGACCTCGTGTACACGTGGGTTGACGGTTCTGATGAGGAGTGGAAGGCGAACCGGTTGCGGGCCGAGGATCGGATCACCGGTGAACTTCCACCGACGGCCAACGATGAGGCTCGTTACCAATCGCATGATGAACTCCGATTTTCGTTGAGATCCGTTGAAGCGTTCCTGCCATGGGTTAATCAGATCTTCATCGTGACGGCCGGACAGCATCCCGCCTGGCTCGACACCGACAATCCGAAGATTACCCTGGTGGACCACGCCGATATCTTCGAGGATCCTGCTGCCTTGCCGACTTTCAATTCGCATTCGATCGAGTCGCAGTTGTACCGGATCCCGAATCTGTCCGAGCGTTTCCTCTACGTCAACGACGATGTGTTTTTCGGTCGACCACTAGGCAAACAGGTTTTCTACACTCCAACCGGGTACCCCAAATTCTCACTGTCGGACGCACGTTTTGATCTACCGGAGACCGCCAACTTGCCGGTGAATATTGCTGCCCGAAATAACAATCGGCTCTTGGCATCCACGTTCGGGATGACAACCAGCCACAAATTCAAGCATGTCGCGCATGCACAACTTATGTCCACACTAAAGACCATCGCTGAGACACATCCGGCGGAAGTGACGGCTACCGCCAAAGCTAGGTTCAGGAGCGAGAGTGATCTTTCGATACCTTCTGCACTAGCCCATTACTACGGGTGTGCGATGGGTGCGGCTTTTCCGGCTGACGTCGATTATCGATACATCGATCTGGGCTCCGAAAGTGCACAGCAGAAAATTGCGCGACTTTTTCTACAAAAACGTCCCCAGATGTTTTGTCTCAACGAAGTCACTTCAACGCCAGCTAGGACGGCTGAAGTCTCGACTAGTGTCGAGCAGTTCCTACAGAGAATGTTCCCGTGGCCGTCCTCGTTTGAGACCCCATAGGCTTCAAGCACCATGCCCGAAGGCGCCTGATGCAGCCCAGCTACTGACAGCATTTCAGCCACAACCTCGACAGGTCGGTTAGGACGACCCCGAGGACTACCGCTGGGCTGCTGGCACAAGACCAACTTGATCCGATTTTGCATGATTTCTTAGACTGAAAGGTTGCTTTGTGAAGCACAAACCCACGAGCTTGGCGAGCATGATCCAGGACCTATATGGGAGGAACCTTCACCGTAAGGACTTGAACCGCAAGACCCGAACAAACAAGGGCGCGCTTTCACTTACGGTAAGCCAAGTAGGTACGGACCTGCTGGTGAGGACGCACAGCAACCAACAACCTTCGGGACTCAGCTTCTTGCGGGGAACAACCATCATTGCCCGTTCGGAACTGAAAACTTCCACGCAAATTGGCCCTGACGTTTTCGACTCCTTCGGTACTTTCGATCTTGTCCGACTGACAAAACAATGGCAAACGGCAGTAACTAAAATGCTTGCCGAAGATTCTGAATTCGCTGAGGATCCTGAGAACGCTGAAGAATCCGAGGACGGAGGCGGATACGATCCCACCGTTGGCTATCTCCGAGTGTGTATGGAGTATGCCGGTGAAGTCGGAGCGCTTCCGCTTGGTGTTGCGGCAGTCGAGATTCCCGGGCATGATTTGCCCCTCTCCAGAGCAGAAATGAACCAGCTTGTCGAAGAGGGCACTCTTGACGAGGGAGATGCGGTGCGCTTTCACCGTGTTATTGGCCGCGCCGGAGAAACTGAGCTGGGGAAACTCGAACAAAACAATAGTCCTTATGGCAGTGCGCATCCATACATCAATAAGCGAGGCGAGCTTGCAATCGCGATGAACCGCTCAGTTACGCACAGCGTTAAACTGCGTACTGACGCGATATCGGTTCATGAGGGTTCCTTGCGTTTGGCGGGCCTTGCCTACAGTAAGACCTCACGTATTGTCTCCGGTCAGTTGCTTGTCATCGGGCGCCGTAGCGGCCAAGAATTCACGGCACCGGCTGACCTTCGACTGGTCCAACCGCAGACGAGTAAGCGATACGGATTCGGGCGATATTCATGGAACGCCGAAGTGTCCTTTGTCGGTCAGGATTGGCAACAGATCGACACCTCGGACAATTTTGACGTGTATCTCGAAGTTGTCATTTTTGGCGTTGAAGATCCTGTACGCCTTCGCATTGCACGGACTCCCTATGCTATTCGGGCGACAACTCGTGGCGGTGACTTCACCTTAGACGGTAAGACGCTGGTAATTAACCCCTATTACACGTTCAAGCGCAAGGCCACCTCGCTGATTCTTGAAGTCATCGAGAGGGAATCCTTCGAAGTTCTTCAGAACTTCAACCCCGTTCTGAACAAGGTCGCGGCTCGCGGCCGGAAACCGATATGGCTCATCGGCGAATTGCCATATAAAGCTCAAGACAACGGCTACCACTTCTTCAAATACGTCAGGGAGAACCACCCCGAGGTCGACGCGTACTACGTCATCGATTTGTCCTCCCCAGAGTTCGAAAACGTTCGCGCACTGGGCAACGTCGTTGGCTACCAGTCGAAAGAACATTTTGAGATCGCGTTGGCAGCCGACCGCATTATTGGATCGCACCATCCCGATTATCTGTATCCAACTCGGCACCCAGCTTTCGTTTCAAAGTCTCGTGCTGGAAAGGTTTTCCTTCAGCACGGAGTCATGGGTACTAAGTGGATGGTGCCAAATTACGGGAAAAAGTCCGTCGGCTTCACAACAGACCTGTTCTGTGTGTCGTCTGAGCATGAAAAGTCTTATATCGTTGGCGATTTTGGTTACGATCCGAAGGAAGTCGCTGTCACCGGCCTGCCTCGGTTCGATGCATTGTTCAACACGGATGTTCAAGTTCGTTCGCGACAAGTTCTGATCATCCCGACGTGGAGAGATTGGCTCCAAAATGGCGAGGCATTCATTGAGTCCGAGTACTTCCAGCAATGGAACGGTTTCCTGCATGACCCCGAGTTGGCCAAACTTGTTCGCGAAAACGATCTTGAGCTGCTTTTTTGTCTTCACCCAAACATGCAGCACTTCAGGGCTTACTTCCAGGACGCTCCGGTGCGAATCATTGAACAAGGGGAAGTCGATGTCCAGTATTTGATGAAGCAGAGTGCCGCCATGGTGACCGACTACTCAAGTGTTGGTTTCGACTTTAGCTTCCTCGAAAAGCCAGTGCATTACTTCCAATTCGATCGCGGACGTTTTTTGGGTAAGTCCGGATCTCACCTTGACTTGGATCAGGAGTTACCTGGTGCAATTGCCGTCACACGTGAGGCCTTAATCGAGCGCCTCTCCGAGACCGTGGAGCGAGGGATGTCTATCGATCCTACTAATCACGATCGAGCATCGAACTTTATCGTGGCTCGTGACCGAAACCATTCGGCGCGTGTTTTTGAGGCGATTTCAAAACTGCAGGTGTCACCACTTCGCGTCAAAAAGCTACAACAGAACGAACTTGCCGACAAGGTGCAGAATCGTTTCCGAAGAAGTGGCTATTACTACCCCGTGATGAAACGCATGCAATCTTTGCTCCGGCGCCTACCGACCGATGGGGAACTTATCGTTTTCGAATCTGGTCTGGGTAAGCAGTATGCAGATTCACCTAGATACATTTATGAGGAGCTGCTTCGGCGAGGTGACACTCGCAAGAAGGTCTGGATCTACTCCGGACAACACAAATTTACGGATCCAAACACGATCGCGGTAAAACGGCTTTCGATGGAATACTTCTGGCATCTCGCCCGGGCCAAGTACTGGGTAGTGAACCAGAACCTGCCGTTCTACGTGACGCGTCGCAAGGCAGGGATTTATGTTCAGACATGGCACGGGACACCCCTCAAGCGCATGCTCAATGACATTGAAGATATTCAGGGTCGCGACGAGGGCTACCTTGAGCGCGTCACTCGGGCTATCAGTCAATGGTCGTACCTTCTGTCACCGAGCCCATATGCAACCGAAGCTATGCGCAGCGCCTTTGCGTATAAGGGGCCGATCTTGGAACTCGGTTACCCGCGAAACGACCCATTGTTGGAGCCTTCGGCGCCAACACGTGCCCAAGCGATCAAAAACACGTTGGGGATTCCGGACGAGCATAAGGTCGTCCTTTACGCGCCTACCTTCCGCGATGACGCTGGCAACGGAAAAGGTCGGTTTACTTTTCAGCTTCCCTTCGATCTCGAGACGTTTAACGAGCGCTTCGGCGAAAACACCGTGCTGCTCCTTCGCATGCATGTCTTGGTAAGCTCCGGAATTTCTGTTCCCAACGAATTGGCGGGCAGGGTACTGAATCTTTCTGCCTATCCCGAAATTCAAGACTTGTACCTTGTCAGCGATGTATTGATCACCGACTATTCTTCGGTCTTCTTCGACTACGCGCTGCTGAGGCGCCCGATTGTCTTCTTCGCATATGATCTCGATAACTACCGTGACAACCTGCGTGGG
This sequence comes from Paeniglutamicibacter terrestris, assembly GCF_012271785.1. GTDB lineage: Bacteria > Actinomycetota > Actinomycetes > Actinomycetales > Micrococcaceae > Paeniglutamicibacter > Paeniglutamicibacter terrestris. The sequence goes on along the minus strand of NZ_JAAWVT010000014.1, from coordinate 12,655 downwards.
TTCTATTTGGACTATGACAAAGAACTTCCTGGGCCAATTGTTCGTGACGAAGAGGAGCTTTGGGACGTACTGGGTGAGGCGCTCAGCGGTCAACAGGCCGTGACGGGCCCCAGCGATGCTTTCATCGCGAAATTCGCTCCGCACGATGATGGTTTCTCGGCACGTAGGGTTGTAGATGAAATATTCGGTGTTGAAGGATCTGATCCAGCACGTGTTGCCGCAAACGGTTTTGGTTCCGGTCACGAATCACGCTAGGATGGAATGTCGGTCTATGTTCTACAGGAGTCATCATCAGCGAAAAGCGTTCAGATCAATCGTCGTCACACGGGATTGATCGCAGCTCGCCCTTGGTCTTCTTGACCAAGGATCTTGGGCGAAGCCCAGGAAATATGACGAAACTTGATGAAGTGGTCGCCGCGCCGGGTGAAATTGGTGTGGCACTCATTGGAGTTCGTGAAGGATCAGAGATTGATCTGGATCTGAGATTCGAAGCCGTGCACGAGGGTATTCTAGTTTCCGGAACCGCTACTGTCGAAATCGACGGTGAATGCGGCCGGTGCTTGGAAGCCATCGCGTATGACTTCGATGCCGACATTCAAGAACTTTATTATTACGAGGGCTTACACGAGTTCACCGAAGAAGAAGATCTTGACCAGTACCAGGTTGTTGATGATCGTATAGATCTCGAACCGGTACTCCGGAATGCAGTGGTGACCGCACTGCCGTTCCAACCGGTATGCCGGGAAGACTGTGCAGGGCTTTGCTCCGAATGTGGAAAAAGCCTGAATGAGGATCCTGAGCATCACCATGAGGTCTTGGATCCTCGTTGGGCAGCTCTTGCCGGGCTGACCGACATCGTCGCAGAGGATGCGACACAGAGTACACATTCAGTCGAGAGAGAAGAGAAGTAGCCGTGGCTGTCCCGAAGAGGAAGATGTCCCGCTCAAACACTCGCGCCCGTCGCGCCCAGTGGAAGGCAACCGCGCCTACCCTGGTGAAGACCATGGAGAACGGACAGGTTACCTACAGCCTGCCGCACCAGGCGAAGGTTGTTACCGATTCTGCAGGCACCGAGCTGTTCCTTGAATACAAGGGTCGCAAGGTCGCAGACGCTTAAGTCTGTCTCATGCCTTCAACAGAAGAGCTTTTGAAGCGTCTCGGGGTCACTATTGACCCCGAGACGCTTCGTCTTGCACTCACACACCGTTCCTACGCCTATGAGCATGGTGGGATCCCCACCAACGAACGTCTGGAGTTCCTAGGCGACTCGGTGCTCGGTTATGCCGTCACCGACCACCTGTACAAGAATTACCCAGACCTTCCCGAAGGCGATCTGGCCAAACGACGCTCAGCCGTGGTCAGTACCCGTGCCCTAGCCGGCATCGCGCGTTCCCTCGGAGTGGGCGAGTTCATTTTGCTGGGTCAAGGAGAAATCCTGACCAACGGCAAGGACAAGTCCTCCATCTTGGCCGACACCATGGAATCGCTCATCGGAGCCACCTTCCTGAACAACGGCGTCGAAGTTGCCCGGGACATGGTCATGCGACTGATCCTCCCGCTGCTCCACGACGTTGATGTCTTGGGCGCCGGAACCGACTGGAAGACGGCCATTCAAGAAGTCGCAGCAGCCCAGAAAATGGGCAGCATCGAATACCGCGTCATGGGTTCCGGCCCGGACCATGCACGTAGCTACGTTGCAATCCTTCATATTGGCGGCAACCCCTATGGCCAGGGCACCGGACCTTCTAAGAAGGAAGCCGAACAGGAAGCCGCGGCCGAAACCTGGAAAATGGTTCGCCCGCAGGACGACTCCGCAAAGGCGAACTAACTCATGCCCGAACTACCTGAAGTTGAGGTGGTTCGCCGAGGCCTGGACGACTGGGTCGTCGGCCGAACCGTTGAATCGGTGCAGGTCGTCGATCCTCGTTCGGTCAGGCGCCATCTTGAAGGCCCCACCGATTTCTCGGCAACGCTCACATCGACTCGTATCACCTCAGCCGTCCGCCGCGGAAAATTCCTCTGGATGATTCTTGATGGTTTGGAGACTCCCAGCGCCTTGGTGGCGCACTTGGGGATGAGCGGTCAGCTCCTTGTTGAAGAATCCAGCGCAACCGATGAGAAGCATCTCAAGGTGCGGCTGCAGCTATCTCCCGAGGCAGAAAAGCCGGCCGAATTACGATTCATTGATCAACGAATCTTCGGAGGGATGTTCCTGTCACCCCTAGTTTCCACCGTTGACCACCTTCCCGGTGGCGTCGGATCGGAGATTCCGGTGATTCCGAAGGCTGCTGCGCATATTGCCCGCGACGTTCTTGACCCTGCCTCCACACCGGAAACACTCTTTGTGGCCCTTCGCAAGCGCACCACACAACTCAAGCGCGCCATCCTAGATCAACAGGTCATTTCGGGTGTGGGCAATATTTACGCGGATGAGGCACTCTGGGCAGCGAAACTTCATGGCCTGCGATCAACAGCCACCATCCGGCGCCCGGATGTCGTGCGGCTGCACACCGCGCTCGTAGATGTCATGGATAGGGCGCTAGCCGCAGGCGGAACGAGCTTCGATGCACTCTACGTAAATGTCAACGGCGCTTCTGGCTACTTTGACCGATCCTTAAACGCCTATGGCCGCGAAGGTAAGGCGTGCCAGCGCTGCGCCGAGGCGGAATTGACCTCGCTGATTCGTCGAGACCCCTTCATGGGGCGATCCTCCTTCAGCTGTCCCAGGTGCCAACGCAAACCTCGCCCCTAGCGGATTCAAACGTGCGGATCGGAAAATTCAGCGGGTACTTCGCAATCGGGTGAACGACGTGTTGGGTGATATGGAAGACCGTCCGCATCGTATGGACGACTCTGGGCACTCGTAACGCCGGTAAATGATTAGCTGACCAGTTGAGTTGGGTAGGATTGTCGGTATGACTCGGACGGCGCACTTTCTTGTAAATACTCTCGCCCTCAAACGCGGTGGGCTCGTTAAAGCCGTTCGCGAGCGTGCCAATGCACTCGCTGCCGACGGGTCGATGAGCAACGTCAAGATCGCGGTTCTCGCTGGACAGCCGCGGTTACAACTGGATGTTGACGAGCTCAAGAGGGATGGTCACCTGCACCAAGATGTGACTGCTTACAGCATTCTGTACTCCCTTGACAGTTCTTCGGTTGATAAGCGTTCCCCCTTCGAAATCGAAAAAGGGTCAGGGATCACTGTATTTCCGACGGGGACATCTGGTCGCGAATTTCGTCACTTCCGAGACGGCATTTACGAAAAATACGTACGTTTGGATCCGGTGGGCCGAATCGAAGTTGTCGAGTACTTTAACGAGGCCAGATTCCGCTACCAACGAGATGAGATGGATGAAACCGGTTCTGTCGCGAGGACTCTGACGTATCAGCCGGGCAGTGCATCTCCGACCGTTCAGCGCTTTTTCGGCAAGGATACGGCGTGCTTCCTGACTATCTGGCAGACGCCCGGTAACCCAAATTGGGGAGTCTCGTTCGTTCATGGTGAGAATCCTCGTTCTTTTGCCACCATGGGAGCCCTCTATAAATTTGCCTTTGAGCGCGTCCTCAAAGATGAAGCGGCTCCGGCCATCGTTTCAGAATTTAGGGAGAATCTTCCTAACTTGCCACGGGAGAACGTTGACGACATCGTCAGTTCACTCCGTCATCCAAATCTCCTCAAGGTCATGACGGCCCACAGCAATCACCTGCAACCGCCGTATGTGTCCGGTTCGGCAACGAGCGTCAATTGGACGCGGGCGGGAAAGAACCTCGACGCGTGGGACCGCCTCGTTGTGCTGACGTCTGCGCAGAAGAGCGACTTGTCATCGCAGTTTGGCCACGGCGACATTATGAAGGTTATTGGTCAGGTGGCCCCGGAGGCGTCCGCCGAATCTGCCATCGTTGATCCTTACCGCATCGTCCTGGTGGCGCGAATCCACGCGAAGAAGCGCCTTGATGAGGCAATGCGAGTATTCGCACACGTTGCGGCCGCGGAACCTCGTGCTCGCATGGAGGTGTTCGGGTTCGGCTATAAGGATGCCGAAGAAGATAGTCTGGCTGATCTCATTAACGAGTTGGGCATCAAGGACAGCGTGAAGTTCATGCCGTTCACAAACAATCCCGCAGAGATCTATGGTTCTGCCCTAGTCACGCTCTTGACCTCGGCATCTGAAGGTTTCCCTCTGATCCTTCTGGAAAGCATGGGGCACGGGGTACCGGTAGCGGCATATGATGCAAACTATGGCCCTAGGGACGTTATCAATAATGGTCAGAATGGATTCCTGTTGCCGTTCGGAGCCAACGAAGCGATGGCAGAGAAAATTCTTGAACTGATGAAGAATCCTGCTCAGCGCGATGCCATGAAGTCTGTGTGTCGCGAAACCCTAGAAAAATTCAGCAAAAGTCATTTCGTTGAGAACTGGGTAGAAGTATTTAGCGCTGAACCACGTCCAAACCGAGTGGTGGGAAATACCATCGGGCCAGTCGTCTCGGAAGTCAAAGAGGTTGCACCAGGCGAACTGGAATTCTTGTCGAATGGCCCACTGAGTGCGGAGCTTGGCTTGATCCTTGTGAATCGTGAGGGGGTCGACGTTGCTTCGGCGGAGCCCATCAATGCGGGCGCATGGATCTTGTCAGTGGAGGAGAGCCGTCCGGGGAGAATCTTGGATGTTTTCGCGACCACGAATGACGGATCACTGAGGAAGCGAGTCGAATTCGGCCGTATGGAAGCTAAAGCCGTCGGTGGCTGGCGAATTTACGAAACCCTGCACGGTTGCCTTTCGCTCAAGCGAATGTAGGCGGGTTGTAAGCCTGAGCTGGAGAGGCAAAAACGCCTCGACTGCTTGAACCACCGTTTTTGAGGCTCATCTTCGACGTGACGAATCGCAAAGTACTAGCTGTGTTCGGTTTTCGAGCGCAAATGATAATATCGAATAGAGGAAATATTCGTATTTGTGAGTTTCAGTCTCCGTATGAGGAGTTAAAGGAGATTCTTAACCTCTTCGAACGCTAATGGAGGTCACTATGGGTTTGCTGTCCAAATGGGGAACTGGTAGGTCGAAATCTAGCGAAGGCACACCCAAGATTCTAGATTCCCAAGAACGCAATTCGGCTTCGCCTGTCGGCCCTGACGTGCGCGAACGGGTTTCCCCTATTCCGCTGGGATCGGTACAGCGATCGGTATCTGTAATAATCCCCGTTTATAATGCGATGCCATATTTGACCGAGTTACTTAACTCTTTGGAAGCGCAAGATCTTAGCTCAGATGACTTTGATGTTATTGCGGTGGATGACGGTTCTGATGATTTTAGTGGTCAGATTCTCGATGTGTATTCCGCAAGAAATGCAAATTTCCGCGTCATTCACCAGGAAAATAGCGGCTGGCCCGGCAAGCCTAGAAACGTAGGCATTGCTGCCAGTGAATCCGAGTTCGTCTTCTTTTGTGACGCAGACGATCGGTTAGGTCCTGAAGCGCTTCGTCGTATGGTCGATTATGCTCGGAAAACCGAATCGGACGTGGTTGTTCCTAAAATGGTTGGACTCGGTGGACGACGAGTACAAGCATCGCTTTTTACCAAGACCATAGAAGACGTCCCACTTCGCTTAGTCTTAAGGTCATTGTCGCCTCAGAAGTTAGTTCGCCGCTCGTTGTTGCTCGAAAACAACATTCGTTTTCATGAAGAGCGGGTCCGGCTAGAAGACGGAATTGTGATGTCGGCCTGCTACCTCAGGTCCAGAAAGACCTCGATTCTTGCTGACTATGATTACTATTTCATTCGGACTCGTACCGTGGGTTCTAACATCAGTAGTGCCCCCATTGAACCCGCTGGTTATGTACGTTCTCTGACAGAGATTGCGAAAAACCTGTTGCAGGATGTTCCCGACAGAGAGCTGGCCCAGCTTCTAGTCCTTGACTTGTTCAGGCGAAAGGGCCTCCGCTTCTATGAACCAGGCAGATTCTTGGCTTTCGAGCGCGACGTGCAGTTGCAGTGGATCGATTCCCATTCCGAGTTCCTTGAACGTTTTCTTCCCGAGGAGTCGCTGGCAAGTCTTGCTCCGGCGGAATCCGAACTTACTGAGCTGATCCGGCAGCGAGCGTTCGAAGCCATCGTCGACGTTCAACGCACTGCATACGCTGTCGATGCTCCGATGCGAGCCGAATCTGCAGTTCTTGACGGAGCTGGCATCCAACTACAACTTTCGAGCATCGCCCCCTTGAACAGCGCTACCCTTGTTCTGAAAAACCGGGCATCCACCAAACAAGTCGACATCAACATTGCAATAACGAAGGCTACGACAAAATCTAACGCAAATCTGCATACCGCAACGATTGGCAGAGGCGATATGTTGGTTTTTGGAAAAGAGATCGTGGACCTTTGGACCGTAGTTCGTGACAGTTCAGGGAAGGTAGGAACGCTTGCCCGGGTGGTCTGTCCGATCGGAACGAAGCTCCCGCCTCTCACGAATAACGTTCGCGTCTATTCGACGGCTCACGGCAGCCTGAGCATCGACCTGCGAAAATAGCGGAGGTCCACAGAGAACCACGTACGGTGCCCAGCACCGTACGTGGCCTTCGGCCAAGGGAACTCGCGGTTGGTGGTTGTATCGGTGAGTAGAGACGTCAATAAGTAAATTCCCGATTTAGCGAAATGAATTGTGGCTCTCAGTTGGCACAAGGCGATGTGTCGTTGAGGCCTTTAGCGGTTTTGCAGTTCATTGATAACTTGGTCGTTAAATGGTGTCCACGCCTCAACGGCCCACGGCCCAAACGGCTGATCGGTCAACGTCACGCACGCAGCCTCCAACGCCGGATCAACCCACAGGAAGGTCCCAGCCTGCCCGAAGTGGCCATAAGTTTGTGGCGAGTTCTGCAGCCCAGTCCAATGCGGTGATTTTTCCGACCTAATCTCAAACCCCAAACCCCAGGTGTTATTTTTCTGGCGGCCGTAGCCGGGAAGGATTCCCGCCAGGTCGGGAAAGACGACGTGTGTGGCTTGGGAATGAGTTTGCGTGTCCAACAAGGTCGGATTCTGCAGTTCGTTCGCAAAGGACAGAAGATCTTGCAGTGTAGACGTTGCTCCCGCGGCGGCACTGCCGTCTAGAGACGTGGAATCCATCCCCAACGGCTGAAGAACTGCTTCGGACAGGTAGTCACCAAATCGCATCTCGGTGGCCGCTTCCAAACTTTCGGCAAGCACTTCGAATCCCGCATTGGAGTACAAGCGTCGCTGGCCAGGGGCAAAGCGCACCGTCCGCTCCGCAAAGTCATAGCCCGAGGTGTGGGCCAGCAGGTGCTTCACGGTGGATCCCTCCGGTCCGGCCGGGGTGTCGAGTTCAAAGGCACCCTCTTCGAGGGCGACCAAGAAGGCATAGGAGCTCAGCAACTTGGTCACCGAGGCCAGCGCGTAGCGGTGATGTGGATCCCCATGAGTGCCAAGGACTGTTCCATCGGCGGAGAGAACGGCTGCTGCCGCATGTGTCGAAGGCCATGAATCGATGGTCAAAAGACTCTTCAAGGGGGTCTTCTCCTGGTGTGATTGGTGAAATAGCTGACTAGCGGGGCGGGGAGCGCCAATGAGTGATAGTGACTCGATAGTATTGAAGGCAGCCCACCAATAACTTTAGCCACCAAAAACTCAGGACGCTCCCACGTGCATTTGAAAACCCTCACCGTTCGCGGATTCAAGTCGTTTGCCTCGGCGACGACCTTTGAGTTTGAGCCCGGTGTCACGGCCGTTGTTGGCCCCAACGGCTCGGGAAAATCAAACGTCGTTGACGCGCTGGCATGGGTCATGGGGGAGCAAGGGGTTAAAACCTTGCGTGGCGGAAAAATGGAAGATGTCATCTTTGCCGGGACATCGGGTCGAGCCGCCCTAGGACGGGCACACGTTTCGTTGACCATCGACAATGCTGATGGTGCGCTCCCGATCGAATACGCCGAAGTGACGATCTCGCGCACATTGTTTCGAGCCGGGGGCTCGGAATATGCGATTAATGGCACGTCATGTCGACTTCTTGATATCCAAGAACTCCTCTCGGACTCCGGACTGGGCCGGGAAATGCACGTCATCGTGGGCCAGGGACAGCTCGACAAGATCCTGCATGCCACTCCCGAGGATCGACGGGGATTCATTGAGGAAGCTGCCGGAGTACTGAAACACCGTCGGCGCAAGGAAAAAACCGTCCGGAAACTCGACGCCATGCAGGGAAACCTGAATCGACTCGAGGACCTCACCAGCGAAATTCGTCGACAGCTCACCCCCTTGGGAAAACAAGCCAAGATCGCCCGCCGTGCCCAGAGCGTCCAATTTGACGTGCGTGATGCCAAATCCCGACTACTTGCCGATGACCTGGTGACCTTGTCGGATGCCCTGAGCAAGGATATCGCCGACGAAACCACGCAGCGCGAAAACCAAAAGATCGTCCAGGCTCACCTTGATGAAACACGCGCGGAGCTGGCCACGCTCGAAGTCGCTGCCGCGCAGGCAACGCCGGAGCTCAATCGGGCCAGAGACCTGTGGTTCGCGCTCTCCTCGGCACGTGAGCGATTCCGCTCCCTAGGAGCACTGGCGGCGGAACGATCTCGACTGCTGGGAACCGACGCTCTCGAATTCGACTCCAGCCGGGACCCGGACCGACTCGAGGCGCAGGCCGAACGACTGCACGATGAACTTGAGGAACTGGAAGAAAACCTTGAGATGCGCCGGGAGCTGCTCGAAACTGCCGTAGAGGAGAAGGGTGAAGCCGAGGAAGCTGCTCAGGCCGAACAGCGCCGCTTAACCAACCAACTACGAGTCGCCGCAGACCGGCGAGAAGGAGTGGCCCGACTCGCAGGTCAAGTGGGAGCGGCACGTAGCAAGGTGGATGCAACGGCCGGAGAACTCGGCCGGCTCCGCGAATCCCTCCAGGGCTGGGCCGCCCGGCGGGAAGGAACAGCAAATGAATTTGCGGTCTTGGAACAACAAGCAGCCACCGTGCAAGACGGCGAAGAAGACCTGGATACCGCCTACGAACATGCCGCAGATCGGCACGAGGCCTTGGTCGTCCGCATGGATCTTCAACAGAAGAGAGAACAAGAACTTGCCACCCAGCTCGGCGCCCTGAACGGACGGCTGGAAGCTTTGCGCATGGGAGCGGTGCGTAAGGACGCGTCGGAAGATATCCTGGCCGGCGACCATCGGGGCGTGTTGGGCCGACTGTCCCATCACCTCGAGGTTGAGGCCGGTTATGAAATTGCCGTAGCGGCAGCACTGGGCCCGCTGGCCGAAGCACTTGCCGTAGAGGAACTTGACCACGCCACGGCCATTCTTGGCGGACTGCGCGATAGCGACGGTGGACGTGTCCATCTCATCAGCGGCAATATTGAGGCGCTAGCCAAGGACCACCCCACGACGTCCCTCGGCAAATCTGCCCTTGAGGTGATCTCGGCGCCCGAGCCCCTGCGCGGCACACTGACACATCTTCTGGGGTCCACGATCATTGTGGCGGATTTGGGTGAGGCCAGGGAACTGATGTCCCTTGACCCGACGACTCGGGCTGTGACGCTTTCCGGTGACATCCTCACAGCCGGGACCGCAAGCGGCGGAACCACGGCTGCACCCTCGCTCATCGAACAGAATGCCGCTATTACCGAGACCGCCAACGAACTCGATTCGGTGCAACAGCAGTTGAGCGCATTGCGGCTGAGCGCCGCAGACTTGACGGCACAATTGATGACGGCAGAAGAAGCCGCGGACGCTGCACTGAGTCGCCTGCATGACTCTGATGCCAAAATCTCTGCGGTCGCTCAACGGATGGAGCACCTCGGTTCACTGCTGCGCCAGGGGTACGGAGAGCGTGAACGCCTCGATCAGCAGGTCAGCCTCGCGGAGGAAAAGCTCGAGGTGGAGCAGGAAAGGCTCGCCGAGCTCCTGGAACGACTGGATCTGGCCCAGGAAGCACCCGAAGATCACGAACCGGAAACCGACGAACGTGACGAACTGGCAGCAGCTGCTGTTGCCGCTCGGCAAAAGGAGCTCGACGCCCGATTAGCACTGCGTAGTGCCGAGGAACGCGCCAACGGAATCCGTTCCCGTGTTGAGTCGCTCAAGCGCGCCGCGGAAACAGAGCGCCGAGCGCGGGTGGAGGCTCAACGACGTGCCGAAGCCCGTCGCGCGCAGGCCCTGGCCGCCAGCGAAGTATCGGCGAAGGTAGAACGCATCATCTCCTTCACCAACATTTCCATCGATCGCGCCGATGCGGAGCGAGAGCTGCTCCAGGCCCGACGTGAAGAAATTGAGGCATCGCTTTCCCTGGTCCGTGCCCGCGTAGATAAGTTGGGCGCCGAACTTGCCGCGCTGACGAGCTCGGTCCATCGTGACGAGCTGGCCCGCGCCGAGCTACGACTACGCATTGAAACGCTGGAGAACCGTTCCATTGAAGAGTTGGGCCTGACCAGTGAGCATCTGATCGAAAACTTCGGACCTCACGTTCTCATTCCTCAGCCCCTAGCGGAAGAGGATAAATGGGCAGCCCTACATCAGACGGTTGATGAGCAAGGAAATGCTCTTCCCCAGGGCACTGCCTATGATCGTCTCGAGCAGGAAAAGCGTCTCAAGACGGCCGAACGTGATCTTTCGGCACTCGGCCGCGTGAATCCCTTGGCCTTGGAAGAGTTTGCAGCGCTGGAAGAACGCCACGTGTTCTTAACCTCGCAGCTTGAAGACCTCAAAAAGAGCCGCAAGGATCTGCTGGACATCATCAAGGATGTTGATGAGCGCGTGGAACGGGTCTTTACCGAGGCCTATCGGGACACCGAAGCGCAATTCGAGCGCGTTTTCGAGCGGCTTTTCCCCGGGGGAGAGGGCCGCCTGGTCCTGACCGATCCTGCGAACATGCTCACTACGGGTATCGAGGTTGAGGCCCGGCCCGCCGGCAAGAAGATCAAGCGACTTTCCTTGCTCTCCGGTGGGGAACGGTCGCTGACAGCCGTTGCGCTTCTGGTGGCGATCTTTAAGGCTCGCCCTTCACCGTTCTACGTGATGGATGAGGTTGAAGCCGCGCTGGATGACACCAACCTGGGTCGACTCATCACGATCTTTGAGGAACTACGCGAATCCAGTCAGTTGATCGTGATTACTCACCAGAAGCGGACCATGGAGGTGGCGGATGCCCTCTATGGAGTCACCATGCGTGGAGACGGTGTGTCCACGGTGATCAGTCAGCGCATCGAACGCGATCAGCAACTCAGCGCTTAACAGGGATACCGAGCCGCTGCTGTTTCTTTGACCCTTTCCACACGCGAACATCCGGAAAAGGGCTCCCCAGAGTTGTTAGTCCTCGGTGCCAGCGGTTGTTGATGGGGGCGTTTGTGCGCCCGGGCCGGCCGCGTTTTCGACTTTTCGTTTTTCCTTGACGGGAAGCCAGGCCAACACACCCAACAGGCCGAGGGCACCACTGACCGTGAAAGCCCAACCGAAGCCAGCCTGGTCGGCAATGAAGCCGGCAATCACCGGTCCAATGATCGAACCGAAGTCGGTGGCCATCTGGAAGGTGGCTAAGACCTTGCCGCCATTCCGCCCCTGGCCCACAACATCGGCGATGGCAGCCTGCTGGGCCGGACCCATGAGCCCGGTCCCGATGCCACCGAGGACCGATAACGCAATAAAGAGCGGGACGTTGTCGACCCAACCGATGGTGGCTGTGGCCAGCGAGGCAATCGACAGGCCCCACAGGATGGGCACACGCCGCCCAAAGGTATCGGTAATCCTTCCGGCGACGGTCAGGGCCAAACCATTGCCCACGGCGAAGATGGCCAAAGCAAGTCCCGCCAAGACAGTGCCATTGGAGCTGAAGGCTGCCACGGCAAAGAGTGGGATCAATGACATTCGCACGCCGAAGGCCATCCACCCGTTGGTGAATCCGGACACTAAGGCCGCCTTGAACGTGGAGAAACTCCAGGCCTCAGACAGGGAGATCCGTTCAACCGCGAGCACCTTGGTGGTTGAGCCGGGAGTCAGCGTCCTGCGTGTGCGCGAGAGCGAGAAATAGACGATCGCGGCCGCAACGATCAGTGCCCCGCCATAAATGAAAAAGGGGATGCGGAAGCCCATGCCAGCGGCGAATGATCCAAGCACCGGGCCGGCGACATTTCCGAGCAAAAACGAGCCCGAATACAACCCGGCGATCCGACCACGAATCTGTGGTGGTGAAATACGTGCGATCAATGCCATGGCCGAGACGGTGAACATGGTTGAACCCAGCCCGCCCAGGCCGCGGAAAATCAGCAGTTGTGTATAGCTCTGGGCAAAACCACACAGGATGGTGGAGGCGGCAACAATCAGGACGCCCGTGACATAGACGGTGGGTTCGCCCAACCGATCGGTGAGTTTTCCGCTGACCGGGGCAAAGACCAACCGGGCCAGGGCGAAGATGCTGACAATGACGCTGGCTGCGGCTACACCGACGTTAAAGCTGGTTGCGAACTGCGGCAGGATCGGTGCGATGAGTCCGAATCCGAGCGCCACCACGAACGCGGCCGCAACGAGAACACGAATCTCGCGGGGTACCGACGGCCGTTGCTCTGGCTCGGGAGTGAGAGGTTGTTCGGGGCGACCGGAAGTCGAGGCATTGATAGGCATAGTTACCTCGAGTTTAGACAATATATAAGAGGGGCCGG
>NZ_JAAWVT010000013.1 GCF_012271785.1 Paeniglutamicibacter terrestris | reverse complement strand
TTTCCTTCCGCTGGCCCGCACCTTTTTAATCCATGCGGCGAGTCATGAGCTGAATGGCGCCGCGAGAGGAGTTTTTACCAGTGGGCGCGCCAGTACTGTGCGGCGAAGGGGACCTCATCTTGGGCTGCACCCAGTTCTGCTGCGGCGGCAGCCGGCCAGTTGGGGTTCTTTAGGGCGGCTCGACCGATGGAAACTCCGTCGGCTGCTCCCATGACCAACACCTGCTCGGCCTGCGAAGCATCGTTGATCATGCCCACGGCCGTGACAAAGGCATCTGGGACGGCGTGCTTTACCGCGGTGGCCAATGGCACCTGGAAGCCGGGGCCGGTGGGCCCATAGTACTTGCCGATTCCCGCGCTGGAGAGGTCAAAGGCCGTGACACCCAGTGCGTAGGCCTCGGCAGCGAAGCGTGCAGTATCTTCAATCCTCCACCCGCCCTCAACCCAGTCATCACCGGAGAAGCGGATGGCCAACGGTTTGTGATCGGGCCATGCGGCACGCACCGCGCCGATGACCTCGCGGGCATAGCGGGTGCGGTTTTCATAACTTCCGCCGTATTCGTCGGTGCGGGTGTTGGTCAACGGGGACAGGAACTGATGAATCAGGTAGCCGTGGGCTCCATGGAGCTGGACGAGATCAAAGCCTGCCTCATCGGCACGACGTGCGGCGTCCGCCCAGTCTTGGATGGAAACCTTGATCTGCTCAACGGACATGGCAGCGGGGGAAACTAGGCCGAAGACGTCGGTTTCGGACGGTCCGGTGGTCTCCCAACCGCCATCTTGCGCACTGATGCTTCCGACCTTGCCGTCGGCCGCCGCTTGCGGAAGCCACGCATAAGTGGAGGCCTTGGCTCCGGCGTGGGCCAGCTGAATTCCGGCTGCCGCTCCTTGTGAGTGGATGAAATCGACAATCGGTGCCCACGCATGGGTCTGCGTGTCGTTCCAGATGCCAGCGTCGTGGTCACTGATACGCCCCTGCGCGGTGATGGCCGCGGCCTCGGTAATGACTAGGCCGAAGCCTCCGGCGGCACGAGCTCCCAGGTGTGAAAGGTGCCAAGCGTGCGGGACACCGTCGCGGTTGGTGACCGAATACTGGCACATCGGCGCCAATACTGTGCGGTTCCGTAGTTTCAGGCCGGGGCCCTGTGGGGTAGTCAGCTGGACCGGGGCGAAGAGTTTGCTCATGTCCGGAGCAACAGGCACACCGCTTCAGCTATTCCCAGCAGCACCGATCCGCGGATCGGGGGTGAAGTCCTAGGGTTGAATCTTGTCGCCGGCATCCGGATTCGATTCAACGATCCGCAGATATCCGTGATCGGGGTGTTGCACGAACAGCACACGTGAGGTGGTTTCCTCTTCGATCCGGTAGCCGAAGGAAGTTTTTGAGACGCCTTCCGCCAAGGTCTCCAAGTCACCCGCGTACTCCAGCGAGAGTTCAATGCGAGACGATTCCTCCGGGCGTACCTCAATGCGCCCGCCATGTTTGGCGCGGTATTGCACCGAGGTGCCGTCGGGGGAGTGCGCATAGAATTTTGCCCCGATGTTCTGCAGGGTCTCTTCGATCGCTGGCAGGTCGGGGGTGTGCCAGCGGATCAGGACCGTGAGGTTTCCGCGGGGGTTGTCCGCGCTCCCGGTGAGCTCTGGCGGCGTTCCGTCGGTGTCCAGCGGATCCACCGCAAGCGCGGTGAATTTCACCGAGTCGGGAGCTGCGATATGTGCCACCGTGGGGCCAGTGCTGACGGCCGCTGCAGGGATCAAGGTGACGGGCGTGCCATCACTGATGGTCCAGCGCGCGAAAATCTCCAGATCGCGGACCTCGAAGTGCAGCTCGGTGCCGGCGTCGGTGGCTTCTTGCACCAGGATGCGCCCCGCATCGGCAGCGAAGCATCGATTGGTGTGGCTCGTTGACCCAGCGGTGGCGGGAAGCTGCGTCATTTCGCGTAGTCCCAGAGCCAAAAATAGTTCGGACCAACCTGCAGCATGTTCGGTTCTCAGGGTGGGGCGGATGCGAAGCATCGAGGGCTCTCCAAGTGGTGTTCCTGGGCCCTCGACGCTGTTGGACAAGGGCGGTGTTGGTGGTTAACAACAGTGTATTTCGAACTACCTACTAGCCTCGACCGAACCTCACCGGGCTACAGCCGCAGCAGCGGTTCTGATTCATGTTGAGGCGCGGATCATAGCGAGGGCGCTAATCAAGGTATGCCTCATGATGCATATGTCATGCCCGTCGGGATTGGCCCGGCACCCAGCACGCTAACCACTGGTGCAGTGGGCGCATGACGTGATGGGATGACTCCATGGCAATTCTGTTGGAAGAACTTCTGGTCCCCGATGCCGCCGCTTGGCGAGCATGGTTAACCGAGCATCACGCGAATCATCCCGGCGTACGCCTGGTTCTACACAAAAAGGGCGGCACTACCACCGAACTCACCTATGCTCAGGCGGTGGATCAGGCGCTCTGTTTTGGCTGGATTGATGGACAACGAACCGGCCGTGATGAACACAGCCACTACAACCGCTTTACCCCGAGGACTGCTCGGAGCAAGTGGTCGGTCAGGAACGTGGACAACATTAAACGACTCAGCGAACTGGGTCTGCTGGCACCGTCCGGCCTCGCCGCCGTACAGGCCGCACAAGCAGATGGCCGTTGGGATGACGCCTATGAAGGGCAAGCGACGGCAAAACTGCCACAGGACTTCCTTGACGCTTTGGAGGGGCATCCACGAGCGCAGGAAAAACTTCAGACGCTCAGCGGAGCCGAACGTTTCGCTATCTATTACCGGCTACACACCGTTAAGGGTGCCGATACCCGGCAGAAGAAGATCGCCGGTTATCTCGCGCGACTCGACGCTGGCCAGGGAATTCTTTAGACCGATGGACCGTAGCGCTGCACGAAGTTACCTAGGACCAACGCCGGCCATTGCACCCGTGCACTCAAGGCCTCGTCATGTAACCGTTGGGCCTCGTGCGGTGGGAAGTACCCGGCATCACGATAAATGAGGATCCGCTGGGCCAGTCCCTGTGGATCAAGTTCGGGGTGGAACTGTGTGGCGTAGAGGTTGGTCTTGACGCGGAACATCTGAACCGGGCATGCGGTCGATTCCGCGAGCAAAATCGCCGTCGAGGGCAGACGCGAAACCGCCTCCTTGTGCCCAACAAAGGCATCAAACTCCGTTGGGAGTCCGGTGAGCAATGGATCGCTTTGCCCCTGTGTGGTCAGTCGGATATGTGACGTGCCCACGGGTTCCCCGTAGCGTCGATCGATCAGTGCGCCCTGATGCGTGCCTAGCGTTCCCACGCCATAACAAGCGCCAAGAAACGGGAAGTCATCGTGAACCAGTACGTCAAGGAGTCTGGACAGGTCGGATTCGCACCGCAACTGAAGATCCGATTTCAGTATCGGATCCTCCGAGGTGTTAAAGGGGCTGCCTCCCAAGATGACGCCGGGACAATGCTCTAGCCCCAGTGCCGCAATCTCACCCAGTGGCTCCCGGTCGAGCCGGATTACGCGCAGCGCATCGGTGGGTAGACCGCTGGCGGCCAGCACCCCACGGACCTCGTCCGAAGCAGCAAGATCGTGTTCTCGCGTGGAAATAAAGATGAAACGCCCCATCTCTGCAGTCTACGACGCGAGCATTGCCTGGACGGCGAAATTAACCCTTCTGTCGTGGACATTCTCGGACTAGTCTGGAACCAGTTAATGGGCACTAACTCAACCCGGCAAGCTGAAATTGCTTTCCGATAGAACCGGCAGTGCCAGAAGCCTCGAGGACAAGGACTAAGAAGCATGCTCATCACCGACTCGGTTGCACTCATTACCGGTGGCGCCTCAGGCCTTGGAGCCGCCACCGCTCGCGCACTATACGCCGCTGGGGCCAGCGTGGTCCTGGTCGACTTGCCCTCCTCAAAGGGCGAAGAAGCGGCCGCAGCGCTGGGTGAACGCGCCAGATTTGTACCGGCGGATGTCACCAACGAGGATCAGGTGCGGGCCGCCATCGCCGTTGCCGCCGAATTGGGCAGCCTTCGCATCGCGGTGAACTGTGCCGGAGTCGCCACCCCGGGCAAGGTGCTGGGACGCGAGGGAGTACTCCCGCTGGCCAATTTCGAGAAGGTCATTGCCATCAACCTCACCGGCACCTTCAACGTGGTGCGCTTGGTCGCCGAAGCCATGGCAGCAACCGAACCGGTGACTGATCCGGTCACCGGCACCGCAGAGCGCGGCGTCATCATCAATACCGCCTCCGTGGCGGCCTTTGATGGGCAAATCGGCCAGCCAGCATATTCTGCCTCCAAGGGTGCTGTCGCGGCCATGACCCTTCCCCTGGCCCGTGAACTTGCCCGCCATTACATTCGCGTCATGACTATCGCGCCGGGCATCTTCGAGACTCCGATGATGGCCTCGCTCTCCGCGGAGGCGCAAGCTTCCCTGGGTGCCCAGGTTCCGCACCCGGCACGGTTGGGCAAACCCGAAGAGTATGCGGCTCTGGTGGGGCACGTCCTAGCCAACCAGATGCTTAACGGCGAAACCATCAGACTTGACGGAGCCATCCGCATGGGGCCGAAATAGCGACAGCGCGTTTCCTGACACGGTTCGGGGGAGCTGAGCGTCTGCTCAGCGCGGCAGCAGCTCTCCTGCCTGGATCTTTTGATTCAGCCGGTTTGCCTCGACGGGTGCTGGGCATACGGCGTGGGGCGAGAAAGCCATCGGATAGTTCAGGGTGCGGTTAAAATCGATGTTCACAGATCCGTCGGCGGCAGGCGCCTTGACCGTGACAAAGCGCCAGGCCGCTGTCTGCTCACCATTGGTGAGATCTCTAAAGTTCAGAGTGAGTGATCCGTCATCGTTTTGCGAGGCGGCTAGCACTGCACTCTGTCCGCCCAGTTCGAAGCTGACCTCTCCCACCAGCTCTGTCTTGAGTTTGGTGTCCGGACGGAAGCTATCAATGGGAACCACCTTCGGCGCATGGAAGGCAGTGTACTGGCCGGGGACAATGAAGGCAGGATCATAGGGGAATATCGGCACCCCGGTGAAGGCCTTAAGCCGGGGATGAGTACGTTCACGGGTGCGGATCATGTATCGCCCGCCCCTGACCCCCAGCTCAACCAGCGTGTCACCATGACGAATGAAATGCATGGATTCATCCTCGTGCAGTGATTGCACCAGAGTCCCCGATACGGGGTCACCATCGGCTGTTGTTACGCAATCCTCAGCGTCAAAGGTGGCATGGGCGGAGGATCCGCTTGCGCTCCAATATCCGGGTAGCAGATCCAGTTTTCCCGGTACGTCGGGAAGCCATTGATAGCTGCTGAGCGAAAGCCAGCCGTAGGGAACGGCAAGACCTTCTTCGCGCAGGCGACGCCACTGTGTGAATTCAATTGGTGCACTCATATAATCAGTTTCCCACTATTACCGCAGGAGCGTCAGCAGGTGAGCATGGTGCCCGCCCGCCCTTGAGCCGGTGGAGCTCCAACGCACGCACTAGGCTTGTTTTTATGCCTTCCTACCGCGCGCAGTTGAACATCATGGGACTTCGGCCCGGGCACGCCCCCGAAGCGGTCATGGACAGTGCCGTAGCTTCGCTGGCTGTTACTCACCACGTGGATGCGAACCAGCTTGATGTTGTTGCCGGGGTTCCTAGGATCACCGTGCGCTACACCGTCGAAGAAGATGGAAACCCGGATGGGCAAGCCATCACCAGCGCCGCAGCCATGCGAGCGGCGGTGGAAACCGTGGCTATCAGCGAAAAACTTGTGGTGTTGCGTCGTACTCGGGGACGCTGGATCACCCTGCGCCGTTAGTCCGTGGGGTGACGACGACTTAGTCGAATTCGGTGGGTTTGCCGCGGGCGGCACGATGCTCGGCATGGTGAATCTGGTAACGCCGGTTTTCCGTGGCTAGAAGCGCCACGAAGCAGGCCATGCCCGCAAGGATCGCAATCCAGATGGAGCTGTGCGAACCCACGGCTCGCGGCACCAACAGCCAGAACATGCCCCAGCTAAAGCCGATCGCTAGGATGATGCGCCCGCGTTCGGTCATGGCCAGGGCCACCGCTGCGTATCCCGTGGCGATGACGAGGATTGGTGCCACCCAGGTCACTGCCCAGTCGGCACCCCAAGACTGCAACAGGGAGGCGAAACTTGATGCGGTCACCACCAGCGTGAATCCGGTCATCAGGCTGATGGGCGCATCGGTCAACATCCGCTCACGATGGTTTCGTGCGGTTTTCTCGTTCAATCCGCGCACCGCGGTGTACAGGAACCAGCAACTTGCGGCGGAGAAAACGAAAGCGGGCAACAACCAGTCATTAACGGCACTGATCATCCAGAGAGTGCCCGCAACGATGGCCAAGGTAAAGGGCAGACCGATGAGACGTTGGCGTACTGCCGAGCGTTGTGTGGCGGTCCACGAATAGGCCGCCGACAATGCCGACCACACAAAAATCAGGGGCCACAACAGATGAGCACTCGGTGCCGTGGAAAGCAGCGAATAGTTTGACCCCAAGGACTCTACTGACCCGGAGGCCAAGGTGCTCAGGCAGATCAATGACACAACGCTCGCCACCACCGCAGCAATGCTGAGCAGTATGCGGCGACGTTTGTCTGCAGGAACCTCTTCCGGGTTCTCGCCGGTCTCCGGCAACGCATAGGGAGCCTCGTAGAGTGGCTCAACTGTTGCTTGTTGCTTGTCGATGGCCGCCTTGGCGCTGGCGACTAGTTCCGCTAGCTGCTCCGCGCCCATGGGCTGGCTAGCGTAGTGCTGTTTCGATCGCTGCCCATCACCGAGGGGCGAATCATCCCACTGCGAGGCAGGCTCTTCCGGTGCCCGTCCGGCATCGGGTGCGGAGAACAGATTTCTTGCATGAAGCCCGGTTTCGGGATCTTCCTTAAATTCTGTGGCGCCAGCAAGTTGGGCTTCTTCAGCCATTGCGGCGGCTGCTTTGGCTTCGGCTGCGACTCGGGCTTTTTCTGCGATGGCTGCGTCAATTGCCGCTTGGGTGGCTGCTGCTGCTTTGGCCTTTTCTGCGAGCTCCGCGTCGGCAGCTGCTTTGGCTTCGGCTGCGACTCGGGCCTTTTCTGCTGCCTCGGCGTCAGCCTCGGCCTGGGCCTTTGCAGCGGCCTCGCGTGCGATTGCTTCTTCTCGAGCCACTCGCGCAGCCTCGCGTTTGGCAGCCTCAGCCGCGGCTTCAGCACGGGCGACCTCGACCAACCGATTGCGTTCCTTGAGCTCTGCGGCCTTGGCCCGTTCAACGCGCTGTTGCTGCCAGCGCTGCTTGAGCGTTGAGGGAGTCGCGTAAATTTTATCGCCCAGCTTTTCCCATGCGGGATTGGGCAGGGAATCGAGCCAGCCGTTGATGGCAGGGAAGCCGCCGGACATGGCGGCTTCCTTCTCGTCCGCATTGGCCATGACCTTGGAAGAGGACTTAGCACCTTTCGAAGCATCTTTGCTCGCGAGGTGGTGAAGTGGCGCATCGGCGTGGTCCGGGTTAGCAGATCCCTTGAGCAGGGTGTTAAGCGAGTCGGGTTCGGTGGTGTGCTGGCGTGGAACGGGGTGCGAGATGCGTGCCGAAACATGTTCGTCGGCACCGACCGGTGCATTGTGGGAGGACTCCTCGTTGGCCCGGATCAGGTCGGTGGGGCCAGCGGCCTCGGGAGGCGCCGTCTTAGTACTTTTTTTCGTGGAGCCGTTGGCAGCAGAGTCATTGACTGGCCCAGAAGCCTTGTCTGGTTGTTTAGGCTGAGGCAGTTGCGATTCCTGAGGTGCGGAGGAGGTCCATGTATCGGAATTACTCATTGTCGTCTCCTTCGTCTCCTTCGTCGCCACCACGGCGGTTTGAGCCACTGCCCACGCGATGGCTTCCAGCGTACCGAAAACAACATCTCGATGTCCGATTCCCACACTTGATTACTTAACTGGTCAGGATTGGGTCTGTCGGTGAGTGGGAGGCTCGGAGTCGGTCGCGTCTCAATTGCTCTTGATCAGGCCGGAGATTCCGCGAGTTCAAGGGCGGAGGTGTAGCTCACCGGTTCTCCGGAGATCGGGTCGATGAAGGAAATGCTACGTGCCAGCAATTGCAGCGGGCGGGCGTAATCGTCGGCGGCAAAATCCATGAGCGTGGGGTAGAAGGGGTCGTTGAGGATCCCGAGTCCTAGCGCGGCGAGGTGCACGCGAAGTTGGTGAGTCTTCCCCGAATGGGGGCTCAGCTTGAACTTGGCTACCCGAAGGCCAGCAAAATGCCCCGCGGAGACCCCGGTACCGAGTAACTCGATGCGAGATTCGGCATTAGGCTCCCCCTCCTCGACGAGTGAACGCAGCTGACCCTTGATCTTGCTCATCCGATTGGTGTACACCAACGGTTCGCGGGCCAGCGCCTCGAGTCGATCAGCTAATGCGGCCGCCGTGAGTAGGTGATTGCCGGGCCCCGCCTGATGATCAACAGCATTTCCACTGCGCTCCTCGGCGCTTCCACCGAGCCCACCGACTCCCAGTACCTCGCCGGCGGGTCGTCCTGCGACCGGAACCAGCGCGGAAACTGCCTCATACGTTTTGGATATTTCGCGGCGCTCAAACAGGGTTTGGTAAGCACCCCGGGTCTCCGGGTTCGTAGAAAAAAGCAGGATTCCTGCCGTTGCCCGGTCTAAACGATGCATCGGGATTAATTCCGGGTTGTCGACCCGATTACGCAGACGCACCAGCGCCGATTCCTGGATAAAACGGCCGCCCGGGGTGGTGGGCAGGAAATGTGGCTTGTCGATCACCAGCAAATTTTCATCATGGTGCAGGATCGACTCGACGAACGGGATGGGTTCCTCGGCCGGCAGATTGCGGTAGTACCAAATGAATTCGTGCTCGCCCAACGGGGTGTGCTCATCAAGAACCACTCCGTGAAGACCCACCACCTCACCATTTTTGAAGCGGCGGGTAATGCCCTGCGCATCAACGTGCCCAAAGCGGTGCAGCATGTAGGCGCAGATGGTGTCCCATGCTCCATGCGACGGCACGCGCAGACGGGTTGCATTAACGCCGTTACGCACGGGAAGCGGGGAGATCATGGCCATGCCCACCAGTCTTTCACGGGTGGTTGCGGTTGGATTCCCCGATGCGCACCGTGGATCCTTGGCAGGAGGCGCAGAAGTAGATATCTCGCTCGGCGCTGCGATCCGATTCTGCCAGCGACTCCTTGCTTAATATTCCCCTGCAGCGCATGCACGCTTGGCCCCCGCGTCCGTAGACCCAATAGGGATTCATCCCATCGGCGCCGGTGGTCACTCGCCGGGCCCGGTCCTTGTTGGCGTTCAGTAAGCGATGCGCCAAATCAACGAGGTGGTGCAGGTCCTCAACCTCTCCGGTGGGGGTGCGGGGATGCACGCGGGCCACAAAAAGTAGCTCCGAACGATACACATTGCCCAGGCCGCACAGGAGTCGCTGGTCAAGCAGGGCTAAACCAATGGGTCGCAGGGGATCGGCGAGCAATCGACGAACGGCCTCGTCGGGGTCCCACGAATGTCCCAGGGGGTCGGGGCCCAGATGCCCAATGACCTCAACCTCTTCATTGGTGCGAAGCACATGCAAGAAACCAAGATCAAAGCCCACGGCGGTGAAGGCGGTATTGCCCAGCACCGCGCGAGCCTTAAAAGCCGGTGAGCGCCAACGCTCGCCGGTGGCATAAACGTCCCAGTGACCCTCCATGAGTAAATGCGAATGGATGCTCAGGGGCGGGGCGGAAACCCGTGCCGGGGGTCGCGTGCGAATGAGCAGATGCTTTCCGCGCGAAACGACCGATTCCACCATCCAGTCCACCAAAGACAAGGTGGCATGGGCAGGTACACGAAAATCGCTCACGCTCAGGACCCTGCCCGCGAGGGCTGCCTCTAAACGACGGGCCGTGCGAAATACTGTGTCCCCTTCGGGCATCGTGAAAACCACCATTCCAACTAGAGAGGAGCACCGGCTTAAGTGATCAGGTGATCCTAGTCACCCAGCCTAGCCGGTGCGGGTGGGCGGTGGGTGGAATATTTAAAATTGGTTAGGCCCTAAACCGCAATCCACTAGGAGTCGAGTAGAAGCCGGCGTGGCGAAGCGCGGAACCAAGCGGTGAATCGATGATGGGCTGACCATTGATCTTCTCGATGCCCAATTTGCCGATCGAACCCCGGCGCAGCACCGCCACCAGCTCCGTGGCGATTGCATCCAATAGGGCGGGATCCGCCGGCGCCGACTCTACATCGGTGCTCGCGGACAGTGAATTAAAGCCCAGCACCGTCTTTCCACCGCGTTCCACGTAAAGGGCCAGCGCCCCATCAACCAGCACCACCAAGGCCCCTGCCTTGCGTCCCGGGCGATGCCCGCCGGCCGCCTCGGGCCAGCTCAGGGCAGCCCCATAGGGGTTGGCCGGGTCGGTGGCCGCCAGTCCAAGCGCCATGGGAAGGTGTCCGCCATCGTCCTGCCGCACCAACGAACGCAACCTGTCGATCGTGGCGGAGGTGGAGAATTGGGCGGCTCCGAGTCGCTCAACAAAGTAACCGCGACGGGTGTGACCGGCCTCCTCTAGTCTTCCCAAAACCCGGTACAGCTGGCCGAAACCGCCGGGCACCGATTCGGCGGCCACCGAACCACGAGTGATGACGCCGTAGCGTTCGAGCAGGAATTCTGCCGCCGCGTGCGCCCTAATGGTGGGATCGGCCAGCGGGGCCGGCAAGGCTGCCCAACGTCCCGATGCGCTCTCGGGAGCCGGGCGCCGCCCGGAAAGCTCGACGCCCGAATCCTGACGTCCGGCTCGCAGCATGGCCATGCGACCCAATCTGGCGGTACGGGCACGCGGTGCCTGTGCCGGTGCTCGGTGGGCGTTTTTGCCCCCGGAAAGAAGTTGGCGAAGCGGTCCCAGGGTGTCGGGGGATGCCGCGGATGCCCAGAATAATTCCCAGAGAGCTTCAAGCACCAATGCGGAGGAGGGTTCAGCCGTATCGTGGCCACCCGGTGACCCGTCGGGGTCCGGTAACCGAGCGCTCAGCTGAGCCAGTTGCGGGACGAAGTAGGCGCCGGAGGAGCCCAATACGCCCAACAACTTGGAGGCCAGTGCCGAGAAGGTGGAGGTGTCGGGCAGCGGCAGACTCAGCGGAGCATTCTCGAACGTATGTAGTGCCACCCACCCGTCATTGCCGGCCAAGGCTCCGGCACCGGAGATCAAAACCTCACCGGCACTCATCAGTTCATCAAGCATCCAGGGCTGGTAGTCGCGAACCCGGGCGGGCAAGATGTGGGATTCCAGTGCGGAGCCGGGGACCGGGACCCCGGCCAGCTGTTCCACCACGGCCATCACACCGTCCAAGCCGCGCAGCCCGGCTCCGATGCCCTGCCAAGAGGGGAGGAACCTGGCAAACGTGTCCTGATCCACCGGTTCAACCTCGGCACGCAGTGCGGCCAACGACCGCGAGCGGATCATCCGCAGCACCGCAGCGTCACAGTACTCGGTGGCACTGATGCCTAGTGCCGGAGCCTGATCCAACATTTCGGCCGGCCGGAAGGCCCCCACCATGACCCTGGTATCTGCCACCAAGCGCTCCAAGACGGAGGTGGTCACGGCGACACCCAGCCCCAGTGCCACGGCAACATCGTGGGCGGTGAAGGGGCCGTGGGTACGGGCATAGCGGGACACCAGATCTCCCACCGGATCGGCCACCGGTTCAATGAAGGCCAGTGGTACTCCATGCGGCAGCGGGACACCCAGGCCGTCGCGCAGGCGCGGGGCGTCCTCGATCGCGGCATAAACGTGGCGACCGCCCAAGCGCACGGCTAGGGCCCGGTTGCTGCGCACCAGTGCCTCGAGGTAGGTGCCGGCCGCGGTGAGTAGATCGGTCGGCGAATCTGCCTCGGGGTTCAGCCGTGCCGCCACCTCGTGCTGCTCCAGTGGGCCAAGCAGGCGCAGCAAATCCGCGGTGCCTTCGAGCCCGGTCAATTTGCGGTTCTCCGCCACCCGTTGTAACTCGTCCTGGGTGCGGGCGATAACTCCGGCGTCCAACAGTTCGCGCAGCTCGGTGCGGCCCAATAATTCGTTCAGTAGCGCCGGGTCCAGGGATAACGCGGCGGCGCGGCGTTCTGCCAGCGGTGAGTCGCCCTCGTAGAGGAACTGTGCCACGTAACCAAAGAGCAGAGATTGGGCGAAGGGCGAGGGCAGACGTGTCTGCACCTCACGTACTGCGATGCCGCGCGACGCCACCTGCCCCAGCAGGCTCTTGAGCGATGGAAGGTCATAAACGTCGTTTAGGCACTCGCGTACGGTTTCCAAAATAATCGGGAAATCCGGGTACTTGCGGGCGACATCCAAGAGTTGTGCACTGCGTTGGCGCTGTTGCCACAACGGGGTGCGTTTGCCCGGGCTGGTACGCGGCAGCAAGAGGGCCCGGGCCGCGCACTCACGGAAACGCGCGGCGAACAGCGCCGAATTGCCCACCTGAGCGGTGATGAGATCCTCGATTTCCTCGGGCTCAAAGGCAAAAAGCTCGGCACCGGGCGGTTCATCGTCCATGGCCGGCACGCGCAGCACAATCCCGTCATCCGCAGCCATCGAGGAACCATCAAGCCCATAACGCTCGTGCAGCCGAGCACCCACGGCCAGCGCCCACGGCGCATGGACAGGTAATCCAAAGGGTGAGTGCAGGATGACCCGCCAATCGCCCAGTTCATCAACAAAGCGCTCCACCACCAGCGTCTTGTCACTTGGCACCACGGAGGTGGCCTCCGCCTGAGCGCTGAGGTAATTCAGCAGGTTCCCGGCGGCGAAGTCATCCAGACCGATGGACGCCAATTCCTTTCGAGCGGCACTTTGCCCGGACTGGACCAAGGATGCGGTGAACGCACCGAGTGCAGCACCGAGTTCCACCGGCCTGCCTTGGGAATCTCCCTTCCAGAACGGCAGCTTTCCGGGCTGCCCAAAGGCGGGGGAGACCAGCACCCGATCGTGCGTGATGTCCTCGATCTTCCAGCTGGTTGCCCCCAAGGCAAAGACATCCCCCACCCGGGATTCGTAGACCATTTCCTCATCCAGCTCGCCCACGCGACGCCCGCCCTTGGCTCCTGAACTCTCTTCGGAACCGATGAGGTAGACCCCGAAGAGTCCGCGATCGGGGATGGTGCCGCCGCTGATCACCGCCAAGCGTTGGGCCCCAGGCCGCCCGGTGAGCACTCCGGTGTCCCGATCCCAGACGATGCGTGGGCGCAGTTGGGCAAATTCGTCCGAGGGGTATTTGCCCGCCAGCATTTCCAGTGTCGCGGTGAATGCCGCCCGCGGCAGCGAGGCGTAGGGCGCGGAGCGCCGTACGGTCTCAAACCAGGCCTCGACACCAAGATCTTCGAGGGCGCACGCGGCCAGGGTCTGTTGCGCCAGCACATCCAACGGGTTGGCGGGGATGTGTAACTTCTCAATCTTTCCCTCGCGCATGCGTGAGACGGTCAACGCGGTGGCCAGCAGGTCAGCTCGATGCTTGGGGAAGAAGGTTCCGGTGGAAGTCTCCCCGACCTGGTGCCCGGCTCGGCCCACTCGCTGCAGTCCGGAGGCCACAGATGGTGGGGATTCGACCTGGATTACCAGATCCACCAGTCCCATGTCGATACCCAGTTCCAGGGAACTGGTGGCCACCACGGCGCGTAGCACCCCGGTCTTCAAATCGTCCTCGATGGTGGCCCTGGTTTCCTTGGACACCGACCCATGGTGGGCACGAGCCAGCGGGATCACCGCTCCGGGCTGATCCGCCGGGAGACTGGTTGCGCTCATGCCCGCCTGCGCCATCATGGCCGCGGGCATTCCCGTGCCCGGTTGCACGCGCGCCACAGGGGTTCCGGCGCTCGGCTCGGCTCCCATGGAATCTATGTCGTTGGGCCCCAGAACCGGTTCTGTACTTGCTGCCGCTACCCGCGTTTCATGGATTTCGTTCAGCCGGCCGGTGAGCCGCTCAGCCAACCGGCGCGAGTTGGCAAAAACGATGGTCGAGCGGTTCGCTTCGATCAAATCGACGATTTGTTCTTCGACGTGTGGCCAGATGCTCGCTTGTGGAGCCAGCCCGGAACCGGGGCCCAAATCGTGGGCCGCCGCGGCGGCGGGCAAATCGGTCATATCTTCGACCGGGACGCGGACGCTCAGATCCCACGTTTTGGTAATGGGTGGGGCAACGATGCTCACCGGGGCGGTGCCGCCCAAGAAGCGGGCGACCTCCTCGCGGGGTTCAACGGTGGCCGAGAGTCCGATGCGTTGGGCCGGGGTTGCCAGTAAGTCATCGAGTCGTTCCAGGGACAAAGCTAGGTGGGCGCCGCGCTTGGTACCGGCTACCGCGTGCACCTCGTCGAGGATGACGGTATGAACCTGCGTCAGCGATTCGCGGGCCTTGGAGGTCAGCATCAGATAGAGCGACTCCGGGGTGGTGATGAGGATATCCGGAGGGTGGGTCACCAGTTTGCGGCGCTCATTGGCCGGGGTATCGCCGGAACGCACGCCCACCGAAACCTGAGGAACCGCGAGACCCAGATGCGCGGCGGTGGCCTTGATGCCAACCAACGGCGCCCGGAGGTTGCGTTCGACGTCCACGCCGAGAGCCTTCAACGGTGAAATGTAGAGCACTCGTGTTCCGCCGGAGCCAGTGGTCTTTGACGCAGCAGGAAGCGGCTCCTGGAGGCCCGGCAGTGCCGAATCCATGATGTCGGTGGCGGTCCGGGCAAAGGAATCTAGCGCCCAAAGGAAGGCCGAGAGTGTTTTGCCGGATCCGGTGGGTGCGACGACCAGCGCATGACGCTGCGTGGAGATGGCGTCCCATGCCCCGATTTGCGCTGGTGTCGGCGCGGCGAAGGCACCCTCGAACCAAGCTCTCGTTGCGGGGGTGAACCGCTCTAGGACGTGCGTCGCATCCGCATTTTTTGCCATTGTCCCCAGCCTAAACGGTGACTGCGTCAATTGGGGAACAGAGATTTGCGCGTTGAACTAAACGTGGTGGTACTTGCCGCCTCCGGCAATTTCCTGCGCGCGGTACAGCTGCTCGGTGAGGATCAGACGCACCAATTGGTGGGGGAAGACCAGCTTGGACAGGCTCCACACAAAATCGGCGCGGGCATGGACGGTGTCATCTACACCGTAAGCACCGCCGATCACCACAGTGATGTTTCGTGAGGTGTCCAAGGGACGCTGCAGGGTCTTGGCCAGCGCGGGGGAGTCAATGTTCTTTCCACGCTCATCCAGCAGCACCAAAAAGTCGCGTGTATCAACCTTGGCCAGGATTCGTTCTGATTCCTCGGTGCGTGCCGAATCCCCTTCTCTCGACGAGTGCGACAGCAGCTGCCACTTGATGTCGAAGGGCTTTTTCATGCGCTTTTCGTAGCGTTCGATTCCCTCATCGACCCAGGATTCATGTTTTTTGCCGACGGCCAGCACGCGAATTGTCATGTACCCATCTTCCCGTATGCCACGCTGTGAGTCCTGCACCGGGGTCGGCCTAGATGTGGGTGTTGTCCGAGTATCAGTGCTTCCCCAGACGCTGGCACTAGGCTTTCTAGCATGAGTTCATCGCGCCGTCCCGCAAAGAACGGCCAACGGGCCGGCTCCATCCTGATTTTTTGTCTGGCCCTAGTTTTGGGCCTTTTTGCCGTGGCACGCAGGCTGTGGGTTTCGGTTGCCGCTGGGGGAGTTCCCCATGAGTGGGACATTCCATTGCTCGAGTGGATGGAATCCCACCGGACGCCTTTCGCAACGATCGTGGCGTGGGTGTTTAGTTCCGTGGGCGACACCTTGGGCATGTCCATACTGTCGCTTTGCGTTATTGGCCTTTTCTTCTGGCGCACCCACAGCCTATGGCCAGGTGCGCTCATTGCCCTGACGGCGGCCGGTTCGGTGACGCTGACGGTGGTGCTGAAGAATATCTGGGGTAGGGCGCGACCTCCGCTGGACGACGCATTATTGCCGGTGCCCGCGTCCTACTCGTTTCCGAGTGGTCACACGCTGAACTCCGTGGCGATCTTAGGAGTCATCGGGTATCTGGCTTTCCTCATTCTGCGCAGCCAGTGGGCCAGAGTTGTGGCGCTATCTAGCTTGGGGTGCCTCGCCGTGGGCGTGGGATGGAGCCGCATCTATCTGGGGCACCATTGGCTAACCGATGTCGTCGGTGGGTTACTAATCGGTGGATGTTGGGCTGCGGTGGTGATCATCATGCACCACTTTGTGTTGGTGAAGAACCGGCGCACCGTCGCGTGGTTGCGGTTATAGAATTTTCCATTTGCAGGGGCCCTTGTTCCCAAAATCGTCCTCCACTAACGCCTCGAAAATGCCTCGCTTCGGGCATGGTCCGGCACGGTTCAGAGTAATACCTCGGCGGTTCCCGAGATGGCCGACGTGAGGAATGCGACCGCGCCTATGAGTAGAACCCAGTCCGTAGACGTATACAACGCGAGCCTTCTCGCGACACGGTTGCGAGGCAGTGCCCTGCCTCTGCGGTGGGCTGGTTCTTCGCGAGTTGGCTTCTCTTTTCCATGGGAGTAGATAATCACCGTCGTAAGTCCAATAAACACACCCCACGAGATCATCAGATCCATTAATGAAGTCCTTTGTCGGTTAGTTAAAATCAACCCTAGCCGGTCGTGATGGTGCGCAAGGAGACTTGATCGGCGAGGGGATATCAGCGTCTGACCTCAACGAAAGTTTCTATCCACAACCCGTATGCGGATTATTCGATGCGGGAATACATATACATATCCTTACGCTGCCCACCGACCTCCTGCCAGCTACGAAGTAACCCCTCGCGGGTGTAGCCGCAGCGTTCAGCTGCTCGCCAAGATCCCTCATTCCAAGGCTCAACGTAAAGTTCCAGCCGGTATATCTCGGGCAGGCTCAGCCCCCACCGCGAGATGGCGTCTAGGGCAGCAGAAACAATTCTCTTGTTTCGATGACGAGGGCCAACCCAGTACCCGATGCTGGCGCGGCCTTGCTCGGCATTTTTCAGCCACAATCCGATCTGGCCCAGTGCTTGATCAGAGTCTGCATCAGAGATGGCGAAGGAGTATCCGGCTCGAGCCACAAGTCGATGATGCTGACGTTCAATGAATTCACGTATCTCTTGGTCCGTACCGTTGGCCGGAACTGTCGTAATCAGGGGAATCAGCGGATCGGTCGAAGCTTCGCGAATTAACTCGGCGTCCTTTGCCTCGAATGGTCGTAACCGATACGCACCGGTCTCCAAGATCGGCTGATTTATCGGGTCCATCGGGTCAGCCTAACTTTTACGCCGGTGAATGGCGCCAAAACATCCGCGATGCGAAGGCCTGCAGGGTTCTCCCCCGGAACCCCAGAGCAACTTCAGAGGCCCTGGGCCGGGTCGTCGCACGGGGAAGAATCGCCTGGCACAGGACATGCATGTGCCCGGCGATCGTTCGGTCAAGCGCGGATGACGGGTTGCTGCAGCTCGGTCACCCAGTTCTCCTGAGGCTCGGGCTCGGACACGATATACAGCTCTCGGCAAACTCCGGCCAACTCATAGTTATTCTCTTCGATCCATGCATGAAGGGCCTCCCACGAGGTTCCGATGGTGTCCATCGAGCCGTAGTGAACGGTGGTGGCGGCCAACGCAGCCCCAGGCACGTCGGCGATGGCGAAGCCGATTCCCGGTTCGACATCGGCATCGACGAGGAACGCTGCGTAGGCTCTAGCTCCCTCGCCGTCCCCAGATTCGATCGCCTCATACATCGCGAGGGACCGGGGACCCGGTCGTACTCCGGCCGCCACGAGATCGCGGGCGAGTCGGCCAAATAGTGGCCCGATAATCGGTGTGATGTTTTCCGGTCCGAATCCCGGTACGACGGCACATGCTTGGGCAACATGTTGGGCGGGCAGTGGCTTGAGTTCGGTGGTGATGGTGGACATCAGTGGTGCTCCTTCGAGGTGGCGGAGGCGCATGTCGAGTCGACCTAGTCGCGCTGAGTCGAGGTCGAGTTGCCGCGCGAGCTCGGTGCGCCGTGAAGTCAGCATCGTGTGTAGGGCTAGGTCGTCGACCTCTCCCTGCACGATTCGCGCCACTTCATCGAGGCGAAATCCGAGGTCCTTGTACGCCAGTATGGCGCCAAGCACAGCAAACTGCCGCCCTTTGTAGGAGCGATATCCGCTGTGCGGATCGACTCTGGCTGGAGGGAGCAAGCCGATATCGTCGTAGTGCCTGAGCATTCGAACGGACACCTGGCCTATCGACGCGAACTCTCCGATGCTGAACATGATGTCTCCGATGATTCCGCCTCACACAGTGTGAGAGTCAATGGTTCAATTCTCGAAGGTATGCCGGGTACCTCGCAAGGAGCCGTCCACGGAGAATTATTCATGGTGCCCGTACGCCCAGTCGTTTGTGGACGCCGCACCCTGAGTCAGCCTGTGTTGTCACGGCATTCGCTCATAACGGTTCTCAAGACTGAACCAATCTCTTTTCCGAAGTCAGCCGGTTTGGATGACCACTGGCGGTCTCTGATTCATTCGGCGTGAAAACGGGAGTCGGCAAGGATGCTGATCCCAAGCGAGAATGAGTGTTGTGATCACAGTTTTGCGGATGGGCTGGACGACAGGCTCCTGTTCGTCCTAGGGATCACCAGAGCGGACAGGGCGATTGTGGTTGTTCCCGTGGGATCGTTGGCGGAGAAATGGTCAACCTGACGCGTCCACCGAAACTTCAACACGTTGAAACACGGCACCTGTCATTTCGAGACATGTCAGCAGCGTCAAATCTGGCGGCTCAACTACACACCAAGTCGTGTTAACGACTGAAGGGTTTGGATTCCTTGCGGAATCCAAACCCTTCATACTGGCGGTGACGGAGGGATTTGAACCCTCGGTACGGGGTTACCGTACACAACATTTCGAGTGTTGCACCTTCGGCCGCTCGGACACGTCACCAGACCAGAACACTCTACCGGGTAAATGGCCCACAACAAAAACGAGTGGTCTCTCGGGGCAGAATGTACCCATGAGCACCTCAAACCTCATCGCCCGAATCGAACCGGAAAAACTGACCCCGGAGCTACTGCGCGCTTGGTCCTGGAACCGGCAGGGCTTGGACGGGCGGATGGCTGGTCTCACGGCGCCCGCCGTCCTAGACGCGGTGGGTTGGGCTCGGTCGGTCGGTGGCGCAAACGCCTATCTCACGTTATTTGCCCGAGCCGGGATCGGACGAGCCGAGGCCGACGCTGCGCTCGCCGAGCAGGACATCCACGAGTTACCCACCGCACGAGGTTGCACCTACGTCCTGCCCGCCTCCGACTACGCCTGGGGGCTGCAAATCGGACATTCCTCGGCCGAGGCAGCGGTGAAGGTTTTGCTGCGACTAGGTGTTCAGAGCGCTGAAATCGAGAGCCTATCCCAAGAGGTATTACAGGTCCTACGCGGCGTACGAGGCACCGATAAGGAGGCTTTGGACCCGCGCGGACTGAAGGAAATTCTGGGCGACAAGGTCCGCAACTTGGGTGAAGAAGGCAAGAAAAAGGGTGCCAGCACCACACTGCCGGCGGCCCTTGGACTGTTGCAGGCCGACGGGCGAATCCGCCGCGTGCCGGTGAACGGGCGGCTGGACCAACAACGCTATTCCTACGTGGCCTGGGAACTAGAAAGTACCGGGGATGGCGACGACGTGGTGCGGGCCAGAATGCTTGAGCGCTTCCTCAGATGGACCGGCGGGGCAACCTTGGGTCAGATTCGGTGGTTCACCGCCTTCACGGTGGCTCAGGCCAAGGCTGCGCTTCTTGCGGTGGGTGCCGTGGAAATCGCTACAGCGGCTGGCGACCAGTTGTGGCTGCGGCCAGTAGACGTGACGGAGCTGGCAGCTTTCGAGGTGCCGTCGGCCGAGGACATCCAGCTGCTGTCGGGTTCGGATTCTTTGGTGCTATTGCGCCGTAATTCCGCAGATCTCTTTGATGAAGCGGGCAAGAGCGCTGTGGCCGGCATGAGTGGCTCCGCACTTGCCGCAGACTTATCTGATCATCCGATTCTCGATCGAGGTCGGATCATTGGACTGTGGCAGTACGATCCGGAAAACTCCCGTATTGCTTGGTGGACGTTTGCCCCTGCGAGCCCCGCAGTACGCGAACGTATCGGTCAGCTCGAACAGTGGATCACCGAAGACTTGGGTGACTTTCGCTCGTTCAGCCTAGATTCGCCAGCATCGCGAGCTAAGGACATCGCGAAGCTGGATGCGCGGCGGCTCGCCTAGGCCACGGGGCTACTAATCTTGGCGTCGTGCGCGAAAAAAGTCGGTGAGCAAGCGCCCGCACTCTTCCTCGCGGACACCTGGGTAGACCTCGACCCAGTGGTTGAGCCGAGGCTCGCGCAGAATGTCGAACACCGAGCCGACGGCGCCCGCCTTCTCATCCCAGGCGCCGAACACAACCCGGGGGATGCGCGAAAGCACGATGGCTCCGGCACACATGGCGCAAGGTTCCAAGGTGACCACTAGGGTGCAGTCCTCCAGACGCCAACCATCATCAATCCCTGCCTCACGCAGTGCCCGGGCAGCGGCACGGATGGCCACCAGCTCGGCGTGGGCGGTGGGGTCTCCATGAGCCTCGCGTTCGTTCCGGCCAGTGGCCAGCACCTTGGCGTCGGGGCCAATGATCACCGCGCCGATGGGAACATCTCCGGTCGCAAGGGCAGCCCGGGCCTCGGCGAGGGCAAGGTCCATGAGCTCACTGTGGCTGGTTCGTTGAGGAATCACTGTGCCAACTTTAGTTTGGCCGCGAACGGAAGCGTAGTTTGGCGCCCGGTGCGCATTGGAGAATGCGGGTCTGAAACGTCAACCCGCGACTTCGGTTGGGCCATTTTGAAAGTGCAGGTTGCCGGAAAAGCACCGACGGTGGCCACCTCGCGGCCAGTTTCTTGATAGCTGCGGCTGGGATCTTGCCGGTCTTCATGAGTGCGCGCATTCGCTGATTTTTCGCGCCAGGCCACGCTGGTAAGCAATTCTTGGCCGGTCCGATAACCGAAACAATGGTAGGAATCACCCGATGTCCGAGCACAAAAACCGGGGAAGAGGGGGCCTTGGACTGGTAGATTTTGGAGCATGCGCGTACAGGTAATCGACCACCCATTGGTGGCCCACAAGGTATCGGTCCTCCGAGATAAGAACACCCCTTCGCCGGTCTTCCGGCAGCTGACCGACGAGTTGGTGACCTTGCTGGCGTACGAAGCCACCCGCGACGTCAAGACCGTCAAGATTCAGGTTGAGACTCCGGTCGCAACCACGACCGGTATCGCCTTCGCTAAGCCCACCCCGTTGGTGGTGCCGATCCTGCGCGCCGGCTTGGGCATGCTTGAGGGCATGACGCGTCTGGTGCCGACCGCGGAAGTTGGCTTCCTGGGCATGGCCCGCAACGAGGAAACCCTCGACATCATCACCTATGCCGAGCGTCTTCCCTCGGATCTGACCGGACGCCAGGTCTTCGTCCTAGATCCGATGTTGGCCACCGGCGGAACCTTGATCGAATCGATCAAGTTCCTCTTTGACCGCGGGGCCGAAGATGTCACGTGCATCTGCCTGATTGCCGCTCCCGAGGGCCTTGCCCGCCTTGAAGAGGCCTACGGCGACAACGACAAGGTCCACCTCGTTCTGGCTTCCTTGGATGAGAAGTTGGACGAGAAGTCCTACATCGTTCCGGGTCTGGGCGATGCCGGGGACCGCCTCTACGGCGTAGCGCACTAGCTCAGAGCCACTGAGGCTTAAGGCGTCGGGCCGGCAACAGAACCGAAAGTTCTGTTGCCGGCCCGACGCCTTTTGTGTGCCCAAATGCCACGGCTTCGCCTAGAGGGCTGTGCCCTTAGGCTGGCTCGATCGTTTTGTTGAGCTCTTTAGTGCGGATGAAACGACTGGACTGACCGCGGGTTTCTGCGGTTCGGGAAGCGGCAAACGGATCTCGAAAACGGTGTTGCCCGGGGTGGAAGACACCGTGATGGTTCCATCATGGGATTCAACGATGGCCTTGGCGATCGGCAGTCCCAGCCCGGTGGTGCCATCGGCTCCGGAACGCGCAGTGTCAGCACGGGTGAAGCGCTTAAACACCTGGGGCAAGAAGGCTTGGGTAATGCCCTCCCCGGTGTCATGGACCTGGAGCACTGCTTGGTGAGTCGAGTTGTCACGTTTGAGGCTCACCGTGACGGTGTTGCCGGCGGAGGTATGTTTGCGGGCGTTGGCAAGTAGGTTGGTGATGACCCGCCGTAGCGAGGAGGAATCTGCACTCACCACGAGCGGAGTGGAGGGGAGTCGAGTTTGCCAATGGTGATCGGTCGCCGTGATTCGGAAGTCTTCGGTAATGTCGCCAGCCAGCTTGCCGAGGTCCACGTCGGTCTTCTTCACTTGGTGCTTTTCATCCAAGCGGGCCAGCAGTAGGAGGTTTTCCACCAGTGAACTCATGCGGGTGCTCTGTTCCAACACGCGTACCAGCGAGCGCTGCCCATCGTCGGAGAAATGCTCGGTAGCACTGATGAGCTCGGTGTACCCCCGGATGGCGGAGAGCGGGGTGCGCAGTTCATGAGAAGCATCGGCAACAAACTGGCGCATTTGCGCCTCGGAGGCTTCGCGTGCGGCAAAGGCCGTGGCAACGTTATCCAGCAATGCGTTTAACGCGTTGCCCACGTCCCCGGATTCGGTGCCGGGAATCGAATCTTCCTCGGCGACGCGTGCGTCCAGGGCCAGCGTGCCAGTTTCCAGCTGTGCCGTGGCCACCGACGATGCCACGGCGGAGACGCGTCGAAGGGGAGCCATCGAATGACGAATGATCATTGAACCGATCAATCCAGTGGCTATCAGCCCGGCGAACGAGATAAACACCGTCATCCATCCGAGGGAGGCAAGGGTGCGCGCATTGGGGTCCAACGGCAGCCCGGTGATCAGGGTTCCGGAACCCTTGGGATCTGATTTGGCGACCAACAGATAGTCGCCGATGCTCAATTCTCGTTTGGCAGGTGGCGCGTCAACAACCAAGGTGGACAGCGGTAGGGCGTCGTCTCCGACGATGTTGTTTCGCTGCCCGGTTTTCATGTCCAAGACGCCACCGGAAAATAGCAGGCCGGATTCGATCTTGGCGTTGAGGGTTCCCGATGCTTGGCCAGGGGCGAAGAGTGGAGTTCCGCTGTTGCCCTTTGACTGGCTCAGTGAGTAGGTGGCGGCGCGATCGGCGGCGTAAGCCAGCTGCTCATTAAGTTGGGCAGATAATGTTTGGCGCATGCCGGCGTTGATCAGCAACCCGATGACCGTGCAGACCAGCGCCAGCAAACAGACGACGGCCAAGAGCAGCCGGCGTTGCAGTGTCATGGGTGTCCGGGCTCGGGTAGCTGAACTAGCGGGGAAGAAATCCTGGATTCCACCATGCTCGGATGCCTCGGGGTTCGGTGTTGCTGAAGTGCTCATGAGGCGGGTTTGAGCATGTATCCGGCGCCACGAACGGTGTGGATCATGGGTGATGCGTCGGCTTCGATCTTCTTACGCAGGTAGGAGATATACAGCTCAACAATGTTGGCCTGGCCGCCGAAGTCGTAGTGCCAGACGTTGTCGAGGATCTGTGATTTAGAGACGACGCGGCGGGCATTAACCATCAAGTAGGAGAGTAGATCGAATTCGGTCGCGGTGAGATTGATGGTCTCTCCGGCGCGCGTGACGTCGTGGGAATCGGAGTTCAGGACCAGATCCCCGACAACCAGTTCCGCACTGTCGGCAGCGGTGGCACCGGAGCGCTCGACCAATTTGTGCAGGCGCAGCAGTACCTCTTCGAGGCTGAAGGGCTTGGCGACGTAGTCGTCGGCGCCGATGCCCAGTCCCTCAATCCGGTCTTCCACCGCGTCCTTGGCGGTCAGGAAAAGCACCGGGACCTCGGGCAGGAACGTGCGAACCTTGCGCAATACTTCGGGGCCTTCAAAGCCGGGCAGCATCCAGTCCAAAACGAGGACGTCGGGGGAGGACTTGCGGGCGGCTTCCACGGCGGAGGGCCCGTCATGGGCAACCGTAGCTTCCCATCCGAGCATGCGGGTACCCATGGAAACCAATTCGGCCAATGAGGGTTCGTCGTCAACGACGAGCACCTTGATGGCGGTTCCGTCCGGGTGAGTCAGTCGCGGTAGATGCGTAGGGGAAAAACGAGAAGCAGGCATGGAATAACCTTCCCTCCGAGGTGTAGGGCGGCCCTGTGGCCCGGCTGTGAACGGGCTGTGAGACCGTGTTTCACCCAGCTTAGGGCCTCGAGTCTTCGTAAGAGAGGGGTTTGCGCCACCAACTGTTGGTAGGCCCGTTGCTTGCGAGGCTGCCCCGGTGTAGGTGTGGCAACCCGAACCATGTGAATCGATTGGATTGGACAAATTGCGCGGTCTGGAAGAATTTATAGGTCATTCCGCTTTGTTTGTATCTGACACGTCACCGATCTGTACAATGTGATGATCGACACGTTAAGCGCTGCAAGTCTCACATTGTGGACAAAACCTAAGTTTGTTACTTGCGGGTTCCCTTTATTACGGGGAAACTGATGATTGTGAATAGCGCAGCAACAGCACCCTTGAGCCTCCTCGGAGGCATGGCGATGACGCATCGTCAGTGTTGTTGTCGAATGCTCAGCTGAGTGTCGGAAACCTCCGGCGCTCAGTGACACTCGCATCGCTCCCAAACCTCGCACCAGCGCGGTAACCGGAGCACCTAAGCATTCGCGCCATTCCGTGGCATTCACACGAGTTAGAGGTAGAGCAGCATGTCGGTAACTTCCGGATACGTCCATGTTTCAATCCGCAACGCGCAGTCTCGCGCCGCAGCAGCGCAGCGCACCACCGCGCCCGGCGGGTTCACCCCCGCCGGATATCGCCAGCTCCATGCGGTCCCAGCAGCGACCGAAACTCGACCCATGACAGCGCCGACCCCCGTGGTCGTTCCGAACGGAACCCCCGGCCCGCAGCCCGTCACCGGAGATACCACCGCACGAGGATTTGTGCTCTACGTGGGACTGGACGAGACCGTAGCTCAG
This sequence comes from Paeniglutamicibacter terrestris, assembly GCF_012271785.1. Taxonomy (GTDB): domain Bacteria; phylum Actinomycetota; class Actinomycetes; order Actinomycetales; family Micrococcaceae; genus Paeniglutamicibacter; species Paeniglutamicibacter terrestris. The sequence continues at coordinate 65,354 of NZ_JAAWVT010000013.1, read as the reverse complement.
GCACAGGGCACCTCGCTGGGTAAACTCGCCACGCAGGTCCGGGCCTTCCTGGCCACGCTTTCTCCCGAGGCTCAGACGCACGCAGCCGTGGCGCTGGCCCCGGCGAGCGCTACGGGTGACAATATCGACGTCGTTCGTCAGGCCCTGGGTGATCCCACGGTCAACCGCCGCCCCCGTGTTGATTCCCGACCGGCAGCTCCACGACCTTCCGGCGTCTTGATCGACCTTTCGCGCCGCGAAGTGCACCTTGATGGCGAAACCCTGAACCTAACGTTCAAGGAATTCGAACTGCTGAACTACCTCGTGGAAAACGGCACCCGCACCGTGGGCCGCGATGAGCTGCTCACCAACCTGTGGCGCAATGCCGAAGAGGTCCCCAACGAGCGGACCATCGACGTGCACATCCGTCGTTTGCGCTCCAAGCTGGGCCGTTTGGCCAACACCGTACGCACCGTGCGCGGCCAGGGCTACCGCTTCTACGAGCACCCCGAGGTTGTCGTCTGGGCCGCACCGGAATACACCATCTAGTCATAACGTCTCATTTCCCGCCGGGGCCGCATCCACGCGATGCGGCCCCGGCGTCGTTAAAGACCATGTCCCGCCTAAGCTTGGGTGCATGAGTGAACACCATTTGAAGCGACTCGTATTACTGCGCCACGCCAAGAGCGACTACCCGCTGGGAGTCAGCGACCACGAACGACCGTTGGGTGCACGCGGTAATAGGGAAGCACCGGCTGCCGGTGCATGGCTGCGCGAGAATGCGGTGGTGCCCGACTACATCGTGCTCTCCGATGCCTTGCGGACGCGGGCCACCTGCGCTTGGATCATTAGCGAGCTGGGCGAAAAGGCTCCCACACCGTACTTGGACTCAAGGATCTACGGCGCCTCGAGCACCACACTTTGCGCCATCATCAACGAAACGCCAGAGACAGTGACCACGCTGTTGGTCATTGGACACCAGCCGGTACTGCAGGAACTCGCCATGCGCCTAGCCTCCGTCGAGTCGGATGAAGAGGCCGTCTACGAGCTGGCCATGGACTATCCCACTCTCGGCCTCACCGTGCTGCAAACCGATAAACCATGGGCGGAGATCGATGGCCGCGATATGAAAGTGACCAACTTCGTGGTCCCACGCTAAAGCTCCAGCTCTATTCGTGCACGGCACGTTCGGGGACGTCTGGGCAGAAGATACGGCCGATTTCGTGGGATGTGGCGGGAAACTGCATGAGAGTTTTCCCGACCCCTGACCACGTCTTTTGGCACCATGGCGCACCAAAGATGAGAACGATGTCCCGATTATGAGGACGTCCTCATGAACCGTTCATCAGTTGCTTACTTTGAGCCCTTTGACTTGGAACAGCGCAGGAACACATCCTGCAACCGCTTCCGATGCGGAACCAGATTCCGGCACCCAAAGGACAACACCATGAGCATCAGCACCAGCCTTGAAACCGACATCTTTGCAACACCCAACGCTGCAGCCGGAGAAGTGCGACAGGAACTAATTGGCGCCGAACGCGCCCTGAAAATCCGTGCCGCCTACACCACCCGCTTTGTGGCCACCGAGTTCTCCAAGCACCCCGAGGACTTCCACCTCATCGCCGGTGCCACCATCACCCCGCAGCCCGGAGACGTGGTCATCGCCCGCGTCGCCGAAATCGGCAAGCACACCCGCCTCGAATCCCCGGTCTCCCGCCGCCAGCTAATGTTCGTGGGCCAGGAAATCATGGTCGCCTACGGCAACCGCTACGCCCCCGACCAGTTCCTGGCCCACGTGCCCGACTCACTGGAACCCTGCCACCTGATCGCCGGTGGCGGTCTGGCCGGCTACGTGACCCAAATGCACGCCTCCATCGACGCCGCCACCGCCATCGAACCGATCGGCCTGCTGGCCACCAATGATGGCGTGGTCAACCTGCGCGACTTCGCCCCACTGCAGGTGGGCACCCCGTCGCTGGCCGCGCTGCGCGCAGAGGGCACCGTGCGCCCACCGGTCATCGCGGTGCTGGGAACCTCGATGAACTCGGGCAAGTCCACCACCCTGGGCTGCCTGGTCAACGGACTATCCAACGCCGGGCTCAATGTTGCAGCAGGTAAGGCCACCGGAACCGGAGCGGGCAACGACCCGAACCTGTTCATCGACGCCGGTGCCTTCCCGGTCTGCGACTTCACCGATTTTGGCTACCCCACCACCTTCAAGCTCGCCTACGAGCAGGTACGCGACCTACTGGCCGCGATGATCAACGAGCAGGCTGCCTCCGGCGCCGACGTGGTGGTCATCGAGATCGCCGATGGCCTTTACCAGGGCGAGACCTCCCGACTGCTGCGCGATCCTCTCTTTGCCGCCTACGTGGACACCGTGGTGTTCTCGGCCCAAGACGCGCTCGGCGCCCGCGCCGGGCTGGATGTGCTGCAGGACGCGGGAGTGCCGGTGGCGGCGATTTCCGGTCTACTCACCGCCTCCCCGCTGGCCACCGCCGAGGCCGCCGCACAGTTGGAGGTCCGGGTCATTGATACCTACGCCCTGTGCCGCCCAGAGGTCGCCACCGCACTGCTGCCGGTGCGCGCCGCCTCGCTGTGAGCGGGAATAACGCCCACCTGGAGCTGACCGAGGGTCCCACGACGCGGCCCCTGGAACTGGTGGAGACACGGCCAGCGGCAGCGCTGCCGACGCCGCGTCTGCCCCAGCTCCTGCGAGGAAAGCGTCGCGGCCTCTTCGCCGCGCTGCTGACCATCGCCATTCTGTGCGCGGGACTGGGCGTGGGCATTGCCCTACTTCTGGGCTCATTAGTCAGCGGAGCACCAATCGTGCCGCTGAGCGTGGGCATCGCCGTGATGATCCTGGCCTGGGGCTATGGCAGGTATCTGGAACGTGTTGTAGCCGAAAAGCTGGGCCAGGACTACGTGGCTCAACTGCGACTTTTGTTGATCTCGCACTCGTTGTTGGCACCCAAAGTCCCCTCAATGGGGATCACCGTGACGCGGGCCAGCAATGATCTTGCCGCGGTGCGCAACTGGGTGGCCCAAGGAATCGCGCCGCTACTGGCCGGCATCCCGTTGGTGCTGATCTCCATGCTCGGACTCTGGGCGTTGCACCCACTGCTGGCGCTGGCGCTGGCAGTTCCGGTGCTGCTCCTGAGCGTGGTCCTGCGACTTCTCGCGGGCCCCGCCTACGAGCGGGCCCGGATCCTGCGCCGGCACCGCGGCAACTTAGCGGCCCGCCTGGCCGACACGCTCGCGGCTAGCTCTGCGCTGGTGGCGGCAGGTGGGGTGTCCCGCGAACTTTCCAGGATCGCTGGCAGCGGAACCAAGGTGCGCGATGCTGCGGTATCCCGGGCCCGGATGGCGGGAGTGTTGCGCGCCTGCTCGCTGGCCCTACCCTTGGCAGCCACCGCGATTCTGGTGCTGGTTTCCCGGCATGCGGCCCTGGATGCCGGGCAGATCGCCACGGCACTGACCCTGTTAGGGCTGTGCGCGGCCCCGGTGGGGGAATGGGGCCGGATCGTGGAGTACCGGCAAAATTACCGGGCAGCGGCCCGGATTATTGCTCCGCTGCTGGTTGAGGAAAGCGAACTGACCGCTGGCCCCGCCCTGCGGGAGAATGCTGCGCGGGCGGCCGCACAGATCCAGGCCTCGCGCGTTGCTGGGGTGTGGCTACGCGGGCTCGAAATCAACGGCCACCGGATCCCGGAGCTACGCGCAGCACCGGGGGAGAAAATATTGCTGCGGGCCAAAGATGCGCGCCTGCGCTCGGAACTGCTCGCGGTGTTGGCCACCGCGCGCACGAACGCGAGACAGATTTTGGGGGAGCTGGGCGAAGAACGCGAGAATCGCGGCCTGGGGTATGTGGTGGCCGGACAAATCCCCGGGGCCGTGAGCGAAAAGAAACGCCGCCGACTGATCGGTGCCGCCTTTGCCTCGATGGTGCCAGAACGTGGAACTCTGGGCCGGGCCCTGCGGTACCGCCGCCCGGATACCGATATTTCCCGGGCCTTGAATCTGGCGCGGGATCTCGGTGTGGGGATCGATTCGCTCGAGCAGCGGGAAGACACGGCCCTGCGTCGCGGTGGGATGCCGCTGACCCGCACCCAGCGTGCGGGACTGATGACGGCGCGGGCGATGCTCGGTTCACCGGCGCTGCTGCTGCTTGATGGCATCGATGCTCAACTGGAACCGCGTGCCAAGGCGTGGCTGGAGAACACCTTGCTGAACTACCCGGGCGTGGTCATTATCGCCTCGGATGAGCCATGGTGCGCGGGGTTTCGGCTCTGGGATCTGGATGCAGCGCAATAGCGCTGGGTCCCGGCGCTCCCGAACGTTAGCGCAGTGGCGCGGTGAAGGCCATGACCGCCCCGACGCAGGATTCAATGCTGCGCTCGGGGTGGAAAACCAAGCGGTCTCGGCCCAGAATCAGCGCCGCGCCAAAGACCGCGGTGGCAAGTGTGTCAATATCTACCGCGGTTTTATCAGGTGCCGCGGGAGTGCTGCTGGCGATCTTTCCCAGGGCGGTGGCCACTAAGCTAATGACCTCGTGGCGCATGCTCGCCAAGGAGGTGGCCCATTGGCTGTCGGACTGCCATTGCTCGGAAATCCACAATTGGGCAAAGGACGGGTATTCGGCAATGAACTCCAGCGCATCTCCGATCATCATCCGCAGTCCGGTCAGCGGATCAGGATCCTCGGCGCCCTGTGCCAATCGTTCGAAGAGGATTGCCACACCGTAGTTCAGCAGCTCACCGATCAGCTCCGCCTTGGAACCGAAGTTGTAATATACGGTTCCCTTGGATACCCCTGCGGCCTTGGCGATTTCATCAACCGACACGGCGTGGTGCCCACGGGCCCCGATCAGTTCCATCGACGCGGTGAACAAACGGTGCTTCGAATCGGTGGCCCGCACCCTGGGACGGGGTTCGGCGTTTTGACTCATGCACTCAGCTCCGGATGCAGTGTTTTCAGGGACCATGTCTTGTGCAAGCGTACCGCCAGGGTGCTGGCCAGCAGGCCCAGCACGGTGTAGCCGATGAGCCCGGCCACCACGGGGCCGAGCACCGTGAGATCCGCTCCGTACATCAGGTGGCGCAGGCCGGTGACGACATGTCCCATGGGCAGCCATTGGTGGGCAATGTGCAGGATCTTGGGGGTGGTTTCCCAGGGGAAGGTTCCGCCGGAGGAAACCAGCTGCAGCACCATCAATACCAGGACCACCATCTTGCCCGGCGTGCCGGCTAGTGCGCAGATGCCCTGGATGATGGCGGTGAACGCCATCGACGCCAGCAGGAAGAGTCCCCAGGTCATCCACGGGTGGGCGGTATTGAGCCCGAGGCCGAAGATCACGACCAGGTAGAGGATGGTGCCCTGAATGATCGAGATGAAGAAGAAGGGCAGCCAACCGCCGATGGCGATTTTCCAGTTGGAGGCGTTGGAGGCCAGCGCGCGTGCGGTAATCGGGCGCATGAGCTGGATGAGCATGAAGGCACCAATGAAGATGGCTAGGGTCATGAAGAACGGGGCCAGTCCTTCGCCGTAGACCGAGGCCTTGGCCTGGTCCGTGCGATCGATGGCTACCGGATCGCCGATGATGTTCGAAACTTGATCACGGTCTGCCGCGTTGGGGTTGGGTACCTCATCGGTGCCGTCGGTGAGTTTGGTGGACAGCTCGGAGGAACCATCACTCAGTTCGGTGGCCCCGTCGCCGAGCTCACCGACCCCGTCGCCGAGGTCACCCACGCCGGCGAGTAGCGAGCCGGTTCCCTCGTGCAAGGTGGTGGTTCCGGCGGCCAGCGTTGAGGCACCGCTGTTCAGCTTCTTGGTACCAGCCAGTGCGTCTGCTTCACCGTCGGCCAGGGTATCGGCACCGTCAGAGAGTTTTTGGGCTCCGGTGTTGAGGGCGGATGCGCCCGCAGCGGCATCTCCGATACCGGTTTTGAGCGCGGGCATGGCCCCGGCCAGGGTTTCGGTTCCGTCAGCCAGGGTAGAGAGGCCTCCGGATAGTTGCTTGGCGCCGGCCGCGACCTTCGCCGAGCCGTCGGCAAGAGCGGAGATCTGGGATTGGGCGGTGGTCAACTGCTTTTTGGTGTCGGCCACCTGTTCGCTGACACCGCTGGATTTTGCGGCGTTCGTGACATCGGTGCGCAGGGTCTTGGCCTGTTCGCTGGTGAGGATCCCCTCGGTGACCAATTGATCCAGACGGGTGTTCAGGGCCTCGGTGGCCGAATCGATGCGGGTATTGGCATCTTTTTCCAGGGCGGTGAGGGTTTCTGCTGCCTGCGTGACCTTGTCATCCAGGGCCTTGTTGCCGGCTGCCACCTCGGCGGCGCCATCGGCGAGCTGGACGGACGCATCGGAGGCCTTCTGCGCACCATCATTAAGCTGTTGGGTCTTCGCGGGAAGGGCCGAAGTTTTGGACTTTAGTTCGGCCAGACCGGCGTTGAGTTCCTTGGTGCCATCGGCCAGCGTGTCTGCCCCAGCGGCGAGCGAGTTCGCACCGGTGGCGAGCTTCTTTTGCCCGGCTAACAGCGAGGAGGTGCCGTCGTGCAGGGTGTTGGCACCTTGGGAAAGATCCGCGGCCCCGGCATCAAGTTTGCCGGCTCCATCATCCAGCGTGTTCACGCCATCGGCCAGCGTGGTGACACCGTCGGAGAGTTTCACGGTGCCGGTGTGTAGTTTCCCGGCGCCATCTGCGGCCTTGGACATCGAGGTGTGGATCTCGGTGAAACCGGTGAGCAGGGCATCGGCGGTCTGCGTTCCAACCTCGGCGGCCACGGTGTTGTGCACCTGGCCGGCCAGCTTGTCGGCGAAGGTGCCGACCATGTAGTTGTTTGCATCGTTGGTGGTGAGTTTCAAGATGCCCTGTTTGGCCGCCTCGAAGTCGCCGGGGGAGGCGAGGTTGGCGGAGAAATCTGCGGGGATGGTCATCGCGAAGGCATAATCGCCGGAGGCAACACCCGCCTCGGCTTCGGCCTCGGTGGACACCTGGTTCCAACCGAAGGTGCCATCCTCCATCAATTCGGTGGTGACGTCATCACCTACAGCGAGGTCCTTGCCGTCCTTGGTGGAACCCTGATCCAGGTTCACGATGGCGGCCTTGACGTTGTGCAGATTGGAATACGGGTCCCAGTTTGCGTAAAGGTAGAGCGCTCCGTAGAGCAGCGGGACCAGAGTCAATGCGGCGATCGCGATCTTCGGTAGGCGACCGGAGGTCATGCGCTTGAGTTCGGACAGAGCCAGACGCAACGTGGTCATGAGAGGTCCTTTGCTGCGGTGGGAAGTGTGGTGGTTTCGACCGGGGCGTCCTCGATCGCATCGACCGGTGAGCTGACTTCCGGGATGTCAACGCTTGCTGCATGTGCGGGAGCAGCACCCTCGAGGTGCTTCGGAGAGGATTCGGTTTCGCCGGGGATATCAACGCCGACCGCTGGAGCTGGCTCGGGGTCTGCGAGGTGTGCCGGTGCTGCCTTGGTTTCGGGTTCCTCCGTGGGTTCGTCCGCGGGGAGATCTGCGTGAATCGAGCCGAAGGGAACCTCCAGCTTGTCCTGAATACCGCCGTCGTAGGCGTTGGGGCCCGACCACTGTTCGGGGAGGCGCTGCACCACGGCGATGATGGCCGGGGCTCGTTCGCCGGTGGACACCGATTCTAGGAAGGTGCACCACATCTCTTCGGGAATCCCGTGGCGTTCCGGGGTGTCGAAGACCAACAGCTCAACGTGGGCATCTTCAAGGGCCAGCTCGGTCATCAGGGTGAGGCGGTCAAGCGGTTCGATGGCATCGAGGTATTGATCGGCCAAGGACTCCAGATGGTGCTCTTGAATCCACGTTTTGGTCTTGGGTCGTCGCCGTCTGGAACCCGGAATGAGTGAAAGGTCCTCGGCCACCAGGTCGCGGACCTTCATGTGTGCCTCCGGATCGTTGATCTGGGGGGAGTCAACGATGGCGCTGATGCGGCGTACCGCTTTGAGTGAGGAATCCCCGAGCCAGCTGACGCTTCCCTCGCTGGGGCGCATGCGTGCGCTCAGTCCTAGAGACAGCGCGGTGCGCGTGGTTTGGGTATCGGCCTGGATCAGCAGAAGTTCGCCGCGCGCGACGGCAAGGCTGGTGGGATCCAGCAGGGGCAGGTGGCGACCGGCAATGGCCAGGTTATCGGCGATGAGCACAAAACCATCGTAAACCAAACTGACTGGTCAGTTCAATTAGTGTTTTTGTCTGATGCGACACGTGACGAGATTCGGTACGCAACCTTAGGACACGATAGGGCAACTTTTAACCCTTGATCTCCATGTGAGGGCATTGTTGGGGGGAAGATGGGGACATGATCAAGAGGTTTTGGGTTGGCGGATATTCGCCAGATGGTGGCGGTACCAGTCAGGGCATTCGAACGATGGGTATCAATAATGGGGTACTCACGGACCTCGGGTTGGCCCACGCCGCAGATTCCCCCTCGTGGTTGACCGTCCACCCGACACTGCCGGTGCTCTATGCGGCCCTCGAGCATCGGGGTGAGGTGGCTGCCTATACGATCGTGGGCACCGACCGGCTTGAACCTTTGGGGCATCCGGTTCCCGCCGGAGCGCTGGTATGTCACCTGGCCTTGACCGGAAGTCATCTCATCGCCAGCTGCTACGGCGACGGGAAGATCCTGATCTACCCGTTAGCCACCGATGGTTCGCTGGGACTGCCCAGCCTGGCGCCGGCCTCCAGGGATCCCTTTGCGGTCCCCGGTCATGAGGGGCGGGCATCGCATTCTCATCAAGCCACTGTGTTGCGTTCGGGAAGGATCATTACCACCGATCTTGGACATGATTCACTGCGCCTGTGGGAACTACATGATGGCCAATTACTGCTGCAACAAGTCATCGTCTTGCACAAGGGCGACGGCCCGCGACATCTGGTGGAGCATCCCTCGGGGTTCATTTATGTCGCTACCGAGCATGGCGCTGAAGTCATCACGCTGAGCCCCGACGCTTCGGGTGAATATCGTGAGGTGGCACGAACCGGCCTCGGTGAAGAGATTTTGCCCGGCGAGCATTTTCCTGCCGAATTGTCCTTGGACAAGTACCGAGACCGTCTTTACGTCGGTGTTCGTGGTGCCCAGAAGGTAGTGGTGCTTGGACTCAAGGCGGGAATTCCGGTGCTCGTGGGTAGTTCGGCCTGTGAAGGGGAGTGGCCGCGGCATCACCTGCAGGTGGGTGACTCGATGCTGGTGGCCAATCAGCTGTCCAATACGGTCGAGGCCTTTGAGCTGGACGCCGGGGATGGGATTCCTTCTGTACGTCTGGACTCCCTGGTGATGGAAAGTCCCACCTGCATCACCGCCCAAGTGGCACGCTGAGCCGGTCGCTTGTAGGGACTTCGTTCCTCGCCTGTGTCGATGGTTGTCTGTTGCGCTCGCGCGATGGCTGCTGCCCGGGTGTTGATCTTCGCGGTGCGGATCGGCCCTTGTGCCGTCGAAAGCTGGCCATCCAAAATCACGATCATCTGCCGTTGCTTCAATCCGCGGCAGAATCTAGCTTCTCGGGCCCGGCCTGATCCTGCTTCGCCTGCGGTGTCCCATCACGCGCGAAGCCCTAGAGCGTCAAAATAACATCTGTTATATTCGAGAAGTAGGACAAGTAATTTCGCGCTTTGGAGGTTGCCGTGAGCCAGAATATTGATCCACCACGTGACGCGGCTGTGGCGGCGCAGCTGTTGCGCTCCAGGGAACTTGCAGAAGTCGCTTTGCTTGACTACAAGCGGACCCTTAAAGCTGCGCGCCAGCAGATGACACAGGTTCAGATGGCCAAAGTGTTGCGCTTATCGCAGCCGGCGGTGGCCAAGGCGTTGCAACGTGCCGCGAAAGTGCCAGATGTCGTGGCGGGTTTTAATGCAGCCTCGCCGCATGAGCTCTGCCAGCGGTTTGCCGCGGGCATGATTGGCCGTGAAGAGGTGATCCTCGAGTTGGCAGCGTGGCCGTACCGCAGTGCCCCGAAGTTCAATGAATTTGGTGAGTTAGAAAGTGACATTGCCGGAACGTTCATCGACGTGGAAAATGCGGTATCTTTCGGATTGATCGATGAATCGATCTACGAGGATGTTCTTAATCGGCTCACCGCGTGAGGTTAATCCAGGAGAGTTCTCGTGGGGAGCAGTGACGAGATGGTTTCGCATGGCGATTCGGTCGTAGACCACAAAAAAGCCGCGATTTCTCGCGGCTTTTTCACTTGGTGCGCCCAAAGGGATTCGAACCCCTGACCTTCTGTTCCGTAGACAGATGCTCTATCCAGCTGAGCTATGGGCGCATATTTTATTGTTGATCCAGCCTCACGGCTCGACCTCGAACAACTATACATAGCTTTTGCCCGGCGGTCGATTCCATCCTCAGAATCGTGCCCGAACTCACCTTCTGATCTGTCGCGAGCAGGGTGTTAGGTATCGCCAGCGGGTGAACTTCACCTGTTTTGAGCGGTGGCGCTCGGCTCAAAGCCGGGAGGTGTTCGGTGTTGACATTTGTTGAAAGCCGTGGAATCTTGTATCTAGCGATCTTGTGAGAGCGCTCACACTTCTGGGTGAGAGCGCTCTCAGTATTCGACGAATCCCTGGTATGGCTTGCGAAGGGTGCTCGTCGGCATGAAATGAGAGCGCTCTCATTTTGATCTAACTCCATTCACACGCAGCACCACCGACGCATACAAAGGAGTGAACGTGAAGAATTCACGCCACACTAAGACCGCCGCGGCCCTCGCAGGAGCGGCAGCCTTCGCACTTTTGGCAGTGGGGTGCTCTTCCGGAGCCTCCTCGGCCGAGCCGGCATCAAGCGATAACCCGGTGACACTGACCGTCACCACGTTCGGAACCATGGGACTCGACGGCCTGTACAAGCAGTACGAAGCCGATCACCCGGGCATCACCATCAAGGCCACCAACATCGACACCGGCGGAAACGCGCTGACCGATTGGAAGACGAAGCAGGCCGCCGGGGCCGGGCTGCCGGATGTCCAGGCCGTTGAAGAAGGCTGGCTCGGTCAGGTCATGGCCGTCTCGGACTCCTTCACCGACCTCGGCCAGTACGGTGCGGCAGACATCAAGGACCGCTGGGTTTCATGGAAGACCGAACAAGCCACCGACTCAAAGGACCGCGTGATCGCCTACGGCACCGATATCGGTCCGGTCGGCCTGTGCTACAACAAGAAACTCTTCAAGGAAGCAGGGCTTCCCACCGATCGCACCGAGGTTGCTGCCGCGCTGGGCGGGGACGACGCCACCTGGGCCAACTACTTCGAGACCGGCAAGAAATACAAGGCAGCCACCGGCAAATCCTGGTACGACCAGTCCGGCTTCGTCTGGAACTCGATGGTCAATCAGCTGCCCGAGGGCTACTACAAGGCAGATGGCTCGTTGAACATCGAGGGAAATACCGCACTGGCAGAACGCTGGGATGAACTGGCCGGCGGCGCAGCAGCGGGTCTCTCCTCGGGTCAGACTCAGTGGGACTGGGGCAAGGGCAAGGCCTTTGTCGACGGATCCTTCGCCACCTCCGTCTGCCCGGGATGGATGCTCGGTGTCGTCCAAGGTCAGATCGAAGCTGCCGGTGGCAACGCCGACTCAGGATGGGACTTTGCCGATGTCTTCCCCGGTGGTCCCACCAACTGGGGCGGAACCTTCCTGACGGTACCCACTACATCCAAGCACCCGGCCGAAGCTGCCGAACTTGCCACGTACCTGACCGACGCAAAGTCACAGGTCGCAGCCTTCCAAGCAGCGGGAACCTTCCCGAGTGTGACAGCTGCCCAAACCGATCCGGGCGTCACCGGCAGCAATGAATTGAGCAAGTTCTTCAACGATGCACCGGTCGGCGAGATTCTGGCCTCGCGTTCGGAAGGAGTCAAGGCCCAATTCAAGGGAGCCAACGACTCGGTCATTCAGGAGCAGGTCTTCGGCCCGGCAACCATCGCGCTGGATAAGGGAACCGACGGAAAGAGCGCATGGAATGACGCGTTGACCACCTTGAAGAACCTCGACCTCAAATAATCCACCACGCAGTTCGGAGGCTCGGCATACACGTTGTGCCGAGCCTCCGTCCCACTGGGAGAAGAATCTCATGACCAGCATCATCAGCCCGCCTTCGGCGCCGCAGCAAAAGCATGGCAGGCCCGACGCGGAAAGCACCGGTGCCCCCAGCTCCGGAAACAGCCCGCGTCCCTCGCTTCGAGCAAAGTTTGGCGCACTCGACGTTAAGGTATCGCCCTACCTCTACATCGCCCCGTTCTTTATCCTCTTCGCCTTGGTGGGACTTTTCCCGCTGGTCTATACCTTTATCGTTTCCATTAACGACTGGGATCTGCTCTCGGGCGCGGGGGACTGGGTCGGCCTGGAGAACTACGTCACCGAACTCACGGATCCGTACTTCTGGAACTCGCTGTTTAACACCTTCAGCATCTTCCTACTCTCGGCCATCCCGCAGCTCATCGCGGCAACGTTCATCGCCGCCATCTTGGATCAGAATTTACGAGCCAAGACCTTCTGGCGCATGAGTATCCTCCTGCCCTACGTTGTTACTCCGGTGGCGGTGACGTTGATTTTCTCGAGCGCTTTCGACGAAAAATACGGTCTCATCAACAACATCCTGCAACTGCTCAACCTTGATCCCGTCGCGTGGAAGTCCGAGGTTTTCCCCTCCCATATCGCCATCGCCTCGATGGTGAACTGGCGCTGGACGGGCTACAACGCGCTGATCCTCCTGGCAGCCATGCAGGCCGTTCCGCGTGAACTCCACGAATCGGCCGCTCTAGATGGTGCCGGAGCCTTCCGGCGCTTCTTCTCCATCACGTTGCCGGGTATCCGCCCGTCCATGATCTTCGTGATCATCACCGCGACGGTCGGCGGTCTGCAGATCTTCACCGAGCCGAAACTCTTTAATCCCAGCAGCTCGACGCTGGGCGGACCCAACCGTGAATACCAGACCACCGTTTTGTACCTCTGGGACTTGGCCTTCAACCGCGGGGACTTCGGCAAAGCGTCCGCCGTGGCTTGGCTGCTCTTCCTGATCATCATCCTGGTCGGGCTACTGAACTTCCTCATTTCCCGCTCCATTGCCTCCTCCGGTGGCGGTAGGGGCGAGAAAATCGGCCGCGCGGCACGACGTTCAGCACGAAAAAACGCTCAGCTACTCGCCCGCGAAGCCGCGCAGGAAAACTTGAAGGAGCATCGGTCATGAGCCTAAAAACCGCGATACCCCCGGCTAAAAATAGCAACGTTGTACCGGCCAAACCGGGACGCAAGCGTTCCTTCGGTCTGGACCGGCGGCCAGGCTTTCTCACCTATGGCTTGTTGCTCGCCTTCTTCCTCGGCGGGGCATACCCGTTGTGGTGGTCATTTGTCACAGGATCCAGCTCCGGCGGCGCCTTTGAAGGTTCGTTGCCGCCCATCTTCCCCGGCGAGGCCTTCTTGTCCAACGTCTCGGAGGTCTTCACGACCATCGACTTCTGGTCAGCCCTGGGCAACAGCATTATCGTTTCGAGCATCATCACGATTTCGGTTGTCGGATTCTCCACGCTCGCCGGCTACTCCTTCGCGAAACTGCGCTTTCGCGGCAAACAGGGACTGATGGTCTTTGTGATCGCGACCCTGGCCGTGCCAACACAGCTGGGCATCATCCCGCTGTTCATGATGATGAAGCAGTTCGGCTGGACTGGATCTCTGGGGGCCATCATGGTTCCGACGCTGGTCACCGCGTTCGGCGTGTTCTTTATGCGCCAGTATTTAGTGGATGTCATCCCGGACGAATTGATCGAGGCGGCGCGTGTTGACGGAGCCAGCATGATCCAGACCTTCTGGCATGTGGGCGTCCCCGCGGCACGTCCGGCGATGGCGATCCTGGGTCTGTTCACCTTCATGACGGCCTGGACCGACTACCTCTGGCCACTGCTGGTAGCACCGCAAAATCCAACGTTGCAGGTGGCCCTGAGCCAACTGCAATCAGCCAAGTACGTTGACCACACCATCGTGATGGCAGGTGCCGTGATGGCCACCATCCCGCTGTTGCTGCTCTTCGTAGTGGCCGGCAAACAACTTGTTTCGGGAATCATGGCAGGAGCAGTAAAAGGCTAATGAGCATCAACAAATTGCACGACTTTTCATGGCCCTCGGGATTCCTTTGGGGATCCGCAACGGCCGCAGCGCAGATCGAAGGCGCGGCACACCTTGACGGCAAGGAGGATTCCATTTGGGATGCCTTCGCCCGCGTACCCAACGCCATTGCCGGTGGTGATCATCTGGAAGTGGCGGTTGACCACTACCACCGGTACACCGAAGACGTGGGCATCATGAAGAACCTGGGGCTGGATTCTTACCGGTTCTCCACATCGTGGGCTCGAGTGGTTCCCGGCGGCGGAAGCGTTAATGCCAAGGGGCTGGATTTCTACAGCCGCCTCGTTGATGAGCTGTTGGAAGCCAACATCCTGCCGTGGCTGACCCTCTATCACTGGGATCTTCCACAGGCTTTGGAGGAGCGTGGTGGCTGGGCCCACCGCGACACCGCCTATCGCTTTGTGGAATATGCTCAGGCGGTCCACGGCGTGCTCGGGGACCGCGTCACGCACTGGACGACATTTAATGAACCGCTTTGTTCCTCACTGATCGGCTATGCGGCAGGTGAACATGCGCCGGGTCGCCGCGAACCACGTGCAGCACTGGCAGCGATGCATCATCAGCATTTGGCCCATGGCCTTGCCACGTCCGAGTTGCGCGGGCTCGGGGTGGAAAAGATCGGCATTACATTGAACCTGACTAACGCCGTGCCGAATGATCCGAACGATCCGGTGGATCTGGATGCCGCCCGGCGCATCGATGCCCTGTGGAACCGCATGTACCTTGACCCGATTCTGCGTGGTTCCTACCCCGCGGACTTGCTCGAGGACGTGAAAGAGTACGGTCTGGCCGAACTCATTAAGCCCGGTGATTTGGCTGCCATTCACCAACCCATCGATTTCTTGGGTGTGAATCACTATCACGATGACAGTGTCAGCGGTCACCCTGTCTCGGCACAGGCTGCCCCGGCAGTCGTTCCCACCAATAGTCCCAAGAGCTCGCCGTTTGTCGGCAGCGAACATGTCTCCTTCCCCGCCCGGGACCTGCCGCTGACCGCCATGGGCTGGGAAGTGAACCCCGCGGGACTGCGCACCTTGCTGAACCGGTTGAAGGCCGACTATTCAAATCTGCCCCCGCTGTACATCACCGAAAATGGGGCGGCCTATGAGGACACCGTGGAAGCGGACGGTTCCGTGGCAGATAACGAGCGCGCGGCCTACATCCTTGACCACATTGGAGCCGTTGCCGAGGCCATCGAAGACGGGGTGGATGTCCGTGGCTACTTCGTCTGGTCGCTGCTGGATAACTTCGAGTGGGCGTGGGGATACGCCAAACGCTTCGGCATTGTCAGGGTGGACTATGACACGCAGGAGAGAACCATTAAGGACAGTGGGCTTGCCTACGGCAAGCTGATCGCGGCGAGTCGTACACTGGCATAAACCGGATGCCGCGGAATACTTCGTGTTCCGCGGCATTTCTCCGTCGCCGTGACGGAAGAGTCGAGCCGGTAGTTGACAGCGAAAGTGGGAAAAGCGAATGGGCGAGAGCGCTAAACCACAGCCAACGCTGGAATTGGTGGCTGCCCGGGCGGGGGTCTCGCGCGCCACGGTGTCTCGCGTCGTAAATGGCTCCACCAAGGTCAGCGCCGAGGTCAACGAGCAGGTCAATAAGGCCATTGCCGAACTCAAGTACGTTCCCAATAGGGCCGCGCGCTCACTGGCCAATGGGCGAACCAATTCCATTGCCCTAGTCATCCCGGAAAACGCGGCCAAGTTCTTCTCGGACCCCTATTTCGCCACCGTCATTCAAGGCGCTGCCATGTACCTGGCCGACACCGAGTTCACTCTCACCTTGTTGATTGCCACCGAGGCCGACCCCGCCAAGACCGGACGCTACCTTCGCGGAGGCAATGTGGATGGCGCGCTGATCCTTTCGCACCACAGTGATGACCGTTCCTATGTGGAACTTGCCGGCTCACTGCCGATGGTCTTTGGTGGCAGGCCCATGAGTAATGAAAGCGGCGAACTGCACGTGGTTGACGTGGACAATGTCGCCGCTGCCACCACCGCAACACGCACCATCCTGGAATCCGGACGCAGCAGGGTCGCCACGATTGCTGGTCCGCAAAACATGGGTGCCGGGCAGGACCGGCTCCAGGGTTGGCGGGAAGCTTTGGAGCCCGTGGGACTGGCAACGGATCTGATTGAATATGGCGACTTCACCCCACCGGGTGGTGAAGCGGCGATGATTTCCCTGCTCGAGCGGGGAGTGGATATTGACGGGATTTTCATTGCCAGCGCTCAGATGGCCTTTGGAGCGCTGAAGATCCTCCATGAGCGCGGTATCCGGGTGCCGGAAGACATTTCGATCACCACTGTCGATAACGACTCGTATGCGCAAAGTGCTTCACCGCCGCTGACCACCATCGAGCAACCGGCCGAGCGCCAGGGCGCCATGATGGCCCAGCTACTGGTCACGCTGATCGCCGGCGGCCAAGTCCCCGAGCGCACCATCATTAACACGGTGCTGATCAAGCGCGGTTCGCACTAGTCGAAGGCAAGGGGCTGTTGACCTATGGCGGAAGCGTATTCATGACTTGCGTCTTGCTAATGCGCAAGGCCAATAACGAAAATGGCCGCCGCTTTGCCGCGTTAAACGGGACCACTAGCTCCTCAGCACGTGCTTCAAAAGACGAGGAACCCATGAGCAAAATGTTGGTGGAACGGGAAATTACCGAGCCCGTCGTCCTACTGCGAGCCGACGGAACACTGAACCCGGACGCCGTCGGATTCAGCCGAACACCGCTTCACGATACCTCCGGCATTGGTGCCGGCCGTATCGCGTGGGGGAGGAACAAGCGCTGGGAGTATTGGGCAGTTACGACGCCCGAGTACATCATTGCCCTCACGGTCTCATCGCTCGACTATGCGGCAGTGCATGCGGTCATGGTGTACGAACGGTCAACAGGCAAGGTCCTGGAACGCGATGCCGTCGCTCCACTGGCCGGTACCGCCAAGCTTCCTGCCTCGGCCGGGGCAGGCCCCGCCCGGGCGACCACTAAGAAATTGCGGATCGCCATCGACGAGGTGCCCGGCGGCACTCAGTTGCGTGCGAATGCTTCAGGGGTCTCATTTGAGATGATGGCGCATCGTCCGGCAGGCCACCAAGCCTTGGGCGTGGTGGTTCCCTTCTCCAAAAACCGCTTTCAATACACGCTCAAAGATGTAGCAAGACCCGCCACGGGTTGGCTTGAGATAGCGGGTACCCGCCACGAGATCCCCGAGGGCGAGAGCTGGGCAGTGCTCGATCACGGGCGTGGACGCTGGCCCTACAAAATGACATGGAACTGGGGTGCCGCGTCCGGGAAGCTGAACGGCGAAACGCTCGGTCTTCAAATAGGTGGCAAATGGACCGATGGCAGCGGATCCACGGAGAATTCCCTCCTTATCGACGGAACGCTTCACAAGATCAGCGAAGAACTCGATTGGCAGTACAACACCTCCGACTGGTTGGCACCGTGGAGCATTACCGGGGAGAGCGTCCAGCTGAAATTTGAACCATTCTGGGACAGAAGCAGTAGCACCGAGCTGGTGGTGTTCGGAAGTCGTGGTCACCAATGCTTTGGCCACTACTCCGGGTGGGTGCAGGTGGGGGAGCGCCGGATCCAGATCGCGGGGCTGCTCGGCTGGGCCGAGGAGATGCGCAACAGATGGTAGAGCTGAAGCGGCTCTCAGGAGCCCCAGGAATCAAAAAACGTGGCGGCGCTCGCCGGGTGTCCAACCGAACTGTTACCAACGTCGTTAGTGGTCATCTTTACCTAAGAGACCAAACCCGGATGCGGGTTGACGCTCCCCGCGCCGAGCACGCCCTGTCCAGGTTGAGCAGGATTCAAGAAGCAGTCCCGGGCCCTGTGCGCCTAGAGTGAATCTCAAGAGCAAACCAATGAAAGGAAACACCATGAGCACCACCTTCAGTAAAGAGGAAAAGGCAGCGATGCGTGCCGCAGCGGCAGAAGCAAAGGCCGCAAAGCTAGGTGCAGATCTGGAGGCGGCCTGCCTCGGCGCGATTGCCGAGATGACCGGCACGGACAAAGAACTGGCCGAGACCCTGCACCAGATGGTCCAGAAGAACACCGATTTGGGTGCGAAGACGTGGTACGGAATGCCTGCCTATGCCAACGCAGAGGGCAAGGTTGTGGTGTTTTTCCAAAGCGCCGCCAAGTTCAAGGTGCGCTATGCGACCATTGGTTTCCAGCCCGACGCCATGCTGGACGAAGGCAACTTGTGGCCGACCTCCTTCGCCGTCACCGAGCTGAGCGCAGCGGATCAGGACCGCCTTGTGGAACTGCTCAAGAAGGCAGTGAACAGGGCTTAGCCTCCCGACGGTACATCAGCGCCCCTATTAGAACCGGGTGCTGATGTATTGAGCCTGAACTTTCAGCGGAAACATTAGCCCGACTCATGGTGCACAGGAGTTGCTGGACTGTAACGGCAAGACACTGGAGTGAGGGGAACGGCGGCTAGTCGCGCAGTTCTTCCCTCAGCGGTTTTAGCGCCTGCGGGATGGGTGCCTCGACTAGCGAGGGAAACGTGCAGGTGAACTCGCCGCGGTAGCCGAAAAGGAATCCGAAGTGAGGATTACGTACCTGCATCTGTACGGTGAAGACGCCTCGTTGATCATCAAAGCTCTCGTATAAATCTGCCGTGCCGGTGAAAGCGGCAGGAAACGTGAATGCCAGAGGACCCTCATAGAAGCGCTGGGCAGTGGTCTGTAAGTGAAGAGTTCCATCTGCCAGGACGTCGAGCATGAGATCGGTGGCCAGATGCTGGTGTGTGCCAAGGTAGTCAACAATCCGGCCCCGTTGCGGGCTGTACACCATCGTGGCATCGAAGCGGCGCTTTTTGGAACGTGAAACGTTGAGGGTCCGAACAAAAGTAACGGTAGGTCGGGAAAACCCGTCGAGGTAGGGATAGTTTTCGATGGTGAAGCGGATGTTATTTCCCTGATCCGGAAACAAGATGTTGCGGTAGGCGCCTAGTGCCAGAAAGGGCAACGTCCACCAAGCCCCGCGCCGTACCTCCGTAAAGACTCCGCTGCCAATACAGGCATAACCGGATTCCACATCAACGCCGAAACGCTTCTGGAGCATCGGATGCAGACGATGAAAGTCGTCGCCTAATGCCAATTCAAAAATTGAGGCCATTGCTCATCCCGTTTCTTCGTTTGATGACCATGATGCCATCCTCGCACCCCGTCGTATCAACAGGTGGGCGTTACGGGTCTTCGCGGAGTGAGTCCACGGGCAACCATGAAAACGTCTATGGGGTCCGAGGTATCAACAACAAAACCGTGGCGTAGATAAAGCCGCTGTGCCGGGCTTCCTGCCAGCACGTTGAGGCGGAAGGGGCGAGTATCGGCATGCCGCCGCATGAGGTCGGCCAGTACCGAACCGCCCAGTCCCTTGCCCTGATGCTGCGGATCGATGTAGAAGTGTTCGAGCCATTGACTATCTGAGGTTGGCCGCAGGGCGAGGCTTCCCGCAGCAAGTCCATCCAATGTGATGATCTTCGTGTGCTCGGGCCGGAATTCGTTGAGAAAGCGTTGGCGCACACGCACGGGATCGTAGCGATCGAGGCGTTCAAGATCATTTTTCAGCACGACCGCACGTAACTCAGCAATCCATTGTGCGTCGGATTCTGTGGCTGCCCTGAGCTCGAATGGGGTCTGCATGAATCAAGTCAAGTAGAGAATAAGCGGGCGTGCAAGTTGTGGCGATTAACGCGCCAGCGGGTCGTTTCACCCCAAACACCGCTTTCAGATTCGCGCTGTTGAGTTGGTCTACGTGACATGCAAAAAGCCACGATTTCTCGTGGCTTTTTCATTTGGTGCGCCCAAAGGGATTCGAACCCCTGACCTTCTGTTCCGTAGACAGATGCTCTATCCAGCTGAGCTATGGGCGCATATTCTTATTTTGGTAGCAACCTTGCGGTTCGACCTCGAATAACTATACAGACGAATGGGCCTCGTGCAAAATCCGTTGGCACTTCGTGCGGTGTGTCGTTAGGTCACGTTCCATGAAGTATACCGGTCTACGTGTCCTTCGTCACTTAAGGCCTCGGTGAACTCCTGCCCGAAGCCCGAAAAGTCGGGCTTTTTGTTGAAACTAAATCACAAAAGAGGAAATTGGGCGATCTGGATCACAGGAGGCCGCGACCTTGGCCCCCGTAGCATCGACATATTGCAAATTCAGCCCAATGGAGGGAATGGACATGAGCGAGAGCTCGGACCAGAAGGTCATCGACGCAGCACCGACCACGCACGCAAAGCTAGCCGCTTGGGTGCAGGAAGTCGCGGAACTGACGAAGCCTGACCATGTCTATTGGGTAGACGGCTCGCAGGAGGAGAATGATCGCCTCACCGCCGAGCTGGTTAAGTCCGGCACGCTGCAGAAGCTCACGGATCCTACGTTCCCGAATTCCTTCGCTGCCTTCTCGGACCCCAAAGATGTGGCCCGCGTTGAGGAGCGTACCTTCATCTGCTCCGAAGACAAGAAGGATGCAGGCTTCACCAATAACTGGGAAGAACCAGTCAAGATGAAGTCCATGCTGACCGGGATCTTCGACGGTGCCATGCGTGGTCGCACCATGTACGTCATCCCGTTTGTCATGGGTCCGCTTGATGCCGAAGCGCCGCAGTACGGCGTGGAGCTTACTGACTCCGCCTACGTGGTCACCTCCATGCGCATCATGGCTCGCATTGGCGATGATGTGTTGCGCAAGATGGAAACCGAAGACGCGTTCTTCGTTCCGGCACTGCACTCCGTTGGCGCCCCACTGGCTGATGGCCAGGAAGATGTCGCATGGCCGTGCAACGCGGAGAAGTGGATTGTTCACTTCCCCGAGGAGCGCTCCATCTGGTCCTACGGCTCGGGCTACGGCGGAAACGCATTGCTGGGCAAGAAGTGCTACGCGCTGCGCATCGCCTCGGTGATGGCTCGCGACGAGGGCTGGCTGGCCGAGCACATGCTCATCCTTAAGCTCACCAACCCGGAAGGCAAGAGCTACAACGTAGCAGCGGCCTTCCCGTCGGCCTGTGGCAAGACCAACCTGGCTCTCTTGGACCCGACCATTGATGGTTGGAAGGCAGAGACCCTGGGCGATGACATTAACTGGATGCGCATCGGCAAGGAAGGCGAGCTTCGCGGCGTTAACCCGGAATACGGCCTCTTCGGCGTCGCACCGGGTACCGGCTGGTCCACCAACCCCAACGCCATGCGCGCTATCACCAAGGGCAACTCGATCTTCACCAACGTGGCACTCACCGACGAAGGTGGCGTGTGGTGGGAAGGTATGACGGATGAAGCTCCGGCACACCTGACCGACTGGTTGGGCAATGACTGGACCCCGGATTCGGGCCGCCCCGCCGCACACCCGAACTCGCGTTTCTGCACGCCGATCTCACAGGTCGATATGCTGGCCCAGGAGTACTACAGCCCGGATGGCGTAGAGATCCACGCGATTCTCTTCGGCGGACGTCGCAAGACCACCATTCCTTTGGTGACTCAGGCACGTAGCTGGACCAACGGCATCTTCATGGGTTCCACCCTGTCCTCGGAAACCACTGCAGCAGCAGCCGGTGCCGTTGGCGTGGTTCGCCGCGACCCGATGGCCATGCTTCCGTTCATTGGCTACAACGCCGGTGACTACCTCAACCACTGGGATTCGATCGAGTCCAAGGCCAACCCGGAACGCCTGCCCAAGATCTTCTTGGTCAACTGGTTCCGACGTAATGCCGAAGGCGGCTTCGCTTGGCCCGGATTCGGGGACAACTCCCGCGTGCTGAAGTGGGCCATCGATCGCATCGAGGGCAAGGCAGACGCCGTGGAGACCCCGATCGGCTTCGTACCGACCGGCGATTCGATTGACCTGACCGGACTGGATATGACCCCAGCCGAGGTTGAAGCGGCAGTGGCCGTGGACAAGGACGAATGGGACACCGAGCTGGCCAGCATCGAGGAGTGGTACGCCAAGTTCGGCGAGGCACTGCCCGTATCGCTGCGCGGCGAGCTTGACGGTCTGAAGGAGCGCTTGGGCGCCTAATAGCCTCCCAACGCTAACAGTAGACAGTTTAAGGGCTCCGTCATCACCACCTTCACCCGAATTCGGGAATACGAAGGAAGTGCTGACGGGGCCCTGTCTTTATGTCCTACATTGCTTCAAAGGGCAGCCTCATCACCAGCGTTCAGGGCGGAGTGGCCACGACCGCGTCGGAGGTTTAACGCGTGGCTGCTGGAACAATCCTCTAGTGGATGTGTCAGGATGAAAGCATGATTCTTGCGCGTTTGATCCTCGGGCTCTTGAGTTTGTCACCGATGACAGGGTACGAGTTGAAGAAGCACTTCGACTCGTCAATCAATCATTTCTGGAATGCCGACAAGGCCCAGATCTATCGCACCCTGTCGCAGCTGGTGAAGGATGGACACGCCACCGTCACCACCATCGCCCAGGACAACTACCCGGATCGCCAAGAACACCACATCACCGAGTCCGGGCGCCAAGCGCTGGTGGAATGGCTGGGCGGTGACGTTACTGCGCACACCCCGCGGGAACCCTTTCTGGCCCGCGTGTTTTTCGCCGCGGAACTGGACCGCGAAGAGGTGTTGGAATTGATCCAGTCCCGCCGCGGTGCAACACAAGAAGTACTCGACGACTACCTCTCCCAGCGTGAGGATATTGATATGCGAGCAGCAGCTGACCGCCGCAGTTTCCTGATGGCGGCAACCCTCGACAACGGCATCCGCCATGCCGAGGCAGAACTTGAATGGCTTGATGCCGTGGCGGAGTACCTGCCATGAGCCAGAACGAAAACATGTCCGGCAACGATGCGGGAACCGACGAAGAATTTGTTGACCCGATCGAGCCGGATCAGCCAGATACCCAGCCTCCAGCCCCGAAGTCGGGCAAGCCAGCCCGAGCTCCGAAGGTGACTAATCCGAAGCGGGTGCCCAAGGAGAGTAAGGCTCACACCGAGAATCGCCCCGAGGATCCCGCAGCGGTGGGCCAGAGCTGGGAAAAGGACGCGTCGGCGGTTCCCGGCCAGCAGGCGCCCGTCAAGGAGAGCCCGGCACAGAGCGGTGCTGGTGCCAAGGACAAGCGCTCGCCGCATCAAAAGCAGGCGAGGCCCATTAAATCGCCCAAGCAATCTCGGCCCACCGAGCCGCAGCCACCAGCCGCGTCCCACCGCCCAGCCGTGCCGGCCACGGGCACAGTCGGCGCCTCAGTTGAGGCCAAGACTCCACGTGACCCCGGTGGATACCCCGAATTCCATGCGCCGACCCGTGCCCGCAAGGACGGAAAAAGAGCGCAAACGATCGTCTTCCTCCACGGTGGAAACGTGGCGAACTGGAGCTGGGATCCGCAGGTTCGCGCCTTTGGTGACTATGAGGTTCTCACCCCGCACCTTCCAGGGTTCGGAGCGAGGTCGCAGGAAGACTGGGCGGGACTTGATAGTGCCGCCGACGATGTTGCAGCGGTCATCGCTGACGAGGTGTCCAACGGAGGCGCTCACTTGGTGGGCATTTCCTTGGGTGGTGTCATCGCCCTGCGTGTTCTGGCCAGGCACCCCGAACTCGTCGAATCGGTGCTCATTTCCGGTGTGCCGGCGGCCGGGGTCTCTGCCTCGATGCGCACCATGAGCCGCATGCAATTGCGGCTCTTCGGCAGTGAGTGGTATTGGCGCTTCCAGGCCGGCGCCTACGGTATGGTCGCCGATGAAAAGGAACTGTTCACCGAGCATGGCACCCAACTGCGGGCGGATAATATGCGTGCCATCATGGACGAGGTTGATCCGGGTGGCGTTCCCTCCAAGCTCGGGGCCTATCAGGGACCGGCGCTGGTGATTGCCGGTGGCAAGGAACCCAAGTTGGTGGCAAAGTCTTTCCCGGCGCTGGCCAAGGCCCTGCCCCAGGCGCAATTCCGTACCGCGGCCGGAATGCACCACCAGTGGAACATCGAGGACCCGATCCTCTTCAACGCCACCGTGCGCGCCTGGGTCGAAAAGGGCACCGCACACCCGCGGTTGCAGGAGCAGACTACACAGCAGTAGGGAACGTGAAGGCGCATGAGTCGTAAATCTTGCACCGATATGACCCTGTTTACCCAAGAAAGTGGGCGGCCACCGAACATCGGTAGCCGCCCACTTTTTGGGTTTCTGATTCCTCGTTAAGCAGCAAGCCACAGGTCGGGGCCGAAGACCTCGTAGTGGATGTTGGTGGCAGGAATTCCCGCATCGATCGCCTGCGAGCGGACGGCGCGCATGAACGGCAGTGGGCCACACAGGTACAGGCGCGCATTTGCCGGCAGATCGAGGTTGGCCAGGGACATGTAGCCCTCTGTGGCTTCGGTGCCTTCGGCCTTCGCGTTGATGTCCTCGAGCCACAGCTTCAGCTCGGCGTTGGGCAGGGAATCGACCGACTCGAGCATCTGTTTCTTGAGTGCCCAAGCGTCCTCGGTGGCTTCGGCGTGCAGGACCAGGACCTGACGGTCCGAGCCTGCGGCTACCAGGGTGGCCAGTGCGGAGGCGCTGGGGGTGCAGCCAATACCCGCGGTGGCCAAGATGATGGGAGCGCCGGTGGTGTCGATGGTCAGATCGCCGTAGGGGTTGGAGAGCTCAATGACATCTCCGACATTCAGGTGCTGGTGCATGAACGGGGAGACCTCGCCGCCGCCGTCGAACTTGGTGGTGATCACGCGCTCGGTCGTGGAGGTGACCGAATCGCTGAGGGTGTACTGGCGGCACTGGCGCAGTCCGTCCAGCAGCGGGACCCGCACCGAGACGAACTGGCCGGCCTTAGCCACCGTCACCGGGGTGTCATCCGCCGGGACGAAGCGGAAGGTGACCGAACCGGTCCCGGCGGCTTCCTTGGCCACAAGCTTCCAGTTGGTCCAGATCTTGTCGTTGGCCTGCTGCTTGTAGAGACCCTTTTCGATCTTGACCAAGGCATCGGCCATGAGCCAGTAGACCTCACTCCAGGCCTCGGCGACCTCGGGGGTCACGGCCTCGCCCAGATCCTCGACGATGGCGGCGAAAAGGTGCTCGTAGACGATGGCGTACTGTTCCTCAACGATGCCCAATGAGGTGTGCTTGTGGGCGATGCGGGAGAGCACTGCCTCGGGGAGGGTTCCGGGGTTGTTGACCAGGTGGGTGGCGAAGGCGGCGATGGATCCGGCCAGGGCCTGCTGCTGTGTGCCGTTCTTCTGGTTGGAGCGGGAGAAGAGTCCGTCAAGGAGTTCCGGGCGGGCCGCGAACATCCGGTCGTAGAACTTCGGGGTGATGTGGGAGATCCGCTCGCCAATGATTGGCAGCGTGGCTTCGATGACCGGGCGGGACTTGTCGGAAAGCATCTTGTGGCTCCTTGACGAAGGGTGACTCTTATCTTGCATCTGTAATGCAAGATTGATATTTCATTTCTACCGTTAGTAGAACTCGGATGCAAATCGAGTGGCTTCGTGACCGAGACGTGGGGGAGTCTCGGGCGTCTAGAAACCGGGAGGAGTCATCGTTGGGCGGAGCCAAGAACGCCAGGACTGTGAGGTGAAACGCGCCTTTCAGAAACTACGGAAAGAGCGGGAAGGGCAATGACGTGCTTCCCTGCTGCGAGGTGAGGTCTTGGACACGTAGCGCGTCCAACTCCGCATAGAACGCCTCGCGGGCCCGGCGCAGAGCACCACGTAACTTGCACGTGGCCAGCAAGGGACAAGGGATCCCTGCCTCGGAAACGCATTCAACAACGTCCTCACGGACATCCAGATCGCGCATGAGTGCGCCTACTCGTAATTCCAAGCCCACGTTGGTGATTTGTGAACCACCATAACGTCCGCGGGTCACATCGAGGGCTCCGCGATTGCGTAATTCCACGATGGCCTTCGCGACGTGGTTGTAGGGCACACCGATCGCCTCGGCGATATCTTTGGTGGTGACCTGCTGGTCGCGACGGGAGCCGAGAAACATCAAGGTGCGCAGACATACGTCGGCAAAGGCGCTGAGTTTCACGCTTCCATTCTCGCAGGTGTTTGGTCCGAGCGAGATGAGCTCAAGCCCAGCCGCCTAGAATTCGCCCCTCGCCAACATTGCCAATTAAAGACCTGTGGCCCGAAAACGCGTGCTGCGTTACCGGGCCACGGGCCAAATACCAGCGAAGAAACTAGCCCCAGACTTGAATCTGGCCGCCCTCGGCGCTGGGCTCGGAGAACTCCCAGATCCCGGTTTCCGGATCGGGTGCGGTGTACGGCTGCACGATGGCAATCGAAGCCCCATCACGGTGCTCGGCCAAAACGTGGACGGCATCCTTGCCGTCATCAAGCAAGGTGACATCCGAAACGAAGGCCACGGCGTTGAAGGAATCGCGCTGGTCGCTCAGTAGCTGGACCAGGTCCTGCATCATGACTTCGGCATCGATGTCGGCTTCCGGGTCATCCAGGTCCTCGGTCGGCTGAACGGCCAGCAGGCGCAGTTCCGGCTCGGCGTTTTCCTCGGTGGCCGGCTCAACGGCGATGGCGAAGGGCAGGAATACGCCCTGCTCTTCGAGCTGTTCGCGGGCCACACCTAGCGCGGTGCCTAGGACCTTGTTCAGCTCCGCCTGTGCGGCGGCGTCGAGTTCGGTGATCTTGTTTTCTGGGGTGCTCATGCGTTGCTCCTGACGATCTTCAGAACTCCGTCACGGACGAGTTCCATGGTCTTACGGTCGACTGCTTCTCCATTAAAGCGGAGGAAGGGTTCGGTATTGGATGGGCGAAGGTTGAACCAGAAGGAACCGTCCGTGGCTGTTACGGTGGTGCCGTCCATGGTGCTTACGTCTACCGGTTCGCTGGCGTAGGCGGCCAGCACGCGCTGAACGGCGCCGGCTTTGTCTTGAACCTCTGAGTTGATTTCGCCCGAGGAGACATACGGCTCGTACTCGGCAGCAAATTCGCTCAGCGGGGTTTGCTGGTGACCCAGCGCAGCCAAGACGTGCATCGCAGCCAGCATGCCGGTGTCAGCATTGTAGAAGTCGCGGAAGTAATAGTGAGCCGAGTGCTCGCCGCCGAAGACCGCTCCTTCGTCGGCCATGACGGCCTTGATGAAGGAATGCCCCACGCGGGTGACCACCGGGCGCCCACCTGCTGCCACCACTGCCTCGGGCACAGCGCGGGAAGTGATCAAGTTGTGAATGATGACCGGAGTCTGTTCTCCGGCCCCCTGGGCGCGAGCGATCTCGCGCACTGCCACCAAAGCGGTGATGGCGGAGGGGGAAACGGGGTTGCCCAACTCATCGATCACGAAACAGCGATCGGCGTCGCCATCAAAGGCCAGACCAATATCGGCGCCGTGCTTGACGACGGCAGCCTGCAAATCGCGCAGGTTCTCCGGCTCCAGAGGGTTAGCCGGGTGATTGGGGAAGGTGCCATCAAGTTCGAAGTACAGATCAACGATCTCCAGGGGAAGACCCGGCAAGATCGCATCCCCCAGCACCGCCGGGGTGGTGAGCCCACCCATGCCATTGCCGGCGTCAACAACCACCTTCAGCGGGCGAATGTCAGATAGGTCTACCAGCGAGCGCAGGTAGGCGGCGTAGTCGGCCAGCACATCAAGCTGCGTGGTGGTACCTTCCGGAGCCTCGGTGGATACCGGCAAACCCTCATCGAGGTAACTCTGAGCCAGGTCGCGGATCTGATAAAGCCCGGTGTCAGAAGACACCGGCACGGCGCCGGCCTTGGACATCTTGATGCCGTTATAGCCCGCTGGGTTGTGGCTGGCGGTAAACACCACGCCGGCACAATCCAGCGAACCTGCGGCGAAGTACAGCTCGTCGGTGGAAATGAGCCCCAGCATCTTCGGGTTCGCACCACGGTAAGCGGCTCCGCGGGCAAAAGCCGCGGAAAACTCGGGTGAAGATGGTCGCATGTCACCGCCGATGAGAACGTCTTGGCCGGCCAGGCCCAACACGTCAACAAATGCGGCACCAATGGCCTCTACTGCCTCGGCGGTAATGGTGGCCCCGACGATGCCGCGCACGTCATAGGCCTTGAAGGACTCAGAAAGATCAATTTCCACATTCACACTGTTGAGCTTATCCGGTTGGCGCGTCACGGCAGGGATTTGAGACTGCGAAGGTGAGTAGTTACATAGGGGCCTGACGCGGCAGGATGCGCACAACTGTCGGTGGACACTGGGATACTGGGGCCATGGACGCCTTTACACCCAGCATCGATGCGGACCTGCGTTCCGCTGCCACTTCCATTCTGCGCTCCTTGGTGGGGCGGGATGACGCCGAGTTCCATGATGGGCAGTTCGAAGCGATTGAGGCCCTGGTAGCAGGGGGCCGTCGCGCCCTCGTGGTGCAACGCACCGGCTGGGGAAAATCTGCGGTGTACTTCGTGGCGTCGCTGCTCTTGCGTGCTCGCGGCGCGGGACCCACATTAATTGTTTCTCCGCTTTTGGCACTGATGCGCGACCAGGTTGCTGCCGCGGCACGGGCCGGGGTGCGGGCCGAAGCGATCAACTCGGCCAACGCGCTGGACTGGGCGTCCATAGCCCAAAAGCTCGACAACGATGAGCTGGACGTGCTGTTGGTATCCCCGGAACGGTTGAACAATCCCGTCTTCCGAGACACCCAGCTGCCGGCTCTGGTGGAGCGAATGGGCCTGCTGGTGATTGATGAAGCGCATTGCATCTCCGACTGGGGACACGACTTCCGCCCGGACTACCGCCGCATCAAGGACCTCATCAACGCGCTGCCGGGCACCGTTCCTGTGCTGGCAACCACCGCGACGGCCAACGAGCGCGTGGTTCAGGATGTGCGCGAACAGCTGGCCGTGGGTGGCGCCGATGTCTTCACGCTGCGCGGCGCGCTGGCCCGCGATTCCCTGCGACTTGGTGTGCTGCGCCTGCCCTCACCGCGGTCGCAATTTGCCTGGCTGCTCACGCACCTCAATGATTTCCACGGGTCGGGCATCATTTACACGCTCACCGTCTCGGCGGCTGAAGATATCACCCGA
Source organism: Paeniglutamicibacter terrestris (assembly GCF_012271785.1). GTDB lineage: Bacteria > Actinomycetota > Actinomycetes > Actinomycetales > Micrococcaceae > Paeniglutamicibacter > Paeniglutamicibacter terrestris. Next base: position 36,261 of record NZ_JAAWVT010000013.1, on the reverse strand, counting down.
CTGCTGGCCGAGGCCGGGCACAAGGTGCTCGCGTACTCGGGACGCACCGACACCGAGGAACGGCACCGAGCCGAAATTGCGCTGAAGAACAATGAGGTCAAGGCGTTGGTGGCCACCAGCGCACTGGGTATGGGCTTTGACAAACCTGACCTCGGCTTTGTCATCCACGTGGGGGCACCAAGCTCCCCGGTGGCGTACTACCAGCAGGTGGGCCGTGCCGGTCGTGGCAGCATCAACGCCGACGTGCTGCTGTTGCCTGGCCCGGAGGACCGGGAGATCTGGCGTTACTTCGCCACCAGCTCCATGCCGGACGAGCAGAAGGCGCATGCAGTCCTGCAGGAACTTGGCGCCACGCAGGGACCGCTGTCGGTACCTGCGCTCGAATCACGTGTCAATATCAAGCGCACCCCGCTCGAGCTGCTGCTAAAGGTATTGGCGGTCGACGGCGCGGTGGAACGGGTCTCGGGCGGCTGGATCCGCTCCGATGCCCAGTGGTACTACGATGCCGAGCGCTACACCCGGGTTGCCGCAGCCCGTGTCGCGGAGCAGAACTCCATGCTGGACTACGAACACCTGACAACCTGCCGCATGGAATTCTTGTCCAAGGCACTGGACGATCCGGCCGCGGCACCTTGTGGGCGCTGCGATAACTGCGCCGGGGTCTGGTTCAGCGACGAAATCCAACAGGTCGCCAAGGACTCCGCCCAGACGGCGTTGGGGCGCGTGGGGGCGCTGCTGGAAGCGCGTCGGATGTACCCCGGTGGGATGGAAAAGCTTGGGGTGCAGCTCAAGGGCAAGATCAAGCCGGAGTTCCAGGCCGAGGACGGCCGCGCGCTGGCCCGCCTGACCGACCTTGGGTGGGGTGGACGTTTGCGTGCCTTGCTGGAGAATCCGGATGAGCCTGATGCGCCCATCTCACCGGCCATGTTGGATGCCTGTGTGAAGGTGCTCAGCGAGTGGAAGTGGTCCACCCGACCGGTCGCCGTGGTGTCCATGCCTTCGCGCACTCGCCCGCAATTGGTGGGGTCCTTCGCCCAGGGCATTTCCACCATCGGTCGCCTCCCATACCTTGGACAGCTTGAATATCGGGACCATGGTCCGCGCGGTGGTTCGGGTGGTAACTCGGCCTTCCGCTTAGCTGCGGTCTGGGACCAGTTTGTTGTGCCCGCCGAGATGGCCGCGAAGCTGGCGGATGCACCGGGCCCGATCCTGCTGCTCGATGACTTGGCAGATAGTCGGTGGACGTTGACCGAGGTGGCTCGCATCCTGCGTGTTGCAGGTGCCCCCGGAGTGCTTCCATTTGTGTTGGGTGTAGCTGGCTGACCCGTCACCGAGGCAGCAATTGTTATTCATGGGTTTATTGATGTTTTCCTAGTATTTTCATCCTTCACTGCAACTCCTATGATGAGGTGAACGCAGGGTCATGAGTGCGTTCAGCACAATTCAAGGAAGTGTAGCAATGGCTGAATTCATGGATGTACACAACCACATGCAGGGACTATCTGCAGCCGATCTGACGGCCGCTCACGCGGCTGATCTTGCCATCCAGGGCGAGGAAAACGTTGAATTCAAAAAGGCATGGGCAGATCCGGTGAGCGGGAAGGTTTTCTGTCTCTCGGAGGGTCCCTCTGCCGAGGCCGTTCAGCGGGTTCACGAGCGGGCCGGCCACCTAGCCGATGAAATTTACGCCGTGCCGTTGGTCGTCTAGTCCGTTTCCAACTCGCAGCAGAATCCACAAAGACGTGGCGAAAATTTCGAAAAGTGGGCCGTGTTGTGACCCGAAAATGGGTGGCGACACGGCCCTTCTGCTCCGAAGACTCAATGCGCCCAATTTGGCCGTTGGCATAAATGGTGCCGGAGACACTGGCACGGTAAATGACAAGGGCCGCTGATCCCCGGTATGCCTTGATCCAAGCAACGCATCGGTGCGAAAGTTCCGCACTGGCTCCCGTGTGGCCGTAGGCTAGAGACATGGAAATACTGCTTTGGGTCCTTGTCCCGCTGCTCATTCTCGGACTAGCGTGGCTGGGACTGAAGAAGCTTCGTGTCAAAAACTCTGCCGAGGTTTCGGCCGCGATCACCCAAGAATCCGCCGAGCTGGCCAATACGCGACTGACAGCCGATGCCCATCGCGCCGTATACAAGTCCCTAGCCCAGGGTGACTTCATGGCCGCGGTGCAAAACTACAAGGCCATGACCGGTGAAGGCTACAAGGCCAGCATTATTGCCGTGCGAAGCTTGGAACGCTTCCCGCAGGTTCGCAAGGCGCCAACCACCGGACCGACCATCGCTCAACAGCTTGCCGCCGAACGCGAGGCTGATCAGGCGGCGGAACCGGAAGCGGCAAAGCCGCAAGCACCAAGTGCTGCTGCCGGGATCCCCCTGCCGATAGGCGATTCTGCCCCAGCTGAGCAGGTGCTATCCCAGCCCCTTGCCAAGACCTCGGAAGAAGCAGAGAAGTCCGAGGATCCCTGGATGGTCCCGAGCGAATGGGCCGACGAATTTGGTTCTAGCGCCGAACGCAGCTCAACGCAGTTCAAGGTTTCCTACCTGGTTGACGGGGAAGAGCACGAATTCGCGAGTGAAGACCTTCCTCCAGCCGAATACGACCAGTTCCTTTCGTTGGTACGCGATGAGGACCTGCACGGTGCCGCGTCACTCATCGCCAAGCACTCGGGCCTGGCCGAAGAAGAAATCTTTCGGATGCTTGTTGCTTCGCCGCTAGGTGGCGGGCAGGCACCAACAGCCAACATCGCCGATTTCAGCTTTGAGGGCCAGGGCCCCGATGGTGCCGTGAAATTCAGCATCAACGATCTGGGGGAGCCTGAACGCTCGAAGCTACTTGACCATTTGCGTCTGGGTGAACTTGATGAGGCCACCAGCATTGTTGCCCGGCATACCGGCCTGCCCGATGAAATGGTGCGCACCCTGCTCAATGCCTTTGGCGACGGAGAGAAGTAGACTCTGGCGGAGTAAACGCCGAACGACGTAGCTAAGCGACCGTGTGTTCTTCTCCCGTCAGGGGCAGGGACATGCGGTCCTTTTTGTTCACTCCGTGGCTGCTCAATAATCGAAGCGAGTGAACTGGATATTAAGACGAAAAAACCCCTACCGAAGTAGGGGTTTTTCAGCGGACACGGGGAGATTTGAACTCCCGGTCGAGTTTAACCCCGACACTTCATTAGCAGTGAAGCCCATTCGGCCGCTCTGGCACGTGTCCATTCTGCTGTTTCCAGCTCCCCTAGACTACCCAAAGCTAGCGCGCCACACAAAACGACGTATCTATGGTGAAGAAAAACCCCGGAAGTACGCGGATTATTACGGCCTGCTATCCCTCTCAGAGGTAGCATTCGGGACATGAGAACTGCCAGCAGCCTGGTTACCAGCGCCGATATTGACGACAATGCGACTCCGCAAGAGCAAATTTCTGTCAGCGCACGGCTTGAACTTGTGCTGACAGACGGAGAACGAATCGTGCTGCTGGATGATCGTGGCTGGGGAACGAGCGGAAGCTGGGAGAGCACCACTCACGAAGAGCTGCGGGAAACCGCTTTGAGCGTGGTGGGACCGGATGAACCATGGGGCAATGAAACCGCTGAGCAAGCCGTTCATGGCTACTGGGCATACCTCAGTGAGATCTTGAAGAACCCAGGAATCTTGATCAACGCGGAAAAACTCCAGCGATTACCCAACGTTGTAGAGCTGAGCCCGCGGCTACTGGCACGCACCGGCGATACCTCCCCGGGCTAGGTCGGAGGTTCGCCGGTGCCTTGCAGCAGATGCAGGATTAGGAGCTGATGTGCCGCCAGAGGAACTCGTAGCTGGTGGCCAACATGGTGGCGGACGCCTTGTTGTCACTGGCCCCGGCATGACCGCCGTCGAGGGACTCGTGGTAACGGACGTCCCTCACGCCCTGGCTCATCATCTTTGCAGCCATCTTGCGAGCCTGGACCGGACCAACCCGGTCATCGCTCGTGGCACTCCAAATCAAAGATGCCGGGTAATCGACACCTTCGGGTAGAGCGTCATCCAGGCGATGATAGGGCGAAAATGTCTTCACGAATTCCCAGTCCTCTGGCACCTCCGGATCACCATATTCCGCGATCCACGAATGCCCCGCTGCCAGACGGGTATACCTGCGCATGTCCAAGAGTGGGACACCGCAGGAGACCGCGCCGAAGAGCTCGGGATAGCCGGTGATCATGTTGCCCATCAGCAGTCCGCCGTTCGAGCGCCCGGTGGCTGCCAGATGCTCGCGTCTGGTGACGCCTCGGGAGATGAGGTCTCGAGCAATAGCAGCGAAGTCTTCATAGGCGCGGTGCCGGTTCTCGCGCAATGCTGCGCGGTGCCAGCGCGGACCGTACTCGCCACCACCACGAATATTGGCCACCACATAAGTGCCGCGTCGCCCCGTTTCAGTGCGCCGCACCAACCAGCCGGGACCCAGAGCACCAAGGTATCCGGGGGTGAGACTCGTCTGGAATCCGCCATAGCCATTCATGAGCACCGGGTTCTTGCCATCGAGCGGCAAATCTTGTGGGGAGATCTGGAAGTAGGGGACGCGGGTTCCGTCGTCGGAAACGGCAAAATGTTGCGAGACCTCAAAGTCAGCGGCGTCGAACCGTGAAGGCGCGCTCTTGATGACTCGTGGTGCGTCGTCGTTGTCGCTGACCTTTCCGCGGGCCAGAGACGTCGGGGTCAGGAAACCGGTGAGCGTCAGCCAGAAGTCATCCCCGCCCGTAGCCGCCTCATCATCGACGGCCGAAGCGCTGAAGCTATGCAAGGGGGAGCCAATATCCAGGGGGCGTAGGGCGAAGTCGTTCGCCGGATCGCAGATGTAGATGTGCGAGGCGACGTCCTGTAAAACGTTGAGCAGGATGTAGTTGGCAGTGAAATCGATGGATTGCAGAGACGTGGATTCGCTCGGAACAAAGATCTCTCGCAGGGTGGCTGTGCCCGCCATGAACTCTTCAAGGTCTGCTAATAGCAGTGTGCCGGGAACATGGGTGGTTCCCTCATGTGTCCATTGAGTCTGCGGTGAGAAAAGTACCCAGTCGCGGTGCAGTGAGACTCCAACGTCGGTGGGCACCTCGATGGGTAGCCACACGTCGTGACGGCGGAGGAAAGTTTTGGAGTTGTAGAAGTCGATGACGTCATGGGCGACATCGCGTTCGAACCCCGGAGTTGAATCATGGGAAACGAAGGCCAAGACGTGGGAGGGGTCAATGGCGAAGATCTCTGGGGACTGCGCAAGATCCTGGCCGCGGGATAGTCTGCGGACGGTGCGTGCATACGACGAAAGTGTCAGCGATCCTTCACCGACGTCCGTGGCGACTAACAAGGTGTCGGAATCTGCCCAGGAGACCTTAGTTTTGGCCACCGGCAAATCAAAGCCGCCCGGGACGAAGGATAAGGTGGGCAGGTCAAACTCCCGCACACGGACCTGGTCTCCGCCATCGGGGGACAGCTTGATCAAAGCGCGCTCATAGGGTTGGTTGGCCGCGGGGCGAAGCATCTGTGCCCCAGAAAAGACCCACTCGATATTCTCTGCTGCGGCCAAGGCATCAATATCCAGCAGAATTTCCCACACGGGGTCATTTTCAAGGTAGGACTCCCAGCTGGTGCGCCGCCACAGGCCCTTGGGATGCTGGGAATCGCGCCAGAAGTTGTAATAGTGCTCTCCTCGCTTGGTCACCATGGGGATCCTGTCGGTGGCATCCAGCACCTCAAGAATGCCGGCCCGGGTGGCCTCAAAATCGTTGTCGAAAAGTTCGGCCTCGGTGCGGTTATTCTGTCCCACGACCCAATCCATGGCCCGCTGCGAATCCAGCTCCTCGAGCCAGAGGAAGGGATCCTCGGACGAGTCTCCGTCCTGGGCATTGGTGATCTGGGCACCGGATGCCCAGGTGGGGGAGGAAGCGTTGATGACTGTTGTTGTGCTCAGGCCGGGGCTGTTCGCATCGGATTCACGAGGATTAGATGAACTCATGGGCACAGTCTCTCATGGCGTACATGGAGTGTTTCGGAGCTTAGCGCACGGCGATCAGCTGCCGTGCAGACTAGGCTGATTCCGTGAGTGAAAAGCAGAATTCTGGACGCGAACCGTACGTCATAGCAGTTGTCGGAGCAGGACCCCGGGGAACCTCCACTTTGGAGCGTCTGGAGTCCGAATTGCGGCGTACCCAAAATTACTCACGCAAGATCACCGTGGTGGTCTTTGACGTCCATGATCCGGGGGCCGGACACGTCTGGTCCACGGCGCAGTCACGACACTTCCTGATGAATACCCCGGCCGGGTTCCCGACAGTGGCCCCGGAACGCACTCACGCCGAAGATCCGGGACTGAGCTTCGACCAGTGGCGCGCGCTCGGTGGTGACGGAGCGGCGCTGAGCAGCGTTGAAGCCGAGGAACTGGCAGCGATGGAAAGAGGCTCCTACCCACCCCGGGCCCTCTACGGTCGCTACCTGCGCCATGTCTTCGAGGCAGCGGTGTCGGCATTACGCAGCCACGAAGCGGTGGTGGAAGTGCGTATCGAACGGGCCGAGGTGACAGCCTTGCACCGCGGCGATGCCGACTACCTGCTCTACGCCCACCCCGTTGCGGCGGGTCATCCGCACCCCAAACGGTCGGGGGAACAATTCTCACTACACGCTCACGCTGTTGTTTTGGCCGTTGGGCACGTTCCTGCACACCTGAACCCGGCGCAAAAGGCCATGGCCCTCGCCGCGTCCGAAGCCGGATTAACCTACCAGGGCCCCAACGTGCCTGGCGATGTTGCGTGGGACAAGATCCCGGCCGGGGAAACCGTCTTGGTGCGCGGATTGGGACTGAATTTCTTTGATGCCATGGCCGCGCTAACGGTGGGGCGCGGTGGTCAGTTCAATGAGGTTAATGGTGGGCCGGGCCGGGCGTTGGAATATTGGCCTTCGGGCCGCGAACCGCGCATCGTCGCCGCATCGCGCCGCGGAACCCCGTACCGGGCCAAGTCCTGCATCGAGGAGTTCATTCCAGCATCCGTCACCCTGCGCTATCTGGATGCGGAGTTGATTATCCAGAAGATCGCAGAGGCCCGGGTGCTGAACCCCGGAGCCACCGCGCGCTTTGACGCCCACGTGTGGCCGTTGCTGCATCGCGATGTGTTGTTGGCCTATTACAGTTTTGCCGCACGGCGTCATCCCGCACGGTTCAACGTCGAGCCGGAACAGTTCGTTAAATCGCTCACCGAGGTTCTCGACGCCGAACATCAGGCCGGGTCCCAGGTCTGGCTCCAGAGCGCCCGGCAGCTTGTTGAGAAATATGCTCCGGAGATGGGTTTCCTTGACGTTCCGCTGCTCGGGCGTCCCTTTGACCAAAATGGGTTTTCCTCGATGAGCGACTACCAGGTAGCCGTCAAGGAGTACCTCGAATACGACGCCATTTCTTCGCACGAGGGTGAAAAGAACCCGCTGAAGATGGCCATCGCCACGCTGAATGCCGGGCGCATGGTCGTCAAGGACATGATTGCCGAGGGGCTCATCTCCGATGAATCGCGATTAGGCGAGGTACAGGGTTGGTTTGAACCGTTGGTCGAGGGCCTCGCCTCGGGTCCTCCGGTGCAGCGCATCGAGGAACTCGCGGCGTTGGCTAGGGCCAACATTGTGGAATTTATTGGCCCGGACCCGGAATTCGCGATCGATGCTCCCACCGGGATGTTTACGGTATCTTCACCGTGGGTAGACGCTCCCGCCTGCACCGGACGCACCCTGGTTGAAGCCATGATGCCAGCCAACCGTGTGCTGCAGACGGCCTCGCCGCTCTTGCGACAACTGATCGATGACGGCTTGGCCGCAGCATTCACCATGCATAACGACCAGGGCGAACCGATCCCCGGACAGGGTCTGGACGTAAAGGGCGAGCCGTACCGGATGGTTGATGGGCGCGGGGTGCCACACCGTGCAATCTTCGTACTCGGCTTGCAGCTTTCCTCGGTTCAATGGGGCACCGCGATCGCAGCGCAGGCGGGCGCCGCTCTCGACGGAGCGGCTAGAACACTGGGCGACGCCCAGAACGCCGCTCGGGAACTGCTGCGACTCAGCCAGGTCTAAGAGCTGAACCGGCCGCGCTGAAACCGCAACGCGGCGCGGGTGCTGGCAGTACCGCCCGCACCCGCGCCGCGGCAGGGAAGAAGCTAGCTTTGCTGCACACCGACCAGCTTCAGGGCTGCTCCGCAGCAGTCGGTGATGGCGGCAACCCGGCCGAACTCCGAGTCCTGCGGGCCCTCGGTCACGGTGCCGCCGTTGGCCACAGCCGTCGCGCAGGCTGCATCCACATCATCCACGCCCCAGTAGGTCACCCAGAACCCGGGGACCTCGGCCGGCAGGAACCCCGAGGCATCCATCAGCCCGGCGCGCGCATCGTCGCCCTGCCCGTAAGTTGTGTACTTGAATTCCGGGGCATCTGACATCACGTGTGTGTCCCACCCAAAGGCCTTGGAGTAGAACTCCACAGCCGCGAGGTAGTTCTTGGAAAGTAACTCGTGCCATGCGGGGGCCCCGTGCTGGGAATCGACGCCGAAACCCTGGTGCTCTTGCGGCTGCCATACACCGAAGGCGGCTCCACCACCATCAAGGAAGATGCCCATGTGGCCGTAGGGCACCACGTGCATCGGCGGTATCAGGACCTGGCCGCCGGCACCCTGGACGCTGGCCTGAGTGGCGGTGATGTCGTCGCTCTTCAAGTAGAGCGACCAAATGTTGGGAATACCACCAAACTCGGGCTGGTAGGGCGAGAGCCCAGCGACCAGGTGCCCCTGCCGCGTGGCACTGAGGTATCCGCCGTATTCCTCGGAGGTCGGTTCCTCAAATTCCCAGCCGAAGAGCTCGGTGTAGAACTTTTTGCTTGCTTCGATGTCGGTCGTCATGATGTCGGTCCATACCGGGCTTCCGGCGGGAGTGCTGATGCGCTGAGACATTGTTGAAAGCTTCCTGTCGTGGAGTTGTACCGTGGTTCGGGAACCGGGGCACTTGCCTGCCCTGATGAATGGAAGCCTACTCGCCAGCAACGTGCCTGAAGATGGCCGGAGCATGAATGCAAAGAGGCGGTTCCCGTGAACACGGGAACCGCCTCTTTCATTGAGCGGATGGTAAGAGATTTGAACTCTTGGTACGGGGTTACCGCACACTGGTTTTCAAGACCAGCTCCTTAGGCCGCTCGGACAACCATCCAGACCAAAAAAGTATACGCCAGAGTGAGAGTGCAAAAGGACAACGGGGCCCCTGAGCAGGAAATTAGTGCAACAATTTCTTGCCGGTAGAGTGGCCCCAACAAGGTTAAACGCGTGTTCTTTGGGTCCCACGACAACGGTTGGGGAGCCGAAATGCTCGCAAGAATGGCCAAAAACGGTGAGGAGAATCCCATGACAACAATGCGTGCCTTTGAGTATCAGGGTGCTGGTGGCCCCGAGGTGCTGGTGGAGGTAGATCGGCCCAAACCGGCGGCCGGCGCCGGTGAGGTATTGATCAAGGTGGCTGCATTTGGGCTAAACCGTGCCGATGTACAGCAGCGCCGTGGAGTCTACCCGCCTCCAGCCGGGGCAAGCGACATTCCCGGGCTTGAGGTTTCGGGCACCATCGAGGCGTTGGGGGAGGGAACACTTGGCTTCACCGTGGGACAGAACGTCTGCGCCCTGTTATCCGGTGGCGGCTACGCCCAATATGTGAGCGTCCCTGCCGGGCATGTCCTCGAGGTCCCCGAGAATGTTGACGTGGTGGATGCCGCAGGGTTCATGGAGGTAGCGGGCACAGTAGTCTCCAACCTTTTCCTGGAGGCTAACCTTGCTCCGGGTGAGACAGTGCTCCTGCACGGCGGAGCCGGTGGGATCGGTTCCATGGCGATCCAGCTGGCCGTCGCCGCCGGCGCCAAGGTTCTAGTGACGGCGTCAAGCGCACAAAAAATTGAGCATTGTCTGGCGCTGGGTGCCACCGCTGGCATCAATTACCGCGAGGAAGACTTCGTTGAGCGTGTTGCCGAGCTGACCGGTGGCGCTGGCGTCGATGTGATTTTGGATGTGGTGGGAGCTAAATACCTCGGACAGAATCTGCGTGCCATGGCCGTTGGTGGACGACTGGTGGTGATCGGACTGCAGGGCGGGGCCACAGGCGAGCTCAACCTCGGCACCCTGATGGCCAAGCGTGCCAGAGTCATTGGCACCACGCTGCGAGCACGGCCACTGGAGCAGAAAGCCGAAATTGTTGCCGCGGTGAAGTCTCATGCCTTACCACTGCTCGCTGCGGGAGCACTTGAACTGTCGATCGACCGACGTTTCCCCTTCACAGACACCCGTTCGGCGCATGAATACTTCGATTCGGGGATACATACAGGAAAAATCGTCGTCAAGCACTGAAACTGTTTTTCCCACGGACTACGGTGTATCACAGGAGTAGGTGTCGCGGAGCACGTAATGCGCGGCGCCTACTCAATGACCATTCGCATCTACCCAAGCATTAGTCACGTGAGAGGAAAACATGAGCAAGCCTCAATCTTCGGCTCCAGAGCTTCCACCGGCAGCCGTTGACCCGCAAGTTGCGGAAGCCGAGGAACGAAAATGGACACCGGGAAAGATTGTCCTCTGGGCAGCGATTTCGCTGCTCGGTGCCGTCGCCTGGGCCATTTTGGCATTTTCCCGCGGGGAAACCATCAATGCCATCTGGTTCGTCTTCGCTGCGATCTGTACTTATTTGGTCGCCTACCGTTTTTACTCCAAGTTCATTGAACGTAAGATCGCCAAGCCCAACGATTTCCGGGCCACCCCGGCCGAATACAACAACAACGGCCGCGACTTCATGCCCACGGACCGCCGGGTGCTCTTCGGACACCACTTCGCCGCCATCGCCGGCGCCGGTCCGCTGGTTGGCCCCATCCTTGCCGCTCAGATGGGCTACCTCCCGGGAACCATCTGGATCATCATCGGTGTAGTTCTGGCCGGAGCAGTTCAGGACTACCTCGTCATGTTCTTCTCGATGCGTCGAGGTGGACGCTCGCTGGGACAGATGGCTCGTGAAGAGCTCGGTGTCATTGGTGGCACCGCGGCCCTGATCGCAACGCTGGCCATCATGGTTATCATCGTCGCTATCCTTGCCCTCGTGGTGGTTAATGCGCTGGGCGAATCCGCCTGGGGCGTCTACTCGGTGGGCCTGACCATCCCGATCGCCCTCTTCATGGGTGTTTACCTGCGCTTCATCCGCCCGGGCAAGGTTATGGAAATTTCCGTCATCGGCTTCGTACTGCTGATGTTCGCCATCATCTCCGGTCGCTGGGTTGCCGAATCCGCATGGGGTGCCGAGTTCTTCCACATGGACCGCACCACCCTGGCCTGGTTCATTATCATTTACGGTTTCATTGCCGCGGTACTCCCGGTATGGCTGCTGTTGGCACCGCGTGATTACCTCTCCACCTTTATGAAGATCGGTGTCATTGGTCTGCTGGCCGCTGCCATCATCGTGGTCCGCCCGGAGATCAGTGTTCCGGCCATCTCCGAATTTGCCGGTTCCGACAAGGGCCCGGTGGTTGCGGGGCATCTGTTCCCCTTCCTCTTTGTCACCATTGCCTGTGGAGCGCTCTCCGGCTTCCACGCGCTGATTGCCTCCGGAACCACCCCAAAGATGGTGGAAAAAGAGAAGCAGACCCGCTTCCTGGGTTACGGCGGCATGCTGATGGAATCCTTCGTGGCCATCATGGCTTTGGTTGCAGCAATCTCCATTGATCGTGGCATCTACTTCGCGATGAACTCCTCGGCAGCCGCCACCGGCGGAACCGTGGAAGGCGCCGTGGCGTTTGTGAACTCGCTGGGCCTGACGGGTGTCAACCTGACTCCCCGCATGCTCACCGATCTAGCCGCCAGCGTGGGAGAAGAATCGGTGGTCTCGCGCACCGGCGGTGCCCCGACCCTCGCGGTGGGCATCGCCCACATCATGCAGCAGTGGTTCGGCGGAGCCGCTATGGCAAGCTTCTGGTACCACTTCGCCATCATGTTCGAGGCCCTGTTTATCCTCACCGCCGTGGATGCCGGAACCCGGGTGGCGCGCTTCATGCTGCAGGACACCATTGGCAACGTCTTCCCGAAGTTCAAGGACACCTCCTGGCGCCCAGGAGCCTGGATATGTACGGCCATCATGGTCGCTGCTTGGGGGTACATCCTGATTCTGGGGGTCACCGATCCGCTCGGTGGCATCAATACCTTCTTCCCGCTCTTCGGCATCTCCAACCAGCTGCTGGCGGCCATCGCCCTGGCCGTGGTGATGACCATCGTGGCCAAGCGCGGAAACTTCAAGTACCTGTGGATCATTGTGCTGCCGCTGGCGTTCGCCACCGTGGTCACCGTGTACGCATCGTTCCTGAAGATCTTCTCCACCGTCCCGGCCGTGGGCTACTTCGCGCAGCACAACGCGCACAAGGGCGCGCTGGAACGCGGGGAAACCAGCTTCGGTTCCGCCAAGAACGTCGAGGCCATGGAGGCAGTGGTTCGCAATACCGGCGTTCAGGGTTGGCTCTCGGTGATCTTCTTGGCGCTTTCGCTGATCGTGATCATCTCCGCCATCATCGCCACCATCCGGGCCTACCCCAACGGCGGTGGCAAGAACACCGAGGATCCGGAAATCCCCTCGAAGATCTACGCACCGAGTGGGTTGGTCTCTTCCCCGGCGGAGAAGGAGCTGGAGAAGGCTTGGAAGAAGGTCCCTGCGGAGCACCAGATCGTCCGCGGAGGACACTGATCATGGGCGCTACGCGACCACTGGCCGTGCTGGGAAACACGGCACGTGGACTGGTGCGTTATCTCGAGGGAGTGCTGGGTGCCGATAAATACCGGGTGTACCTCGAACACCAGGGACGGGATCATCCGGGCATCACTCCCATGACTGAACGCGAATTCTGGCGCGACTACACCGACTGGCAGGAAAAGAACCCGCAGGGTCGGTGCTGCTAAGGCGTTAAGGCGCCACAGGTAGACAAGGGGCCGATGGCCGGTGGAACGCATCCACCGGCCATCGGCCTTAGCCGTCGGTAGGGGTGCCGTCTAAACCGTCATCAGCGGCCGATGGTGGGCGAAGGCCTTGCCGTTCGCGCCCGGCGTTTGACCAACATCGAAATCTTCGGGCCACGGCGAAGATCCGCATGGCAAGATGGAGCCATGAGCGAGCACAGTGCACAGATCCCAGATCCGACCGCTGCAACGAACACTCCTGCATCTGGCGATACGCCGTGGCCATTCCCGGTAGCCGCAGAGTCGGGCACCCCGAGCGGTGGATCCGCCACGGGCTCCGCCCAGCAGGCAGGGGAAGCAGCCCCCGAGGACCAGGCTCCGCATGCTTCTGGCAAGGGCAACGCGCGAGTGACGGGCATCGGGGAACCCGCCAAACTGATGCGCATCGGTGGAATGATCAAGCAGCTACTTGACGAAGTGCGCGCCGCTCCACTGGACGCCGAAGCCCGGACCCGGATGGCGGACATTCATGAGCGCTCCGTCCGCGAGCTGGAAACGGGGCTCTCCCCTGAACTTGCCGAAGAGCTACACCGCATTCGTTTGCCCTTCGCCGATGGCCAGACGCCCTCGGAGGCCGAGCTGCGGGTAGCTCAGGCTCAATTGGTGGGATGGCTGGAGGGCGTGTTCCACGGGCTGCAGGCAGCCATGGCCGCCCAGCAACTGGCCAATCAGCAGTTGGCCCAGCGCATGGCGATGCGTCAGCTTCCCCCGGGTACACAGGTAGCCCCGGGGATTGTCATCAATGAGCAGGGTGAACCCGAACGCATCACCCAAGGTGGTCCCGGCGCGCCGGCGCCACCCGAGCGTCAGGCAGCCAGCCCTGCCACCGAGGGCGATGGCGGCTTTGGGCAGTACCTCTAGACTGGAAAATGGCAATACTGTCAGCAACGTGTTCCTCGGTAGCTCAGAAGTGCCGGGGGACCTCATCGTTATAACAAAGGCAAACACGTAGATGGGATTATTCTCCGCCGCTCGCGAAGCACGCCGCGACACCAAGGAGCTCGGTGACGGGGTATGGCGACGTGCCTACGACAGGTTTGGCCGTTCCCTGGATCGGGTGCACCAAATCCTCGAGGGCATCGAGGACAATGATCTGCACAACGCCCTGATCATGATCGCCAATCATCTGGCGGATCTCCAAGCGCGGGTGCGCGTGGTGTGTGTGAGTGCCCAGGAGAAATCCCCCAGTACCGGGGCGGACATTCCCCACGAGCTGTATGCCGTGCACAGGTTGCTTTCCAAAGCAGCCAACGACTTGGCCACCACGGCCCAAGTCGCAGCCATGGCCCGCTTAGATGGGGAACGCTGGGGCTTTGCCTCTGCCGGATTAGAAAACGTTGCCATGCGTGCGGACCTGGTCGCCGATGGCATCAGTGCCGCCGAGATTGAATTGGCGAAACACTAGGGGGAGGTTCCTGGCACCCGAGCAGAACGCCGTGACATGGGTGGCGGCAGATATTCCGGGTTTCGCCGAACGCTGATCATTCTCAGCAGAGCCAATTCCCTTCAATACATGGTGGCAGGATGGGGAACATGACGAACCTTGTATCCCCAGTGACCACTTTCCACGACGGCAACACCATTCCCCAGCTTGGTTACGGGGTCTGGAAGGTTGAAAATGACGTCGCCAACGATGTTGTCCAGCAGGCCTTTGCCGCCGGATACCGCCACATCGACACCGCGCGCATCTACGGCAACGAGGAAGGCGTCGGACGCGCCATCGCGGCCACCGATGTGGCTCGCGAAGACATGTTCATCACCACCAAGGTCTGGAACGCGGATCAGGGCTTTGAAGAAACGCTGGCAGCCTTTGACGCGTCCATGGAACGCCTGGGCCTTCAATACCTTGACCTCTACCTGATCCACTGGCTGCAGCCGAAGCAGGGTAAATACGTAGACACGTGGAAGGCTCTGATCGAGCTGCAGAAGTCGGGTCGCGTGAAGTCCATCGGCGTCTGCAACTTCACCATCGAGGCGCTCGCCGAACTCGAAGAAGCCACCGGTGTCCTGCCGGTGATCAACCAGGTCGAAACCCACCCGTACTTCCCACAGACGGCACTGCGCGAGTTCGAGGCATCCAAGAACATCGCCCACGAGTCGTGGTCCCCACTGGGCCAGGGCAGCGAATTGCTCAGCGATCCCGTCTTGGTAGCCATCGCCGAAAAGCACGATGCCAGTGTTGCGCAGGTTGTTATCGCCTGGCACCTGGCTCTGGGCAACGTGGTTATCCCGAAGTCGGTCACACCTTCACGCATCGTGGAGAACTTCGCGGGTCAGAGTGTATCGCTGGATGCGCAGGACATCGCCGCGATCAACGCTCTGGATAAGGGTGCGGAGGGGCGCATCGCGGCCGATCCGGCCGTGAGTGACTTCGCCTAAAGTACCTATGTCGCTGCCCGCACTAGCGGGAGCCGAAGGCATAAAACGTGTGGGGATCCGGTGACGGGTCCCCACACGTTTATGCGCGTTAATCGAGGATCGGCCACTTCTGGGCATTGCGATCATCGGTGGACAGTAGTCCGGCCGCCCAATCATCACGCAGTTCTCCACGTAAAGCAGCGCCCAGCCGTGCCGTTCCCTCAAAGTGGAACCCCAACTTTTGCGCGATGCGGGCCGAACCGATATTTCCCGCGTAGGCATTCCAGCCCACACGAGCCAGGCCCAGCCCCTGCGGCGCGGGCCCAAAAGCAAAATCGAGAACTTCACGACACGCCTCGGTGAGAAACCCGCGGCCGCGAAATGCCGGATCCATCCAAAAGCCCAAGTCCGCCGAGGAGTTGGCGACTCGATAGAGCCCCACCACCCCGGCAAGCTGGGAGGATGAACGAATGGTCCAGGTGAATTCGGTGCCAGCCTCCCACGTCTGTTCCGTATGGACGGTCGCGTACTCCAAGGCATCTTCATACCGGTACGGCACCGGAATCGGAACCCAGTGTTGAATCTCCGGATCCTGACAGGCGGAGCGAATGGCCTCCACATCGTCGCTGCAGGGCGGGACTAATTCCAAACGTGTCGTGTGCAGGGACAGCTTCTTCATCCCAGAAGACTAACGCGCCAAGACCGTGAAGCAATGTTGTTGCCACGACCAGGTGTTCTGCGCTGTGCGGTTCAGCGATGTGTCCCACGGTGTGTAGAGACGGAATCCGCGTTTTCCCGCCGATGCGTCACCGGCCAAGATTTTTGCTTTCAGAAGATCTGCGGCAGTGAACCTGAAGTAGCCGTAGCCGTCTGCGGTGTGTGCCGCCACATAGAGCACATCGATGCCGTCGGTTGCGCGGTAGGGTCGGGTTTGCCCATCTGTGCCGCGGATCCACAGTGTCACAAAAAGTCCCGCTTTGGTGGGAGTCACCTTGGCTGCGCGGAACACCGCTCGGGTTTGCTTGCCGGTTGTCTCGGTGAGTACAAGGGAACACCCGGAGTATGCGGCGGCCTGGGGATGTGGATCAGTACAAACCTCGGAGAGTTCGTGTTCGGCCAAAAGGCCGGAGGCCGCCAGGAAGTGTGTCAGTTCTGCGGGGTAAAGAGACGCGGAGGATGCTGGCTGCGGCACGTTGATTTCCTGAGGTTCTGCCCCACTATGGGGACCAGCTGACGGGGACACGCGAAAGGGTCCGTCACCTTGGCGGTAACGGACCCTCACGTCGTTTCGACGAGCCTCCTGCCAGAATCGAACTGGCGACCTTTTCATTACGAGTGAAACGCTCTACCAACTGAGCTAAGGAGGCACCGCGGCGCATAAGCACCACAAGTGAACACTTTATAGGAGTGGGTCCTCAGCGGTCAAAACGAGGGGAAAATGCGTTCCTCAGCAGGTTAATCCGTCGGTCGGAACTTTACCTTCAAGGAGGTAAGATTCCACGGCGTCGCTCACGCAACCATTGGAACGCCCATAGGCGGTGTGCCCGTGTCCCTGATAGGTGACCAGGGATCCCGAATCCAGTGACTTGGCCAGTGACTGGCTCCAGGCATAAGGGGTGGCGGGGTCTCCGGTGGTGCCGATGACCACGATGGGTGCTGCGCCCTTGGCCGTCAGTTCTCCCGGTTTGCCGGTGGCCTTAAACTCCCAGTCTTGACACCCGACCGCGCCGAAGGCCAGATACTTACCGATGGTGGGTGCCGCCTTGGTCAACGTCGCGGCGTCGGCGCGCATGGTGGCCACGTCGGCATTCATCGGGTAATCAAGGCAGTTGATGGCGGTGAAGGAGGCTGCTCCGTTGCCCGAGTAGGTGCCCTCTGAGGTGCGTCCGGCGGAAAGATCGGCGAAGTATTCGATGGTGTCCACATCTCCATCCATGACCGAGCTCAGGGCCTGGGTCAGGGTGGGCCAACTGGCATTGTCGTAGAGCGGAATGATGAAGCCGTTGACAAAGTCGATGATCGGCACACTGCGTCCGTCACTGGCTACCATCGGGTTCGCTTCGACGCTATCCAAGAGTGCACGCAGCTGGGTTAGGGCATCATCCAAAGAGCCAGTGAAGGGGCAGTCGCCGGACGCGAGGCAATCTTGGAGGTAGGCGCGAATTTCGTTTTCGAATCCCACCGCCTGACCCAGGGTGATCTCCTCGTTGGAGAGTGCCGGATCTAGGGCTCCGTCGAGCACCAACCGACCGACGTTTTTCGGGAACATCTCTGCATAGTGGGCGCCCAACGAGGTTCCGTAGGAGAAGCCCAGAAAATTCAACTTTTCATCCCCCAACACCGCGCGCATCACATCCATGTCGCGGGCCGCGGAAACGGTATCAACAAAGCCTAGAGCCGCGCCGGTGCGTTCCGCGCAGAGGGCAGCATAGTCGGCGCTGGAGGCGCGCATGGAAGCCAGACCGGCGTCGGTGGAGGTATCAAATTGCACCTGGCGGCCGGCATCTTGCTCGGCGGCGTCCTCACATTTCACCGGGCTGGAGGAAGCTACCCCGCGCGGGTCAAAGCCCACGATGTCAAAGCCGTCTTGTAGCGAACGGCCAAACATCTGCGGCACCGAGTCGCGCACCAGATCTAGCCCGGAGGCGCCGGGGCCACCGGGATTCACCAACAAGGAACCCTGTACGGTGCCGCTGCCGGGGCGCTTGTTGAGCTTCAGGCTTAGCGTTTCCCCGGCAGGGTTGGCATAGTCCATCGGTACGCTCAGCTCGGCGCACTTCAGCGATCCGTCGCAGGAGTTCCATTCCAAATTCTGCGTGTAAAACTTTTCCAGGCCCTTGGGGGCCTTGGCCGCAGTACCTGGCGCCGTGGCGGTGGACTCGCTGACGGGGGTCGTGGTCACCGAGCATCCGCTCAGCAACAGGGCCATCGACGCTAGCAAGGACATCACACTCAGGTGGCGGCGGGGTGCTCTCATACGGTGCTGGTACTCCTTGGATGGTCCGAGTGGGTGGATAAACGCCTTAGGCGGCGGGACGCAGCGAGACCATCATGGCCTCCATGGCCAACAGTGGAGCCACATTGGCTCCGATGCGCGCCCGGGCCTCGGCGATGGCATCGATCTTCGCGATCGTCGCCTCCGGGTGCGAGGCGTTGGCGTAGGCGTGCAGCGGATCGGCGAGGTAGTCGTTGACCAGCTCGCTACCGCTCTTGAGCTGCAGCAGCAACACATCGCGGAAGAACGTGGTCAGATCGATCAGCGAACGATCCAACGCATCGTGGGTGGCGCGCCGGGCTCGGCGCTTCGCATTTTCCTCGAGTGCCTTGAACGCGCTGCGTTGTTGGGGTGGCACCGGGGACTCGGCATCCAGGCCCAGCGATGTGCGCAGGGCGGCCGACTCGGCCTCGGCGCGCTCGGCGGCCGACGCTGTGGCCTCGGCGGTGGAGAGTTCCACCAGTTCGGCGGCGGCCATCACCGCATCGGAGACCGAGCGGATGCGCAGTGGTAGCCGCACCGTGGTGTCGCGGCGACGGCGCGCCTCGGCATCGCGGGCCAGCCGCCGAGCAATGCCAATATGAGATTGGGAGATGCGTGCGGCAAATTCGGCCTGTTCCGCCGAAAGCCCGTCGCGGCGCACCAGCAGCGCGGCCACCGATTCGCGGGTGGGCACGGCCAGGGACACAGAACGGCAGCGCGAGCGAATGGTCACCAAGACGTCGGCGGGGGATGGCGCACACAGGATCCACACCGTGTGAGGAGGTGGCTCCTCAATGGATTTGAGCAGCACGTTGGTGGTGCGCTCGGTCATCCGGTCGGCATCCTCCACGATGATGACTCGCCAGGGCGCGGTGGAAGGCCGGTCTTGCGCCTTGGTGATTAGCTCACGAACGTCATCAATCTGGTAATTGACCTTCTCCGTGGCGATCAGCGCTACATCCGGGTGGGTTCCGGCCAGGACCGTCACACAGGCCTTGCAGACACCGCAGCCACGCTTTTCCGGATCGGTGAGTTGGCATTGCAGTGCGGCGGCAAAGGCCCGCGCGGCGTTGGAGCGCCCGGAGCCCGGCGGACCGGTGAACAACCAAGCATGTGCCGGGGCACCCTCGGCCACGGCTCGGCGTAGCGCGGTGATGGCCTTTTCCTGACCGGGCAGGTCCTCCCAGACATCCACGGTTAGGACCTTGGCCCGTTTAGTAGATTCGACACGGTGCCAAAGATCGCTTCGGCTAGCTCCGTGATGCCGGTGGTGGCATCAAGGACCAGATAGCGCGCTGGTTCCCGGGTAGCAAAGTGTACAAAGGCGTCGCGGATCAGTAAGTGGAAGGAATCCGGTTCGGATTCCAGACGATCTTCGCTCACCGACTGTCCGTCCGCGTCAACGATGCGTCGCGAACGTCCGGCGGCGGGGGAGACATCCAAGAGCACCGTGAGGTCCGGCAGCAGCCCGCCGGTGGCAAATTCGTTGATGGCTCGCACGGCATCTTCGCCGAGTTCCCGGCCAATGCCCTGATACGCCAGGGATGAATCGATGAATCTGTCGCAGATCACCATGGTGCCGGCGGCCAGGGCGGGGCGGATGACCTGTTCGACGTGAGCGGCACGGGCCGCCGCGTACATCAGTGCCTCGGTGCGCGCATCAACAGTGCCCTGCCCATGGTCAAGAACCAGCGAACGCAATTTCTCCCCGATGGGGGTGCCACCTGGTTCCCGGGTGTGCAGCACCGTATGACCGCGTTCGCGCAGCGCCTTGGCAAGCAGTGCCGCCTGCGTCGATTTGCCGGCACCGTCACCACCTTCAAAGACTATGAAGCGGCCGGTGTGCTGAAGGTTCTGCTGCGCGTCATTCACACCTACCAGCCTATCTTCCCCACGGCTCGCATCGAGACAGGCAAGCGACGGTGATCCGCTCGAAACCCACGTCATCAGAGTGGGAGCAACGGGGGTGGGAAGGTAATCTAAAAATCATGACCCGTCCTGATTTCGCGCCGCTGGCCCCGGACACCGTTGTGGTGTCCGCCGGGCGCCCGCCGCATGCCGTTGACCAGCCAGTGAACCCGCCCATCGTGCTTTCCTCCACGTTCTATTCGCTGGGTGTGCCCGGCGCGGGAGAAAAGGTGTACGGGCGATTCACGAATCCCACCTGGGATCCGCTGGAAGAAATGATTGCCACGCTCGAGGACTGTGATCTGCCGGCCCTGGCTTATGCCTCGGGCATGGCGGCGGTGGCCGCGGGCCTGTCGCTGCTGGCACCCGGGAACACCATCGTGATCCCCTCTCACGCTTACAACGGATCACTGGCCCTAGTCGCCGAACTTGAAGTCACGCTGGGCTTAAGTGTTCGCCGGGTGGATCTTGCCGACACCAATGCGGTGCTCGCAGCCCTGGTGGGTGCCGATATGGCCTGGCTGGAGTCACCCACCAACCCGATGCTTGAGGTCGCCGATTTGCCGGTATTGCTGAAAGCGGCCAAGGAAGCCGGAGTCCTGACGGTAGTGGATAACACCTTCTCCACGCCGCTGCGCCAACGCCCACTGCAGCAAGGTGCGGACGTCGTGGTGCATTCCGCTACCAAGTACATGGGTGGACACTCGGATGTGGTCCTCGGTGCCGTGGTGACGCGCAACCCGGAACTACACGCCCGTCTGCACTCCATGCGGACCCTGCACGGTGCGATCCCCGGGCCCTTTGAGGCTTGGCTGACGTTGCGTGGCATCCGCACCATGGCCCTGCGTCTGGATAAGGCCGAGGCGAACGCCGGGGAACTGGCGCGGCGTCTGGCCGAGCACCCTGCCATTTCACTGGTGCGTTACCCGGGCCTGCCGCAGGACCCGGGGTACGCCCGGGCTGCGGAACAGCTTGATGGTTTTGGCGCGATCATCGGCATCGAGATCGCCGCCGGCCCGGAGGCTGCCGAT
This sequence comes from Paeniglutamicibacter terrestris, assembly GCF_012271785.1. GTDB lineage: Bacteria > Actinomycetota > Actinomycetes > Actinomycetales > Micrococcaceae > Paeniglutamicibacter > Paeniglutamicibacter terrestris. The sequence goes on along the minus strand of NZ_JAAWVT010000013.1, from coordinate 14,968 downwards.
CGGATGCTTGCTGCGCTGCAGCTGTGGACCCCCGCCACGTCGCTGGGTGGGGTCGAATCCCTGGCCGAGAGGCGTCGGCGTCATCCGGGGGAACCAGGCACCGTGCCCGAAAATTTGGTGCGGCTGAGCGTCGGCATCGAAAATGTGGAGGACTTGTATGCCGATCTTGAAGCGGCGCTGAGCGATTCCCGCTAGGCTAGAACCATGATTTATGCCCACATGTTCGACCGTTACCTCATGCTTGCGCTCGGTGTAGTTGCCGTGGTGCTGGCCGTTATGGCGCTGGCTGACGCGGTGCGGCGTCCGGCAGCCAACTTCCAGCGCGAAAACAAGCGCACCAAGCAGTTCTGGATGGGCATGAGCGCCGCAGCCACCTTGGTCTGCCTGCTTTCGTTGTTCTCGGGCGGCGGCGGCGGAATGTTCCAGCTCATCGGTGCCTGCATTGCCTGCGTGTATCTGGCGGACGTGAAGCCGGCAGTTTCCGGCAAGGGTGGCTACTACCCGTACTAGGGCTACCGTGGGGCTAAGCGCCCGCGCAATAGCTTCAAAGGGGTGCGATACTGCGGATTTGTCGCGGCATCGCGCCCTTTTTGTGCCTCATTTCCGCTGCAGGAGAATCCCGCCACGGCCACCTGCCCACGCCGTTGATCGGCGTGGACACCGGCGAATCGAAGTGGGGGACGCCGCGCTAGGTGTGGCGCTCACACAGCGTTACGCTACCGAGAATTTTTACCCGGAACCGATCATCGGCAAGTCATTGGCCAGCGCGGTGACCTCCAGCCGGTCTCCCGGACCCACCAGCAGCAGGATCCGCCGCGCACCGTGGCCGCGCAGGCTCTGGAGGACCTGCTCCACGGAGAGCGTCGTACCGGCCGGCTCCTGGCGCAGCAACACCGTGACACGGGCGCCGGTGTGCGCCCGGATCACCGCGGCGAGATCCGGGGCATCGGCACCGGCCACTAGCACCACCTCGGCGAGACCGAGCTTGGGTCTGCTCCCCGGGACGCCCGGTGCTTCGGCGTGCTCGGTGAGCTCACGGGCATGGCGCCACAGTACAAAGTGGTAGCCGGCCACCAGTGCAGTGGCGACCAACAGACCCAACGGCGCCCTGACGCGCTCAAGCAGTCCCGATGTACTCGTATCTCCCAAGATGAACTCAAAGAGCCGGAAGCCGATCACTAGCAGCGTCACCAGGGATACCACCGCGCTGATTCCAAAGACCAGAACTAGATAGATGCGCCGACCTTGCTGGTCAAAGGACCGGGCCGAACGCCAGGAGAACCACCACAACGGAGCGCCCACGGCCAACGAACTGAGTCCAGCCAAGAGCAGCTGCAACGAATCGGTGCCACCCAAACGGGTGGTGGCCGTGGACAGACCCGCATTCACCACCACGCCTAGACCGGAAGCCCACGCGATCAGGGTGACTCCGGAAATGGCGAGTCCTGCGGCTGCCGGAAGAGGTGCCGGCCGGTTACTCACGATCCTTGCGTGGTAGAGCCAGGAGAGCAGCCCCAGTAAACCCGCAGCCAGCGCCTCGGGGGCAGGATCCAACACGATGGGCAGCGGATCGCTGCGATCCAGCCCCAACCGCAGCAGCACAAAAAGCACGATCCCCACGCCGCCCAGGGCCAAGATGCTTGAGACCCCCACCCCCAGGGACACCACCGCTACCCCGGCCAGAGTGGTGTGCAGCGTGCTGGCCCCAGAGCGGAACCAATGCCACCACCAGATCACCGCTCCGCCAACGGCCCAAACCAACAGTCCTAGGGCGCCGCGCCACCAGGGGCTCCCAACGACCGCCAGATCCTCTTGCGCCCCCAGGGCTCGGTCAAAGAGCAACCCCAAGGCGTTGCTGGCGGCCCCAAGGCCAAGAACCAGCCCGAACGCCCAACCGAGGAGCGTGGGCACCGTGGCCAGGGCCACCGGCCCGCGCGTGCTGTGGACCAGCATCCACCGGTGCCAGCACCACACCGCTGCCCAACCCAGCCCCTGCCCCAGCGAGGTTTTGACGGATCCGGTGTCCCCGCCGATCCAGTGGGCCAATCCACCGAGGATGAAACTGGAGGCGGTGATCAGCGAGGTGATGTACATGGCGGAGAAGTAAACCCCCCACGCCGTGGAGCGCCGTTCCGCCGGAGAGCGCAGCAGTCGCCAACTGGCCCAGAAGGCTACGGCGCCCAGCGGGCCGCCCACCAAGGTCAGCGCTAGTGCAAGCGCCAGCGAGGAAGAGTCCGCGGCAACCAGCACATCGCCGGCGGTAAACGCCCAGCCCAAGAGCGAGCCAACGCCGGAGGCGGTGATGGAGAGAAGAGCAAAGAGCAAGATGTACAAGATGATGCGCCGCAGTGTGCCTAAGGCTGGAGCCACCGGCCGGATGCCCGTTTCACGGTCGGCGCTCATGGTTTGAACCCCTCATCTGCACAGACCAGCAGGGGCCACGGCGCACTGGAGATGCGCCAAGTGCCAGCAACCCGGTCTAACTCGAAGGATTCCTCGTTAGCGTATTCGGGGCTGCCGAAGGGTCCCGAGACGTTGCTGTAGGAAATGGAAACTACCACGTCGGCGGTGGCTTCGTGCTGGGTGGTGCGCACCAGGGCAACCCTGATGTTCCGCTCGGGGGCCACCGATTCATACCCGTCGCAGCGTTTGTCGTCTACGTCGGTGAGAAATTTGCGTGCGGTGTCCTCGTCGCCGTTCACCACGGCGGTGACATACCCCTGAACCACCCCGGCAGGACTGTGCACATCAAGCGGCTTCGACGCGCCACGGGTCAAGACAACAACCAGCGATACCAGCACCAACAACACGATCACGCACAGCAGCATCAGCATTTGCTTTCCGCTTCGTGCAGCACCAAGGACCATGGCTCAATTATCTATCGACACGAGCTCTTCTGTACCACTTGTAGGTACGGATAAATCCGTTGCTGGCTAGTTCTCTTCGACGCGGGCTAAGGCTCCGCTGCGCGGTGCCACGGCGTCCCATAAAACCGTCATTTCGCCCAAGCGCCAGCGTGCTGCCGAATCGCAGATGGGCCAGCCGTCTTCACGAAGGGCGCGACACATGGCCACAAAGCGTTGGCTGTTTCCGAAGGTGGCCAGTGGGGACGCGGTTAACCAGGCGGCATCGGCGGCACCAAGAAATTCGTGAATGCGTTCCCCGGTGATGTTGCGGTGGATCAGTGCCTTGGGCAGCCGCTCCGCCACATCGGAGGGCAGCTCGAAGGCGCCAAAGCGCAGTGAGATGCTCAGTGTTTGGGGGCCGTCCTTGGTCACCGCCACCCAGCTGCTGCGCCGGCCGATCTCATCGCAGGTGCCCTCGATCAGCACACCGGTGGTGGTGAGGCGCGAGGCCATGGTGTCCCAGATGCCCGGCACATCCGCCTCGTCATACTGCCGCAGCACATTAAAGGCGCGGATCACGCTCACCTGAGCAGCAACGGGGATTTCGAAGCCACCGAGCATAAAGTCCAGGCCCTCGAGTTCAAGAGCCACACCGCGGGCCACCCGTTCGGGTTCAATCTCGATGCCGACAACACGTGCAGACGGTGACACGGCGCGAATGCGCTCGAAGAATTCAACAGCGGTTCTCGGGGATGCCCCGTAGCCAAGATCCACGGCGATGGGCGGGGCACCGGTGACCGCGGGGCGTAGGCGCCAACCCTGGGGTCCGGTTAACCAGCGGTCAACGCGGCGCATGCGATTGGGGTTCGTGGTTCCGCGGGTGGTATTACCCAGGGGGCGACCGGTCCGGGACCGTCCGCCAAGCCGAGTCGCTTTCTGAACCATTGCTTCAAGCCTAAAGTGTCGCGCACCGCGCCGGGAACACGTCACGGAATAAAGTAAGGCACTTCACGCGTCCTAGAATGGGAACTATGACTTACACCCTGATCCTGCTGCGCCACGGGCAAAGCGAGTGGAACGAAAAGAACCTGTTCACCGGTTGGTACGACGTATCGCTCACCGAGAAAGGCCGTGCCGAAGCTACCCGCGGAGGCCAGCTGCTCACCGAGGCAGGACTGGTCCCGGCCGTCCTGCACACCTCGTTGCTCAAGCGCGCCATCATCACCGCCAACCTGGCCCTCGAGTCGGCCGACTTGTCCTGGATCCCGGTCAAGCGCAACTGGCGCCTGAACGAGCGCCACTACGGTGCGCTGCAGGGCAAGGACAAGGCGGCAACCCTGGCCGAATACGGCGAGGAGCAGTTTATGGAATGGCGTCGTAGCTACGACACCCCGCCGCCGGCGCTGAATGATGACTCGGAGTTCAGCCAGATCAACGATCCGCGGTACGCGGATCTCGGTGATGCTGCCCCGCGCACCGAATGCCTCAAGGATGTTCTGGATCGCATGCTCCCGTACTGGGAAAATGAGATCAAGCCCGACCTAGTCGCCAGCAAGACGGTACTGGTCACCGCGCACGGCAACTCGCTGCGCGCACTGGTTAAGCACCTCGATGGCATCAGCGACGAGGACATCGCGTCGCTGAACATCCCCACCGGCATCCCGCTGGTCTACGAATTGAATGAGGACTTCACCCCGGTCACCCGCGGAGGACAGTACCTTGATGCGGACGCAGCCGCCGACGCCATCAAGGCCGTGGCCAACCAGGGCCGCTAAGCCACCGGTTCTTACCTCGCTCCGAAATCACTATCCACGGGGCAGCTATCGGGGCCCTGCGCCGGCACTCCACTATTTTGTGGCGGTGCTGGGGCAGGGCCCCTTTTGCGTTAAGCACCTCGTGCTCCGGGCACTGCCCGCGGACTAACTCAGCAGGGCTTTTGGGCTTCATTGAGGCGACGCGCGCACTGTGCCGTGGGCCATGGATGAAGTACGAAGAAGTGGGGCCAAAAGGTATGCCTTGTCACAATCTGTGCGCGAGAGGCGTAAAAACAGCCGCTGGCACTTGCGCACTCGGGTTCATGCTGTACTGTGTCGTCTCGACGTACCCCTGAATCACGTAAGGATTGCATTTCGTGGCAACTGATTATGACGAGGTCCGGCCCGACGTAGCCGAGGCCCGTAAAGCCTCCCTGGAAGCGGTAAAGTCCGCCAACGCCCCCGACGCACGTAGCGTGTCTCGGGACCTAGACGAGGAAGATACCTCGGATGGTGTTGAACTGGCCGGTGCCGACCTGTCGAACGAGGAACTGACGGTTACCGTCATTCCGCAGAAGGAAGACGAGTTCCTTTGCGGATCCTGCTTCCTGATCCGCCACCGCACGCTGCTGGCGCGCGAATCAAATGGCGTGGCCTACTGCCGCGACTGCGAGGGCTAAGGAGCCGATTCGGCTTCCTGCGCCACGAACACTGCCGCTGCACCGTAATTCCCCGCTGGCCCTTGGGCCACCGGTGAGATACGTGTGGCGGTTTGGCGTTTAAATGGCGCCTCGGTGTATTTGGTGGACCCGAAGAACGCTATTAACAAGGAAGCGAGCCCGCCGAATGGCGGGCTCGCTTCCTTAGTACTGAACTTTATTGGTTTAGAAGAGCGAGATATCCGGATCCCACTCGCCGGTCACCAGGTAGGAAACCTTGCGAGCAACAGACACCCCGTGGTCGCCAAAGCGCTCTAGGTAGCGGCTGGTCAGGGTGACATCGGCTGTCGTCGGTCCGGAGTAGGTCCACTCGGGAGCCGCCACGATGCGGAAGATCGAGGCGTGCAGCTCATCAATCTTGGTATTCAGCTCGATGATCTCGCGTGCCAGTGACAGATCGCGGGTGTCCAGCAACTGACCGACCTTGCCGACGATCTGAATGTCGAGCTCTGCCATGGCCTTGAAGGTGGGGGCGATGGATTCGGGAACGACCTGCTGCGGGAAGCGCAGGCGAGCCAGCTGGGCGACGTGGCGAGCCAAATCTCCCATGCGTTCCAGCGAGGCACTCATGCGCAGCGAACCGACGATCATCCGCAGGTCCGAGGCCACCGGGCCCTGGAGCGCCAAGACGTCGATGGCGCGCTCGTCCAGCTGGTTCTGCAGGAAATCAATTTTCGCGTCCTCGGCGATAACTTCCTGCGCCAGCTCGATATCCGCATTCGCAAACGACTCGTAGGCGCGATCCATCGCCGAAGCCACCAAACGTGACATCTCGATGAGTTCTTCTCCGATTTGTTGCAGATCGGCCTGGAAAACCTTACGCACGCGGGCGTCCTTTCGCTACGGTGGAGCACCGCGTCCGGCACGGACCACGGAACTGTTCATGTCCATTGTTACAGCACCGGGTGAACCGTTCACTCCAACGAAGTGAACGTTTCGTGAACGCGTCGTATAAACACGCGTAAGTGCACGGATCGCGGGCTCCGCCACCGTTAGGCTAGGAGGCGTGAATGATGTCTTGTTATCCGTTGTTGCGGGCCTCGTCGGGCTGGCCCTAGGCATTGTGGGCATCATGGCGTACTGGGGCTCCCGGCGATCGCGCCGTGGGCTCCCGGTCGTGGGTGAACCTACACTGCCCGAAGGTTCCGCCGAAGTGCTCTCTGTCATTGGCCGTGCCTTCGTGATTCTTGATGAGGTCGACGGGGTGGTGCGAGCCAATCCCGCTTCCTATGCATACGGACTGGTCCGCGGCCATACGCTGATTCACGACGAGTTGCGCACCCTGGCCAGCCAGGTCCGCGGCGATGGGGTGATTGCCGAACGCGAGTTCGAGCTGCAGCGCGGTGCGATGGGCGCCGCCAATATGGTGGTTCATGTGCGCATCGCCCCTTTGGGTGAGGAATACATCCTGCTGCTGGCCGATGACCGCACCGAGATCACTCGCACGGCCGCGGTACGCAACGACTTCGTTGCCAACGTCTCCCACGAGCTCAAGACTCCCGTCGGCGCGATCTCCCTGCTGGCCGAGGCCATCGATGGAGCGGCCGACGACGAGGTGGCAGTGCGCCGTTTCACCACGCGGTTGTACAAGGAATCCGCCCGTCTGGCGGCATTGGTCCAGGACATCATCGAACTGTCCCGACTGCAGGGGACCGACGTGGTGTTGGCCGGTGAACGGGTGGACATTAATGATGTCCTGGCCGAGGCGGTTGACCGCAACAAGCTGCCGGCCGAGGAGAAGAACATTAAGATCTCCGTGGGAGGCAACGTTGACCACGATGTCTTTGGCGACAGGGACCTGCTCATGACCGCGCTGCGGAACCTGATTGACAACGCCATCCGGTATTCACCGGAAGACACGACGGTTGGGGTGGGCTTGCGCCAGCGCGATGGCTTGGTTCAGGTTTCCGTCACCGATCAGGGCCCGGGCATCGCCCCGGATGAACAAGACCGGATCTTCGAGCGGTTCTACCGTATTGATGCCGCCCGCTCCCGCCACACCGGCGGCACCGGGCTGGGCCTGAGCATTGTTAAGCACGTGGTGGCCAACCACGGTGGAGAAATCACCCTCTGGTCACAGCCCGGTCAGGGCTCAACATTCACCGTGCGACTGCCGATGGTTGACGACACAGGCACTGAAGAGAATTCGGCTCCCCTCCGGGGCGAGCACACACACAACACGGCCCTCGCTCACGGCGCGGCGTCGGAAGGAGGACGGGGATGACCCGTATTTTGCTTGTCGAGGACGAAGAGTCACTCTCAGATCCACTGACTTACCTGCTGGAGAAGGAGGGCTTTGAGGTCCGGGTGGCAGACAACGGGCTTGACGCCGTCACCGAGTTTGAACGTCATGGAGCCGATCTGGTGCTCCTGGATTTGATGCTCCCGGGGCAGCCGGGTACCGAAGTTTTCCGGCAGCTGCGCACCGTTTCTCAGGTTCCGGTCATCATGCTGACGGCCAAGGATTCGGAAATCGACAAGGTCGTCGGGCTGGAACTGGGTGCCGATGACTATGTCACCAAACCGTACTCTTCCCGTGAACTGGTCGCCCGCATCCGTGCAGTGCTGCGTCGTCAGGGCGAAGGCGAAGAATTGGTGAGCAATGTTGTTGCCGCCGGCCCGGTGCGTATGGACGTGGAGCGTCACGTGGTCTCGGTACGCAACGATGAGGTGTCGATGCCGCTGAAGGAATTTGAGCTCTTGGAGATGCTGCTGCGCAACGCCGGCCGGGTGTTGACTCGCGGGCAACTGATCGACCGTGTGTGGGGATCGGATTATGTGGGGGACACCAAGACCCTTGACGTGCATGTGAAGCGCTTGCGCTCAAAGATCGAGCCGGAGCCGGCGACCCCGGTGCACCTGGTGACGGTGCGCGGACTGGGCTACAAGTTCGAGGCCTAGGCTCACGCACTCAACGCAGTAACACCCTCATGGCCCCGCGGGGCGCCGGAAAAATGGCGCGCGCGGGGCCATGCTTTTCTCCGGTGAGGTACCCCGAGAGGCGCAAAAACAAAAAGGTGCTGGGCCAGAAAAAATTCTTCTGGCCCAACACCTTTATGAGTTTGTTGCTGACGGCGTAGCGCCGAAGCCGGTTTAGTGGTGTTCTTCGGTCTTCGGTTCCGGGGTCAGGTGTTCGAGGCTGTGCTCGTCGAAGCCGCCGGGAACGAATTCGCGGTATTCCTCGAGGGTTCCGTCAATCACCGGGATGGTGATGCCGTCCGAGCTGGACCCAACGCTCAAGGTTGCCTCGACCCGGCTACCGGGAAGCACTCCGGTGGACGGCAGGACCTTCTCGATCTCTTCAAGCTTCACGGTGGTCTTGGCCGGGACACTGATGGACACGGAGCCGGTCGAGAGCTCAACCTTCAAGGTCTGGGCGGCGTCGGTGGAGTTAACCAGCGAGCCGATCAGGCGGGCCTTGTCGGTGGCGCTCTTGGTCACGATCAACAGGTTACGGACATTTAGGTCACCGACGTTGAGTACGATTCCATCGGAAGCGGCGTACTGGAAGGTCGTCGCTTGTTCGTTGATGGCGCCACAACCGGTAGCGCCAAGGGTCAACATGGCAATTGCGGCTGCTGCAGCGGCGCGGCGTCCACGGTTCTTCTGTGCGGTCATCACGGCACAAACTCCTCATTCAGGTTCGAGTTCGGGTGAGCTCGTGGGCGCACGGGATGCACCCGAGGGAGCCACTCTCGTCCACTAGCCTAATAGGTTTTGCCCCGAATGTATGATTCGGCCCTCGGCTTAAGCGTCATCAAGTACGTGATCACTGCCCCGATTCGCCCCTCAGAGCACCTTTTACATAGCAGGAGAATCATCGCTTGGGAAGGGGTAAAACCGCGTCATTGCTAGGGAGTAGGCTACGGCCCCGAACTGATTTACCCAGTAAACGTGATAAACTCGAAGGTGGGAAAGGGGTTTATCCACATGGTTTTTGAGGTTGGCGAGACAGTTGTCTATCCGCACCACGGTGCAGCAATGATCGAAGAGATCAAGATGCGCACCATCAAGGGCGAAGAGAAGATGTATCTCAAGCTTAAGGTTGCCCAAGGTGATCTGACCATCGAGGTTCCGGCAGAGAATGTCGATCTCGTTGGTGTGCGTGACGTAGTTGGTCAGGAAGGCTTGGACCACGTCTTTGACGTGCTGCGAGCCGAGTTCACGGAAGAGCCTACCAACTGGTCCCGCCGTTACAAGGCGAACCTGGAAAAGCTTGCTTCGGGCGATGTCATTAAGGTTGCAGAGGTCGTTCGAGACCTCTGGCGCCGTGACAACGACCGCGGTCTTTCCGCAGGCGAAAAGCGTATGTTGGCAAAGGCCCGCCAGATCTTGATCAGCGAACTTGCGCTGGCCAAGAAGCTGGACGAGGAAAAGGCCGAGAGCGTGCTTGACGAGGTTTTGGCCTCGTAGTAGCCACGAGTTCTAAATAGTTTGTACTCCGGTGGGGGTTCGGAACGCCAGAAGGCGCACCGAACCCCCACCGTCGTTTAATCCCGACCTTCTGATTTGAGCCGAAGAATCGGCGGCTCGAGCACGAACCCCGATAAGGTGTACTGCGTGAGTGACCCGAGTATTTTCAGTGTCCAAGAGATCCACCAAACCGCCATCATCGTTGTAGCTGCCGGCTCCGGCACACGCTTGGGCTATGGCATCCCCAAGGCGCTGGTGCCGCTGGGTGGCCGCACCCTGCTGGAGCACGCACTGGACCGCATTCAGCTTGCGGGCTGCGCGGCACAGGTGATCGCGGTGCTCCCGGAAAACGATGAAGGGCTCGCCGACCACGCGGCACATCACCCACTGCACCCGCACATCGTCATGGGGGGAGCCACCCGAACCGACTCGGTCCGCGCCGGCTTGGGCGCGCTGGGCCCCGATATCCAGCGCGTGCTCATCCACGATGCCGCGCGCGCGCTCACCCCGCCGGAAACTTTCCGCGAGGTGACCGCGGCCCTGCTCGCCGGTGCCCACGCGGTGATTCCCGTGCTGCCGGTCATTGACACCATCAAATCTGTCACCACCGATCCGGGTGCCCTACAGCCACATGTCACGGGTACCCCCGCGCGGCAGAACCTACGGGCCGTGCAAACCCCGCAAGGCTTCGACGCCCCCATACTCTTGGCGGCGCACCGCGCCGCCGCACACTGGGATCAGGATCGGGCAGAGGCCGTCACCGACGACGCCATGCTCATGGAAATGATCGGCGAACGAGTCGACACCGTCCCGGGCACGGCCCAGGGACTGAAAATCACCACCGCGCCGGATCTTGCGCTGGCCGAATCCATGTTGTCCGCTTCCACTCCAAAGGCTTCACTCATGACCCAGCAAGAATCCGGTGCATCGGCCCCGCTGATCCCACGAACCGGAATCGGTATCGACGTCCATGCCGTTGCAGATCCCTCCGAACCGCGCGAAATGTGGCTAGCCGGATTGCGCTTCCCCGATGACCAGGGTCTCTCCGGGCACTCCGATGGTGACGCCGTGGCGCACGCCGCCTGTGACGCGCTCTTCTCCGCGGCGGGGATCGGAGACCTCGGAACGCACTTTGGCACTGACCGTCCCGAGTATGCGGGCGCCTCCGGAACGACGCTGCTGCGCGAGGCGGCGCGTCTGGTGCGGGCAGCTGGCTTTGAGATTGGCAACGTTGCCGTGCAATTCGTGGGCAGGCGCCCCAAATTCGCCGATCGCCGGCTGGAGGCCGACGCCGTGCTCAGCGAAGCGGCCGGTGCACCCATCACCGTCACCGCCACCACCTCCGATGGGCTGGGCTACGAGGGTAGCGGCACTGGCATCACCGCCTACGCCACGGCGCTGGTGTATTCCCCACGGCACTGAATCGTCACCGGGCTGCGCACAACTCGGTTGACCGGCTCGGATAACCTTGTGTGGTGAGCATCCGTTTTTACGACACCAAGCAGGCAGCGACCCGGGACTTCGTCCCCCTGATAGAGGGCAAGGTCGGGCTGTACTATTGCGGCGCCACCGTCCAGGGGCTCCCGCACGTGGGCCACGTGCGCAGCGCCATCGCCTTTGACATCCTCACCCGCTGGTTGGAAAACCGCGGCTTTGAGGTCACGGTGATCCGCAATGTCACCGACATCGACGACAAGATCCTGGAAAAGTCTGCGGCCTCATTTGCCGAGGATTTCGAAGAAAACGAAGATTACTTAGCGCGTGAGCCATGGTTCGCACTGGCGTACCGCTTCGAGCAGGAATTCGCTTCGGCCTATGACACCCTTGGTGTTCGCCGGCCCACCTATGAGCCGCGCGCTACCGGGCACATCCCGGAGATGCACCGGCTCATCACCGAACTAATCAATGCTGGCCACGCCTACCCTGCGCTTGATGACTCCGGCGACGTCTACTTCGACGTCCGATCCTTCCCGGCCTACGGCAGCCTGACGCACCAAAACGTTGACGATATGCAGGGCGCCCCGGACGCAGATCCGCGTGGCAAAAAGGATCCCCGCGACTTCGCGCTCTGGAAGGGACACAAGGATTCCGATCCGCTCTCCGCTTCCTGGGCCAGCCCCTGGGGCACTGGACGTCCGGGGTGGCACCTAGAATGCTCGGCCATGGTCACCAAATACCTCGGCACCTCCTTTGACATTCACGGTGGCGGCCTTGACCTGCGTTTCCCGCACCACGAAAACGAGATGGCGCAGTCGATGGCTGCCGGCCACGACTTCGCCAACTTCTGGATGCACAACGGCATGGTCACCTACGAGGGTGAAAAAATGTCCAAGTCCATTGGCAACACCATCTCTCCGACACAAATGCTGGAGCTGGCTACCCCTCGGGTGGTTCGTTACTTCTTGGGACAGGCGCACTACCGCTCGCAATTGGACTACCGTCCCGACTCGTTGCCCGAGGCCGCAGCGGCGGTGGAACGGATCGACGGATTTGTGACCAACGCGTTGGCTCGCATCCATGGCGTGGGTCCTACCGAAGACTTTGACATCGATATGCACCACTTTGAGGTCACCGAGGCGTTTGCCAACGCCATGAACGATGACCTCAACGTTCCTCAGGCCCTTGCCGCACTTCATGAGACCGTGCGCCGGGGCAATACCGCTCTGGCCGCGGGGGATATGGACACAGCCGATGAGGCGATGCAGCAGGTCATGGCCATGACCTACGCGTTAGGTTTGGATGACACCATCGAGTCCGCGGGTTCTGCCGATGCTGCCCAAAGTGCCGCACTCGATGTGCTGGTTGCTGCGCAATTGACCGAACGTGCTGCGGCTCGCGAGGCCAAGGACTGGGCTCGATCTGACGCCATCAGAGACACTCTGGCCGCGGCCGGAATCGTTGTTGAAGATTCCGCCGATGGAGCTCGTTGGAGCCTCAAAGCGTAAGTTGGCCCACAAAGAACAAGGAATATACGTTCCTTGTCGCTAAAATAGGCGGGGCGGCGAGTCAAATCGCCGTGCTGTCCGCCCCGATCCTAGGAAAAAACCATCATGTCTGCTGCACCAAAGCGTTCCGGCGCCATACGCAAGAGCAAGAAGGGCCCCTCCGTCGGAACCGGCGGATATGGCCGTAAGGCACTCGAAGGCAAGGGCCCCACGCCCAAGGCCGAGGACCGCACGTACCACAAGGCCTTCAAAAACAAGGAGCTCGCAGAGCGCTCCGCCGCCAAGCGCGGCGGTTCCCCCGCCCGTGGCGGAAGCTCCGCACCGCGCGGCCGCAGCACCGGTGGCCGCTCAAAGAACAGCGAAGAGCTTGTTACCGGTCGTAACTCGGTTGTTGAGGCCCTGCGCGCCGGCATTCCGGCCAAGGCTTTGTACGTTGGCATCCGTATCGACGTGGACGAGCGTGTCCGCGAAGTCTTGAAGATCGCTGCCGAGCGCAGCATCCCGGTGATGGAAACCGGCAAGCCAGAACTGGACCGGATGACCGACGAGGCCATTCACCAGGGCTTGGTCCTTCAGGTACCGCCGTACAACTACGCCGATGCGCTGGAAACCGTCAACGCCACCATCTCCAAGTTCAAGAAGGGCCACGTCAAGAACGCGCCGCTCTTCATCGCCTTGGACGGAATCACCGACCCGCGTAACCTCGGTGCCATCATTCGTTCGGCCTCGGCTTTCAACGCCCACGCGGTAATTGTTCCCGAGCGTCGCTCGGTGGGCATGACCGCCTCGGCATGGAAGACCAGCGCCGGTGCCGCGGTACGTGTCCCGGTCACGCGTGCTCCGAACCTGACTGCAACCCTCAAGGGCATCAAGGAAGCCGGCGTGTTTGTCATCGGACTTGATGGCGAAGGCGACGTTTCGCTTCCGGATCTTGCTCTGGCCACAGATCCGCTGTGCATCGTTGTAGGTTCCGAGGGCAAGGGCCTCTCCCGCCTGGTGCGCGAGAACTGCGACCTGATCGTCTCGATCCCGATCAACTCCAACATGGAGTCGTTGAACGCATCGATGGCAGTTGGCATCACCCTCTACGAGGTTTCGCGCAAGCGCAGCGTATAACGCGACCCTGTGTCATCGGGAAGTATCCGGTGACATAGGCCCGCTGAGAAAGTGGTTCGGCGATTCCCCAAGGAATCTGCCGGGCCACTTTCTTCGTTAATGCCGGGCCAAGTCGTTCTCCACTGACACGATGAGTCGCCTATTCCCAAGCCCGCTGAAACTCGATAGCGTGAGTCCAACGGGGAGACTACGTGGCGTCCAAGGCCGCCGGCGGAACTCCTTTTGCTTCAACCAGTGGGATGGAGAGAAACCATGGGTCAGACTCAGCTCGAGGCCAAGGACCACCCGACGCGTGGATCCGAGAAGCTTTTAGGGGCTGCCTTGCCCGTGAACCCCCAAGTCCTTGAATCCGTTGAACGCGGAGAAGACAAATCCCCACATGCGGTGTTAGGTCCCCATCTCAATAGATTCGGCCAAGTGGGTGTGCGGACATTGCAACGCCACGTACTGGCGGTGGACATCCTGACCTCCACCGAGACCGTTCCCATGGTCAGGGAACTGGGCGACATATGGGTAGGACTACTTGAAGCCAAGGAGATTGGGCGCGTTCCGGACTACCGGATCCAACGAGTCGAACGCGAGGGAACCCGTGTAGTTGATGATCCTTATCGGCATACCCCGCGTCTGGGTGAGTTGGAGCTGCACCGATTGCGGACCGGAGGAGCAACCGTGCAGGAATCTCTGCTCGGCGCTCACCCTCAGCATTACTCCTCGCCCATGGGTGAAGTGGAAGGCACCGGTTTTGTAGTTCGGCAGGACGAAGCTGCCGCGGTACGGGTCTGTGGAGACTTCAATATCTGGAACGGGTCCTCGCATGCTATGCGTCAGCTCGGGAACAGTGGCATTTGGGAAATCTTTATCCCTGGTGTTGGTCATGGAACAAAATACCGTTTTGAATATCTTGAGCCCACCGGTACCTGGATCGAGTACGCGGATCCGGTTGGCCACTATTCGACCGAGGACCCTGACTCCATATGTGTGGTCCAGCCCGAGGGATTTGAGGCTTAGGTTCAATTGTTCAGCTGATGGACGGGCATCAAAGCGCCTGTGCGTCAGTTCACAATCACCGTTTGTCGCCGTTTCTGGGCATTTGACGGTCCAAAAGCACCGGTAAGCCGGGGTTTTTCGGGGGTTTTTGGTGCTGTGGTGCAGGTACTCGCCGTTTGGACAATGGT
>NZ_JAAWVT010000012.1 GCF_012271785.1 Paeniglutamicibacter terrestris | reverse complement strand
GTGGGTGTGGCGGGCGCAGCGGTGGTGGCGGTGGGTGCGGCTGTCGTGGGTGTGGCGGGCGCAGCGGTGGTGGCGGTGGGTGCGGCTGTCGTGGGTGTGGCGGGCGGAGCAGTGGTGGAGCTGGTTTCGAGCAGGCCCGGAGAAGAAGTCGCTGTGGGGGAATTCGCCCCGAGGTTCGAAACGAAGGGGTTCGTGCCGGTGATGGCGGTTTCTCTCAATCCCGATTCTGAGACTGCAGGCTTCGACGCCGTCGGCGGAACGAGCACGGGGCCGGTGCCCGCGGCCTGAACAGGAGCGGGAGTTGGCAGCATGCTTCCAAGCAGTGCCAAGCTGACACACGCCGTCGTGATGAGAAACCCAGCCGGTCGGAGGAAGGTCGACGTTCCCTTGTGTGTCGCCTTTGCCGTGTCGCTGCGCAATCGAGCCTGCTTCCCTATTCCATCCGTAATACGGGCTTGTTTCAACCGCTATCTGTGGTCAAGAACCTTGATCGAACTGAGAGCGACGCTAGATGTCTACCTTCGCTTTGCGCTGGCTTGAGCCTTGGACGCTGTTGCGGCGGCGGACCCACCACAGGATCAATGCGGTGACCAAGACAAGGACAGCAACGCCTATGGCAATCAATGTAGCGTTGGGGCTCGTCTCGGGGGCTACAACAGCTCCCTGCCCGGCGTCCGGGAAGGTGATACTAGCCTGAGCTTCCCGCTCGACGAGTCCGCTGTGGAGTTTCACGCGAGCATTCCACGGTCCGTTAGGAATCTCGGGATCTAAGACTGTGAGCACTTCTCCGGTTTGTCCCGGTGCAATGGTGGTCGCCTGCCCCACGGGGAAGGGCCCTGCGGAGATCCCCCCGGGGCCGTCGGTCAGAGTCAGCTCACCGGACATGTCTAGAGCGCGGCCACCGCTATTCGTCACCATAGTAGAGACCTGGGGACTTGCAGCGGCGTCCCTGGCTGCGGTGAGCGATTCAATGTCGAAATCCGCGGGCTTTCCATTGCCTTCGCCGACCGAAAGATAGACGCGGATGCCCGTCCTGCTGGCCTGAACAACGTTCGAACCGTCAGCGGGCTCTTCCCTGACTTCGGCCCAGATGGCGGCGTATTGTTCTGCTTCGGGAGCGTCTTTGGGCACATCGATGGTCACGGAGACTGCGGCGACATCGCCGGCGGCGAGTTCTAGCTGCGGCCGGTCGAGTGTTATCCAGGTGGTTAGCTCGTTAACTGCTGGATCGTTTCCACCCACGAAGGAACCACCATTGATGGTTGCGGCACCCGAATAGACCCTGACTGACTGGGTGGTGGCCGAGTGGTTCTGCACCTCGATCCGGCGGCTGATCGTTTCGCCCGGCGTGAGGCGGTCCACGATGTAGGACCTGGCTCGGGGATCCTCCAGCGTAGCTGTGGGGACATCGAGTAGCCGCACTCCGACTCCCGAGGATTCAGGAGGCGCGGGCGCCGACTGCGCCGTCGAGGACGCGGCTGGCACCAGCAGCAGGATAAGCAGGCAGACTGTCGTGATCAGATAACGCAAAAACCCAGGACCCTTGTTCTTTTATGTAGGAACTCGCAATCACGGCCCACGGTTCAAATTGGACTATGGCTTGGGGACGCCCGCATGCGCGGGCGTCCCCAAGCCAATTGTCTAGAGTACGGAGTGCGTCAACGTTGCGGTGTAGGTATCAGCCAACGCCTGGGTAGGGGTTTCAACGGTCAAGGTGGCGTCCCACGTTGCGGTGTTATTGCCAGCAACGGTCGTTGCAGTCTGCACCGCTACGTTCGTTCCGCCATCAATGGCACCGATCACGCTGACCGAAGCCGGGAGAGCCATGGTCGGATTTCCGGTCGTGATCGCGGTCTCGGCCAGGTAATCGGCGCTGGTGAGTTCCAGGACATTGTCAACAATTTGACCGGTCAAGGGAGTCATGTGGACTGAGGCGGACCAGCTGGCAGTACCGGCGCGGCTGTCGGTGACGAGGACACCGTCCAGTGGGATGGTCGCCGAACTGCCAGCGGTAATCAGGCCGGAAGTAGTAGCGACCGGAGTGGAGATGTCGATGGTGCCCGAGTCGACCAGGACGGTGGTCTCAGTGTCGCTTGTCGGTGCGGCAGTGGCGGGCATTGCCATGGATCCGACGAGAGCGGCTGTTCCGACAAGGGCAAGTGCAGTGCGAGTGATGGTGCGCATGTGAGAGACCTTTAAGAAGAAGTTGCGAGTGCCGGTGAGTGCCGGACTGCGGGACCGAGAGCCGAAACCACGGAGGGTCCGAGCACAAAATATCACACTAATTGATTTATTAGAAACAGTTGCTTCCCTAATCAGGGAACGCTCCCCTCGAAGACGACCGTCTTGGGCTGCGGTCTTGCCTGAATATATGGCTCTCGTGATCAGCAGTTTTATGGCAAGAGCCATCCTCGCATCATGGTTTGTTGTCTCTCATAATGCCGAGCTCTGGAGGGCTCTCTCGGAGGACGCAGAGGAGGACGTGTTAACGAATGCTGGGGAAACGGCGCGGTCAGGATTCGGCAGGAAATCTCCGTTTCTCAGGCGGAGGTTTCCTGCCCGGACACACCTCAGAGGTCCTCCCAAATAGGGTCTATTGTCCGTGTGTGCCCTTAGCATGCGGAGGTCTCTAGTTCCCGCATAACTCCATGGTGCGCGATCAACCTCAGATTTACCGCTGGCGAAGACGCAAAATTCTCTCAAGAATTGAGACACACGAGCCCGGCAGCATTCCGAAGAATCCTTTCGCAACTCGGCGTGCGTTTTTCACGCACCCAATCCCCCCCGTGTAAATCTCGGAATAGCAGTTGGGCGAGGGGACGTACCCCCTACTCCGCGAAGGGAAGGATGATGCTGACGGTAGTACCACGACCGGGGTCGCTGGCAAGTGCGATGGTTCCGTGGTGGGCTTCAATGATGTTCTTGGTGATGGGCAGCCCCAGACCTGCACCGGGGATGGCGGCTTTCCGGACGGTGTCGGAGCGGAAGAACTTGGTGAATGCTTCTTGCAGGTCCTGCGGGGTCATGCCGATTCCGGTGTCGGTGAATTCGACCGTGAGGTGCCCGTGGGTGCGGATGGCAGTGATGGTGACGTGTCCGCCGTCGGGGGAGAACTTGATCGCATTGGAGAGCAGGTTGTCCAGGACCTGACTGATCCGCAATGGGTCCAGGAGAGCGGGAAGTGTGGGCGGGATGTCGGTGGTGATCGTGACGTTGTTGCCCTGTGCGCGCAGTGTCGCGGAGCAGATGCTCTCGCGAATGAGCCCGGCCAGGTCCACGTTCCGTGGTGCCAGGGCGCTGCCGGCGGTGGCGGTGGAGAGCAGATCGCCGACCAGTTGCAGGAGGCGTTCGGAATTGCGCAGGGCCACCTTCAACGGAGCAGCAATATGCCCAGGCAGGTCCGGGTCGTCCAGAACCAAGTCGAGGTAGCCGACGATGGAGGTCATGGGGGTTCGCAGTTCATGGGAGACATTGGCGAGGAAGTCGTCCTTGGCAGCCACGGCGTTGATCAGCTGCGTCACGTCACTGTAGGTGATAACGGAACCGGTGAAATCACCGTGTTCGGGCACCGGCTGTGCCGAGACGTTTAAGGCTCGTTGGTCGCCGCGAGGGCCGATCCAGATGAGGGCATCGGAGAACGATTCACCCCGTGCCGCCCGCAGTAGGGGAATGTCCTGGAACCCCACGGTGGTGTGGTCTGGGCCATAGACGAGGAGTCCGGAATCCGTCCCGCCGCCGGCGCCCGTAGGGGTGGCGTGCTCCAGGTCGCGCTGGTAGCGGCTGTTGTGCATGACCGGATTTGCCTCGTGGTCCACCACAGCGATGCCGATATCGACGGTATTCAGGACGGTTCTGAGCAGGGATTCGTTCCTGCGGCTTTGCCGTAGGGCCAGACATAGCTCGTTCTCCGATTCGGCCAAAGAGTTTCGATGGGCGGCGGTGTCGGCTTCGGCCAGTTCCCTTGCGTTTTCGGCTTCCTCGGCTCGACGCAAAGCAGTTTCGAGCTCGTGCTCGTAGCCTCGGCGTTGGGAGATTCCGAAGACGATGATGCGGTCCACGGCAGGTTCATCCTTGGCCGAAGGTGAGCGCGTGGCCGAGAGCAGGGCAGGGTGGCGGTGTCCATCGTGTCCCACGATGGACACCGCCAGTTCGCTGAAAGATCTTCCGGACCCGAGCAGGGGACGAGCATAAGCGTCATAAATGATCCTGTCGTCCGCGGGAAACAGGGCGAGCAGGTTCGCACCTTGCACCGCGACTCGTTCTAGGCCCGTCCAGGTGAGGAAAGTGTCGTTGACCTCGAGGATGGTTCCGTCGGTCTCAGTAATGAGGAAGCCTGCGGGTGCCTGATGAAACAATGCCTCGAAGTCCGTGCGTGGCTGGGAGTCTGTGTGTGTCCTGTTCATCAGGAGGCGGCGATCAGTTCGAGTTCGGTCTGTTGGCACGCTGCGGCGCTCTTCAAATAGCCCCGGATGGCGTGGGCGCTTTCCTCGGGAGAGCTCACCTGTGGGCAGTGTCCGGTATCGGTGAGCCGGAGGAGAGTGCCGTCGGCCAGATCTTTCTGGAGGTCTAGGCCGATGTGGTCTGAGGCTAAGAGGTCATCGATACATTGGAGTACGAGTGACGGCGAAGTGTCGTCCCTGAGCAGGGGCCGAACATCCGAGAGAAAGGCGACGCGGCAGAATTCGCGGGCAACCATTGGAATGATCCCAAGGAAGCGGTTCTGAAGCTCCGCCGCGTTCTGCAGGGTATCCAAGGTGGTCCAGATCAAGGAGATGATATGCAAGGAAGACAGCAGTCCGTCGAGGTTCTTGGCGCTGAGTCCACCGATGTCTCCGTCTGTGGGGTTCTCTAGGTAGATGGCCGGGGACGCCCCGAGCAACAGCCTATCCAGACACAGAGTATCCGCATCAACGGCGTCGATTTCCATCATGCCACGGACGCTGTGAGCAATACGGGTGACATCCTGCAGGTTCGGTACCTTACAGATTTCCGGCACGTCCCGGGCGTACCCGTGCAAGCAGGCGGATTTGACCGAATATTCAGCGGCCAAATCCGAGCCTCCAAATCCGACGTGGTCGAAGAGCGACACCCGGTGCTTTTCCGTGAAATGGGGCAGCATCTTGTCCCAAGTCCCATGGTCACAGCCGGACTCGTGGGCGAGCATCACCACAGGTCCGTTCACTGGGCCCATGATCTTGATGTTGTTGCGTGTCATCACACTGGCCATCGGTGCCGCTACCTGTCGGTTGTGGTGCGCGAATGCCTTGTCTGGACCCTTGGTTGGAATGATCCACACTAATGGTTGTGATCCAAAAGCCTGAGCATGACCTTCAGTGTACAAGCCCCCACCGGGGAGCCCTTGAGGGAGCAAAGCTGATGCCGCGTGCCGGTGCGCGGCATCAATCTTGCAGGGATCCTGCAATACGGAGTCTGATATCAGTGGGCGAGGTCCGCAAACGAGGTTTGGTCCGAGCCATGCTGCCCGAGAGGGCACCGGGAACTCTTGCGCCGTCATTTGCTCTCATATTCGGTTTGTGCGGGAAGCTTTGCGGGGACCCGTTACTAACCTTCGTTGGCAACCGGCCCGGCCCCCGTAACCTCACCGGGCCCCTCACTCAGGGGGTGAATGACCCATTGACCCATTGACCTGAACACGGAAAGACCTGGCCGAGGATTTGGACAGGTTCCTCTGCGGGGCTGGCGATATGGTCGCTACAGACTGGGAGACTCTGAGGAAGGAGCTCCGGCACTAGGTACTTCACGGAACATCACCTCCGCCAGACCTTTTTCGGGTCTGGCGTCGCTCGACCAGAGGAAGTTTCGAATGGTTGTTAGCGGGTTCGCTCGATCATGGCTAGGCGAACCCGAGCACGCGTGCTTTTACTTCCATATCTGGACGAGTTGGTACTCGGATCGCCTACCAGTGCAGGATTTTGGGGCCGCGTCGCAGCCATGGTGGGCCGAAATGCTGTGGCCGCGTCGACGATCTGCATCGTGGACAGCGCGGGATCACCCCAATCGGATGGCAGGCTCACGGAGCGGACTGGGTTTCTCGGACAGGCTGGACGGTCGGAGGTACCGTGAACGGATTCCCTTGCTTGGTGCCGCCAAACAAGGCACCGTAGATACGACAGCGATACCACTGCGTGTAATGCGCCATTGGCATGCGGTGTGCGCTCTGTCCCGCACACCAGTACGCTAAGTAGATGACCAATGCATCAGAAATTGCCCAGTGGATCCTCGATACGATCCACGCTGAAAAAACTGTTCACCAGGAAGCCGTGGTGCCACGCATCGCGGAGGCCTTCGGCGACGAATGGGTTTACACCAATGAAAACGGTCACCAAGCCATCAATCGCGACGTTCTGAAGTCCTTGCGCAAGCTGCGCGATGCCTCCGTGTCTTGGAACCGCGAGGACCGCAGCTGGAACGTCGTAGACGCCAGCTAGTACCTCTGAGGGGTCGCCGGAGTTGATACTCGGCGGCCCTTTTTGCTGCCCGGATGGTGGGGCGCGACCGGATTCCTGTCTTTGATGCAGCATCCGGGACCATGATCTGCGCCACGGGGCAATGGATCGGAAAAATCCGAGCACTGTTAGCAACCCCACCGCGCAGATTCCAGCTTTGGCTGTCATCGACGTGAAGCGCACCCCAATTTCCCGATACTCTAGAAGTCATGAGTGCACCACTGAAAGTCGCCGTACTCGGCGCATCCGGACGAATGGGAGCCGAAGCCGTTAAGGCCGTTACGGCCGCCGCGGACATGGAGCTGGTCGCCGCGTTGGGTCGCGGAGACAAGCTTGAAGCCATTCTGGAAGCGGGCACCACACACGTGGTGGACCTCAGTGTCCCGGCAAGCACCGAGGAGAACGTGCGATTCGCCGTCAGCCACGGGCTGCACGCAGTCATCGGCACCACCGGCTGGGACGATGCCAAGCGCGCAGCGCTGAGCGCACTGCTCGCCGAGCACCCCGAAACCGGTGTACTCATCGCCCCGAACTTTGCGCTTGGCTCGGTTTTGGCCTCGGCCTTCGCCGCCACCGCCGCTCGTTACTTCGAATCGGTGGAAATCATCGAACTGCACCACCCCAACAAGGTTGATGCACCCTCGGGTACCGCTGTACGCACCGCGGAGCTCATTGCCGCCGAGCGCGCGTCAGCCGGTCTGGCTGCCAGCCCCGACGCCACCGAGACCCAGCTGGACGGTGCCCGCGGCGCTGTAGTTGATGGAGTGCACGTGCACTCGGTCCGCCTGCGCGGCCTGGTGGCTCATCAGGAGGTTCTGCTCGGCGGGGCCGGCGAACAGCTCACGCTGCGCCACGATTCTTATGATCGCGCTTCATTTATGCCCGGCGTGCTGCTGGGCCTGCGCACCGTCGCCACACGCCCGGGGCTGACCTATGGCCTTGATGGTTACCTCGAGTTGGGACGCTAAACAGATGAAAACCAAAATTTGGGTCGGCGCCATCCTGCTGCTCTTTGTCCTGTACCTGGTGGTGGCGCTCTCCTCCGCGATGCAGTTCATCATGGCCGACGAACCCCTAGCCAAGGCCATTGGCGTTGCCGCGTTGGTGATTCCGTTGTTGGGTGTCTGGATCCTGATCCGCGAGGTGCTCTTCGGTACTCGTACGCAGAAGATGGCTTCGATTTTGGCTTCCGAGGGACTCTTGCCGGAGGATAATCTACCGCGCACCCCGGCCGGACGCATCATCAAGGCCAGCGCCGATGAGGACTTTGTCCAGTACAAGGAAGAGGTTGAGGCCAACCCCGAGTCGTGGAAATCGTGGCACCGTCTGGCTCTGGCCTATGACGCTTCGGGGGATCGCCGCCGAGCACGTGACGCCATGCGCACAGCCATTGGCTTCTACCTTGCAAGTGCCAAGGCAGCCGCCTAGCAATAAGGCTTAAATACAATAAAGAAGGGTTCCTGCCGCCGGTTCAGAAATGAATCGGCGGCAGGAACCCTTTTTTGTGGGTGCCGGATGTCAGCCTCCGAGCAGGCGAGCACTTCCCAGATAGAAGCTCAGCCAACCGGCGTCAGAAACGCTGGCCGAGTTCAAAGGCCCTAACATTCTCGACAACCAGCTGTGACATGACTTCTCGTGGTTGCCACATCGAGCGGGCAATATGTGGGGTCAATACAACGTTGGGCAGACCTTGCAGCTCCTTGGGCACCCGCGGTTCGTCAGCAAAAACGTCAAGACCCGCGCCACGAATCCCGCCCGAAGCTAACGTCTGAATCAGCGCGACTTCACTATCGGCTGATCCACGACCGACATTGATCAGAAGGCCCCGATGGCCGAGCGCCCGGAGGATGTCGGCATCGATGAGCCACTGTGTTTCCTCCCTACCCAAGACACCGACAATAAGGGCACCCGCCCATGTGGCAAGTTTCACCGATGATGGTTCAAATCCACAGAGGAGATCCTGCTTGAGCTGGCGGGAAGAATCGCGGATTGGCATGTCAAAAGCAGCGGCACGTTGAGCGATCGTTTCGCCGATTGGCCCCATGCCAACAATGCTCGGTCGCGACTCGGAAGCTTTGCGTGTCAAGATGAATCCACCATCGGCCCACGCACAGGTCTAAAGGAATTGCTTGGCGGCAGGGGTCTGACGTGCAGTTGCCAACAATAGGCCAATGGCCAGGTCTGTCACATCGTCCGTGAGCACATCCGGGGTGTTGCTCACCCTGACCCATACTCATTGGCCGAGGACAGATCAAGACCGTCATAGCCGACGCCGAAGTTGGCAACTCTTTGTTCGACCTGGAACGGCGGATGAATCAGAACGGTTTGATACCCGGCTTCCACTGGGGAGCTCCAGCTGTCCACGTAAACATCTTCTGATCCATGGATTTATGGTGATTTGCGCAGAGCAGAATGGCGTTGTCTGCACTTGCGCGGCCGCCTTGAGAATCAGGGATGAGATGAGCTGCTTCGAGTATCTCTTTCACATCGATGCCGCATACCGCACACGCAACGGGGACAGTGTTTTTCAGGAGATTTCTTCTAAATGCGGCTTGATGTCTTCTGGATGCAATTGATCCCATTGCGTAAGAAATGGGAACATCCCAGTCTGATTCGATGATTTCCGCTTCTTCGCTTTTTCCGGCGGTGTCGAGCTCTAATAGTCTCGCTAGTCGAGGGTTGTGCCATTCGCCCTGACGCTTGGATCCGGCTTTTCGACGATTTTGGATCACGTTCTCGGCGCATTTTCGGATGAGTTGGTGGCCGAGTGCTTCCGCAAATGAATCAAATCCCGAACCCTTGGCAAGTAGACCGTGGCGTGTTTTCTCCAGTTCGATGATGGTCGATAGTTCACCGAAATTGTCTTCGTCATCTCGTTCACCGACGAGCATTCCCCAGTCACCAATTCGGCCGGTGTCAAGGTACATCCAAACATGGAAAACTTCGTTGCGTCCGATAGTGATGGTCGTTGCCCGGCGCTGGTTAGGTGCATCGGAGTATTGCGGCAGACAGGACATGGTCCAATCTGATGAACCTTCGTTTAATCGGACTCCGAACGCGAAGCTGTGCATCATTGCTAGAGCTTCCGCGGCTTCTGAAGCCTTAAGGAGCCGGTCTACCTGGGCGGAGGCGTTCGTTTTTGCGTGAGCAGGAACGATGGTACTGCCCGGTGGTGGAAACCCCCAAGTGGGCAGTACTTCAGCGTAAATATCCCGATGTTCGCGCACACCCCAGTCGTCGATCATGCACTCAGACTACCCACATGGAGCGCTGTTGTAGACCCGTTCTGGGAAAATGTGTCGTGATGAAAGCAAATCTGGTATTCCACCTACGAAGCATGGAACTTTGAGTGACACTCGCCCTGCAACTTCCACCTTCATATTCGCGGAAAGCGATCTGTCGGTAGCCTTTGCACAGGTACTCTTTATCGGCACGCTCTTAACCTTGGAAATGCTCAGCTTTTCGACCGCGAGTTCTAGCCGAATCTAAGAAGCTGCGGCGGTTGCCGCGATGCGGGCCTTTGACGTCTTGATGGCCAGAAGGGTGGAAGCTATTTGATCCGCAGGGCTATTGGCTTCCTCCCGCAGGGCCAAAGCTGTTTGGAACTCATCGAGTGCCTGGTCGAATCGGTGTTGTTCATAATACATTTTGCCCCTGTGCTGGTGCGCGAAAGCAGCTATCGTCAACGGAACTCTGCGTGGCTTCTGCGGATCTGAAACTGCGGACTCGGCAGCTGTCTGGGCCATCGAGAATAGTTCGTTGGCTTCGTCGTAGCGCTCTTGCCAGTGCATGACATGAGCCAAGCGCAATGCAGCCGTTGTGGCTCCGTAGGGGAGTGGATTCGTCACTGCTCCGGTGGACGAAGCACCACCGGAGCGGATGAGTGCTGACCAACCAAGCGTCTCCGCTTCGGAAAGCCTTCCGAGCATTCGGAGCCACGCAATCCGTTCGGAATCTCCCGCTGTCCCGCCACGTTCCAGCACATCAATTCGTGCTTCGACGAGGTTGGCGTCGTTGACAACTTCGCGCAGGGTGAGAGGATCAATGACGTAACTAGTCTGTTGGGCTGGCTCGCGGAGCGGTTCTGCGGTCATGGTCAGAATCCTAGCCGGAGCTCGGCTGCCCTTCGGATCATTCGAGAGTTTTCGGTGGAGTCAGCATACGACCACCATGTTCGTTTGGCGCCCGCGAACCAACAACCTCGTCATGAGACGAGTGAAACACAAACCACGGGGTGCGATTGCCTATTCTTCATTCTCAACCAGAGGAAAACTGGGTATCCAGCCGGAAATTGCGGCTGGTGACAGGAATCGGCGAGGGGCCCGCTGTAGCTTTTGCCCCGTTAATGAGCGCTGATGCGATGAACGGGTCGGTAGCGTTTCGCATGCGACACCCCACCGACCCGTTCACTCAGTTCTGCCGAAGAAAATTTACTCGGCTCGGCCGACGTTGATCGGTTGCGAACCGCAGCACGAATCGGCAACAACGTCCGGTTCGATAGCAGGCTCGGCGGTGCCGCAGCAACCACTGTCCTCCGCGGTGACCGTCGCGGCAGTGTTCATGGTGAGAAGCTCCGTATTGCCGTGTAGCGTTCCGGTGGCGAAGCCGAGCGACACCAGCCGCGGTGGGCTACAGGCCTCGTCAGCTAGCTCGGCCGAGGGCTCGGGGGTGGCACAGCTGCTTGCCGGTGCATCGCAGGAACCTCCCAAATCGGTGGAACACACACCAGTTTCCGGAAGCTCAAGTTCCACCAGATCGGCTGCCGTGCGGTCGCCGGCCAGCGCCGCCGCTATGGAACGAACCTGCTCGTAGCCGGTGGCCATCAAGAACGTCGGGGCTCGGCCGTAGCTCTTCATGCCCACAATGTAGAAGTTCTTCTCCGGGTGGGAGAGAATTCGTTCGCCGTGTGCGGAGACAGTGCCGCAACTATGGAATTCGGGATCGATCAGCGGGCCAAGCTCGCGCGGGGCCTCAACGATCTCATCAAGATCCAGCCGCAGCTCGGAAAGCATGGCTAGATCCGGGCGGAAACCGGTGGCCGGAACCACCACATCCACCTCTAATACACGACCATCAGCCATCTTCACCGTTGCCGAATCGCCGATCTCCACGACGGTGACGGCCAGATTCTCCACGATGGTGATGTCGTCATTTTCGACAAAACGACGCAGGGAAGTCCCCAATTGACCGCGGGCCGGCAGCTCATCGGCAGCGCCACCGCCATAGAGCTTGATCGGATTTGCTGCTCCACGCAGACCCCACAGAATCGTGGTGTCGGGGTTCTGCTGGCGCAATCTGCCGAGGCTGATCAGGGTATTGGCTGCCGAGTGCCCGGCACCAAGAACCAAGATTTTCTTGCCGCTAAAGGTTTCTTTGTCGGCCCCTAGGGGATCGGGCAGAGGGGACGTGATCACACCAGCGGCACGTGCCGCGTCTTCACCGATGGCACTGATGCCCGAGCGGCCCACGGGGTTCTGGGTGCTCCAGGTTCCAGAAGCATCAATAACGGCGCGAGCCAGTACATCCTCGGTGCCGGTTGAGGTGCTGGTGCGTACCAAGAAGAGTGATTCTTCGCGGCCGGCACTGCGCGTCTTATCAACACTTTTGCCATCTTCTTGGAGGCGCGTCACGGCCGTAACGCGGTGGCCGTAGTTGATATGCGGAGCCAAGAGGGGGTGAGCGGCCAGGGGCGCAAGGTACTCGTCCACCATCTCCTTGCCGAAGGGCAACCGCGTTTCTCGCGGTGCCTTCCAGTCTCCTGCGTAGTTCTCGCTCGGGGTTTCCAGCAGCCGGCGCGATGCCGCGTCAATGTTGTAACGCCAGGTGGAGAACAGCCTGATGTGTCCCCAACCCTGGATCGCTGCCCCGGCACCGGCGCCAGCTTCAAGAACACGGACCGCTTGCCCACGTTCGATCAGGTGGGCGGCGGCGGCCAGTCCGATGGGACCGGCTCCGATTACTACAACGGGGTACTGCTGGGTCATGAGGTGTCTCCTGGAGGGGGAGGGAGGATGAAGCGAGGTGTTGGTATTAGACGGTGGCCGGGAACAGCTCGGAGATCAGGGTCTCGATGCGACGACGGATCTCATCGCGGATCGGACGTACCGACTCCACGCCTTGTCCTGCCGGGTCATCGAGCTGCCAGTCTTCGTAGCGCTTGCCCGGGAAGATCGGGCAGGTGTCTCCGCAGCCCATGGTGATGACCACGTCGGATTCCTTGACCGCTTCAACCGTGAGGAACTTGGGTGTCTCGGCCGACATATCGATGCCGACTTCCTTCATCGCTTCTAATGCGGCAGGGTTCACGCTATCCGCCGGGGCGGAGCCTGCGGAGCGGACCTCAACCTGTCCGGCGGAGAGATTGGTGAGGAATGCTGCTGCCATTTGGGAGCGTCCGGCGTTGTGGACACAGACGAACAGGACGGAGGGCTTGGAAGTGCTCATACGCTGACCTTCTAGGTGGTGTGAGTGGTGAAGAATTTGCGGGACCAGAGGGCAACATAGACCAGGGCAACAAGAACCGGGACCTCGATCAGCGGGCCCACGACTCCTGCCAATGCCTGGCCGCTGGTGACCCCGAAGGTCGCGATGGCTACCGCAATGGCCAATTCAAAGTTGTTGCCAGCGGCGGTGAAGGCCAGAGTGGTGGTGCGTTCGTATCCCATGCCCAGTGAGCGTCCAATAAGCATGGATGCCCCGAAAACCACCGCGAAGTAGACCAGCAGCGGCAGTGCGATGCGCACAACGTCCAGCGGCTTGGAAATGATGGTATTGCCCTGGAGGGCAAAGAGAATCACGATGGTGAAGAGTAGGCCGTAGAGGGCCCAAGGGCCGATCTTGGGCAGGAACGTGCCCTCGTACCATGTCCGTCCCTTGGCCTTTTCGCCCAGGGTGCGGGTGAGGAATCCTGCGACCAGGGGGATGCCTAGGAATACCAGCACCGATAGCGTGATGGCCCAGATGGAGAATTCGGCGCTGGTGGTCGGTAGTCCCAGCCAGGTAGGCAGAACCTGAAGATAGAACCAGCCCAGCACGCCGAAGGCGAAGACCTGGAAGACGGAGTTGATGGCTACCAAGACTGCTGCCGCTTCCCGATCACCGCAGGCGAGGTCATTCCAGATCAGGACCATCGCGATACAGCGGGCCAAACCGACGATAATCAGCCCGGTGCGGTATTCGGGGAGGTCCGGTAGGAAGAGCCATGCGAGGACAAACATGAAGGCCGGTGCCAGCACCCAGTTGATCACCAGCGAAGTGATCATGAGCTTCTTATCACCAATAACGCGCGAAGTTTCGCTGTAACGAACCTTGGCGAGAACCGGATACATCATCACGAGCAACCCGAGCGCGATGGGAAGTGAAACACCTGCCACCTTGATCGATTCAAGGGCATGGCCCAACCCGGGAATGATCCGACCAAGGCCCAGTCCCAGGGCCATGGCGGCCAAGATCCATACGGGAAGGTACCGATCAAGCGTCGATAACTTGGCGGTAATGTGCCCCGCGTCGTTGGGTGCAGCGGTAGATGTCATGAGAACTTTTACTCCGAAAAACTAGATATCGACGAACATCGATGTTTCGAGTATGGTTGCATATATCGACGATTGTCAATCTCTTGTCGACGGTGCAAAGGAAGCGAGGGCAATTTCATGCCGACACAAGGTGCCACACAAATTCGGGCGACCGGGCTCGAGCTTTCCGTGCGCGAAACGGAACCGGCCTGCTGTGTTCCGGCTCAGGGAAAGGAAACCCTGCTTGCCACCGAGGCCGAGGCGCTTGCCCTACGTTTTAAGGCCCTGGCTGATCCCAACCGACTGCGTATTCTTTCCATCGTCTCTTCCAGTGAAAACGCCGAGACCTGTGTCTGCGATCTCGCCGAGCCGCTCAACCTTGGTCAGCCCACCGTCTCTCACCATCTGAAGATCATGGTCGAGGCAGGACTGCTCAACCGTGAAAAGCGTGGCGTCTGGGCCTACTACTCCCTAGTGCCCGGAGCCTTGGGTTCCTTGGCTGCCACCCTGATCCCGAAGGACTAATCGTGAAGTGTTCATCAACAGCTGCGCCATCTCCTTCGGTTCTTTTTGTCTGTGTGAAGAACGGCGGAAAATCTCAGATGGCCGCCGGGTTGATGAAACTCGAAGCTGGCCAGGACATCACCGTGACCTCGGCGGGCACCAAACCCGGGAATGCCGTCAACGCCCTGTCCGCAGAGGTTTTGGCTGATCTGGGTGTTGATATCAGTGCCGAAGTACCCAAGCTCTTGACTGAGGAAAATATGCGTGCGGCCGGGCTGGTAGTGGTTCTGGGCTCCGAAGCGAAGGTACCGCCGGTGGACGGCGTGAGGATCGAAGTGTGGGAAACCGACGAACCTAGTGCCCGCGGCATCGAGGGGCGCGAACGTATGGAACTAGTCCGCGACGACATTCACGCCCGGGTCAGAGACCTCAAAAAGCGTCTGCTGGCCTCTGCCTAAATCCCCAACTGCGCGAGGCTACGCCTGACCCTTTGGCCACGTACCTATGCTGGGTCCATGACAACGATCCTGCACCTGACCGAACTCGGGATCTGGAAAGAAGCCCAAGCCTCCGGCGTGTATCGGCAATCAACCCGCGGCGCCACGGTGGCCGAGGTGGGTTTCATTCCCTGCTCGGAACCGCATCAACTTGCGCGCGTGGCCTCGTACATCTATGCCGACTACCCGGGTGATCTGGTTGTCCTTCAGTTCGATGAGACAGCGATCTCCATGGCTGGCGTACAGATCCGATACGAAGATGGCGGCGACGGCGAGAACTTCCCGCACCTCTATTCCGAGCTGCTGACGACATGGGTTCGCGACACCTTTGGGGCAACGATGGACAGAGCGCGGCTTCGCTGTCCCGGCCTCGACGAGGCCAGCGCACGTACCTCATAAACATCCCGCGTTCCGTGTCCCGGTCTCGGCTGTACCGTCCGGCTACATTCGTCGTTGGCTCACTATTTGATCGATGGAAACGTACCGGCCAGAATAGGGTCACTCAGGGCGGAGACGATGGGTTGCCGCTGAATCGCCGCCGATAAAACGACACCCACTCAAGGAGAACTCCCCATGGAATCTCGCTGGCCAGCGGTTCAAAGTCTTGTTGAACGACAGCAGCAGGATGTCATGACCACATCACGATTCTTGGCACTATCCGCGACGAGCGACCAAATCTCTGGAGGTTCACGGCCATGAACGATGTCTCGCTCATTACCCTGACCATCATCACCGCAGCCTGCACGGCAATCGCCGGGGGAGTGTACTTTTCCTTCGCGGCACTCGTGCTGCCAGCACTAGAGAAGATACCGTCTCGAGAAGCTGTGACAGCGATGCGGTGGATTAATGTAGCAGCCGTCCGATGGCCCTTCATGAGCATCTTCTTTGGTTCCATGCTCACCTCCGTGGTCTTGGTGGGTATGGAAATGGCCGCCGGGAACTGGGTCCCGGCGGCCATGGCTCGCATTGTTGGTTCTGTTTTGGGAATTGCTGCATTTGGCATCACCGTGGTTGGCAACGTGCCGTTGAATAATCAGCTGGCCAGCGACCGTGGAAGCGAGACTGCTGCCGATACCTGGACATCATTTGCCGTGCCGTGGGGCCGGCTTAATCACGCCCGGTGGATCTGCGCGGTGGTTTCAGCCGCGGTGCTGAGCTTCTCCCTAGTGATCTAGGGAGAAGCTCAGCACCGCGTCACACGTGGCTAGACGAAGATCGAAAGCAACAGCACCATGCCCAGGCCCACCACGGAAATCAGTGTTTCCATCATGGACCAGGTCTTGATGGTCTGCCAGACGGTCATACCGAAGTACTCCTTGACCAACCAGAATCCTGCATCATTCACGTGCGAGAAGAACACCGAACCCGCACCGACGGACAAGACCACCAGTGCCAACTGAGCCGGGGGAAGTCCCGCGGCTAGCGGAGCGACGATACCGGCAGCCGTCACCGTGGCAACGGTGGCAGAACCCGTGGCGACACGGATCAGCACGGCAATAATCCAGCCCATGATCAAGGCCGAGAGGCTCAGTGCCACGGCAATCTTGCCAATGGCCACGCTGGTGCCGCCATCAACTAGCACCTGCTTGAATCCGCCGCCGGCTCCCACGATCAGCATCACTCCCACGACGGGAAGCAGGCTGTCACCAATCTTCTTGCTCAGCGCCGAAGCGGTGAATCCTACGGCCGTACCGAAGGTAATCATCGCCAGCAAGACGGCAAGCAGCAGGGCGATGACCGGGTCACCGATGATGTTCAGGACCTTGAAGGCCATGGTGTCGGGATTGATCCACATGTTGGCAGCGGAGTGCAGCAACATCAGGAACACCGGGGACAGAACCGTGGCCAGCGTCCAGCCGAAGGACGGAGTGCGCTTGGCCTCGGCGCCGGTCACCGAGGCATCGGTCTTGGCAGATCCCTCGGTGAGGAAGGCGAGTCCCGCACCGGCCGGTCCGATGGGCACCCACCGAGCAGCCAGACGAGCAAAGAGTGGACCACAAATGATCACCGTGGGAATGGCAACGATCAGACCGAGCGCCAGGGTGACACCGAGATCGGCATTCAAGATGCCCACCGCGGCGACCGGGCCCGGGTGCGGGGGAACAAAACCGTGCAGGACTGAGAGTCCGGCGAGCGCGGGGATGGCCAATTGCATGGCCGGAAGCTTGGTGCGTTGGACGGCCAGCATGACCACCGGCACCAAAAGAACCAGACCCACCTCGAAGAACATCGGAATACCAATGATGGCGGCTATCAGTGCCATCTTCCACGGCAGGGAGGCCTTGGAGCCGCGCAAGAGCGTATCAACAATCTTGTCGGCTCCACCGGAGTCACCCAGCAGCTTGCCCAACATGGCGCCCAGGGCAATCAAGACACCAACGTGGCCCAATACTCCGCCCACGCCTGTTTCATAGGACTTGGTCAGATCACCGAGGGGAATTCCAGAGCCAACACCCACCACGAGGGCGGCGATGGTCAGGGCCAAGAAGGCATGCATTTTGGCCCAGACAATCAGCACCACCACTACGGCGATGCCGAAGAGGGCAACCAGCAACACCTGAGTGTCGTGGGCGGCCCACGGTTCATTCATGGCGTCGGTGGCCGAGGCGGCCAAGACTGAAACGCCGGTGCTCAGCATGCTCATGGCTTATCCGTTCGGTGCAGATTGCGTAGCTGCAGCTCATCAATGATGTTCCGCGCAATTTCTTGGGGAGCCGGGCCAATGCCTACCGTGAAGCTGGGCTCATCCGCGGCCGGCTCCTCGAGGTCCGCAAACTGGCTCTTGAGCAGAGCCGGAGGCATGAAGTGCCCCTGCCTGGCGGCCAAGCGTTCGGCGATTTCCTCGTAGCTGCCCTCGAGGTAAACGAAGGTGACGCCGGAGCCTCGACGATTGAGAATATCGCGGTAGGAACGCTTGAGTGAGGAACAGGTGATGACACCGGATCGTGAGGCATCAAGCTGCTCGTCAATCCAGTCGGCAACCTTGTTGAGCCACGGCCAACGGTCTTCATCATTCAAGGGGTGACCCTCGTGCATCTTGGCGACATTTTCCGCCGGATGCAGTCCGTCACCCTCTTCGTATTCCCAGCCCAGACGACCGGCCAGCAATGCTGCGACCGTCGTTTTACCGCAACCGGAAACGCCCATGAGAACCAAGACCTGAGGTTCGGGGGCAGTCGTTGTGTTAACTTCGTTCATAGGCCAATAGTGGCACTCGATCAGGCGGCTGTCAGGTTGGCTTCGCACGTCCGAATGCTGTGAATCCTGCGGCCCGTGATGTCCCAGCTTTTTCTCAGTGAGGTGGCATACGGCATGCTGCTCGCACCACGGTAGCCAGTGGGCACCGCAACCCGGGGCGAGAGACAAAAGCTGGTGGTGCGAAATTCCGCGGAAAAACTGCCCTCACGGGTACTACTGAGTCAGGCGCTGCGGGCCAGGGTCCGGGACACCGAATGCACCAATGCTTCTAGTGGGGCACGTTTACCTAGGAATCCAAAGACCAATCCGGCCAACAGGCAACCGATGGCATACGTGATAAATAGCATGGTCCGCGGCAGTGGCGCCGAGGCATCGCTGAACAAATCCAGCGCCACTAGGTGTGCCGCATAGAGCGTGAGCGTCGCGGCTCCGGCACCGGTCAGTGGCCACAGGATCATCTCGCCCACCGAGCCGAACAACGCATGCAGCGCCATACACACCAATTGGGCCGCGCCCAGTACCGCCAGCGCGCAGCCGGTGACATGTAAAACATCGAGCGGTGCGCCCGAATGCGGGGCGGAGATGGCCAGGAACCAGATGCTCTGTGGTGCCTCGCCCAGCCGCTGACCGGTCACTAGCGACACCGCGAGTTGAGTCGAATCGAGACCCGTGGCCTGGCGTAGCGAGGAGAGCGCCCCGGGCATGGCCAGGAGCCAGGCCGAGAGTAATTTGGAGCCCACCGCGAGGAGAGCTCCGAGAACGGCGATGGCCAGGGCCACCGGCGGTCGGCCCAGGGCCAATCGGCCCACACATAATCCAGCCAGCAGGAAACCGAACCACACCAGCACAGGGTAATAGCCGGTGACAAAAATATCGGCCAGGAACACCAACGGCGTCCCGAAATCTTCGGGTAACGGCGAAGCCCCCAAGCGCGAGGGATCAAGGACTTGTTGTAGCCAGGGGCGCAGCAAATACAGGGCGCCGGGGGAGAGGATCAGCCAGCCGGCGGCCCAACACCCCAGCGCCACCGCACGTAGGCGCAGGAAGGCGATCGCCCCAAAAAACATGATGGCGTAGTGCACCAGAATGACCGCCACGTTGGTATCCAGCATGCCAAGGCCCAACCCGAAACCACAGATCAATACCGCCCGGATTACTACCTGACGTCGCACCCCGGCCAGCTTGGGTGCCGCGATGGAACCACTGCCGCCGGAGAGCAGGGCCAGGCCCACTCCTGCCAGCAGGACAAAAAGTGCCGAGGCGCGACCGGCAAATAAGGTTCCCGCCCACGTGGCACTGGGAACCGAAGAACTTGAGAGGACCGCCAGGGGCATGATGTGCACGGCGATCATCCCCAGCAGCGCCAGTCCGCGGGCGGCATCCACGCCGGCGATGCGCGATCCTTTTCCGGTCGCTGCGCTGGTTTTGCCCGCGGTGGCACCGGAAGTGGAGAAATGCGTCATGTTTACAGCCTAAACGTCCGCTTCGAATCCTTGCTTCGAGTCTGCAAAGTGTAACGTTGGAGTCATGGCTGAAACTGCGCTGCACACCCCTGGCAAGAATTACACCTTCGGAACCGTCCTCACCGCAATGGTGACGCCTTTCAAGGACAACGGGGACGTTGACTACGAAGCGGCCGCCAAACTGGCGACCAAGCTTGTTGACGACGGTTGCGACGGATTGGTTGTCACCGGCACCACCGGTGAAACCTCGACGCTTCGCGATGAGGAAAACGTCGAAATGTTCGCCACGGTGGTCAAGGCCGTCGGGCACCGGGCTAAGGTCCTGGCCGGTTCCACCACCAATGACACGGCACATTCGATCAGGCTTTCGCTTGCGGCGAAGGAAGCCGGGGTCCACGGCATCTTGGTGACCGCACCGTACTACAACAAGCCTTCCCAGGCCGGCGTCATCGCCCACGTCGAGGCCATCGTCGCGGCAACGCAGCTGCCGGTGATGCTTTATGACATCCCGGGACGCGCGGGCATTGCCATGGCTCCGGAGACCATCATCGAGCTGGCGAAGAACCCGCTGGTCGTGGCGTTGAAGGACGCGAAGGCCGACTACCAGTCCACCACTACGGTGCTGGCCCATACCGACCTGGACGTGTACTCCGGGGATGACGGATTGACCCTGCCGCTGATGGCAGCAGGCGCCGTGGGCGTCGTATCGGTCACCGCACACATCGCCGCCGCTAAGTACCGCATCCTTGTTGACGCCATGCTGGCCGGAGATCTGGCCACCGCACGCGCCACCCACTTTGAGCTGGATCCGATCCAGCGTGCCGTGATGAGCCACGTACAGGGCGCCGTTGCTGCAAAACACATTCTTAACTGGCAGGGAGTCCTGCCGAACACCGTGGTCCGGCTGCCGCTTGTGGCACCGTCGGAAACGGAACTCGAAACCATCCGCACCGATTTGCGTGAGGGCGGATGGGAGATCTAGAAAGGTAAGTAATTCATGACCGATTCCTCTTCTGTGGGCACCGATGTGCTCCACAACCTTCCGCCCAAGCTGAAGCCTGGCACCCTGCGCATCGTGCCGCTCGGTGGCCTCGGCGAGGTTGGACGGAACATGGCCGTCTTCGAAATTGACGGCAAACTGCTGATCGTCGACTGTGGTGTGCTCTTCCCCGAGGAGCACCAGCCGGGCGTGGACTTGATCCTGCCCGATTTCAGCTACATCAAGGACCGTCTGGACGATGTGGTGGGCCTGGTGCTCACCCACGGCCACGAGGACCACATTGGTGCCGTACCGTACCTGTTGCGCCTGCGTGGAGATATCCCGCTGATCGGCTCACGCCTGACGCTCGCCCTGATCTCCGCCAAGCTGGAAGAGCACCGCATTCGTCCGGTACTCAAGCAGGTTGTCGAGGGTGACGTGGAAACCTTCGGTCCGTTTGAGACCGAGTTCGTGGCTGTAAACCACTCGATCCCCGACGCCCTGGCCGTCTTCATCCGCACCGATGCCGGCAACGTCCTGCACACCGGTGACTTCAAGATGGACCAGCTTCCTCTTGATGGTCGCATCACCGACCTGCGC
Organism: Paeniglutamicibacter terrestris; assembly: GCF_012271785.1. GTDB lineage: Bacteria > Actinomycetota > Actinomycetes > Actinomycetales > Micrococcaceae > Paeniglutamicibacter > Paeniglutamicibacter terrestris. The sequence continues at coordinate 79,451 of NZ_JAAWVT010000012.1, read as the reverse complement.
CACTTCGCCCGCCTCGCGGACGAGGGTGTGGATCTGTTTATGCCCGACTCCACCAACGCCGAGGTTCCCGGTTTCACCACCGCGGAACGCGACATTGGACCGGTCCTCGAATCGCTCTTCGGTCGTGCACGCAAGCGCATCATCGTTGCCTCGTTCTCCTCGCACATGCACCGCGTGCAGCAGGTTATCGACGCCGCACAGGTTCACGGTCGTAAGGTGGCCTTCATTGGCCGCTCGATGGTCCGCAACATGACCATCGCCGAAAAGCTTGGTTACCTGCACGTGCCCGCCGGCATTCTGGTGGACATGAAAAACGTTGACAAGCTGCCGGATAACAAGGTTGTGCTGATGTCCACCGGTTCGCAGGGCGAGCCGATGGCAGCACTGTCCCGCATGGCCACCGGAGATCACCGCATTCAGGTGGGCCCGGGCGATACCGTCATCCTGGCTTCCTCGCTGATTCCGGGCAACGAGAACTCGGTCTTCCGCGTGATCAATGGTCTGATGCGCCTGGGTGCAGATGTCATCCACAAGGGCATGGCCAAGATTCACGTCTCGGGCCACGCCTCGGCCGGCGAGCTGTTGTACTGCTACAACATCCTGCAGCCGCTGAACGTCATGCCGGTTCACGGCGAGACCCGCCACCTGATTGCCAACGGCCGCCTGGCCGCGCAGTCCGGTGTCCCGGCCGAAAACGTTCTCCTCACCGAGGACGGCTCGGTTGTTGACCTGCGCGACGGTGTGGCCAAGCTGGTTGGCCAGGTTGACTGCGGTTACGTTTACGTTGATGGCTCCAAGGTTGGCACCATCACCGACGAAGACCTCAAGGACCGCGTCACGCTGGCCGAAGAGGGCTTCATCTCGGTGATCTCCGTGATCAACCGCCAGAGCGGCAAGCTGATCTCCGGACCGGACATCCACGCACGTGGTGTGGCCGAGGATGACAAGGTCTTTGACGAGATCAAGCCGAAGATCGCCGAAGCCATCGAGGAAGCTGTGCGCAACAACCCGACGCACACCACCTACCAGCTGCAGCAGGTAGTTCGCCGCATCATGGGCTCGTGGGTGTCGCGCAAGCTGCGCCGCAAGCCGATGATCGTTCCGGTCGTGCTCGAAGCCTAAGCTTTGATCGAACGCTGAAAGACCTCGCACTCTTAGGAGTGCGGGGTCTTTTGCTGTGCCGGGAAAGTCGGCCGCCGGATTTGGCCCTCTCAGGGGCGAGGGTTTTCAGCGGGTCATTTCGCCGCGACAAATTAGTGAATAGAGATTCTGAGCAGCGATAACGTAGCGTTGAGGGTCCACCAGAGATCACGAAACGACGTTGGAGGATGTGCTCGTGAAGAATTCACGCATCACGCTTCTGGGCGCGGCATGCCTTTTACTGGCGCTTACCGGATGTGCTCCGACACCGGCTGGTGACCAGCCTTCAGCGGATGATGTCACGGCGCAAGATCCGCGCATCAAGGTGCTGATGGATGATTTGCAGGCCTCCACGGAGTCCGAGGTGGGCGCCCGGTTAGCGACCGCCGGCGGCGGCATCTCTCAGATGCCGAACGCGATGAGTTTCTCAGATCTTTCGGGGAAGGGTCCGTTCACCATCTACTTCACCTGCCAGGTCCCGCAAGGCGCTGTGACCCTGACTCTCGATTCCACGACAGAAACCGCGGTCAACTGCGATGAGGGGACCAAAAAGATCACCGGAGTCCAGCAAATTGCGCTCACTGGAGGTCTGAACATCGAAGTGACCGGAGAAGCGGAAGCGGGCGTGTGGGCCCTGGTTGCCAAGGGCCGGGCCTAGTTTAGAGTTGCCCCTCAAAGAAGCTGTGCGCAACAACCCGAGGTGCGTGACTTGGCAGCTGAGCCGCAAGCCGATGATTGTTCCGGTTGTGCGCGAAGCCTAATCTTTGCTTGATCGCTCAAAGACCCCTGAATCGTATCGCCCGGTTCAGGGGTCCTTTTTTGTGCCCTGGGGGTCTCTTCGGAAGTCCACGACCTGATGAAGAGGATCCGCGCTCGGCGGGCGCGTTATCTCGGCAACCGCAGCTGACCTGCGGGAATCTCGGAGCAGGGTCTCGTCTTCGTATTGACAAATGATAATGATTCTCATTAGTGTTTACGAGGTGCTGGCCAGATGAGCCCCCGGCGACCGAACGTCGCAGCCTTGGCCCCAATAAACGGAGAAGTCATCGATGAAAAAAATCAATCCCTGGATGGTTGTCATGCCCGCCGTCGTCTTGGCGGTGGCGACTGCTTGCGGTGCCCCTGCCAGCTCCGTATCCAGCGCAGCAAAAGACGCGGCAATCGGTCCGATCAACCTGGACAGCTGCGGTCGGGAGGTTATCTTTGACGCGCCACCGCAGCGGGTGCTCGCGGTCGGATCGGAGGCACCGGCGCTGCTGGTAGCCGCCGGAGCCGGCGACAAGTTGACGCACTACGCGGGCAGCCTAGAGGTACCCTTCGACGCCGCGACGAAAACCGTGGTCGAAGGGGCCGAACGGATTACCGAAGACTCGCATGACGTCTCCTACGAGATGATCATCGGTTCGGGAGCCGACGTAGTGATCGGCACCGACATCGCGGCGGGAGTTGACCTCGATTCGCTCACGGATCGACTCAAGCAGGCCGGGGTGCAGATGCTGACGGTGAGTGGTTACTGCGCCGGTTTCGAGGATCGCTCCACCGGCGGTTTGAGCGGCTTCGAGCAGATCTACCGCGACGTTGAGTCCTACGGCCGGCTGTTCGGGACCCAGCAGGTGGCAGCCGAAGCCGTCCAAGACATGCGAGAGCGCGTCGCGGCGGCCGCGCAGCGCATTGACGAAGGAGCGGGGGAGCGCGCGCTCTCCCTGTACGTTCCGACCGCCGGCACCCTGGGGTCCTATGGGCACGAGTCGCTGGTCTCGGAACAGATGTCACTGCTGGGCTTGGAGAACGTTTTCAGCGATGTGCCTAAGCGCTACTTCGAACCTTCCACGGAGGAACTTGTCGCCAGCGCTGCCGACAAGGTCTTCGCGATGTACCTGCCCACCGGATCCTCGGCCTTGGAAACCGACCAGGACGTGCTCGACGTGCTTCGCGAGAGGCCAGAGCTTGATGGACTTCAGGCCGTCAACGACGACGCGTCCGTGGTGCCGCTGAACTACTACTACTCCTCGCCCGGCCCGCTGGCCGTTGACGGGGTCGAGCTGCTGGCCGAACGGTTGGCCACTCCATGATCCAGACGGGACCACTGCGCTGGTCCGCGCACACTGCCGGGGACCGGCGCTCCCACGAGGCGCCGGCACGGAGTCGGCCGGGCCACGCCATGTCCCGGGGTGCCACCGAGGTCGACTTCGTCAAGCTGAGCCCCACCCGCAACACCACCCTGCTGGTCACCAGCAGACACCCGGCGCGGAACTACCGCGTTATCGCCGAGAAGCTGCTGCGCGCTGAGCATGTGCACGCCGAACAGGTCGGGTTCATCCTGCCGGCGCACTCGCCCGACGCGCAGGTGCGCCTGCACATGGCGGGGGACGAGTTCTGCGCGAATGCCACCATGGCGCTGGCCGCGCTCCACGCCGCGACGCAGGGCCTTCGCGGCCCCGTCGCGCTCCGGCTGGAGGCCTCGGGTGCCGAGGGTCCGCTCGAATGTCGAGTCGAAAGCCAGGACGCCGGCTACCGCTGCGAGCTGGCCAATCCGCTGCCGCTACGGATCGATCCCTACCCGTTCCCCGGGGCCACCGTAGGTGCCGCCATGGTGCGCTATGCCGATGCAGTGCATCTGGTCATCGAGTGCTCCGGGTCCGATGCGGTGCTTCGCAAGCGCGCCGAGCAGGTGGCCGCGCAACTGGGGATTAGCGAAGGCGTATCCGTGATTGGGGTGATGCTCTATAACTCGGTGAGTGGCGAGCTGGCTCCACTGATCAACGTCCCCGCATTGGGCAGCCTGGTGTGGGAGGGAAGCTGCGGCTCGGGAACAGCCGCGCTCGGCGCCTACCTGGCCGCCAAAGCCCAGGTACCGGTGAGCACCGCGGTGCGGCAACCCGGCGGCACCATGCACGTTCACGCGGACTACGGCTGCGGAAAAGTAACCGAGCTGCGGGTCACCGGACAGGTTGCCATCGTCGCCGAGGGGACGGCATACATCCATGACTGAATCGATTATCGACACCGCAACGGGACTGACGGATCTGCTGCGGACCTACCTGCGCCGCTTTACCTCGGCCGCCAACGCGTACGACGGTTCGATTCGGCACGCCGGCGCGCTCGAAGAGCTGCTGGCCGACTACTCGCGCTTTGTCACCAACCCGGGCAACGAGGCTTCCTTTAGGCTTTTCGCCGCGGCCGCCGAAACGGGCGAGGTGGTGGAGCAGCTGCGCACACAGTCGGCGCGCTGTGTTGCGGTCATTGAGAAGTACCGCGCGCTGCGGCTGCTGGAGGGCACGGCGGGAGCTCAGGGCTACTTCGCCAACATTGAATCCTGCATCACCGAGGAATTCGGGGCCGTGGCACCAAGAAAGGATTCCAAGGTGCTGCTCGTCGGCTCCGGGTCCTTCCCGATGACGCTGCTGAACGTCGCCGCGCTCACCGGCGCTTCCACCCTCGGGATCCACATTGATGCCGAGTCGATAGACCTCGGGCGCCGGGTTGTGGCCCAGCTGGGCGAAGGCCTAGACATCGCGCTGGATGGGCGCTCGATTCACGAGCTGGATTTCATCGCCGAAGCTACGCACATCGTGATCAGCTCCACGGTGAGCGTGAAATACGAGTTGTTGCACCAGATGCACGGCCTCACCCGCGAGGACGTTGTGGTGGCCATGCGCTTTGGGGACGGGCTGAAATCGCTGTTCAACTACCCGATGCAGGAGGTCGACCCCGCGCTCTGGCGCCTGGCAGAGACCATCCGCCGGCCCGAGCAAGTATTCGATATCGCGCTGTACGTGAAGCAGCGCCCTAGCAGAAAAGACGTTTAGCAGATGGACGAATTGGGAAACATCCTCATCGCCGGGACCGGCCCGGTGGCGGTGCAAAGCGCCGTGCTGCTCGGGCGGCTGCCCGGGGCACTGGGCATCGCGGGGCGCGAGTCCGAGCGTTCCGCGGTCTTCTTCGCCGCGCTGGAATCCACGGCGGGTACCGTCCGGGCCGAGGTGCAGAACGCCAGCCATGCCGCGCTGGCGGGTCAGTGCCGGATCGAGCAGCGGTTCCGCGGATATGGATCCGTGGCCGGGAGATGGGACACGCTGGTGCTCACGGTCACCGCGGATGCCTACCTCCCGGTGCTGCGCCAGCTGGCGAGCGAGGTGCTGACCGTATTCCAGCGCATCGTGCTGCTCTCACCCACCCTGGGCTCCGGGGCCCTGGTGCGCGAGTACGCCAGAGCGCAGGGCGCGGATCCGGAGGTCATCAGCTTTTCCAGCTACCTGGGCGATACCCGCTGGGCGCAGGGCACCCCGGGCGCCTCGGTGCTGACGGCCGGTGCCAAGGCCCGCATCTACGCCGGATCCAGCCGCGGCTCTTCGCCCGCGCTTGAACAGCTGCGCGCGGTACACGACGCGGTGGGCACAGAGCTTCAAATCCTCGGCCTACCGGTGGAGGCCGAGGCGCGGAACCTCTCGCTGTATGTGCATCCGGCGCTATTCATGAACGAGGTCACGCTGCGCGCCGTGTTCGCCGCGGCGCCGCCCGCGCCGTACGTCTACAAGCTCTACCCCGAGGGACCTATCACCCCGTCCATGATCCACACCCTGGTGCAGCAATGGCGGGAGCTTTCGGCCATTCTCACCGCGCTGGGCGGGAAAGGCGTTAACCTGCTGGCCTTCATGCTCCACGACGGCTACCCGGTGCACCCGCAGAGCATCGACCCGGCGCACGTGGCAGCATTCGAGCAACTGCCGGCCATCCACCAGGAGTACCTGATCTACGTGCGCTACGCCTCGCTACTGGTGGACCCGTTCTCCGAACCAAGCGCGGACGGGAGATACTTCGACTTCTCGGCCATCCCATCCGCCCGATCTTCCGCAACGACGCAGGCCACTGGGACGTGCCAAGGATGCCAAAGGAAGACTACTACCGCACCAAGATCATCCAGGGTCTCGCCCGGCACCTGGCGGTTCCCTGCCCAACAATCGATGACCTCCTGGACGCCTACGAGAGCGCGCTCACGCAGGCGGCACAGGCACTGGGCGATCAGCCGCGCTCGGCGGCCTTTAGTGTGCAGGACTTCGCAGAAGACCTGGGCATGATCCGCTCCGGGATCGGGATCGGGATCGGGAGCGGGAGCGCGGCATGAACACCACCGAACCGGACACCACCGAAAAGCTCATCAGCGAACGAAAGATCATCGCCGAAATCTGGCCGGCGCTGCTGGCCTCGGCCGTGGGGCTGCTGCCCTTCACCGTGCTGAGCACCTTCCTGATACCGATCGCCGACTGGGCCGGGGCCGGCGTTGCGGAGGTCGGCTCCCTGCGTGGGCTGGCCGGCGTGGGCGCGGTACTCACCGGCGTCGCGCTGGCCCCGCTGATTGGGCGCATCGCCCCGGGCCGCGTGGCCGCCGCCGCCCTGGTACGGCTGGGGGCCGCCGCGGCGCTGGGGACCTTCTCCGGACTCGGTGCGCTGGCGGCCTTTTGCCTAGTCACCGGGGTGTCCAACGCGCTGCTGTACCCGGCGCTGTCCACCGCCGCCGCCGACCGGTTCGGGGCCACTCCCGCCGCGGGCCGTGCCGCCACCCTGGTCATGACCGCCCAGACCCTGGCCTCCATGGTGGGCGCGCCGCTGCTGGTGCTGCCCGCACTGTGGTGGGGCTGGCGGGGCAATCTCATCGCGATCGCCGTGGTCGCCCTCGCTTTGGTGCCTGCCCTGCTGCGCTACGGCCGCGCACATCCCGGCGCGGATGCGCCGGCCCCGCGGCTGGGCTACCTGGCCGCCTTCCGCACGCTGGCGGCCATTCCCGGGGCGCGGGCCCTGCTGCTGGTCTCCTTCGGGCGGGCCGGCGCGCTGATGGGGCACCTGGCCTTCCTCGCCCCGTTGTATGCGGAGAAGTTCCAGCTGAGCACCGGCTGGTTCGCCTTCGTCTGGTCCCTGAGCGGAGGCTCCTTCTTCCTCGGGCACCTGCTCGCCGGGCGGATGCTGAACGCGCAGGACTCCGAGGTTCGCACCCGGGCCGTGATGGCCATCGCCCTGGGCACCGGCCTGCTGGCGCTGCTCGGGGTGTACCTTTCCCCGGTGCTGCCGTTGGCGATGCTGGGCACCGCGGTGCTCTCGGCCAGCCATGCGGTGGTTTCCGCGGCGGTGATGACCCTGCTGGTGCGCCGCTGCGGGCAGGTGCGCGGCACCGCGCTAAGCCTGAATGCCGCCGGCATGTCCCTGGGATTGTTCCTGGGCGCGGGGGCCGCCGGGGTGGCACTGGGAGTTGCGGGCTACCTGGCCGCGGCAGCGGTGCTTGGCGGATTCACCCTGCTGGCCCTTTTTGCCGCGCTCACCCTGCGCACCAGCACCGATCACCACTCCACAAGCAACCGATGAAGAGGCCATGATGACCCAGCTGGACCCCGCACTCCGCGAACCGCGCAGCGCACCACCACCACCGAGTGCGCCGCTGGTTTTCTCCGGCGATGATCTGGAGCACGATCGGCGCACCCGGCACACCGCATTGTGGATCGCCGCTCTGCTGGCCGCGCTGCTGATCACCCTGCCGGTGGCCGTGGGCCTCGGGCCGGTGGCCATCGAAGCGGGCACGGTGCTCCAGATCCTGCGCGGGCACCTGTTTGGCGGCGAGTCGATGGGCAACTGGACCAACTCCGAGGAATCGATCGTGCTGCTGCTGCGGGTACCCCGGGTGCTGTTGGGCGCCGCCGTTGGTGCCGGGCTGGCGCTGGCCGGGGTGGCATTGCAGGCCCTGACGCGCAACATCCTGGCCGAACCCTACTTACTGGGGGTGACCTCCGGGGCCTCAACCCTGTCGGCGGCCTCGATCCTCTTCGGGGCCTCGACTGGCATCGGCTCGGCCTCACTGGCCGGCAGCGCCTTTGCCGGTGCGCTGGCCGCCGGGATCGCTGTTTTCCTGCTCGCTCGAGTCGGATCGCAGATGACCTCCACCCGGCTGGTGCTCGCCGGGGTATCGGTGGGCTACGTGCTGCACGCGCTCACCTCGCTGCTGATCTTCGCCTCCGATGATCCGAATGCGGGCCGCTCGGTGCTCTTCTGGACGCTCGGCTCGCTGACCCAGGCCACCGGCCAGTCCGCGCTGATCACCTGGGCGGTGGTGCTGGGCACCATCGCGCTGTTGTTGCTCTGGTCCCGCCCGCTGGATGCGCTGGCCATCGGCGACAGCACAGCCCAGACGCTAGGGATCTCCCCGGCGAAGCTGCGCGCGGCGGTGATGGTGGTGACAGCGCTCTGCGTGGGCGCGCTCGTCGCGGCCTCCGGCGGCATCGGATTTGTCGGGCTGATCATCCCGCACATCGCCCGGCTGTGCGTGGGCTCCACCCACCGCAAGCTGCTGCCGGTGGCGGCGTTGCTCGGCGCGATCTTCCTGGTCTGGGCCGACGTGCTCGCCCGGACGGCACTGGCCCCGCAGGAACTGCCACTAGGCATCGTCACCGCCCTGCTCGGCGCCCCGCTGCTCTTCGTGCTGGTACGCAAATTAAACCCGACCCAATGAGAATTAATCGCCCCAGGAGGCCCACAACATGATCACAGCCACCGATGTATCCGTCGGCTACGGCGGCAAGCTGGTAGTGAAATCCGCATCCCTGCACGCCGGGCCGGGGGAGGTCATCGGGCTCATCGGCCCGAACGGCAGCGGCAAGTCGACCTTCTTACGCACCCTGTATGCGGCCCTGCGCCCGCGGGCCGGACTGGTCACCCTCGACGAGCAGCCGATCGCGGCACTGCGCGGGACCGAACTGGCCCGGCGGGTTGCAGTTGTCGCCCAGGAAACGCCCACCGATCTGCCGGTGAGCGTCGCGGACATGGTGCTGCTCGGCCGCGCCCCGCACCGCAAGGCGCTGGCCGCCTTCACCCGTGAGGATCACCAGGCGGTGGCCGCTGCGCTTAGCCGAGTCGGCGCTCGGGAGCTGGCCGACCGCCGCTACTCCACACTCTCGGGAGGGGAGAAGCAGCGCGTGCTGGTGGCCCGCACGCTGGCCCAGCAAGCGGACCACCTGCTGCTCGATGAACCAACCAACCACCTGGACATCCGCTACCAGCACGAGCTGCTGCGCATGGTCGGGCAGCTCGGGGTCACCACCGTGGTGGTGCTGCACGACCTGAACCTGGCCGCCCGCTACTGCACCGAGCTGGTAATGCTCGAAGACGGCCGGGTGGTGGCGAGCGGAACGCCCGAGGAGGTGCTGACCCCAGAGATGCTGCTGCGGGTATATGGGATCCACGTCGAACCGGTTTCCGTGAGCGGCACCCTGCAGCTGGTCTTCAGCATGGCCGATGAGCCGGCTGTGCCGACGCCTTGATGGCCGGGCGCCGGCCCGCAGAAGCAGCCTGTCCTCCACCAGGCACTAAGTCGGTCCGAGTATCTGCGGATCTTGAAAACGCAAAAAATTGACCGATTTTTAAATGACGGAATTTTGATTGCCGGGTGTTGCGCTGAGAGATCGGCAGCAATTTTCAGCAGCTGTATGCGCGGGACGTCGGAAGGAGCGTGAACCGCGGATCAGTGTCCTCAAGGGGAAGGCTGGATGGGTTCCGTTGGCAGATGGTTCATGGACTCGATCGGTGCCTTGCCGAGGCTGCAGGCCTAACTTAGGACGCCGCCGCCGCTCCGAGTTGCACCGTCAGCTCCATGCAGCGCAGACGAGCCGGGGAGAAGTCGTAGGGCATGCTCCGGATGATCTCCGCCGCGCTCCTCGCGCGGGAGCCTTCTACGGGATCGGGCGCCGGGTCAGCGTCCTCGGGTGGGTGCAACTCGTCCCAAGCGTCGAAGAGAGCATCGTCCTGCTCCAACTGACCGGACTCCGCGATGACGCGCATCAGCTCGGTCTCGAAGGCATGCCGCTCGACCGCCAGTTCCGCAACTCGGGGGTCATCAACGGCGACCTTGTTATCCAGGGCTTCCTCGGCGGCGTCGAGGCGGTCGGACTCCGCCCGCAGTGCAGGATGGAGCGCCAACGCGAGGAAGCGGCCGGCCTGGACAGCAGCGCCGAGGGGACCGAAGATCCGCTCGGTGACCAACAGGGTATCTAGGTCGTCCTGGCGCAGCGAGCCCTCGGGTACGGCCTCGAGGCGGTCGGAGACGAGATCGTCGAGCAGCCCCAGTCGGCTGCCGAGGGACCGCATCCGCTGCACCGAGGCGCGCTTGTGCTGCAGCTCGGCCTCCTGCGCGGCGAGGGTGTCCTCCAGCCGCGCGAGGATGTCTGCGATCTCGTCCTCACCGTCGGCGCCGCTCGGTGCGGCGCCTTCGAAGGCGTCGCGGATGTCGTCGAGGGCGATCCCGGCGTCGGCCATGCGGCGGATCCAAAGCAGCCGGATGATCTCCGCGTAGCCGTACCGGCGGCGGCCGTCGCCGCCCCGCTCCCGCTCGGGGAGCAGGCCGACCTGGTGGTAGTGGCGGATCGTCCGCGGAGTGACGCCGACGAATGCCGCGGCGTCGCCGATCAGGACCTCTCGGGGCGGGGTCGGGAACGGGTGCATGGCAAACCTTTCGGATTGGGGCGGTATGTGCTTCCAGCAGACCACATGACGCTACGGCAGGTGCAACGGCCAACGGCCAACGGGACATTGGCATCGAGTATCGCTTGCCACGTCCCCTCGCATATTTCTAGCCTGGGCCCCTTTGCTGTACCGACCGCTGCAACGAACCTGACACACAACGCATAGACCTAGCAAGATGCGTTCCTTCCATCGATAGTAGGTGGATGACTTCAATGCGTAGAACGGTTTCTCCAGTGATTTTGTACGAATCGTGGAGCGAGGATCCCGATGATGACGAGTACCTCTGCGAAAGGAATTTTTCGAAGGCCCCGTTTGGCGCGGAGGAAACCACCTGGGCCGCCGTTTACGAGCTCACCGTCAAAGAGATATTCCTGGGCGCCTTCTCCGAAGAGATCGGGAACATCTTCTATGTCAGGGTCTGTTCCCCTGGTTTTGTAGATTCCGATCATCGGTTCAGAGGTAGGTGGAGAGCGGAGCTCGATGGCTTCAGCGAATGGTCGAATCTGCCGTACTTCGGCGACCTAGCTGCGGCCGTGGGACAGTTCCCTGCCTCCGATCTGGAGACATACCTGACCCAATAATCAGTCGCTACCGGGGCTGACCTGCTGCATCCGGCGGTGATCGGGGGCGCTCATCGTGGGGATCTGCCGCGGATCACGAAATGAGGTGCGCGTCAGAGGTAGTCGGGCAGCTCACAAACTGCCTCTCGTGCCTCTCATCTGCTCGTGCCGGTGCGTGTGAGGGTAGCCCGTGTATGCGTGTAAATTCAGCGGTTAGTCACCTGCGGGCGATACGCTAGAGCTATGGCCACCCGCACTCCCTCCAAGAAACCCAAGGCCTCGGGCCGCACCACGGGTTCCGGGGGCACCACCAAAACGACACGCACCACCAAGAACGCCGCAGCGGCGATTGAGCACGATTTCCCGCTGCCGGTGCGCATGGTGCGTTCGGCCTGGATGGGCATCGCGCGAGTCACCGCCGGAGCCTTCCGCAAGATCGGTGCCGACGTGCACCCACCCTATGAGGTCCGCCGCGACGGCACGGGCCTCTTCCTGGTGATCCTGGCCATCATCATCGCCTCGGTGGAATGGTGGGGGCTGCGTGGCATCGGTTGGTACGGCGGCTTTGTGCATTCGGTGGCCGCAGGAACCTTCGGATTTATGTCGGCACTGATGCCGCCGATCCTGCTGGTCGGTGCCATTCGACTCTTCCGCTGGCCAGAAGATGATCGAGCGAATAACCGGGTGGGCATCGGCCTGACCCTGCTCACGCTGGCCGGATCCGGCATCTCCCACGTGGCCGGGGGAGTACCGGGAATCTCTGCACCCTTTGACGAACTCTGGGGATCAGGCGGCGTGCTTGGCGCTCTACTCACTGTCCCGCTGGCGGCGCTGATCAGCGCACCAGCCACCATGGCCGTGATGATTTTCCTAGCCCTGTTGAGCCTGATGATCCTCACCGCCACCCCCTTTAGGCAGATCCCCGCGCGCTTCCGCAACGGGTATGAACGACTCATGGGCCAGCACCCGGAGGGCCACAGCGCACCGCGCGGCACCGAACTCACCGGGGAAGACCACGACCAGTCCTACCTCTACGAATCCGATGTCGAGCCCAAGAAGTCCCGCAAGAAGATACGACTCTTTGGCAAGGACAAGGATGCCGAGGCCCTCGCCGCGGCCGAAGCCGCAGCCGAATACGATCGCAGCGTCGCCTATGACACGGCCGTGATCACCGATGATTACGGCAACGTGCCGGTGAACGATGACGACGCTTACTACACGGATGCCGCGGCCGAGGAGGAGACCGAGCCGGCGATCCGCCCGGGCGTGCGCCGCCCCACCAAGGACGAGCGCGAACGCGCGGCCATCATGGACTCGGTGGGGCTGGGTCGCGAGCCCGAGGCCGATACCCAGGCCATGAGCGCCATCGACCTGAGCAACTACGATGGCGACACCACCTCGAGCATGTCGCAGGTTCCGGACCGCCCGGCGGCCGCACCGCTGCCGCCGATCCCGGCGCGTACCGAACAGCTCCAGCTCTCCGGTGACGTGACCTACACGCTGCCGGCCTCCGACCTCCTGCCCGCAGGCCCGCCCTCCAAGCAACGCTCCGAGGCCAACGATGCGGTCGTCGCCGCGCTGACCGACACGCTGGATCAGTTCAAGGTGGACGCGAAGGTCACCGGGTTCTCCCGTGGTCCAACGGTCACCCGTTATGAGATCGAGCTGGCCTCGGGCACCAAGGTCGAGCGCGTCACCGCCCTGTCCAAGAACATCTCCTACGCGGTGGCCTCCTCCGATGTGCGCATTCTGTCGCCGATCCCGGGCAAGAGCGCCATCGGTATCGAGATCCCGAATGCGGATAAGGAAATTGTGGTCCTGGGAGACGTGCTGCGTAGCCACAATGCCCGCAAGACCGAACACCCCATGGTCATGGGCGTGGGCAAGGACGTTGAGGGCGGTTTTGTTGTTGCCAACCTCGCCAAGATGCCTCACCTCTTGGTGGCAGGTGCCACCGGTGCCGGTAAATCATCGTTTGTGAACTCGATGATCACCTCCATCCTGATGCGTGCCACCCCAGATGAGGTGCGCATGGTCATGGTTGACCCCAAGCGTGTGGAGCTCACCGCCTACGAGGGCGTGCCGCACTTGATCACCCCGATCATCACCAACCCGAAGAAGGCCGCCGAGGCCCTGCAATGGGTGGTGCGTGAAATGGACACCCGCTACGACGACCTGGCCAACTTCGGTTTTAAACACATCGATGACTTCAACAAGGCCGTCAAGAACGGTAAGGCCGTCCCGCCCGAGGGCTCCAAGCGCATCATGAAGCCCTACCCGTACCTGTTAGTCATCGTTGATGAGCTCGCGGACCTGATGATGGTCGCCCCGCGTGACGTGGAAGACTCGATCGTGCGTATCACCCAACTGGCCCGTGCCGCGGGTATCCACCTGGTGCTCGCTACCCAGCGCCCGTCCGTTGACGTGGTGACCGGTCTGATCAAGGCCAACGTACCCTCACGCATGGCCTTTGCCACCTCCTCCGTCACCGACTCCCGCGTGGTCCTTGACCAGCCGGGCGCCGAGAAACTGTTGGGTCAGGGTGACGCGCTCTTCCTGCCCATGGGCACCTCCAAGCCCATGCGTGTCCAGGGTGCCTGGGTCACCGAGTCCGAGATTCATGCCGTGGTGGAACACGTCAAGGGTCAGCTGAAGGCCGAGTACCGTCACGACGTGGCCCCCGAGGTACAAAAGAAGCAGATTGATGATGACATCGGAGATGACCTGGAGCTGTTGCTGCAGGCCACCGAGCTGGTGGTGACCACGCAATTTGGTTCCACCTCGATGTTGCAGCGCAAGCTGCGCGTGGGCTTTGCGAAAGCCGGCCGGCTCATGGACCTGCTCGAATCTCGTGGCGTGGTGGGCCCTTCCGAGGGCTCGAAGGCTCGCGACGTGTTGGTCAAGCCCGATGATTTGCCCGAGGTCTTGGCGGCCATGCGCGGGGATGACACCTCCGCCGGTGCCCCGGCACCCACCGCCGTGGAGGCAGCGCTGGCGGATAACGCCAACGCCAATCACTACGGTGCCGATCTGGTGGCCGAGGACCTTGATGGTTTTGAACAGGCCACCGAATACCACGACGGTGCCGATGACGAGGGCTCGGAAGACGCCTGGAACCTTACCGGAAGGTAGCCTAGAGACGTGACTGAATCCCCAGCAGAACAGCAGCCAGCTCCCGTCCCCACCCTGAACATCGCCAATGTGCTCACCGTGCTGCGCATTATCATGGTCCCGTTCTTCATTTGGGCCTTGGTAGCAGACGAGAAGGACTACGGAGTGATGCGCTGGGTGGCAGTGGCCATCTTCGCCGTCGCCATGTACACCGACAAGCTGGATGGGGATCTGGCCCGCAGCCGCGGACTGATCACCAACTTCGGAAAGATCGCCGATCCGATCGCCGACAAGCTGCTCACCGGCTCCGCACTGGTGATGTTCTCGATCTTGGCCGAGTTGCCCTGGTGGATCACCATCGTGATTCTGGTCCGTGAATGGGGCATCACGTTGGTGCGCTTTGTGGTGATCCGTTATGGCGTCATGGCTGCCTCGCGCGGTGGCAAGCTGAAAACCGTGCTGCAGGCAGTGGCCATCGTGCTGTACCTGCTGCCGTGGACCTTTACCTTTGACTGGTTGCATGCCGTGGCATTTGGCGTCATGCTGCTCACCCTGGCCGTCACCGTGGTGACGGGTGTGGACTACCTTGTTAAGGCTTGGCAGCTACGCGCTGCCGCCACCAAGTAGCAAACTCACTTTTGAAGGAGCGGAACGCGACCATGTCGGAATCTACCACCGCAATCCGTGCTGCCGAGGTCATCGCGGCGGCCAGCGCTGCACAGCTCAGCCTGGCGACGGCCGAGTCCCTGACCGCCGGCATGATTGCGGCCTCGCTCGCAGCGGTTCCCGGTGCTTCCGCCGTGCTGATGGGCGGGGTCGTGAGCTACTCGAGCACCGTCAAGGCCAACGTGTTGGGCGTGGATTCGGACTTGCTCGCCGAGCGCGGATCCGTTGATGGAGAGGTAGCCCGGCAAATGGCTATTGGGGCCAGGAACGTCTGCGGCGCAGATCTTGCGGTCTCCGCCACCGGTGTGGCTGGCCCGTCAGCGCATGATGGCAAGGCCGTGGGGACCGTGTTCCTCGGATTTGCCACCGGATCGGACAGTGGCTTCATCGAGCAGCATTTCAGTGGTGATCGTGAACAGATTCGCCGCGCCAGCAACCTCGCAGCCTTAGACTTGCTACTCTCCCATCTGCTACCCAGCAAGCACACAGCTTGATGCGGTTATCTTGTTAAAGATCGGTTTGTGACAAGAAAGCAGAACGATTAGCCGTATTTGTGGAAATGTTTCCACATGCATGGCTAAGGTGGGGGCGTGGGAACAAAAAACGACTCCCGGTAGTTATTACCCATGACAGGCACAAAACAGTGACCTGCACCGTTCGCCCCACAAGGCATTTAGGACCGGAGAACAAAGGCAATGCACATGGTCAAGCAACCAGTATCGGTAAACGGTGTGGTCCGTTGGCGTGATGTGGGCCTTCAGAGCGAGGTCCGCCGAGACAAAGAGGAGCGCAAGATGGTAGTCCTTCGACATGAAATCGGTGATGTCCTGCGCGACGTTCGTCAACGTCAAGGTCGCACCCTGCGCGAAGTCTCGCACAGCGCTCGAGTTTCACTCGGATACCTCTCCGAGGTTGAACGCGGACAAAAGGAAGCCTCCTCGGAGCTTCTTTCCTCCATCTGTGGCGCCCTCGAGGTTCCGCTATCTCTGATGCTCCGCGAGGTCAGCGATCGCATCGCCATCACCGAAGGTATCGTCATCCCGGACACGGTCCCCGTGGACCTGACCAGCGAATTCGCTGGCGACTACCCGGCAGAACTCGGCAAGCGCCTCGCCCCGAGCCACTAAGCACTAGAGCTAAAACCCCGGTGGTGTACCCGGGACGTAGCAACGTTGGCCCCCGGGTCGGTGTTCGGTTCTCACGAACTAAGACTCCGACTCGGGGGCCAACTCACTTAAACGCAGGCTGGGATTTGGCATGGCACAATAGCCGAGTGCGAATGAGTGATTTTTGGCGTCTGATGGACGATGAGTTTGGTGCGGGCTACTCCCGCACGCTGGCTTCCACCCTGGTGTTATCCGCGGTTGGCGGAGTGAGCGCGGATGAAGCGCTAGCCAAGGGAGTGCCGCCGCGAGATGTGTGGTTGGCCCTGTGTGCGATGCAGGATGTGCCACCGGAGCGACACTTTGGCAAGGATGTCCCGCTCAAGGAGCGGTAGAATATTCGAAGAAACACATCCGCTCCATTCGAATATCTATTCGGGACCGTGTAGTGTTCTAGATGAAAGCTCGATGGGGCGTGATGCGCTGTTTTCCACAGCAAATCCGTTCCAAAACCAAAGTGTCGGCCCATGGTCGTACGCTCGTGGATAGACAAAGAGTACCGGCCGCTTCCTGATGGGACTGGCCCCAACAACCGAGGTGAACAATGGCCGCAGGTAAAGATCGCGAGAAGGCTCTCGAAGCTGCACTCGCACAGATCGACAAGCAATTCGGCAAGGGTTCGGTCATGCGACTGGGCGATAAGACCGTTGCGCCCATTGCAGCCATCCCGACCGGTTCGGTGGCCTTGGATATCGCATTGGGTATTGGCGGACTGCCGCGTGGCCGCGTCGTGGAGATCTACGGTCCGGAATCCTCGGGTAAGACCACCGTCGCACTTCACGCCGTTGCTAGCGCACAGCGACTCGGTGGCATTGCCGCATTCATCGATGCCGAGCACGCTCTGGATCCCGAATACGCCAAGAAGTTGGGCGTCGACACCGATGCACTCTTGGTTTCACAGCCCGATACCGGCGAGCAGGCCCTGGAAATCATGGACATGCTCGTGGGCTCCGGTTCCGTGGACATCGTCGTAATTGACTCCGTTGCCGCCCTGGTACCGCGCGCCGAAATCGAAGGCGAAATGGGCGACAGCCACGTAGGTCTGCAGGCCCGCCTGATGAGCCAGGCGCTGCGTAAGATTACCGGCCGTCTGTCCCAGACCCGCACCACCGCGATCTTCATCAACCAGCTGCGCGAAAAGATCGGCGTGATGTTCGGTAGCCCGGAAACCACCACCGGTGGTAAGGCGCTGAAGTTCTACGCATCGATCCGCATCGACGTTCGCCGCATCGAAACGTTGAAGGAAGGCACGGTGCCGGTGGGTAACCGTACCCGTGCCAAGATCGTGAAGAACAAGATGGCTCCGCCGTTCAAGCAGGCCGAATTCGACATCATTTACGGTCTCGGCATTTCCCGCGAGGGAAGCCTCATCGACATTGGTGTGGACCAAGGCTTCGTCAAGAAGTCCGGAGCCTGGTTCACCTACGACGGTGACCAGCTTGGCCAGGGTAAGGAAAACGCACGCAAGTTCCTGCGTGATAACCCCGATCTCGCCAACGAACTTGAACGCCAGATCCTCGAGAAGCTCGGCATTGGTCAGGCCGCCGAGGACAGCGCCGAAACGCTGCGCGTGGTCAAGGAATCCTAATTCCGTGAGCACCACCAAAGACCAGGGCGGTTCGTCCGGCTCCCGTGGGGGAGCCGAACGGCCGCTTTGGTCGTTTCCAGCAGATGGCAACTCGGATTGGGGTGTGCCCACCGAAATTCCCGGCTGGGCGCAAAGCCCAGCAGCCAGCCAGGCGCCAGCACCCGAGCAAGCCCCCGGGCCACCGGAAACCAAACCGGCCTTCGGGGAACGTTCCGGATTCGCCGGACGCAGCGGTTCGCGCACTTCCACACGATCTGCCAGCGGCGCCGGCCGAGGTTCCTGGGGCAGTGGTGGACGTTCGACGCGGCAAGGGACCAAACGCGCCGCACCCCGGGCTCCACGCGCCCGCGCCAAGAAGGAAAAGACCGATCTTGAGCCGGTGATCCTCAGTGACGAGCAGTACGCCACCAAAGGTCGCGCCATTCTGCTGCGCCAGCTCACCGCCTCGGCCAAAAGCCGGGCTCAGCTCAAAACCAAGCTGCTGGAAAAAGAGATCCCGGAGCACGTGGCCGAGGAATTACTTGACCGCTTTGAGGAAATCGCGCTCGTGGACGACGAGGCCTTCGCCGAAGGGTGGGTTCGCTCCCGAGCCCGCAGTCGCGGACTGGCACGTTCGGCCATTCGCCGCGAATTGCGGGACAAGGGCATCGAGGGCGAAATGGCCGAGACAGCTCTTGAACAAATCGATGAAGACGCCGAGGAAATAACCGCTCGTGATCTGGTGGAGCGCAAGCTTCGTGCCCCTTCCATGGGGTTGGACCGGGAGAAAAGTGTTCGTCGGCTCGTGGGCATGCTGGCTCGCAAGGGATATTCACCGGGTCTGGCCTTCCGCATTGTCAACGCCGCCTGGGAAGAACGCTTCAACGGTGACGACGATTGATTCGTGGCCCCGCATTTCGGGGCCATGCCAGTGCCTAATTGGGTAACCTTGGATGGTGCCTTCGAGCATCTCCATGAATTGGCCGACCCATCGCACAATCCCGGTCACCGTTCGCGCGCAGAGCGAGAGATCACCAGCAAACAGAATCCTGTAGCGTTCCTACGGTAGGCAACTGAATTATTCGCGGTATGTCTCCGGGCATGCCCAGCCTTTCCACCACCACGTAATGAGCCCACGATGCACCTCCCTATCCTTGCCATTCTCGGGCCAACCGGCACCGGAAAATCCGATCTTTCCATCGCCCTGGCACAAGAACTGGGCGGCGAAATTGTCAACGCGGATGCCCTGCAGTTCTACCGCGGCATGGATATTGGTACAGCAAAACTTCCTTTGGCCGAGCGTGGCTCGATTCCACACCACCTCTTGGACATCATGGATGTTGGGGAAGAAGCCAGCGTCGCGCGTTTCCAATCGACTGCTCGAGAAACGTTTGCGGATATTCGTTCGCGTGGCCACGTCCCCATTTTGGTGGGTGGCTCGGGGCTCTATGTTCGGGCAGCACTGGACGAAATCGATTTCCCGCCCACCGATCCCGCGGTTCGGGCACGGCTCGAAGCCGAAGTGCAAACCGTCGGCATTGGCCCTCTGGCCCAGCGGCTGGCCGAGGTTGACCCAGAATCGGCGGCACGAAACCTTGATGAACGACGACTTGTTCGTGCCCTGGAAGTTTACGAAATCAGTGGAAAGCCCTTCAGCTCCTACATGCCTCAGCGTCGATACCACGCCCCGGCCGTGCAGATCGGACTGAATATTGATCGATCACTCTTGCACCAGCGCCTCGCACAGCGGGTGGACAAGATGGTGGATCTGGGATTGCTTGATGAGGTGCGCCGGCTCGATGCTCAGGGTCTTCGCGAGGGCAAGACCGCATCGAGGGCCATCGGCTATGCGCAATTCTTGGCCGTTCTCGACGGAACCATGTCGATGAAGGAAGCCACGGAAAAAACGGTGATAGCCACCCGGCAGTTTGCGCGCCGACAGGTCACTTGGTTCGGCGCCGATGATCGAGTGAACTGGTTTGACCCGACGGAAAAAGATTTGCTCCCAAGGGTCTTGGACCGTATCCGCAATTCCTGAAACCACACTCCGGTGCTGAGTTAGCAAATAGGCCACTCGAGGGAGCTGCACGTATTCTTAAAAGCATGAGCGCGAGCGAACCCACCACGACAAAAGCACCCACCCTCGAGTCCCTCGTGGGCAACCTGCCCTATGCCAAGGGGCACGGGACGGGCAACGATTTTGTGCTCGTGGCTGACCCCACGGACCAGCACCACATCGATAAGCACCAGGTGGCTGCGCTGTGCGATCGGCACCGCGGTATTGGTGCCGACGGACTGATTCGTGCGGTACCTTCTAAGTTCCTAGCCGAGGGTCGCGAGGTGCTGGAATCAAGCCCTGATGCCTACTGGTTCATGGACTACCGCAATAGCGACGGATCAATATCCGAAATGTGCGGCAACGGAGTGCGAGTTTTTGTCCACTTCCTGCTGGCCGAAAAACTGGTTGAGCTGCCTGTTGGCTCCCAGCTGTCCATCGGAACGCGCGCCGGAGTGAAGATTGTGACTCGGCTAAACGACGGTTACGCGGTGGACATGGGTCCCTGGGAATTTATCTTTGAGCAGGCTGCCACCGAAAACGGACTCGATTCGAGGGTGAGCACCGCTGGGCTGGAAAAGGTGCGTGGAGCGCTGAGCATTTCCATGGGTAACCCCCACACCGTGGTGGCCCTGGCCAATGAGACTGAGCTGGAAAATCTGGAGCTTTTTACCATTCCCGAGGTTCTGCCGCTTCCGCCGCATGGCACCAACGTTGAATACGTGGTGGCCGCGGACCCGGTAGTCGTCGAGGGCGTGGGATCGCTACGCATGCGTGTGCACGAACGTGGTGTGGGTGAAACCCTCGCCTGCGGCACCGGTGCCTGCGCCGCCGCGATGGCGACCCGACACTGGGCCCAGGCCTTGGACGTATTGCAGTGGAAGGTTCAGGTGCCAGGAGGCGAACTGGGCATCGAATTCACACCAGGTGCCACCGGCCGCGAACATGTAGTGCTCAGTGGGCCGGCGGTTCTGGTCTCCCGCGGTGCGATCTCCGCCAGCTAAAAACGACAGTGGCCGAATTCCTTCAGGGAATTCGGCCACTGCTTAATCTTCGGATGGGGGCTAGGAAGCCTCGGGGCGTGCCACTCGCAGGATGCGGAAGGCATTATCGGTCGAGACCCGCTCGACGGTCCAGTCCTCGGGCAGAACGCCGATCATCCACTTCTGCAGGGAATCGGCGCCCAGATTCTTCTGGACCACCAACCAGGCGATTCCGCCCGGGGCCAGACGGGGGAGCCAGAGCAGCAAAAGCTCGTGAAGAGCTTCCTTACCGATCCTGATCGGTGGGTTGGACCAGATGGTGTTGTACGTCATCGCCGGGTCGATGGACTCGGGCAGCGCCACGACAACGTTTTTCAAGCCGATCGTCGCTGCGTTATCGCGAGTGAGGGCGAGGCTTCGTTCATTAACGTCCACCCCGTACACCGTGGCCTCGGGCGAGGCCATGGCCATGCTCAGGGCAATGGGACCCCAACCGCAGCCGAGATCTAGGAGATTTCCGCTGCTTGCGGGATCGGGTACACCACCCAAAAGGATGGCGGTTCCCTTGTCGATTCGATCCGGGCTGAAGATGCCACCGGAGGTTTCTAACCTGTGCACGGTGCCACCCAAGGGGACGCTAATTTGGCGCCGCTTCTCTGGGGTGGAGGGCTGGGGGCTGAAATAATGTTCCGGGCTCATGTTGGCAGGTTAACCGCCCGGGGGTTCCAAACCCAAACTGGGGAAGCCGAAACGGTGCCATCTGGGGTGTGAGATGCCTCAAAGCGGCCCCGAGAATTAAGTGATAGAGTTTTCCCTATGACTTACCTGTAAGACGCTGAGTGCCCTCGCACACACCCGTAGTCCTTCCCGCCAAAGCCATGCGCTCATTGGTGGAAGTAGACCGCAGCCGGGTGGCAGTAAAAAGCGCCATAAGTCATTCCCAGCGTGTCCCAGGCACCGAGATCAACCACAGATTTAGATTTCGGTTCCAGCCAAGGGAACATTTTTCAGCCGAGAATCGCTATACAACATGTCGCCTTCACTGTCTTCTGGCCGCTTCGCTCGCGCAGCAACCGAAGCCGAGCTCGCCCGACACGCACGATCAACAACATTGCACAGGGTGCGGCCCCTCATATGAGGGCCGGATCCGAGTAGGGGATACACCTTGCAGAGACCACACCACGATTCGGCCCATGACATTGATTCGACCCGCAAACACTCTTCTGTCGGCGCGGGGCACTATTCTGGAATACAGCAAGCAAAGGGGAACATGACCAATTCACAGCCTTCCGGCCAGCAGCATAACGACATGGACGAGGCTCAGCTTCAGTCCACGATCGAACGAATCCTTGCCAGTGACAAGGCCTCAGCGAGCAAAACCGCGCATTTTGGTGCTCCGGAAGACGAGGGGATCGTTTCCGGTCGCGCCCAGGCGCTGAGCAATCTCACCCGCGAGCACTCGGCCACGGATGGGGATCAAGAAGACCTCGCCGAACGTCGGGCGCTGCGCCGCGGTGCAAGCCTGTCCACCGAGCTTGAGGACGTCACGGAGGTCGAATACCGCCAGCTGCGCCTCGAGCGCGTGGTCCTCGCCGGTATCTGGAATGAAGGCACCGTTGAAGACGCGGAGAACTCTCTGCGTGAGCTGGCCGCCCTGGCCGAAACCGCGGGCTCCGAAGTACTAGATGGTGTGGTTCAGCGCCGTTCCAAGCCGGACGCCAGCACCTACCTCGGCTCGGGCAAGGCCCAAGAGGTTCGCGCCATTGTTGAAGCCACCGGCGCCGACACCGTCATCATCGACACCGAGCTTGCCCCCTCGCAGCGTCGCGCCCTTGAAGATGTTGTCAAGGTCAAGGTCATTGATCGCACCGCACTGATCCTGGACATCTTTGCTCAGCACGCCAAGAGCCGCGAAGGTCGAGCCCAAGTTGAACTGGCCCAACTCGAATACCTGTTGCCGCGTCTTCGTGGCTGGGGTGACTCCATGTCACGGCAGGCCGGTGGACGCGTCGGTGCTGCCGGTGGTGGCATCGGTTCCCGTGGTCCGGGTGAAACCAAGATCGAATTGGACCGCCGCCGCATTCGCGACCGCATGGCCAAGCTCCGCAAGGAAATCAAGGCCATGCTCCCGGCTCGCGAAGCCAAGCGAGCTAACCGCAAGCGCAACGAAGTGCCGTCGGTGGCCATCACCGGGTACACCAACTCGGGCAAGTCCTCGCTGCTCAATCGCCTTACCAGCGCCGGTGTTCTGGTGGAAAACGCGCTCTTCGCCACGCTGGATCCCACGGTTCGTCAGACCGAAACCGAAGATGGTCTGAACTACACGCTGGTGGATACGGTGGGCTTTGTGAAGTCACTGCCGACCCAGTTGGTTGAAGCATTCCGTTCCACCCTTGAGGAAGTGGCGGACGCCAACCTGATCCTGCATGTGGTTGACGCCGCGCACCCGGATCCGGAGGGCCAGATTCAGGCCGTGCGCGAGGTGCTCAACGATGTGGATGCCCGGAACATTCCGGAAATCATCGTGCTGAACAAGGCAGATGTGGCAGATCCTTTTGTTGTTGAACGCTTGCGCCAGCGCGAACCAAACCACGTCATCGTCTCGGCGCGCACCGGTGAAGGCATTACGGAACTGCTGGAAAAGATCAGTGCCGCAATTCCGCGACCCAATGTCCAACTAGAATTGATGATTCCCTATGATCGAGGCGACGTGGTCAATAAACTCCACGGCGCCGAGGCCGAAATTTTGGCCGTCGAGCATACCGAAACGGGAACGCGCATGATGGTCAAGGTCCGCGAAGGCATGGCCGCAGAAGTGGAGCAATTTAGTATTCATGGCTGAGGAATCAGAGGTCATCGCCCTGTTGGACGAGGCAGTGTCCAGCATGGGCGGTCAAAGCCGTCCGGGCCAGCATGAAATGACGCGCCAAGTGGTGCGCGCCATGGAAAGCGGAGAACACCTGCTGGTGCAGGCAGGAACCGGCACGGGTAAATCCATGGCGTATCTGGTCCCCGCGTTGGCTCACGCCCTGGAAGCGGAAAAGCCCGTGGTGATTTCCACCGCAACACTGGCCCTACAGGCACAGATCGTGGGCCGGGACGTGCCCCGGCTTTTGGCCTCGCTGAAAGATCAACTACCGCGCGAAATGGATGTGGCTCTAGTTAAGGGCCGCTCCAACTACGTATGCCAGTACAAGCTCAGCGGCGGCTACCCGGATGACGACGAGGGTGCACTATTTGCCCTTGATGCGGGCATCCCGGTGGTTGGTGGTCCCGGTGATGGTCCGGGCTCCAACCTGGGCAAGGAAGTGGTGCGCCTGCGCCAATGGGCAGAACAAACCGACACAGGTGATCGTGATGACATCACTCCCGGAGTCAGCGACAAGGCGTGGCGCCAGGTATCGGTGAGCGCCATGGATTGCCTGGGCGCTCAAAAGTGCCCGATGGCCTCAGAATGTTTCAGCGAGTTGGCCCGAGCCCGCGCCGCTGAAGCCGATGTCATCATCACGAACCATGCGATGCTCGCCGTCTCGGCGTTCGAGGGTATCGCGGTACTTCCCGACTTTGATACCGTCATCATCGATGAGGCCCACGAGCTCCAGGACCGGGTGACCAGCTCGGTCACCCGACCGTTATCCGTGAGCATGGTCCAGAGCGCGGCGTCCGCGGCCCGTAAGCACTGCTCGGTCAGCGTTGATTCGCTGAACCAGGGCGCCAAGGCCTTGGCGCGTGCCCTCGAGGGAGTCCCCACGGGCCTGATGGCCCACGGTCTTAATCCCGAACAGCAGTCGGCGCTGAACCAGATCGCCGAAGCGGCACGCGTGGTGCTCTCGGACTCCAAACCGGAGGCTAATGCACCGGCCGATGGTGGTCGGCAGATGGCGCGCTCCCAGGTCATGTACCTGGTGGACCAATGCACCAAGATGCTGGAAATGACGGAGGAGCGCGAGGTGGTGTGGGCCTCGCGTCCTGGACACTTCAGCCCGGGGGAGGGCTACGTGCAGCCCGACGAATCGAGTCAACCCACCCTGAACGTTGCACCGCTCTCGGTGGCCGGCAAACTGCGCGAAGGTCTCTTTGATGGGCGCACCGTGGTGCTCACCAGCGCCACCCTAGCCATCGGTGCCGCCTTCGAGCCCGTTGCCGGTGCCCTAGGGCTGGTGGGTGACGGCGCTCCGACCTGGAACGGCGTAGACGTTGGCAGCCCCTTCGACTACCCCAAACAGGGCATTTTGTATGTTGCTAAGCATCTGCCCAAGCCGGGACGACAGATGTCTCAGGAAACCCTGAGCGAGATTGAGGACCTGATCAATGCCTCCGGCGGTGGGGCACTGGTGCTGTTCACCTCGCGCCGCGCAGCGGAGGACGCTGCGGAGATCTTGCGGGCCCGCATGGACATCCCGATCCTGTGTCAGGGGGAGTCCAGCATGAAGGCGCTGGTAGATCAGTTTTCCGCGGAGAAGGACACCTGCCTCTTCGGCACCATGACGCTCTGGCAGGGTGTTGATGTCCCGGGCAATGCCTGCCGTTTGGTGATCATCGACAAGATTCCTTTCCCGCGCCCGGATGATCCGCTCTCATCCGCGCGGAGCCGCGACGTTGCCAAGCATGGTGGAAACGGATTTATGGCCGTGGCTGCCAGCCACGCGGCGGTCCGATTGGCCCAGGGTGCGGGACGTTTGATCCGTTCGATTAATGACAAGGGTGTGGTGGCCGTGTTGGATTCTCGTCTTGCCACCGAACGCTACGGAACCTTCCTGCGCGCCTCGCTGCCGCCCCTGTGGTCAACTCCGGACAAGGCGACGGTTATCGCCGCACTTGAGCGCCTCAGCGAAGACTGAGTGCCTTTGCACCGGGTCCCCAGCCGTGATGACTGGGGACCCGGGGAAGCGCTAGATATACGTCAGGGCCGGTCAATTGACCGGCCCTGACGTATATCGAGGATGAGTGGTGGGATTGCCCCTAGATGGAGCGCATCACCGAGACGACCTTGCCCATGACGGTGGCAGTGTCGCCGAGAATTGGTTCGTAACGGGAGTTCTGCGGCAACAACCAGGTGTGCCCGTCACGTTGGCGGAACGTCTTGACGGTGGCCTCGTCTTCGAGCAGGGCCGCAACGATGTCACCGTTGTTGGCCGTCGGCTGGCGTCGGACCACAACCCAGTCACCGTCGCAGATGGCTGCGTCGATCATGGAATCGCCGCTGACCTTGAGCATAAAGAGTTCGCCGTGGCCAACCAGTTGGCGTGGCAGGGCGAAAACGTCCTCCACGGCCTGATCCGCGAGGATCGGCCCGCCTGCCGCGATGCGCCCAACCAGCGGCACCATGGCGGTATCAGCGGAGGTGGTGAGCTCGGAGACGTTCATGCCGTTAGCTGCCTTCAAATCCGCTTGGCCATCAACAGCGTCAAGTTTGGATTCGCTCTTAAGCTGCAGCGGCAACAAGATTTCCATGGCCCGCGGACGACGCGGATCGCGGCGGATGTAACCAAGCTTTTCAAGCTGGCTGAGCTGGTGGGTGACGCTGGAGAGGCTGGCTAGCCCCACTGCGTCCCCGATTTCGCGCATCGAGGGCGGGTAGCCGTTGTGGCTCACCGAGCGCTGGATGGTCTCCAGAACCTTCTTCTGACGGATCGTCAGGCTCTTCGCGTCGCGTCGAGGGGTTCGTTGTTCGGTCGTCATTGTCAATGCCTCATCCCGATCGTCGCCGGTTACCCGCGCGTGCCGCAAATTGTCGGTGCGTGCTGATGTAGTAAATACATCGCTCCACTCCCTTCATCCTAGTAGACAAAGACACTATTTTCAAAGATTTGTTCGAACAGATCTGGACAGGTGTCGTCGAAAAGTGCTAGAAATAAGATACGCACTCCGAACACATGTTCGATAGACACGTTCGAATAACCGTCGCGTGTTCGATAAGGAGCTCCGGCTCCACCACCGAACATACGCACCTTGAGGAAAGGCAAAGACGATGGCAAACACTGCTCTCTCGGCCCAGCTCCACCTAGTAACAGCAAACGACTACCCAATCGACCTGCAAGAGCACCTGGCGCCCCTGCGGTTGACCCGACGCGGAAAATTCGTGTTGATCGGTGTTCCAATCTTCATCATCAGCACAGTAGTGCTGATGCTCTTGGGACTGTTCCTCTCACCAGCAAAGGCCTCCGACTCGGTGCCGCTGGGTGTTGATGCGGTCACCGTTACCGTCATTGAGGGTGACACGCTGTGGGGGATCGCCCGCGAATTCGCCCCGGAACTTGAACCGCGTGAAGCGATCCGCCAGATCGGCGACCTGAATAACCTGAACAGCTCGGTACTGCAGGCAGGCACCGAACTCTTCGTTCCGACCGGGAGCTAACGCAGCAAGAGCGCCCCTTGGCTCGTGTCGCAGCGCACCTATGCGAACCGATTATTACCGGGGCGCCGCGCAAGATTCTCGACCCGCTCTACCGCCGCCGTAGACTTGAAGCGTGAATGAACGGCTAAATCGCCTGGCAAATTTGCCCCTGCGAGAGAATCTTCAAGGTCTTGCCCCATACGGCGCACCCCAAATTGACGTCCCCATCCAACTGAACGTCAACGAAAACACCCATCCTCTTCCCGCAGAGGTGCATCGCGCCATCGTCGAAGAGGTATCCGCCGCCGCCGTGGGCTTGAACCGCTACCCCGACCGGGAATTCACCGAATTACGCGAACGACTGGCCGCCTACCTTGGCCATGGACTGGCTGCCGAGAACGTGTGGGCAGCCAACGGCTCCAACGAAGTGCTTCAGCAAATTCTGCAGGCATTCGGCGGCCCCGGCCGCTCGGTGATGGGATTCCCTCCCACCTACTCGATGTATCCGCTACTGGCCTCCGGAACCGACACGACCTACATCCCTGGCGTGCGCTCGGCGGACTACGGCCTTTCGGCACACGATGCTGCCGAACAGGTGAAGGCGGCTGCACCCAACATCGTGTTGCTGTGCTCACCGAACAACCCCACCGGAACGGCACTGGGGCTGGACGTGGTCGAAGCCGTATATGAGGCAGGTCGTGCCAGCAACACCGTGGTGATTGTTGACGAGGCCTACGCCGAGTTCGCTCACACCGGCACCCCGTCGGCACTTTCCTTGCTGCCGGGACGCGAACGGCTCATCGTCTCGCGCACCATGTCCAAGGCCTTCGCCCTGGCTGGTGCCCGAATCGGCTACCTCGCAGCGGCACCGGAAATCTCCGATGCCATTCGCCTGGTTCGTCTGCCGTACCACCTCTCTGCTGTCACCCAGGCCACCGGCAACGCCGCGCTAAAGCACATCGATACCTTGCTGGCCAACGTTGAAGCCATCAAGGTGCAACGCGACCGCATCGTTTCCGAACTGACCCGCCTGGGCTTCACCCCGGCCTCAAGTGATTCAAACTTCGTCTTCTTTGGCGGAGTGAAGAACACCAAGGCCATCTGGGAAGGCCTGCTCGAAGCCGGAGTCATCATCCGTGACGTGGGTATCCCCGGGCACCTGCGGGTCACCGCCGGCACCGAGGCCGAAACCACTGCCTTCTTGGTACGCCTCGAGGAATTGTTAACACAGGGTGTAAACAACTCTCCAAGCTAAACTTGTGGCGGTTGGCATGGTCGGCCGGGTGCGAAGAACGTTTTCAGCCCGTCCGCCTAGCAGCCCGCCCCCACATCCTCTTCTCAACGCCTGATCCAAAGGAATGTGCATGTCTGCCGAAAAACTCACGGGTCGTCGCGCTCGCCTCGAACGCAGCACCAGCGAGTCATCCGTCCTCGTCGAAATCGATCTGGACGGCACGGGCCGCTCGGATATCAGCACCAGCGTCCCGTTCTATGACCACATGCTCACGGCCCTGGCCAAGCACTCGCTCATCGACATCACCGTTCGCGCCACGGGGGACACCCACATTGACGTCCACCACACCGTCGAAGACGTGGCCATCACCCTCGGTGAGGTACTGCGCACCGCATTGGGCAACAAGGCAGGCATTCGCCGCTTCGGCGAAGCCACCGTCCCGCTGGACGAAGCCCTGGCCAACGCCGTAGTTGATATCTCCGGCCGGCCTTACCTGGTCCACTCCGGGGAACCAGCAGGTCAGGAATACCACCTCATCGGTGGGCACTTCACCGGATCGCTGACGCGACACGTTTTTGAGGCACTGACCCTGCACGCCCAGATCTGCGTGCACATGACAGTGATCGCCGGCAGAGACCCGCACCACATCGTTGAAGCGCAGTTCAAGGCGCTGGCACGCGCCCTGCGTCAAGCCGTGGAAATGGACCCGCGGATCGGCGACGCCATTCCCTCCACCAAGGGCGCGCTCTAAGATGGCGGCCAAGACCGTCACCGTCCTTGACTACGGATCCGGCAACGTCCGCTCCGCTGTGCGCGCCCTGGAAGCAGCCGGTGCCGAGGTAAAACTCTCGGCCAAGCCAGATGACATCCTGAACTGCGACGGATTATTTGTGCCAGGCGTTGGCGCCTTTGCCGCCGTCATGCAGGCACTCAAAGACGTCGGCGCCATCCGTTGGATCGGTCGGCGCATCGCTGGCGGCCGCCCGGTACTCGGCGTCTGTGTTGGACACCAGGTCTTCTTCGAAGAGGGCGTGGAGCACGGGATCCGCACCGAGGGCATCGGCGAATGGCCCGGTACCGTGGCGCTGCTCAAGGCCCCGGTCGTGCCGCACATGGGATGGAACACGCTCACCCCGCCGGCCGGCAGCAAGCTGTTCGCCGGCATCGAGGATGAACGTTTCTACTTCGTGCACTCCTATGCCGTGCAGGAATGGAACTTCGAAGTTGCCCAGCCCAAGATGATCCCACCACAGATCACCTGGGCCGAGCACGGGGGACCGTTTATTGCCGCCGTGGAAAATGGTCCACTGTGCGCCCTCCAATTCCACCCGGAGAAGTCCGGCGACGCCGGAGCCAAGCTCCTGCGCAACTGGCTGGAGACCCTCTAACACCATGTGGTCAATTATTTTGATGGCCGCCGCTGGCCTCCTCGCCGGCGGAGCCCTCTCCCTGCGTCAACAACGAGCCCACCTGTCGTGGGTCATCACAGTCTGGGTGCTGGCCGGGCTCTCGCTCTTCGCCGCCTACCGGCTCACGCTCTAACCCCACGGAGCAACCGGCCCGCCGGTTTGCTGGCCAGCCGCTGTATCCCCAGCCGGATGCGGCCTCGTCCTAGAAACAACCAAGGAATGATCATGACCGAGAACTCACAGCCCATCCTGGAATTGCTTCCCGCCGTCGACGTGGTGGACGGACAGGCAGTACGCCTGGTCCAGGGCGAGGCCGGATCCGAAACCGGATATGGCAACCCGCTCGACGCGGCCCTGGCCTGGCAGAATGCCGGAGCCGAATGGATCCACCTGGTGGACCTCGATGCGGCCTTCGACCGTGGCGACAACACCAAGATCCTGGGTCGCATCGCCAGCGAACTGAACATCAAGGTTGAACTTTCCGGCGGCATCCGTGATGATGCATCGCTGGAGCGCGCCCTGGAATTCGGTGCCACTCGAGTGAATCTGGGCACCGCCGCTTTGGAAAATCCGCAGTGGACTGCCCGCGCCATCGCCCGCCACGGAGATAAGATCGCCGTCGGACTCGACGTACGTGGCACCACCCTCTCGGGTCGCGGCTGGACCAAGGAAGGCGGGGATATCTGGGAGGTCCTGGCCCGCCTGGAAGATGCCGGATGCGCCCGTTATGTCGTCACCGATGTCACCAAGGACGGAACGCTGCGCGGTCCCAACGTGGAACTGCTGGCCCAGATGTGCGAGCGCACCTCCAAGCCGGTCGTCGCCTCCGGCGGCATCTCAAGCCTCGAGGATCTTCGAGTCCTGCGCGAACTGGTCCCCAACGGCGTTGAAGGTGCCATCGTGGGCAAGGCCCTGTACGCAGGAAAGTTCACCATGGCGCAAGCTCTGGACGTCGCAGGTCGCCGCTCGGTTTAACGCCAGCAGCAAGCGAGTTTCGCCACACCTCCGGGGGTGCTCCGCAGGAGCCCTTGGCGTGGTTGGCGGGTTACGGGGCCGGAGGCGCACTTAGTGCCGTCCGGCCCCGGACCGCGTGCAAGATAGCATGTGGATATGAGCTCGCATTCTCCTTCTTCCCCACCATCATCCGGAGCCGAACGGCACCTGCCCGGACACATCGCCGCGGCCCTGCAACGGGCCGGTGGACCGCTGGACTCTGCGGGTCAAAGCTGGGATGGACGCGACCTCAGCGGTGAAGGTAATCCGCTGCACAATTTTGATAACGACACCGGTCTGATCGACGATCGGCTTCACACAGCTCTGAGCGAGCTGGTCACCGGTACCGGCAGTGAGGCGAAGGTCCATAGCGCTCTGGCCCAAGCACGCGTCTACATCGCCGTCGTGGCGCAATTGGCCGAGGGTGGTCTGGGGGAGCACGGCTTCACCGAAGACAAAGAGGCCGACATGGCCCTGATCACGCTCAACGCTCCGGATGGCCGCAAGGCACTGCCGGTCTTCAGCAGCGTAGCGAACCTCCAGGCGTGGCACACCGGGGCCCGCCCGGTCGCCGTGTACGCGCCACGGGCAGCCCTCTCCGCCGTCAGCGAGGACGCCGCGCTCCTGGTTCTTGATCCGGGAGCCGACTTCACCTTTGTTTTGCGCCGCCCGGCCATGTGGGCCCTGGCCCAACAACAAGAATGGATCCCCAGCTACCTCCAAGAGGAGCTGGCCACCATCGTGGCAACTCAGGTGAGTGACGAACCTGCCCTGGCGAGCATCAAGATGGCGCCGGGCCGCGGGGTGGGAACCCGAACTGCCGCAGGGACCAGCGTTCCCGGTGGGGGACCGGGCCCGGAACTGCGTCTGGAATTTGGTTTCCGCCCCGGTACCGATGAGGCCACGGCACGTGCCTGTGTTGGGCGTGTTCACTCGCGGCTGGCCGCTATTGCGCAGTTTGCCGAAAACGTTGATTCGCTGGAAGTTACCATGGCAGCCGGTGCCGCACCAGAGAGTGATTCTCGGGCATGAAATTTGGACGTTATGGGCAGCTGCTGCGGCAACCGGGCATCACTCCGCTACTGCTGATTGGCATGGTGGCCAGGCTGCCGCACGCCTCCGTTGGCATGCTCTTACTGCTGCACTTGGTCAATGAGCTGGATCGGGACTGGGGCTCGGCAGGCTTAGTGGTGGCCGTCATGACCATTGGTATCGCCCTAGGTGCCCCGTGGCGCGGCCACGTCGTTGACCTCTACGGATTACGCCGGGCACTGATTCCATCCATCATTGTTGAGGCGGTGGTGTGGAGCATCGTTCCGCACGTTTCCTTCTACTGGATTATGCCCTTGGTGTTCGTCGCAGGGCTGTTCTCACTGCCGGTATTCTCCGTGGTGCGCACGGCATTGGGCGTGATGACCACCGGGGATACCCGACGTTCGGCGTTCGCTTTGGATGCGATGAGCACCGAATTCGTCTTCATCGTCGGCCCTGCCTCCGCGGGCATCGTGGCCACCTCGCTGAATACCACCGTGGGGATGAGTGGCGTGGCCATCGCCGCGTCACTGAGTGGTCTGTGCCTGATGTTGTTGAACCCTCCGACTCGCTCCGGGCAACCCGGAGCCGTGGCGACCAGGGCCAACCCGCACGAGGAACGTCTGGGTGCCGAGGCCTCGCTGATCGCTGCCGGCCCCGGTGGGCTAGCGGATGTTGAAGGTGAACTGATTTTGGCCGGTGGTAAGTCCAGGCGTGCGCGGGTCGCGGCACGGGGCAGGGACTTCCGCCACAAGTTCGGTTGGGTTAGTGCCTCGGTGGTCGCGGTATTCATCGCCGCAGCCGGGGCGGGACTTGTCCTCTCCGGTACCGAGGTGGGCATCATTGCGCTGCTGGAACAAGAACAAAGTGAAGGCCAACTGGGCATCGTCTTCCTGCTCTGGTGTGGCGCATCGCTGATTGGCGGTCTGATCTACGGCAGCATGCAACGACGCATCTCACCCATTATCTTGTTGCTGGCCATGGCGTTGTTGACGGTGCCCATGGCCTTTGCCAGTAACACCATTTCACTGGCTTTGCTTTCGGTACTGCCCGGACTGCTCTGTGCTCCGGTGCTCTCTGCGGCCTCCGAATGGCTGACGGATCTGGTGGCGGAGAAGCGCCGTGGCGAGGCCATGGGGTGGTATGGGTCGGCATTGACCAGCGGTACGGCTCTTGGATCTCCGATCACCGGTGCCACGGTGGATGGGTTCGGGGCCGGCGCAGGATTCCTGGTGGTCGGGATCTTGGGTGGCTTTATTTGTGTGGTGGCCCTGATCGCCCAACAGTTGCGTAGGCATCGCGCGCGGTCTCATTCACGCACGCTGATTCTCGGCGACTGATACATCAACTCGGCTCCGGCCGGGCAAACAATGAGGGCCCAGTTCAATAAGAACCGGGCCCTCTTGGCGTTTCGTGGTCTGTGAGGTTGGTTTGTGCTTAACCTCTCAGGGGTACTTCAGATGTTGCTGCGGTGTGGTGGAGATAGTTGGTTCGCTTAGTTCACTGGGCCGGTGAGCTTTTCGCCCGGGCCCTTGCCTGGCTCGTCCGGGAAGGCCGATGCTTCACGGAAGGCCAGCTGCAGTGAACGCAGTCCGTCGCGCAATGGACCTGCGTGCTGCGAGCCGATTTCCGGGGCTGCGGAGGTAACTAGGCCGGCCAAGGCAATAATAAGCTTGCGGGCTTCGTCGAGGTCTTTCAGTTCCTCGGCGTCGTCGCCCGCGGCCAGACCGCACTTGACGGCAGCGGCGCTCATCAGGTGAACGGCGGCGGTGGTGATGATTTCAACGGCAGCCACTTCGGCGATGTCGCGAATCTCGTTCTCGGCGTTAGTGGAGACCGGATTGGTTTCAGGAGTACTCATACTGCTAAGCTTTCCATAGACCGACTGAATCTTTGTATTTGGATGCATCATCTTACCGATGGATGTGACCAGAGAGTCATGGATTCAGTACGCAAGTGGAGGCCACCTCCCACCCGCAGCAGCCAATTTTAGGCGGCCGGGTAAGTTCGGTGTTGATCATTCCCACGGGAATTGATTGGCTGGATGAATTTTCATCGATCGAATCTGGGGCCCCCGCCTGCACCTGCAGCCGAGGGCCTTTCCTTTTGCTGGGGTGGCCTGAAACTACGAACTACTCAGGAGCAACACATCAGCGATCCACGCATTAATGATCGAATCCGCGTCCCAGAGGTGCGGCTTGTCGGCCCTGCCGGTGAACAGGTTGGCATTGTCCGTATTGAGGATGCACTTCGTCTTGCCGTCGAGTCCGACCTTGATCTCGTGGAGGTGGCGCCCACCGCGAAACCTCCCGTGTGCAAACTGATGGACTTCGGAAAGTACAAGTACGAGGCCGCCGTCAAGGCACGCGAAACTCGCAAGAACCAGACGAACACCATTCTGAAGGAAATTCGTTTCCGACTGAAGATCGATACGCACGACTACGAAACCAAGGTCGGACACGCACTGCGGTTCCTCGGAGCCGGTGACAAGGTCAAGGCCATGATCCAGTTCCGTGGTCGTGAGCAGCAGCGTCCGGAAATGGGTATTCGTTTGCTCAACAAGTTTGCCGAGGCAGTAGCCGAGGTCGGACTTATTGAGTCCTCGCCCCGTATCGATGGCCGCAACATGGTCATGGTCGTTGGACCGCTGAAGAACAAGGCAGAAGCTAAGGCCGAAGCCCGTCGTTTGGAACAGCGCGATGCCGATAAGGCCAAGGCAGCTAACCCCAAGGCAAAGATGGATACCTCGGAGCCTCAGGGCGACATTGGTGGATCCGTTGCCGATGTCATCGAGTCCGACATCATGGAAAAGCTTGCCAAGGTACGTGCGGAAGCAGCAGCCGAAGAGGCAGCCGCCAAGCTTGCACCCAAGGTCGCACCGGTTCGGAGCGCCCCTGTGGCGTCGAAGGCCCCTGCGAAGTCGGCTCCGGCCCGCGAAGGCTCCAGCCGCCCGGCAGCCGCAAAGGCTCCGGTACGTACGGCAGCTAGCCGTCCGGCAGCAGCAGCTGCGGCCCCACGGCCGGTAGTTGCAGCCAAGCCGGCCGTAGCTCCCAAGCCAATGGCGATTCCCAAGCCAATGGCAATGCCACCAAAGCCTGCGGGCAAGCCGGGTCCTAAGCCCGCAACCCGCGCCGCCAAGCCGGGAACGTCCAAGTAAGGACGCCTCCGCGCAGGGCACGCTCGTAAGAGCAACACCAGAACCACGGATTTCCCGCAAACGCGGGAGTTCGCAAGATCCCCGGCCCGACAGGTCCCCGGGAGTAAGTAAGGAGAACGGCGGATATGCCGAAGTTCAAGACCCACAGTGGCGCCAAGAAGCGCTTCAAGCTCACCGGTAGCGGCAAGCTCGTGCGCCAGCAGGCTAACCGCCGCCACTACCTGGAGCACAAGTCTTCACGACTTACCCGTCGCCTGGCTTCTGACCAGTTGGTCGCCAAGGCGGACGTAAAGACCATCAAGCGGATGCTCGGTATCTAACTCAGTCCGTCTGGGGAACCCAGTACCGGGTTCTCGACCACATAAAGATTTTTCGTTCGTCCGCTTGGATGCGGTACGACGAGACAGAAACAAAGGAGTACACACGTGGCACGTGTGAAGCGGGCGGTCAACGCCCATAAGAAGCGTCGCGTCATTCTTGAACGCGCAAAGGGTTACCGCGGACAGCGTTCGCGCCTGTACAAGAAGGCGAAGGAGCAGCTGCTCCACTCGTTCGTGTACAGCTACGGCGACCGTCGCAAGCGTAAGGGCAACTTCCGTCGCCTGTGGATCCAGCGCATCAACGCTGCATCCCGCGCCAACGGCATGACCTACAACCGCTTGATCCAGGGCCTGAAGGCTGCTGCGGTTGAGGTTGACCGTCGTATGCTCGCCGAGCTGGCTGTCTCGGATGCCAAGGCATTCGCAGTACTGGTAGAGGTTGCCAAGAGCGCCCTTCCGGCAGACGTCAACGCTCCGGCAGCTGCTGCCGAGGCTCCGGTTGCTCCGGCCGCCAAGAAGGCTCCGGCCAAGAAGGCTGCAAAGGCTGCCGCTCCGGCCGCCGAGAAGGCTGAAGTTGAAGGCGCCGTCAAGGCCGTCGAAGGCGAAGCTGCTCCGGAAGGCTTTGTCATCAAGGGCAACGCCCAGTCGAACAAGTACCACGTACCGGGCTCGACCTGGTACGACCAGACCGACGCCGAATACTGGTTCAACTCTGTTGAAGCAGCCAAGGCAGCCGGCTTCGAGCCTGCAGGTGGCGAATCCCGCCAGCAGATCAAAGATGCCTAGTCTATGAGCTCATAAAGCTTTAGCCAAAGGGACGGAATCGCTTGCGATTCCGTCCCTTTGTCATCTCCCCGGTAAAGTCGTAGTTATGAACCGCCCTGGATACTACGACGAACCCATGAACAACCTCGGTGCCGAACGCGTGCGTGAAGTTTCGCGCCTGGCCACAAAGAGTGGACGTGCCCACAGCGGCGAGTTCCTGGCCGAAGGCCCGCAGGCCGTGCGCGAGGCCCTGCGCCAGCACCTAGAGAACGCCGAGAACAACCGCGACGCGGTAGTCAACACCATTTATGCCACCGACGATTGCCTCGATCGGTACCCCGAATTTGAAGAAATGGCTGCCAAGGCCAAGGGCGTGCGCAGCCGCGTCGTCAGCCCCGAGGTGCTGGCCGGCATGGCCGATACCGTGACCCCACAGGGCATCGTGGCAGTATGCCGGATCCCCGAAATCAGCCTTCAGGATGTCGTTGCGGCCAAACCGCGCCTCGTCGCGGTGCTGTGCCGGGTCCAGGATCCGGGAAATGCCGGAACCATTCTGCGTGCGGCCGATGCAGCAGGTGCCGACGCGTTTATCCTCACCGGCGGCAGCGTAGATATCTACAACCCCAAGGCCGTACGTTCCACGGTTGGGTCCCTCTTCCACTTGCCAATCGTCACCAACGTCTCCCTCGAGGAAACCGTGGAGGCCTTCAAGAACGCCGGCAGCACCGTCTTGGCAGCCGACGGTTACGGAGCAACCAACCTCGATACGCTCCTTGACGCCACAGCCGCGCGACGCGCTGGTCTCGAGACTCCCGATGCACCGGACATGCCAGTTCTGGAGAACCCCACCGTCTGGCTCTTCGGTAATGAAGGTGCGGGTCTCAACGAAGCGGAACTGGCCAGGGCCGATCACCGCGTCGCCGTGCCGCTGTATGGTGTTGCCGAATCGCTGAACGTTGGAACGGCCGCGGCCGTGTGCATGTACGCCTCGGCTCGGGCACAGCGCACCAGTTAACCTCGCCCGGAGCACCACCAGAGCGAGAATATGTCTCCGCTTTCTATTTCGGGGACAGTAATTGCTCCCACTCTTTGTGCTGTCAGGGGCCTCGCACCCGCAGGGTCCCTGACAGCACGTCGCGAAGCGTGCTTGACTGGTCGGACCATCCCCGAAGGAAAGTTGGTGCGGACATGTCGGCAACTGGCGGATCCAAGGCCGTGTTTGCGGCACTTGCTGCAAACCTGACCATTGCGCTGTTCAAGTTCGTGGCGTGGGCCGTGACGAGTTCATCCTCGATGTTGGCGGAGGCCATCCACTCGGTGGCCGATTCCGGGAATCAACTCCTGTTGCTCCTGGGTGGGAAAAAGTCGCGACGCGAAGCCGACGAGGCGCATCCCTTTGGCTACGGGCGTGAACGCTACGTTTACTCCTTCATTGTCTCCATCGTGCTCTTCAGCGTCGGTGGACTCTTTGCACTCTATGAGGCCTGGCAGAAATTCCAGCACCCCCATGGCATCGAGGGTCGCTGGTGGTGGGTTCCGCTCGCGGTGCTGATCGGCGCGATCGCTGCCGAGTCATTCTCCTTCCGCACCGCCATCAAGGAAGCAAATCCGCAGCGCGGCAAACAGTCCTGGGTATCATTCATCCGCACAGCGAAGGCACCCGAGCTGCCGGTAATTCTGCTCGAAGACTTCGGCGCCCTCATCGGCCTGGTTCTGGCGTTGTGCGGCGTCAGCTTGACGCTGCTGACCGGTAACGGGATATACGACGCGGCCGGCACCGCCTGCATTGGCCTGCTGCTGGTGATGATCGCCATCGTGTTGGCCATTGAGACTAAATCCCTGCTGCTCGGTGAATCGGCGCGAGACCACGTCGTGCAGGCCATCACAGCTGCCATTACCGCCAACGGGGCCAAACTGATCCACCTCAAGACCCTGCATCTTGGGCCAGAAGAAGTCTTGGTGGCGGCAAAGGTATCGGTCCCGCTCAACTCCACCGGCTCCCAGATCGCCGCCGCCATCGATGAAGCGGAAGAACGCATTCGTGCGGCGGTCAAGCTCAGCTGCGTGATCTACATCGAACCCGACATCATGGTGAACCAGAATTCCGAAACGGAAGGAAAATAGTAGACATGCCCTACAAACAAATTGTTGCAGCTGCCATCGTTGATTCCTTGGTGGCACCCACCAAGCTGTTGGCAGCCCGTCGCACAGCTCCGCCGGCACTGGCCGGGATGTGGGAGTTTCCGGGAGGAAAGCTCGAAGTGGGGGAGGAGTGCACCGAGGGCGTGAAGCGAGAATTACGCGAGGAACTGGGAATCGAGGTGGAACTTGGTTCGGAGATTTTTGGCCCCATCCCCGAGGGCTGGGTGCTCAATGAGAGTGCAGCGATGCGTGTCTGGTTTGCGCAGATCACCGGCGGCGTCCCCGATACCTTGGAGGATCACGACCAATTAGCCTGGGTCGAGCTGGAAAAACAAGCCCTTGAGGCACTCAGCTGGATTCCCGCCGATTTTCCCATCGTGCGTGCGGTGTTAGCCGACACCATGGCCGGGGCCACTCGTTGATCCTGCTCACCGGCTTTGAGCCATTTGCGAGCAGCGACTTCAATCCATCAATTGTCATCGCGCGGCACGCGGAGAAGATTCTGAGAGAACAGGGTCACGAAGCCGTGGCCGCGGAATTGCCCTGTGTTTTTGCGCAAGCTCCGCGCGTGCTTCACGAGCTGATCACGTTGCATCGCCCGCATGTGGTGCTCAGCCTGGGCTTGGCTCAGGGTCGGGAAAAGCTGGGCATGGAGAAAGTTGCCATTAACCTGATCGATGCCCGCATCGCCGACAATGCTGGCGCTCGGCCGATCGATGTCCCGGTGCTCGCCGACGGGCCAGCCGCCTACTTTTCTACTCTTCCGCTGAAGGCGGCGCTCCAAGAATTGGGCTCCGAAAACGTGGAAATCTCTTATTCGGCCGGTACCTATGTCTGCAACCAAATATTTTATTCGCTCATGCACCAGAGTCGGACCGATCCAGAGATCCGAGCCGGTTTCATCCACGTGCCTTGGGTAGCTGCCCATGAGGCACAATTGCTGGTCCACGCCCGGGCGGTGGCGCAGATAGCCGTCCTTGCCTTAGCAGGCGCAAACGAACCACGACTCAGCGCCGGAAAAGAAGACTAATCCTCCGCTGGAGCTTGCCCATGATCCAGAAGTTCCCACTGTATTTCTAAGTTCACCGCAAGTTCCTGGGATCCGGCAAGCACCGGCATGGACTTAGCGGCCATGGCTCGGAGCCCGGCACGTTGCAGGGGCACGGCCGAGTCGGGTCCGGTTTCGCGGATCTGCAGCGCCTGCCCCAGGTGCCGCCCGGCCAGCTGTGCCAGTTCTGCCGCCTTGGTATGAGCGTCGTTGAAGGCCAGCTCGCGGGCGGCCCGCAGTGCACTGATGGGATCCGAAACCTCCGAACGCAGTGAATGGATCCGCAGGGCATCGCCTCCGGTCTCTACGGCGGCTGCCAAGACCGCCGAAATGGCGTCGAGGGGAACGGACGTGGCTTCGAGGGTGGTTGATGCGTCGTAGCCCAACAGCACATTCATCTCATCGCGCCAGGCCGTCCGCGCAGAGAGCGTGACCCCGCTGGTGGACAAGTTGGTTTCCGGGGCGACACTCAGCACCGCGGTGATCAGCGATTGCGCACCAGCGGAAACCTGCTCGAAGGCCTCTGCCGCCTGCGCGTGGTGGTTCTCTACGGCAAGGGAAAGGCTCATCGTATCCGGGACGGCGCTGGCGCTGGCGCTGCCTTGCACGGTGATGCTGTTGTTGTGGTTCACTGGGTGTCTCCTGAGCTCGTGGGGGTGGCTACCGGGTGCCTGCGTAACCGTGCAGCGATAACCGGGAGTAATTTACGCGTGGGCCGCTCCAGATACCCGCCGGCCTGCAGATTGGCTCCGCGTTCAAACACATTTCTTGATGCTGGATCGCCGGTGCGCAAGAGCGAATATCCTGCCGCCAGAAAGTACAAGGGGAGGAAGGGCAAGCCCAGACACCAGGCGTACTGGGTAGCGTGTGTTTCCTCGTGACTGAGCAATTCGCGACGCGGTTCCGCTCCGCTGAGGGACGGACGGAAAAAAATAACGTTCCCCACCGTGAATGCCCCGGCCTTGGGCAAGGCCGGTCGGTAAAAACGGGCCAGGATGAGGCCCCGAGGACCACGAGCGATCTCGCAGCCGGTGGCGCGGGCTAGGCCCAGTCCGCTGAGCGTGCTGAGATTTATCGCGTTACAGACCTGGCGTAGGCGTTCCCGGTTCTCCATGATTTCTCAGTGTAGTCATTGATGAGGTGGGAGCCGAGAGCTGCCGAATTACTGACCGGGGCGCCCAACCACTAGAGTTGAAGGCAGAACCCGGGGGCGTCGAACGCCGATCTGCGCCCCAACTGTTGAGGAGTATTGATGAAGAAGATCGTATCCATCATTGGTGTCATGGTGGCACTGGTGTTGAGCCTGACCGGTTGCATGAAGATGGATGTGGATCTGGTCGTTTCAAGCCCGGAAAAAGCAACCTACGACATGGTGATGGCCTTTGACAAGAAGGTTATTGGCGACATTGGTGTTGCCGAGGTCCTGACCAAGATGGGGACCACCGAAGAAGCGTTTCTAGCCAGCGTTCCGGAAGGCGTTACCGCCTCGCCCTTCGAAGAGGGCGATTTCCGTGGTTACACGCTGTCCCTCCAGGACAAGTCGCTGACCGAGATCAGTGACACCTCCGGTACCTTGGGCCAAAAGGTCAGCGTGGAATTCCGTGATGGCCAGTACTTCTTCGCCGCTCAGGGTCTCGCCGCTGAAATGGCAAGCGCTGTCACCGAATCCACCATGACCGTGACATTCCCCGGTGAAGT
This sequence comes from Paeniglutamicibacter terrestris, assembly GCF_012271785.1. Lineage (GTDB taxonomy): Bacteria > Actinomycetota > Actinomycetes > Actinomycetales > Micrococcaceae > Paeniglutamicibacter > Paeniglutamicibacter terrestris. The sequence continues at coordinate 38,569 of NZ_JAAWVT010000012.1, read as the reverse complement.
TGTTTCCGCCACCGAGGGCGCCCACATCGAGGGCGACACCGTGACCTTCGACCTGCTCACCGCGAAGGGCGACCTCACGGCCGTAGCCAACGAAAAGGACAACACCGCGTTGTACCTGTCCTTGGCATTCGGCGGACTGGCCCTGCTGGGCGCCGTCGCGGGCGTTGTCATGATGCGCAAGCCCGAAACAGCAGAAACTCTGCACGCCTAAAGATAACGAGCACCAAATGCCCGGATTGATCGGGCGGTTTAACCAGTGAAGGACCGGCCAATGGCCGGTCCTTCACTCATTAAGCGGAGGTGTTGCGCGGCGGTGCTACTGACTCTTGGTGAGGAAATCGGCCACGATTGGGCCGGCCGTCTGCGCGCCACCACTGCCGTCGCCAACGAATACCGCAACGGCCAGATCACCTTGGGAAGCGATGACCCAGGCATGTGCGTTGCGTTCCTCGTCGTACTCGGCCGTTCCGCTCTTGCCGATGATGGTGCCACCGGGGACCTTGGCGAGCTCCTTGAGCGTGCCATGATCTACGACCTCGGACATCATGCCCGATAGTGCTTTTGCCTCATCCTTGGTCAGTGGGTTCTTGGGCTTCGGCGCTTTAGCCGGCGCCGGATCCACCACCAGATGCGGGTAAACGGTCGCGCCGTTTTTCACCGACGCTGCCACCGTGGCCATACCTAGCGCGGAGGCTTCAACAACACCCTGGCCGATGCCATTGGCTGCCAGTTCGGTGCCGGTGGAGGTATCTGGCACCGAGCCGAGGAATGCTGCTGCACCGGTGGAGGGGCTCAGGTTCAGACCCAGCGAGGCGGCAGCGTCCGAGAGGGCGGCGGCCTTCACCTTGGTGGCACCGGTCAGGAACACGGTATTACACGATTGTGCCAGGGCCTCGGAGAGTGGGATGCTGCCCAGCGCGCTGGAGGGGTAACCGTCGTAGTTCTTGAACGCCTTGCCATCCACCGACAGGGTCGCCGGGCAGTCGACAGTCGTGGTGGGGGTGTCGCCCGAGCGCAACATGGCCAGTGCCGTGATGACCTTAAACGTTGATCCCGGGGCGTACTTGCCCAGTAGTGCCGTGTTCGCCGCGTTGGTCTCCGGTCCCGCCGCGGCGGCCAAGATGGCACCGTCCGAGGGTCGCACCGCCACCAGCGCGCTGTCGCTGGCCGAGTCAGCCAGCAGTGACTCGGCCAGGGTCTGCATGTCCAGATCCAGGGTGGTCTTCAGGCTTTTGCCATCAACGGCTTCGGCGGTGAGCAGCGAGGAGACTTCGTTTTTGTCCTTGTCGAAGATCGAGATGGAGTAGCCCTTGGTACCGGCCAAGGTGTCCTGGTACTCCTTTTGTAGGCCCGAGAGGCCCACCTGTTGTCCAGCGCTGATGCTTCCCTTGGACTCGGCGACGATCTCCGCGCTGGCCTCGCCCACGGTGCCCAGAATGGCCCGGGCGAAGTTGCGGCTCTTGGCCAGCGGCACGGTGCCCGGCTGGGCCAGCACCCCGTCGATCGCATCGAGTTGAGCGTCGGTGACGGTTCGGTCCTTGTCATCACGCAGCACGATGGCCTGGACGAAGGCCTTGGGCCCGGCGGCGGCGACTGACTTGGCATAGGCCGGCGCATCAATCTCCACCAAGGCGGCCAGCTTTTTAGCCGAGGTCTCCCACTTGGACGGGTCCAGGGCGTTTTTATCGATGCCGATGCGCAGCACCGGCCGCTCGGTGACCAGTCCCTGGTTGTTGTTGCCGAGAATATCGCCCCGCGCAGCGGCGGTGTTGCGCTTGGCCACGTATTGACCCGCGGCTAGGCCCGGGACTGCCAGCTCGGGGGAGTAGCGCAGCTCCCACGAATCGGACTCATCATTAAGTTCGAGGGTGCCTTGGGTTGTATAGCTCCAGTCGGTGTCGCTGGCATCAATGTCCCACACCGTTTTCAGCGTGGCGGTGGCCGTCTTGGGGTCCTTTGATCCCTCGTCCTCGGTCACCGATTCCAAGGTGACGGTGCGTGGGATCGACTCCAGGGGTGCCAGCGCCTCGCCGAGTTCGGTAGATACGGTGGTGGGATCGGCCCCGGCCAAGCTCAGGCCAGCGAAGTCCAGGGACTGCAGGGAGGTCGCCAGTTGATTTGCCGTGGCATCGGGCGTGGGGGCGGCATTTGTGCAGGCTGCCAGCGAGCCCAGCATCAGAAAGGCGGCCGTGGGCAGAACAATTCTTCGAAGAACGCGTGACATAAGGCTAACTATTGCGTAAAACCCCGGTGGGTGTCCATAACGCCACAGCTAAGACGACCGGGGCGGTGATTGAAGCTGCGCCGGGGCCAGCACATAGAATGAGAAGTAGAAGCCAACAAGACAATCAACAGTGAAAAGGGCCGTAGAACCCCATGTCTGAACCCACGAGCCCGGAAGTGGACGTCAATAACGCTCACACACCGGTCGTTCCGCACCCCACCGACGAGGCAGGCATCGATGTTGCCGTGCAGGCGGCACTTGTTGCATTTGCCGCCGCGAGCAACCTGGATGAGCTGAAAAGCGCACGCCTGGCCCACACCGGAGAGAAGTCCCCGTTGTCCCTGGCCAACCGCGAAATCGGCCGCCTGGATAAGAGCGAGAAGGCCGTTGCCGGCAAGCTCATGGGAGCCTCACGCGGACGCGTGAACAAGGCACTGGCAGCTCGTACCGTGGTGCTCGAGGAGGAAGATGCTGCGCGCATCCTCCTTGAGGAGACGGTAGATGTCACTGCCGCCCCGCGCCGCCGCCGTGCCGGTGCCCGACACCCGCTCTCCACGCTGCAGGACCGCGTCTCGGACATCTTCGTGGGCATGGGCTGGGAAATCGCCGATGGACCGGAAATCGAATCCGAGTGGTTCAACTTCGACGCCCTGAACTTCGCCCCGGATCATCCGGCCCGCGAAATGCAGGACACCTTCTTCATCGACCCGGTAGATTCGCACCTCTTGCTGCGCACCCACACCTCCCCGGTACAGGTGCGTTCGATGCTCGAGCGCGAGCTGCCGATCTACGTCTTGTGCCCGGGGCGCGTTTACCGCACCGATGAACTGGACGCCACCCACACCCCGGTCTTCCACCAGTTCGAGGGCCTGGCCATCGACAAGAACCTGACCATGGCCGATCTTCGTGGCACCCTGGAGCACTTCGCGCGGCAGATGTTCGGCGATGACGCCTCCATCCGCCTGCGCCCGAACTTCTTCCCGTTCACCGAGCCCAGCGCCGAGCTGGACATCTGGCATGCAGGTGCCAAGGGTGGACCGCGTTGGATCGAATGGGGCGGCTGCGGCATGGTCAACCCCAACGTGCTGCGTGCTGCAGGCATTGACCCGGAGGAATACTCCGGCTTCGCCTTCGGCATGGGCATCGAGCGGACCCTGATGTTCCGCAATGAGGTCCCGGACATGCACGACATGATCGAGGGCGATATTCGGTTCAGCGAGCACTTCGGGATGGAGATCTAAGACATGCGTATTCCACTTTCATGGCTGCGCGAATACGCGCAGGTTCCCGCCGAAGCTTCGGCCGAGGACGTTATGGCCGAACTGGTTAAGGTCGGTCTTGAGGAAGAGGACGTACACCGTCCCAGCGATTCCATCTCCGGTCCCATCGTGGTGGGTCAGGTGCTCTCCCTGGTGAAGGAAGAGCAGACCAACGGCAAGACCATTAACTGGTGCCAGGTTCGTGTGGTGCCCGAGGGCGCAACACAAAACCTCACCAACGAGGGTATCGATCCCTCGGGTGTGCAGGGCATCATCTGCGGTGCACACAACTTCGTGGAGGGTGACAAGGTTGTTGTCACGCTTCCGGGCGCCGTGCTGCCCGGGGACTTCCGGATTACCCCGCGTAAGACCTATGGTCATATTTCGGCCGGCATGATCGCCTCCGCACGCGAGCTGGGCCTCGGCGAAGACCACGATGGCATCATCGTGCTCTCGAATCTGGGTCTTGACCCGGAGGTCGGCACCGACGCGATGGAACTGCTGGGTCTCTACGATCAGGCAGCAGAAATCAACGTCACCCCCGACCGTTCCTACGCGTTCTCCATCCGTGGGGTGGCCCGCGAATACGCGCACGCCACCAACACCCCCTTCACCGATCCTGCCTCCTTGGTCACCGTGGATACCGCCACCGCACCGGGTCACCAGGTGACTCTGGCCGATGCCGCGGGGATCTACGGCAAGGCCGGCTGCGATCGCTTCATCACGCGCAAGGTCACCAACGTGAATGCGGCGCTGCCCACCCCACCGTGGATGGCTAGCCGACTGAACCTGGCTGGCATGCGTTCGATCTCCCTGATCGTGGATATTTCCAACTACGTCATGTTGGAACTGGGTCAGCCGCTGCACTTCTACGACGCGGATCAGCTCACCGGTGGTATCACCGTGCGCCGGGCCACCGAGGGTGAGACGCTGACGACCCTCGATGCCAAGGTGCGCAAGCTGCACGTCGAGGATCTGTTGATCACCGACGAATCCGGTGCCATTGGCATTGCCGGAGTCATGGGCGGATCTGCCACAGAGGTTTCCGGCACCACCACCAACGTGCTCATCGAGGCAGCTCACTTCGAAGCGATCTCGATTGCGCGTTCGCGTCGCCGCCACAAGCTGCCTTCCGAGGCTTCCAAGCGTTACGAACGCGGAGTGGACTGGCAGGTGGCTGACAAGGCCGCCCAGCGTGCCGTGGACCTCTTGGTTCAGCTGGCCGGTGGCACCGCCACCACCGAGATCACCGATGCGGGTACCGCTCCGGAACCAACGGTGATCAACCTGCCCGCAGATTTCGCCTCGGCACTGATCGGCATCGACTACACCGCCGAACAGGTGACCTGGGCACTGACGGAAATTGGTGCCGAGCTTGAGGCCATAGCGGACGGCTACAGCGTCACGGCACCGTCATGGCGCCCGGACCTCACCACCAAGCAGGACCTGGTGGAGGAAATTGCGCGTCTGGTGGGCTACCACCTGATTCCTTCCACCCTTCCCACGGCACCTCCGGGCCGCGGTTTCTCCCGGGTGCAGGGCCAGCGCCGTCGTGTGGTTGCTGCCCTAGCCGACTCGGGCCTAACCGAGGTGCTCTCCTACCCGTTCGTTACGGCAGTGCAGAACAACACCTTCGGTGCGCCCGTGGCCGGCGAGGTCAAGGCCGTAAAGCTGAATAACCCGATGTCTTCGGAGTTCGGATTCATGCGGACCTCGATGCTGCCGGGGCTGCTGGGCATTGCCCGTCGCAACCACGGTCGCGGCTTCCGCGATCTGGCACTCTACGAGGCCGGACTGGTCTTCCTGCCCGGAGATACCCTGGGCACGGCAACGATCCCGCCGGTGGGCATCAAGCCCTCGGAGGCAGAGCTCGAGGCACTGTACGGCGGTCTGCCGCACCAGCCGATGCACATTGCGGCTGTCCTCAGCGGCAACGATTCGCCGGTTGCCGCAGCGCACACCCCGCGCGTCTACGACTGGGCCGATGCCCTGGATACCGCACTGCTGGTCGCCGACGTGTTGGGCGTTGAGGTGGTTACCTCGCAGGGGGCCCACCAGGCCTTCCACCCGGGCCGTACCGCCGCACTTGCACTGCGCGACGGCACGCACCTTGGTTATGCCGGTGAGTTGCACCCGAAGCTGCTGGCGGAACTCGATCTGCCGGCCCGCACCGTGGCCATGGAAATCAACGTTGACGAGCTTTTTGAAGCTGCAGCGGATGTCATTGTGGCCAAGGAAATCTCCACCTTCCCGATCTCCACTCAGGACGTTGCCCTAGTTGTTGATCAGAGCGTGGTGGCTTCGGACGTACTCGAAACCTTGCGTGAGGGTGCAGGTGAGCTGTTGGAAGATATTGCTCTCTTCGACGTGTACACCGGTACCGGCATCGAGGACGGCAAAAAGTCATTGGCCTTCGGCCTGCGCTTCCGCGCCACCGACCGCACATTGACCGCCGATGAGGCCTCCGAGGCGCGTGCCGCGGCTGTGGCACTTGCCGCCGAGCGATTCGCGGCCGTGCAGCGCTAAGCAGCACCGCGGGTAGTAGTACCAAAGGTCGGCAGCCTCCCCACACGGGAAGGCTGCCGACCTTTTTCTGCCATGGTCACCCGGCTCGGGCACTGAGTAGCGCCGATCTTTTGAACGGGTTTGGCATACTGCGTAGTAAGAATCACCGTTTGAATTAGGGAAAGTTTCGAGACGGGATTTGAGTCATGAACGATCCTAGCGGAACCATAAACCGCACTATGGTGAATGCGGATTGAGATAAACGACGAAATGTCTGTGGCCCCGCCTACGCTCTGGATCAGGAGGTACCCGGGGGATCGGGAACTCCGCACATTCGCGATCGTCATTAGGGGAATCATGTCTATTCGTTTTAATCCTCCACCGCTTTGGCTTCAACATCTTCCTACCGAGTTCCGGCCCACACCGACGTGGGTTCCGGAAAAGGCGTGGGGTGCACCGCCCATCGGTTGGCCCATGTGGATCGACAATGAGACTGGCGCCCCGGCCATGCCGCCGGAAGAATTTTCTGCCAATCCATATTTGTACATGTCGGTGATGCCCGATTTTGGTGCAGCCGCGGCTGCAACTGGATCACCCATAGCTGCCAGTGCCGCGGTGGGAAATTCATCCGCCGCAGGGTTCTCAACTCCGGGAACTTTGGAATCGAAAAAACCGCTGAGCAAGGGTAAAAAAATCGGCATCGGCGCTGGAGTCGTTGTTGTTTTTGCCATCCTCATTGCTTCTTGTGGTGGATCTGGCGAAGAGCCGTCGACGGCACCGGCTGGCACCGCGTCGCCAACAGCGTCAGCAACTGCGACACCTAGCGAATCACCGGCAGCCGCGGCCGTAGCATCTTCTACCGCTCTCACCTCCGCGGAGGCCAAGGCGAGCGATGAAGCGGTGGCCAGTGCAAACGCCATTGAGGAAGCGGAGGCTGAGGCGAGCGCTAAGGCCGAAGTCGAAGCCAGCAAAAAGGCCGAGGCAAGCGAGAAGGCGGAAGCAGAAGCCCAAGCCAAGGTTGCCGCAGAGGCCAGTGCCAAGGCGAAAGCGGAGGCAGGGACCTTGAGCCAGCAGAATGCCTTGCGTGCCGCGGAAAGCTATCTCGAATACACTGCATTCTCTCGCAAGGGCCTTATCTCGCAACTCGAGTTCGAGGACTACTCAACGAAGGATGCCACTTGGGCGGTGGAACGAGTGACGGTCGACTGGAACGAGCAAGCGGCCAAATCAGCCAAAAGCTATCTCGAGTACACGGCATTCTCGCGATCCGGGCTCGTAGATCAGCTTGTTTTCGAGGGCTACACGGCGAAGCAGGCAGAATATGGAGTGAGTAAGACGGGCCTCTAATCGCTCTTGGATGTGATGCCGTTATCTGCCTCGAGGAGGACGGTGGCATCACATTCGGGCGGTTTCGCCATCCACACGTGAACTGCACGACGGCGACTGAATGTCCACCCCTTCATCGGTGATGATCCTTAGACCCGGAAGACCGGTAGCTTCTCTCTGATCGAGGGAAACTACCGGCCTTCACTTTTACTGGGTCGTGACTAGAACTCTTCGCCGGCCGCCACAACTGCCGAAGCAGGTCCGACAATGTGCGGGTCCGGGGTGCCGACCAGTTCGTGGTCCTTGCCCTCATAGTCGAAGAGGCTCAACACATGGCGCATGGCCTCAATCCGAGCGCGCTTCTTATCGTTGGATTTCACAACTGTCCAGGGTGCCCATTCGGTGTCGGTGCTCCGGAAGGTTTCTTCCTTGGCTTCGGTGTAGGCTTCCCATTTATCCAGCGACGCAAGGTCCGTGGGGGAGAGCTTCCACTGCCGTACCGGATCGATCTGACGGATGGTAAAGCGCGTCAGCTGCTCTTGGCGCGAGACCGAGAACCAGAACTTCACCAGGGTGATGCCCTCATCAACCAATTGCTGCTCGAAGGTCGGAGCCTGGTTCATGAACCTATCGAATTGCTCCTTGGTGCAAAAGCGCATGACGCGTTCAACACCTGAGCGGTTGTACCAAGAACGGTCAAAGAGGACCATTTCGCCGGCCGCTGGAAGGTGCGCAATATAGCGCTGGAAGAACCACTGTGTGGATTCGCGTTCGCTGGGCTTTTCGAGGGCAACTACCCGGGCGCCACGGGGATTGAGGTGCTCGGTGAAACGTTTGATCGTTCCGCCCTTGCCCGCGGCGTCGCGGCCCTCAAAGAGCACGACCAAACGGTGTCCGGTGGCCTTGATCCAGACCTGTAATTTCAGCAGCTCGATCTGGAGCAGCCGCTTGTCCATCTCGTACTGGGTGCGGTCCATCCGTGAGGAATATGGATAGTCTTCGCGCCAGGTGTCCACTACATCGCCGGCTGACGTTAACAACACCGGGTCGTCGTCGTCATTGTCGCGGACGGAGTAGCCATGTGCGGCCAAATCAAGCATTTGCATAGGGTGAGGCTATCGGAACGCCATGAACGGAAGGTGAACATTTGGAGGCCTAGTGGGATCGGTCTACCCGTCTCTGGCTAGGCGTTTTTCTCCGCGGCAAGCTGCGGCAAGGCAGTTTCAAAGAGCCATGGCCGCAGGAAATCGGCGGCCGACACGGAAAGCGGCAAATGAGCATCCACGTGCTCCAGGAACTGCTCACAGGTGACGGTCGAATGGCGCCGCGCACCGACCCAAGACCGGAGCATCGCAAAGAACGCGCGGTCCCCGGCGGCCAATCGCAGCGCATGAAGTGCTAGTGCGCCACGCTTGTACACCCGGTCATCAAACATGTCGGCTGCACCGGGATCCCCGATGGTGATGTCCCAGTCCAGGGTAGCCAGGCGGCTCCACGCATCTCGCGCACGCTCATCGGCACTGAGGTTGCCGGCGGCTTCGGACCAGATCCACTCGGCGTAGCAGGCAAAGCCCTCGTGCAACCAGATATCCCGCCAGGTTCCAGCGGTCAGGGAGTTGCCAAACCATTGATGCGAGAGCTCGTGGGCGATGAGTCGCTGTTGCTCCCAGCCCGGCGCTAGGTGGTTATTGCCCAGAATGGAGAGGCCGTGGGCCTCCAGCGGGATCTCGAGATCGTCCTGGGTGACAACAACGGTGTAGTCGGCGAAGGGATAGGGGCCAAAAGCCTCGATAAAGGTTTCCATCATTCGTGGCTGGTCGGACAGGGCAGAACCTGCCCGCCGCAGCTGCGAGCCATTTGCCGCCACGCGTTGGATGACGGGGGTTGGGGCATCTGCATGCGCACCGCCGGTGCCACTGGCCGCCGTGGCGGAGCCTGCTAACGCACGCAACTCATAGCGGCCGATCTGCAGCGTCGCCAGATAGGTGGCCATCGGCTCAAGGACCTCATAGGTCCAGGCCTCACCACGTGAGCGACGTTGGCGGTTTATCAACTGGCCGTTGGAGACCGGGCGGTATCCGGCATCGGTGTTTACGGTGATGCGGTAGGTGGCCTTTTGGCTGGGGTGATCATTACAGGGGAACCAGGTGGCAGCCCCATTTGGTTGGCCCGCCACCAGCACCCCATCGGTGAGTTCTTCCCAGCCGACCTCGCCCCAGATGCCTTGACGAACATTCGGCACGCCCCCGTAGCGGATCTCCACACTAAATTCCTCGCCCTTGGCCACGTCCGAGGGCAGGTGGAGCACCAGCTTTCCCGATTTCTGGGTGTACTTGGCGATCTTGGTGCCATTGACCTGGCAGCGTGAGGCACGCAAGCCGGAAAAGTCCAGGCTAATACGATCGAGTCTGGTGGTGGCCACCGCTGTGATCGTCGCCTTGCCGTCCAAGCGATTACCGCCGAGTTTGCAATCCAGATCCAGGTCGTAGTGCATCACCAGGTAGTGTGCGCTTCCGGAGCGTGGCACATAGGGATCCGGGATGAAGCTGGGGACGGTGGTCGTATCAACTGGCGTGGTCTTGCTCATGCGTTCGGCTGGCTCCAAGGCTGTACGGGGTTGCCCATCCAATAACTCGACGGGGGAACGTTTTCTCCGCGCATGACCAGCGAACCCGGTCCCACGGTGGAGCCTTCCGACAACGATGCAGCCGGCAGGATGACTCCGTGGGGACCCATCGTGGATCCTGCGGAGAGTTCTACCGTATCAATAGCCATGACCCGGTCGTGGAAGAGGTGGGTCTGGATGACCGTTCCGCGATTCACCGTGGAGGAGTCGCCGAGGGTGACCAGGTCGGCTTCGGGAAGCCAATAGCTTTCGCACCAGACGCCGTGGCCGATCTTGGCACCGAGGGCGCGCAACCACCAGACCAATGCAGGGGAACCTGCCGCCGAGTGGGCGAACCAAGGAGCGCACACCATTTCGATGAAGGTGTCCACCACCTCATTGCGCCAGATGAAGGAGCTCCACAGGGTATGTTCACCCGGACGGATGGGACCGACCAGCACCCATTTGGCAAGGACCGCCGAGGTGGCGGCAACGGCGCCGGCGAGCAGCATGACGGCGCCACTGAGCAGGGCGGCAGCCAGGTAACCGTAGTGGGTGGCCAGCATATCCAGCAGGACCAGGACCAGGGTGGCTACCGCGACGCTGGTGATGACCGGCAAAATACGGCACAATTCCCACAGCGCGCGGGCGATCTTGAGGCGTAGCGGCGGAGCATAGGTCAGCGAGGAATCCGCATCAACGGTGGTGCGGCGCAGTCGAACCGGAGGACTGCCCAACCAGGAGGTCCCGGCCTTGGCCTTGGCAGGTGTTGCCGAGAGGACAGCGACGAGCCCATTACGTGGCACCCGTCGCCCGGCACCGGCGATACCTGAGTTACCCAAGAAGGCGCGCTTGCCAATCTTGGCGCGTCCCACCTTCATCCAGCCGCCGCCGAGCTCGTAGGTGGCCACCATGGTGTCATCGGCCAGGAAAGCACCCGAGGCGATGGTGGTCATCTTGGGAATCAGCAGGACGGTGGAGGCCTCAACGTTGCGTCCGACCTTCGCGCCCAGCAGGCGCAACCAGACGGGAGTAAACAGCGATGCGTACAGCGGGAAGAGCAGATCCCGGGCCATGTCCAGGAGTCGTTCGGTGGCCCAGACCTGCCAGCCGATGCGGCTATCGACGCGATGCCATCCCTCACGCAGGCCAAGGCCCAAGATGCGAGTGGCGCCCAGAATCAGGAGCATATTCAGCACAAACCATGTCACGGCGGCAACGGGAACCACGTAAAGCAACGTGAGCCACGAATCGCTCAGCGAAGTGCCCCCGCGCAGCAGCCACGCGGCAATCACCAGCGCACCAAGGATCGAAACCAGTGGCAGGGCGCCCAGAGCCATCGAAGCCAGAGAGAAGAACGTGCTGGCCACGCGGCGGGCAGTGGTGATGGTCTGGGGCCAGGCCGGTTTGGCCTTTCCCAGGCGAGTGGCCGGGGAACCGGAGTAGGCGGAGAACGCCCGGGTGGGACCGGCAGCAACAGAGCCGGCGGCCAGAGTGACACCCTCGGCGATGCTGGCACCGGGCATCAGCGTGCTGCGGGCCCCAATGCTGGCATCTGCCCCAATGGTGATGGCGCCGACGTGCACACGATCTCCGTCGATCCAGTAGCCGGTCAGATCAACTTCGGGTTCGATGTTCGCTCCGCTGCCAACGGTGAGTAGACCGGTGACTGGAGGTACCGAGTGCAATTGCACATCGGGGCCAACGGTGGCGCCCAAGGCTCGGGCGTAGAACTGAATCCAGTGGGCGCTGCCCAGGGACACGGGGTCGGCCAAATCGGAAATTTGTTGGGCCAGCCAGAGACGCAGGTGCACCTTGCCGGAACGGGGGTAATTTCCGGGCTTCACTCCGCGCAGCAACATGCGTGCCGAGATCACGGAGATGGCCATGCGTCCCGGGGAGGAGACAAAGACCAACCAGAGCACCAGCACCGTCCACCATGACAGCCGTGGTGCCTGCGTGAAGACGCCCAGCGCGTCGAGCACGTTGTTGCCGAGTGCCAAATACACCAGCCAGCGCATGCCCACCAGAATGAACGTTGGGATGCCCATAAGCGTCTGGAAGACCTGGGCGCGTCGGGTGGTCCGGGCCACGATCCGAGTCTCCGGTTCTACCCCGGTGCTGGTGCCCAAGGCTTCAAGCAAGGAACCGATGCGTGGGTGGGAGTAAATTTCCCCCACCGTGATGGTGCGGTAGCGAACGCGTAGTGCGGAGACCAGTTGAGCGGCGGAGAGGGATCCGCCACCTGAGGCAAAGAAGTCTGCATCAAGGGAGGAGACCTCGGTACCCAGTACCCGCCTCCATTGCTCGATGACCCAGCTCGCGTCCTCGCCCAGCTCGGGCAGTACCGAGGAGGAGGTATCGGCTGCCGTGGCCAACGGCCACGGCAGAGCGTGACGGTCAACCTTGCCACTGGTTTTTGTCGGTAGCGTATCCACAACCGTGAGTAAGGGGATCAGCGCAGCCGGGAGCATATCGGCCAGTCGGGTGCGGGCAGCGATCGTGTCATAGGAGGCATCGGCGGCCAGATAGCCGACCAAGATCTGGTTTCCGGCGGCGGTGGTCTTCACCGCCGCTGCAGCTCCAGATACCTCGGGCAATGATTGCAGCGCGGCATCAACCTCGCCGAGCTCAATGCGACGGCCACCGAGCTTGACCTGTTCATCCAGACGACCCAGGAAAATTAGGCCCTCGGGGTCGGCCTGTACCAAGTCACCGGAGCGGTAGGCACGGTCCCAGCCGAGGGTGGGGAACGGAGCGTATTTTTCCGCATCCTTTGCCGGATCAAGGTAACGCCCTAGACCGACTCCGCCAATGATCAGTTCTCCGCTCTCACCAGGACCCACCGGGATACCCGAGGTATCAACCACGGCGAGATCCCAACCGGTCAGTGGCAGACCAATACGGACCGAGTCAATACCGTTCATCTGGGCACCGCAGGCCACCACCGTGGCCTCGGTGGGTCCATAGGTGTTCCAGAGTTCGCGTCCGGTGACGGCTAGACGGGCGGCTAGCTCGGGTGGGCAGGCTTCACCACCAAAAATTAACAGGCGCACATTTTCTAGGGCCTCGGCGGGCCAGAGTGCCGCAAGGGTGGGAACGGTGGAGACGACCGTGACACCGCGAGTTACCAGCCACGGCCCCAAATCCATGCCCGAACGAACCAGAGCACGCGGAGCTGGCACCAAGCAGGAACCGTGGCGCCAAGCCAACCACATTTCTTCACAGGACGCATCAAAGGCGACAGAGAGGCCGGCGAGCACGCGGTCTTCGGGTCCCATCGGCTCGCTCTGGAGGAAGAGTGCTGCCTCGGCGTCAACAAATGCCGCGGCCGAGCGCTGGGTGATGGCCACACCCTTGGGGGTACCGGTGGAGCCGGAGGTGAAGATGATCCAGGCATCGTCACCGAGTTCTGCCTCCCGAGCCGGTGATGTATTGGCTTCGCTTCGCAGTACGGCGATTTCTCCCTTGACGCCCAAGACGGCAGCAACATTGGCCTCGGAGAAGACCAGCTGGGCTCGTTCCTCCGGGTCATCGGCATCCACCGGGACGTAGGCAGCACCAATCATCATCGTGGCAAGAATGCCAATGTAGAGTTCGCGGGTCCCAGAGGGAATACGGATGCCGACTCTGTCGCCGGCCCCGAGGCCGGCGGTTCGCATGCGTTCGGCCTGTTCATCGATACTCACCATGAGTTCGGCATACGTGAGCGCGCGCTCGCCGTCATCTATTGCGGAGGCGTCGGGGTGAGCAGCCGCACTGGCTTCAAGGATGTTCAGCAGGGTGCGGGGAGCCGGGGCCAAGTCACTGCCGGGGTACTGGGGCAGATAAATTGGCGGAGGAGTAACTTGGTCGGAAATGCTGCGAGTCGATTCCACTGTGGCTTTCTTGACGTGGCGCTCGGCCTTCCCAAAGTAGGGGTCGACCCAAACGCTGGGACCCAACCAGGAGCCGGAAGCGCGCCGCCGAAGCGTTCGCGACCGCCCGGTCGGCACATACGCGTCAAACCTAATCAGCAAAGGTTAACGGAAGGTGTCTAGCGGATAGACACGGTAAGTTCACCGTAATGTAGAGCCATGGCAGATTTGCCCAAGGGGCAGCCAAGAGACCAACCAAGCGGCTGATCATCACGGACGGAGGCACCGATGCGCAGTGAAAAGCACTCCGTAGTGGGTTCTATCACCCCGGGCACCGAACCCTGCTGGTCTGTTGGGCGGCTGAGTGATGCGGCCCTGTACCCAGAGGTTTTACTGAACAGCATCGAGCAGCAACGCGCTCGGGGCTACCACGAAGGAACACCGCGTCAGAACTTTAGCAACGGACGTATTTTGGTTAAAGTCCTTGCCGCGGAGATGCTCAACCGCGACCGTGAACACAGCGCGAAACTGAGCGCAGCCGATCTAACCATCGAACAGCTCTGTCCCGGATGTGCCTCAACACTGCACGGGAATCCGCGACTGCGGCTTCCCGATCGTGGGGGGAGCCTCGCCCTATCGTATGCACGTACCGGTGGCTGGCTGGTGGTAGCGGTATCGCGTGCGGAACAGCTGCTTGGTATCGATGTGGCAGATGCCGCAGATCCGGCCTTTGCGCCGGGAGCCGGTGAACTATTGGATGACTATGCCTTTTCGCCCCAGGAACGCTCCCACCTGCAGAGATTGAACCAACCTCAACGAATCCACCAACGAGCTAGCTGGTGGTCGTTGAAGGAAGCCGTGGTCAAGGCCAGCGGTGTTGGTCTTGCGGGGGAGGGCGGTATCCCCATCGTGGAGGGGGACGGTAAGCACGTACTGCTGTCCACTCCCGTAACGCGGACCCTCACCCTGGATTCGCGCACACCAGACTCTCTAGGCCGCCATTTGCCCGATACCTTAGTCGGCGCCCTGCTCTGGGCACCGCGAAGCACCAAATGAGAAGGAAAAACGCGGAGGCGCTCGCCGAATAGACGAAGCGCCCCCGCGTCAGGGAGTGGTTTACCGTTGTCGTCTAGCCCTTGACGGAACCACTCATCAAGCCGCCAACAAAGTATTTGCCCAGCAGGATGTAGACGATCAGCGTCGGAACCGAGGCAATCAGCGCACCTGCCATGGAGGCGGCGTAGTCGGTGAGCTGACCACCGGCTAGGAAGCTGAGCGCGATGGTGACCGGGCCATTACGTCCCGAGGAGAAGAACGCGGCAAAGAGGTAGTCGTTCCAGGCCGAGGTGAATTGCCAGATCAGCACGACAACAAAGCCGGGGGCCGAGATCGGAAGGATGACCGAGGCATAGGTGCGCAAGATTCCCGCGCCGTCCATCCTGGCCGCCTCAATCAGCTCGTTGGGTACCGACTCGTAGTAGTTGCGGAAGATCAGCGTACAGATCGGCAAACCGTAAACGATGTGCAGCAACAACAGTGAGGGAATGCCTTGGGCTATCCCAATATTGCTCATCAGCTGCGTCAGCGGGATCATGACTGCTTGGTATGGGATGAACATGCCAAAAAGGATCAGCGTGAACACCAGATTGGCACCGGGGAAACGCCATTTGGAGAGCACGTAGCCGTTGATGGAACCCAGGGTGGCGGAGATCAGCGCCGCAGGAATCACCAGCAGGAAGGTTCTGCCCAGGGCGGGGGCCAGTGTCGTCCAGGCCTTGTCCCAGCCGGCGGTTTCCCACGACTGGGGCAGCAACCAGGCGCGTGATGGATCTGCATCCGAGGTGCCCTTGAAGCTGGTAATGAACAGGACGTAGGCGGGGATCAGGATGATGATCACGAAGAAGATCAGCAACGCGTACTTCAACGTCCGGTTAATGCGGCGGCGTCCCTTATTCGGTGCCGAAGCTGCACTTTGCGGGGCCGCGTCGCGGGGTCGGGTCAATGTTGAGGTAGCCATTAGCGCTTCTCCGCTCGCGAGGTGTACATGAGGTACGGGATGACCACGATCGCTACGAGCACCAGCAGGATCATGCCGATGGCCGCGGCATCCGCGTAGTCGCTGCCAATGTACTTGACCCACATCATGGTCGCCGGAACCTGGACGTCGTAGGTGTTGGCATCCGGGACGATCGCACGAATCAAGTCAAAGAGCTTCAAGGACATGTGTCCGATGATGATCACGGCCGAGAGCATCACCGGGCTCAGCTGCGGGAAGATCACGTGGCGGTAGAGCTTCCATTCGCTACAGCCGTCAATCCGGGCAGCCTCGCGTAGTTCCTCGGGAATGCCCCGGAAACCGGCCAAGAACAGGGCCATGACGTAGCCCGAGAGCTGCCAGATGGCGGGTACGGCGATGGCGGCAATGCCCCAGGTGGGGTTGGACCACCAGTCGTTTTGCATAAAGCCCAGACCAACGGAATCCAAAAGACGGTTCAGGCCGGTGGTGCGTTCACCGCCGGGTTGATCCGTTTGCAGGCTGGAGAGCAACCACCGCCAGACAACACCGGAGGCGATAAAGGAAATCGACATCGGGAACAGGTAGACGGCGCGGAAGATTCCTTCGCCCTTGGCTGGCTTATCCAGCAACCAGGCCCACAGGAATCCGAAAATCAACGTTCCGGCGAGGAAGACGACCGTGAGGATGAGCAGGTTCAAGAGCGAATGTTGGAAGTTCGAATCGGCCAGCAGATTGCTGTAGTTCGAGAATCCAACGTAATCGTTGCTGGGTTTTGCGGTGTGCTGGTTGGTGAGGCTGACTCGGAAGTTTTCAATGATGAGCCAGTAGACGAAGACGCCAACCAAGATGATGGTGGGTGCCAGGAGTAAGAGCCCCGGGCCCCAGTGTTTTACGCGCGCAAACATGGTTTCCTTTCAGAGGAAAGTCGCGTCACAAACATTTGGGGGCGCATCACGAACCGTTGTGGTTGTGAGCGCCCCCAAACGCGTGGTGGAGAGTGCTTACTTGGCGAACTTCTCTGCGGTAGTTGCAGCGGATTCCTGCAGGGCTGCCACATCATTGTCGCCACCAAACTTGCTGACTGCCGTGCTCAGATCGTTGAGCCAGGCCACTGGCACCGCGGCGCCGTGTGCCAGGGATGAGACGATCTTGTCCTGCGAGAAGTCCTTGATGGCGCTCTTCTGGTACTCGGAGAAGTCATCCGTCTTGGCCGTGGTGTTGGCCGGAATTGATCCCTTGGCCTTGTTGAAAGCTGCCTGGCCCTCGGCCGAACCGATCGTTGTCAACCATGCCTTGGCTCCGGCCGGGTTGGGCGCGCCCACCGGCAGAGTGAAGGAATCGGCGAGGAAGTTGAAGACACCCTTGGTTCCCGGCATCGGGAAGTAGGTGTAGTCGGTGCCCGCAACGTCTCCGTCTTGAGCGAACTTAGCCTCGGCCCAGTCACCCATGAGGTTGTAGCCTGCCGCGCCGTCTTGGACCAGCTGGGTGGCTGGCGCCCAGTCGCTGAGTGAATCGCGGTCGGTATTGGTGTAGCTCAGGACCTTCTTGTAGGACTCGATGGCCTTGGTGACATCGGCGCCCTTCCAATCCGTTGCTCCATCCCAGAGGCCGTTGTAGCCGTCGACCCCAAGACTGGAAAGCAAAACGTTTTCAAAGAGCTGAACCTGTGTCCAAGAACCGGCGACCGCTAGCGGGGTCTTCCCGCTGGCCTTGATCTTTTCCAGGTCCGCGATCCAGGCATCGAGGTCTTCGGCGGGTTTGGTCGGATCCAAGCCCGCGTCCTTCAGGACCTCAACATTGGCCCAGACGACGTTTGAACGGTGAATATTGGAGGGAACCGAGTAGATTTTTCCATCCACGGTGAGCCTG
Source organism: Paeniglutamicibacter terrestris (assembly GCF_012271785.1). GTDB lineage: Bacteria > Actinomycetota > Actinomycetes > Actinomycetales > Micrococcaceae > Paeniglutamicibacter > Paeniglutamicibacter terrestris. The sequence goes on along the minus strand of NZ_JAAWVT010000012.1, from coordinate 20,907 downwards.
TCGATCAGGTCCTTGGGGAACTGGTCGGTGAGGTTGTTGTCGGTGTAGAAGCTGGTGAGATCCTCAAGCTGCTCGGCATCAATGTAGTCCTGCAGCTCCGCACCGGCGTGTGCCTGGAAGGAATCTGGCGGGTTGCCCGCCTTCAGCTGGGCCGCCAAAACGCTCTTGGCCTGTGAACCAGCACCGCCGGCTACGGCGAGATTGTCGAACGTGAGACCCGGGTAGTCGGTGTTGAATACCTTCACCAGGGCATCAAGTCCGACCTTCTCCGAACCGTCGGCCCACCATGTGAACACGCCGACCTTGCCGGTGGCCTCACTGGCCGGAGCCGCGGTGTTCGAGGGAGTCTCGGCTGCACCGCCGCACCCAGCTAGGGTCAGTCCCAATGTTGCGGCCGCTGCGATGAGCGATAGACGACGGCGCATATTTGCCTCCAAAAGTTGTTTGAAAATGTGAGAATTTGTCGAGTGATGTGTCAGGGATCACCTAATGGTTGCCTACGTCACAGTTTGTCGTCAACTACTTAACGCAAACTTTCCCGAATCGTTGCCAAAATGGAGGCCTAAATCTGACGTGGTTGGCCTTGGCGGAGCACCAGTGCTGACGCGCCGAGTGCTTCGGCGCGGTCGCCCAGCGCCGCCATACGCACCACCGTGTTCTCACCAATGATGGGGATGGCGTGGCGGAAAAGGCCACGACGAATGGGCTCGAGGAGTAGCTCACCCAGCGGTGCCAGTGGTCCTCCGATGACAATGACCTCGGGGCTGAGTAAGTTGGAAACGTTGGCCAATGCATGGCCGACAGCCGCGCCGACGTCTCCAAGGATGCGAAGCGTTGCCGAGTCCCCGGATTGCGCGCGCTCAATCACCGCCTCGATGCCGATCGGGGTGCCCTCGCTTTGGCTGAGGAGATCGATGATGACTCCCGTGGAAGCCACGGTCTCAAGGCATCCTCGATTTCCGCAGCGGCAGATCAATCCCTGATTGAAGATCGTTGAATGCCCGATTTCTCCGGTGATGCCTAGGCTTCCGTAGTACAGCGACCCGTTGAGAACTAAACCGGCGCCGATGCCACTGCCAATCTTGAGGAAACAGAGATTTGAGCTTTCTTGATGCTCACCCCACGTCACCTGGGCCAGGGCTCCCAAATTGGCGTCATTGTCAATGAATACGGGCAAGCTGAGGGCAGCTTGGAGCTGGGATTCGATATTGATACCCACCCATTCCGGGAGGATGGCGCCCCTGATGACGGTCATGGTTCGGTGGTCTATGGGCCCGGGGATGCCAATGCCCGCGCCGAGGAGCTGGGTGTGGTCGACGCCGAGATTCGCACAAAGCTTTTTGAGCATCGATGCGGCAATCGAAATGCTTTCTTCCGCGCGGTGGCCCACTGGCAATGCCGTATGGTCCTCACCGAGCAGATGGAACCCGGCGCGGGCGAGGACAACGCGAACGTGGCTACGTCCGAAATCGATGCCTACCGCGACATCCGCCGCGTCAATGATGCTCACTCCCATCGCCCGACGCCCCGAGCTGGTCGTGGGGGCGGTCTCCACACGCTGTGTGGCCACAAGGGACTTGACGATGTTTGAAATCGTAGCGGTGGATAAGCCCGTGGAGCGGGCCAATGCGGCTTGCGTCAGCGTCCCATGGCTGCGCAGCATGGCAAGGATTCGTTCTTCATTTAATTCGCGTAGCGCCGACTGCGAGCCGGGGTTTATCGCGGTGGGGGAGCTGCGTTGATCTGGACCCATGTCTAGTAGCGTGCGTGACATATATGCTTGCGGTCAAGAGATGAACACAAGATTAATCAATTGCGTTATTTCTTGAAGTCAGCAAAAGCGCAATCATCGGCCCTCCCCAGGGTGATGTCCCTCGACGCGCGATGACCTGCAGGGCACCGGATCGGCGTGGCGGTAGCCCGCGGAGGCGCACTGACCCTCAGAGTAGACGCAGGCAGCCGCGTTTGAATGTCTGCTCGGAATGATGAGGGGAAGACGAAACATGACAAAACCGAACCTTGAGGTCTGGCCGCCCACGGGAAACGAATATCGCCGTTCCGAAGTTTCGGCGCAGATTGGCAGCGGTCAACTCTTTTGGGAGCGAGCCTCAACCCGTGTGCTGGAATGGGGCGTAAAGACTGCCAGCGGTTTTAGCGTGAGCTCATCCGCTGCGGTGACGCCGGGGGACCGGATAGAGGTCACCGCGGAACTATTTGGTCTGCGGATCCTTGAACCAGTGGAAGTCGTTGTTGTTGTAAAAGAAGTAGACCGCGTCGGTTTTTCCTACCGAACGCTTCCCGGACATCCGGTGTCGGGAGAGGAAGCATTTATCGTCAGTCGCCATGGTGACGCGGTACATATCACCATTCGATCCCTGACCCGGGCTGCTCCGCAGCAGCCTTGGCGAGCGCTGTACCCACTGCTGCTGATCGTGCAGCAAATTGTTCGACGAAGGTATCTCCGAGCTCTTCGTTAACTGCACGTAGAAACTCAACATAAGGTCCTTGGTGATATTGAGTCGCCGTGACTGGACAGCAGCCAACTGTTTAACGGCCACGGGCCGCACTCTCGCCTCAGAAAGGTGAAGTGCGGCCCGTGGTTTCGGGAAAAGCGATGATCGATCAGGGAATGAGGATCGTCTTTCCCGTCGTGGAGCGCGATTCGAGCGCGGTGTGGGCGGCTCCGGCCTCGGCCAACGGGAACTTTGCGCCAATACGAACATCAAGCTTGCCATTCGAGACCAGTTCAAAGAGCTCGCCGGAGCGCCAGCGTCGTTCTTCGGCATTAAGCAAGAAATCGGCAATTTTGGGGCGAGTCACGCTCAGCGATCCGTGCGCGTTCAGGCGCTGGAGATCAAAGGGTGGGACCTGGCCCGAGGCTCCGCCAAAGAGCACCAACGTGCCGCGGATCTTCAGGGCAGCCAGGGAGCCGTCAAAGGTGTCTTTGCCGATGCCGTCGTAGACGACGTCCACGCCCCGGCCGCCGGTGATCTCGCGGACCCGGGTGGCTACTTCGTCATAGGTCAATACGTGATCGGCTCCGGCGGTGCGCGCCAGTTCCGCCTTTTCCGGCGTTGAGGTCGTGGTGATCACGGTGGCACCGCGTAGCTTCAACAGCTGTATCAGGAGCAGTCCGACTCCTCCGGCTCCGGCGTAGGTGAGTACCGTGTCACCGGGCTGCACGTTGTAGCTGGAATTGATGAGGTAGTGGGCGGTGATGCCCTGCAGCGGGAGTGCCCCGGCGGTTTCCAATGACACGTTTTCGGGAACGGGCAGAGCTTTATCGGCATCTAGCAGGGTGTGGGTGGCATAGGTTTTCGAGCCCTCGGTGGTGGCTACCCGATCTCCAATGGCAAAATCCGTGACACCTTCACCTACCGCTTCGACGATTCCGGCGCATTCGCTGCCCGGGGTGAAGGGGTACTTGACCTGATAGACGCCCGAGCGCTGATACGTTTCGATAAAGTTCACGCCGACGGCGGCGACCTTGATCAGCAGCTGTCCGGCTCTGGGGGAGGGGAGAGTGGAGGCAACATAGTCGAATACTTCCGGTCCGCCGGCCTGACGGGCAATAATTGCATGGGAACTCACGTGTTTTACTCCTTGGTCGACCTCTGGATCAGCTTCCACCATAGCGGTGTGACTTCTCAAGATCGCAGAAGCTGTGCGGAAGTATTGCGGAAGAAGTCACTGCGCGTGAATATTTATTAGCCGGGATGCATAAATGCGTAGTAGGATTGATTTATGACGTTTTCAGTAGCTGTATCCGGAGCCAGTGGGTATGCCGGCGGCGAGGTTTTGCGCTTGCTGTCGAACCACCCAGACGTGACCATCGGAGCGATCACCGCTCACTCCAACGCCGGACAGCGACTGGGCGAACTCGCCCCGCATCTACACTCGTTGGCCGACCGCATCCTGGTGGAGACCACCGTGGAGCAGCTTAGCGGCCACGATGTCGTCTTCCTCGCCTTGCCGCACGGAGCCAGCGCAGAAATTGCCGCTCAGCTGCCCGAAAGCACCCTGGTGATTGATGCGGGTGCCGACCACCGTCTGGAATCTGCCGAAGACTGGGAAAAATTCTACGGATCCTCCCACGCCGGCACCTGGCCCTACGGATTGCCGGAATTACCCGGTGCCCGGGCCAAGCTCGTCGGAGCCAAGCGCATCGCCGTGCCCGGCTGCTACCCGACCAGCGCCCAGCTGGCCCTTGTCCCCGGTTTCGCAGCAAACCTCCTGGAACCCGATGATGTGGTGATTGTTGCCGCATCGGGAACCTCGGGCGCCGGCAAAAGCGCCAAGGTAAATCTCATTGGCTCAGAGGTCATGGGCTCGATGAACCCCTATGGTGTCGGCGGAGGTCACCGCCACACCCCGGAAATGGAGCAGGGCTTCTCCAACGCGGCGGGTGTCCCGGTGCGCGTTTCCTTCACCCCGACTCTGGCCCCCATGCCCCGCGGCATCCTGACCACCGCCACGGCCAAGGTTAAGCCAGGTGTAGATGCGGTGATGCTGCGCGCGGCCTGGGAAAAAGCCTACCGTGACGAACCCTTTGTGCACCTGCTGCCCGAGGGCCAGTGGCCCGCCACCTCCTCGGTCATGGGTTCAAATCACGCGCAAATTCAGTTGGCCTATGACGCCCACACCAACCGGGTGATCGTCACCTCCGTGATCGATAACCTCACCAAGGGCACCGCCGGCGGCGCCGTCCAATCCATGAACATTGCCCTCGGCCTGAACGAAACCGCCGGGCTGGCCTACGAAGGAGTAGCACCGTGAGCACGACCACTAAGGGAATCACTTTTCCGGCAGGATTCAGCGCCTCCGGCATCACCGCTGGCCTCAAGGCCTCGGGCAACCCCGATCTGGCCCTGGTGCGAAACAACGGACCACGCTTTGACGCAGCCGCGGTATTCACCTCCAACCGCGTAGCAGCGGCTCCGGTGCACTGGTCCCGCCAAGCCATTTCAGATGGCCGCGCTGACGCCGTGGTGCTGAACTCCGGCGGCGCCAATGCCTGCACCGGACCCGAAGGTTTTGCCAATACCCACGCAACCGCCGAACACGTCGCCGCGGTCTTGAGTGTTGGCAGCGGGGACGTACTGGTCTGCTCCACCGGATTGATCGGTGAGCAGCTGCCGATGGACAAGATTCTGCCCGGCGTTGACGCCGCGGCAGCGGCCTTGGACACCGGCAATGAGTTCGACGGGGGAGCGGCGGCGGCGACCGCCATCATGACCACCGACACCGTGAGCAAGCAGGCCGGGTTCGCCGGCACCGGCTACAGCATTGGTGCCATGGCCAAGGGCGCGGGCATGCTCGCCCCCGGGCTGGCCACCATGCTCGTGGTCATCACCACCGATGCGGTCCTTGATGCGCCACAGCTTGATGCAGCGCTGCGCGAAGCCACCCGCGTGAGCTTTGACCGGGCGGACTCCGATGGTTGCATGTCCACCAACGACACCGTCATCCTGATGTCCTCCGGCGCGAGCGAAACCACTCCGGACATCGCCGAATTCACCGACGGTCTCAAGGGAGTCTGTGTCGAATTGGCTCAGGCGCTGATCTCCGATGCCGAGGGCGCCGCCCACGAAATCACCATCCGCACCTTTAACGCCGCCACGGAAGATGACGCGGTGGAGGTCTCCCGGACCGTGGCGCGTTCCAACCTGTTTAAGACCGCGATCTTCGGCCAGGACCCCAACTGGGGTCGGGTACTTTCCGCGGTGGGCACCACCAAGGCCGCCTTCGAACCCGATGAACTCAACGTGAGCATCAACGGGATTCAGGTCTGCCGCTTAGGTGGCGTGGGCGATGACCGGAATCTGGTGGATCTAACGGGCCGTAACGTTCTGGTGGAAATTGACCTGAACGCGGGAATTGATGAAGCCAGCCTCTGGACCAATGACCTGACCCACGACTACGTCCACGAGAATTCGGCCTACAGCAGCTAAGTGCCACAGCTGCCGGATGGGCTAGTGGGATTCGAACCCGCGACCCCCACCGGCACTCCCATTTGGCTCAAATGTTTCAGTGAGGAACACCCCGAGCATGTCTGAGAAGAAACCCACGCCAACACCCATGGACGTGGCGCAACGTAAGGCCGAAGCCCTGATCGAGGCACTGCCCTGGATCCAGCGCTTTGCCGGCTCCACCATGGTCATCAAGTACGGCGGCAACGCCATGATCAACGAGGATCTGCGCCGCGCCTTTGCCGAAGATATCGTCTTCCTGCGCCACGTGGGTATCAACCCGGTGGTGGTGCACGGTGGCGGTCCGCAGATCAACTCCATGCTGTCCCGGCTGGGCATCACCTCCGAGTTTAAAGGCGGACTGCGCGTCACCACGCCCGAGGCCATGGATGTGGTGCGCATGGTGCTCACCGGACAGGTGCAGCGCGAGCTGATCGGTTTGATCAACTCGCACGGACCCTACGCGGTGGGGCTTTCCGGGGAAGACGGTGCGCTGCTGCGCGCCGTGCGAACCGGGACCTACATTGCCGGCCAACACGTAGACCTCGGACTCGTGGGTGAGGTGACGGGTGTGAAGCCCGATCAGATTCTTGACTTGCTGGCGGCGGGGAAGATCCCGGTGATCTCCACCGTGGCCCCCGAGGTCGACGAACACGATAACCCGACCGGTCAGGTGCTCAACGTCAACGCCGACACCGCAGCAGCGGCCCTGGCCAGCGCGTTGGGTGCCTCCAAGATGGTCATCCTCACCGACGTTGAAGGTCTCTATGGTGCCTGGCCCGATAAATCCTCGCTGATCACCTCTCTTGATACCGAGGAATTGCGGGCCTTGATGCCGCGGCTCGAATCGGGCATGATCCCTAAGATGGCTGCCTGCCTCAAGGCCGTGGACGAGGGCGTGGGTCAGGCCCACATCGTCGACGGACGCCAACCACATTCCATGCTGCTCGAGGTCTTCACCTCCGCGGGCGTGGGCACCCAAGTTACTCCGAAGGACCGGGCATGAACCAGATTATTGAACAGGAAACCGGGGAGCTCGGCGCGCTGCAGGGCAGTGAGCTTTTGGCCCGCTACAACCATTCACTACTGGGTGTTTTCGGTACCCCGCAGCGAGTCCTGGTTCGCGGGGCCGGCTGCCACGTATGGGATGCCGACGGCAAGGAATACCTTGATCTGCTCGCCGGCATTGCCGTCAACGCCTTGGGCCATGCCCACCCGCTGCTCTCCAGCGTGATCTCCTCCCAGCTGGCCACGCTGGGCCACATTTCCAACTTCTTCACCAGCCCCACACAGATCGCGTTGGCCGAGAAACTGCTGGCACTGAGTGAAGCCCCGGAGGGCTCCAAAGTCTTCTTCACCAACTCCGGAACCGAGGCGAACGAAGCGGCCTTTAAGCTCGCGCGGCGCAACGCCGGTACCCCGGAGGTTCCGCGGAGAAAGATCATCGCGCTCGAGCATGCCTTCCACGGCCGCACCATGGGTGCCTTGGCCCTGACCTGGAAACAGGCTTACCGCGAACCCTTCGAGCCGCTTCCCGGTGGCGTTGAATGGATTCCGGCCGGGGACATCGAGGCGCTGCGTGCGGCGGTTGATGAGACCACCGCCGCGGTATTTATCGAACCGATCCAGGGCGAGGCCGGGGTGATCGAATTTGCGCCCGGCTACCTTCAGGCGGCTCGCGAGATCACCGCAGAGGCCGGAGCCCTACTGGTCTTTGACGAGGTCCAGACCGGTATCGGTCGCACCGGGCAGTGGTTTGCCTCCGCCGGCGTACTTCCCGATGCCATGACCCTGGCCAAGGGTCTGGGCGGCGGATTCCCGATTGGTGCGTTGATCGTCTTCGGGACTCGCGCCACCACGCTGTTGACCCCCGGCCAACACGGAACGACCTTTGGCGGGAACCCGGTGGCCACCGCGGCCTCGCTGGCCACTTTGCACGTGATTGAGTCCCAAAACGTGCTGGCCCACGTCGAAACCGTCGGTGCGGATCTGCGCAGCAAACTCGCGGCCCTCGACTTCGTCACCGACGTTCGTGGACGCGGTCTGCTGATCGGTTTGGACTTGGAACAGGCAGTGGCCCCCACCGTGGTCAACGCGGCACTGGATGCCGGGTTCATCATCAACGCGCCGGGCCCGCATACGCTGCGCCTTGCACCGCCACTGATCGTCACCACCGAACAACTCGACACCTTCGTCGCAGCCCTGCCGGCGCTCTACGCCGGCGTTGTTGCCGATACCAAGGAATAGGAAACATCGCACCATGAGCAATTCAGTTCGCCACTTCCTGACCGACCTCGACCTCACGCAGGCCGAACAGACCGAGGTCCTTGATCTGGCCCTGGCCATGAAAAAAGACAAATACGGATACAAGCCGTATGCCGGTCCGCAGACGGTCGTTGTCTTCTTCGATAAGACCTCCACGCGGACCCGGGTGTCCTTCGCCGCTGGTATTGCCGAACTTGGTGGGTCCCCGCTGATCGTCAACTCCGGTGAATCCCAGCTGGGCCACAAGGAATCGATCGCCGACACCGCAAAGGTTCTTGAGCGGATGGTCTCCACCATCGTGTGGCGTACCTACGCACAGTCGGGGCTCGAAGAAATGGCCGAGAACTCCAGTGTCCCGGTCATTAACGCGCTTTCCGATGATTACCACCCCTGCCAGTTGCTGGCGGATTTGCTCACCGTGCGCGAGCACAAGGGTGCGCTTGACGGCCTGTCCATGGCCTACCTGGGTGACTCGGCCAACAATATGGCCAACTCGTACCTGCTGGCCGGCGTCACCGCTGGTATGCACGTACGTATCGCCGGCCCCGCCGGATACCTGCCCAGCGCCGAGATTATCGCTGCAGCTCAGGAGCGTGCGGCAGAAACCGGCGGTTCGGTGCTCATCACCACCGATGCGGCAGAAGCGCTAGCGGGTGCCGACGTCGTGGCCACCGACACCTGGGTGTCCATGGGGCAGGAAGATGAGAAGGCGCAACGCATGGAACTGTTCCGTGAGTACGCTGTTGATTCCGCTGCAATGGCCCACGCCGATAAGGACGCAGTAGTTCTGCATTGCCTCCCGGCGTACCGCGGTTATGAAATCTCCGCGGACGTCATCGACGGCCCACAGTCGGTCGTTTTTGATGAGGCCGAAAACCGAGTTCATGCGCAGAAGGCGATCATGGGCTGGCTGATGGCCAAGTCAAACCTGGCCGAGGTCGCCGGAGTAAGCGCCAAGCGATGAGCACCCCCGCATCGTTCCAGCCCACCACCAAGATCGCCCGCCAAGCTCGGGTGAGCGCCATTTTATCGACCAAAACCGTTCGTTCACAGGCCGAATTGGTGGCCTTGTTGGCCGATGAGGGAATGGCCGTCACTCAGGCGACGCTCTCGCGCGACCTCGTGGAACTGGGTGCGGTGCGGGTTCGCGGTGTCGATGGCGGTTTGGTATATGCCGTCCGTCAGGAAGGTGGAGATCGCAGCCCACAGGCAGGCGTCACTCAAGAAGTGCATGATGCCAAGCTGGCCAAGCAATGTGCGGAACTGTTGATTACCGCCGAGGCCTCGGGAAACATTGTGGTGCTTCGCACCCCACCGGGCGCAGCGAGCTTCCTGGCATTGTCTATTGACCACTCGACCATGCCGCAGATTTTGGGCTGCATCGCAGGAGACGACACGGTCATGTTGGTGACCCGAGATGTGGATGGCGGTGCCGATGTCGCGGCCCGCTTCCTGGCGTTGGCGGACCCGCAGTAAAAGAGTCGAAACGACGAGTAGTTGACCCGATGAAACGGAGGGGGCCGATGGCAACTTCCAAGATAGCGGTTGTCGTGGGCTCCATTGTGCTTGTTCTTCTCTTGCTACTCATCGCCGTGGCCATCATCGTCGGTGTCCTCGGCGCGCTGAATGCGATCTCTACCGTGACGTCCGGATTCAACGCCCACGCGGAGGCGCGGGAAGCACTCGCAGCTACCGGTCGGTAAGTCTTGTGTGGCTCCAGCCCCTATGCAACCATGATGTTGCATAGGGGCTTTGCCGTTTGAGGGGGATCTGATGGACACTAAACGCCAAGATGCTATTGAGGCGTCCATCGACATTCACTCCACCGCGGCATCGGTGTGGAAGCTTGTCAGCGAACCCGGATGGTTTATCAATGGTGGCGTCATTACCGAGCACCGCATTGAGCAGCGGGGGGCGTTTTCCACCGTGCACGACGCCATTTACGGGACGTTTGAATTTGAAACTGTTCGGCTGGAGGAACCTGGGTATGCAGCGTTCCGCTCATTGGGCGGGGACGAATGGGACGACCCGGTCCCGAATACCCTGATTGAGTTTTGGGTCGAAACCACCCACTCCGGCGACGTCCGACTACGGGTGATGGAAAGTGGTTTTACCGCGTTTGGTGATGAGGAGTACGACCGCGTCATCGGAGCTAATGCCCGGGGCTGGGCGGCAGAGATGCTTGCAGCACAGAGATATTTGAGCGATTCATGAGTTCTTGGTCGGTTCCCGAGGCGACGCGGCAGGTCTTTGCCGCACTTGCGGACCCCACCCGAATTCGGCTGCTTAATCTCCTAGGTGAAAGCGCCTCCAGTGCTTCACGATTGAGTGTTCCACTGGGGATCAGCCGCCAAGCGGTAGCCAAGCATCTGCGAATCCTTTTGGAGGCGGGCTTGGTCAAGCGAAACCGAACCGGTCGGGAGACAGTTTTTGAGACGGTGGTGGAGGGCTTGGCCCCTGTCTCGCAATTCATCAATCAGCTGCGAGGAGATCGCCGCGCCTAGTTATCCCGCGAGCGGCACATCTCGTCGGGGTATTTTATGAAAGCTGTTCGGAGACGGCCCGGTGATTTTCGGCTGTGACGGCAGCTTCGCAAGCGAACGTGCCGTCACAGCCCTGATGGAACGCTTCGGCCTAGAGTCCGGGGATCGTCACCGTTTCCGAAGAATCCGGGGCGGCATGCAGTGGTACTGCATTCCAATCGCTAAAGGTCATGGTTCCCGCGTCGTCTCCGGCCGTTCCGTCGCTAGACATCTTTAGGAGGAAGGGTTCACCCTCGGCAGCGAACCACATATCGGTCTCATCGTCGGAGTATTTGAAGGCTTTTACTCCGTTGACATCCTCGATCGCGCCCGGCTCTATTTTGGCCAAATCTGCTTCTTTGAGGCCATCTTCACCGAACGAGTCGATGAGGCTGCCCACACTGAAGTCTCCAAACTGACTGGTGTCAGAGACCGAGATCCATTTATCCCCGGCGACGAGGTCAATCATCTTGGCCGCATCCTCACCGGCTTGTTGAGAGAAGAATGATTTGTCAGCCTTGAGGTATCCCGTGCCCCCAACGTTGAGAATCTGGATGGTGGACCCCTCGGCGGTGACTTCTGCCAACGTGTTGGAACCATCGCGCGTTCCGGAGAGCTTGAGCGTCATCGCTTCAGAACCCCGCGTGAGGTCACCGATCAGAGCGGCCGAAGACGCCGACTGCATTGCTTCTAGGGCCCGCGGAAAAATGTCGGAAGCTTCCGGAACGACGATGGTGTCGGTGGTGGTTGTCTCGGCGGCGACTTCCGCACTCCCGGCAGCCGTGGTGGAAGTTGAAGATTGATCCGGTGGTGTGGATGCGCCATTGCACCCGGCCAATGCCAAAGCCAGACCGGCAGTAATGGGAATAAGTGCAATCTTGCTCGTGAACTTCTTCATGTGGGGCCCTCCAAGGTGCGAATCTTCGGTTGATGATGTGCCCGGGTACGAGTGACGTGAGCTAGGCACCCTAGAAGACTACCCGATGGATATATTCGGCGAGGGTCCGTATAGGGGATCGTGGCCCTTCTATCCTGGGTCTTGGGTGAGGGGGCTGGGTTGATGGGCGCGGCACAGAAAAAGGCCTCCGCGCCAGTCCCACTGAGGGACTTGTGCGCGGAGGCCGTGCCGTGTCATTTTGGGTCAGGGGCCGTGGACGAGCTGGCTTTCGACGCGAGGTGTTTCAAAAGCCTTGCGGAACGCCGTCTCGACCTCGTCGTTGAACGCGACGAGCACTACGCGGTGAATCGACGTCGAATGGCTGTACATTCCGAACCACTCGTGAATCGTGCGGGCAGCAATGGATGCGACATCTTCGGGTGACCAGCCATAGGATCCTGCGCCGATGGCGGGAAAAGCGATACTGGTGGCGCCAAGCCGTGAGGCGACGTAGAGCGAATTGCTGAAGCATTTCTCCAAGGTCTTGGGATTTACCTGTCCCACGTGCCTGTTGGGTCCGGGAGTATGGATGACCCAGCGTGCCGGAAGATTGCCGGCGCCCGTTGCCAAGGCGAGCCCCGAGGCAAGTCCGTCGGGGTGGCTTGTTGCTCGCAGCTGTCGGCATTCGGCCAGCAAGGAAGGGCCGGCTGCAACGTGGATCGCATCGTCGACGCCGCCACCGCCTAGCAGTGAGGGGTTTGCGGCATTGACGATCGCATCAACCTTTTGTTCGGTGATGTCTCCGCGCACGATCTCGATCAGCATTTTTCTGCTCCTGTCAGTGATCTAAAACACCTGATAAGCAACACAATACGCCCGGGTATGGGTCTTGTGGAGGGACGCACAGCGGATTCTCAGTTGTGACCGAGAAGCGCGCGGGGATGCTGCGAAGCGCTGGCTGATAAGCGGTGTTTTGTGACGCTGGGCAACGTGGCTCGAACAGGAATCGTTGAATTGTTGTGACGCGGTGGGACTGACGGCCCCACCGCGTTTCGGCAGCGCTTTGGTGCCTAGAGGTATTCGCTGATCACGGATTTGAGTTCCGGGAGGTCAAACATCTCGGTGACGGCAATGGCATTTTGTGCCCCCAGCTGGGGGTCCGCCCCGTTTTCGAGCAGGAGGCGGGTGAGTGCCTCATTTTTGCGGAATACTGCGCATGTCAGCGCGCCTTGACCCTTGTCGTTGAGTCGATTGACGTCGGCTCCACGCTCGAGGAGTCCCGCTACGATCTGGTGGTGGCCGTTATAGGCGGCCAGGATCATGAGCGTGTCACCCTTGGAGTCCGTCAGGTCGGCCGGTACTCCTTGGTCGATGACGGCCATGAGTTTTTCGGTACTTCCCTCGCGGGCAAGGTCGAAGATTGAGTGAAGGTAGGCGAGTTCTTCGTCGGACAGTGGCGCGGAGGCGTTCGGGTCGGTCATAGCCAAATCGTACCGGCGGCAGGAGGCGAGGGAGTCGTGCAGCGCAAGCAAGTGAATATTTATGTAGACTTGTGAATAAGTATTAGAAGAGTGGTGTTGTATCAGGGGCCAACGAACTGCCCTGCACTAGGATGAACACTGGATTTGGACACCTCGCGAACCGGCGCCCGGCATGGGCACACGGAAGGATGAACATGGCATCGGCAACAAACGAAGGCGCACTCTGGGGCGGACGATTTGCCGGAGGCCCGGCAGACGCGCTGGCGGCCCTGAGCAAGTCCACACACTTTGACTGGCGGCTTGCCCGCTATGACATCGCCGGATCCCGCGCCCACGCCCGCGTGCTAAACACTGCCGGTCTTCTTGATGCACAGGAACTCGCCGGCATGATCCAGGCGTTGGACACCCTAGAGGCCGATGTTGTTTCGGGTGCCTATGTTGCCTCCGACGCCGATGAAGACGTCCATGGATCTCTTGAACGTGGACTGATCGAGCGCGCTGGCACCGCCCTGGGCGGCAAGCTACGCGCGGGCCGTTCACGCAACGACCAGATTGCCACCCTGGGCCGCATGTTCCTGCGCGACCACGCGCGGATCATTGCCGCTGGCGTGCTGGCCACCATCGATGCCCTGATCGAACAGGCCGAGGCGCATCCCAACGCCGCGATGCCGGGACGTACCCACCTGCAGCACGCGCAGCCGATCTTGCTGTCCCACCACCTTCTGGCCCACGCGTGGGCCATGCTGCGCGATGTGCAGCGCCTGGCCGACTGGGACAAGCGCGCGGCAGTTTCCCCCTACGGATCCGGAGCTCTGGCCGGCTCCTCGCTGGGTCTTGACCCCAACGCCGTGGCCGCCGAACTCGGCTTCAACTCCGCGGTCTGGAACTCGATCGATGGCACCGCGGCCCGCGACGTGTTCGCCGAATACGCCTGGATCGCCGCCATGATCGGCGTTGATCTTTCCCGTATCTCCGAAGAAGTCATCCTCTGGTCCACCAAGGAATTCTCCTTCGTCACCCTCGACGATGCCTTCTCCACCGGCTCGTCGATCATGCCGCAGAAGAAGAACCCGGACGTTGCCGAGCTGGCGCGCGGCAAGGCAGGTCGCCTCATTGGCAACCTCACCGGACTGATGGCAACACTCAAGGCCCTGCCGCTGGCCTACAACCGCGACCTGCAGGAAGACAAGGAGCCGGTCTTCGATGCGACCGACACTCTTGAACTACTCCTGCCGGCGGTGTCTGGCATGATCGCCACCCTGAAATTCAATACCGAACGCATGGCCGAACTGGCCCCGCTGGGCTTCGCCCTGGCCACCGACATTGCCGAATGGTTGGTCCGCCAGGGTGTGCCATTCCGCGAGGCACACGAGCTTTCCGGCGCCGCAGTTAAACTAGCCGAATCCAAGGGCGGCGAACTCTGGGACCTGACCGACGAAGACTACGCCGGGATCTCGGAACACCTGACCCCCGAGGTGCGCACCGTGCTCTCCACCCAGGGATCACTTGACTCGCGCAGTGCCCAGGGCGGCACCGCACCCTCGGCCGTGGCCGCGCAACTTCTCGCCCTGAAGGAAGCGCTGGTTCCGCTGCGGGCCTACTCGGCCTAAAACGAACCGGCCCGATGCAAAAGGTGGGGTTCCCCGCCACCACGGTCAGGAACCCTACCTTCGCCATTTAACGCACCTCGTGCGGCTAGGCTGTGGGCATGAGTGAGCTGACACAACAAGAACTGACCGCCAAGATTGTTGCCTCCTTGACCACGCTTCGCGCGCTGGTGGCCACGATTGATGCCGCTGCAGCGGCCGAACCAAGCGCCCTGCCCGGCTGGAGTCGTGCTCACCTCCTAGCCCACATCGATGGATTCGCCCGGGCGGCAACCCGGCAACTTGAATCAATCGGGGCAACCGAACCTTTCCCCATGTATGACGGGGGAGCCGAAGGTAGAAACAATGCCATTGAGCTGTTGGCATTGATGCGCGCAGACGCCCTGGTCGAGCGAGTTGATCAATCCCTCGCTGCTCTGGGATCTGGGGTGAACGCCATAAAGGCGGAACACTGGGAACTAGCCACCGGATTCCGTGGCGCAGGCTCCGTGGCAGAACTCTTTGAGGCCATCTGGCGCGAAAGCGTCATCCACTCCTCGGACCTGTTGCGGTCGCACTCGCCAGCTAACTGGGAACCAGAATTTAATGCCCACCTATTCACCGAGCTGGCATCTCGTGTCCCGAAGTCCAAACGCTATATTTTGCAGCCACATGGTGCCCAGCGCATCTCTCTTGGCTCGGGCGATGAAGCCGTTGTCCTCAGTGGCACCGACTTCGACCTGGCCGCGTGGCTGGCCGGGCGCCAGCCACTGGGGCCGGTGCAGGCCACCGCCGGCGCGGACGGTGCCGACCTTCCGGAGCTGGGCCCCTGGCCCTCCGGGCTCAAGGCCCCCAACTAGCGTCGAGTCCCGGAGGGAGGAACGACGGTGCTGGACATGGAAGATCCGTTGCTGCGGCTGGGTTCGCTGCAGCTGGCGCCGCACCTGCTCGGCGCCCATGTCTCGACCTTCATCGGCGGGCAGCTGGTGGTGGTCCGGCTGACCGAGGTGGAGGCATACGAGGGTGCCCTGGACCCCGGATCCCACGCCTATCGGGGAAAGACGGCACGCAACGCCGGCCTGTTCGGCCCTCCGGGCACAGCCTACGTCTACTTCACCTACGGGATGCACTTTTGCGCCAATGTGGTGTGCGGGACCGAGGGCACGGCCTCGGCGGTGCTGCTGCGCGCCGGCGAAGTCGTATCCGGCCTCGAAACGGCGACGGCCAGGCGCGGCAACCCCGGGGGACCGGCAGCCAGGCTGCTCAGCGGCCCCGCGCGATTGGCGCAGGGCCTCGGGCTGACGCTGGAACACAACCTCGCGCGTTTCCGCCGAGGCACCGCGACGCCTCCGGGCCCGGACCTCGGCCTGGACAGGCTGGCCCCAACCCCGACGACGCACCTTACCGGCCCGCGCACCGGCGTGGCCGGCAGCGGCGGCGGGGACCAGTACCCGTACCGGTTCTGGCTTCCGGGCGAGCCCAGCGTCTCGCCCTACCGCAAGGCGGCGCCGCGCAGGGCCCGCGGCCCAAGGGACTAGACTTATTGGGTGAATCCAGAGCCCGAAACCATTAATGACCTTCTTGACCGGTTGAGCGAAATCGTTCCCGATTACCCCTCTGCCGGCATTTCCTTCAAGGACCTCACCCCGGTCTTTGCCGATCCGCAGGGTCTGCGCCGCATTGTTGATGAGATCATCGCACCCTTCGCCGGGAAGTTTGATGTCATCGCCGGACTTGAGGCGCGCGGCTTCGTGCTGGCCGCCGCGGCCGCCTACGCCACCGGCACGGGCATGATCACCATTCGCAAGGCCGGCAAATTGCCTCGTGCCGTGCACCGCGATGATTACACCCTTGAATACGGGACCGGGACGCTAGAGCTTCATCGCGACGATATTGCTCCGGGAACCCGTGTGCTAATCCTTGACGATGTGCTGGCCACCGGCGGTACCGTCGGCTCTGCTGCCCGCTTGCTCGGCATGGCCGGCGCACAGGTTGTCGGGATCGGTGTGGTCCTTGAACTTCAAGAACTCGGCGGCCGTGAAAAGCTCGAGGGACTTGAAGTCCATTCCCTCCAATTGGTCTAATCACCGCACCTCGCCCGGAGGTCTTTATGACATCCGGTCAAACCCCTCCTTCGACAGAGCGTAAACTGGTCTGTCCACGATTTCGTAACATCATCGGAGTGCTGAATGCCAGAGTCCACGACCGTTCAACCGGAGCTCGAAGCCGAACGCAAGTATGTTTCGATGCTTTACTCCCGCCTGGATGAACTGCGCGCCGAAAAGCTCGCACAGCTCACCCGGACTCGCCGCGGCGGTGCTCAGGGATCGATCCAGAACGTGTCCGAACGCGATTCCTTTGCCGCGCTCTACGAGGATCGTCTCTCACAGCTCAACGCGGTAGAGGACCGATTGGTCTTCGGTCGGCTGGATCTGGACGATGATGTGAACCGTGCCGGTGAGGAAGCCGGTGCTCCGCGCTACATCGGTCGCATCGGTATGACCGACGAAGACCTCACCCGCTTGATGGTGGACTGGCGTGCTCCCGAAGCCGCGGCCTTCTATCAGGCCACCGCCCTGCGCCGACAAGGAGTGCGGCGTCGGCGGCACCTGATGCTGCGCGGGCGCAGCGTGCTGGGCATTGATGATGAGGTTTTGGACACCGACCTTTTTATCGAAAACGATAACCTGCAGGGCGAGGGCGCGCTCATGGCGGCCCTGACGCAAAAACGTACCGGTCGCATGGGCGACATCGTCGGCACAATCCAGGCCGAACAGGACGCGATCATCCGCTCCCCACTGGCCGGGGTGTTGGTTGTTCAGGGTGGCCCGGGAACCGGGAAGACCGCCGTGGCTCTGCACCGCGCAGCCTTCTTGCTCTACGAACACCGCGAGCGACTCAATACCGCCGGCGTCTTGTTGGTGGGCCCCTCGTCCTCCTTCATGCGCTACATCGAACGCGTCCTGCCCTCCCTGGGTGAGACCGGCGTGGTGATGTCATCGGTCGGCGAACTCTACCCGGGTCTGGTCGCCGTGGCCGAACACAACCGTGAGACGGCGCGCATCAAGGGCAAGGCCTTCATGGCCAAGGTGGTCGCCAAGGCGGTGTCCAACCGCCAACGCTTGCTGCACGAAGATCGCCGCGTGGTGGTGGAGGGCACCCGGCTGGTGCTCAGTCGCGGACAGGTTCGCCATGCCCGGGAAAAGGCACGTGCTTCGCGCAAACCGCACAATGAGGCCCGCGAGGTATTCACCAAGATTTTGGTGCGCGAGTTGGCGGCACAATTGCAGCAAATCCTCGAGGACTCCTCGGGAAACGGCAACGCCGTGGACCGCAGCTACCTTCTCCAAGAGGTCCGCGAATCACGAGACGCGCGCATCGCGTTGAACCTGTGCTGGATGCCGATGACTCCGCAGTCACTGCTGGAGGAGCTATTCGCCAAGGAACACCTGTTGGCCGCCGCCGCTCCACAGCTGCGCCCGCACGAACTCAAGGCGCTGCAGCGCACCCCCGGTTCACCCTGGACCGAGGCCGACGTACCTTTGCTTGATGAAGCGGCAGAATTACTCGGCGATTTCAAGGCAGTGGGCAACGCCGATAACGGAACCGAAGCGCAGCTGAAGCGAGATCTCGAGAACGCCGAGGCAACACTGCGCAACGTAGGCGAAATGATGTTCAACGCCGGCATCGACGGTTTGGTCGAGGCCCAAGATCTGGCGGACATGAATCAGGAGACCGCCGTGCGGCAATCAGCTGCCGACCGGGCCGTCGCCGACCGTTCATGGGCCTATGGTCACGTGGTGGTGGATGAGGCGCAGGAACTCTCCCCAATGCAGTGGCGGTTGTTGATGCGTCGCTGCCCGCTGAAATCCTTTACCGTGGTCGGCGATATTGCCCAGACCTCCTCGGCCTCCGGCGCCACCAGCTGGGCGCAGGCCATGAAGCCGTTTGTTGCCGAGCGCTTTACGCTCGAGGAACTCACTGTCAACTACCGCACGCCGATGCAGATTGCCGAGGCAGCCACCCGGGTTGCCCATGCGGCAGGACTAAAAATCTCGACCCCGAAGGCCGTACGCGAGGGCCAATGGCCGCCGTTGGTTGATCGCTTGGCCCCGGGGGAGCTGCTGCCCAAGCTGCGCGAGGTGCTGCCCGGTGAGGTGGCAATCGCCGATGGCGGGCTGTTGGCAGTGATCGTTCCCGAATCTCGGCTCCCGGTGGTGCGCGCGGCAGTGGTGGAGCAATTTGGTCGCCGCGTAGGAACCGGATCCGGTGGTCTGAGCCAGGACATTGTGGTGCTTGGCGCACGCGAAGCCAAGGGCCTGGAGTTTGATGTGGTGCTGGTGCTGGAGCCGCAGGAACTGATCGATGAGGTAGAAGGCACCGTCGGTGACCTCTACGTCGCGATGACCCGTACGACGCAGCGCTTGCGCATTCTGGCTGAGGGTACGATTCCGGCGGGCATTGACTCGGAGAAGTAATTCCGCGCGGAGACTGCTAATTTAGTAGGGTGTCTGAAATTGAGCAGAATCCCGCCTTGTCGGGACAGAGTAATGATCCGTCGTTTGCCAACATTTGGCAGGAGCTGAAGTGGCGTGGCCTGGTCCACGTTTCCACTGATGAAACCGAGCTCGAAAAGGTGCTCTCCGAGGAGATAATTACCTATTACTGCGGGTTTGACCCCACGGCAGCCTCATTACACCTGGGCAACTTGGTCCAGCTGCTGAATATGCGTCGACTGCAATTGGCCGGTCACAAGCCTCTCGGACTGGTGGGTGGTTCCACCGGGTTGATTGGCGATCCGCGCCAGACCGCCGAACGTGTCCTGAACACCAAGGAGACGGTGGCCGAATGGGTCGGTAAGCTCCAAGCGCAGGTCGCTCGCTTCCTATCCTTCGAGGGTGAGAATGCAGCGCGCATGGTCAACAACCTTGACTGGACCGCCAACCTCAGCGCCATCGACTTCCTGCGTGAAGTGGGCAAGTACTTCCGCGTGGGCACCATGATCAAGAAGGAAACCGTTGCTGCTCGCCTGAACTCCGATGAGGGCATCAGCTACACCGAATTCAGCTACCAAGTGCTGCAGGGCTACGACTACCTGCAGCTACACAAGCTATACGGCTGCACCCTGCAGACCGGTGGATCGGATCAGTGGGGAAACCTCACCAGCGGTACCGACTTGATTCGCAAGGCCGAGGGCAAGAGCGCGTACGCCTACGGAACGCCGTTGATCACCAACTCCGATGGCACCAAATTCGGCAAGTCCGAGGGTAATGCCATTTGGTTGGACGCGGAGATGTGCAGCCCGTACGCCTTCTACCAGTTCTGGCTGAACACCGCCGATGCCGATGTTGCTTCGCGGTTGAAGGTCTTCACCTTCCTGACCCGCGCCGAGATTGAAGCTCTGGAGCAGGAAGTGGCAGATCGTCCCTTTGCCCGCAAGGGTCAGAAGGAACTTGCCTACCTGGTTACCTCGTTGGTCCACGGAGTTGATGCAACCGAGAAGGTTATCGCGGCATCTGCAGCACTCTTTGGCCAGGGCGAACTGAGCGACATGGATGAAGTGACACTTCGCGCCGCAACCCAGGAACTGACGAGCACCACTATTAGCGGTGATGACCTAGACATCGTTTCGGTGTTGATGGCTTCGGGACTCTCCGAATCGAAGTCGGCGGCTCGCCGTACGGTGAATGAGGGTGGGGCATACGTTAATAACGTGAAGTACTCGGACCTTGATGCGGTTATTAGCAAGGATGATTTGCTTCATGGCCGCTACCTCTTGGTACGACGCGGAAAGAAGAACCTGGCTGTCGTTGAAGTTGCCTAGCTAGGGGAACAACGCCTGGTTTGCCGAAAGGCAGGAAAAGTCGGGGTGGGGGAGTGCTGCTGATCACTGCAGCTTCCCTGCCCCGACTTTTTGTTTCCGGAAGGACCTAGAATCCCTATATATACGGGGTTTTCGCGGTTCTTGGTGGGGGAGTGGGCTGATTTCCCCTTCGGGTGTTTTGTGTGTATAGTTTTCTAAGTCGCCGCGAGGGACACCGCGGGAATACTGCGGAGAAAATCGCCGGGCGACCGAATTTCTACTCAATCCCCTTCCACATTTTGTTCGGTACTTCGTTGTGCCGATGAAACATTGGAAGCCGGTTGTTGGGGCAGTGTTCACCAGTGATGGTGGATTTGTTCTTCGACACGCGGTGGGGTAAGGTT
>NZ_JAAWVT010000011.1 GCF_012271785.1 Paeniglutamicibacter terrestris | reverse complement strand
GACAATTCTGAGGAACGAGGCCGGCATCGAGCCATGCGGCCAAATTGTTCATCGTGAACCACGACGCGCCCAATATCACTAATCGACGTAATTTATATTTCTGGGCTCTTGGCGCTCGCTCCTGGCGTGGATTCCTTTGTCCTCCACTTTGCTCCCTAATGCTCGGGGTGAACCCTCCACTAGTCACGAGCTCACGCGGAAAACCCACGTGAAATGGCGGATTCCCGCAGATGGTGATGTGCCCTTCGTCACGGCACCCTTTCTGGGAGTTTGATCTGAATCTAAAACCCTCCACCCCGCACCACGGCTCGTATGCCCCGGAAAATCAACAGTTTTCGCTAGATTTTCACCGCAAAATGCCGAATCGTTCGTTGACAGTGGAGGCTTGTGGAGTAAAGTGGAGCGAAATAGAGGGAAATGGAGCAAAATGCTTCTTCTAGCCGGAAGGCGGTAGGTATGTTCCTCGGAACGTATACCCCGCGTCTGGATGAGAAGGGGCGTTTGATCCTCCCGGCCAAGTATCGGGACGAATTAGCCAATGGTTTAGTTCTGACGCGAGGCCAGGAACGTTGTATTTACGTCTTTAGCCAACGTGAGTTTGAGAAGCAGCATGAGCAAATGAGCCAGGCGCCGATCTCTTCACGACAGGCACGAGACTATGCGCGTGTTTTCCTCTCCGGTGCTTCGGATGAATTGCCGGATAAGCAGGGGCGGGTCACCATTCCGTCAATGCTTCGTTCATATGCGGGGCTGGACCGAGAGGTTACAGTGATCGGCGCGGGCAACCGAGTCGAGATTTGGGATTCCACGGCGTGGAATACCTACCTCGTTGAGCAGGAGAACGTGTTCTCCGAAACGGACGACGAAGCACTTCCGGGCTAAATAGTTACCAACACGGTGACTCAAGGCTCAACAGTGGCTTGGACGAGATCTCCAGCCGCCCGTGCAACGCGCATCCTGACTCCACTTCCCCGGAGCCAGGCTGGGTGGACGCGGGTCGGAGGGGGATCTGGTCTCAGCCAAAACTATAGGTAGTAGGCCCACGCGAAAGGGGGAGCGGTGAACTTAGACGGATCCGCAGATCGGCCAACATCCGAACGCCACGTTCCGGTGTTGCTCGAACGTTGCGTAGGGCTTTTGGCGGACGGTATCGAGGCAGGCATTGCCGCCCGTGGCCGTGCGGTTGTTGTGGACTGCACCTTGGGGATGGGTGGGCATTCTGAAGCACTCCTCCAGCGTTTCCCCGATCTGCACCTCATCGGGTTGGATCGCGACGAGCAGGCCTTGGCCCTGGCTGGGGCACGCTTGGCTGGATTTGCCGAGCGCACCGACCTGGTCCACGCAATCTATGACGAGATCGCCGATGTCGTCGCCGATTTGGGCTTTGACGGTATTGACGGAGTGCTCTTCGACCTCGGGGTTTCTTCCCTGCAGCTAGACGAGCGGGACCGCGGCTTCGCCTATTCCTACGACGCTCCGTTGGATATGCGTATGGATACCTCGCAAGGGCCCACCGCCGCAGACATTGTTAATGAGTACAGCGAAACCGAATTGGTCCGCATTATCCGCGCTTGGGGCGAGGAAAAGTTCGCCGGGCGTATCGCCTCTTCCATCGTTGAAGCTCGCAAGCTCAAGCCCTTCAGCACCACCGAAGAACTCGTAACGGCTATTCGATCCGTGGTTCCGGCAGCTGCCGCACGCACCGGGGGACACCCCGCCAAGCGGACATTCCAGGCACTTCGCATTGAAGTCAACGAGGAACTCGATGTGTTGGATCGAGCCATCCCCGCTGCCATGGGCGCACTGCACGTTGGTGGCCGGGTTGTGGTGATGAGTTATCACTCGTTGGAGGACAAGATCACCAAGCGGCACTTCGCCGCCGGTTCAAAATCCTCGGCACCCGCTGGCTTCCCCGTGGAGCTGGAAGAACACAAGGCGCAATTCAAGGTCCTCACCCGAGGAACCGAAAAGCCAACTGACCAAGAAATCGCAGAAAACTCGCGGGCAGCTTCAGCAAAGCTGCGAGCCGTGGAACGCATCCTTAAGAGGAGCTGAGAATGAGCAACCGGACCCCCAGCCGCGTACGTTCGCGCGTTATCGAACATCCGGCAACGCAGGGTGCCAATGCGCTCAGCCATGCCCCGCGACCCATCCCAGCCTCACGTCCGGAAGAATCTACCGCCAAGAGCCGCACGACGCTCTCGGTGGTCCCGGAGATCGGTTCCTCGCGACGGATTCCCTTCCTTGTCACCATCCTTGGTTTGGTTATTGCCTCGGTTGTTGCGGTTCTGCTCATCAACGTCGCCATTGCCAACGGCCAGTACACGGCGGTGGATCTGCGCGGACAGGAACGTTCCCTCTCCCAGGAAAACGAGGCATTGCGTCAGAAGGCGTTGTACCTCGAAGCTCCTCAGGTGGTAGCCGCAAAGGCTGAAAAATTAGGCATGGTGAAACCGGGAGCCCCCGCGGCCATCAACATTGAGTCGGGAAAGGTCTCTGGCACTCCGACAGCGGCCAAAAAGCCCGACGCTGATGCCAAAGCAAGCAATGTTTCCCTCAACTCTCCGGTCAAACCCGAGCCGCCAGTGGAAAAAGTTGTTTCCGCGCCCATCGTTCAGCCGGCACCGGCTCCCGTTGCCGCCGAAGTGCCTGCCAGTGAGCCTGAGGCAGTCGAACAGCCTGCCACCGCGCAAGAGGCAACCAAGAGCATCGTAAGCGAGCCATCCGAGCAGGCCGGCAACGATAAGCGTCCTGACTTTTCCGCGGCCGAGCTCAACGGGGGAACAATTCCCGCTCCGAGCTTGAAGACCCCGGGGCAGTAGAAACCCAGACTTGAACCGTCCACCAACCACCTAGAGCACCACCAACCCACGCCCGGTATGAGCTGAGGACCGCATGTCAAAATTATCCCCAACCACCACCGGAGCAACGCATCCACGCTTGCGCATGGTTTTAGGCATTGCATTGGTGCTTTTGTTGGCCATTGGTGGGCGGTTGTTTTTTGTCCAATCACTCAACGCCAAGGCCGTCGCTGCAGCAGCTGTTGATAACCGCACACGGGTCCAAGAAACCCAGCCCAAGCGTGGACAGATCCTTGACGCAAGCGGTGCCATCATGGCCACCAGTGTTGACCGTTATGACTTGGTTGTTGACCAACGCAAAGTCGAGGCGGCCAAGCCGATCGTGCGCGCCCCCATCTCCGGCGGCGCCAAGCGTGAAACGGTTTCCGTTGAACAGACGGTGACCGAGTTGGCGGACATCCTCAACCAAGACGTCGCCACGGTGCGCAACGCGGTGGTGGCCGCGGAGGGAGCAAAACCCAACGCCTACTCCGTTGTTGCCAAGGGCGTGACTCCCGAGGTGCGTAACGCGGCCATGGAACTGGGTATCCGCACCCTAACCGGCCAATTGCGCAGCGAACGCCAGTACCCCAACGGGGTGGTCGCCGGTCCGGTCCTGGGATTCGTGAAGAACTCCGATAACCAAGAAACCCATGTGGGTGCCGAAGGCCTTGAACTGAGCCAAAACGATCATTTAACCGGAGAAGCCGGAACCAAAACCTACGAGGTTGGTGCCGACGGCGTCAGAATCCCGGTGGCCGAGACGACCGAAGTTCCGGCAGTTGACGGCCAAGACGTGAAGCTCACGCTCGACAGCGACATCAACTTCATCGCTCAAGAAGCGGCGTTGAAGAAGCAGAAGCAGTTTAATGCCGAATGGGTCTCGGTCCTGGTCACCGAGGTGAAGACAGGTCGCATCATCGCCATCGGGGACTCGAACCAGATGGACCCCAACGACCCCAGCGCGACCGAAGGCAAATTTCGCACCTCGGCGTCAATCACCCAAGCCTTTGAGCCCGGCTCCACCGGCAAGATGGCCACCTTTGCCTCCGCGTTAGAGGAGGGCGTGGTCAAACCCACCGACGCCTTCAGGGTCCCGAATGCCTACAAGATCAACAACGAAGTCATCAACGACTCAAAAAAGCACACCACCTATGACATGACGGCCGCGGGCATCTTCGCTCGCTCATACAACACCGGTACCGTGATGATCGGCAACAAGATGAGCAACGAGACTCGCTTCAACTACTTGAAGAAGCTTGGCATCGGTTCGGCCATCGACATCGGCCTCGGCGGTGCCAGCAAGGGCATCTTAGCCCCGGCTGACGACTGGGAACGGCGCCAGCAGTACGCGATCATGTTTGGTCAGGGCTACACTCAGACTGCACTTCATACGGCACAAATCGCCCAAACCATCGCCAATGGTGGGGTTCGCATCCCTCCGACGCTGATCGATTCCTACATCAATCCCGATGGAAGCATCGAGAAACCTGCCGCACCAAAGAGTGAGCGTGTTTTCTCCAAGGCGACCACCGATCAGATGCTCAGGATGATGGAAACCGTGGTCTTGGAGGGCACTGGCACTAAGATGGCTGTGTCCGGTTACCGCGTTGGCGGTAAATCGGGCACCGGCCAAGCTGCTGGCGAATCCGGCGGATACGACGGATATACCAGCTCGTTTGCCGGTGTGGCTCCACTGGATGACCCCCAGTTTGCCGTCGTGGTGACCATGTATCGTCCGAAGGGCGACTGGATCTCCTGGAGCGTCGGTGACACCTTCAGCGAAGTCATGGGCAAGACCCTTAATGCCTACAACGTTGCTCCGAGCGATTCGAAGCCCAACGGCTACAAAGTGTTCATCGGATCCGAACAAAAGAAATCTTGGTAATGCCTGAAGCACTCTCCCCCCGGGCGGCCGAAGCGCTGCTTCGCCCCACCCGAGCAACCAACACACCACTGAACGCCATGCTCGAGTACCTGCATGAAACCGGACGTGGGGCCACAGTCGTTGGCGACGGTCGACTAGGTGTCACCGGGGTCTGCCTCGACTCTCGTGCCGTATTGCCGGGAGACCTGTACGTCGGCGCCCCCGGGGCTCGTTTCCACGGGGCACAGTTTGCCCAGGATGCGGCTCGCGCCGGGGCCACGGCGATCCTCACCGATGAGGAGGGAGCGGCAGCCGCCTCAGCGCTGGGGCTTCCGATGCTGCTGGTTGATGCTCCGCGTGAAGTCATCGGCGAAATATCCGCGCTGGTTTATGGGACAGATGAAAAATGCCCCGAGCTCTTTGGCCTGACCGGAACCAACGGCAAGACCACCACCAGCTACATGATCCGTTCGGTGCTCCGCGCCCTGGGCAAGGAAACGGGCTTGGTGGGAACCATTGAAATTTCCGCCGGCCAAACCCCGATTCCCAGCATTCTCACCACCCCGGAGGCACCCCAGCTGCACGGGTTGATGTCACGGATGCGCGAGTTGGGCGTTAACGCCGCCACCATGGAGGTCTCCTCCCACTCGCTGGCCTACCACCGGGTGGACGGTCTACGCTTCGCCGTCTCCGGCTTCACCAACTTGACCCAGGACCATCTTGATCTGCACGGGTCGATGGAGGAGTACTTCGGTATCAAGGCGATGCTCTTTGACTTAGAACGTAGCGACCGAGCCGTCGTCATCGTTGATGATCACTGGGGCAGCAAAATGGCGGCGCACGCCACCGCAGAGGTCTTGACGCTATCCACCGGCACCGAGGTCGTTGAAGCCGACTGGGCCGTGAGGGATGTACGTCCGGCCGGTCTGGGACACCACTTCACCCTGAGCGGGCCGAATGGACTTCGACTCACCGCGAAGACCGGGCTCCCGGGAGACTTTAATATCTCCAACGCCGCGCTGGCCATTCTCATGGTGCTGGCCTCCGGCGTTGATCCGCTGACGCTGCAGCAGGCACTGGATCAAGCGGATCCCCTCACCGTAGAGGTCCCCGGGCGCATGCAGGTCATCGCGTCGGAACCGGCCGCCATCGTTGACTTCGCCCATAACCCCGACGCCCTGGCCCGGGCACTATCCTCGGTGCGCCGTGACGAGGAAGGATCACGCGTCTTCGTGGTCTTCGGAGCCACCGGTGAACGTGACGCCACCAAACGCCCGATCATGGGTGCGGTGGCCGCCCAGCACGCCGATGTGGTCATTGTCACCGACGATGATCCGCACTCCGAAGACCCGGCACCGATCCGCGCGGCGTTGGTCGCGGGCGCACGCGCTGAGATCGACGCTCACGGCCTCACCGCTGTCGTACACGAGATCTACCCGCGCGCCGCCGCAATCGCCGCAGCGGTGGCCATGGCGGGGGAGAAGGACACTATTTTGGTGGCCGGACGAGGCCACGAAGTCTTCCAAGAGGTCATGGGTGTGAACCTTGAGCTTGATGACCGTGAGGAATTGCGCCATGCCCTGCGCGCCAATGGCTTCACGCCCCTGGGCTCGTCCTCCGATTCCTTCGAACCAACGGATGAAGGGTAAAGTCCTAGGTGCCATGATTGATCTTCTTTCCGCCGAAATCGCCGAAATTACTGGCGGGCGACTCACTTCAACGGCTAGCGCCGACCAACTTATTCGCGGAGTCGATACCGACTCGCGATCCTGTGAAACCGGATGGCTTTTTGTAGCCAAGCCGGGGGAGTCCTCAGATGGACACCACTTCATCGGATCGGCCATGAGTAGGGGCGCCGTGCTGGCCCTTGCCGAGCACGAAACCCACGCCGAGGACGGATCCGTTCACCCGGCCATCATCGTCCCCGATGCCGTCATCGCCATGGGGCACCTGGCCGCGGCCATCGTGGCCCGGCTTAAAGCCTCCAATTCCCTGCGTGTAATCGGCATTACCGGTTCGGCCGGCAAGACCACCACCAAGGACCTGTTGGCCTCCCTGCTCTCGCAGCTGGGTCCGACGGTTGCCCCGGTGGGTTCCTACAATGGCGAAGTCGGCGTACCGCTGACCGTCTTCCGGGCCACCTCCGAAACCAAGTACCTGGTGGTTGAGATGGGTGCCACCGGTGTGGGACACATTGCCTACCTCACCGAGATGGTGAAGCCCGAAGTGGGTGTGGTGCTCGGAGTCGGTTCGGCACACGCCGGAGAATTCGGCGGTATTGCGAACATCGCCAAGGCCAAGGGCGAAATGGTTGAATCGCTGTCCCCCGACGGACTTGCGGTGCTCAACCTCGATGACAATTTGGTGTCTGCCATGTCCTCGCGGACCAACGCCGTGGTGCGTAACTTTGGTGTGCAACGCACCAACGACGCCACCGCCGTGGGCGTTTGGGCCCAGGGCCTCGAGGTCAATGCGGAGGGTCACCCAGAATTTACCCTGGTCTTCGCCGATCACTCGTCGCACCGAATCACCTCCGGCCTGATCGGCCGCCACCACGTGACCAATATTCTTGCCGCGGCCACCGTCGCGGAATACCTCGGTGTGCCCCCCGCTATCATCGCCGCGACGTTGCAGGGCCTTGGCCCGGCCAGCCGCTGGCGGATGGAACGCTTTGAGCGCGCCGACGGGGTGAGCATCATCAATGATGCCTACAACGCCAACCCAGATTCGATGCGCGCAGCGCTTCGCACCCTGGCCGAACTTGGCCTGCCGGACGCGACGGGCAAAACTCGACGCACCTGGGCGGTGCTGGGCGAAATGCTTGAACTGGGTGATGAGTCACGGCACGAACACGACCTACTGGGTCGTGTTGCCGTCCGCATGAACATCAAGAAGCTGCTGGTCATCGGCCGCGGTGCCAAGTTGGCCTACAACTCTGCGGTGCTCGAGGGCAGCTGGGGAGACGAGGCCTACTACGCCGAGGACATCGAGGATGCAACACAAATCCTGACGGAGAATCTTCTTCCCGGGGACATCGTGCTTTTCAAATCGTCCAATGGCTCCGGCCTGCGGCACCTAGGCGATGCCATCGCCGGAATCAATAGCGGTGTTACCACCGCAGAGGGAGGTTCGGCACTGTGATTGCCCTCATCATCGGATCCGGCATCGCCATGGTTTTCACCATGGTCATGATGCCGCTATTTATCCGCCTACTGACGCTTAAGCAATACGGTCAGGTCGTCCGCGACGACGGACCAACCAGCCACGCGACGAAGTCTGGCACGCCCACCATGGGCGGAGTCATCATCATCGCCGCGGTGATCCTGAGCTACTTCATCACCCACGGGCTGCTGGCCCTGTTGGGTCGGCCCAGCGCCGGAGTGAGCGCCAGCGGGTTGCTGGTGCTGTTGCTCTTTGCCGGCATGGGACTCGTTGGCTTCCTTGATGACTTCATCAAGATCGCCAAGAAACGCTCGCTGGGACTGCGTGCCTGGCAGAAGATCGTGCTGCAGGCAGTGGTGGGCATCGGATTCGCCGTACTGGCGCTGAATTTCCCTAACGCTCAGGGACTGACTCCCGCCTCCACGGCAATCTCCTTCTTGCGCGACA
This sequence comes from Paeniglutamicibacter terrestris, assembly GCF_012271785.1. Classification (GTDB taxonomy): domain Bacteria; phylum Actinomycetota; class Actinomycetes; order Actinomycetales; family Micrococcaceae; genus Paeniglutamicibacter; species Paeniglutamicibacter terrestris. The sequence continues at coordinate 108,803 of NZ_JAAWVT010000011.1, read as the reverse complement.
CCTCCATCGATCTGGCCTTCGCCGGACCGCTGTTTGGCTTGATCCTCTTTGTGCTGTGGTCCAACCTCATCGTCACCGCCACCACTAACGGTGTGAACCTCACCGACGGTCTGGACGGGCTGGCCACCGGCGCCGCCATCATGGTCTTTGGCGCCTACACACTCATCGGTATCTGGCAGCAGAATCAGGCTTGCGGTATCCATGAGGCGAAAAACGTTTGTTACACAGTGCGTGACCCCATGGATTTGGCGCTGCTCGGTGCGATCTTCTGTGGCGCGTTGATCGGCTTCCTCTGGTGGAATGCCAAACCGGCAAAGATCTTCATGGGTGACACCGGATCCTTGGCCATCGGCGGCGCGATTGCCGCCTTCGCCATCCTCTCGCGCACGCAGATTTTGCTGCTCGTGTTGGCCGGACTCTTCGTGATTATCGCCCTTTCGGTGATCATTCAGGTCGGCTTCTTCAAGCTCTCCGGCGGCAAACGCGTCTTTAAGATGGCACCGCTGCAGCACCACTTTGAACTCTCCGGCTGGGCCGAGGAGAACGTGGTGGTACGGTTCTGGATTCTTGGTGGGCTCTTTGTTGCCGCGGGTCTGGGCATCTTCTACTCCGAATGGGTCGTGGCACTCTAATGCTTAACAACCTTGATCACCTCACGCGCTGGGAATCTGACTGGAAGGGACTGCGGGTAGTTGTCGCAGGCCTGGGCCTCTCCGGGTTCTCTGCCGCCGATACCTTGATCGAACTCGGCGCCCACGTTGTGGTCATCGACGGCGCTGACACCGAAGTCAACCAATCACGGGGCGAGACCCTGAAGATCGTCGGAGCCACCGATGTGCTGCTCGGTGCAGCGCACCTTGATGAGCTGCCGCTGATCAACGGGCTGGCACCGCAACTGCTGATTGCCTCTCCGGGCTGGAATCCGCGCCAGCCACTGCTGGTGGCAGCGGCACAAGCCGGGATCGAGATCTGGGGCGACGTTGAGCTGGCCTGGCGCGTGCGCGAAAAAGAGGGCCGCAAGCTCGCCGAGTGGGTAGTGATCACCGGGACCAACGGCAAGACCACCACCGTGTCCATGACCGAAGCGATCTTCCAAGCCGCGGGACTGCGGGCCATTGCCGCGGGCAACGTGGGTACCCCAATTCTTGATGCCATCCGTGACCCCGAGGGGTTCGACGTGATCGCCGTGGAGCTTTCGTCCTTCCAACTGCATTACACCCACACCATGTCCCCGCTGGCCTCCGTGGTGCTGAACATCGCCGAGGACCACGTGGATTGGCACGGTGGGTTTGAGTTCTACAAGGCCGACAAGGCCAAAATTTATGAGCGCACCCGGGTTGCGGCGATCTACAACGCCGAGGAACCCGTGGTTGAGGCCATGGTCGAAAATGCCGACGTGACCGAAGGCTGCCGCGCCATCGGCTTCACCACTAACGTTCCCGGACTGAGTATGGTGGGTGTGGTGGATGGACTGCTAGTTGACCGCGCCTTTATCGAGGACCGGAAGAATTCGGCCGCGGAGCTGATTGCCCTTGACCAGATGGGTGAGGTGGTTCCGCGGCACACCGCGTCGAACGCCGCAGCCGCAGCCGCCTTGGCCCGAGCCTTTGGGGTTGAACCGGAGGCCGTGGCCAAGGGATTAAGTTCCTTCGATTCGGGAGATCACCGCATTCAGGCCGTCGCCCGCCGCGATGACGTGCTCTGGATCAATGATTCCAAGGCCACCAACCCGCACGCAGCAAACGCCGCGTTGGGTGCCTTCTCCTCGGTGGTGTGGATCGCCGGAGGGCTGTCCAAGGGTGTGGAATACGACGAACTTGTCACCGCCCACGTCAAGCGCCTCAAAGCGGTGATCGTCATCGGAACCGACACCGCAGCATTGCTCGGTGCCCTGCAGCGACACGCGCCGCAAGTACCGGTGATCATGGCCGAGGTGCGCGAAACTGGTGTGGAGACGGCAACAGGATCCGCCGCGGCCAAGGATGGCTCAGCAGTCATGGCGCAGGCCGTGAAACGAGCTGCCGAGGTTGCCACGGCGGGGGACACCGTGCTGATGGCTCCGGCGGCAGCATCCATGGACCAATTCACTTCATACGCACAACGCGGAAATGCTTTCATCGACGCGGTACGCGCGTTAATGGAGGAAGAAACTAGCTAAGGAGCTCTTGTGAGCGGCACATCCCGTACTCCACCAGGCAAGGGCGCAAAGGCCGGCACGCCGGGCCGCAAGCCCGGCCGGGGTTCGGAATCCCGCGGCTTGAGCAAATGGTTCACCCGCATTGAGGATCCCTCGCTGCGCGGTGCCCAAATCAATTACTACGTGGTACTTGGCACCACCCTGGCGTTGACCTTCATGGGTCTGATCATGGTCTTGTCTTCCTCCTCGGTGGAGGCCATCGCCAAGAACAAGTCTGCCTTCGGCGATTTTTCCAAACAATCGCTGTGGGCAGTGGTCGGCATCATTTGCATGATGGCCCTGCAACAGGTTCCGGTCGCCAAGCTGAAAAAACTGGCGTGGCCGGCGTTGATCGTTGCCACAGCACTCTTGCTGTTGGTATTGATCATCGGCAAGGAGATCTACGGCAATAAGAACTGGATCCTCATCGGTCCGTTCTCGATCCAGCCCTCCGAGTTTGCCAAGGTCGCCCTGGCCCTCTGGGGCGCCTGGGTGGTAGAACGCAAGGCAAAGCTGATGGACCAGTGGAAGCATGCGGTGATTCCCCTGCTGGTGCCCTTTGGGTTGCTGGCCGTGGGCCTGGTGCTGATCGGCCGCGACCTCGGCACCGCCCTGATTTTGCTGCTGATCCTCGCGGTGGTGATGTTTGTTGGTGGCGCCAATTCTCGGATCTTCGGGATTGCGGGGATAGCCGGTCTGGTCGGCGTGGTGCTGATGGTTATTCTGGCACCAAACCGCATGGGCCGAATCCTGGCCTGGCTGCATATCGCCTGCGGCGACACCAACGATTACTGCTACCAGGCAGAGCAGGGCCTCTACGCCCTGGCCTCCGGCGGCTGGTTTGGCGTGGGCTTGGGTCAATCGCGACAAAAATGGTCACACATTCCCGAGGCTCAAAATGACTTCATTTTCGCGGTGCTTGGCGAAGAATTGGGGCTCTTGGGCACCATCTTCGTGATCGTGCTCTACGGCATGCTCGCCGTGGCGATGTACCGGATCGCCGTGCGTGCCGGAACCATCTTTGGTCGTGTTGCCATCAGCGGCATCATGGCTTGGATCATTGGCCAGGCGTTTGTGAATATCGGCATGGTCACCGGACTGTTGCCGGTCATCGGTCTGCCGCTGCCCTTTATTTCCTCCGGTGGTTCGGCGCTTCTGGCCACGTTCTTAGGGGTCGGGGTGGTGCTCTGCTTCGCTCGCGACCAGCGCTCCAGACTCCAACGCCCCGGAACCCGCAACGGACTGCGTGCGCTGCTGGCTAAGTCCCGCGGCGCCTCTTCCACCAGCTGATCCCACCACCTGTCAAAAAAATTGCCGATGAAACCCGTTGAAGGAAGCACACAGAATCCCATGACTGAGCCATTACGCGTGGTGATCGCCGGCGGCGGAACGGCCGGACACATCACCCCCATGATCGCCATCGCCGATGCCCTGCGCGAGCAGGACCCCGCGACGAGTATCACCGCCGTGGGTACGGCCCTCGGGCTTGAAACCCGGCTGGTACCCGAAGCCGGCTATGAGCTGCGCACCATCAACAAGGTGCCCATGCCGCGGCGGCCCTCGCTGGATTTGCTAAAGCTGCCCTTCCGCTTCAGCGCCGCGATCAAGGCTGCCGGCGCCATTCTGGATCAGACAAGGGCCCAAGCGGTGCTCGGGGTCGGCGGTTACGTCTGCACCCCGGTCTACCTTGCGGCAAAAAAGCGTAAGCTGCCCATCTTTGTTCACGAGGCCAACGCCCGTGCCGGACTGGCCAACAAGGTGGGCGCCAGATACGCGACGGGTGTTGGCGCAGCCTTCAGCGGAACCGGGCTGCCCGGAGCCAAACTGGTGGGCATGCCGATGCGCGGCTTTGTTGCGACAATGGACCGGTCCGCGATGCGCGAATCCGCCCGTGCTGCGCTGGGCTTCTCCGCGAAGGCTCCGGCACTGGTGGTCACCGGAGGCTCTTCCGGAGCTGCCTCGATTAACGCCGCCATCGGCGCCGCCCTGCCCGCGCTCAGCGCCAAGGGGATCGAGATCTTGCACATCACCGGCCGTGACAAGGTGATGCTGGATGCTGCGGGGGAGCCGCTCACGGCACCGGGTTACCGTCAGGTCGAATACGTTGACTCGATGGAACAGGCCTACGCCGCGGCAGATTTGATGGTGGCCCGATCCGGGGCTGGCACGGTCTGCGAGCTGGCCGTCGCCGGTACCCCCTCGGTCTTGGTGCCACTTCCCATCGGCAACGGCGAACAGCGCCTGAACGCCACCGACCTCGTGGCCGCTGGCGGCGCACTGCTGGTGAACGATGCCGAATTCACTGCCGAGTTCATTACCTCCACCGTGCTGAACCTGCTACTCGATCACCCGGCACTCGCGAGCATGGGGGCCGCGGCGAAGGCCCAGGGTCGCACCGACGCTGCAGCAGCGATGGCCACCATGATCCGTACGGGTCTGGGACACAGCGCACCGCCACTTACCTCCAGAACGGAAAGCTAGCATCATGCAGGAACAACACACACTTCAGCAGCTGGGCAACGTCCACCTCCTGGGCATCGGCGGCGTGGGAGTCTCGGCCGTAGCCAGGCTCATGGTGGCCCGAGGGCTCAATGTCTCGGGCACCGATGCCAAGGACCTGCCGGTGCTCCACGATCTTCGTGAAGCAGGTGCCCGCATCAACGTGGGATACGCCGCGGGGAACCTCGGGGACGCCGATACCGTGGTGATCTCCTCGATCATCAAGGCCGGTAACCCGGAGTATGACGAGGCAGTTGCCCGCGGGCTGAGAATTCTGCACCGCTCACAGGGTTTGGCCGCCGTCATGGAGGGCCACCGGGTCATCACCGTGGCCGGTACCCATGGCAAGACCACCACCACCTCGCTGATCGCCAGCATGTTGCGCGCGGCGGGAGCTTCCCCAACGTTTGCGATCGGTGCCAACATTGCGGCGCTTGGTACCAACGCCGAATTCGGTGAGGGTCGAATCTTCGTGGCCGAGGCCGATGAATCGGATGCGTCCTTCCTGAATTACTCCCCGGATGTCGCGGTGGTAACGAACATCGAGGCAGATCACCTGGATCACTACGGCAGTGTTGAGGCGGTGCACCGCGCCTTCTACGATTTCGCGTCCTTGCTTCCGGAAGACGGGCTTCTGATTTGCTGTGCCGACGATCCGGGGTCCCTCGCCCTGGCCACGCGCATGCGCAAGGAACGTCCGGCGCTGCGGGTGCAGACCTATGGGTTCGCACCCGATGCGGACCGCCGTCTGGTTGATCCGCATCCGCGCGGCCAGCGTTTTGCCTGCACCTTGGAATGGGGCAGCGGGCAAAACATCGATCTTGAGCTGGCACTGCCGGGAAACCATAATCTGCTTAATGCTGCGGCTGCCTTCTGTGTTGGGTTGGATGCCGGGTTGGACCCCGAAGCCGTAACGGCAGGACTTGGTTCGTTCACCGGTGCCGCACGCCGCTTCGACTTCCGCGGTGAGGCCGGGGGAGTGCGGGTCTTTGATGACTACGCCCATCACCCCACCGAGGTCTTGGCCGCGTTGCGCGCCGCGCGTGCCGTTGCCGGCACCGGTGCCGTTCACGTGTTGTTTCAGCCCCACCTCTTCTCGCGCACCAAGGAGCTCTACAAGGAATTCGCTGCCTCGCTGTCGCTGGCTGACTCGGCCTATGTGCTGGAGATCTACCCGGCACGCGAGTCGCCGATTCCGGGGGTTACCAGCGAACTTGTCACCGGCGAGCTGGCTACTGCCGGCGGACTGGTCTCCATGGGGCAAGCAGCGGCCGTGGTTGCCGGTGTAGCGGCCTCGGGAGATGTGATCATGACCATCGGTGCCGGAGACGTCACCGAGCAGGGCAGTGCCATCTTGGCGGCCTTGGAAGAGCGTCTGGGTCACTGATGGTCACCAAGCCCGGCCAGAGCAGGGGCAATTCCAACGTCCTTGACCTGCCCGAGGACCCCAGGCGGCGTACCAAACGGCGCTGGATCATCGGTGGTTCGGTGGTGGCTGCCTTGGTGGTGATCCTGATGCTGGTGCTCAACTTTTCCCCCATCTTGGCCATCAAAAATGTCCAGGTGAATGGTAATAAGTTGGTCACCGACGCGACGCTGCAAAAGGCGCTTGAGCCGCTGCATGGAGTTCCGCTCTCACGCGTGGGAACGGGGCGAGTGATGGAACTGCTGGCCGGTGAGCCGGCCGTTCAGGACGCCATCGTCCAGGCTGAGGCCCCCAACACGCTGCACGTTCAGATTGTTGAATATGTGCCTGTTGCGCTGCTCATCGAGGGCAAGAGGCGTTCGCTCGTGGGCCCTGAAGGCCAAGTCCTGGCGCAATTGTCGGCCAAGGCGAAGCCGAAGCTGCCCACCATTAAATCCTCGAAAGCGACGAAGGACCCAAAGGTCTTTGCCATCGTGACGCGAGTTCTCTCCGAACTACCGGATAAGCTGTTGGCGACCGTGGATCATGCAACGGCCACCAGCAAGGACTTCGTGGAGCTCACGCTCAACGACGGAACACTGGTGGTTTGGGGTGATGCTCAGGATGCGGCACTGAAGAACAGTGTTCTTCAAGCCCTTCTGGCAGCGCCCAAGGACAAGGAAGCACCCATCAAGGTGTACGACATTTCTAGTCCGCAGCACCCGGTGGCCCGGTAACGGGCCGCAAAAGACGGCAATAGAAGAAAAATGAACGACTTTGCGGCGACACGCGGCCGTGGTCGTTGCATGTACGAACTCCGAACCATAGCGTTTTCATAGCGGTTGCTTGACATAACTATAACCTTCGAGTTGAGGGTTAACGTTGGTCCGGTTGAGCTTCCTCGGTCAGCAGCACATCGAACAAGGGAATCAGGACGTGGCAGCTCCACAGAACTACCTCGCCGTCATCAAGGTCGTCGGCATCGGCGGTGGTGGCGTCAACGCCGTCAACCGCATGATCGAAGTTGGCCTGCGAGGCGTCGAATTTATTGCAATCAACACGGATGCGCAGGCATTGCTCATGAGCGATGCCGACGTCAAACTCGATGTGGGACGCGAACTTACCCGTGGCCTGGGCGCCGGCGCCAACCCCGATGTGGGTCGCCAGGCGGCCGAGGATCACGCCGAGGAAATCGAGGAAGTGCTGCGCGGGGCCGATATGGTCTTCGTCACCGCTGGTGAAGGTGGTGGCACCGGTACCGGTGGCGCGCCGGTCATCGCACGCATTGCCCGCGGCCTCGGCGCACTGACCATTGGTGTGGTCACCCGTCCGTTCACCTTCGAAGGCCGTCGCCGCGCAACCAGCGCCGACAATGGCATCGAAGCACTGCGCGACGAAGTCGACACCCTCATCGTTATCCCGAACGACCGCTTGCTCTCGATCTCCGATCGCAACGTCTCGGTCCTTGACGCCTTCCGCCAAGCGGACCAGGTACTGCTCTCGGGCGTACAGGGCATCACCGACCTGATCACCACCCCGGGCTTGATCAACCTCGACTTCGCCGACGTAAAGTCGGTCATGCAGGGCGCAGGCTCGGCATTGATGGGTATCGGTTCGGCGCGAGGTGAGGATCGCGCGGTCAAGGCCGCCGAGCTTGCTATCGCTTCACCGTTGCTCGAAGCCTCCATCGATGGTGCTCACGGCGTGCTGCTCTCCATCCAGGGCGGCTCGGACCTCGGTCTGTTCGAAATCAACGAGGCCGCACGCCTCGTGCAAGAAGTTGCTCACCCCGAGGCCAACATCATCTTCGGTGCCGTCATTGACGATGCCCTGGGTGACGAGGCTCGCGTGACGGTTATTGCCGCTGGTTTTGATCAGGTTGATGCCACCAGCACCCCGGCTGCCCCGCAGCCGATCGTGCGCAGCGCTCCGGCAGCACCCGCGTCGGCTCCTGCCGCTCCGGCAGCACCGGCCACGGCGCCCGCCGCAGCACCTCGCCAAGAAGTTCGCTCGTCGGTAGCAACCGCCGAGCAGGGCTTTGAGGAACTGCCCGCCATTGTTGAGCCGGATCTCTCGGCCACCAATGACGACCTGGATGTCCCCGACTTCCTCAAGTAGGGACAAACACTCACCGGAACGGAACCCTTCCACAGCCCATGTTGCGTTACGAATCAGCACTCGCTCCGCGAGTGCACGTTGCGTTCACTTCCACGGCCGAGGGAAACCTGGCCTTCCACGTTCCCGATGATCGCGACGCCGTGCTGCTGCGGCGTCGCGATCTCGAGCGGGGGCTGGGTCTGGGTGAATCTCGATTCAGTTACATGAATCAAGTTCACTCGGCAACAGTGGTTGAGCTCACCGGCGATGAGCCAGAGGGTCACGGCCCCACCTGCGATGCGCTGGTTTCGGCCACAGCCGCGGTGCCGCTGGCCGTCATGGTCGCCGACTGCGTTCCGGTGGTCTTCGTGGGGGCAACTCCGCGCGGAGGAATCAGTGCCGCTGCCCATGCGGGGCGGCGCGGATTGCTTGACGGCATTCTCACCGCCACCGTGGAACGTCTACGTTCGGCGGGAGCCACCAGCATCGAAGCCTGGATTGGTCCGGCCATTTGTGGCAGCTGCTACGAGGTCCCCGAATCCATGGCGGAAGAAGCCAGCATCCAGCGGCCCGGAATTCGAAGCACCACCCACCACGGCACCACGGGGCTGGATTTGCCCGGCGCCGCGGCCACCGAATTATCCGAGTTGGGTGTAGTGGTCACCAAGACCGGAATCTGCACGCTCGAGGATGAGAACTACTTTTCCTACCGACGTGATTCACAAACCGGTCGTTTGGCAGGACTTGTCTGGCAGGACGTTGAGGCTTAGGCCGCAACGTAAGAGCATCAGTCCAGCAGGGAGCAAAATTCTGCCGGGCGACACACCGAGCGATTCTCCCCGATGTCCTCAAGCACCGACAATTGGTGCTGTAGCGTCGAGTTAGCGGAGAGACTTGCGGTCCGGCAATCGTCGACCGCAAACGATTAAAAGGAGAAGACCATGGCTGGCGCATTGCGCAAGACAATGATCTACCTGGGACTCGCCGAGGGTGACGAGAACTTCGAGGCCGACAAGCAAGACATTCAAGCGCGTGAAGAAGTGCGCTTAGTCGAGCCTGTTCGCGAGGAGTCGGTCGCCGCACAGCCTGCACCGGTAGCACCAGTGGCACCCCGAGCTGTCATCGAAAACGAATACCGGGCTCCGGTAACACCCATCAAGCGCGCACCTTCAGCACGGGACGAGGACTCTTCATTGCGTCAGATCACCACCGTTCATCCACGGTCCTACAATGATGCAAAAATCATTGGGGAGAACTTCCGTGATGGCATACCTGTCATCATGAATGTCACCGATATGGGCGAAGCGGACGCCAAGCGTCTGGTCGATTTCTCTGCGGGTCTCGCCTTTGCCCTGCACGGCAGCATCGAGCGGGTCACCAACAAGGTGTTCCTGCTCTCCCCATCGACGGTAGAGGTACTCGGTGAGGACAAAAAGCAGTCCGAAGACCAAGCCACCTTTTTCAACCAAAGCTAGATCCAGGGGTTCGAAGTAAACGTGGAGCTAATTTTCGCCCTACTTTATGTGCTGCTCACGGTGCTGCAAGTCATGCTACTTTTGCGCATAGTGCTTGATATCACTGAATCTTTTGCGCGTAGTTGGAGGCCACAGGGCATTTCCCTGGTTGCCGTTACACTGATCGCCAAGACCACGGATCCACCCATGCGGTGGTTACGCTCACGTATTAAACCGCTTGATCTCGGGGGAATTCGCCTTGATCTTGCGTTCATCATTTTGTTCTTCGCCGTCATAGTGCTCAAACTTGTTGTCAACAACTTGGGTGTAGCGGCGGCGTTGAGATAAGCCTTGAAAGAGGCTAGTTTTTCGGTCGCGACAAGGACTAAGAGCATCACTTTCCGGTAAGAAAGTCCGTTGCTTTTAGCCTTTACCCGGTCAGTCGTTATAGTGTTGTCACATTGAGCGCAGCGACTGCACCGGGCTGCGTTCTAGTAAAACGGTAAGTGTACTCGTGCCGCACTTCAGCGGTTCGGGGAGAAGAACCAAGTATCGAGGTGACCAGATGGCTCTCACGCCAGAAGATGTAGTCAACAAACGATTTCAGCCAACGAAGTTCCGCGAAGGCTACGATCAGGATGAGGTTGACGATTTCCTAGACGAGATCGTTGTCGAGCTACGTCGTCTGACGCAGGAGAACGACGATCTGCGTCGTCGCCTGTCGGAAGCCGGCGTCAGCGAAGGCGCTCAGTCCGTTCCAGCGCCAGTAGCAGCCGCACCTGCGGCCAAGCCGGCCGAAGCCGACAAGGCCAAGGAAGCCGCCAAGGCTCCCGAGGTTAAGAAGGAAGAGACCAAAGCTCCGGAGGCCCCCAAGGCAGCCGAGCCGGCCAAGGTCGTTGCAGCGGCCCCGGTCGCAGCAGCAGCTCCGGCTACTTCCGCCGAATCCGCCGCTGGCGTTTTGGCCATGGCACAGCGCCTGCACGACGAATACGTCTCCGCAGGTGTCGAGCAGCGCGACAAGATCATTGCTGAAGCACAGGTTGAGGCCACTGGCCTTGTCACCGACGCCGAAGAGAAGAGCCGTAAGACGCTCTCCGCATTGGAACAGCAGAAAACTGTTCTGGAGCGCAAGGTTGAGCAGCTGCGAGGCTTCGAGCGCGACTACCGTGCACGTCTGAAGACTTACATCGAAGGCCAGCTGCGCGACCTGGAAGCCAAGGGGTCCATGGACACCACGGAAGCCAAGGGCAACAGCTAATCTGCTTCACCATTTGCCACACAAATTGATGGCTTAAGATTGTTGGCGGTCGGAACTCCGGCCGCCAACAATTCGTTAAAGGACACGATGGAAAACAGCTCCGTACCCCCTGCGTCTCAGGGTTCGACCACTCCGGGGTCCGGCCGGGGAAACACCCGAACCCTCATGATCGTCACCAGTGCCATTGCCGTGCTCGGGCTGGTCCTCGACCAGATCACTAAGCGCATCGTGGTGTCCACCATGTATGAAGGCCAAGTCATTGATGTCTTACCGCCGCTCTTGCGTTGGTATTTCATCAAGAACTCCGGTGCCGCATTTTCCATGGGTGAGGGATTTACCTGGGTATTCACCATCATCCAGGCAGCGGTTTTGCTCTATGTGGCAATCATGCTGGTTCGCAAAATTCGCATCTGGCCCTGGGCACTGGCTCTGGGCGGACTGATGGGCGGGGTTGCGGGCAACCTCACCGACAGGCTCTTCCGGGCCCCTTCCTTCGGCCACGGCCACGTGGTTGACTTCATTGCTCTACCCAACTTCGCCATCTTCAACGTTGCGGATATGTTCATCGTTTGCTCAATGATCGGCATCTGCCTGCTGCTTTTTAGCGGCCGCGAACTTGATGGACAAAAGAACTCAGCAAAGAACACCACCGAACCGGGCGCCGGTCCGGATATGAAGGATCAGCCGTGAACGCCGAACGTAACGAATCCCTGTTGGTCGAGCCCGAAGAGGCCGACCAACGCATCGACGCTTTCCTCGTTGCGCGTTTAGGTCTTTCTCGCGTCCAAGCAGCTCTGTTGTGCACCGAAGGCAACGTAAGCGTTGCTGGAAAAGCCGTGTCAAAGTCGAAGAAGATCGTGGCCGGCACCACCGTCGATGTCTTTCTTCCGATTCGACCGGATCCATTAGAAATCAGGGTAGAACTCGTGGAAGATCTCAAGATCATTGCCGACGACGACGAATACGTTGTCATTGACAAGCCGGTCGGCGTTGCCGCACATCCATCGCCGGGTTGGGTCGGACCCACTGTTGTCGGCGCACTGATCGCTGCCGGCTACCGCATTTCCACCTCGGGCGCTGCCGAACGTCAGGGCATCGTTCACCGCTTGGACGTGGGAACCAGCGGGTTGATGGTTGTCGCCAAGACCGAGCGCGCTTACACCGCATTGAAGCTGGCCTTCAAGGAACGTACCCCCAAGAAGATCTACCACGCCGTAGTTCAGGGACTCCCAGATCCACTCGAGGGCACCATCAACGCTCCGCTGGGGCGCCACCCAGGGTACGACTGGAAGTTCGCCGTAGTGGAGGATGGTCGCCCGTCGGTGACTCACTATAAGGTCATGGAGGCCTTCGGCCGCGCCTCCCTGGTGGAGGTCACCCTAGAAACCGGGCGCACCCACCAGATTCGTGTGCACTTCGGCGCCATGCGTCACCCCTGTGCGGGGGACCAGACCTACGGGGCCGACCCGAAGCTGTCCGCAGCACTCGGGCTGACCCGCCAATGGCTCCATGCCCAGCGACTGGGCTTCTTCCATCCCGTTAACGGTGAATGGATGGAGTACACCAGCTCGTATCCACTGGACCTGGTCAGCTCCTTGGAGCTCTTGCGCGAGGGCAATTTCTAGCCCCACCTGAACATCATCAGAGGCACCCACACACCTGTGTGGGTGCCTCTTCCCACAACCGGTGTCGATAGCGGGCGCAGGCGCCAGAGAGGGCCTAGACTGGATCGGTGGCTAGCTCTAATCGCGATGGATTCGTACACCTTCACACGCATACCGAATACTCAATGCTTGACGGTGCTGCGCGCCTGACAGAACTCTTTGAGGAGACCAACAGGCTTGGCATGACCGCCCTGGCCACCACCGACCATGGTTATTTGTTCGGTGCCTTCGACTTCTGGTCCAAGGCCACAGCAGCCGGGGTCAAGCCCATCATCGGCATCGAGGCCTACGTCACCCCGGGTACCGCGCGCGACGACAAGACTCGCGTGAAGTGGCGCACCGACGAAAGCCAGAAGCGCGATGACGTCTCCGGCGGTGGTCTCTACACCCACATGACGTTGTTGAGCTACAACAACACCGGCATGAAAAACCTTTTTAAGGCCTCCTCTCTGGCTTCCCTTGACTCGGTATTTGGCAAGTATCCGCGGCTCGACCGGGATCTGCTTGACACCTATCACGAAGGCATTATCGCCACCACCGGTTGTCCCTCAGGCGAGGTACAGACGAAGCTGCGCCTCGGGCAATACAACGAGGCCAAGGCCGCCGCAGCGGAATTTCAGGATCTTTTCGGCAAGGAAAACTATTTCTGCGAGTTCATGGACCACGGGCTGGATATTGAACGTCGGGTCACGCAGGACCTATTGCGTCTGGCCAAGGAACTAAACATCCCGAGGGTTGCCACCAACGACCTGCATTACACCCACGAGCACGACGCCAAGGCCCACGAGGCCCTGCTGGCCATCAACTCCGGTTCCACCCTCGATGAGCCGACCTACGACCAAGGCGGCTCGCGCTTCGCTTTCTCGGGGTCCGGCTACTACCTCAAGAGCCCGGCCGAAATGCGCCACCTCTTCCGTGAAATGCCGGATGCCTGTGACAACACCCTGCTGATCGCCGAACGCGCGGAGGTGTCCTTTGATACCAGTGCCAACTACATGCCTCGTTTCCCCTGCCCGGAGGGCGAGGACGAAACCAGCTGGCTGATCAAGGAAGTCGACAAGGGGATGCATTACCGCTATCCCAACGGCGTCCCGGAGGCGTCGCGCAAGCAGGCGGACTTCGAACTCGACGTCATCATCAAGATGGGCTTCCCCGGCTACTTCTTGGTCGTCGCCGACTTCATCAACTGGTCCAAGGACAACGGCATTCGCGTTGGACCCGGCCGTGGTTCTGGTGCCGGTTCCATGGTTGCCTACGCCATGCGCATCACCGACCTTGACCCGCTGGTCCATGGTTTGATCTTCGAGCGTTTCTTGAACCCTGAGCGTGTTTCGATGCCCGACTTCGATGTCGACTTCGATGATAGGCGCCGCTCGGAGGTCATCAGGTACGTGACCGAAAAGTACGGCGACGAGCGTGTGTCGATGATCGTGACCTACGGGTCGATCAAAACCAAGCAGGCGCTGAAAGACTCCTCGCGTGTGCTTGGATACCCCTTCTCCATGGGAGAATCCCTGACCAAGGCGCTGCCACCTGCCGTCATGGCCAAGGACATCCCGCTCAATGACATTGAAGACCCCAAGTCCAAGCGGTACTCCGAGGCCGGGGACTTCCGCCAGCTAGTGGCCACCGACCCCGAGGCAGCTCGCGTTTTCGAAACCGCGAAGGGCATCGAGGGGCTCAAGCGCCAGTGGGGCGTGCACGCCGCCGGCGTGATCATGAGCTCGGATCCCATCATCGACGTCATCCCGATCATGCGCCGCATCCAAGACGGCCAGGTCATCACGCAGTTCGACTACCCGACCTGTGAAGGTCTGGGGCTGATCAAGATGGACTTCTTGGGACTGCGAAACCTCACCATCATTTCGGACGCGCTGGAAAACATCAAGGCGAATCAAGGCGTGGACCTGGACCTCGAGCGTCTAGAGCTCGACGACGCGGGCGCCTATGAGCTGATGGCCCGTGGCGACACCCTAGGTGTGTTCCAGCTCGATGGCGGGCCCATGCGCTCACTGCTCAAGCTCATGCGCCCGGATAACTTTGAAGACATCTCCGCTGTGCTCGCGCTCTACCGCCCAGGCCCCATGGGCGCCAACTCGCACAACAACTACGCGTTGCGCAAGAACAAACTCCAGGAAGAAACCCCGATCCACCCCACGCTCCTGGAACCGTTGCGGGAGATCCTGGGCGGGACCTACGGCCTGATCGTGTACCAAGAGCAGGTCATGTCCATTGCGCAGAAGCTAGCCGGCTTCTCGCTGGGACAAGCCGACATCCTGCGCCGTGCCATGGGCAAGAAGAAGAAGTCCGAGTTGGACAAGCAGTTCGCCGGCTTCTCCCAGGGCATGATCGACAACGGGTACACCAAGGAGGCCATCAAGGCCCTCTGGGACATCCTGCTGCCCTTCTCCGACTATGCCTTCAACAAGGCGCACTCGGCCGCCTACGGGGTCATTTCCTACTGGACCGCCTACCTCAAGGCTCACTACCCGTCCGAATACATGGCAGCACTCCTAACGTCCGTGGGCGACGATAAGGACAAGACGGCCATGTACCTCAACGAATGCCGTCACATGGGCATCACCGTTTTTGCTCCCGACGTCAATGAATCTGCGCTGAACTTCACCCCGGTGGGCAACGACATTCGCTTCGGCATGGGCGCCATCCGCAACGTCGGCGCCAACGTGGTCAACGCGTTGGTCGAGGCCCGTGTGGAAAAGGGCAACTTCGAGAACTTCGCAGATTTCCTGCAGAAGGTCCCAGCCGTGGTCTGCAACAAGCGCACCATCGAATCCCTGATCAAGTCCGGCGCCTTTGACACGATGGGCCATGCCCGACGCGCCCTAGTGGCCATTCACGAAGAGGCCGTGGATTCGGTCATTGCCGTGAAACGTAATGAGGCGGCCAACCAATTTGACCTCTTCAGCGCTTTTGATGACCCGACCGCCGCGGCCGGCATGACGGTAGCAGTTCCGGATATGCCCGACTGGGAAAAGAAGGACAAACTGGCCTTTGAGCGCGACATGCTCGGCCTCTACGTCTCGGACCACCCGTTGAAGGGCCTAGGTGGCCTGCTGGAACAAAATGCCGACATGTCTGTCACCCAGGTGCTCTCTGACGACGGCCCGCAGGACGGCCACACCGTGACCGTCTGCGGGATGATCACCTCGCTACAGCGTCGCATCGCCAAGAAGAGTGGCAACCCGTATGCGCGCTGTGAGATCGAGGACCTTTCCGGGTCCATAGAAACCATGTTCTTTGGCAACGCCTACGCGCCGATTGCCAACGTGTTGGCCGAGGACCTCATCGTCGTGGTGAAGGGGCGGGTGCAGAAGCGCGACGACGGATCAATCACGCTCAACGCTCAGGAACTCACGGTTCCGGAGATCAGTGAGGACGGCGAAGGCGGCCCGGTGGTCATCTCCATGGCTAACCACAAGGCGACCGAGGAAGTCATCTCCGCCCTCGGGGAGGTGCTGCGCGTGCACCAAGGCACCACCGAGGTGCGGGTGAAGCTACACAGCACCCGTGGGGTATCGCTGATGCGCCTGGGCATGGAATACCGTGTGAACCCGAACTCGGCACTCTTCGGTGACCTCAAGGTCCTGCTGGGCCCGACCTGCTTGGACGGCTAGCAGCCAACGGAGAAACGGACCCTCAGTGGTCCGTTGCGGTGTAGACGGGGGCCAGTGCTGGGTAGTACTGGCCCCACTGCACGGTGGTGACGTCGCCTCCGCTTAGGTGCACGATGGCCCGCTCCAGGTAGTACTCCCACCCCGGCCCGATCGAGCTCGGGTCCTCACTTGGACCCAAATCCTGGGTGAACCGGATGAGTCCGGCACCGGGCGTCCCGGAGATCTCCCATCCGAGGTTCCAGGATCCATACTCGCCTACCGTGGACAAGCTCAGCTCATGTGGGGCGCGGCAGCGCAGGATCTGCACCCCCTCCGGTGGGGCTTCGGTGCCGTCTTCGACCATCGAGAAGGTCAGGTCGCTACCTTCGGCGGAACCGCGCAGGATCCCAATCCACCCGGCCAAACCCGGAGCGGTGGTGAAGGCCTCCCATAGCTGCTGGGGGTCAAAGGTGGTGTGGCGCTCGATGGTGATTCGAACCCCGTCAGTGGTCGACTCCAGGGAGTCGTATGGTTTCATCATCAATACCCCTTGTGTGGTGGTGTGACTCGCATGAGGCGACTCTTTCACAACTGAGCTTTGTGCGGAAGTCACAGCGCGAAAAGCGAATATTAAGCAGGTCGGATACACGCTTTTCACGGCCGCGACCACCTGAGCCTATAAACTGATCTGGTGACCAGCAACGTACGCCCCCAGACCTTTTCCGCGCTCCAAGACCTCGACTTGCGAGGTGCCGCCCTTGACCATGCGAGCCTCAAGGCGGTGCTGCCGCGCCCAGAGTTGAACTTCGCCACCGCCGCCGAGGCCGTGGAGTCGATCATTGGCCGCGTGCGCACCGAGGGCTTCACTGCCCTGTCCGAGCTGGCCGAGAAGTTCGACGGTGTGCAACAGGACTACACCCGTGTCCCTGCCGAGGCCATGGAACGCGCCCTGGCGGAACTTGACCCACAGGTCCGCGCCGGCCTGGAGGAGTCAATCACCCGGGCCCGTGCCTTTGCCGCGGCCCAGGTGCCGGAAGACACATCCGTGGAATACGGGACGGGTGCAACCGTCACCCAGCGCTGGGTAGCTGTGCGCCGGGTGGGTCTCTATGTTCCGGGCGGCCTGGCGGTATACCCGAGCTCGGTGATCATGAACGCCGTGCCTGCCCTGGCCGCCGGTGTTGGATCCCTGGCCATTGCTTCGCCCCCGCAAAAGGAATTCGGCGGGCTGCCCCACCCCACGATCTTGGCCGCGGCCAAGCTCTTGGGTGTCGAGGAGGTTCACGCCATGGGCGGTGCTCAGGCCATCGCTGCACTCGCCTACGGCGTTGCCGTGCCCGCAGGCGTAGACCCGGCGCTGGCCATCGAGCCGGTTGACGTGGTCACCGGCCCCGGAAACCTCTTTGTCGCCACCGCCAAGCGCCTGGTCAAGGGCGTGGTCGGCATCGATGCCGAAGCCGGCCCCACCGAAATTGCCATCCTGGCCGACGCTACGGCGAACCCCGAGTATGTTGCAGCGGATATGATCTCGCAGGCAGAACACGACCCGAACGCGGCGGCCGTGTTGGTCACCGACTCACCCGACCTGGCCGAAGCTGTCCGGGAAGCGCTGGAGAACCAGTGCCGCACCACCAAGCACGCAGAACGTGTTGGCATTGCTCTGGGTGGCAAGCAGTCGGCCATCATCTTGGTATCGAACATCGACGCGGGTATTGCGGTCTGCAACGTCTACGCAGCGGAACACCTGGAGATCCACACGGCCAACGCCCACGCGGATGCGGCAAGAATTTCCGCTGCCGGGGCCATCTTCATCGGGTCCCACGCTCCCGTATCACTTGGTGACTACTGCGCTGGATCCAACCACGTGCTGCCCACCAGCGGCACCGCGGCCTTTGCCTCGGGGTTGAACGTCAATACCTTCCTCAAAGCCATTCAGGTCATCGACTATGACCGCGCGGCGTTGCAGGTGGTGGCACCCCACGTGGTGGCGCTGGCCAACGCAGAGGATCTGCCAGCCCACGGTGATGCGGTAGCCATCCGCTTCGCCTGAAATTGCCCGGTGCCCCGAGAGCGCTGAGGCACTGTGTCAAAGACCACTGCATATGGTAATGACTATGTTGTGATTAGGCTATATGTAGCCATAAACTGATCGAGGGCACACTTGTGTTCGGAAAATGTCCCGAGGAAGGGGTGCCATGTACTGTCCCTATTGCAGGCACACCGATTCGCGTGTTGTTGACAGTCGCTTGACCGACGACGGTACCGCGATCCGCCGCCGCCGGCAATGCGCCGAATGCGGACGACGGTTCAGCACGGCGGAGACCACGAGCCTGAATGTGCTTAAGCGTTCGGGGGTGGCCGAGCCATTTAGTCGCGCCAAGGTCATCAACGGAGTGCGCAAGGCGTGCCAGGGCCGCCCCGTGACGGACGACGATTTGGCCTTGCTGGCCCAAGAAGTCGAAGAAGCCGTGCGTTCCAGCGGCGCCGCGGAGATTAACGCCCGCGAGGTTGGACTGGCGATCCTCACACCATTGCAGCGCCTCGATGAGGTGGCATACCTACGCTTTGCCAGTGTTTACCAAGACTTCAAATCCCTCGAGGACTTTGAGACTGCCATTAAAAAGTTGCGGACCGAACGCGAGAACCGGCCGGTCGGACCGCAACGTCCACTGAGCGCACGATAGCGCCTGTGGCCTTTCCCTCCCAGAACTAACCCTGCAAAATAAACAACGGCGGGTCAGCTTCCTTCAAACAACGAATTTTCGTTGCCGAAAGAAAGCTGACCCGCCTTAGTTTTTTACCGGATTAATTAGGCCCGATCGAGGCCCTGCTGCAGTGCGGCACCAACGATGCCCGCATTGTTTTTGGAGGTGGCCACCGTGATTGGGGTGTTCAAGCTGAGGCGGGGCAGGTAGTCCTCGGCGCGCTTGGAAATTCCGCCGCCAATGATGAACAGTGTGGGGGAGAATAGGAACTCAACGTGGGAGAAGAAGCGCTGTAGGCGCTTGGAGTATTCCTTCCACGACAGGTCTTCGCGTTCCCGCGCCGAGGCGGAGGCCCTGGATTCAGCAACTGCCGAATCAATTTCCAGGTGTCCCAGCTCAACATTGGGAATCAAGACGCCATTGTGGATGAGTGCCGATCCGATGCCAGTACCCAGGGTGATCACCAATACCGTGCCAGCAACTCCGGCTCCGGCACCAAAGTGTGCCTCGGCCAGACCAGCGGCGTCGGCGTCGTTCATGACGTGGACCTCGCGACCCAGTCGCGTGGTGAACAATTCGTCCACGTCGGTGCCGATCCAGGATTTATCCACATTGGACGCGGAGCGAGCAACACCCTGGTGGATGATCGCCGGGAAAGCGACGCCAATGGCACTGTTTGTATCCGGAGCTTCGCCTCGGGTGGCCAACTCGGCAACAATCTGCGCGACAACCTCGGCGACTGCAGCTGGCGTTGCCGGCTTGGGGGTATCGAAGCGGACACGATCGCCAATCAGCGTTCCGGTGGCTAAGTCAACGATGCCGCCCTTCATGCCGGTGCCGCCGATATCGATGCCAATGGCTGTGGGCGATGGGTTCAGTGCGCGTTCAGACATACGAGTCGGGATCTTTCTCTAAGGATGGGCTAAAACGGGTTCCCTGGTTTTTAGGCCAGGGTCAGGATTTCGGCGCCGTCCTCATTGACGAGCAGTGTGTGTTCAAACTGTGCTGTGCGCTTGCGATCCTTGGTGGTGGCAGTCCATCCGTCGTCCCACATGTCCCACTCAATAGTTCCCAAGGTCAACATGGGTTCAATAGTGAAGGTCATGCCGGGTTCGATGAGCTGGCTGTAGGCCGGTGCTGCATCGTAGTGGGGGATGATCAATCCAGTATGGAAGGATTCTGCCACGCCGTGGCCCGTGAAGTCTCGCACCACGCCATAACCGAAGCGTTTTGCGTAGGCGGAAATGGTACGGCCGATGACATTGATTTCGCGCCCCGGCATGACGGCGCGGATGGCCCGGCGCAAAGATTCCTCGGTACGCTCTACCAAGAGGCGTGATTCTTCATCAACGTCTCCGGCGAAGAAGGTGGCATTAGTGTCGCCGTGGACTCCGCCGATGAAGGCGGTGATATCGATATTAACGATGTCACCATCCTGCACCACC
This sequence comes from Paeniglutamicibacter terrestris, assembly GCF_012271785.1. Lineage (GTDB taxonomy): Bacteria > Actinomycetota > Actinomycetes > Actinomycetales > Micrococcaceae > Paeniglutamicibacter > Paeniglutamicibacter terrestris. Next base: position 88,486 of record NZ_JAAWVT010000011.1, on the reverse strand, counting down.
GTGGTATCCGGGATGCCGTGGCAGATGACCTCATTGATCGATGCGCACAACGACTTGGTGAATCCACGGTAGCCCAGCGTGGACGGGTACGCCTTGTGATCAAGCAGGAATTCGTGCCCGATTTTGTCTAACTCATCGGTGGTGATGCCCGGAACAATCGCCCGCCCGACCTCGGCCAGTGCCTGCGCGGCGATCTTTGACGCCACACGCATCTTGGCGATGATCTCTGCCGAACGAACTTCGGGGGCATCGGACTTCCGCGGTGCGGGACGGCCAACATATTCCGGACGCGCGATCGAGTTGGGGACGGTTCGTTGCGGGGTCGGCGTCCCGGGCTTAAGAGAGCCGATGGGTGCGGTTGTTGCTAAAGACATGTCTTTCATTCTAGCGGGGCAAGATCAGCCGATGGCCACGCACGTTGTTCATTTTATCCGCTGGGATTGAGCCGGCGGATGTAGTGTGGTGGGCAAGGAGCGCCTACAGCGCCACGAATAACGAACGGTGGGACGGATAAACATGAGTGACGCATTGCCCGGCGAGGGCGAATTCTGGTTCAACATCACCACCGGCGCGGTCGAGACCGGACCTCAAACGGATTGGTCCCAGCTCTTGGGCCCATACGCATCTCGGGCCGAGGCCGAAGCCGCCCTGAACAAGGTGCGCGAGCGCAACGAGCAGTGGGACGAAGAAGAGGAAAACGAAGAGGAAAACTAGGGGCGAGTGCCGCCCCTAGCTTTCCGGGAATTCGTGCTCGGCCGCCGGGAAGGTGCCCCCGAGGACATCCTCACGGTAAGCCGTTGCTGCACCGGCTACCACCGAGCGTAAGTCCGCGTACTTTTTGACAAAGCGTGCGCTCTTCCCGCTACCTAGGCCCAGCATGTCCTGCCAGACCAGCACCTGTCCGGTGGTGGCGCCCCCGGCGCCGATACCCACGGTGGGTACATGCAGAGCTTCATCTACACGACGGGCCGTGCTGGTGGGAACCATTTCCATCAGCACGGCAAAAGCGCCCGCGGCCTCAAGAGCCTGCGCGTCGGCGATCATGAGGTCCCCGGCTTCGCCGCGACCCTGTACTCGGTAGCCGCCCAGAGCATGTTCGGACTGTGGGGTGAAACCGATGTGCGCCATCACCGGCACGCCGGCAGCCACCAGTGCGCGCACATGCGGCGCGAAGAAGGCGCCGCCTTCGAGTTTCACTGCGTGCACACCACCCTCCTTCATCAACCGCACGGCCGAGGCAACGGCCTGCTCGGGAGAAACCTCGTAGGAACCGAATGGCATATCGCACACCACCAGGGCGTGCGAGGCACCGGATACCACCGACTTGGCAAAGACGATCATGTCGTCCATGGTGATCGGCAGCGTTGAGGAATAGCCCATCACGGTGTTGGCCGCCGAATCTCCCACTAGCAGGACTTCGATGCCACTGGCATCGAAGATGCCCGCCATCATGGTGTCGTAGGCGGTTAACATGGCAAATTTCCTCCCCTGATCTTTGGCAGCTTGGAGGTGATGCAGACGGATTCTGGGCCGTGCGGCGCCCTCTGCGGACGCCGGATTCGTGGGTGTTGAAGGATGTGCGCTCATGTGCAGAAGACTAATGCACAATGCAAGAATGACTCCCTTCCATGTCATGAGGGAAATTCGAGATAAAGACCGTATAAAGTGGGTAAGTGGGGCGGAAATCGCCGCCGTTGCACCCCCTTGTGGAAGGAACCCGCCGTGGATCGCCAGCAGGAATTCGTCCTTAGAACCATTGAGGAAAGAGACGTACGTTTTGTGCGCCTGTGGTTTACGGACGTTGTGGGTTCCATGAAATCGGTGGCGCTTGCCCCGGCGGAGGTCGAAGGTGCCTTTGAAGAGGGCCTCGGCTTTGATGGTTCCTCCATTGAAGGACTCTCTCGCATTTACGAGTCCGACATGCTCTTGCAGCCGGACCCCTCGACCTTCCAGATCCTTCCGTGGCGTGGTGAAACCGAACCCACCTCACGGATGTTCTGTGACATTCAGACCCCCGATGGTCTGCCCGCCGCGGCCGACCCGCGCCATGTACTGAAGCGCCAGCTGGCTGCCGCAGCAGACATGGGCTTCACCTGCTACACGCACCCGGAAATTGAATTCTATTTGTTGCGTTCCTCCGAGCTGGGTGCCGAGGGCTACCCGGTACCTGTTGACCGGGGCGGATACTTTGACCACGTCACCGGCGGCGTCGCTCAGGACTTCCGCCGCACCGCGGTGACCATGCTCGAAGCCGTGGGGATCTCGGTGGAGTTCAGCCACCACGAAAATGGCCCGGGACAAAACGAAATCGACCTGCGCTACGCGGATGCGTTGCAGACGGCCGATAACATCATGACCTTCCGGACGGTGATCAAAGAGGTCGCGATCCAGCAGGGCATCTACGCCACGTTCATGCCCAAACCGTTCTCAGATGAGGCCGGCAGCGGGATGCATACGCACTTCTCGCTCTTCGAGGGCGACACCAACGCCTTCTTTGAAGCCGGACGCGAATTCCAGCTCTCGGACACCGCACGTCAGTTTATCGCCGGCATCCTGCGTCACGCACCGGAATTCACCGCCGTCACCAACCAGTTTGTGAACTCCTACAAGCGCCTGTGGGGTGGGGGAGAGGCCCCCAGCCACCGCTCGTGGGGACATAACAACCGGTCGGCCCTGGTCCGTGTGCCGCTGTACAAGCCGGGTAAGGGTCAGTCGGCGCGTGTTGAATACCGCGGCATTGATTCCGCGGCCAACCCCTACCTGGCCTACGCCTGCCTCTTGGGCGCCGGTCTGAAGGGCATCCAAGAAGGCTACGAACTCGAGCCGCAGGCCGAAGACGACGTCTGGGGTTTGAGCAGCGCAGAGCGCCGAGCCAGCGGGCACGATCCGCTGCCTGGCTCACTGCACGATGCGATTCGTGCCATGGAGGAGTCCGAGCTGGTGGCCGAGATTCTCGGCGAGCAGGTCTTCACCTCGTTCCTGCGTAACAAGCGTGATGAATGGGAAGCCTACCGGCAGAACGTCAGCCCGTTCGAGCTGCGCCGCTACCTGGGGATCCTCTAGGAACGTGGTGCCGGTGATGCCCACGAGGCAGCTGATTGCGGCAGGTTTCGACGACCTCGAGCGCGCCAAGCGCTTCCTGGCCGATAAGGAACTGATCGGCCTCGATTTGGGTGTTCTGGTGGGCCACCTCTCCCACGCCGCGGACCCGGATCAGGCACTGTTGTCCCTGCTAAGGGTCATTGAGCATGCGCCTGACGCACTGAAACTTGTGAAGGATCCGAGCCTTGCTCCGGGATTCATGCGCTTGTTGGGTGCCTCTGACGCCTTGGCGGGATTCTTGATCCGCGAACCTTCCGCACTGCAGGTCTTGGCGGCACCGGCGCCACAGGTGATGCGCGGACGCAGCGCCATGGAATTGCGGGCCGAGCTGTTGCGCGCCGTCGGCGCCGATCCGTCCGCTGGGATGCCCCCGGTGGCCACGGCTAGAGGCGAAGATGGTTATCGAATGTTGCGGGTGGCTTACCGCCGCGCGGTGCTCAGCCTGGCCCACCGTGACCTCGGGGCCGCCGACGCACTGGAGGCCATGCCGGCGGTCGGGCGCGAACTCGCCGACCTTGCGGCGGCCGCCATCGATGGTGCGCTGGCGATTAGCCGCGCCGAGGCCGCAGAACGCTTTGACCCCGCAGATATCGCCGATCTTCGTCTGGCGGTCATCGGCATGGGTAAATGTGGCGCCCAAGAACTGAACTACGTCTCGGACGTCGACGTCATTTATGTGCATTCCAGTGATCGGCTGGAGGACGAGCTGGCTCACACCATCGCCACGGAACTGGCGGTGGGCATCTCCCGGGCCATCGACAGCTCGGGTATCGAACCTGGCTTGTGGGAGGTAGATGCCAACCTGCGTCCCGAAGGCAAAGACGGTGCTCTCAGCCGTACTCTCGAGTCGCATGCGGCATATTACGCCCGCTGGGCCGCGTCGTGGGAATTCCAGGCACTGCTGAAGGCTCGTGCCATAGCCGGTGACGCCCTTCTTGGAGCAGCTTACGAAGCTATGGTCGCTCCGCTGATCTGGTCTTCCTCGGAGCGTGACGGATTTGTTGACTCGGTCCAGCGCATGCGCCGCCGAGTGACGGCGAATATCAAGCCCAGCGAGGTGGCGTTCCAGCTGAAGTTGGGTCCCGGTGGACTGCGGGATGTTGAATTTACCGTTCAGCTGCTCCAGCTGGTCCACGGGCGCGTGGATGAAACCTTGCGCGTGCGCTCAACCACCAAGGCCATCGAGGCACTGAGCATGGCCGGATACATTGGCCGCGACGATGCGCAGAAATTTGATAGTTCTTATCGTTTCCTGCGCGTCTTGGAGCACCGTATTCAGTTGGTTAACCTGCGTCGGACGCACCTGATGCCGCACAAGGAGGCGGGCCAACGAGTTTTGGCTCGGGCCGTGCGATCGAGTGTCGGAGGCAAAATATCGACCGCTGCGGGTCTGCTCCAGCGCTGGAGCGAGACCAAACGGCTGGTACGCCAGCTGCACGAACGAATCTTCTACCGCCCGCTGCTGAGCAATTCCGCAAACTTGTCAGCCGACGAGGTCAGGCTTTCCCCGGAAGCGGCGCAATCACGCTTGCGCGCCCTCGGTTATGCGGATCCGAAGGCAGCAATGCGCCATATCGAGGCGCTGACCGGCGGAGTGCGCCGACGCGCGGCCCTGCAACGGCAGCTGCTTCCGGTATTGCTGGGGTGGATTGCCGAAGGGGTCAACCCTGACGCCGGCTTGCTAGGGTTCAGGCGCCTGAGCGAATCATTGGGGGAGTCGCACTGGTACCTGGGGATGCTGCGCGATTCTAATGCTGCAGCCGAACGGCTGTGCCGCATCCTGTCTAATTCTCGTTTCATTACCGATCTGTTGGAGGTCTCGCCCGAGTCCACCGCGTGGTTGGGCGACAACAAACAGTTGATCCCACTGAGCTACGAGGCTTTGTGGGCGGAAATCTCCGCAAAACTGAAGCGCAATCCCGCCGCCGAGCAGGCCATGCGGCTGATTCGGTTGGTGCGCCGACGGGAAATTTTGCGCATCGCGTTGGCCGACGGTGCAGAAGCCATCGATCAGGACACTGTGGGTCGCGCCTTGGCCGAAAATGACCGGGCCGCGGTGCGTGGTGCCTTGGAAGTTGCCCAGCGCACAGAATTTGCCAAGACCCCGCAGCTCGGTGAATTCCTGGTGGTGGCCATGGGACGCCAGGGCGGAAAGGAAATTGGCTACTGCTCGGACGCCGACGTCATGTTCGTCCAGCGCCCCTTCAAGGATTCGTCGCCGGAAGATGCCCAAGCGCAGGCGCTGCGCATTGCCACGGCAGTGGGTTCCTTGTTAGGCAAGGCCATGGTGCCGGCGATCGCTGCAGAACCGCGGCTGGAAATTGATGCTGCGCTGCGCCCCGAGGGCAAGAGCGGTCCGCTGGTGCGCTCCATCGAATCTTATGAAGAGTATTACCGCCGGTGGTCCCAGATCTGGGAGCAGCAGGCGCTACTGCGTGCTGCCCCTATGGCCGGGTCCGAAACGCTGGCGGAAGACTTTATGGCGATGGTCCAGCCCCTGCGTTATGAACAGGTCATGGGCGAGGAGCAGGTCCGCGAGATCCGCCGGATCAAGGCCCGCGTGGAAGCCGAAAGGTTGCCCCGTGGCGCCGAACCGGAACGTCATCTGAAACTGGGCCGTGGATCGCTCAGTGATGTGGAATGGCTGGTCCAGCTCATTCAGCTGCAGCACGCCAAGGAACACCCCGACTTACGCACCACCTCTACGCGTCCGGCGCTTAAAGCCATCGGCGCCGCGGGAATCATTCCCGAAGCTGACCTAGAGACGCTGGATACTGCATGGTCATTGGCTACCAGGATCCGCAGTGCCGGGCTGATCTGCACCGGTCGGGTCAGCGATGTGCTGCCAACCTCCTGGCCCGATATGGAGGCTGTGGCGCGTTGGTGTGGTTATGCTCCCGGGGAGGCCTCGGTGATGGAAGACGACTATCTCAAGGCCACGCGCCGGGCCAGAAACGTTTTTGAGCGTTACTTCTACGGCTTCGAGGATTAAGCGCCTAGGCTGAGGTCACCGACGCGGTGATCCGCTCGGCGCCATCATCTTTGAAAGGACGGGAGAGGGCCATGCATCTTTCCAGCGCAGAACTCGATGACTTGCTGACCACGGAGGCTCAGAAGGCAAAGGCCTCGCACAATGGCCGCAGCGCGGTCGCTGTGCTCAAGGACGGCCATCTGCGTCACACACTCATTACCTTGCTCGAGGGCTCTCGGCTTAACGAACATGCCAAACCGCTGGCCGCAACGCTGCAAGTGTTGCGCGGCACGATCGTGGTTAATTGGGCCGGCGAATCACGAGTCATTGAACATGGGGGACTCTTTGTGTTGCCCGATGCCCTGCATGATGTTGTGGCCAACGAGGACAGTGCCTTCCTCCTGACCACCTTGGTCGGCTGAGGCCTTCCGCTCTCATCCGAGCACGAGGTGAGGTCCCAGTGAATATGTTGGAGACGTACAGCAAGATAGAAGGCCGTGCCTGAACTGATTTTTGACAGGCCAAAGCGAACACAAAAAAGTCCGTGTGGAAACGTCGGCTTCTTTTGAAGCGACTCATCCACACGGACTTTTTAGTAGTTACCGAGGAATCTCGGCGTGCTGCTTAGCAGCCGTAGTACAGCTCAAACTCGTACGGGTTCGGGCGCAGCGACAGCGGCTTGATTTCAACTTCGCGCTTGTATTCGATCCAGGTGCGGATCAGGTCCTCGGTGAAGACGTCGCCCTCGAGCAGGAAGTCGAAGTCGTTTTCCAGTGCTTCGAGTGCCTCGTCGAGGGAACCCGGAGCCTTCTGGATATCCTTGGCTTCTTCGGCCGGGAGCTCGTAGAGGTCCTTGTCGATCGGGTCTGCCGGCTCGATGCGGTTCTTGATGCCGTCAAGGCCAGCCATCAGCTGGGCTGCGAAGGCCAGGTACGGGTTAGAAGCGGCATCCGGTGCGCGGAACTCGATGCGCTTGGCCTTCGGGTTCGAGCCGGTGATCGGGATACGGATACCAGCGGAGCGGTTGCCCTGCGAGTAAACCATGTTGACCGGTGCTTCGTAACCCTTGACCAGACGACGGTAGGAGTTCACCGTCGGGTTGGTGAAGGCAAGAACTGCCGAAGCGTGCTTCAGCAGGCCACCGATGTACCAGCGAGCGGTGTCGGACAGGCCGGCGTAGCCCTTCTCGTCGTAGAACAACGGGATGCCGTTGGCCCACAGCGACTGGTGGCAGTGCATGCCCGAGCCGTTGTCACCGAAGATCGGCTTCGGCATGAAGGTAGCTGACTTGCCCCAAGCATCGGCAACGTTCTTGACGATGTACTTGAACTTCAAGATGTCATCGGCCGAGTGCGTCAGCGTGTTGAACTTGTAGTTGATTTCAGCCTGGCCGGCAGCGCCAACCTCGTGGTGGCTGCGCTCGACCTCGAGGCCTGCTGCTTCGAGTTCGAGACAGATGGCGTCGCGCAGGTCGGCCTGCTTGTCGGTCGGGGAAACCGGGAAGTAACCGCCCTTGAAGGGGGTCGTGTAACCCTGGTTGCCGCCCTCGATCTTCTTGCCGCTGTTCCACGGTGCCTCGATGGAGTCAACCTTGTAGAACGAGCCCTGGGGCTTCGATTCGTACTGAACGTTATCGAAGATGAAGAATTCGGCTTCGGGGGCGAAGAATGCGGTGTCGGCGATACCGGTCGAGGACAGGTAGGACTCTGCGCGCTCGGCCACACCACGCGGATCGCGGTGGTACGGCTCTCCGGTGCGCGGGTTCACGATGGAGAAGATGAAGGCAAGAGTCTTCTCAAGACGGAACGGGTCGAGGTAACCGGAAGTGACATCGGGGATGAGCTGCATGTCAGAGTCGGCGATGCCAGCGAAGCCGGCGATCGAGGAACCATCAAAGAGCTGGCCGTTGAGGAAGAAATCTGCATCAACCGTGCGGGCCGGAACGTTGAAGTGCTGCTGGACGCCGGGGAGGTCAGTGAATCGGATGTCAACAAACTTGACATCTTCTTCGGCAATATATGCGATGACTTCTTCTGGGCTCTTGAACATTGTCAGGGACTCCTGTGTGGGATTTCTACATTGACGGCTTGGGTGCCGTCACTGGGAAACGTCCTACGACGTTTCTTCCTGTGTTATCAACACTAGCCTTAAGCGATTACTCTCCTGTGTCTCGATTGTTTCCGTTACGTTACATAGGCGGCAAATAGCGGCCTTGTATTGTGGCGTGAATCACTTAGGTGTAGTGGGGTTACTCAAACAAGACGAAGCGAATATAAATAGGGGGAGCCGGGAATCTCTCGCCCGGTTCTTGCCCGGTAGGCTGGGGATGTGGAAAGAAAAGATTTTGGCTCGTGGCTCGAGGGCCCGCCGCAGTTAAGTGATCAGGAATGGCCCGGCAAGAGATTGGGACGCCCGGAAAGGGGCCCCGGTTCTGTTGCGCGCATCGGTCGGCGTGTCGGCGCTTTATTGGTGGACTGGGGGATCGCGATGCTGATTTCCATGTTCTTCTTTAAATCTGATCCCGCGGCGAACTTGGTGATCTTCGCCGCGACGCAAATGCTCTTTGTTGGTGTTACTGGGCATTCAATCGGCCACCGCATCTTCGGGATGCAGGTCCAGGGGCTCGATGGAAGTGCTGTGCGGCCGCTGACCGGAATCATTCGCACCGCGTTATTGTGCCTGGTTATTCCGGTCTTCTTCAGCGACTCGGATCAGCGTGGATTCCATGATCGGATCCGCAAGACGATTCTGGTTCGTATCTGATTCTTCCTCGCGTGCGTGGAGATGAACTTAAACAAGTAATGCGGGTGTCCGAACCAATGGTTCGGACACCCGCATTACTTGTTGGTGGCTGTTGCTGTTAGGCGTTAGCGCATTTGCTTACGGTTGGGGCGAGCCCGGTTCGGGTCAATGCCCTTGGGGATCGGCAGCTTTGCGCTACCCAGGGTGCTCAAGCGCTTGTCAACGGCGCTGATCTCCAACTTGGTGATGGACTTCGGCAGCTTCTTCATAGCCTTGCCAACCTCGGCCAACTTGGTTTGGCCTTCGTCGTTGCCGGAGTGGATCACGTGGATCGGCACGTTGGGAAGAACGCGGCCCATGCGCCTGCGCTCGGCGTCAACCAGCGAGCGAACTCGGGCGGTTGGTCCCTCGGTCACCAAAACGACGCCGGCGCGGCCGATGCCCATGAACACCAGGTCCTTGGACCGGGGGTTCACCGCCACTGGCTCTTCCTTCAGGATCCAGCCACGGCGCAAAACGCTCATGGCCGCTCCTGCGGCTCCCGGGCGACCCTCGAGCTGGGTGAACGCAGCCTTTTCAGCACGTCGCGAAAGAATCATTGTCGCTGCAAGCAGCGCCACGGGAATCGCGATCAATAGGGTCGTGACCCAGTTGTTGATGATCAGACCGATGATCAGACCTACAACAAGGACACCAAGGGCAGCCAGAAGCATCAGCCAGACGACCATAGGGTCATTCTTGCGAGTCATCTGGAAGACCTGGCCCAGCTGTTTCAGCCGGCCCGGTTCCTTGTTGGCCTTTTCGGCCTTGGGCTTGCGCGAGAACAGTCCGCGCTTAGGACTTGCAGCCTCAGACGAGGCGTTATCGGTGTTTTTGGCCATAGTGGTTCAATTCTACGTGATCGGGGAACGCCTAGGCGCCGACCAGCGAAGAAGCCTCCTGGCGAGTGTCGCCTGAGCTGGCGATGTGGGCCAGCGCCTCCGGGATGACGTTGCCCTTTTTGCGCATTGCTGCTGCCCAGAGGCGGCCCGCGCGGTAGGAGGAACGAACCAAGGGACCACTCATGACACCCAGAATGCCCAGTTCTTCGGCTTCCTGCTGCAATTCCACGAATTCCTGTGGCTTGACCCAGCGTTCAACCGGGTGGTGACGCTCGGTGGGACGCAGGTACTGGGTGATGGTGAGCAGATCGCAGCCCGCCTCCACGAGGTCCTGGATGGCCTCGGTAATTTCCTCACGTGTCTCGCCCATGCCCAAGATCAGGTTCGACTTGGTGATCATGCCATTGGCCCGACCCTGGGAGATGACATCAAGCGAGCGTTCGTAACGGAAGGCCGGACGGATCGACTTGAACAGGCGCGGCACGGTTTCAAGATTGTGCGCGTAGACCTCGGGGGCGGAAGCACAAATCTCGTCGAGGTACTCGGGCTTTCCGGAGAAGTCAGGAATCAAGAGTTCGACACCGGTGCCGGGGTTCAGCTGGTGAATGCGGCGTACCGTCTCGGCATAGAGCCAGGTTCCTTCGTCGGTGAGATCATCGCGGGCTACACCGGTGACGGTGGCGTAACGCAGTCCCATTTTCTTCACGCTCATGGCGACCTTGAAGGGTTCCGCGCGATCCAAAGCTGCCGGCTTGCCGGTGTCGATCTGGCAGAAGTCACAGCGACGGGTACATTCCGAACCGCCGATGAGGAATGTTGCTTCCTTGTCTTCCCAGCATTCGAAGATGTTCGGGCAGCCTGCTTCTTCGCAGACAGTGTTCAGGCCTTCGGACTTGACGAGCTTCTTCAAGTTAACGTATTCGGGGCCGATATTGATCTTGGCCTTGATCCATTCGGGCTTCCGCTCAACAGGAGTCTCGGTATTTCGCTGCTCAATACGCAGCAGGCGGCGACCTTCGGGTGCGGCACTCATGAACGGGCTCCTTCGGGGGTTGTAGCAGTCAGCGCGACGATCGGACTTAGTAGCGCTTCAAGTTCTTTTTCAACGCGGTCCAGGACATCGGCCGGATTCACGGTAAGACCGGTTTCCTGGCTGATGCTCGTGGTTCCGGCGTCGGTGATGCCGCAGGCAATGATCTGGGAGTAGGGAGCCAGATCATTGGAGCAGTTAAGGGCGAAGCCATGCATTGTTACACCATGGTCAACACGGATACCGATGGCAGCCAGTTTCCGGTCTTGGGCACCGTCGGTGCCGGCAACCCATACGCCGCTGCGGCCCTTGATGCGGGTTGCGGGGATTCCGTAGTCGACGGCCACATTGATGAGGGCTTCTTCGAGTGTTTCAACGTACTCCCGAATGCCCTTCATATCGCGTAACCGAACGATGGGGTAGCCCACCAATTGGCCGGGGCCGTGCCAGGTGAGCTTCCCGCCGCGATCCACGTCGATCACGGGGGTGCCGTCCGTTGGCAAATCTTCGGGTTCGGTTCGTCGACCCGCGGTATAGACCGAAGCGTGCTCCAGCAATAGCACCACGGGACCAGACTGCCCGTCGGTTACTTCACTGTGTATTTGGCGTTGCATGTCCCATGCGACGCGGTAATCAACCAGCTCGGGGGCATGGCCGATTCTCTCGAATTTGATGGTCATGGGAACCACAGTACGCGGTTTGCCACTTGCCCTCGAATCGTCTACACACTGTTTCTTGTGGATAACTTAAGCGCAACTAAATCATGAGGCGTAGAACAGATTTATGGAATCCTATGACAAGCCTCCGGCTTTCCCCAGCATGGATGGCTACCGCACGCTACGGCACCTTGATGATGGAGCTCATGGCCTCGTTTTTGTCGTCGAAGAAGAAGCGACACATGTAGAGCGAGCCATTAAAATCCTGCGCGGGGTGGCCAGCGAGATGGCGGGGGAGATCAATTGGGGCCCGCTGGAACATGAGTTCTTGGTTGACGTTCTGGGCACCATCACAACAAGCCTGGGTCCCGGGATTCTGATGGAATATTGCCCCGCCGGTTCCGCCGCAAACGTTGTTGCGGTGCGCGGACCATTAAGCGTGGGGGAGACCATCACGGTCATGGCACCGATTGCCGAAGCCTTGGATTTCTTACATGCCCGGGGGATGACCCACGGTGATCTGAGCCCGCGCAATATTTTGTTTACGGCCGAGGGCAAACCGAAGTTGGGGGACTATGGAATGCATCGGCGCCTGGGTCAATCACCGGGCGACTTTGCGACAAGCGGCTTCTGCGCACCGGAGAGTTCTCAGCAGAGCATCTCCGGGATTCTTGAACCCGCACGCGACATCTACGCCTTGGCTGCCTGCACCTGGTACCTGCTGACGGGAAGACCGCCTAGCTCCACGGTTAACAGAACTCCTTTGGGCGCGATGGTTCCGGAAGTGAACGACGAATTTGCGCGATTGCTGGAGCAGTGTCTGGATATCGACCCGAAGAATCGGCCGACAGCGGCACAATTTGGACAACGCATCTTTGTTGCAGGGGAGCCTCTGGCGGTTGAACTCAGTTCGGCTGTGGAACCCGAAGCGCTGAAGCACATGACGACCACGCGCCAAGTACCCGCCGGAGCTGGCCTTCTGGGCTGGCATCGCCGCCAGGGTCACAGGTCTGTCGCGGACAAGGAATTGCTCAAGCAGCGCACGGCACAAATCAAGGCCCAACAGCGCCGCGTGCCACGTCGGCTCCGAGCCGTGATGGGCAAAACGGTCATTTTGCCCGAGCAAGATGTGCTGGAACAAGAATCCGCGGAAGCTCCGTGGTCCACAATGCATAAGGTTCACGGGTTGAGGCACGGGAATAGGCGCATTGTTCTTGGTGCTTTTGCTGGCCTGCTGGCAGTGATCCTCGCCGGTTCGGGTGCGTATGCTTTCAAACGCTCGAGCGACCAGAATGTTTTGGTGAATCCCACCGATCAGGTGTCAACTCAAAGCGTCATCCATGATCCGCTAGCGGGATCCTCGCAGCAGCGAACGCCGGGAAATGTTCAGGAAATCATTCTTGCCGCCGCCGAATTGAGCTCGGGCCGGGACAAGGCGCTGATGAAGGGGGACTCCAAGCAGCTGGAACGTTTACATGTTAAAGGAGCTCCGGCGCTGGCCACGGACGTGGAGGTCTTGAGTCGGATGAAAAAACTGGGGGTGCATCTTGAAGGTCTGCAGACCCGGCTCAGCGACGTGGTCGTGCTGCCCTCAAGCGCAGAAAACGAAGTGGTGTTGGACGCGACGAGTGTGCAAAGCAGCTACCGCTACATGGATGCGGGCGGGGAGGTTATTGTCAGCGCGAAGCAGCCCGAAACGCAGCGCGTACAAATGATATTGCGGCGCGTGAATGGGGTGTGGAGACTGTGGCAGGTATCCGCTGCGCGGTAATGAATGTGGGGTGTGCGCCGGCACGGGCACATGCCGCAACCGGCGCACACTACCGGATGCGACCTACGTCAGGCTTGCATCGAGGGTGATCGAGGGGACGGCAGCGAGTGCAGCCGACACCGGGCAGCCCTCTTTAGCCGAGAGAGCGAGCTTCTGGAATTCCGCGTCCTCTAGACCTGGGATGGTGGCCTTGAGTGTCAGCCTGATGGCACTGATCTTGGCGCCATCGCTGGTATCAAAGTCCACTGCTGCGCTGGTTTCTAGTTTGTCGGCAACGTGGCCGGCCTGCTTGAGAATATTGCTCAGTGCCATGGAGAAGCACGATGCGTGGGCAGCTGCAATCAGTTCTTCCGGGCTGGTCTTACCTTCGGCGGCTTCGGTGCGGGCTCGCCAGGTTACCGGGAACGTTCCGATGCCCGATGTCTCAAAGGTGGTTTCCCCCGACCCGGACGCCAAATCTCCGGTCCAAACGGTACTTGCGCTTCTAGTGGTGACTGCCATGGTGACAACTCCTTGAATCTGCAATGGGACGAAGGCAAACGCCTCCTCGGTAATCCTATGGCCCGGGGGAGTAGAACGACAGGACCGGGATTAACAGCAATGGCGGTGTGTCGGCGGGAAACCCACTGACACACCGCCATTGTTCTGTAGGCATGAGGCCTACTGATACGGCAAATTCCTGATTAGACCCAGAGGGTCGCCACAGCGATGGCGATCAGGGCAGTGCCGCCGGTGCCATGAGCCAGACCAGTGGGTACCTCTTGGCCATTTTTGATCTTACGGCGGCCCAGAAGTGCTGCCACGAAGACGCCGATGGCCAGCAAGAGCTTGACGGCGATCTTGGCGTGGTTCACCTGGCCGTCACCGGCTTCAGCGACGCCAACCAGTGCTAGGCCGGTGACCAGCTGGGCGATGGAACCATAGAACTGCCAAATGTTGACGGTGGGTGTCTTGAAGTTGGCCAGCCAGCCGCCAAAGATCGCAGCCGCACCCAATACGTGCAGGAAAACCAGGATTGCAGTCAAAAAAGTCATGATGTCAGCCTAATCGAAATTCGACGGGTTGTAGAATTCGAGCCCTCCGTGGGGGAGAACAAATAGGCCGAGGGCGGTACACCCCCATATGGGGATGTACCGCCCTCGGCTTATTAGTGACTCGAGCTTAGAGGCCGAGGTCGGCTTCGAAAGCGCCTTCTTCAAGGCGAGCCTTCAGCGTCTGCAGGAAGCGTCCTGCATCGGCGCCGTCAACCAAGCGGTGATCGTACGTCAGCGACAGGTACATCATGTGGCGGATGGCGATGGTGTCATCGCCATCAACGCCGCCCACGACAACTGCGCGCTTGACGATTGCGCCGGTGCCCAAGATGGCAACCTGCGGCTGGTTGATGATCGGGGTGTCGAAGAGCGCGCCGACCGAACCAATGTTCGTGATCGAGAACGTTCCCCCGGAAAGCTCGTCCGGACCGATCTTGTTGTCGCGAGTACGCTTCGCCACGTCAGCGATCTTGCCGGCCAGGCCAGCGAGATTCAGGTCGCCAGCGTTGGAGATAACAGGAACCAGCAGGCCCTTGTCTGTGTCAACCGCAATCGCCAGGTGCTCGGCGTTGTGGTAGGTGATCTCCTGCTTGGCCTCGTCGTACTCGGCGTTCAGCTTCGGGTGCTGCTTCAATGCTTCGGCAACGGCCTTGGCAATGAACGGCAGGAAGGTCAGCTTGGAGCCGTTGACGGCAGCAAACTGGTTCTTAGCCGAATTGCGCAGGTTGGCGACGCGAGTCATGTCGACCTCGTGCACCTGGGTCAGCTGAGTGGAAACATCCAGCGACTCGCGCATGCGACGAGCGATGACCTGGCGGATACGCGGTGCCTTGGCAACGGTGCCACGCAGCGAGGATGCAACCACGGGTGCAGCAGCCTTGGCTGCCGGAGCGGCAGGTGCCGAAGCAACTGCTGCGGCCGGAGCAGCGGGAGCGGTGGCGTCAATGACGTCCTGCTTGCGAATACGTCCGCCAACACCGGTGCCGGTGACGGTGGAGAGATCAACATTGTTCTGGTTGGCCAAGCGGCGAACCAACGGGGTTACGTAACCGTCGTTGCCTGCGGCAGGAGCGGCAGCCGGTGCAGCCGGAGCGGCAGTCGGTGCCGGTGCAGCAGCGGGTGCCGGTGCAGCAACTGGAGCCGGAGCGGCAGCCGGAGCCGGAGCCGGAGCGGCAGCCGGTGCCGGTGCAGCAGCGGGTGCCGGAGCGGCAGCGGGTGCCGGTGCCGCAGCGGGTGCCGGAGCAGCGGCGGCGCCTGCGGCACCAACGATGGCCAGAACGGTACCGACCTCAACGGTCTCGTCTTCCGGAACGCGAATTTCCAGCAAGGTACCGGCAACCGGGGAAGGAACCTCGGTGTCAACCTTGTCGGTGGAAACCTCGAGCAGCGGTTCGTCAACGGCAACCTCGTCGCCAACGGCCTTGAGCCAGCGGGTGACGGTGCCTTCGGTGACGGATTCGCCCAATGCCGGGAGAGTGATCTCGGCGCCCGATGCGGCGGCTGCGGGGGCAGCGGCCGGAGCTGGTGCTGCTGCGGGAGCTTCGGCCGGTGCTGCTGGAGCCTCTGCCGGTGCTGCCGGTGCTTCTTCGGCCGGCGCGGCGGCCGCGGGTGCTGCGGCTGAGCCGGAACCATCACCGATGCGAACCAGTGCGGCTCCAACTTCGGCGGTCTCGTCCTCGGCCACGAGGATTTCCTCAATGACGCCGGCAACCGGCGAAGGGATTTCGGTGTCGACCTTGTCGGTCGAAACTTCCAGCAACGGCTCGTCGACCTCTACGCGGTCGCCTACCTGCTTGAGCCAGCGTGTAACGGTGCCTTCGGTGACGCTTTCACCCAGGGCGGGCAAGTTCACGGTTTCAGACATCTTGTTCCCGTTCTCCTATTAACTAAAAAATTTGTGTGCAAGAGATGCGCGGTATCCCGCGCTTCTCCGTGGGAGGGCATTGCCTCCGAGCTTAGTGCACCGGGTACGCGTTCCGTGGAGGAACGCGTACCCGGTTAAGCGTTTGTGACTAACCGTGCAGTGGCTTGCCGGCCAGGGCCATAGCGGCCTCGCCGAGCGATTCGTTCTGCGTGGGGTGTGCGTGGATGAGCTGAGCAACATCCTCGGGGTAGGCTTCCCAGTTCACGATGAGCTGTGCTTCACCGATCTGCTCGCCGATGCGTCCGCCGATGCCGTGAACGCCCACGATGGGACCGTTCTTGACGCGGACCATCTTGATCAGGCCGCTGGTGCCCAGGATCGAGGACTTGCCGTTGCCGGCCAGGTTGTACTCGGTGATCTCAATCTGGTCATCGCCGAACTTGGCCTTGGCGGCCGGCTCGGAGTAACCAACCGAAGCGATCTCCGGTTCGCAGAAGGTGACCTTCGGGATGTTGATGTCCTCAACAACCACTGGCTTCTGGCCAGCGATTTCCTCGGCAACAAAGATGCCGTGCTGGTAACCGCGGTGTGCAAGCTGGACGCCCGGGACAATGTCGCCGATCGCGTAGATGTTGCCAACGCCGGTGTGGCAGCGCTCATTGGTGAGCACGAATCCGCGGTCCATCGGGATGCCCTGAGCTTCGTAGCCCAGACCCGCGGTGACCGGTCCACGGCCAACGGCAACCAAAACGATGTCTGCTTCAAGGGTCTTGCCATTGGCCAGGGAGACCTTGACGCCGTTGGCATCCTGTTCAACCTTTTCGAAGAAGACGCCGGTGTTGAACTTGATGCCGCGCTTCTTGAAAGCGCGCTCCAGGTGCTTGATGATCGCCGGATCTTCGTTCGGGACCAGTGAGGGCAGGCCCTCAACGATGGTCACGTCGACGCCGAAGGACTTCCACACGGAAGCGAATTCAACGCCGATGACGCCGCCGCCGAGCACGATGGCGCTCTTGGGCAGGGTGTCCATGTTCAGTGCCTCGGTGCTCGTGAGCACCCGACCGCCGATTTCCAGGCCGAAGGTCTTCGACTCGGAACCGGTAGCGAGAATGATGTTCTTGCCCTTGTACGGCACGCCGTCAACGTCGATGGTGTCCTTGGAAACCAGGCGGCCGTTACCTTCGATAACGGTGACCTTCTTCATCTTCAGCAGACCGGTCAGGCCCTTGTACTTGCCAGCGACAATATTGTCCTTGTAGCTACGCACGGCGCCGAGGTCGATCGACTCAAGGGTGGTGTTGATGCCGTACTTGGCACCTTCACGAGCATTTTCGGCCAATTCGGCCGAGTGCAGGTACGCCTTGGTAGGGATGCAACCCCAGTGCAGGCAGGTGCCACCGAGCTTGGCCTTTTCAATCAGACCGACGGTGAAGCCCAGCTGCACGGCGCGCAATGCTGCCGAGTAGCCGGCAGAACCGCCGCCGAGAATGAGGATGTCGAATTCTTGCGTTGCTGCCGATTCGGCCACGTGAACGCTCCCTCGTAATGAGTTATGGCCGACGTCGTGGTCGACCAGGGGGTCTATTGGGTGTGTCTTTGCTGGCCCAATCCGGGTCGACAAACACGGTAAAGCAGTGATCTTTCACGTTCACCTTATCCCCCCAAATCGTACGGAGCCACATGTCGTGAGCCAGATTGCGGACTCCTGTGACCGGCCCCACAGCGGTGGCGGCCAAAGTGGCCGACACCGCCGCGATTCCGGCCATTTCTACTACGAGAAGTAGAAAAGGGGGATTGGGTGTGCGCTTGTTGGTGTTCCCTACTTGGCCGCGGACATTTCCTCGGCCAGTGCTACCAGGGTGCGCACCGAGGATCCGGTGCCATTCTTGTGGGTGTATCCGAAGGGTGCCGACTCGTTAAATGCGGGACCAGCAATGTCCATATGGGCCCACGGAATCTTGACCCCATCGACCTCGCCTACAAACTCATTCAAGAACACCGCTGCGGTCATCATGCCGCCCATGCGCTCACCGATGTTGGCCAGATCGGCAACCTGAGAATCGATGGTGGCGCGCAGTTCCTCGGGAAGCGGCATGGCCCATGCACCCTCGCCGGCGCGGGTAGCGGCGGTAACCACGGCATCACGTAGTGTGTCATCGCCCATGATTCCGGCGGTGCGCAGACCGAGAGCCACCATCTGGGCGCCTGTCAGGGTGGCGATATCAATCAATGCGTCGGGTTTTTCGAGGCTGGCTGCCGCCAGTCCATCACCCATGACCAAACGGCCCTCGGCGTCGGTGTTGAGGACCTCGACGGTCTTGCCGCCGAACATGGTGATCACATCGCCCGGGCGGGTGGCGGCGCCACCTGGCATGTTTTCGGCGAGGCAGAGCCAGCCGGTGACCTTGATCGGCAGGTCAAGAGCGGCAATGGCGGTAACGGTCTGGAAGACTGTTGCTGCGCCGGCCATGTCCGACTTCATGGCGTGCATGCCAGCGGCCGGCTTGATGGAGATTCCGCCGGTGTCGAAGGTGATGCCCTTGCCGACCAGCGCTAGGTGCTTGGTGGCCTTGGCGGGGGAGTACTCGACCTTGACCATGCGTGGCTTGCGTACCGAGCCTCCGCCGACGCCCATGAGTCCGCCGTAGCCATCCTTCTCAAGCTTCTTCTCGTCGATGATCGTGACCTTGAGTCCTGCGCCCTTGGTGGTGTCCTTAACTTCTTGGGCGAAGGACTCCGGGTATAAGACATTGGGGGCGGTGTTGACCAGATCGCGCGTGGCGCGCACTGCGCGGCCCAAGATTGCTGCACGCTTCAGGGCGGCAGGCAGGTCCTTATCCGCGGAAGCCGCGGTGGCAATGATGGCCTCGCTCAGCGGCAGCTTGGTGGCCGGGGTAGAGCGGTGGTTGTTGAAGTGGTAGGCGCCGAAGGTAATGCCCTCGGCCACCGCTGCTGCCTGCGAGAGGGTGGCGGCGGGTAGGGCGAAGAGGATGGTGTTAACGCCAGTCAGCTGGCGGGCGGCGGATCCGGCGGCTCGACGCAGCGCTTCGTCGCTCAACGTCGATTCCTCGAATGAGCCCAGACCAACGAGCACCAAGATGTCGGCCTTCATCTCCGCGTTGGCGGCGAAGCGCACCAATTCATCGGCTTTGCCGGTGACGCCCAGGGCCGTGAGCGAGTCCTGAAGGGTTTCGGTGACCTTAACGCTGAAAGGAGAAGCCACCAGCACCGGACCATCGGTGCCCTTAACGACACCGAGGACCAGCGCGCCGGCGCCAATTCGCTTGATGTCAGTGGAGACGGCTGTCAGCTTGAGATCGCTGGAGTTGATCACGAAACGAGTCCTGTTCTTTGAATTCTGTGCAAACGGGTCTTTTACCGATGCATCGAAATAACCTCGGCAGCGTCCGCGCGCCGGGGTTACCGGGACGCCAATGCTGATTGGCTAATATCAATCGTATCGTTGAGACGGATCCCACAACGCATTTGACAGGCAACCGGCCTAGAATTGGGTGTGGGCCGCGGGAAGAAAACAGCACACATGCTGGTTGACCCCTTATGTCGGCAACCGAACGACACCACGATTCGGTTCGCCCGGCCCGCAGCTACCACTGGTTACTCCCTTATCCGCGTCGCGCCTCAAGTCGCCACGCCCCCGGGAAGATCCGGAGATGATGGATCACCATCCACATCATCGGTGCGGGTGGCGAACTTCAACGACGCAACCTGAAAGGAGCAGCCGCAATGCTTGACCCTCAATCTCTGATTAGGTTCGAAGACTTTGACCTGGATGCTCTAGAACTCCAAGGCCTGAATCTGCTCGTTGGCCTCCGCGGCCATGCTGATGCGGGACATGCACTCGCCCAGGTACGGGCAGAACTGCTTGATTCCTTGAATCCGAAGCTCATCGCTTCCTTCGATATCGATCAACTTATTAACTATCGTGAGCGTCGCCCCCAGATTTCCTTCCTGGGTGACCACTACGCCGCCTACCAGGCGCCCCGCCTAGAGCTCTACCGGCTGACGGATGGGCTAGAGCGCGACTTCCTATTCCTTACCGGACCGGAACCGGATCTGGCGTGGGAACGTGTCAGCGCAGCTATCATCGCGCTGGTTGAAGCCTTTAACATTCGGTTGACGGTCTCCTTCGACGCCGTGCCGATGCCAGTGCCCCACACCCGCCCGCTGGGAGTCACCGCTCACGGCAACCGCGAGGAATTGATCACCGGCATCTCCACTTGGACGCCTACGGCAGAACTTCCAGCCAGCCTGGCGAGTCTGCTGGAAATCCGGCTCAACGAGGCGGGCAAGGACGCCGTGGGTTATTCCATCCACGTGCCGCACTATCTCGCAGAGGCCGAATACCCGCAGGTTGCCGTCGGTATCCTCGAGTACGTGGGAGCGGCCATGGAACTGGGCCTGCCGACGGATCGGCTGCGCGAGGCCGGCCGCAACCTCGAATCACAGATCGCCGATCAGGTAGCCGCAACGCCCGAGGTAGCGCGCATGGTGGAAAACTTCGAGCAGCGCTTTGACCAGCATGTCCCGGAGACCGAACGCCGATCATTGTTGGTCACCGCGAATGCAGAGCTCCCCGACGGAGACGAACTTGCCATGGCCGCGGAGGCATTCCTCTCCGGTTTCCCCGAAGCAGATGGTACTGCCACCAAGGATTAGATAGTGATTAAGGCCAAACACCTCGATTCGACCAGATCATGGATTGTGTGGATAGCGAGCATCATCGCTTACCTCATCGCCGTGACTCAACGCACCAGTTTCGGGGTGGCTGGCCTAGAGGCCACCGACCGCTTTGCCGCTTCCGCCTCCATCTTGGCGACTTTCTCCGTGGTGCAACTGATTGTTTACGCCGGGCTGCAGATTCCCGTGGGCATCCTGGTGGATAAGTGGGGTCCGCGAGCCATGATCACCGGCGGTGCCGCGCTGATGATCATCGGTCAACTGCTGTTGGCCATGGCTGATTCCGTTGGCGCTGGTTTGGTGGGCAGGTTCTTCGTGGGCGCCGGCGATGCGATGACCTTCGTCTCGGTGATTCGGCTGCTTCCCATCTGGTTCTCCGGCTATCGCATCCCGATGCTGACGCAGGCCACCGGCATGGTCGGGCAATTGGGGCAGTTGCTATCGCTCATCCCGTTTGTGGCCCTTTTGCACCTGTGGGGTTGGAGCCCCGCGTTCCTGTCCCTCGCGGCACTCTCGGTCTTGGCCTTTATGCTGTCCCTGATATTGATCAGCAATGGTCCGCGCGGAGCTATCGAGACAACGCTTCCGAACCCCAAGGCCAGGGTGCTGCTCTCCACGGCATGGCGTGAACCCGGCACCCGGTTGGGCTTCTGGACGCACTTCACCACCCAGTTCACCACCAACGTCTTTCTGCTCACGTGGGGCTATCCGTTTTTGGTGTCAGGGCAGGGAGTCAGCCCAGCCACCGCGTCGGCATTACTTTCCATCTTCGTGATCGTAGCTATATGCGCGGGACCCATCCTGGGCTCGGCCGTGGCCCGTTACCCCGAGCGACGCTCGTCCATAGCCTTCATGGTGATCGGCGCGCTGACGCTGTGCTGGCTAATCGTGATCCTCTGGCCGGGGCGCGCCCCGTTGTGGATGCTGATTCTGCTGATCATTTCTGTAGCACTCGGTGGTCCCGCATCCATGATTGCCTTCGATTTTGCCCGCACCTTCAATCCACCGCACATCATCGGAACGGCAACGGGCGTGGTGAACGTCGGCGGGTTCTTGGCGGCGCTTATCACGGTGTACGTGATCGGTTGGCTCCTGGACCTCCAGCAAAAGGCAGCCGGACCCGGTGCCGAGCTTTACACCCTCGATACCTTCCGCTGGGCCATGTCCTTCCAATTCGTCATGGTTCTCGGCGGGGTGATCGGCATGGTGGTGACCCGCAACAAGGCTCGTCGACAGATGGCCCTGCAAGGCCAGTACACGCCGCGAACATCTGGGCGTTTTGGTCGGCGTAACCGGATTCAGTAGCCCTCATCGCGCGGCCGAAGGTAAGCTCAGAGCACTTTTCCGCACAGAATCTTCGCCATTGAGATCCGTGTGTGCCGGGGTATCCACAGGTTTTCGTTCGGCCCCCGCACTCCGGTCCGCGCTGGAGCACCATGGGTTTCATGACTACGACACCCTCAGCTTCGAATTTTTCTCTGGCCAGTCCCGAAGAAGTCTTGGCCTACATTCCCCACGCCCTAGGGTTCTATCCACGCAACGCGGTGGTCCTGTTGATCATGCAGGGATCGGGGCTGGCGGCAACGCTTCGCATAGATCTCCCAAACGCGGAAAACGGCGACGCCCAAGCCGCCCACTGGATCACTCAGCTGGTGAAGTTGGTCCACAAAGTTCCGGACGCCTCAGCGGTATTTCTGGCCATTTATACGGGTCAACAATCCGGGACGAGTCACGAGTCGCTTCCCAAAGCCGACCTAGTTCGGGCACTCGCACCAGCGCTGGTTCGCTCTAAGATTCAGGTCCGCGACGCTTGGTACGTGGGAGCCCATCATTGGCATAGCTATTTCTGTCTCAGTGAGGATTGCTGCCCGTCCGAAGGATACGACCTCCCAGATTTGGCCCTGACCGAGACGCATCTGCGCATGGTGGTGGCCGGTTCGGCGCCCACCGAAGAGATCTGGGACGGACGCGGCGCGCCCGAGTGGCCCAACAAGTCAGCCATCCGCTCTCTAATCGAGATCCTGATGGGGGAACTGCCCGGGACGGCTTCACGCGAATCGATGATTCGTGGATGGGCCCAATTACTTGATTCCGATCCGCTCGTGGCCGAACGCCGGTTTCGTGGCGATGAAACGCTGTGCGCTTCGCTTCTGGTCTCGCTTAACGACCGGATGGTCCGCGATATCCTTCCCTACTTGGCTGGCCGTGGGGCAGCTCGTGCCTACGCCGCCTTCCAGGAGGTATCACGAGCCATCGACTTCGGAAAAGCGTCGGAAGATTTCTCCGGTTTCCTGCTGGGAACCGCCTCCTGCACCCCCGAATGGGATCGCATTGACCGGCTGTGGTTCCTCTGCCGTGATCTCTTGGGCGTTGCCCAGGGGCCGGAGGAAACCGCGCTGCTGTGCCTGATGGGCTGGATCAATTGGTCTAAGGGCAAGGGCAGCTCCGCCCTTCGGCTGTTTGTGACAGCGCTTGAATTGGATCCAGACTATCGACTCGCACAGCTCATGGAAAAGTTGTTAGAAACGGGGGAGATGCCAACGTGGGTAGCTGATCCGGCACGTGCTTGGCGGATGCGGCTCGAGGGACGACTCAGCGCCTGAGCCGCAAGGCTGCCCCTGTGTAGCAGAAGAATCTTTTGGCCCGCCCGGCACAATGAATCGCCAACGGGTTGAAACGTGAGAGACTATTAACCAACAGACCCGGTTGGGTTCGTGTTCCATGGCTATCATGCCAGCTCCGTCGAGTTACCTCGATGGGAACAAATGGCGGGAAAAAGGCGTTCCACTTAGTGGACCCGGATTCCCGACTCGCCTCTAGTAGGCGGGACGCGGACTTGACAGGGTCATAGTGGTGTTACCGGTAGGTGGCATCGCGGACGAACCGTGAGAAAGGTATTTCGTGTCTTCTGAGACGACCACCAATGGCCAGGCAGCTACGGCTGCCGCCGATCCGCAGGATGCCCCCGCGGTTAAGGCAGCTACCAAGACTGCTGCCGCGAAGGCCGCCCCCGCGAAGAAGCCTGCTGCAAAGCGGGCTCCTGCCAAGTCCCGTGCCAAGGCCGACGCGGAAGTTGAAACCGAAGAGGTTGAGACCGAAGCGGATGACGCCGATGAGACTCCCAAGACCCCTGTTGTTGATGACAACTCCAAGGGCTTCATTCTCACCGCCGACGAAGACGACGCCCCGCAGCAGCAGGTCATGGTTGCAGGTGCAACCGCTGACCCGGTAAAGGATTACCTCAAGCAAATCGGTAAGGTCGCCCTGCTGAATGCTGAGCAGGAAGTCGACCTGGCTCTGCGCATTGAGGCCGGACTCTTCGCCCACGAAAAGCTTGTTGCCGACGACGGCAACAAGATGGACAAGCGCTTGCGCTGGGACTACGAGCAGATCGTTCACGACGGCAAGATCGCCAAGAACCACCTGCTGGAAGCAAACCTCCGCCTCGTGGTGTCGCTCGCAAAGCGCTACACCGGTCGCGGAATGCTCTTCCTTGACCTGATCCAGGAAGGAAACCTGGGCCTGATCCGTGCCGTCGAGAAGTTTGACTACACCAAGGGCTTCAAGTTCTCCACCTACGCAACCTGGTGGATTCGCCAGGCCATCACCCGCGCCATGGCCGACCAGGCCCGCACCATCCGTATTCCGGTGCACATGGTCGAGGTCATCAACAAGCTTGCACGTGTACAGCGTCAGATGCTTCAGGACTTGGGTCGCGAACCCACCCCTGAGGAGCTGGCCAAGGAACTCGACATGACACCCGAGAAGGTTGTCGAGGTTCAGAAGTACGGTCGCGAACCGATTTCCTTGCACACCCCGCTCGGTGAAGATGGCGACTCGGAATTCGGTGACCTCATCGAGGACTCCGAGGCTGTTGTCCCCGCCGATGCGGTCTCCTTCACCCTGTTGCAGGAACAGCTGCACTCGGTTCTGGATACGCTCTCCGAACGTGAGGCCGGCGTTGTAGCCATGCGCTTTGGCCTGACCGATGGTCAGCCCAAGACCTTGGACGAAATTGGCAAGGTCTACGGCGTGACGCGTGAACGAATCCGTCAGATCGAGTCAAAGACGATGTCCAAGCTTCGTCACCCGTCACGGTCACAGGTGCTGCGCGACTACCTCGACTAAATCGAAGTAAAAGCCACATCAAGGTGCCGGTGTTGTTCGTGCAGACGCGCGAACAACACCGGCACCTTGTGCTTAACGCCAGGAAACGTGCCAGGGGATCGGTGTTCGGGTCCTCCACGAATCCGGGGCAAGGCAACTTAACTGCAGCGGGACCCCGGCATGCTGCCAGGGTCCCGCAATAAAATCTCTTCGGCTTGGAGCCGAACGATCAGCTTAATCCTCGTCGTCGTAAACTGGCTTCTCGTAGAGTCGCGAAGTTTCGTCTTGCCATTCGGTGGTCAGGGGGCGCAGTTTTTCTTCTACGGAACGAGCGTGGTGGCCGCAGAAGAAGAGCTCGCCGCCGGAGGTCCCCAATACTGCACGCACAAATGCTTGTGCACCGCACCGGTCGCAACGATCAAGAGCGTTCAGCTGCCGAGTTACTGTCGTCGTGGTCATGATGACCTCCTTCATTCGATGTGTAACTAATACAACCAGCTAAACCTCAATTTCTTCCTCGATTATTTGCTCTTTCGCTGACCGCGTAGCTCAAAGAGGGGTGAGGTGGCGCTCAATGGCGCCGGGCAAACGCGAAATGACGGGGCCAGAGACTATTGTTGTTAGCGTCGTTCCGATGTTTTTGAGGAGTTTTACAACCGTGGCCCAAAGCAATGACTACAACGCCCGACACCTGTCTGTTCTCGAGGGTCTCGAGGCAGTTCGCAAACGTCCGGGTATGTACATCGGCTCCACCGATTCACGTGGCCTCATGCACTGCCTCTGGGAAATCATCGACAACTCTGTTGATGAAGCTTTGGCCGGCCATGGCCAATCCATCAACGTGCTGTTGCACCCGGACGGATCGGTAGAGATCCACGATGATGGTCGCGGCATCCCCGTAGACATCGAACCAAAAACCGGGTTATCCGGCGTAGAAGTCGTTTTCACGAAGCTTCACGCGGGTGGCAAATTTGGTGGCGGCTCCTACACCGCTTCCGGTGGTCTGCATGGTGTCGGTGCCTCGGTGGTCAACGCGCTGTCCGCGCGCCTCGACGTCGAGGTTGACCGCGGAGGCAAGACATATGGAATGCAGTTCCGCCGTGGGGAGCCGGGACGCTTCACGGACAAGGGGAAGCCCAAGGCCGAAGCCGCCTTTGAACCGTTCTCCTTGGAGTCGGTGCTCGACGTGGTGGGTAAGGCTAAGCGAGGCGTCACCGGAACACGTGTGCGCTACTGGGCCGACCGACAGATTTTCACTCCCGATGCCAAATTCTCCTACACGGAACTGCAGGCGCGAGCTCGACAGACCTCGTTTCTTGTTCCAGGGTTAAAAATCACCCTTCGCGACGAGCGGGGGCTGGCCGGAACACCTGGCGAAGATGGACCATACGAGGAAATCTTCCAGCACGATGGTGGTATTTCCGAGTTCGTGGATTACCTCGCCAACGACGGTGCTGTGACAGATATTTGGCGCTTCCAGGGATCGGGAACCTTCAAGGAATCAGTTCCGGTCATCGATGGTTCCGGACATAGCCGCATTACTGAGGTGGAGCGCACCTGCGAGGTGGACGTTGCCCTGCGTTGGGGCATCGGATACGAAACAAATCTCCGATCTTTCGTCAACATCATTTCCACGCCGAAGGGTGGAACTCACCAGACAGGGTTTGATCAGGCACTGCTGAAGACCTTCCGCAAGGTCATTGAAGCCAACGCCCGCAAGCTCAAGGCCGGCAACGACAAGATTGAGAAGGACGACGTTGCTGCCGGGTTGACGGCGGTACTTACGGTTCGGTTGGCAGAACCCCAATTCGAGGGTCAGACCAAGGAGATTCTCGGTACATCGGCCGTGCGGCTCATCGTTTCTAAGGTGGTCGAAAAGGCACTGACCGAAAAGCTGAATTCTTCTGCCAAGGGGGAGAAGACGCAATCGGCCATGTTGCTGGAGAAGGTTGTTAGCGAAATGAAGTCGCGCATTTCCGCGCGAGTTCACAAGGAAACGCAGCGGCGTAAAAACGCTCTGGAAACCTCATCGCTGCCCACCAAACTGGCCGATTGCCGCAGCACCGATACGTTGAAAACCGAACTGTTCATCGTCGAGGGTGACAGCGCACTGGGTACGGCTCGCTTGGCTCGGTCCTCGGACTTCCAAGCGCTGCTGCCGATTCGCGGCAAGATCCTGAACGTGCAGAAGGCTTCGGTGGCGGATATGCTCTCCAACGCCGAGTGCGCCGCCCTGATTCAGGTTGTTGGTGCCGGATCCGGACGAAGCTTTGATATTACTCAGGCGCGCTACGGCAAGGTGGTGCTCATGACGGATGCAGATGTTGATGGAGCACATATTCGTACCTTGCTTCTTACGCTGTTCTTCCGTTATATGCGTCCCATGGTGGAGTCCGGGCGAGTTTATGCCGCAGTTCCACCGCTTCACCGGGTTGAGGTGATCAATCACGGGACCAAGGAAAACGAGATGGTTTACACCTACTCGGAGAACGAACTGCATGAGGTATTGGGCGCCCTGGAAAAGGCGGGCAAACGCTATAAGGAACCGATCCAGCGTTATAAGGGCTTGGGCGAAATGGATGCCGACCAGTTGGCGGAGACCACCATGGATCCACGGCATCGCACACTGCGCCGCGTAGGGCTCGAGCATGCGGAGTCGGCGGAGCGGGTATTTGATCTGCTGATGGGTTCTGACGTTGCCCCGCGCAAGGAATTCATCATTTCCGGTGCGGAACGTCTTGAACGAGACCGCATCGACGCGTAGTCCTATGAGTATGAAATGATCGCTCAGATCCCCGGTCAAGGGAATCTGAGCGATCACTTTTAGTTAAGGCGGGGAAAGACCCTGCATATTTGCCGATAGTCCACTAAGGACTTAACCGAAAAGTCCGGGCGCCACGAGCATGGTGGTGGGCAGCGCCAAGAGCAGGAGCGCCGCAGCGAGGATCAAATCACGTACCGAGGCAGTTAATGGGGACTTGGGTGTTAGCAGTCTGCGTAGACGTTGCGAGGTTAACTCCTCGGTGGGAGCTCCGCCGGTGCCAGCGTTTGAGATTGCTGCGGGGGCCTTTGTATCGGGTTCCCCCAAGGCGCCAGTGGCAACCGTGAGCAAGGCCCGAAGTAGTTCGGCCGGTGACACCTCGCGCAGGGCCGCATCGTCGGCCAACATCTCCACGAGATCTTGGACGGCGGTCAGCGCCAGCTTTGAAGTGGGGAGCCAGGGGAGTGCGTCGTGCCAGGAAGTAAAGGCCAGCAGCAGCAGATCGTGGCGTTGCTCCAGATGAGCTTTTTCGTGGGCCAGAACTGCGTGGAGTTCTTCTTCGCTCAGGCGTTGGACAAGTCCCCGAGAAAGCACCGTGACGGAACCGGAAAAGCTCGGCAGGCAGTAAGCGATGGGAATTTCGTGGTCAAGTACGAGTGTTCCGGGGCTGACCGTAGATTCTTGGGTGAGGAGGGAGAGAATGTGGCGATGCCGAGATCGCTGCCGAGAGATCCGCCAAGCTGCCCTAATGAGGGTGAGTACCAAATGGAAGCCCAGCAGTGCTGCGGTACTCAGGGCGAAAATGTGGATGGTTCCAGGGGAGGCAATGGACGGGTCGCCCAAAATGAGCTTGACCCCGCGCTCGAGGGCTGTCAAAAGTGTGTCGCCCAGAGAGTCCAGCCCCCAGAAAAGCATTGCTCCGATCATCGACAGTCCACCGGCCAGTGCGATCGATTGCCACATCACCATGGCGGCGAAGGGAGACCTAGCTGTCCATTGGGCACGCGAAAGCGCAACAGGGATGGGCCATGCCAACAATATGGCCAGCCCTGCCAAGAGATATGAAGTCAGCAGCACGTGGGGTGACCGTGCCGATTCTCGCTAGGCGCTACGTGGTGTTTCGAGAAGTACACGCAAAGACTGTGCTTCCTCGGCGGAAATTCCACCGATGAAGCGAGCCAACACGGCTTCGCGATCCAGCACGGTGCCTAGTGCTTCATTCATGAGGGATACGGTGTGCTCTTCGCGGCTCGTCACCGAGGTGTAACGGTGCGGGCGAATGTCACGTTCGCGGGCCACTAAGCCCTTCTTTTCCAGTCGTGCCAGCACCGTCAGGACGGTGGTCACGGCAAGTTCTTTGCCTTGAGCATCGCCGGGAGCGGCGAGTTGATCGCGAAGTTCATTGGCCGTGAGCGGGGATTTTGCATCCCAAAGTAGATCCATTACTGATCGTTCAAGGTCGCCAAGAGTGGCCAATCTTCATTCCTAACAAAGTATTCCAAGGCCCCTGCCTCGTAGGTAGGGGCCGACGGTCGTCGTGATGTACATCGCCCGCTACCTCTAGTTTACCGTGTTTGGGCGATATGTTCTACAGTGGGTAGAAACAAGTTCTACAGAACGTAGAACTTCAAGTTGCGGGACCCCGCTGTACCCGCGAATTTCTGCATTGAAGGGCTTGGCATGGATGCTCTGGAAATTGCCAGATGGCAATTTGGAATCACCACCGTCTATCACTTCCTGATGGTTCCGCTGACGATTGGCTTGGGCCTGGTGGTCGCGGTGCTACAGACCGTCTGGCACCGCACCGGCCAGGAAGAATACCGCAGGATGACGAAGTTCTGGGGGAAACTCTTCCTCATCAACTTCATCATGGGCGTAGCCACCGGCATCGTTCAGGAATTCCAGTTTGGTATGGCCTGGAGCGAATATAGCCGTTTTGTTGGAGACGTCTTCGGTGCCCCGCTGGCAATGGAAGCGCTACTCGCGTTCTTCGTAGAATCAACCTTCCTCGGACTATGGATCTTTGGCTGGGATCGATTGCCCAAGCGCATCCACCTTGCCTGCATCTGGATCGCCTCGCTGGCCAGTATCTTCTCGGCCTACTTCATTCTTGTGGCCAATTCCTGGATGCAGCACCCCGTAGGAACAGAAATGGTGAATGGGCGCGCGGTCATGACCGACGCCTGGGCGGTCTTTACCAACAACACCGCACTGGTCACCTTCCCTCACACCATCTTCGGCGCCTTCGCCGTGGCCGGTGGATTCCTGCTCGGCATTTCCTGGTATCACCTCTACAAGCGGCGCCAAGGCGGAATTGATACCGTTGATGCGGCCGGCAACGTGATCATTGGAGAGTCGGCCACCCTAGGACGAAACCGCGACAAGGTCGACTACCAGGTCTGGATCAAGTCCCTTCGCATCGGCGCAACGATCGCTATGGTCGCGTTTATGGGTGTTGCCTTATCCGGGCATGCGCAAGCACAGCTGATGATCGAGCAGCAGCCCATGAAAATGGCTGCCGCGGAGGCCGCCTGCCACGACGGCACCGGCTTCTCCCTGCTGTCCGTCGGTGACCTGCGCAGTGGCGGGGCGACCACCTGCGACGACGTGGTCGGCGTATTTGAAATCCCGGGGCTGCTCTCCTTCCTCGCGAACAACAACTTCACCACCGAAGTTAAGGGCGTCAACACACTGGTACCCGAATACCAGGCCAAATATGGCACCCACCTTCCGGATGACCCGATGTACGGTGACCGCGCCGGTAGCGAAATCAACTACCTGCCGGTCATGGAAGTCACCTACTGGGGTTTCCGTCTGATGATCACACTTGGTGGGCTCTCCGCGGTTGCCGCAGCAGTGGCCCTGTGGCTCACGCGCAAGGGAACCGTGCCGCACAGTAAATGGATCTCCCGTCTCGCACTGTTCGGCATGTTGGCACCCTTCGGTGCGAACTCCGCCGGTTGGATCTTCACCGAGATGGGCCGCCAACCCTTTGTGGTGGCGCCGAACCCGAGTTTCGAGGGCATCGACCAGGTCTTTATGTACACTGCCGCGGCGGTTTCCCCGGGGGTGAGCGCGGGGGAGATGCTCTTCTCGCTGATCAGCCTCACCTCGATCTATGCCTTCTTGCTGGTCGTTGAGGTCGTCCTGCTCACCCGCTACATCCGCGGTGGAATCGGCTCGGCCATGCCCGAGCTTCACGATCACCCCGACGATGATCAAAAGGACACCGACGTGTTGTCCTTCGCCTACTGACCCGTCGACATCGAAGAAAGGATACTTTCCGTGGAATTTCTACCCACCTTGTGGTTCATCCTCATCGCTGTACTCTGGGGCGGCTACCTCTTCCTCGAAGGCTTCGACTTGGGTGTAGGCATGCTCATGAAGACCTTCGCCAAAAATGAAAAGCAACGCCGGGTGCTGCTCAATACCGTCGGCCCCGTCTGGGACGGCAACGAGGTCTGGCTGATCACCGCCGGCGCAGCAACCTTCGCTGCTTTTCCCTACTGGTACGCCTCGCTCTTCTCTGCCCTGTACATCCCGCTGACGCTGGTGCTCATAGCGCTAATCTTCCGTGCCGTGGCATTCGAATATCGGGGCAAGGCACAAACCTCCGCAACACGAAACGCTTGGGACTGGGCTATTGCCCTGGGCTCCTTCACCGCCGCCTTCGGCGTCGGGGCGATGCTGGCACTGAGCACCACGGGACTCCCGTTGAACGCCAACGGAGACCGGGTGGGTGGGCCCTTCGCATGGTTTACCGGCTACGCGGTCCTCGGTGGGCTGGGGGTGGTGGCCTTCTGCCTCCTCCAAGCCCTGGCCTTCTTGGGTTTGAAGACCGACGGCGAGATCCGACACCGGGCCGGCAAACTGCTGGGTCGCTGGATCCCGGTAGGCCTCGCCCCACTGGCCGCCTGGGCGATTGCCGTGGCCCTGCTCAACCACAGCACCGCGGCCATCGCCCCGCTGGCCGTGGCCGTGGCAGCACTGCTCTTCGCCTGGATCCACGCCCGCAAAAACCATGAGGGCCGCGCCTTTATTGCGATGGGCATCTTCCTCCTGGCCGGAGTTGGCGCGATCTTCGTAGCCGCCTATCCCAACGTCCTACCCTCCACCATCGATCCGGCCTACAACCTGACGGTGTTCAACGCTTCCTCATCGCCCTACACGCTGCGGCTCATGAGCGTCGTGGCAGCGATCGGACTGCCGCTAGTGCTGGCCTACCAGAGCTGGACCTACTGGGTATTCCGCAAGCGCATCATTGAGGCGCACATCCCCGATGCCCACGCCGTGACCCCCATCGTCTGACCCAGGCCAGGAGAAAACCGCACCGTGAAACCCATACTTCCCGCAGGCACAGGTTCCCGCATAGTTCTGGCCCTGCTCTGCGGCCTCGCCGCACTCAAGGCAGTAGGCCTGGTGCTCATCGCCGATGCCCTAGCTACGGGCATCAGCCAACTCGCGGCCGGCGGGGAGCTGGATCTCCAGCGCCTGCTGGTGCTGGGCCTGATAGGCACCCTGCTGCGGGCCGGCGCGGTGTGGGGCACCGAATTTGCCGCGCACCGCGCCGGGCTCGGTGCCAAGGAGCAACTGCGCTCCAAACTTCTGGCCACGGGCCTGCGCGGCAGGGTTTCCGGGACGGACCCGGGCCAGGGGGCACTGGCCGCCCTGGCCAGCCGTGGGTTGGACGGGCTGGATAACTACTACACCAAGTACCTTCCGGCATTGGTCGCTACCCTCGTGATCCCGATTGTCATCGGGGTGCGGATCCTGCTGGCCGACTGGGTATCGGCGCTCATTGTGGTGCTCACGGTGCCGTTGATCCCGGTCTTCATGATCCTGATCGGACTGCACACTCAGGACCGCATCAAGGCGGCGGCCGCCGGGATGGATAGGATCTCGAACCACCTGCTGGAATTGGCGCAGGGACTGCCAGCCCTGATCGGTCTCCGCCGAGCCAAGGGAAAGGGCCGTGCCCTGGCCAAGGTCTCCGAGGACTACCGCGAATCCAGCATGAAAACGCTGCGCACCGCCTTCCTCTCTGGTCTGGCCCTGGAACTGATTGCCACGATCTCCGTGGCGGTGGTCGCGGTGTTTATCGGCGTGCGCCTGGTCTACGGGCATATGGGTCTGGAAGCAGGGCTGCTCGCGCTGATCCTCGCCCCGGAATGCTACCTGCCGCTGCGTGCCCTGGGTGCAGCATTCCATGCCTCCGAGGATGGAGTTGAGGCGCTGCAACGCACGGAGGGTTTCATCAACTCGGGCACTTTTGTGGCGCCCTGCACCACTGCTCTGGCACCGGCAGCTTCCCCCGCAGCCTTGGTTTTGGAGAATGTTTCGGTCCGGCATGCCGGACGTACCGACGCGGTTCTCAAGGACCTGAACCTAGAACTGTCAGTTGGCTCGGTGTTTGTGCTGGATGCCGCCAGCGGCAGCGGGAAAACCACCCTTTTGCATGCCGTGCTCGGGCTGCTTGAATCGGGGGCAGAAGTCGCCGGAAGTATCCAACTGGATCCGGCGCGCACCGTGTTCATCTCCCAACACCCGAGGTTCACCGAGGCCACCGTCGCAGCGGAAATCCGCCTGCATGCGGGTGCGGCACTGACCGAGGCCACCCTCCAGAAGGTGCTGAAGGATGCGAACATCACGCATCTGGCGGCCCGAAACCTGATGGACTGCAGCCCCGGGGAGCTGCGCCGCATCGCCGTGGCCCGGGCCCTGGCAGCGGTGGCCGCCAATCCACGGATCAACCTGGTGCTGGCCGATGAACCGACGGCACACCTCGATGCGAACTCCGCCCAGCGTATCCGCGTGGCCATGACAGGCCTGCGCCCACAGTGCGCGCTGCTGGTGGCCTCCCACGACCGCGACCTGGCCGCCATGCTGCGCCCAGAGCTCAGCGAGTCGCCTGCTGAGAACCTCTACCTCGCTGTTGCAGATGAGAAGAGCACGCTCCCTGATGCCGCTCACGCAGAAGCTGCGCCCGCACCACTTTCACCCGCTAAGACCCTTGCGGTGGCGGATAACCGGCGTGCTGCTCACTGGCGTTTGCTGGGTTCGATGCCGTGGTTCCGCCGCGGCATGCTGCCAGGACTACTGCTGGCGGCGGCCGCAGCGATCTTCGGCGCCGGGCTGACCGGGGTCTCCGGCTGGCTGATTGTCACCGCCAGCCACCAACCCCCGATGCTGCACCTGATGGTCGCCATAGTGGGGGTGCGCGCCTTCGGCATCGGACGCGCGGTCCTGCGTTACGCGGAGCAAGTGCGGGTGCATGACGCGGTGCTGGGCTTCGCTTCGAACCTGCGCCAGCGACTCTGGGACGCACTGGTCGCCCAACCCCACGGCTGGGGCCGGCTCACCCGCTCCGGTGCCGCTCTGGGCCACCTGATCGCCGAAGTTGATGAGGTGCGCGACGCCGTGCCCCGGGTCTTGGTTCCGCCGGTGGCAGGAATCGCCACCTGGCTGGCCGTCACCATAGGGATCGGCTTCTGGGCCCCCGATGCACTGCCGCTGGCGCTCGGGCTGGGTCTCACCGCCTTCCTGCTGTTGCCGCTGGCGGTACTTGCGGTGGAAAAGCAGAGCACCGTGGAAACCAGCAAGCACCGCATGTGGCTGGGAGCCCGGGTGCCCACGCTGCTGCGTGCGGCCGGGGACCTGCGTGCCAACGCGGCCACCGAACGCGCCTTGGCGGAGTTTTCCGCCGCCGATGCTCGGGCCACGGGATCGCTGCGGGCCGCGGCCCGCGGTGCCTCACTGGCCCAGGCATCGGCGGTGCTGCTCTCCTCGGCGGCGGCCGTGCTGGCCGTGGGGCTGGTGGGCAGCGGTGCAGAGGCAGCGGCGGTTGCCGGCCTGCTGTTGTTGGCCCTAGGCGAGCCCATCGCGAACACGGCCGCCTCGGTGCAGCAACTGCCGCAGCTAAACGACGTGCTCCGGCGCGTGTGGGGCAACCTCTCGGAACAGGCACCCGTAGCCTGCGACGATGATGCCGAAGCACCGCCCGAGGCCGCACCTGCCGGTGTCCCGGCTGCCCGGATGGGCATCCGCCTGCTCGATGCCAGTGCCGGTTGGGAACCGGGGGCGCCGGTCTTCGAGAACGCAAATGTGGAAGTAGCATCCGGAAGCTGGCTGGGACTGACCGGTCCCTCGGGTTCGGGGAAATCCACGATGCTCGCCACCTTCCTCGGGGCCCTGGCACCGTTGTCCGGCAGCCTGCAAGTCAGGCACGGCGCTGGCCAATGGGTCGATGCCACCGCGGCCGATATAGCGGCGGTGACCTGGTGCCCGCAGGAGGCCCACCTCTTTGACTCCTCGGTCCGTTCCAACCTCGGGTTGGGTCGTGAACTCGAGGACCAGCCCACCGACGGTGAACTGCAAAAGGTGCTGGAACAGATCGGTCTGGCACAGTGGCTCACGACCCTGCCCGGCGGGCTGGATGAACGCATCGGCTCGGGAGGTCACCATCTCTCGGGCGGACAGCGCCAACGCCTTGCCGTGGCTCGCGCCCTTCTCGCCCGGTCCAAGGTGCTCCTGCTCGATGAGCCGACCGCCCACCTCGGCGCCGACGAAGCCGTCGAATTGATGGCGGACCTGCGCGGGGCACTGCGCGACTGCGCGGTAGTGGTTGTCACCCACGATGCTGCCGTCGCGGCCCTGGCAGATCACGTCGTGGACCTAGACGAGCTGAAGACTCGGGTGCCGGTGGGGGTTTGATTCTCGACTCCCCTCGTGCACGGTGCCGATGACCCGGGTGAAGCCCGCGGCACCTGTCCTTTCACGCGACTACGTGCCGGCGGCGTTGCGGGCTTCGAGGGCGGCCACGATCGGAGTCACATCGAAGGTCCTGGGGTTCAGTTCGATCACCACACCGTGAATGCTCCACACCTTGAGCGAGGGCTGGATCCCTCGACGCACGTAGAGGTAGCGCTCGACGTCGTGATATCGGATCGTTCGGACATAGCGGAAGGCCGTGCGGAGTTCGACTTCATCTTCCCGAATGATGAGATACCAATTGGCGTAGATGAACACCAGGAACGATCCGACTAGGAACAAGACGAATCCGCAGATCTGCATCGGCAGGGCGTCGCCGGATTCCACCTCGCTTGACGAAGGGACGAGGACGAACAACAGTCCGAGCAACAGCACCACCCATCCGATGATCGCAACGATTTTCGGCTGTCGGATCGCCTCCTTGAGCTTCTTGTCCCTGTTCGGCCGGCGTGTTGACGACCATCCGATGAACGTGACCAGGGCCAGAACGGCTACGGCGATCCCGAGGGATAACCAGGTTCTTTCCGGCATGCCAAACCTCTTTCGTCGGGGAAGAATCATGCACTTCATGATGATATGAGCGGGACCCGGCACCCAGAACGTAAGCGCCGCCTCCGTCCCCTGAAGCAGGAACGGAGGCGGCGCTGGTGATGGCTGGTGCCCGTGGTTGGTGTTAGTCCTCCAGCAGCGAGTCCTGAATGACTACCCGGCGGGCAGGTTCAACCTCGACCACACCTGAATCGGCAAACGGTAGCGTATCGACCTCGGGGCGAACCAGCGGCGCACGAGTTGTACTGCTCGGTGCGGGCAGTTGCTCTGCCCCCGCCCCCGCCACTGCGGCCTCGGGTACGGCCCCGGTATCCGGGGAACCGCCCAAAAGGTCAATGCCCTGAGCCAACGGAACCCCCGAACCATCACGCTTGGCATACTCGGTGGGCAGCGCCCGCACCACACCGGCGGACGACGAGGCTCGCGCCGGCCCGGCACCGGCAAAGGCGAGCTCCAGGTGGTCCTCACCCTTGAGGAAGCGGTGCGCACGCACGCCTCCGGTGGCCCTACCCTTGGCAGGGTATTCCGCAAAATCTGTCACTTTGACCGAGTGTGAGGCGGTGCCCGGCAGGGTATTGGAACCCGTAGCGATCGAAACGAACACCGGTGCCTGAGCGGCCGCTTCAACCACACCGAAGAAGATGACCGAGTCATCGGCACCCAATTTGATGCCCGCCATGCCACCGGCGGTGCGTCCCTGCGGGCGGACGGCGGAGGCGGCAAATCGCAAGAGTTGTGCCCCGCGCGTGGCGAAGACCAAATCCGCATCATCCCCGGCCACCGCTGCGCCCACCACTTTGTCCTTGTCCTTGAGCGTGATGGCTTCCCACTCATCGCGGTTCAGCGGGTAGTCCGGGCTCAGCCGCTTCACCACGCCGTTGGCCGTTCCCAGGGCCACCACGGCATCCAGCGGGACGAGGGCAATCATCTTTTCGCCCTTGGCCAGTTGGGCGAATTCGTCTATTTTTACGCCGCCGGCCAGCAGCGGGAAGCCGTTGGCTGGCGGTAGGAGTGGTAGGTCAACTACCTGCAACCGCAGCATGCGTCCGCTGGAGGTAATGCCGCCAATTTCCGCGCGGGCGGTGGTGCGCAGTGTTGAGGCGAGCACGTCGTGCTTGACTCTGGCGCCGGCGGCCTCCAAAACGTCGGTGGAGGAGGAGCGGGCC
This sequence comes from Paeniglutamicibacter terrestris, assembly GCF_012271785.1. Classification (GTDB taxonomy): domain Bacteria; phylum Actinomycetota; class Actinomycetes; order Actinomycetales; family Micrococcaceae; genus Paeniglutamicibacter; species Paeniglutamicibacter terrestris. The sequence continues at coordinate 51,387 of NZ_JAAWVT010000011.1, read as the reverse complement.
ACCTGCCCGGAGGCTGAGAGCAGCACGCGGCACGGCTCATCGGCGATTTCCAGACTCATCGGCGCTGCCTTACCGGTTCCCACCGCGGCGGGCATGGAAGTGCCCTTCAGGGGGGCGCCAGATTCGGATTCCAGCAAGATGGTGCGGCGCGGGGTGGCGAATTGTTCGCTCATCGCCCGCAGCTCGCCGGAGACCACTTCGCGTAGCAGGGTATCGGACTCGAGGATGGCGCGCAGCTCCTCGATCGCCCCCTGTAGTTCCGCGGCTTCCTTTTCCAATTCCAACCGGGAGAACTTAGTCAGCTGGCGCAGCCGCAGCTCAAGGATGTGGTTGGCCTGCAACTCGGAGAGGTCGTAGATGGCCATGAGTCGTTCGCGAGCCTGGGCCGTCTCCTCGGAGGAGCGGATGATGGCGATGACCTCGTCGATGTCGACGATGGCGATCAGCAGACCCTCCACCAGATGCAATCGGTCAAGCTTCTTCGCCAGCCGGTGTTCGGTCCGTCGTCGCACCACCAGCAGGCGGTGATCCACATAGACGGTGAGCAGTTCCAGCAATCCCATGGTGCGTGGTTGACCCTCGACCAAGGCCACGTTGTTGATGCCGAAGGAATCCTCCATCGGGGTGAACTTAAACAGCTGGGCCAGCACCGCGTTGGGGTTAAAGCCATTTTTCAGCTCGATCACCAGACGCAGGCCGTGGTTGCGGTCGGTTAAATCAACCACGTCGGCGATGCCGGTGAGTTTTTTGGCGTTAACCGCGTCCTTGATCTTCTCGATGACCTTTTCCGGGCCGACCATGTAGGGCAGCTCGGTGACCACCAGACCGGCGCGGCGTGCGGTGATCTGTTCCAGCTCCACCTTCGCGCGGGTCTTGAAGGTGCCGCGTCCGGTGCGGTAGGCATCGCGGATGCCGTCAAGGCCAACAATTTTGCCGCCGGTGGGCATATCGGGGCCGGGGATGAACTTCATGATGGACGCCAGATCGGCATCCGGGTCGGCAATCAGGTGCAGGGCCGCGGCAATGACCTCGCCAAGGTTGTGTGGTGCCATGTTGGTGGCCATACCCACGGCAATGCCGGTGGTGCCGTTGACCAACAGGTTCGGGAACGCCGCCGGGAGCACCGAGGGCTGCATGAATTGATTGTCGTAGTTCGGAACGAAGTCCACAACGTCTTCGTCAAGGTTCGCCGTCATGGCCACGGCGGATGCGCCAAGCCGCGCCTCGGTATAGCGCGGGGCGGCCGGTCCATCGTCCAGCGAGCCGAAGTTTCCGTGTCCATCGATCAGTGGCAGGCGCAGCGCGAAGCCCTGACTCATGCGCACCATCGCATCATAAATGGCGGTGTCGCCGTGCGGGTGCAATTTACCCATGACCTCGCCGACCACGCGCGCGCTTTTGACGTGTCCCTTCTCCGGGCGCAGACCCATCTCACTCATCATGTACAAGATGCGTCGCTGCACCGGCTTTAACCCGTCACGGGCATCGGGCAGGGCGCGGGAGTAAATCACCGAGTAGGCATACTCCAGGAAGGAGCCCTCCATTTCGGTGGTCACATCGATATCTACAATGTGCTCCACGAAATCCGCGGGTAGTGCTTCGGGCTTTTTGCGCGCCATATTGGGTGTAAATCCTCGATTTGATACTGATCTCGGTCCTTGGGTAAGAACCTTTTTCGGTAGTAGCGGCCGGTCCGGCGCGTCGATTCAAGTGCTCATGCGACGGCGACCGCTAGGCTAAGCCTATGGTGGATGGTCGTAAACCCGGTGAATATCCGTCCCATTGGGAAGCAGACGTTGTCCTGCGCAACGGTTCTACGGCACATCTACGTCCGATTCAACCCGGCGACGCCGACAATTTGCAAAAAATGCATCGAGGACAATCCGAGTCCTCGGTCTACATGCGCTATTTTACGTACAAATCCTCACTGACGGCTAAAGAGCTCAAACGCTTCACCGAGGTGAACCATGTGGACCGGGTCGCCTTTGTGGTCACCCGCGGGGATGACATCATCGGGGTAGGTCGTTATGACCGGCTTGATGACCCCACCGACGCGGAGGTTGCCTTCAACATTTCCGATGCCTACCAGGGCATGGGTGTTGGCTCAATCCTGCTCGAACATTTGGCGGCGGCGGCCCGTGAAAATGACATAGAACGCTTCTCCGCGGAAGTCCTGCCGGAGAACCGAAAGATGCTCACGGTTTTTGCCGAGGCCGGATACGCGGTTAAACGCCACTTCGACGAGGGCGTGGTGATGCTCGAATTCTCCATTGACCCGACCGAAAAGTCCCGCGCCGTGATGGAATCGCGCGAACACCGCGCCGAAGCCAAATCGTTGGCCAGTATGCTCGCTCCGGCCTCCATCGCCGTCATTGGCGCCAGCCGCGAATGGGGAGCCATCGGGCACACCCTGCTGCACAACATTATTGAGGGTGGATTTACCGGGCCGGTCTACGGCGTTAATCCGCAGGCCTTCGAATTGGGCGGGAACCCCAGTTACGCCTCGGTGAGCGAAATCCCCGGACCCATCGATTTAGCGGTGATCGCCGTGCCACAGGATCAGATCACGTCGATCATTAGCGAATGCGCGGCGGTGGGGGCCAAGGGGCTACTGATCGTCACCGGTGGTTTTGAGAAGGACGGCGAGGTTGGACTAGCGCGTCAGCGCGAACTGGTGCGACTGGCCCGGGCCAACGGCATGCGCGTGGTGGGACCGGCCTCGTTGGGCCTGGTAAATACCGATCCCAGCATCGGGCTTAACGCCTCGGTGGCACCGGGGATGCCCAAGCGCGGCACGCTGGGGATCTTCAGCCAATCGGCGGCCATCGGCGTGCTGCTGTACGCGGCATCGGTTCGCCGCGAGGTGGGTCTGTCCTCGATCGTCTCGGCGGGCAATCGCGCGGATGTCTCGGGCAATGACGCCATGCAGTTCTGGGAGGATGACCCGGCCACCAGCGCCGTCGGCCTCTACCTCGAATCCTTCGGCAACCCCCGCAAATTCTCCCGTATCGCCAGAAGACTTTCGCACTCCAAACCCGTCATTGTGGCTAAATCCGATGTCATGGGGCTGCGGCTGCCGCCGGGGCACGCGGTACGCACCACCCAGGCGCCAACAGCCGCAGTGGATGCGATGCTGCGTCAATCCGGGGTGATTCGGGTGCGCACCAATGAGGAACTCATGGAGATCGCCCAGCTGGTCACCGCCCAGCCTCTTCCGCGGGGCAACGGACTGGCGATCGTTTCCAACTCGGCCGCTCTGGCCTCGGTGCTGGCAGATGCTGCCGAGCAAAATCAGCTTGAGGTGGTGGCCGCCGAGAGCGAGCTTGAACTCGAGGGCGGCCAGATTCGGGCCCTGGAACTCTTATCCACCACGCTCTCCGGGGCACTATCTAGTGCCCTGGTGCACTGCGCCATCGTGTCCTTGATGCCCACACCCGGATTGAGCACCGGAGTGCTGGCCACATGTCTCCGCGATGTGGCAGCCGCTACGGGCAAAACCGTGGTGGCGGTCTTCCCCGGCATCATCGATCCAAGCAACCAAGTAGATGGCGTACTTGTTGCCGGCATGGATGAGATGGGCAAAGCCTATGGACTGCCCTGTTACTCCAGCCCCGGGGTGGCGGTAAATGCGCTGGCCGCCGTGGTGCGCTATGCCACCTGGCGTTCGCGGGAGCAGGGCGAGGTGATTGAACCGGGCGGCATTAACCCGGCGGCAGCCGCCGACTTCATCGAAGCCGAGCTCAGCACCCTGCGCGGTGTAGAGCTGTTGCGCCTTTCCAAGGCCAAGGCCGCTGTCTTACTGGGCCACTACGGAATTGATGTGCTTCAATCGGTGCGCTTTGATACCGCCGATGAGGCGGTGGCGGCCGCCAACCGGCTGGGATTCCCGGTTGCGCTCAAGGCCCGCGATGAACACCTGCGTCACCGCCTCGATTTAGGTGGGGTGCGGCTGAACATCACCGACGAAGCCTCGCTGCGCTCAAACATCACCCACATGCGCGAGGTCCTTGCCTCCTATGCCGCCGGTGACCTTGAGGTGCAGTCCATGGCAGCGGCCGGACAGGGCTGCGTAATCAGGGCAGTGGAGGATCCGCTGCTGGGCCCGGTGGTGTCCTTCGGGCTGGCCGGGGATGCGGTGAACTTGCTCGATGACTGGGCTCACGGGGTGCCGCCGCTGACCAACATCGACGTCGCCGACCTGGTGGCAGCCCCGCGTGCGGCGGCTAGATTACGTGGTTATCAGGGACTGCCGGGAGTGGATCTTCATGCGCTGGAAGACCTGCTCAATCGGGTAGCAACGCTGAAGGATAATCATCCGGAGCTGTCGCTACTGGAAATCAATCCGGTCATGGCCACGGCCTCGGGAACCACGGTGCTCTCGGCCGAACTTTGGCTGGGTAATCCGGAGCAACGTACCGATTCGGCTAGACGGGCAATGCGCCACTGAGCTAGGCGCCCTTGGGTAGACTAGGAGGCATGACCCCCCTATCTTCGGCCCCGGGCCGCGACCTCCAAGCCGACCTTAACCGTGCCGGGTTCTATCCAAAAATGGTGACAGACATCCTTGTTGAGGCGCTTGATGGCAGGGAACCGTCCGAGCACCTGGTCCACCTGGAAACCCACTTTGACCAGCATGAGGTCCACCGACACATCACGGTGTTGGTCCTGGCCGAGGACATCTTGGTGGTGGCCCACGTTGATGACCAGCAGCTGGATGAAAAGGGCAAGGAAGTCATGGCCCAGATCTCCACCGAACTGGTTCAGCTCTCCAAGGTCACCACGGTTGCCACCAGCTACGTGTACCACCAGCCGCAGAACTACCGCACCGGCGATGCCGTGAAGGAACTGACGGTTGGCATCGCCTGGGCTGGGGCACAACGCATCGACCTGGCTCCGGCCGGCTGCGCGGATCCGGCGTGCGACGCCGACCACGGCTATACCGGTACCTCTCAGCAGGAGGATTTGGTCCTGCGCGTCAGCGCCGAGGCAGATGGGGTCGCAGCAGTCACCGCCGCACGCAACTTTGCCAAGGCCATCCGCCGTGCCTCGGCACCACGCAGCACCGAAACTCGGCCCGCCGCACTTCCGGCACCCGCAACGGAGGTCCGCGGACGCGTCGGATCCCGCTTCGGCCGCAACACCCACCAAGGCTAAGGCCGCAGGAGAGTAGAGCCTCGTGGCTACAAACACCCGCAAGACCCCCTCGGCTCCGCTGCCAGCGGCCCCCGCCTACGGCACCAAGACCATCGCGGAGCTGTTACCCAGCGCGGCGGCGGCACTGGGAGTGCAGGGATTTGAAAACATCCTCGGGCTGCCAGTGGCCAACCGCATCTGCGTAGTGATGGTTGATGGGCTGGGCAAGGCACTGCTCAAGGCCCGCGGCGGACACGCCCCGTTCCTGCGCAAATTGATGGAAAACGCGGCAACGCTACAGTCGCCCTTCCCCTCCACCACCGCCGCGTCACTCTCATCATTGGGCACCGGGCTGGCTCCCGGGCTACACGGGGTCGTGGGCTATGACGTGGTGGATCCGGAAAAACGCCGTGTGGTCAACCAGCTCGGGGGCTGGCCCAAGGACCTCAACGCCCACACCTGGCAACCGAACCAGACGGTATTCGAACGGGTAGCCGCGGCCGGCGTACATACGGCCACGGTGTCGCTGAACAAGTTCAAGGACTCCGCGCTGACCCAGGCAGCACTGCGTGGAACGCAATTTACCGCGGCAGAATCCCCCCACGCCAGGGTGCGAACCACGTGCGAGGTGCTGGCGGCCAACCCACGATCGCTGGTCTACGCGTACTGGAATGAGCTCGATCGAGCCGGCCACCGCTTCGGGAAGGGCTCCTCGCAGTGGGGAAATGCGCTCGAAGATCTGGACCTGATGATGCGCACGCTCGCCGCGCGGGTTCCTGCCGGAACACTGTTGCTGCTCACCGCCGACCACGGGATGGTTGACGTGGAGGAGAACTGGCGGATCGATTACTCGCAATTCCCGGAACTGGTGGCCGGGGTCGAGTTGACGGCGGGGGAGCCGCGCGGGGTGCAATTGCACTTCCATGCGCAGACCTCGGATCGGGAGCGTGAGGGTGTTGCCGAGGCCTGGCGAGAACGCTTTGGGTCCAAGGCCTGGGTGCTGAGCCGGGAGGAAGCGATTACTCACGGTCTCTTTGGCGAGGTGGCAACCGCGGTGCGTGAGCGCATCGGTGATCTGCTCATCCTTGCCGCGGAGGATATCGCGTTCCTCGATGGGCGCCGAGTTAATCCTTCGGCCTTCACGATGGTGGGGCAACATGGCTCCATGACGCGGGCCGAATGCGAAATTCCCCTCTTGACCCTGGCCCGTCCAGTCACCAAGAAAAAGTCTTAGCCCTCTGAAGGGCAAAACGATGGCCCGGTGGGCTGCGGAGAATCTCCGCAGCCCACCGGGCCACCGTTGTATCGTGAGGCTACAGCGTCAGGATAGCTGCTTAGTCGTTGTTGTTATTGCGCCGGCCAAAGACGATGTCGTCCCAGCTGGGTACCGAGGAACGCTTAACCTTCTTCTTGCCGCCGGCTTCGTCCTCACCGTTTTCCTCTGATTCTTCGTCCTCGGCCGCAGGCTTGCTCGGGGTGGGGACCAGGGAGATCGAGGTGGTGCGGGAGCTGACGCCGTCATAGAGTCGCGGCAGACCATCATCGCTCGGCTCGGGGCCCGCCAACCGGGGGTCATCATCCGGGTGCGGGTTACGTGAGAGCATCGCCGCCAGGGCGTCGTCACCCTCCTCGTCCAAGCCCAAGCGCTGCCCACGGCGGGCGCTGAGGACATCTAAAAGCTGTTCGGATTCCGCGACGGTTGCCTGGGAATCGGCGTCGTCGCCGTCGGCTTCAATATCAAAGGGGGCATCTGCCACGGCCGTGAGGCGGCGGGCACCGACGGGGGCGTCAAGTGGTTCAAGTTCGCTGAGCACCTGAGCCCAGCGGTTGGCGTTCTGCAGCGACTTGCGGCTGGGGTGGAAGGTCCATTTGGCAATGGTCTCCTCGTTACCCTGATCCAGGCGAATGCTGTCATCAACACTCGGCAGCTCAAAGCGAACCACCACGTCCCAGGTGCCGTCGGCGGTGCGCCAGGCATCCCAGTTCAGTGACTCGCTGGTGATCCCCAACGAGTGGACACGGTACGCGACCATTTCGCCCAGATTCGCCGGTTCTTCACCGAAGATGCTGCGGTAGCCCTCGTGCGTCTGCGGGGCGGAAACCTCCACATTGCGGGCCTGGGAGGCGATGTACTCGCGCTCGGCCAACACCGGTCCCTCGTAGCGCATGATGCGATCGAGGTCCATGCCAGATTCCGCGGCAACTTCTTCTGCCGTGGCGCCGGAACGGATCCGAGATTGAATATCACGGGGGGAGAGCGGGGATGCCGCGGCTACCGAGCGGTCGGCCCGGGCAGCTCGAGACAGGGCACTGCGCAGCGCTTCGTCGATGGGCAACACAAAACTGTTGCCGTCCTCGCTGCTTAAGTGCAGGCTCTCACCGTTCTCGTGGATTCCCACTAGTCGGAGTTGACGCATGACTATCCTCCACAAACCGTCGTGTTGTGACTAAAACTCTGCCACCTGCTGGGGCAAATACCTAAGAAGCGCCTTGGTGTGGCGCGGACCGGCTTGATGATTATTCCCACCAAGGTGGAAGAATCGGCGAAAAGTCCGTTGGAATTTCCTTGTCTTGCGCCCGGAGATGCGATGATGAACAGTCGGAGATGACCGGGCACAAAATTCAGTGTTTCTGCGTTGAAGCATAAGCGCAAACAAACGCGCCGGTTTCACGCCCCTAGGATGCGAAGGCATCACAGCGGGCCGACCCGAGACGAACTACAGCTTGAATCAGCGGAGTGTGAAGCAGCAAAAATGGCCACCGATTACGATGCACCTCGCAGGCATGCCAACGAGGACGAGACGCCCGAGGTTCTTCCGGAGCTCAAGGCGCAACGCAACACCAACACCAATGCGTCAAATCTCATTGATGAGGACGAGGCCGCACTGGCCGACAGCTATGAGCTGCCCGGTGCTGATCTCTCCGGCGAGGAGATTCAGGTCTTCGCGATGCCTGCCCAGGCCGACGAATTTACCTGTTCCTCATGTTTCCTCGTGCGGCACCGCTCGCAGATTGCCGCAGAACGCGGCGGCCTGCTCTTCTGCGCCGACTGCGAAGGCTAAGGGCCCCACGCGTAGCGCGTATAAGACAAAAGGCGCCCGTCTCCACGCTGCCACTGACAAAAAGTGAGTGGTGGTGGAAGGCGGGCGCCTTTGTTGAATCGTGGGGGGTGGGGTGAAGCTAAGCCGACTCGGTGCCGGTAGCTTCACTATCGCCCGCGGTTGGCGCCGTATCCGTGGTGTCGTCGCCCGCTTCGGTTGCATTGCGGTATTCCACCATCAGGCCGCCGAGTGCCGCCGTCAGCTCTTCGGGGCGCCGGGTTGAGGTGAGCCAGTACGGGGTGGAATCTCGCTCGTCGGTAATTTCGATGCGCACCACCGGATCTATCCAGCCGCGGATGCACATGAAGGCGATCCCGTTCAGGCCAGGGCCACGCTGGTGGTAGGCATCGGCACCGCGGTAGCCGGTAGCGTCGCCGATGAATTTCCGCTCGATGGTGGCGCGTCCAACGCGCACACTCTCGTCGGTGACCTCAATGGTGGGTGTGCTGTTCAACAGTGCAAAGGCGATCAGGGCCAGGGCCACCAATCCGGCGATCACTCCCCACTTCAGGCCGATGGGCAGGAATGCTACGGCGGCGGTGACGCCCAGGCCCAGCGATGCAAGCCAGACCCACCACGAAGGCCACAGCTTTTCGCGGAAATGGACGGTTGTGGGAATTGCGGGGGAAATGTTCTCGGCCATACCTCCCAGCATAGGCGCTGGGGCGGGCCAGCCCTGCCATGGATCAACGAAGGAGGGACTAGAGTTAAGCGCGTACGCGAGCGGCCATAACCTGGCCCGCACACGCCCCTGAACCCCCTGGAGTGGAAAATACATGTCCGAGTCGCGAGTCGATATTGCCCTGAAAATGCTCGATCCGGAATTGCCGGTTCCGAGCTATGCACACGAGGGTGATGCGGGAGCCGATCTGTGTGCCCGCGAGGATGTGACCCTGGCCCCCGGAGAGCGCGTCTTGGTTCCCACCGGTGTGTCTCTGGCCCTTCCGCTGGGTTATGTGGGTCTTGTCCACCCACGCTCGGGCCTGGCCACCAAGCACGGATTGACCGTGGTCAATGCGCCGGGAACCATCGATGCCGGGTACCGTGGTGAGGTGAAGGTCACGTTGTTAAACACGGATACAACCACCCCGATCGTGCTCAAGCGTGGGGACCGCATTGCCCAGCTGGTCATCCAGAAGGTCGAGCGAGCCCACTTCATCGAAGTCAGTGACCTCGATGACTCGGCACGTGGTGCCGGCGGATTCGGTTCCACCGGTGGCTTTGAAGCAGCAAATACCGGCCGCTAACATCTGGCCCACGAAATCTCACGGTCGAAATAGCAAGAGAGCAACTTCCATGATTTTCAAGCGCAGCAAGAAGGCCGCCGACGTAGCGCAGCCCGAACAGACCATTGCCGAGCTCAACGCAGCAGCGGCAGATTCCACGGAAACGCCCGCGCCAGCGGTCAGCGAACCGGAGCAATCGCCCGAGGGGGCTCAAAGCTCGGCACCGGCCAAAACAGCGGTGGTGCGCGATACCAACGAGGGTCCGTTTGATGGGGACGACTTTGAAGACAGCGAGGGCTACCTGGACTTGGGCGCCTTGCTGATCAAGCCGGTTCCCGGGCTCCAGCTTCGCCTCGAGGTGGAGGAGTCCACGCAGCGCGTGATCGCCGTGGCCATGGAAATTGGTGGCTCACGCATGCAGCTGCAGGTCTTCGCTGCCCCCAAATCCGATGAGCTCTGGCCGGGGATCTCCGCGCAGATCGCCAGCGGAATTGCCGATCAGGGTGGGGAAACGGAAAATGTCGAGGGACGCTTCGGCAACGAATTGTTGGCCCGCGTACCGCAGCAGGCTCCGGACGGGACCCACGGCCATGTGGTACTACGCTTCCTGGGCATCGATGGTCCGCGCTGGTTCCTGCGCGCCGTCATCGGTGGCACCGCGCTGACGGACATGGCCGAATCCAAAACCATGGAAGACGCGCTGGCGCAGGTGGTGGTGGTGCGTGGCTCGACCCCGATGCCGCCGACCGAGCTACTTCCCCTCTCGGTACCCGCGGGCGCCTCTGCCTCGCCGCATACGCATCCGGTCGCCGTGGAGGAACCCGAAACCGCGGTACCGGACACCAAACGTCCCGAACGTGGTCCGGAAGCCACTCAAATCGGCTGATTCGTGCCCAAAGACAAGGTCGTCAAGGCCAAAACGCTCAAGACAAAGCCGCCGGCACCGGCAGTTGTTACTGCGACGCCCACGGCCATGACACGGATTGATACGCTGGCCGAATTGCCCGTTCGTGGACGGGTGATTCACAGCGGCTACGTGGAATCCATTACGATCCAGCCGCAACAGCAGGCACCGAGTTTTTCGGTGACCATTGTTGACCGCCCGGCGCCCCCCGGCGGCCGCCGCAGCGCGGTGGTGCACCTGCGGTTGATCTTTGTGGGTCAGCGCCGGGTCCCGGGGCTGGTGGCGGGTTCTCGGCTCAGCTATGAGGGCATGGTTGCTCCGCTGGATTCGGTGCCCACCATCTTTAATCCGCGATATGAGATCTTGCCCGCGCACGAGAAGCACTAGCCCGCCTAGCGCCCCCATTTCCCTGACCCCACAAGGAATTCACTTTCATGAGCAGCAATAGCGAGAACATCCCGGAACCCGGGGAAAGCGGTCCCGACGCCGCAGAGGTGGCCCGACGGATTGGTGCCAACGCCGGCATTGAACGGCGTGAGGACGGACAGATCGACGTGCTCAAGACCATTGGTGGGGTGCGTGGGCTGGCCGAGTCACTGCTGCCAGGCATGGTTTTCCTCATCATTTTCACCATCGGGCAACAGCTGAACACTGCACTGATCGCATCGGTGGCCGTGGCGCTGATCTTCACCATTATTCGCCTGGTACGCCGCGGAAACTTGACGCAGGCGCTCTCGGGGCTCGCCGGTGTGGCGATCTGTGCGATCTTCTCGCGGGCTACCGGTGAAGCCAAGGACTATTACGTCCCCGGTTTCTACACGAATCTGGCCTATGGCGCTGCACTGATCATTTCGGTCTTGGTGAAGTGGCCGTTGATGGGCGTAATTTTCGGATTTATCCGTTCGGAGAACACCTCATGGCGTGCGCAGAAATTGCGCGCACGCCAATACGCCTGGGCCACCTGGATTGTGGTTGCGGTCTTTGCCGCGCGTCTCGCGGTTCAGGTGCCGCTCTACTTTGCAGATAATGTTCCGGCACTGGGAGCCGCGCGGCTGGCCATGGGTGTGCCGCTCTACGCCGCCGGTTTATGGGTGGCCTGGATGATTTCTCGTCCGACCACACAGCTAGCTGACTAAGATTCTTCGGGGGAGTTGCGCAGCACCGTGCGCAATTCGTCCTCGGCCAGGATCGTGGTGACGAAGAAGAGTTCGTCTCCACCTTCGATCACGTCATCCGGGCTCGGGGCCAGCGGAATGTCATCGCGCAGGATCGCCACCACCGTGGCGTCACTGGGCCACGGCACCGAACCGATGGTGCGTCCGATCATCGGTGAATCGTGGGGAACGGTGAATTCCACCATCGAGACGACCCCGGACTGCAGGGTCATCAGCCGCACCAGATCCCCGATCTCCACGGCTTCCTCAACCAACGCCGTCATCAGCCTCGGGGTGCTCACGGCAACATCCACGCCCCAGGCGTCGTCAAACATCCAGTCGTTTTTGGGGTTGTTAACGCGGCCCACGGTGCGTCCAACACCAAATTCGCTCTTGGCCAGCAGGGAAACCACCAAGTTGACCTTGTCGTCGCCGGTGGCGGATACCACCACGTCGACCTCGTCGAGCTTGGCTTCCTTGAGCACCGAAAGCTCGCAGGCATCGCCAAAGAGCCAACGAGCTCCCTGGACTCCTGCTCGCGAGACGACCTCGGGCTTTTCATCAATCAAAAGCACCTCGTGCCCGTGGGAAATCAATTCCTTGGCAATGGAGGAACCCACTGATCCTGCGCCGGCAATCATGACCTTCATTACGTGTTCTGCTCCGTGCTTGTGATGGGTGCCTTGGACAGGACCTTTTCAATGTCCTTGCCGGCGTTGATGGGCATCATGGCGTGGACGATGTCGCCTTGTTGCAGCCGCATCCCGGGCACCGGCAAGACACCCTCGCCGAAACGCGAGAGGTAGGCGATGCGGATGGGGGCAACTGCCTCAAGATCCTCCAGGGCGTATCCTGCCCAGTCGTCGTGGACGTTGATCTCACCTAAAATCAGTCGGCCGGAGGCCTCCCGGTAATCTCCGCTGAGCGAGTGTTCAGGAAGGATTCGGCGCAGGACCTGATCCGAACTCCAGCGCACAGCCGCCACCGTGGGGATGCCCAGACGCTGGTAGATTTCCGCGCGTCCCGGGTCATAGATTCGGGCCACCACATGCGGAACGTGATACGTCTCGCGGGCCACCCGAGTGGCAAGAATATTGGAGTTATCGCCACTGGAAACCGCGGCGAAGGCGTAGGCCTCGGAGATCTTGGCCCGTTCCAGGGTGTCGCGGTCAAAGCCGACGCCGGAGACCTTGAGCCCGGTAAAGCCGCGGCGCAGTCGTCTAAAGGCCCGGTCGTCCTGATCAATGATCGCTACCGAGTGTCCGGCATCGTCTAATGTGTGGGCGAGGGTCACCCCGACGCGGCCGCAACCCATGATGACGAAGTGCGCCATGATCCATCCTTTAATCCCACACAAGGTGTCGCAGCGGTGGTGCGCGGCACTCTTCGGCCACCAGTGTTTCACGTTTTGGGGCCCCGATGCGGGATTGTTCACGTCCGTGCGAACGGTGTGGTGTATGACAGGGGGAGCAAAGGAGACTAGCTTTGGATCGTGCTTTCATTCCTAGACGCGCTGAAACGAATTCTGGTGGGTCGCCCCTTCAGAACCGAACGGCTGAAACAGGCTCCGCTGCGTAAACGCCTTGCGCTGCCTATTTTCTCCGCCTCCGCGCTCTCTTCCATCGCCTACGCCCCCGACGAGGTGATGCTGACCCTGGCGCTGGCCGGTTCCGCTGCCATGTCCTTCTCACCCTCGGTGGGCCTGGCCATCATGGTCGTCCTGCTGGTCATCATTGCCTCCTACCGGCAATCGGTGAAGGCCTACCCCTCCGGTGGTGGCGACTACCAGATCGCCTCGGTGAACCTTGGCCCGCGGGCCGGTACCACCGTTGCTGCCGCGTTGCTGGTGGACTTTGTGCTCACGGTGGCCGTATCAATCTCCTCGGCCTCGCACTACGTCATCGCCGCTTTCCCCGCGCTGGCCGGTCACCAAGCGTGGGTTGCTACCGCCGGCGTGGTGATCCTCACCGTGCTGAACTTACGTGGCAGCGGCCGCTCCAAGCTGGGCGCTGCGGCACCGGTCTACCTGTTCATCGGCGTGGTGCTAGTGATGCTGGCTCTCGGTGGGCTCTATGCGGCCACCGGAACGCTGGGCACCTCGCCCAGTGCCGGATTCACCGTGGTGCCCGATCCGGATTACCCACATGGCCTGACCGGGCTGGCCGGGGTATTGCTGGTACTGCGCGCGTTCTCCACCGGATCTGCCGCGCTGACCGGTGTTGAGGTGCCGATCTCCAACGTCCACATCCTCGCTGCCCCCAAGGCCCGCAACGCTGCCAAGGTCTTGGCTCTGCTGGGCCTCTTTGCCGCCATCCTGACTCTGGGCACCATGTACCTGGCCCGTGCGGTCAAGGTGAACGTGGTGGAAGACCCGACGCAAGACCTGATGTTCAACGGCGGCCCGATACCCGCCGACTACATCCAAAACCCGGTCTTGGGGCAGCTGGCCGAGGCGATTTTTGGTGGCGCGTCGTTGGGCTTCTACCTGGTACTGGCGTTGACCGTTGCGGTGCTGCTGATGGCCGCGCACACCTCGTTTAATTCCTTCCCCAACCTGGCCTCGCATCTGGCCACCGATGGATATCTGCCGCGCCAATTGCGCACGCGTGGGGACCGCCTCGGTTTCTCCAATGGCATCCTCTCGCTGTCCATCGCCGCGATCGTGCTGATCTGGCTCTTTAACGCAGATGTTCCCACCCTGATCCAGCTGTACGTGGTGGGTGTTTTCGTGTCCTTTACGCTCAGCCAATTGGGCATGATCAAACACTGGGGCAGGGAATTGGCCCAGACCCCGGACAAGCGGGTTCGCGCTCGCATTCACCGCTCCCGGATGTTGAATATCGCCGGTTTCCTCATGACGGCAGCAGTTCTGGTGATTGTGCTGGGAACCCGATTGATCCACGGAGCCTGGCTAGCGGTATTGGGCATCGCGGTGCTCTTCATTCTGATGGACGCCCTGCACCGCCACTACGTGGACGTTGATGGGGAACTGGCCATCGACGAACGCGACTCCGCCACGGCACTCCCGGCCCGGGTCCACGCCTTGGTCTTGGTTTCCAGCGTTCGTAAGCCGGTGCTACGCGCACTGTCCTTCGCCCGCGCCTCGCGTCCCTCAAAGATCGATGCGATAGTGGTGGATGCGGACTCCGAGCAGACCGAGGCCACGCTGGCCAAATGGGCGGAACTGGGAATTCCGGTGCCGATCACTGTGCTCGCTTCCCCTTACCGGGAGATTTCCGCGCCGCTGATTGAGCACATTCGCTCCATCAAACGTGATTCACCGCGCGACCTGGTGGTCGTTTATATTCCCGAATATGTGGTGGGCCGCTGGTGGGAACAACTGGTCCACAACCAAACCGCCATGCGCATCAAAAACCGCCTGCATTACGAGCCCGGAGTCGTGGTGGCCTCCGTGCCATGGCGACTTGCTTCGTCGGATTCCTCGATGAGCTTGGGCTCCCTGAACTCCACTCCGATTTCCAATCCGAAAGACAAGCCATGAGCACGCAAGAAAATATCCTGAAGGTGCGCCTTGAAGCACCAGCCCACGGCGGACACACCGTCGCCCGCCACGAGGGCCGGGTGATCTTCGTCCGTCACGGAATTCCCGGTGAGCTGGTTTCCATTGCCGTGCACGATGATGGTGAGAAGGCCCGCTTCTGGCGTGGCGACGTTGTTGAGGTCCATGAGGCATCCGAGCACCGGGTCACACATTTCTGGCCGCAGGCAGATTCCCTGCTGGCAGCTTCCCGCGGTGTACTCCCGGTGGGTGGAGCCGAATTTGGGCACATCAGCCTCGAGGCTCAGCGCGAGATCAAGGGTCAGATCTTCCTGGAACAGATGACGCGACTGGGGAAGATTGACGCGACCAAGCACGGCTTCACCGGCGTGGTGGCACCGGAGGGTGAATCCGCCGACGCCCTGGGCTGGCGCACCCGAACCGCATTTGTGGTCGACGAGAAGGGCCGCCTGGCCATGAGCGCCTTCCGCTCCAATGACCTGGTGCCGATCAAGGAGATGCCGCTGGCGCACCCGAAGATCAACGAGCTGGAGCTGTGGGACCTACCGTTGGCTGGCATCAGCCGCATCGAGGTGGCAGTGGGATCCGGTGATGACGCCGGGGTACTGGTGCTCTTCATCGAGGACGGTACCGTGGCCGGAGCCGCCGGCCGCGCCGCCAAGCGCCTTCCCGAGGGCACCAGTGCCGCGGCGCTGACTCAGGTCGCAGGATCGGCCTCCGATGGACGTGGCGCGCTGCAGCGGCTGCGCGGTCGGACCTGGCTCTCGGAATCCGTAGCCGGGCATGATTACCGCATCACCGGTGAGGGCTTTTGGCAGATCCACCGCTTGGCTCCCGCCACGCTCATCGAACGCGTGATGAGCCAGTTGGCTCCAAGCTATGGCACGCGCATCGCCGACCTGTACGCCGGTGCAGGTCTCTTTAGCGCCCCGTTGGCCAAGGCCGTGGGCGATGACGGCATGCTGCTCTCCATTGAGGGGGCACCGGGCACCAGCAAGGATGCGCTGAAGAACTTGCGCGAATTCCCGCAGGCCATCATTTCGCAGGGGCGTGTTGAAAAGACGCTGTCGCGTGAATTGAATACGCGCAAGGCCAAGCTGGATTCGATCGTGCTTGATCCGCCGCGCACCGGTGCCGGCAAGGCAGCGGTCTCGGCGATGGTTCGTTCGGGTGCCAAGAAGATCTCCTACGTTTCCTGCGATCCTGCATCATTTGCCCGTGACACGGCAGATCTGATGTCCGCCGGATTCCGTCTGGAAGCGGTTGATGTCATCGACCTGTATCCGCACACACACCACATGGAAACCGTGGGACTGTTTGTCCGCCACTAAGCGATGATGTGACTCCTTTCAGCCAGAAAATGTCGGGTTGGCGGGGTTTTGCGGGCGGCGGGGGATAGACTGTCTATAGCTCTGCCGCAGTAAAACACAGGTGAACTCAGTTAGGATCGCCTAACTGGATTTCCGTGTGGGCGTGCAACGAAGATGTAATTCCGGCGAGAGGAGTCCCCGTGAGCAATGTGGACAGTTTTGGTGCCAAGGGCGTATTGGACGTCAAGGGTAACGAATATGAAATTTACCGGCTGAACGCCGTCGAAGGCGCGCAAAGCCTTCCGTACAGCCTCAAGGTTCTTTTGGAGAACCTGCTTCGCACCGAAGATGGCGCGAACATCACCGCAGAACACGTCAAGGCCATTGGCCAGTGGGATGCAAACGCAGAACCGAACACCGAAATCCAGTTCACCCCTGCACGCGTTTTGATGCAGGACTTCACCGGTGTTCCTTGCATCGTTGACCTCGCCACCATGCGCGAGGCAGTCAAGGAACTTGGCGGAGACCCGACTCGGGTGAACCCGTTGGCTCCTGCCGAAATGGTCATTGACCACTCCGTGCAGATCGACGTCGCCGGCAACGCCGGTGCGCTCGAGCGCAACATGGAAATTGAGTACCAGCGCAACGGGGAGCGTTACCAGTTCCTGCGTTGGGGCCAGACCGCATTTGATGACTTCAAGGTAGTTCCCCCGGGAACCGGCATCGTGCACCAGGTCAACATCGAGTTCCTGGCTCGCACCGTGATGACCCGCGAAGTCAATGGCGTACTTCGCGCTTACCCTGACACCTGCGTCGGCACCGACTCCCACACCACCATGGTTAACGGCATGGGTGTGCTGGGCTGGGGTGTTGGCGGCATTGAGGCCGAGGCAGCAATGCTCGGCCAGCCCGTCTCCATGCTGATCCCGCGCGTTGTAGGCTTCAAGCTCAACGGCTCGATCCCCGCTGGTGCCACCGCAACCGACGTGGTGCTCACCATCACCGAGATGCTGCGTAAGCACGGTGTTGTTGGCAAGTTCGTCGAGTTCTACGGCCAGGGCGTTGCTCAGGTTCCGTTGGCAAACCGCGCCACCATCGGCAACATGTCCCCGGAGTTCGGTTCCACCGCGGCCATGTTCCCGATCGATGACGTCACCCTTGACTACCTGCGCCTGACCGGCCGTTCCAAGGAAAACGTGGACCTCGTTGAGGCCTACGCCAAGGAACAGGGCATGTGGCACGACGCCGACCGCGAGATCCGCTTCTCCGAGTTCCTCGAACTCGATCTCTCGACGGTGGTTCCCTCCATCGCCGGACCGAAGCGTCCGCAGGACCGCATCGAGCTTTCCAGCGCGAAGGAACAGTTCCGCAAGGACATCCACAACTACGCCGCTGGTGCAGCCGACGAACTGAACATCGGTCGTCCCTCGACCGCCGTAGAGGTCACCAAGGCCGATGGAACAAGCTTCTCCATCGACCACGGTCTGGTCTCGATCGCTTCGATCACCTCCTGCACCAACACCTCCAACCCCTCGGTCATGCTTGCCGCAGCTCTGCTGGCACGCAAGGCAGTGGAAAAGGGCCTGGTGTCCAAGCCGTGGGTCAAGACTTCGGTCGCCCCGGGTTCCAAGGTCGTCACCGAGTACTACGAAAAGTCCGGCCTCATGCCGTACTTGGAGAAGCTTGGCTTCTTCGTCGTGGGCTACGGCTGCGCAACCTGCATCGGTAACTCCGGCCCGCTGGACGCAGAGATCTCCGAGGCCATTCAGGCTCACGACCTCTCCGCAACCGCGGTGCTCTCGGGTAACCGTAACTTCGAAGGCCGCATCAACCCGGACGTCAAGATGAACTACTTGGCTTCCCCGCCATTGGTCATCGCTTACGCCCTGGCCGGCACCATGGACTTCGATTTCGAAACCGATTCCCTGGGCACCGACACCGACGGCAACGAGGTGTTCCTCAAGGACATCTGGCCGACCCCGACCGAGGTTCAGGCCACGATGGATTCCTCCATCGATGAGGGCATGTTCGCCAAGGGTTACGAAGGTGTCTTCGACGGTGACGATCGCTGGAAGGCGCTCGACACCCCGGCAGGCAACACCTTCGAGTGGGCCGAGGATTCGACCTACGTTCGTAAGCCCCCATACTTCGAGGGCATGAAGGCAACTCCGGATCCGGTGCAGAACATTGCCGGCGCCCGCGTCTTGCTGAAGCTGGGCGATTCGGTCACCACCGACCACATCTCCCCGGCCGGTTCGTTCAAGTCTGATTCCCCGGCTGGACAGTACCTGCTGGCCAACGGCGTGGATCGCAAGGACTTCAACTCCTACGGCTCCCGTCGTGGTAACCACGAGGTCATGATTCGCGGTACCTTCGCGAACATCCGTATCCGCAACCAGATCCTTGACAACGTTGAGGGTGGCTTCACCCGCGACTTCACCGTCGAGGGTGCACCGCAGGCCTACGTCTACGACGCTGCGCAGAACTACGCTGCAGCTGGCACCCCGTTGGTCGTTTTGGGCGGCAAGGAATACGGTTCGGGCTCCTCGCGTGACTGGGCAGCCAAGGGCACCGCATTGTTGGGCGTTAAGGCAGTCATCACCGAGTCCTTCGAGCGTATTCACCGCTCCAACCTGATCGGCATGGGCGTTCTGCCCCTGCAGTTCCCGGTTGGCGAAAACGCCGAGACCCTGGGCCTGACCGGCACCGAGACCTTCGCAGTCGAGGGAGTGACCGAACTCAACAACGGCACCACCCCCAAGACCCTGAAGGTCACCGCCGTGGCAGAAGACGGCAAGACCGTCTCCTTCGACGCCGTTTTGCGCATCGATACCCCGGGCGAAGCAGATTACTACCGCAACGGTGGCATCCTGCAGTACGTTCTGCGTCAGATCTCCGCCAGCTAATGAGCTAGCGTTCGATCCACGCTCGCGAGGGCGGGTTCACTGAGGAGTATTCCTCAGTGAACCCGCCCTCGCGGCTTTTAATGCCGTCTGCTTGATAGTCTCGAGCACAAGACCATGCAGACGGAGGGAACGAAGATGGATGTGCATAACAACACCCCGGGAACCTTCACTGCACTGGGCGGTAACGAGCAAGGGCGCTGGCTCCACGCGCGACTGGCAACCAGCTTTGGTGATCCAAATACGGTCGTGCCTCGAGGCTTCGAGGCCTACGCACGCATCTTGCACCCCATCCTTCGAGACCGGCCGAAGGCGCCCGAAACCTGGGAGACGGTATTCACCTCAGAAACTCTCTCCATGGAAGAGGAGCTGGTCTCCTGGGCCACCGTCGCGGCAGTGCAGGGACAACAGGTCGAGAGATATTCTCAAGGATCCGATCTGGTGGCGCCCGTTGGCATCGATCCGTCCACGCCCTGGGTGGACGCGCAAGGATGGCGCTACGGCGAAACCGTGGAAGGCTTCCTCGACGCGACTACCCTGTCACGTGTGGCAGTCATTCTGTCCCGCTACACCAGCACCCCGGCAAATGGGGTTGCCGCGTTGTGGGAGGGCTGGGGATCGGGAACCTCAGCGCGCTACGCCTCGTCCAAAGCCCGGAATCTGGTGAACACGATCCGATGGCTCACCGGGGGAGTCCGCGCCAAGGCGCACCCAGCACGATCGCGGGCAACCGCTGCGCGGCTTCAACTCCCGGGCCGCAACCACCGGCTATATTCGGCGGGAATCACCGAATTCACAGATCCCGAGTGGCAGAGCGGTGCCCCCTGGGCCGACGCAGAGGGAGATGCGCACTCGCCAAATATTCTGTGGCCAGCCGACCACGCCTGGGTACTGGTGACCGAGGTTGACTACGACTCAACGGTTGTCGCCGGCAGTAGGGCGCTGATGGGCGCACTGCTGGCGTCCCCGGGGATCGAAGCACTGGAGGTTGGGGAAGACATCGAAGAGCATTTGCGGATGGTGCCCGGGGACACCGGAAACTAGTGTCCTTCGGGTTCCAACGCAGTTATAAGCGTTCGTACGCGCTCGGCAATATCATCACGCAAAAACTCCATACGCTCGCGCTCGGTGCCCAGCGCGGCCGGTGCTTCGGCGGGCACCCAGCGTTCCATCGTGACCCCCTCAAGCTCCGGGACCTGAGCCTGGCCAACAATGATCACTCGGTCAGCGGCACGCAGTGCTTCCTCGGTCAACGCGGTCGGGACCTCTGCGCGCATATCTGCACCTACGTCCGCAACAACATCCGCGGCCAGCTCATTGATGTGCTGGGCGGGAATCAGCCCTGCCGATTGAACCGTGACGCCCGCACCGAGGGAGCTGCGCAAAAGAGCCGCAGCAATTTGCGATTTACCACCATTGGTATTGCAAACAAAAAGAACGGTGGAGGAGCTGCTATTCGGCTGGGTCATGGTGAGAGGAGATCCTTTGCTGGATTTGATCGGGGTACACCGGTGCGGCCATTGCCGGTTCCCTCGATCTTATGCAAGGCTGGCTAAACTGGCTCAACTTAGTGACCATGGTGGGGTTCAACACTGTGCCTTACACCGCCTTGGTGCCCGAAGGCAAGCACCGAGCGGTAAGATTAAACGGGTATTTGCCATCTCGAAAGGACAGCATCCGTGCCATTGCTTAAGACCATCAAGGAACCGCGGGACCTTCGTGGCTTGGACGCGGCCCAAATGCAGCAGATCGCCAAGGAAATTCGCTCATTCCTGATCAGCAATGTGGCCAGGACCGGAGGACACCTCGGCCCCAACTTGGGCGTGGTTGAACTGACGCTTGGCATCCACCGAGTTTTTGACTCACCAAATGACTCCATCGTCTTTGACACCGGCCACCAGTCATATGTCCATAAGCTGTTGACCGGCCGCCAAGACTTCGCCACGCTACGCCAGCAGGGCGGGCTGTCGGGCTACCCCGATCGCGGTGAATCCGAACACGACATTGTTGAGTCTTCGCATGCCTCCTCGTCACTGTCGTGGGCGGACGGGATTTCACGAGCCCGCAAACTCACCGGTGAAACCGACCGCTACGTCGTAGCGCTGGTGGGAGACGGTGCCCTGACCGGTGGCATGGCCTGGGAAGCCGTGAACAACATCGCTGCCGACAAGGACCGTCGAGTGGTCATCGTGGTCAACGACAACGGCCGTTCCTACGCACCAACCATCGGTGGGCTAGCTGATCAGCTGGCAGGACTGCGTCAGCGTCTGGATATGTTCCGCACCCATCCGGCCTACGAAAACACCATGGACAAGCTTAAAAGCCGCCTGAAGGATTCCGGCGTGGTTGGCCAGTTCACCTACAAGTCGCTACACGCGACCAAAAAGGGCATCAAGGATTGGTGGGCACCCCAGGGTCTTTTTGAAGACTTGGGAATGAAATACATCGGCCCCATCGACGGGCACAACCAAGCCGCGGTTGAACAGGCTTTGCAACAGGCACGTAACTACGGGGGCCCGGTGATCGTGCATGCACTGACCGAAAAGGGCCGCGGCTACGCACCAGCCCGCGCCGATGAAGCCGACCAATTCCATGCCGTTGGAGTCATCGACCCGCAGACCGGAGAACCAGTCTCCAAGGCCTCGGCCCGCTCATGGACCTCAGTCTTTGGCGAGGAGATCGCCAACATCGCCGATGAGCGCAAGGACATCGTGGCTATCACCGGCGCCATGCTGCAGCCGGTGGGCCTGAAAACCATGTCCGAACGGCACCCCGAGCGCGTCCTGGACGTGGGCATCGCCGAACAGCATGCCATGACCTCCGCCGCAGGCTTGGCCTTCGGCGGCCTGCACCCGGTGGTCTGCGTCTACGCGACCTTCCTAAACCGCGCCTTTGACCAGCTGCTCATGGACGTGGCCCTGCACAAGGCCGGTGTCACGGTGGTTCTAGACCGTGCCGGCGTCACCGGACCGGACGGGCCCAGCCACCACGGCATGTGGGATATGGCGCTCATGCAGATCGTGCCCAACCTGCATCTGGCCGCTCCGCGCGACGCGGTACGGCTCCGTGAAGAATTGCGCGAGGCAGTGGCCATTTCCGATGCCCCCTCGGTCGTCCGCTTCTCCAAGGGCAACGTGGGCCCAGAAATCGTGGCCATCCAACGCTTGCACGACGGCGTGGATATCCTGGCCAAATTGGGAGCCGGCGAAGAACGTGATGTCTTGATCGTTTCGGTCGGCGCCATGAGTGAACTGTGCATGGACGTTGCTGCCCGCCTGCATGCTCAGGGCATCACCGTCACGGTGGTTGACCCACGCTGGGTGCTTCCGGTGCCACGCTCCATCATCGGTCTTGCTGCCCGGCACCGCATCGTGGTGTGCGTCGAAGACGGTGTGCGCGCCGGTGGCGTGGGTTCGCGTATCCGCCAGGAAATGCGTGCCGCGGGAGTCGACACCGCGCTGAACGAGGTCGGCCTGCCCACCGAGTTCTTGGCTCACGGTTCTCGCGGCCAGGTCATGGAGCGGGTGGGTCTCACCGCCGATCGCATCGCCAATGACACGCTGGCTCAGGTGCTGGGCACCAAGGTTCCCTTCGCCCGGCCGCTGCCCGGAGCCGAAATGCCTACCGGACAGATTCCACAGCTGTGAGCGCCGCAGCGCCGGTGCCCGCGAACCTGCCGCGGGAGATCACCGGAGCTCAGCCGGGGGACATCGTGGTGGCTCGCGCCTGGAAGTACAACGGGGCGCCGCACTGGGTGGTCCCCGGGTACTACCTCGGCCACGACGCCCACGGTCACTGGATTTACCAACCGGCGGGGTCCTTGGTTTCGCGTCCCGGACATGGCCACTGGGCCGAAAGCGACGCGGTCTGCCTGATTCCACATAGCGGTTCCTGGCTGGGCACCTTCTATGACGACACAGATGAAGACTTCCGCACCTACCTTGACCTCTCCACGCAAATCGGCTGGCGAAAGTTGGCCCGTGGTGGTTGGGAAGTCAACTCCGTGGACATGGACTTGGACGTCGTGGATTCTCGATCCCGCGGCATTTACCTCGATGACGAGGACGAGTTCACCGAACACGCGGTGCAGATGAGCTACCCTCACGAGCTTGTACTAGTCATTCGCACCGAGGCCGAAGCACTGCTTCAGTCCGTCAGCGGGCTACAACCGCCCTTCGAAGGCACAGCTACCACCTGGCTAGCGAATGGCCGCACCGAATTTTCAGACGCATCATCCCGCTAAGGAGCACCACCGCATGTCAATACTCCGCACCTACCGCCGTGACGAAGACGGAACCCTGAAGTTCCGCGAGGCTTGGTTCTCCACCTACGAGGGCGAAGAACTGGGACAGTTTGTGATTAACCACGGCACCGTCGGTCACGTATCCAGCACCGAAACCGCTAAGGACGTCACCGACGCCACTGCGGAGAGCCTGCTGGCCGCGTTCGCCGAACAGTGCCAAGAAGACGGCTTCGTGGCGATCACCGATGAGCAGCAGGGCTGGGTCTTTGTGCAGTACGCACTGAAGACCGCCACCGGAACCGATCGTGACAAGTACTTGCAGACCACGGCGAAGGAGGCCCTGACCGGGCATCTGGCATGGCGCGGACTGGGCACGGTGGAGTCCACTGACTTCGCCACCCGCAAGCTAAACATCCGCATTCTGTCCCCGGAGCCCAAGAAAGCCGTCGGAGCGATCAAGACCTGCCTGCGTGAAGCCAAGCTTGACTTCACCAAGCTCTCGATTGCCACGGCTCCCTACGAAGCTCCGGAATCTGCCAAGCAGGCCTTCCCGCTTCCGGCCAAGGGCACCTTCAGCCTCGTCTAGTCGTGGCTAAGCCTCACTCCTTTGATGATGGTCCTCCGGATTTTTCCGGCGGGCCATCATTTCTTTTGGCGCACCTGTTGGTCCGGCAGGTGATATCTGTGGGCATTGCCCGCAGCCGATCCGCAGGGATACGCTCTGTTGGACGTGCCGACAATCGGCGGAGCTTGGGGGAGAGACATTGGATCGGGACCTTGTCAGTGCTCCAATGCCCATTACGACAGGTAGCAAGCTGGCACTCTACTTTTACGCCGTGGCCCTAGCCCTAGTCGCTGCGCTCCACCTTCTGGCGCAGCTCGTTGCGGCGGATGAGATCCTCGCATATGTCACACAGATCCTGTTGATGCCACTGCTCTTTGGGGCCTTGTACAGCGGAACCACTGCCAAACGCCCGCGCCTGGTCAGACTCGTGCTCATTGCCGTGGTCTTTTCTTGGCTGGGGGACACTGTGCCGCGCTTCATGGGCGGAGATCGCGGGTTCCTGGTGATGGTGGGGTTCTTCCTAGTGGCCCAGCTGTTCTACATCGCCGCCCTCTGGCCGTTTCGTTGCGGCTCCGTGGCAGGCAGAACGCTGCCTGCTCTGCCTTATTTCGCCGTGTTTGCCGCGTTGGTCCTCGCCTGTGCCCCGGGTGCCGGAGTGCTACTGGTTCCGGTGGTGATCTATGGGCTGGCGCTGGTGCTCATGGCCATGCTGTCTACCGGACTCGGGAGCCTTGCCGGGGTGGGTGGGGCGATCTTCTTGATCTCGGACGGGCTCATTGCGCTGCGCTCTTTCACCGCATGGGAACTGCCCGCTCTTTCGTTCTGGATCATGCTCAGCTATGTGATGGGTCAGGGCCTAATCACCGTGGCGGTGGTACGGCACACGCGTCGTCCACACCCGTAGCCGCGCGGAGGGCTGTCGTCAGCTAGCATGCCGGTGCTCCCCACCGTGATCATCGACGGTGGCGGTGGCGAGCTTGTCGGTTCGGTGGCAAAGAGCCACGACCTTCTTAGCTGCTATGCCTCATCGTGGCGACTGCCAGAGCAAGCACGGGCTTGCAAGATTTTTACTCCGTCGCCGGTGAGTTGCTCGCAATAACTTCTACGACCAGCCATAGCCATCACCAACGCGATCGTGGGGCCGCTGACCAATGGACCTTCACCCACGGCAAATGGCCCGTCGGTGGCCTCGAGCCGTAATCCAGCACTGGCCGTTTTGCTAGGAACCGTGAAGTCGCCCTTGACCAGAAAATGGGCGACAGCCGTAGCAGCATCGACGTTGCTCTGATGCTTGATCCCCAGCGGATGGCGGATGTCTTGAGCATGGATGAGTACTTCGCCCACCCAGGCCTCGATCGGGCCAAACGTCGAGGTGGTGCTGGTTTGGATCGTACGAAACCGCGCCAAGGTCTCGCTCGGTGTTGCACCACGGTGTTCGGCCAGCCGTCGATCGTTGTGCAGGTCGAAATCGAATTTGGCACCCACGACGCTGGCGACCCAGCGTGCCGGACCGATGCTTGCCGCTGCGGTTAGGTGCGCCACGACTTCTTCCACGCTCCAGCGCCCGCAGAGCGAGCCCGTTGCCCACTGTTCAACCTCGAGCTCGGCAAGATCCCGGGCTAGAGCGGCGCGCTCGGCGTGAGCCCAGGACCAGAGCAGGTTCCGTGAGATCTTCTGGGTCATGGTTTCTCCGAATATGGTTAACAGGTGTGGTCAAGGAGTCTAGCAAGCCGGTGCTGCCCGAGGCATTCAGGTACCGCATCCACGGTGGTAGCGTGGGCTCGCGGCCACACGTGGTGACCACCGAATTTCGTCGCGCCGCGAGGCCATCACCGTGGCGAGACCCAGGGGAGGAGCACCATGACAGTCTTTAATGCATCGCCGGATCTACAAGGAGCGCGGTTCAACGACGTGGACCTGCGCGGGTCCAGATTCACCGACTGTGTCCTGAGCGATGTGGTGATGCGCGGGGTCGACGCGCAGGGAATCGACATCGATGACCCATGGTTGCTTCGGGAGGGCGCACTTTTGGTCAACGGCATCGACGTCGTGCCGTTTGTGCGTGCCGAGCTGCTACGCCGCTTTCCGGGGCGGGCGGGCATGCGTGCCACGGACCCCGAGTCACTGCGCGGTGCCTGGGCAGCCGTCGAGCAGGCCTGGGAATCCACGCTGGCCAGGGTGGCAGCGATGCCGGTCGAAACCGTTGAGGTCTCGGTGGACGGGGAATGGTCCTTCTCCCAGACACTGCGCCACCTGGTGCTGGCCACCGACATCTGGCTGCGCCGGGCCATTCTGGGCATTGAAGCGCCGTTCCACCCGCTGGGTCTGCCCAACGACGGCTTCGCGGAGGCAGGTTAC
This sequence comes from Paeniglutamicibacter terrestris, assembly GCF_012271785.1. GTDB lineage: Bacteria > Actinomycetota > Actinomycetes > Actinomycetales > Micrococcaceae > Paeniglutamicibacter > Paeniglutamicibacter terrestris. The sequence goes on along the minus strand of NZ_JAAWVT010000011.1, from coordinate 24,970 downwards.
GATACGTCCGTCCTGGCTCTAGGCGTTCCCGAATACCCCGAGGTGCTCAAGGCCAGGGCCGGGCGTGTGGTGATGGTGCGCGAATTTCTGGCCGGCCTCGAACCCGACAAGTTGGGGGAGGTGACGCGGAACCCGTGGAACCCGGACCGCAGCGAGAGCACGCTGTCCTGCCTGCACGTGATCCTGTCCGAGGAGTGGGAACATCTCCGTTTTGCCGTGCGCGACCTTGACGCCCTCGAAAAACGTGTTTGAGACGTGATACAAAAACGGGCGGAGCCCCTGACCGATAACTCGGTAAAAGGCCCCGCCCGTCCCGGTAGGCCTATGGGGCCACCGGCATGATGCTTCTAGTCCGTGCCCGAATCGAAGGCAGCGCGCTCAAGGGCGCGGTCGGAAGCCAGATCATCGGCGTCAACAGCCTCGGCATCTACGATCGCTGACGCGCCGCCGTTTTCGAGTTCGCCGACGAGCTTCACGGTCTTCTCGCCGAGCAGGCCCTGAGCAGCGTACTGCTCCAGGCGTGAGCGGGAATCGGCGATGTCCAGGTTGCGCATGGTCAGCTGACCAATGCGATCCAACGGGCCGAAGGCGGAGTCGCCAACGCGCTCCATGGACAGCTTGTCAGGGTGGTAGCTGAGGTTCGGTCCCACGGTGTCCAGCACGGTGTAGTCGTCGCCGCGGCGCAAGCGCACGGTCACGGTACCGGTGACGGCTGAGCCAACCCAGCGCTGCAGAGACTCGCGCAGCATCAGTGCCTGCGGGTCCAACCAGCGGCCCTCGTACATCAGGCGACCCAGACGGCGGCCTTCTGCATGGTAGTTGGCCACCGTGTCTTCGTTGTGGATGGCGTTGAGCAAACGCTCGTAGGTGATGTGCAACAGGGCCATGGCCGGGGCTTCATAGATGCCGCGAGACTTCGCCTCGATGATGCGGTTCTCAATCTGGTCGCTCATGCCCAGACCGTGACGGCCGCCAATCTTGTTGGCTTCGTCAACCAGGGCCACGGCGTCGGTGAAGACAACACCATTGATAGCGACCGGACGGCCGGCTTCAAAGGTGACCGAAACGTCTTCGGTCTTAACCTCAACCGAATCATCCCAGTAGCGAACGCCCATGATCGGTTCAACCGATTCCAAGGAGGTGTTCAGCAGCTCGAGGGTCTTGGCCTCGTGGGTGGCGCCCCAGATGTTGGCGTCGGTGGAGTAAGCCTTTTCGGCCGAGTCGCGGTACGGGAAGTCGCGTGCGGTCAGCCATTCGCTCATCTCCGAGCGTCCGCCCAATTCCTGGACGAAGGCCGGGTCAAGCCATGGCTTGTAGATGCGCAGCTTCGGGTTCGAGAGCAGACCGTAGCGGTAGAACCGCTCGATGTCATTGCCCTTGTACGTCGAACCGTCGCCCCACACGTCCACGCCGTCTTCACGCATGGCACGCACCAGCAGGGTGCCGGTGACGGCGCGACCCAATGGTGTGGTGTTGAAGTAGGTCTTGCCGCCGGAGCGGATGTGGAAGGCGCCGCAGGCCAGAGCAACGAGGCCCTCTTCGACCAGTGCAGGCTTGCAATCGACCAAGCGAGCGGCTTCGGCTCCATATTCCAGGGCGCGGCCCGGGACTGCATCAATATTCGGTTCATCGTACTGGCCAAGGTCGCCGGTGTACGTGTAAGGGATGGCACCCTTTTCGCGCATCCAGGCAACAGCAACGGACGTATCAAGGCCACCGGAGAACGCGATACCTACGCGTTCGCCAACGGGCAGGGAGGTGAGGACTTTAGACATGTTCCCTATCCTATAGCGTGTTTAGGAGTTTCCGAGGAATAATGACAAGACTGCCGGACGACATACAACGTCCCGAAAGGCAGGTCATACTTGGTTTTTTCGAACACGTGGTTGCTGATCCGTGTAAGCGAAGCCTCCGCGGGTAGTACCGGATGCATAATTATTTGAAGGGATGAATCCTTATGAGCACTGTGGAGTATCGCCGTTTGGGCAATTCGGGGCTAGTGGTTTCGGCCGTTGGGCTTGGCTGCAATAACCTGGGCCGTGCCGGCACCGCAACCGAGGACCAAGCCGGAACCGACGCCGTCATCAACGCCGCACTTGAGTCGGGAATCACATTCTTCGACGTGGCCGACACCTACGGCAAGACACCCGGTCTCTCGGAATCCATGCTCGGCAAGGCGTTGGGAAACCGCCGAGATGAGGTAGTGATTGGCACAAAGTTCGGGATGGATATGTGCGGGGTCAACGGCAACGACTTCGGTGCCCGCGGCTCGCGCCGCTACATCGTCCGTGCCGTGGAGGCCTCGCTGCGCCGGCTGGGCACCGAATACATCGATCTGTACCAATTCCACACACCTGATCCGCTGACCCCGATCTCCGAGACCCTCGCGGCACTTGATGATCTGGTCACCGCCGGCAAGGTCCGCTACCTGGGGCACTCGAACCGCGCCGGATGGCAGATCGCCGAGGCCGAATTTACCGCCCGCATTTCCGGTGGCGCGCGCTTTGTCTCCACACAGAATCACTACAACCTGCTGGACCGCCGTGCCGAGCTCGAGGTAGCGCCGGCCGCCGAAGCCTATGAGCTGGGCTTGCTGCCCTACTTCCCACTGGCCAATGGCCTGCTGACCGGCAAGTACTCTTCTGGCCAGGCACCGGAAGGATCCCGACTGACCCACGCCCGGACCCACCTGATGAACACCGCCGACTTCGAGCAACTGCGCACCTTCTCCGACTTCGCCCGTGAACGCGGCTTCACCGAACTACAGGTCGCCTTCTCCTGGCTCGCCGCCCAACCGGCCGTAGCCAGTGTCATCGCCGGGGCCACCAAGGCGGAACAAATCCGCCAGAACGCCGCCGCGGCAAGTTGGAAGCCCTCCGTCGAGGACCTGACCGAACTCGACTCGATCTTCCCTCGCGTGCCGAAGATCGCTCTTTTCTAGCCCATGAATCTGCCACGCACCAGAATCTTGCTGGATAACGACACCGGAATCGACGACGCGCTGGCCCTGGCCTATCTCAGCGCCTGCGAGCACGTGGAGATTGTCGCTGTCACCTCCACCGCGGGCAATGTAGATGCGGATCAAGTCGCAGCGAACAACCGGGCACTATTGGAGTTGTGCGGGCAACCCCAGGTGCCGGTGCTCATCGGTGCGCGCGCCCCACTGCGCATCAAGCTGGTCACCACCGAGGAAACTCACGGACCCCAGGGAGTTGGCTACGCCACGCTGCCGAACCCCGCACCGGCGGAAGAGCCTGAATCGGGGCAGGACGCCGTCGATTTCTGGATTCGGGAGGCCCGAGCCAACCCGGGGGAGCTGACGGCGTTGCTCAGCGCCCCGCTGACCAACTTCGCCCTGGCACTGCGCCGCGAACCGCAACTACCGTGGCTGTTGGGCAAGGTGGTGATCATGGGTGGGGCCTTTTATCATCAGGGCAACACCACACCCACGGCGGAGTGGAACACGCACGTGGATCCGCACGCCGCAGCCGAGGTGTATGCCGCTTACAGTGCTGCGGCGGCGGCCGGTCTGGATCCAAACAAACTCCCGATCGTTTGTTCACTTGATACCACCGAACGCTTCGAAATGGATCCTTCGCTACTCACCGATCTGGCCGCGGCCGCAGGCTGCACAGAACCGGAGATCGTCGACGCGAAAGACCCGGAGGGCACCCGCAGCGCGGCCTCGAACCCACTGGTGCGCTACCTCTCCGACGCGCTGCGTTTCTACTTCGAATTTCATCGCGCCTACGATCAGGGCTATATCGCCCACGTGCATGACTATTTTGCCGCGGGAATCGCCGCAGGCACCCTGGAATACCGCAGCCGCCCGGCCACCATCGATGTTGAAACCGAGTCTCCGCTGTTATTCGGCACCACCGTCGCAGACTTCCGCTCTCTGTGGGGCAAGGCCGCAAACGCTTCGGTCGTTTCCTGGAATGATCCGCAGGCAGGGTTCCGCGAGCTGGTTCAGCGCATCGGGGCGCTCGCTGCACGGCTAGATACGGAGTAAGGGCACCGTCGGCTAGAATCGATGACCGGACCGAGGTGACATTAGGTCCTGTTCGTATCATCTGGCTCCACCGGCATCCCCGGCGGTGCCCCCGCTCGCCTGCGAGGAATTTCTCTCATGTCACCGAATCTGACCCTGCCCGACATCGCACCCGGCCACCTGCTGCGCCGCCGACTCATGGCCGCTGCGGCCGTGGTCTTGTTGGCCGGCACCTACATCACCCTGGTGCTCACACAGCCAACTGGCCTCACCGATGGGCTGGGGGCAAGCGTCGCGCTGGCCACGTTCGCCGCCTACCTGATTTCCGCCCTCCTGCTGCTGGCAGCGGTGCTGCCGGAGCTTCCCGTCTCCACGCTCACCCTGATCCCGGTGGCGTTGGCACTGAACATTGTGCTGGGCCAATTTGTCGGCTCGGTGATGATCCCGCTCTACCTGGACTCGCTGGGCACCGTGTTGGTTGGTTTCCTGGCCGGACGCCGAGCGGGAGCCGCCACCGGTGTGCTCGGCACGCTCATCTGGTCGCTGTTTAACCCCACGGTGCTGCCCTTTGCTGCCGGCGCCGCGCTCATCGGATTCCTAGCCGGTTCCGCCGCCCGCTTCGGCGCGCTGCGCCGTCCCTACCTGGCACCCGTGGCGGGTCTCGTCACGGGCGTCTTGGTCGGCGTGCTCTCCGCACCGGTGGCCGCCTTCGTTTTTGGTGGCACCTCGGGTGTGGGTACCGGTGCGGTGGTCGCGGCCTTTAGGTCGATGGGTGACTCGCTGCTGGGGGCAGTGACCAAGCAGGCGCTGATTTCCGATCCGGGAGACAAAGCGATCGTCTTCTTACTGGCCGCACTGCTGGTCTACGCCCTGCCCGGTCGCCTGAGTGCCAGCTTCGCTTTTGTGCGTCGTTACAACGTGCTCGGCCGCCGCACCTCGCGCTAGCGTTCCTCCGATGCCCCGAACCCTAGCAGTCCACCCCTTTACCGTGCTTGCCCTTGTCGCAGCGGTCGTGGCCATCACCACGGCGGCTTCCCGATGGTGGCTGAGCAGCGCGGTGCTACTGCTGTGCCTGGGCACAGCGGTATGGGCTAGGCGCGCCCGGCGCCTGGTGGGACTAGGTGCCGCCATCTTGGTTCCAGCGTGGGGATCCCAATTATTGATCCACGGGCTCACCGATGCCACTGGCGCCCACGTACTACTGGCGGCCGGTCCCATACGCATCACCGAGCAGGGTCTGGTCACCGCCGGGGAGCTGGGGCTGCGCACCGCCGTTCTGGTGATCGCCGGGCTACTGTGCACGGTACTGATCCAACGGCACGATCTGGTGGCCGCGGTGGATCTCTCCGGAGCACCACCACAGCTGGGGTATCTGCTGGCCGCCACCTTGTTTTTACTGCCACGACTGGAGCAGCGTCAACGAGTCATCGGTGAGGCTCAAGCCCTGCGTGGGGCACGGGTGGGACGCGGGCCGCGCGGCTGGTTCAAGCGCCTGGCCCTGCGTTCGGTGCCACTGGTGCTCAGTGCCCTGCAGGATGCCACCGACCGCTCCGCCCATTTAGCCGCACGCGGTTTTCCAGCAACCGGTCAGCACACTCGGCTACGCTCCGTTCCGGATTCGGCCAACCAGCGACGTCTGCGCATACTGTGTTTATGTGCCGTTGTTCTGGGCCCGCTGGCGGTGCTGGCACCGAGCTGGGGGTGGTTTTCATGATCACCAACAAGCCAACCGTACTCACCCTGCAGCTAGAGCGATTCCGCTACTCGGGATCCACTAACAACACCCTGAACGCAATGAATCTCGCGCTGAGCGAAGGGTCACTCACGGTGATTGTGGGGGACTCCGGGTCCGGCAAGTCCACCCTCGGGGCCATCCTGGCCGGGATGTTGCCGCGCCATGAGGGAGACCAACTTGAGGCGACGCTGCAGCTGGCCGGGCAAGAAATTTGTCATGGTGGTGGCAGCACGGTCCGCATTGATCCGGTGGGCTGGGCCCGAGCCGTAGGGATGCTGCCGCAAGACGCGCGCCACTACCTCTCCGGGGTACGCGAAACCGTGGCAGAGGAACTGGCCCTGGGGATGGAAAACGCCGGGGTACCGCGTCAGCAGATGCACGAGCGGATCGCCGAGCTGGCCGATCGACTGGAGCTGGGCTACCTGCTGGCGCGTGATCCGGGCACACTTTCCGGCGGTCAGGAACGTCTGGTGGCACTGGCAGCGCTGGCACTTGATGCCCCACCGGTGTTAGTTCTTGACGAGCCACTGGCCGGACTTGATACCCAGGCAGCTCGCACAGTGGTGGAATTGCTGGGGCGCCTACGTGCCTCCGGAACCGCTCTGGTGCTGTTGACTCGTGCCCTGGATTCCCTGGCGGCGGAGGCGCAACAGATACGTTTCCTGCGTGGGGGCGCTCTGCACATCTCCGCCATGTTAGCCCCAGCGAGTCTGGAACCTGTCGCACCGGCACAGCGTCCCCTAACGCGGCAATCGCCGGAGCTACTTCTGGATTTTGCCGATGTGGCGCTGGCCTACCCGGGTTGCCCCGACGTCGTGGTCAGTGGGCTTGAGCTGCAGATTCGAGCAGGGGAGTGTGTGGCGCTGACCGGCCCCAACGGATCCGGGAAGACCACGGTGCTCAAGGCGGCCGCCGGCCTGCTGGCACCGAGTTCGGGACGGATCGGTGGCGCCGCGGTGCGTTCACAGGGCGTGGGACTGCTCCTGCAAAATCCCGCCGACCAGCTCTTTGAACGCACAGTGGGTCGTGAGGTCGGTTTTGGTTTGCGTCGGCGTGGGGCAGAAATTTCCCGGATCCCGAGTGTGTTGGCGACCCTGGGGCTGAGCGAATACCTCGACACTCACCCCTATGAGTTGCCAGCCTCGGTGCGCCGATTGGTGGCCCTGGCCACGGTGTTGGTGCACGAACCGGCCGTACTACTGCTGGATGAACCGAGTGAAGCCCTTGACGCTCACGGGTTGGCTCGATTGCTCACGGTCATCACCGCGGTGGTAGATCGCGGCGGGGCGGTACTTCTGACCACCCACGACGAGGCCTTTTTGGCAGCGTGTGCCCACCGTGTGCACCGGATGAGACCGGCCCTCAGAGCCTCGCAGCCCACCATCGCGCACGCAGGCCATCGGGGCCACCGGTAGAGTGTGATCATTTGGGGGAAGGATCACCCCCCACGACGGAGAGTACTGTGCACACGGATTTTGAACGCTGGGAAGTACTGGTCAAGGACCAACAGCGCATCGGCGTGCGATACCAGCGATTGAGCGCCCATGTGCTCTTGACCAGGCTGCTCATCGATGCAGACCCCGAGCCATACCGCGCAGAGTCGCGCATCCGCATGGAACCGGACACCGGTATCTGGGAGGTCAACTCGTTCCGGAATCAGTTGATGGAGCACACCAGCATCTCGCACCGCGAGTCCGGGCGCTTCCCCACAAAATCAATGCCGAGTTTCGGCGAGATCCTGATGCTGAAGTTGGCCCTGGAGACACCCGATGAGCCCCTGACCTATTGGCACCTGGATGAGCTGTTGATGGACACACCGAAAACCGCAGCCACGGCGCATTCCGAACCCAATGCCATGGTGCGCAGGGTGGGTGAAGTCCAGGACTTGCCCATTCCGCAGAGTCATGCACTGCGAGCCCAGCGCTTCGAGGCCTGGGTGGATGGAGAACTGAAGGTAACCCACTGGGTGGATGCGGCAAACGATGTGGTGTGTGCCAGCTGGGGTGAGGACGTCACCGCGTACCGGGTACCTGGAACGGCCACCGAGGCCGGCTGGTTATCACTGGCGGGACTCGATGAAGGCACCGTTGAATTTATGGCCCGCGGCTTTGACGCCTGAACCTAAATGAAGATCAGGACGTTCTTGCCCTGAATCTCCGCGGCGAAGCGTTCGAGGGCACCCTTCGCCGGTCCCGCTGTGACCTTGCCATCGGTGGCGTCGAAAGCCGAGCCATGGCAGGCACAATAAAAGCCCTCGCCACTGGGGGCCTTGGTCCCCACAGCGCATCCCTGATGCGTGCAAATGGCGGTGTACGCCAGCACGGATTTTTCGCTGGGTCGGAAGAGTAAGTAGCCGGATTCCTTTCCGGCGGTATCGCCCTGGGTGGCAATGGCCGAAACAGCCAAGCGGGTACCCACAGGCAACTCAGCGGCGGTGGCAACAACAACTCCCTCGCCGACTGGGACCGGGGGTGCCGAAGGAGTATTGTTCGGCGCGGCGGAAGAACCGTCACCGCAGGCCGCTAGGGCCAGGGTGGCGCCTGCCGCCACGGTTCCGCCGACAAAGGCGCGACGGGTGCTGGGGGAAGAAAACGAGCTCATGACCACTATCTTCCCACGTTAGGCCGGAGCTACGGTGAAAGCGCGTGGTGCTTAGAGGTAGATCTTGACCTGATCGCCCTGGATCACGGCAGCAAAGCGAGTCAGTGCCTTGGGAGCTGGTCCCTGGGTTACCGAGCCGTCGAGCTTTGAATATTCCGAGCCGTGGCAGGGACATTTGAAGGTGGTGCCACTACCTGTGCCCACCTTGCAGCCCTGATGGGTGCAGACCGAGGTGTAGGCCAGCACCGTGGTCTGATCTGGGCGATACAGTAGGTAGCCGGCACCCCCGATGGTGACCGAGGCGGTACCCGACACGGGCAACTTCGCCACGGCGATCGCATCGGTAGCATTTCCCGTGGCTTCGGGAGATTTTGCTGCCTCATCTGCGGAACCGCAAGACACCAATGTTACGGCCGCGCCAGCCACGAGGGAGGCCCCTAAAATTCCTCTGCGGGTGGGCAACAGAGTGATGGATTGTTTCATATCCACAGTGTCACTCAGAATGAGCGATGCGTCGGTGGAGTACAAGACTTTTTTCGCGCGGTTTCGCACGCTTCACATAGCTGGCCGCGGCCCACGGGCGCAGCCCGTTGACCGAGGCCAGCTATGTGTTTATAGAGCGGAGAACTTAGCCCTAGTGGAACGTTTTTCCGTTGGCCCGTACCGAAGCACCGACCTGATCAAGGTACGGAGTGATGCCGCCCAGATGCATGGGCCACCCTGCCCCCATGATCATGCACAAATCGATGTCCTCGGGACCGGCAACCACGCCCTCGTTGAGCATCAATCCAATTTCCTGTGCCAAGGCATCCTGCGTACGAACCAATAGTTCCTCCGCCGTACTCGGAGTGTTGCCGAACTCCAGCAGCTCCAGTGTCGAGGCGGGGATTTCTAGCGTGCCGTCGGAGGCCGGGACCCAGAGGGAGGTGATGGAGTTCTTGATCAGCGTCTGCTGGTTTGAAGAGACGTGGAAGCGCTCGCCGAAAGCAGCATGCAGCGACTCCGAAACGTGGTTGGCCACCGGGATTCCGACCATGGCCAACAACGTGAACGGACTCATCGGCAGACCCATGGGACGCAGGGCTCCATCGGCGGTCGCGGCGTCGGTGCCATCATCAAAGGCCTTGGCAATCTCACCCATCAATCGCAGCAGGATGCGGTTGACCACAAATGCCGCATTGTCCTTGACCAGCACGCTGGTTTTGCGCAGCGTCTTGCCCAGGGCGAAGGCTGTTGCCAGGGCCACATCATTGGTTTTTTCGGCACGGACAATCTCCAACAGTGGCATCTGGGCCACCGGGTTGAAGAAGTGGAAGCCCACCAACCGCTCGGGGTGGGCCAAATCGCGACCCATCTCGGTGACCGAGAGTGAGGAGGTATTGGTTGCCAGGATGCACTCGGCGGAGACAACCGCTTCGACCTCGGCAAATACCTGCTTCTTGACCGACAATTCCTCAAAAACTGCTTCGATGACAAAATCGGCATCGGCAAAGGCTGCCTTGGAGACCGAACCTGTCACCAGGGCCTTGGTGCGGTTGGCGGCGTCCGGGGAAATTCTTCCCTTGGCCAACTGCTTGTCAATCTCGCCATGGATGTAGGCAAGGCCCTTCTCTACACGGGCCGCGTCAATGTCGGTGATGACCACCGGAACCTTCAGGCTCTTGGCGAAAAGCAGCGCCAGCTGCCCGGCCATCAGGCCGGCACCAACAACACCCACCTTGCTCACGGGACGAGCCAACTTCTTATCCGGCGCCCCGGCTGGGCGCTTGGAGCGCTTCTGGACTAAGTCCAGGAAGGCGTAGACGGTGTTATGGAACGCGTGGGTCTGCATCAGTTCGGTCAGAGCGGCGATTTCCAGTGCCGCAGATTCCGTCTGAGTGATGGATGCCCCGGCCTCGAAGACATCTAACACCTTGGCTGGCGCTGGTGCGGCATTGGAGGTCTTGGACTCCACGAAGGCTCGCGCCTTGGCCGCGGCGGCGGCCCAACGCGCGGTGATCTCCGGGTTGCCGTTTGGTTCCACGGCGTTGGGGCGCTGCACCGTAATCTCGCCGGTGAGTACAGCATCTGCCCAGAGCAGTGACTGCTCCAGGAAATCTGCGGGTTCAAACAAGGTGTCGGCGACGCCCAGCTTGGCGGCAGTTACACCATTAAGCGAGCGGTTATTGTTCAGCGGGTTTTCGATCATGACCGTCATGGCGGCCTCGGGTCCGATGAGGCGCGGCAGTCGGTAGACCCCGCCCCAGCCCGGGACCAAACCGATGAAGGCTTCGGGCAAGCCGATGCCGTTGGCTCCACTAGAGACGGTGCGGTAGGTGCAGGCCAGAGCAATTTCCAGGCCCCCGCCGAGGGCCACACCGTTGATGAGGGCGAAGGTGGGGACCCCGAGATCTGCCAACAGATCGTAGGCGCTGTGACCAAGAGAAGCCATAGCTGCACCGTTTTGCGGTGAGGCCAGGGATTTGACGCCGTTCAAGTCTGCGCCGGCGACCAGGTAGTGGGGTTTACCGGTGAGCGCCAGTGCCTGGATTTCCCCTGCTGCCGCGCGCTTTTTTTGCTCGGTAAGTGTCGCGTGCAGTTCCAACAGGGTATTCGGGCCCAGCGTGGTGGGCTTGGAATGGTCAAAACCGTTATCGAGGGTCAGCAGCGCGATCGTGGCACCGCTGGGTAGCCGCACATCCTCGATCAAAGAGTGCGTGATGATCTCGTCCGGGACCATCGCGGCCAGGGAAGCGAAATTTTCTATGGTGCTGGAGCTCATGGCCTTAGGCATCCTTTCCGAAGTCTGCGTGGTGCGGGTTTTCCCACACCACGGTGCCGCCCATGCCCAAGCCGATGCACATGGTGGTTAGTCCATAGCGGACGGTGGGGTCCTGCTCAAATTGGCGAGCCAGCTGGTTCATCAGGCGGACGCCCGAGGAAGCCAAGGGGTGGCCCACGGCGATGGCGCCGCCGTAGCGGTTCACTCTCTCATCGGTGTCCTTGATCCCGTAGTGGTCAAGGAAGGAGAGTACTTGGACGGCGAAGGCCTCGTTGATTTCAAAGAGTCCGATGTCCTCGATGCTCAGTCCGGCCTGGGCCAGTGCCTTTTCGGTGGCGGGGACCGGGCCGATACCCATGACCGAGGGCTCAACCCCGGCAAAGGCGTAGGAGACGAGGCGCATTTTGACCTTGAGTCCCAGTTCTTCGGCAGCCTGCGCGCTGGCCAGTACCGCCGCGGTGGCACCGTCATTTAGGCCGGCCGCGTTGCCGGCGGTGACTCGACCGTGAGCACGGAAGGGAGTGCGCAATTCGGCGAGTGAGTCGAGTGTGGTGCCTGGCCGTGGTGGCTCATCGGTGGTGTGCAGCTTGAATCCCTCGCCGGGACGTTGGGCTGCCACCGGGACCATGTCCGGTTGGATATTCCCCGCCGCATAGGCGGCTGCCAGCTTGGTTTGTGAGGCCACCGCGTAGGCGTCGGCGCGTTGTTTGGTGATGGCGGGGAAGCGATCGTGCAAATTTTCCGCGGTGTTGCCCATGTTCAGGGCCGCCGGATCAACGATGCGTTCGGAAAGGAAACGCGGATTGGGGTCGGCGCCGGCGCCCATCGGGTGGTTGCCCATATGCTCAACACCGCCGGCGATGACCACGTCGTAGGCGCCAAAGGCAATGGAACCGGCGGTGGAGGTCACGGCCGTCATGGCGCCGGCGCACATCCTATCGATGGCGAATCCCGGGACGGATTGCGGCAGGCCGGCGAGCAGTGCTGCCGTGCGTCCGATGGTCAGACCCTGGTCACCGGTCTGTGTGGTGGCGGCGATCGCCACCTCATCGATCCGCTCCGCGGGGAGCGAGGGGTTGCGGCGCATCAGTTCACGGATGCATTTGACCACGAGGTCATCGGCGCGGGTGCCATGGTAAATACCCTTGTCGCCGGCCTTGCCGAAGGGGGTGCGGACGCCGTCGACGAAGACGACGTCGCGGACGGGCCGCGGATTGCGAGTGTTCACTGACTGGGGGCTCACCGGTACTCCTTGAATGGATGATGGAATGTGATCCACCCCATACGCTACTGGTGAGTAACTTAGAGTGCAAGCCCGGCACCCGCGAGCCAGAAAAAATGCCGGGCGGGATTCGCCCCTAAAGGGGAAAATCCCGCCCGGCAGAGAACTAGCGCTTGGCTAATTCGTCGGGGTCCAACAAGGCCACGGTAATCACCGGGCAGAGCAGTTCAATCTGCCACGACCGGGCACCGAGTTCGGCCAACGCGGCGGCCACGGAGTCCGGATCAATCTGTGCCGGCGGGCTCCAGCAGAGTCGACGCAGCGTATCGGGGGTGAGCATGTTCTCGGTCGGGATATTCAGGGCCTCGGCGGTGCGCGTGATCCGCTCCTTGGCGGTCTGCAAGCGCGCCGCGGCTACCGGGTCCTTATCCGCCCATACCCGCGGTGGTGGCGGTGCGTTGGTCGGGACCTGATTCGGCGGCAGATCCTCGGTGACTTGGGCTTCCTGCAGGGCGTGGAGCCACTTGGGCGCATCCCGCCCGGCGGAACGACCGTGGAAGCCGGGGGTCTTTAATAGTGCCGGGACGCTCTTGGGCTTGGCCTTGGCGGCAGCCACCAGGGCGGAGTCGGGAATCAAGCGGCCCGGAGCCACATCGCGGGTCTTGGCCAAGGCCTCACGGGTCTCCCAGAGCGAACGAACCGCCGCCAACGTGCGACGATCACGAATCTGGTGCAGTCCGGAGGTGCGACGCCACGGGTCAATGCGCGCCGGTGCCGGCGGGGCGGTACGCACCGCCTCAAATTCCTCTTCGGCATAGGCCAGCTTGCCGTCGGATTCCAGGATCTTGATCAGTTCCAGACGCAATTGATCCAGCACCTCAACGTCCAGCGCCGCGTAGCGCAGCCACGGTTCGGGCAGCGGACGAGTTGACCAGTCGGCTGCCGAATGCTCCTTGGCCAGGCGTAGGCCCAGCAGGGATTCCACGGCCGGGCCCAGGCCCACGCGTGGCAATCCGGCAATGCGGCCGGCCAGCTCGGTATCAAAGAGCCGGGTGGGACTCATGCCCAGTTCGCGCAGGCACGGCAGGTCCTGCGAAGCGGCGTGCAGAATCCAGATTTCCTCACCGATGGCTTCCTGGATCGGGGCCAGATCCTCAAAGGGAACGGGGTCGATCAGCCAGGAGCCCGATCCCTCGCGGCGTAACTGCACCAAAAAGGCGCGCTGTCCGTAGCGGAAGCCGGAGGCGCGCTCGGCGTCGATGGATACCGGACCGGTGCCAGCGGCGATGGCTCGAGCCGCCCGGGCCAGTCCCGGAGCGGTGGTGATGACCTCGGGGACTCCGTCGCGCGGGGTATCGAGCAGGATGGGCTCGGGGGCCGGAGGCTGCGGTTCTTCCTCCGTTTGCGGGCTCAACAAGGGCTCGGACTCGAGGTCTTCGATGCGGCTGGTGTTCGTGGCGTGGGGGGTACGGGTCATGGTGTCACCAATTCTAGTACCGATTGTGGTGCGCCCGGTGGTGCCGTGCCGTGCTAGGAGAGGCGACGGTGGGGAAGTGCCGTAACACCGCTGGGTAGCGGGGGTAACCCAGCGAAGGTGCAGACCATGTCCGCCCACGCCTGCAGGTGAGCGGAGATGTCTTGGTCCCCAGGGGTCCAGGAGGCGCGCAATTCAATGTCGATGGTCTCCGCCCGGTTGGCCAGGATGCCGTAGCTTTCCGAGAGCACGCGGGTGGTGGTGCCACCGGCCTGCCGGTAGTCGGCACCGGACTCGTTCAGCGCATCAAGCAACCAGGTCCAGGCGACCGAGCCGAGCATCGCATCGTTGCCCATTTCGGCATCCATGCGCGCTCGAATGTAGGTCACGATGCGGAAGGTGCCGTCCCAGAGGGCCGAGCCAGCGGGGTCGTGGAGCAAGACAAAGCGGCCGGTGGCCAGTTCCTCACCATGCGATTCCTCGGCGCCGTGGCCCCGGCGCGGGGTGCGCTCGTAGACATCTGCCGAGAGCGCCAAGGCGTAGGGTGCCAAGCGTGCCGGGGCGGGGATTTCCCGCAGGGAGATCTCCTTGCGGCAGCTGGCACGGCGAACCGCTGCTAGCGCGTCAAGGAAGGCCGGTGGCACTGCTTGAATGGGTCCATGGGTTGTCACATGGCGAGTCTAAAGTGTGCCGCAGGCCGTGAGGCCTGCGGCACGCCGCAAAGTCTTAGCGGCTAGTTTCTGCCCAGTTCTTCACGCAGTGCGGCGAGGAATGCATCAACGTCGGCCTCGGTGGTATCAAAGGAGCACATCCAGCGGACCTGCTGTGCCGCCCGGTCCCAGTCGTAGAAGCGGAAGCGCTCACGCAGGGCATCTGCCACGTTGTTGGGCAGCGTGGCGAAGACGCCGTTGGATTGCGTGGGGTAGAGCAACTCAACACCATCGGTGGCCTGCACCCCGGCCGAGAGCCGGGCCGCCATGGCATTGGCGTGCGCCGCCGAATCCAGCCACAGGTCGGTGCCGTAGAGCGCGAGTAACTGGGCGGAGATGAAGCGCATCTTGGAGGCCAGCTGCATGTTCATTTTGCGCAGGTACTTGATGGACTCGGCCGGGCCCGGCGAGAGCGTGACGATTCCTTCACCAAACATTATGCCGTTTTTGGTGCCCCCCAGGGACAGGATGTCGATGCCGGTGCCGGTGGTCATCTCGCCCAGCCCCACACCCAGGGCGGCTGCGGCATTGGAGATCCGGGCCCCGTCCATGTGTACCCGCATGCCCAAGGAATGGGCGTGCTCGGTGATCGCGCGCAGCTCTTCCAGGGTGTACAGGGTGCCCAGCTCGGTGGACTGCGTCAGGGAGACGGCCAACGGCTGAGCGCGGTGCTCGTCCCCCCAGCCCCAGGCTTCCTTGTTGATGGCCTCCACCGTGAGCTTGCCATCGGTGGTGGGAACCGAGAGCAGCTTCATGCCACCAATGCGCTCCGGTGCACCGTTCTCATCGACGTTGATATGCGCGCTTTGCGCGCAGATGACCGCGCCCCAGCGGGGCAGGAGCGACTGCAGGGCGGTGACGTTGGCGCCGGTGCCGTTAAAGACGGGGAAGATGGCGGCGGTTTCGCCGAAATGTCCGGCGATCACGCGGCCGAGCTCGGCGGTGTACTCATCCTCGCCGTAGGCGACCTGGTGTCCACCGTTGGCACTGGTGATGGCGGCCAACACTTCCGGGTGGATTCCGGAGTAGTTATCGGAGGCGAATCCGCGCACGGAGGTGTCGTGGTTGATGGAAGTCACTGTCATGGGGTCCTAACTCAGGTGGTGCACGTGATGTGGAGGTGTTGGGGGTGTCGGTCTCAGAGCACCGGCAGGTGGATCCGCGCGCCGTTGAGCTGCGCGGCGTCGTGCGTGAACAGCTCAAGCGCCGCGGTGCCCAGCGCCGAAACATCGGTGAATCCGGTGGTGGAACGATCCGGGTGTGCGGCGCGGGTGGCGGGGTCGGTGAATGCCTTGATGACCCAGCGCACCGCGGCCGCTCGCTGGGGTACCGGTGTCAGCTTGTTTCCGGACTGGGCCACACGCAGCTCCGCAGCCACCGACTTCATCCAGGCCTCGGCCGCCGCCTTGGCCGTGGAGTAGTTGGCGTTTGAACCGCTGGGTGCATCAACCGCCGTGGCCGAGACGATGGCAATGCGTCCGCACGCCGAGGCGACCAGGTCGTCGCGGAAGACCCGGGAGGTGTTGCGCAGCGTGCCAAGAATCTGGGTGTGCAGGTACGCATAATCATCGTCGATTTGCCCGGGCAGTCCCTTGCCGCCGCGCCAACCGCCCACCAGGTGCAAAAGCCCGTCAATGGGCCCGCGTTCGGTGTCGATCAGTGCGTGGAGTTCGGAAACTGCGCCATGGTTGGTCAGATCCACCTCGTAGCGCCCGTGCACAAAGGGCAGGGCCGATGCCAGACGATCGGCGTTGGACCCTGCGGCCAGCACCGTTGCTCCGGCATCGCAGAGCGCTCGCGCCACCGCGACACCTGCGGCGGAGGTTGCCCCGGCAATCAGTATCGTCACATCGTGAAGTTCGCCCATGGAAGTTATTCTATCGCTCGTTTCAGGGATTGAGATGGGTATTTAGATGCTGGAGGTGCCGGTAATACCCACGGTGGACTCGATGATCGGGCGCATCTTCTTGCTCAGGGCCTCGTAGAACATCGAGAGGGGGAATTCGTCGTCCATCACCTGATCGGTCATTTCACGCAGGGGCGCGTTCAGCGGCAGGGCGTCCGGGCCCTTGGCCCAGGTAGAGGCGGGGTGCGGGGTCAGGGTGGTGGAGACCAGCTCGTAGGCTGCCAACCAGTGAGAGATCTTCGGGCGGTCGATGGAGCGCCAGTAGAGCTCGTCGATGGAATCACCCAGGGCGCACACGACCTCCGGGACCAGATCCCAGTCGATGCTCAACTTGGTGTCCGTCCAGTGGAGCACGTGGTGCTGGTGCATCCAGGCAAAGAGTAACTGTCCACCCACGGCGTCGTAGTTGCGGGTGCGCGTTCCGGTAATGGCGAAGCGGAAAATCCTGTCGAAGATGACCGCATACTGGACGAGCTTGGCGTGCTGACGGGTGATGGGATCGTGCGCCTCGTCGCGGGAGATTTTGACCGATTCGCGGAAGGCCGTCAGATCGCAGCGCAGTTCCTCGAGCGAGTACAGGAAGAAGGGCATACGCTGCTTGATCATGAAGGGGTCAAAGGGCAGATCGCCACGCATGTGCGTCCGGTCGTGGATCAGGTCCCACATCACGAAGGTCTCTTCGGTCAGTGACTGATCGGTGAGCATGGCAGCCGCGTCGGCGGGGAGTTCGAGGTTGGTGATGTTCGAAGCTTCCTTCAGCACGCGGCGGAAGCGCGCGGCCTCGCGATCCTGGAAGATGGCGCCCCAGGTGAAGGACGGGGTTTCACGGATGGCCACGGACTCGGGGAAGAGTACCGCGGAATTGGTGTCATAGCCGGGGGTGAAGTCCAGGAATCGCAGCGGAACAAAAAGCTTGTTGCTGTAGTCCCCGGCTTCCAAGGTGCCGATGAAATCGGGCCAGATGACCTCGATGAGTACCGCTTCGAGCAGTCGGTCGGTGGAACCGTTCTGCGTGTACATCGGGAAAAGTACCAGGTGACGCAGGCCGTCAATGCGTGCGAGCTGAGGGGTGAAGGCCAGCAGCGAGTCTAGGAAGTCAGGGACACCGAATCCGGAAGCCGACCAGGCCTCAAGATCGCTCACCAGGGCGGTGAGGTAGGCGGCGTCGTGCTCAAAGTGCGGAGCTAGATTTCGGATCGAATCGGCAATGACGTTCAGCAGTTCCGTGGCGTGAGATTTGTCAGCTTCTTCGGGTACCGAGCCGTCCTGTCCCTGGAGTCCCTGGAACGTGGTTGCTGCCGCCTTCAGTGTCAGCCAAGATTCGGTGACGATGAGCTCTGAATTCGAGAGTGGCTTGGGAAGAGTTGCGTGTGACATTTCGGTATACCCCATTTCGGTACTGCTGGAAGCGCCGCCTGTTACTGCGGGCTGTTGTTGTTTCCAGCGTAGCTATGGGCAATGATTGCTGATCGATTATCACCGCAAGCATTAGCAACCCTGTTGCATGGGCCGTGGCTGAGGCATCAAGGTACGAGTAGAAGGAATGCTCGGTTCCGGGGCACCACGCGCATCCCCGGCACCGAGCCACGAACACCGAACGGATCAGAGGTTCTTGAGCCTCAGCGAGACCGAATTCATGCAGAAACGCTGGTCGGTTGGAGTATTAAATCCTTCACCTTCGAAGACGTGACCAAGATGTGAATCGCAGGAAGCGCAACGCACCTCGACACGAACCATCCCCATCGACGAATCGCGGATGTACCTCACCCGTTCCTCTGCCAACGGTGCGAAGAACGAGGGCCAACCGCAGCCAGCGTCAAACTTGGCGTTGGACGTGAAGAGTTCTTCGCCGCAGGCTCGGCACTCGTAGACACCCGCTGTGGTGGTGTCCCAATACTCGCCACTGAAGGGAGCCTCGGTGCCGGCCTGGCGCATCACCCGAAACTCGTCGGCGGTCATTTCGCTGCGCCACTGCTCATTGGTCTTGGTCACGTTCGAGGAACGTGAGGTGGGTACTGACTCGGGGGTCTGGTTTTCGCTCACACAACGCACAACACCGGCCGCGGCGCGCTCATTCCCGAAAATCCCATTGGATGACGGAAAGTAGAAAGTCCTCCGAGTCAAAGCCCACGATGGATGGGGTTTCTTTGCGATGATGGTTGGCATGAAGCAAAAACTTTCTCCGAATTCCCCACGCGCCCGCTCAGCGGGCAAGCACCTGAGTTGGGTGCTTCTTGGAGTTGGAGCCGGGGCCGCGGCCGGATCGGTCTTTGCTGGCAGCGTTTCTGCCCTCGGAGCGTATTTCGCCCGCAGGGTGGTCACGCCCGATGCCGTCCCGCACCAGGACATAGAAATCCTGGCCCTGGTACCCACAGAAGCCGGACACGACGTGATCGTATCGGCGGACAAGGAATCCTCGGCACCGGGCCGCTATTCACTGCTCTTTTCCGCCGATACCGGACACGCGCGACTGGGAGAACCCAAGGGATATCGACCGGGTGACGGCACCGTCACTCGATCGGTAGAAAAGGTGTACTTCGGGGACCTGTCGACCGCGGTGCGGGGCAGGCTATCTGGCATCGTCTACGATTCTCCGGCTGATTTGGGTGCGGAATACGACGAGGTCAACATCCCCATCCTCGGTGGCATGGCTCCGGCCTGGTTTGTTCCGGGGGAGCACAACGCAGATACCTGGGCCATTTGTGTGCACGGCCGCGGAGCCAATCGCAAGGAGGGGCTTCGGGCCCTACCACTCTTGCGCCGGCTGGGGCTGAGTGCTCTGCTCGTCTCCTACCGTAATGATGGGGTGGCACCGGCAGCGGTGGACGGCCGGTATGGGCTCGGCGCCACGGAATGGCCAGACATCGAGGCGGCCATCGACTACGCGATTAATGCCGGAGCTAAGGAGATTGTGCTTATCGGCTGGTCCATGGGTGGCGCCATCGCGCTGCAGGTGGCCGACAAATCAACACACGCGCTCAAGATCGGCGCACTGGTACTTGATGGACCGGTGATCAACTGGATCGATGTGCTCTCCCACCAAGCGAAACTCAACCGCATCCCGGAGGCTGTGGGCAGGTTGGGGCAGTGGCTCCTGGCCCATAAGGCCGGACGCTGGATGACGGGGCTGGCAGCACCACTGGACCTGAAGATCCTGAACTGGGTGGAGCGCCATGACCAGTTGCGGATGCCCACCCTGATTCTGCACAGCGAGGACGATGACTTCGTCCCGATCGGCCCCTCCGAACAACTTGCCGAACTCAACCCCCAGCTGGTGGGGCTCTCACGCTTCACCCGTGCGGGACACACCCGCGAATGGAATGTTGACCCGCAGCGCTGGGAATCAGAAGTGGAGTCATTCCTGCATGGGGTGCTGAATGCACCGCGCCCCGGGGACTGAGCGCGCCGGGGCCAACAACTCAGTGGCCGATGGGGGCGATGAGCGCCTCGGTGAGCCGCTGTAAATCGGACGGCGACAGTTCGATGTCCAGCCCCCGGTGTCCACCGGAGACAAAAACCGTGGCAAAGTCCAGGGCGCTGGCATCCATTACCGTGCGTGAGGGATTGCGCTGCCCCAGCGGTGAAATGCCACCGAGAACATATCCGGTGCGCCGTTCGGCCGCTGCGGGATCGGCCATTTCCACCTTCTTCGCACCCAGTGCACTGGCCATGGCCTTGAGATCGAGGTGTCGGTTCACCGGAACGATGCCAACGGCCAGGGCCCCGGCTCCCGAAGCCCCGGTGGCTACCAGCAGGGTCTTGAACACCCGCTGCGGGGCAACCCCGAGAGCTTCGGCGGCTTCGAGTCCGAAGCTCTCCGCCGCCTTGTCATGGGTATAGGGGTGTAGTGAGTAGTTCACCGCCGCCCGATCCAATACCGTGGTCGCCGGGGTACTGGCCGCAGAGGCGCTCTTCTTCTTAGACATTTCGGGGTTCAGATTCCTTGCTTAACGCGGATGGGCGCCGGAGTGACCCGACGCCCGATACCGCTGTGCCGGAGGTAACTAGCTGGCCGGGGCTTCGACGCGCTCCGAAACTTGACGCTTAATGCGTCCAAGCATCGCGCTCATGCCGCGCAAACGCAATGGCGTCAGCGCACGGGTGAGTCCAAGCTGATTGGGCATGTCATCGGGGACGGCCAATACCGCCGCGGCCGGAAGCCCATCAAGACCCTGATGAAGCACCGAGGCAAAACCGCGCGTGGTCGGTGCCTGCGGGGGAGCGGAGAAGAACAGTGAGACACGACGATCTCCGGCAGGTTCGACCTCGATGGTCAGGAACAGCGGCGTCTGGCATTCAACGACCTGTTCGAGCAGATCGGGGTGATCGGCCAAACGCGCCGGAAGTTCGGGCAACTCCTCGGAGAACTCCAGCAATAGCTGCAATCGATCCGGTTCGGTGACAGCCTGAAAGTCCTCAACGATCTCCGCAAGGGCTGCTGGCAGCTCGCTCATGATCCTAGGCTCCGTATCCTGTGGGTACGGCTCCGGGTTCGATACCCTTCACGATCGGGACACGAACGGCATTGCCCCACTCGGTCCAGGAACCGTCGTAGTTGCGTACGTTTTCGAAACCGAGCAGGAACTGCAGGGCAAACCAGGTGTGACTGGAGCGCTCGCCGATCCGGCAATAAGCGATCACATCATCACCGGGGGTCAGGCCAGCTTCGCCTAGGTAGATCGCTTCGAGCTCGGCGCGGGACTTGAAGGTCCCGTCCTCCGCAGCGGCCTTGGCCCAGGGCACGGACGCAGCGGAGGGAATGTGTCCGCCGCGCAAGGTGCCTTCTTCCGGGTAGGCAGGCATGTGTGTGCGCTCGCCGGTGTATTCCTCCGATGAGCGCACGTCGATCATGGGCTTGCCGAAGTGCTCGAACACCTGGGGCAGGAATGCGCGGATGAGAGTGTCATCACGCTCGATGACCGGGTAGCTGCTCGCGGTGGTGGTGGGCTTGTCGCGAGTGATCTCGCGTCCCTCGGCAATCCACTTGTCGCGGCCACCGTCGAGCAGGCGCACATCTTCGTGGCCGAACAAGGTGAAGACCCAGAGCGCATAGGCTGCCCACCAGTTGGATTTGTCGCCGTAAATAACCACGGTGGACTCACGGGTGATGCCCTTGGCTGCCATCAATGCGGCGAAGCCTGCACCGTCAACATAGTCGCGGGTGTCTTCGTCGTTGAGCTCGGTGTGCCAGTCAACCTTTACGGCACCGGGGATATGACCCATGTCGTATAACAGGATGTCTTCATTGGATTCGAGGATCACCAGATTCGCCGTGGACAGATTCTCCGCCAGCCAATCGGTGGAGACCAGCCGTTCTGGATGGGCATAGTCGGAGAAGGACGGATTGGAGTCGATGGGCAGGCTCATGATGATTTGACCTCACAACAAGAAAGTTTGGGGGATAGTGCTGCTTCAAGCCTAGCCATCCGGGTGGCCCGGCACAGCGCTCGGAGGTTATGCAACGCCATATTTCGCTCCCAGCGTCCAGAGCGGGGTGGAAGTAAGCAGCTCGCCCGCGTGCACTCCGACGCTCATTTAGGGGATGGTTGAGGTCTGGGCATAAAATGACCGAGGCGTGTCTTTGCGCCGCCAACGCACCACCGCCACCTTTTCGAAGACCTAAGGACCGTTTCGCCGTATGGCCACGATTACGCATCTTTCCCAACGAACACCAACGGTCTCCCTTGACGATCTTCTGGCCGGCTTCCATCCGTCCTACCGGTTCGGCGAGGTTTCCTTCAACACCTACCGTCCGGATCCGGCTTGGCCGACGCAGGCGGAAGCAGTCACTAAGCTTCAGCACTTTGCCTCGACGATCGGCAAATCCAAGGGCGGATTCCTGTCGAGCCTCTTCGGTAAGAAGAAGGTCGAAAAGTCGGGCATGTACCTTGATGGCGGTTTCGGTGTTGGCAAGACTCACCTCTTGGCATCGCTGTGGCACCTGGCACCGGGCCGTAAGGCCTTTGGCACCTTTGTGGAGTACACCAACCTCGTTGGCGCACTGTCTTTCCGCCAGACCGTTGAGGTCCTGAGCACCTACTCGCTGGTCTGCATCGATGAGTTCGAACTCGATGATCCGGGAGACACCGTTCTGATGTCTCGCCTCATGCGCGAGCTTTCCGACGCCGGTGTGAAAATCGCCGCAACGTCCAACACCCTTCCCGGTGCCTTGGGTGAGGGCCGCTTTGCGGCCATGGACTTCCAACGCGAGATCAAGGTGCTTTCCGAACAATTCGACGTTCACCGCGTGGACGGCGTTGACTTCCGCCACCGCGGACTTCCTGACGCGCCGGTTCCCGTGGCCGATGAGGCCATTGAGGAATTCGCCATGGAACGCTACGGAGATAAAACCTTCGCGATTGATGACTTCTCGGATCTGGTGGCCCACATCTCCAAGGTCCACCCCAGCCGCTACCGCGCCTTGCTGTCCGAGACCGACGTCTTGGTCCTGCACAACGTTGAAACCATCACCGAGCAGGCAGTAGCACTGCGCTTTGTTGTTTTGGCTGACCGACTTTACGACAAGGATGTACCGATCGTTGCCTCAGGAAAGCCGTTCAGCGAGCTTTTCACCGCGGAAATGATGGCGGGCGGATATCAAAAGAAGTACTTCCGTGCGGTTTCCCGCCTCACCGCACTGGCCCGTGAAGGCCAGACCGGGGACCCTGCTCTCTAAAGAACACATATTCAAGGCCGCGCCGACAGCTCCATCCCCGCTTTCACCCGTAGTTAGGTGGGGAAGGAGAGTCGACGCGGCCTCGTTGTTTTTTGAGATGAACAGAAATCTAGGGCATTTTGCGTTCCAGCAGCAGACGTAGGCCGAGACCTGTAAGCAACGCCCAGAACGCGCCGCCGATCCCCGCAAAGCTCAACCCGGAACCGGCAATCAGGAATGCCACCAGCGAGCTCATTCTGCTGCGTGGGTCAGATAGCGCCGAAGAAGCCGAGGCTCCTAACGTGGCAAACAGGGCCAATCCTGCGGCTGCCTCCAATAAGCCCTCCGGGCTGGCAGTGGCAAGGGCGGTGATAGATGCCGAAGCTAGTCCTAGAAGGATGTAGAAAACTGCTGACGAAGCTGCTGCAATCCAGCGGCGTGAACGGTCAGCTCCGGCCTCCTCACCCGCGGCAAGGGCTGCAGATATTGCCGCTAGATTGATGGCGTGACCACCAAAAAGTGCCGCCACCGATGAACCAAGTCCGGTGGCCAACATGGAGGAACGCCACGGTGTTTCGTAGTTAAAGCTGGCCAGGACCGCCACACCGGGAACATTTTGTGAGGCCATTGTGACCACAAATAGTGGCAGAGTTATGCCGCTGAAGGCCGCCACCGTAAATGTTGGAACAGTGAATTCGAGAGTCGGCAACAGCTCATGGGCGCTCACCACGTTGCCGCTTTGCGCCATGGTGAATCCTGCGATCCCCAATGCCGCTCCCATGGCTGCTGGAACTGCCCATCGAGGGCTTAGACGTAGAAACACGAGCCATATGACGATGATGGGAGCGACGTACAGCGGGATTGTAGACAACGCCACGAAGGGTGCCAGGCAGAGCTTGAGCAAAACGCCGGCGAGCATGGCTTGGGCCAGCGGGACGGGGATAGAGGCGAGGATCTTCCCCAACCAAGGGATGGCACCGGTGGCAGCGATCAGCAGGCCGGTCATGATGAAGGCGCCAACCGCTTCGTTCCACCCGAAATTCAGGGCCGCGGATCCGGCTAGTAAGGCAGCCCCGGGAGTTGACCAAGCCGTGGTGATGGGTCGGCGGGTAAACCAGGCCAGAGCGAAAGCGCAGATGGCAAGTGCGATGGTTAATGCGAAGAGTCCCGAGGCTGCTTGGGAGTCGGTCGCTCCAACCGCTTTGAGTCCGGTGAGAACCACGGCAAATGATGCGGTGTAACCGACCAGTGCGGTGATGAGACCCGCCACGATCGGCTGCACAAGAGGCGGCCGTTGTGGCGACAGTGATACAGGGGGGAGAGTCACGGTGGCTAGCTTTCTTTAAACGACAGGTGCTGGTCCTGCCTCGCGGCAGTACCAGCACCCGTATTGTCGTACCTAGGGCAGGAGTCCTAGTGAATCGTTAGAGGTTAGACGGTTGGATTTCCGTCTTTGCCCTTGTCAACGAAACCCTTGGCGCCGTCCTGAACCTTATCGACGTGCTCGGCGAACTTGCCACCGGTCTTTTCGTCGATGAAGTCGCCAGCGTTGTCAATGGCCTCACCAATCTTGCCCGAGTTCTCCTGGATCAGCTCTGCAGCCTTCTCCTTGAGTCCTTCGGCCTTGCCCTTTAGGTCGTCAAAAATAGACAAAAGGCACCTCCTCTTCACTAATGGGGGCAATAACCGCCCCGCCTAGACATCATTTTAGGCACTGTAGGTAGCGATACAAGGACATTTGCGTGAATTTCTCGAAGAAAGCGGCCGCGACTGGTAATTTTCGTAAATAATCTGGGCCTAAGCGAGAGTGTGAGGTAGCGAGAAAGTGCCGTCTCGGGATCGCCATATGCGCTCGAGGAACCTAAACCTCGAGGAATCTAAACCAAGGTGAGGGCTATCTAGCTGGGTGGGTAGA
>NZ_JAAWVT010000010.1 GCF_012271785.1 Paeniglutamicibacter terrestris | reverse complement strand
ACGTTGGGCACGGGATTCAGTCCGGAGGAAGGTCTTTGGGCCAGGAAGGGATGGGCCGGTCGGCCCTGCTAAACCGTGCCCTGACATGAGAAAGCCCCGGGTGACACACCCGGGGCAGACACACTTTATGTCCTATAGGCCCACGCCGAGGCGTGATGCTTGGGACTAGACAGTTGCGACCGCTGGCGCGCCCATGGCTGGGACAGCAACCGGGTGGGTGCCGGCCATGGTCTCGATGACACGGACTACCTGGCAGGAGTAACCGAATTCGTTGTCGTACCAAACGTAGACGACGGCGTTCTTTCCGGTGGCGATGGTGGCGAGGCCATCAACGATGCCGGCACGGCGTGAACCAACGAAGTCCGAGGAAACGACCTCGGGCGAATCAATGTAGTCGATCTGCTTGTGCAGTTCGGCACCCAAGGAAGCATCGCGCAAGTAGGAGTTGATCTCTTCCTTGGTAGTCGCCGTTTCCAGGTTGAGGTTCAGGATTGCCATGGAGACATCCGGGGTCGGTACGCGGATGGCGTTACCCGTCAGCTTGCCTTCGAGTTCCGGCAGCGCCTTGGCTACGGCCTTGGCCGCACCGGTTTCGGTGATCACCATGTTCAGCGCAGCCGAACGACCGCGACGCTCACCCTTGTGGAAGTTGTCAATGAGGTTCTGGTCGTTCGTGAACGAGTGAACCGTCTCAACGTGGCCGTGGATGACACCGAAGCGATCATTCATGGCCTTGAGCACCGGGGTGATGGCGTTGGTCGTGCAGGAAGCCGCGGTGACGATCTTGTCTTCGTCGGTGATATCGGCGTGGTTGATGCCGTGGACGATGTTCTTCAAATCGCCCTTGCCCGGTGCGGTGAGCAGCACACGGGCAACACCCTTGGCAGCCAAGTGCTGGGACAGTCCAGCTTCATCGCGCCAGCGACCGGTGTTGTCAACGACGATCGCGTTATTGATGCCGAAGGCGGTGTAGTCAACGGTTGCCGGGTCATTCGAGTAGATGACCTGAATCAGGGTGCCATTGGCGAGGATGGTGTTGTTTTCCTCGTTGACAGTAATGGAACCGTCGAAAGGCCCGTGGACGGAGTCGCGGCGCAGCAGTGAGGCGCGCTTGACCAAGTCGTCGTCGGAACCCTTGCGGACAACAATGGCGCGCAGGCGCAGTCCGTAACCGCCGCGCTCAATGAGGATGCGAGCCAGCAAGCGGCCAATGCGGCCGAAACCGTAGAGGACGACGTCGGTGGGCTCGGCATCCGTGGCACCGGCCTGACCGACCTTTTCACCCAATTCGGTGGTGAGGAAATCAATCAAGTTCGTGGAACCGGACTCGACGAACTTCTTGTTTAGGCGGCCCAAATCGATGGAGACTGCACCCAGGTTCAGCGTCTCGATGGCCTGAAGAATGGGCATCGTCTGCTCGAGCGGAAGCTCGGCGTCTTCAATGCGGCGAACCACGCGGTGTGCCTTGAGGATGTTGATGGCCGACTGGTTGATCAGCTTGCGGCCGTAAATGGAGGTCACCACGTTGTTGTTGCGGTACAGACGACCGATCAACGGAATCATGGCCTCGGCGAGCTCTTCGCGCCCGCTCCATTCCTGTAGGGCTTCGACAGACTGCTGGGTCACTGAAAATCCTTCCAAATCAGCCGGCGAGTGATCCTCAAGCCGGTTGCTACCGTAAAAGCACCTTTGCAGAAACGGTTGTTCTAGGGGTAGTCAGGATCATTCCCCCGCGGGACCATGTCCCACGTTTCATTCTAGTATGTGCTCGCCAAGAACCACGCCTTGCTTCGGTGAGGTCTCTCACATCAACGATGCGCCCACATCCCCCTGGGGCAGATGCGCAGGTTGAGATCAGTCTCGATAGGTGGCCCGCCGAAAACGGCGTGCTGATTTTGCACGGAAAATACGTCCGTCCCCTCCTCGCCACAAGAGAGCCGTTGAGGGGTCGAATCAGGGAAGACAAATGGTGCGAGTTAGCGACTAGCGCGGACTCCACGGCTCTACGGGCGGCCCATCCGTGCCGTCGGCGTGCTCGTGAGGATGAGCAGGTGGTCGGTGAATGAAACCCTCCAGCGGATCCTTATCCTGCCCCTGTGCGGACTCATGAATTTGCCGCTTTTGTTCTTCAAGGGCCTGCTGCGCTGCAGCGCCTGAAGGCATGTAGAAGTTGTTTAAAGCATCGAACAGACCAGATGAGCCACCGCCCGTACCTTCGCCGGGGAAGGTGAACTTAGAAGCAGCCCAGAGCAGGCCAACACACAGCACCGGTATGCCAATCAGCCAGTAGAGCCACTCCATGTCCTGAAGTCTAGTGCTACTGCCCCGAATCTCGAGGGCTGTCCAGGCTAGGGACAACGGTGTTTCCCGGACGCGAAATCGTGATGTTCTGGTCCCGAGTGCGCAGGAACAACATCAGCTAAGGCCGTTCAGGGTCGCAAGCTATAGACCCGTGTTCGAGGCGCAAATAGTGCCACGGATTCAGGCATACAAACCCTTATCTCTGGCCGAAAGAAGCGCCTGTAACCCCCTGAAATTCATGGGGTTACAGGTTTAGTGAATGGACGGGATGGCGCGCAGTCGGGTTTTCGAAAACCCGCGCGTCACACCGACCGCCTATACGCGAGATACTCCCAAGCAGTCTACGAATCCATCTTCAAATCATCTTCCGGCCAATTGCCGAGGGTTAAGCATGGTTCGTTTCCAAGGCTGGCGTTTAAGAAGGTAGCGGCACATCGTCGGGTGTGCCGCTACCTGTTTCTTACTGCTGAGCGCTCTTACGAAACGCTCTGCCATTTCATTCAGATCTGACTCGTTCTCATTACCATAAACGTCGATCGGGTTATCCCGCTCCGAAATAAGATCAGCGATTGCCTCTAACGAGGCACACGCGTTCACGGTTCCCCCAAGGGTTTGAATAACAAGTACTCCAGTAATTCTAACTGCCCAATACTTCGCGACTGTTAGGTTTTCATAACGCTGTTGTAACTTAAACCTTTGGTGCGCAAGGCGTCCTACAGGAAAGCCGATCATGCCACACGCCCCGGCCTCGACACTGCCATCGTATGGTTCAGCCTGGAAGTGGATGACGGCTACAACCCTGAGCACACTGGTCGTGCCGATGTATTCGGAGCTTCTTATTGACGGTCGCAATTCGAACCTCGCCATTTCCCTGAAGACGAGAACACGCGGTGGAACCGACACATCACGAGATAGGTTCCAGACGAATACGTCCGGCGGATCATCTCGACGGTCAACTTGGTGTCACTTTGGGGGCGCTTTAGAACCCACAGACCCCATGATTTGGCCCTATTTGTCCATCATCAGCACGACGCAAAAAAGGCCCGCATCCCTTTAGTTGCAGGGGATATAGGCGGATTGAATGGACAGGATGGCGCGTACGCCCAATTTGATACGTGGGCAATCGCCAACGGAATAGATACTTTCGCCGACTTTGACCAGTGGGCCTTTGACCTAGGAGGCACGTGGTGAGCACACCAGCACACAGCGCCGCACCAGACAGCCCCACCGCAGCATCCCCGCTACGGCAGGGTGGCGGCTTCTTCAAGTGGTTCTCCGGAATCGCTGACTGGATCCGAGCGCTCTCCCCCGCAGGCGAGCCCTACACCACCGAATGGTGGGCTGGCCCCGGAAAGATTGACCAGGTCATGGACCTCGTCACCTCCGACTGAGACGTCACCGCCCTCGCCTGCTGCAGGGAAGGACGGTGGGTTGACCTGCAAATTCGGATCGTCTACAACGGCGCACAAATCACAGTCCCCACAAATGGCAACATCGGCAACGTCCTGATCGGCACCCTGCACACCGGGTTCCGGCCACGGTACGTGGGGGCGCTATCCTCCGCACACGTAGGAGCGATGGCCTCCGGCTTCGCCCACGAGAACGGAGACTTCTCCCTCTCCGCCGTGGCCCCCGATTACACCAGCCTGCTAGCAGGATCGGACTTCACCCTGCAAGGCTCATGGCGCATGGCCTCCGTGGACAACACCTAATGGGCACATCAAGCAGCACGCTCCTCCGAGCAGTAGCAGCCTCACGAGAATTCACCACCGATAACGCCGGCACCCTCGAAGCCATCGCCGAAGTCCGCGGCCTGCTCGAACTACTGGCCGCGGCAATTGATGAGCAACAGGTCGACGTCGGAGAAATCCAAACTGCCCTGATCGCGGCGCAGACTACTCTCGCCCGAATAGTCACCACTCAAGCGGCGCGCACCACCGCTTTCACTGGGATCGTCGCGACGCAGGCCAACCACACCATCGCGCTTTCAGACATCACCGCCATGCAGACGGAGCATACTGCCTCGCTCGCGGACTTGCCCTTCATGAAGACACAGATCCAAGCCATATACGACGCTGTCGTGACACCGTAAGAGGTAACCCTTTTGGGACGCAATATTGAAATTGATGGACGGCTCGGCGGCGGCGCCGCACACGAGATCCTCTTCGGTGAGGTCACAATCGAGTCCACCGCCCTGCGCCAGGAGGGCACCAAGACAGTCTTCCCGGGTCCGAAGACGTACGGCATCAGCAATGGTCTTGCCACGCTGGTAGATGTTGACGTGTCCCCGGCAGGTCCGGAGCCGGAGTGGGCGTACCGCGTCACCTTCCGCGATCACCAGTCCGGCAAGGGCTGGTCGGAGTTGATCGGTGTCCCGGCAGGCACCTCCGCGCTCCCGTATTCCTCTGACTTGGTACCTCGCTTCACTACGGCGATCCCGGCAGAAACGACTGCGGCAATGGTGCAGAACTGGGTAGATACCACCGAGGCCGCGAAGGCAACGGCCGTTGCTGCTGCAGCCGAGGCCACGGCGCCGACGGATGCCATGGTGGCCGGGAAGTTTACCGATCCAACCAGCGACACGGCACTTGCATTGGACGCCAACTTTGTTGGCACTGACGATATTGAAATCACTCAGGTGTCGGTCGGATTCAACTTCAAGGCAGGTTCCCCAGACAACGCAATTGCTCCAGACGTTCACGGTTCAGTGATCGCCGGGGATGGCTACCCTGGGCGAGAGAACGTAATTGGCCGTGGGGTCATCGAGAACGTAAACACTTCCGCAAGCAACGTCCCTCTCAACCTTGCAGACTTGCTTCAACCGGATGCGAACGCCCGCGCCAACCACTCTTACGTCGCTGATTACGACAACGTTGCCGCGGGTCTTAAGTCGGTGATCCTCGCGGATCATTCATACATCAGGGCGGGCGCGACCCACAACGGCATTCTTTCGGGTGCCGTGCACAAGATCGACGTGGGCGATTTCTCGATCATTCTTGGTGGGTACGGCAACTGGATCAAGAACGGCGATTATTGCGTCAGTGTCGGCGGACTCAACAACATCATTGATGTTGCCGTGGGCGGCTTTGCAACGACTGGCGGCAACGGCAACGAAGTTACGGGCAGTGGCGGAACCGCGTTCGGTGCCAGCAACAAAGTTGCGGGCCCCGGAGGATTTGCTGCCGGAACGCTGAACCAAGTAAACAGTGGGTCGGCTTTCGGCCAATCCAACATTGCTTCAGGTGCCGGGGCGATGGCGTTCGGCAACTACAACGAGGCCACCAACACCTACTCCTATGCTTCCGGTAACCAATCCAAGGCGACTGGGCAGGGCGCCTACGCAATGGGCGGTCTATGTGAAGCAATCGGCTCGAACTCGCATGCCATGGGCTTGCAAGCGGTGGCCCGTAAATCGGGGCAGAGCAGTCGGGCTAATGGTGCGTTCAGTGTTCCAGGGGACGCGCAGACCTCGGAGATTATCGACAAGTTGCAGACCACCGCGGGTGCCGCCGCTTGCTTCCCGAATTCGTTTGCACTCGAACCAGGGCATACGATCCAGTACCGATTTATGATCACCGCCCGCGACACGGCAACTGGCGACTCCAAGGCATGGACTCTTGGAGGTGTGGCGAAGCGGGTCGGGACGGGGGCTGCTGTGGCGGTCGGCGGGTCGGTGCCTGCTGCGGTGCTTGTCGCTGGCGATGCAGCGGCTTCGACGTGGAATGCTCATGCGGCGGTGGCGGTCAACAGTCTTCTGCTATATGGAACTGGCGAAGTGGGAAAAACTATCCGATGGATAGCCCGGGCCGAATACGTCGAAGTCAGCTGACCGATCCGTTGCACCAATCCAAGGAGCACCTCAATGATTAGCAGTAATAGTCAAATCGTGGCCGACGAACTTGGCGAAGCAGACAAATACTCGCTGGCTAGCGCTTTCATATGCCTCAGCCCCACGCTCAACCCAGAATCCGCCTTCTCCCTGAACCGTGATGTTCGTGGCGATGCGCAGCCTGGATCGACCAATGGAGATAACAATGTTTAGCCTTTTTGAGTTACGACGGCTATTCAGGTTTAATCACACGGTGGACCAAAGACAGAACGACCAGCGACTCATGAGCTCGAAACAAATGGAGCTCATACTCGAGCAACTGAATACCAAGGTATCTCTGCCTTGCCATCGCTGCGGAGAGAGTATGCAATCGCTTCAACCCGGGTTCGGTCAGATCAACCTTCAAGACATGTCCACGAATATCGTTTTGGGAGGCGGTCCAAGTATTCCTGTGGTGTATGTCGCCTGCGGAAATTGTGGTGTTGTGAGCACGTATGCCCTCGGCGCACTGGGGCTTCTCAACCACCCTGAGTTCCACCGTGTCTGAGCAGGGCGGTCCTTCACTTCCGGTTACGCAGCCGAGGATCGCGCAGCACATTGACATGGTAGAAGACCTCAACAACAGATTGACCTATCAGAGCAATCTTGGGGTCGTTCTAGTGGCAACCACCAAAGACAAGATCGACAACGTACTCCACAGGATGTTGCCAAAATACCGGACCCAATATGCATGGCAGGGTCCGCTCGGCATCATGCTGACTTTGATCTTGACGATGATCACGGCCGAGTTTCGCCCGTTCCTTGGAGTGTCCGCCGAAGCGCTTAACGGTGCGTGCGGAATAGCTACGATCGCGGTTGGGGTGTACACCGGTTTCAAGTTGGCGGGGAAGTGCAAATCTGTCACTCAAGACGACATCGTAGATGCCATCGTTCAAACGCACGACGCACGTGACCCCAATCTCATCTCTGGTGACATGGACTAGCTTCCGGACGCCAGAAACCTGAAGCGTTGGCACGTGGCAAGGCCTTGGACGCGCCCGTCCTATCTGCAGGGGTGGCGCTCAGCGAGCACTATGAGTCTTCAGGTTGTCGATACGCGAGTTTTGCTTCCAAGCTGAGGGCATCAAAGTTCTTCCATTTTGAGGGAACACCAATCGCCTCTCGATGCGCCATAAAAAGAAGGGCCGGGACCCTCGCCTTTGCCAAGCCTGAACCCCACTCGTCCATCACCCAGGACTTGTCCACATACTTACGTTTCACATAGAGGCCAAGGACGTCATACATCGCCAGTGCACGGTTAATTTGGTCATAAGCTCGAGGGTCGGAGCTCAGTAACTCGCTGGGGTCCTCCGGTGAGTTGATCTTGTTGAAGAGAAGTCTCCGGCCGTTTTGAATGTCCAGGGAGATCAGGCTGTTGTGGATTGACAGGAACATGTCTTGCCGAGATTTTTTCCGGTTGAAACTCAGCGCAGAGAGCGACACTACGAGCGCAGCCCCCGCTAGAGCCGCGGTAAGCCATTCCTTGAAGCCCACAGTGGAACTCGGGCGAGCGTCCGCCCATAACTTTTCCTGTATTAGGAAACAGACAACGAACCCGATCGCAAGTCCGGTGCAAAACACGAGTGTCCAAATTTTTCCCATTCGATAAGTGTAGTTCTGACCGGAATTATTCAACTATCTGTGCCCGTCACAATCCTGTGGCGGGCTTTTCCAGTGCCCCCTCCCGAAAGGCAACCATGCCCAACCTCAAGGCGGTGCCCATTGCTTGACGAAGTCCCCTGGCAAGCACTCGGCGTCCTCACCCCATCAAGTCTGCTCGGACTAGCCATCTGGCTGATCCTCACCGGGAGGCTTGTAGCCAAGTGCCTCTACGACGTGATGGTCAAAGTGAAAGAACCCTGGCGTAGCGCAGCGGAAACACAAAAAGAAACCAACGCCGTTCAAGCCCGCACCATCGAGAAACAAACCATGGTCGGTGAATCCGTCATCAAGGTGATGGGCGCCGTCCAACAGGCCCGGGACGGTGACCCAGTCTGAAATGGCTCCGACGATTCCGACACACCCCCGACGACAGCAACGAAGCATTGGCCGCGAAAATCGAAGCCACCGTCGAACACAAAGCCGCCCTAGATCGGTTCGCCGAAGCCCGCGACCAGTCAATACGGCTCGAATAAATCAACGACCGCAACCACTTCAGCGAATGCCTAGCGGATTCATTCACAGGCAAATTCCGGGAAAGGCCCCTATGACTCTGCAACCCATAACCGGAATCCTGATCCTCGCCGTATTCCTGTCGACGCTAGGCGTGATGATCGGCTGGCACCGACTCGGCCGGGGCGCATGGAGGCACTACGTAGCCGGACGCGCCCTAATGGGATTACTCGCCACCCAGTCAGCAATCACCGCACTGGCAGCCGTCAGCAGCTTCTTCCCATCCTTCCCCGGACGGGCCCACGTATACCTCGTGCTGTATGTCCTGCTGATCGGTTCCGTGTGGGCCATCGGCTGGACCATCTTCCGAGAGCAAAGACGACACCGCAAATAATCGGTTGAAAATATACCGGAATTAATACCACCCCAAACCCGAGGCCAACTGGCCCGGGCTTTTCTTTTGCCCGAAGGAGGCTGTCTTGCGAGAGCAGCTAGTCAAGAGTTCTGCCCAGATCTACGACGGCACCGATCAGTGCACCAGCATCACGATCCACGAGACCGCGAATGAATCTGTGGGTGCCGATGCCCAGGCTCATGCCAACCTGCGAAGTAACGGCAACGTTCACCAAGTATCTTGGCACATCACCGTGGACGACACCGAAGCGATCCGGTCCTACCCGGATACCGCACAGTGGTGGCACGCCGGCACGCGTGAAGGCGCTGAATCGAGTATCGCCGTGGAGATCTGCGTGAACTCAGACGGCAACTA
Organism: Paeniglutamicibacter terrestris; assembly: GCF_012271785.1. Classification (GTDB taxonomy): domain Bacteria; phylum Actinomycetota; class Actinomycetes; order Actinomycetales; family Micrococcaceae; genus Paeniglutamicibacter; species Paeniglutamicibacter terrestris. The sequence goes on along the minus strand of NZ_JAAWVT010000010.1, from coordinate 115,644 downwards.
CGACAAAGCATTCGCCCTGGCCGCCGAAGTGGTTGCCGGCCTCCGCGCCAAGCACGGTATCCCCCGCAGCAAGGTGTACGACCATGCGCACTGGACCGGTAGGAACTGCCCCTCCGTCATGCGTGCCACCGGCCGATGGCAAGAATTCCTCAACCTCACCGAAGGAGCAAACCCAACCATCGGAACAATGGTCAGTCCGTTCGAAGGACGCCTCACAGCGAACCACCAAGACCGCGGCGGGTACAAAGGCCATAAGGGTTTGGACATCGCCCCACCCAAGCCCGGCCAGACCCGCATGCCGGTATACGCTGCGTTCGCTGGAACGTGGAAGAAGATCGTTCGCAACGTCAAGGCAGGCAACCGGGCTAGTACGTTGGCGCCGGCCCGCACCGGAGGCGGCGGGCTCATTGCCAACCCTGACGGTGAGGGCAACGGATACAACCACGTCGATATCCTCGATGCGTGGAAGGTTGGAGACAAGGCGGCCGTCGGCGATCTGATCGGATACAACGACCTGTCTGGGAACCAGACCGGCGCGCACGTGCACTTTGAGATGTGGAAGGACTGGGAGGACCACAACTCAGATTACGATCCTCGCGACGCATTCGATGCTCACGGCGTGCGGCCAGGTTCCGCACCCAAGGGGATCATCACGCCCGTTGCCTCCAAGCCAAAGCCGAAGCCGAAGCCCAGCACCTCGAAGCCGAAACCCGCCTCAAGCGTCAACTCTCGAGCAGACAACACCGCCATCCAAACTGCCCTGACTTAGATGGGCATCCATGTTGGCCGTCAGGACGGCGTCGACGGCAACCTCATGAAGGCTGGCGTCAAGGTCTTCCAGAAGGCCCACGGCCTCCACGTGGACGGCAAGTGGGGGCCGAAGACTCAGGAAGTATTCGAGCTCAACGAACGCATCCAGCAAGCCCTCCGAGATAAGGGCTACACCATGCAGATCGTCGACGGTTTCAAGGGCGCGCAGACCACCGCCAACATCCGTGACTGGCAGGGCCGCAAGGGCCTGTACGTCGACGGCATCGCAGGCCACAAGACACAGAACTCACTCGGACTCTAGGAGCCAACATCGAAACCGAACTACTCACCACCGTCATTACCGCAGTGTTCGCAATCATCTCCCCCGTCGTCATCCAGTGGCGGAAGCAACCGGGCTGGCCCACCCTGATCAAGGTGGGCTTGCCTGTCCTGGTATCGCTGTTTATCGCTATCGGCTATCTCATGGCCTCGGGCGCGCTGGCAGAGCGGCAGCTCCTCCCGGCCTTCCTCATCATCTACGGCCTGCAGCAGCTCGTGTTCAGTACCATCGTCAAGAACATCGCTGCATTACGCGGCAACGATGGCAAGCACGAAGTTGACGAATCCCTAACGGACGATCAGTAATCAATAGCTCCCCGCCCTCATTCGTGAGGGTGGGGAGTCGTTGTGTGCGGTGCTGATATGAGTATCGCTAAGAATGTGTGGCGCTGAAAGTTGAGAGTGATGTGACGAGAATCTTAGCCTGAGCGAAATATGCAGTGTGTTCCCATACCGATGGGGCATCATAGACATATGACGAGCTCAAATATAGTACGGTCGCAGATCCTCAAACCTGCTGATATGGCTCTCACCTCGAACCCTGTCAAGGGTGGGCACTTTGAAGACTGCATTATCCAAGGACCTGCCGTCATTACTTTTTTAGGAAATACTGAGCTCACTGGATGCGTGTTCGAAGGTAACGCCGAGAGTCTTCTCTGGGAAATTGATGCCGAAAGAACATCGATTCTCGGTGCTGTGGGGTTTGAAGATTGCCAATTTACACGGTGCCATTTTAGAGGCGTAGGTGTCGCAGGGAACCGAGAGTTTCTTGACTCCTTTATTCAACTGTCCGCGTTCGGAGATGATGTCAAATGAGCACTTTCGCTTTGACAATGCCATCAAAAGACAAGCAGCCAATTCTGCACGCTGCAAATCTCCTAGTGGAATCAGCCGGCACATTGCGTGAAATTAATCTACGTGTGGATGAACTGCCTGCTGTCGGACACGCGGATAAAGGATTAGCTGTTTTCAGGTTTGCAGGGGCTGAAGAAGAGCTAATGAAAGTCACTGGCCTAATTGGTACCCGGATCCGCGTCCAAGACGTGTCTCTGACCGCCATGGCCCAGTTTCCAACTCCTCAAATAAGTAGGGCCGGTGAGGATGTGACCAGAATTCAACATCCGAACTTGAGTTTTCGCCAAAAAGTGAGTCTTTTCCTTGATGGGGCCACCTCGATCATGACTCTCGGATCTGAGAAGCCAAAGAAGCTATCTGACGCAGAAGTCCAGAACAGAATTCAACGCCGGCGCAACTCCTACCGGCGGTACATCGGAGGTCGTGAAGAGTGATCTCGCAGCGGACACACGACCAGAAGATCGAGTATGAAACGATGGTGCACGATCAGGCCCTCGAAAATCGTCGGATGACTTACTGGATGCGGGGACAAATCTGGGCTGGTTGTATCACTTCCGTAGCCATCGGAGGAAGCATTGCCGCTCTCTTCTACGGAGCAAACGGCTGGGCTGTAGGAATCATAACTACAGAGTTCGTCGCACTCATGGCACTGTTCCTTAGAAAGCAAAACAAGAAGGACTAAAAGTTTCAAGCCTGCAAAATATTGTCACACCCAAAATCGTGGGTATGTTACAGCAACCACGAATGCGCCCCACCCCTCACCAGGTGGGGCGCAGTTGTGCGCTCAGGAGGATCAAAACTCGGTCGCTAGTTCGCCCCGCGACTAGTCAGATCCGTTCGGTTGGAAGCCACTAATGGAAGCCGCCCAAGCAGGAATCTGGTGCGTACTGACCAATCTGCGTCCAAATGCCCTTTCGGCAAGGCGATCCCTCATGCCGGTGTCAGGCACGGTCGGCAAGCCGGCTCCTTCAAACGAGACCTTAACGGTGTCGCCGATCCGGCGGATAGCGGCGAATTCAATTTGCGGATCTTCTTCCTGCGCCATTGAAGTTATTTCCCGCCATCCAGTATCGCCAAAACTCATTTCTTCACCAGATGATGAAGTAATAACGGCACGCCAGGTTCCCGGATCAATTTTCGCCAGAAATTCTCCATTGCCAACCGTTGCTTCAGGTCCTACGAACTCCCGGTGCAACCCGCGGATACGCAAGTAGATGGGGGCGCCATTGCCAACCGCGTCCACAATAGGAGATAGCATCTTTCGTTCTTCCAAGTGACCGCCCAGAATGACCTCATGCACGCCACTCAATGCGTTGTCCCACGTCACCATGGCTTCACGTTCGCCCTCGGCGCGCTTCGACAGTTGCTCCACTAAGGTGCGGAGGCCTCCAACGCAGGATTCCAGCCCGGCAATCAGTTCATCGATCTCGTCAATCGTCACGGATTCGTGGGCCGGTTTACGACTGCGGAACAAGCGCTTCTGGTCCCCTTCGCCTCGCTCATAGTACGAGTGGACGACACGGTCCCTCATATCATTTAGCTTTTTGATCTCAGCGAGAAGCTGACGAAGACTCATGCCCGGAGAAACTTCAGTATCTATGGGAAAACCAGATTGCCCGGTCAGATCTTTAACGAGTGCCCGTTTCTGATCAAGAGAGTTCTTCCCGACAAGCAGCTGGACACGAGTCGGGTCCAACGGATGGAGTAGGGCGATGAGCGCCTCAACTAACCATTCGTCGACTTCCGCTTGTGTAAGCGCAACGAGACCAACCCTTTGGGCCAGGTCATTGACGCCGCTCATTTACTGCTCGGTGATGTCGAGTTGTGCTTGCGTTCTATGACGAGCGAGTCTCTCATGTGAGTGATCATATCCCAGGCCGCTAGACAGCCTGCAGAATAATTTCCGCGCACAAATCAAATATCAGTTGAATGAGGGGGTGTGCGAATAGCCCGCCTTGGCGATGATGGTGCGGCTGTTCTGGGCTATGCCGCAGCCAGTTTCGGTTCCCGAACGCGCCAGCCGCCGGTGGGCGCATGATGGATCAGCTCCCACGTGACCGGCTCCGATGTCCTGGCACCCAATGAGACTTGGACCTGCCACACAAGCGGATCGATCCGGAACGGGGAAATCTTAGGCGCACGCAGCTCAGACTCCAACCAGTTGAACCGTTCGAACCATCGTGTAGGCTCGGCGACTATATTCCACACGCGCCCCTGCCGACGCACCCTCAACGGCTGGCCAGCCGTCGTGAACTGAACTTCCACACTTTCCATGGGAACGAACATATGATGCGCTTCCGACAGGATAGAACTAGGCTTCGATTCCCACCTCGAAAAGTGAGCGGATTCTGTAGCGGTTTTGTAGCGGATGAGGCGCGACACGCCGGGCTTTTGGGGGCTATTAGACTCCAAGTTGAGACTGTACAAAACAGCCTGCATCCCTTATAAACATAAGGACTACAGGCGGATTGAATGGACGGGATGGCGCGTACGCCGGGTTTTGTACCGCGGTCGGTTACCCGAATCGCGGCGGCGATCATCTATCTAGGAGTACCGTTGCCGGCACCCTCAAGCGGTCCACCCGACTACATAGAGCGAACAACCCAGTAGTCTGTCTGACCTTGCTCCGGGTGGGGTTTACCAAGCCATTCCAGTCACCTGGAATGCTGGTGGTCTCTTACACCACCGTTTCACCCTTACCCGCATGAATGCGGGCGGTCTATTCTCTGTGGCACTAGCCTGCGGGTTACCCCGAGTGGGCGTTACCCACCACCCTGTTCTGTGGAGCCCGGACGTTCCTCGGGCCACTTACGTGACACGCGATCGTCTGGCCATCCCGTCCAGCAAACAAGTCTAGTCGTATTTGAGTGTGCACCTAACCAGATGAACAGCTCCTCAGCACCAAACGAAGGGATCACCACCAGCCGTTGCGTATAACAGCGGGAGGCAAATAAGAGAATGCCCCCACCTCCGACTAGGCTTGATGGGTGCTGATTCTGCTTCCGCCCTCAGAGGGCAAACAACCTGCCGAAAACGGTGCTCCCTTCGACGCTGAGACTCTGCAGTTTGCGGAATTGAATCCGTACAGGCATCAACTGCTCTCGGCCTTGGCTGAAGTTTCCAGCTCGGAGAATGCACTCGAACTACTGGGTGTCGGCAAGTCATTGGTGGCCGAAGTAGTCCGCAACATCGGACTCCATACAGAGCCGGCCGCTGCCGCACACACCGTCTATACCGGTGTGCTTTACGAGGCGCTTGGCTACGAACGCCTCGATGCCGAAGCCCGCCGTCGAGCCGATGCCTCCATTTTGGTCATCTCTGCCTTATGGGGTGCCGTTGGTTTTGCCGATCGGATTCCGGCCTACCGGCTCTCGATGTCAGTGAATCTTCCGGCCATCGGCAAACTGGCTAGTTGGTGGAAACCAAAGCTTACGCCTTCGCTTAATGCTCGCGCGGGAGATGAATTGGTGATCGATTGCCGTTCCAGCACGTATGCCGCAGCGTGGGTGCCACCGGTCGAAACAACGGTCACAGTTTCCGTGTTCCAGCTGCGCGGAGGAGTGCGCAAAGTCGTTTCCCACTTCGCGAAACACACCCGCGGTGAATTTGCCGCTCATCTGCTGACCCGTAAGCAGGAGGTGAGGACCGCCGAGGAACTGCTGGTCGCCGCCCGCGAACGCTGGGATGCTGAACTCGTTACGGGCACCGCGAAAAAGTCCCACCAACTGAATATCATCTTGCCCGAGGACCACGCCTTCCGAGCCGTCGGCAGCTAACGATGCCGCTTCACCGGAGATGCACCACCGGCACGGCATTTATGTTGCCGGGCAATTTTCAGCAGTAGGTTCAACGCCTGGAATCAATTCGGCCGCAGAGTCGAAGCCATCGGCCACCAACTCAATCTCAAAGCGGGTAGCATCTTCAAGATAAGCGGCATAGTGATCCGGTCCCCCGGCAAACGGATGATCCTTGGCGAAGAGCAGCTTGAACCCGCGATCTAGTGCGAGTGTGGTGAGCTCATCAACACGTATGGCATCACCAGCCACGAACGCCAGGTGGTTCACCCCCGGAGCCCGACGGCGGTGGGGTTCAGCGAGCACGTCGGGACCGGCTTCCAGAACTATGTATTCGTCGGTGCCGCGGTAGCTCACTCCGCAAGCCCACGGCTCCCCCGCTACGTAGCCAAGTTCCTCAAAAAGCCAGCCGAGTGTGGCCCGCGCGTCCGCCAAATCCCGAACCCAGATTTCTACGTGATGCAACCTTGACGCACGCCGTTCTCCGGACACGCCGGAGTCGGCGGCGACATCTGGGCCAGATACTTTCGGGTCGGCTTTTTCTACCACTCGGTGCTGCGCACCAGAATGGCACCGGTGTCCGGGCAGAAGACAATGTCATCGGCCGCAGCTGCCTTGATTTCGCTCAGGTCACCGGGGGCCAGCGCCATGCCGCTGGCCTCGGAAGTTCCATGGAACAGACGTGCAGCGCCAACGCCGTTGCGAGTGCGTAGTCGTTCGTACGTGTTGATGAGCGATTCCTCAAAAGTACCTACAAGTTCTGCGCGAGCGGCTTTCGTTGTGGCCAGCTGGTCCTGAATCTCTTTCACCGCTGCGTCGCGGCGCGCAAGGTGCTGATCGTGATCGCTGAGCTTGGCTGCCGTTTCTGCGGCGACGACGGCTGCCTGCTCTTGAACTTCCTCAAGGGTGCCCATGAGTTCAAGCTCATTGTCTTCAAGTTCGTTGCGGCGCACCGTTAGCGAGTCAATCTCGTGGGACAGGGCCATCAGATCGGTGGCAGTTCCGGAATTCGAGTTAATGCGCGCCTGATCCTTGGCGATGTGGGCGGCAACCTTTTCAACCGCCAGTTCCGATGCCTTCAGAGCTGCTGCTGCGGAATCTAATTCCTGCTTGACCTCAGCTTCAGCAGCGCGCGCCTCCGTAAGCGCGGTATGTGCAGCAGCAAGATCTGCGTCCGCTTTCGCCACATCGATCTGGTGGGTGAGCTTGGTAATTTCCGAGTCAAGTCCTGCTACGTCCAAGAGTCGAAGCTGTTCCGCTGGTGCTGCCTTTGCCATGCTGTCCTCCGCTGTGCGCGCCGTGGCGCTGCCAATCCTCATAATGATCCAGCGATCAAGGACCGCTTAGCCCTAACAGTAGTCAGTTGCGCAACTTGGCGCCGCATCTGACCCGCCGAACCAATGGGGCAACTGGGCAGGTCTCGGAGCGTGACGGTGGAGGGCTGCACTTGCGACAGGTTTCTGCCTTGCGCTGCGCGGCGACGGGTGAGGAGGGGGTCAGGCTGCTGCGGCTTCCGGATGAAAGACCCAGTTCCGCATTGGCCTTTGAATCGGGTCCCGCGATTTGGGCAACACCACATACGGAAGGCCATCGATCACCCTGATGGTGAAATGTCCGGCGTGGAAAGCCGTATGGCAACGAATACATAGGAGCAGGCCATTGCCAATGTCGGTCTTACCGCCTTGGGAGAACGGCACGATATGGTGCACTTCGCTGCGATGTGGAGGCATGGAGCAGCCAGGGTTAGCGCACCCGCGATCACGCGCTGAAATGGCGCGCTTTTGTGCCCTTGAGAAGAAGCGTCGTCGTTGGCCTAAATCAAGTGGTTGGCTTGCGCCGCCCATAACGATGGGCAGAATTCCAGCGTTGCATGCCAGGCGTCTGGCTTCGGCGGCGGAGATCTTTTCACCTCGAGCCGTGATCCCGGGCTTCTGTGACAATCCGGTAAGCACATCGTAATCAACCATCACGAGCAGTTCTACCCGAGATCTCATCGGCGTATTCGGGCCATGGGGAGTTTCTGGATCAAGACTAGAACGGATGGAGTCAAGCACGGCCTGGCCAAGGTGTTGAGCCCGGCGGCGGGCATTGGCTGCTTCTGGGCTCTCCCCTACCAAGAGATCTGGGATCCCAAACCCCCATGGGTCCACTCCACTGGGTCGTTGCCCGACATCGGTGAAGCCTGCCCGTGGCCGCAATGCCTCGGGCATATCCGGATTCACGGCCCACGCAGGAATCAATGGTGGCTGGTCGGCCGCATTCGTCTCGATTTGTCCGATGTCAGCGGAAACGCTGCGCTCAGCGGTAGTGCCGGTCCCCGAACGCGGGGCTTGAGTGGGCTTGCCCGATGCGGTGCGTGGGTTGTTTAGATCATCGGCCATGGTGCAGAGCAGTTCATGTCCTTCGGCGTCAACGGTCATTTCCCAGAGGAATCCTGTGGGCTTGTCGCCACGGAATCGAAGCCCCAAGAAGCGCGCGGTGAGCTCCTCAGCGCGTTCGGTGATGGAGGTTTCGAGTCTGATTCGCTCTTGCTTAATGAATTTTCCGACCGTTGCCTCATCTGCAGTGGCCAACGTACGGGCAATGCGCGCTTCAAGGCCGGAACGTGCAGCTGCGGGGTCGGGCTGAGCATCGAGTGCCGGATCGAGGGCGACAAATTTTGCGGCTGCGTTAGCCACCATTCGCGGATCAATCGCACCCTGGGCCAAAATCTGAGCCAGATGCGGACAGGTCGGCGGGTTGAGAGCACCGCTAATCCCGCGGTGGTAGGTCAGCCGTTTACTGCTGTTGATACGGTGCTGGGCTTGGAAGTAGCCGAGATGAAGTTGGGTCTTCAGGAATTCGGCCGGATCGTGATGCAGCGGCTTACGGTCCGCACCGGTGACAGCGTCGGGCGGAAGCGTTACCGCTCCTGAGGCGAAGTCTCCCAGGTTGGCTAGGGTCTGATTCAAAGCACTGAGGCAGGACTCTGTGAGCGTGTTTGCCTCGGTCTCAGCACAGGCGCCGGCGGCCAAAATCTGGCCGTGGGAACCGCTGCGGTAGATACCTTCGGCCAGCTGAGTCAAAGCTGCGGCCCGCACCGGTGACCCATGCACACTGGCAGCTGCATCGTTCATCGCTGCATTGATGGCCAACTGTAATAAGGCAAGTTTCCGTAGCGGATCCACGGGTACGGATTCGCTGCTGGGGGCTTGCCCGGTCCGCGAATCGGTACCCGCTGCGGCGTTGATGGATTCAAACACCGCGGCCACGAGTTCTGCCGACGTCTTCATGAACCCCATGGTGCGCGATGGGCCAGTAGCCGGGCAACCATCACCTCGACAACTGTGGATAACCCCGGGGCACTACGGAGTGAGGATGAAATCCCAAGGATCGGTGTTGATGGCCGAGACCCCAACTTCCACCTCGTGGCCCAAATCCTGCAGGACATTCTTCAACGATTCGGCTGCTGTGGGTAGCCAGAGCCATTCGGAGGCGAAGTGTGAAACGTCGATCAGGTACGGCTTGCCATTTAATGCCGCTTCACGGGCCTCGGAGGCCGGATGATGGCGCAGGTCGGCGGTGACGTAGACATCGGCCTCGGCGGCGCGAACGGCGTCAAAGAGCGAGTCTCCCGCCCCGCCGCAGACGGCGACCTTGCGCACAATCCCTGCGCGTTCCCCTGCTACCCTCACGCCACCGGCAACGGCCGGCATGGCGGAGAAAACGCGTGAGGCGAATTCGTGGAGCTGCAGCGGTTCCGGGAGCATGCCGACGCGCCCGATTCCCTCCTCCGGAAGCCCATCCTTGGACGGTGCAAGCGGCTGAGTATCGGTGAGGCCAAAGATGTCGGCCAGCACGTCGGACACTCCGCCAATGGCCGAGTCCGCATTGGTATGAGCGGTCAGCAGGGCGCAACCTGACTCGATGAGCAGGTGCACCGCTTCGCCCTTAAAGCCGGTTGCTGCGACGGAGTTAACCGGGCGCAGCAAGAGCGGATGGTGAGTGATCAAGAGATCGGTGCCGCGGGCAACGGCATCGGCCACCACTTCTAAGGTGGGGTCAACCGCAAACATGATCCGCTTAACCTTGCGCTCAGGGCGCCCAACTACCGGTCCTACGGTGTCCCACGATTCTGCCAGGGAGGCGGGCCAGAGCTCCTCGACGGCCACCATGACTTGACCCAGCGTGGGGGTGCTCAAGGCGGGCTCGGTTTCTTGCTCGTTCACCGCGTCGGTGACGGGCAAGGATCCGGTGGTCGCTGCCGGTACCCCCTCGGGCTGTCCCGTCTCACCGGAACCGCTGGAGATCCCCGAAGAATCGTTAGAGGAGGAGGCATCCGTCACCGTCGCCGAAGCATCGGTGGATCCGTTTTCTGCCGCATCCGCCCCGGAGACGATTCGCATGCCTTGGGTTTGCTGCTTGTTGCTCTGCATACGTCTACCGTATCCGGATCGGTGGCGATTGACTGCATGAAGGCACGTGCACAAAACCACAAAATATGCGCTTTTCGCCACTGTTATCGCTCGGTGGGAATGAAATGCGCGCGAAGGTGATTGAGTGTAGGTGTGAACGAATTCTCAATCTCCAGCACGCCTATCCGCTTTTCACCGCAAAGCACTGGACCCGATGGTGCAGCGCTGACTACCTTTGTCTTGGCCGGCGGCTGCTTCTGGTGCCTCGATGCGGTCTATCAGCGCACGCGTGGGGTCACCTCGGTGGTGTCCGGATATACCGGCGGCAGCGATCCGGCGCCCAACTACCGAGCCGTCTGCTCGGGAACTACCGGCCACGCCGAGGCGGTGGCCGTAACATTCGATCCCACGGTGGTTCCGGCGGAGGTCATACTTGACATGTTCTTCACCACCCACGACCCCACAACGCTGAACCGTCAGGGCTACGATGTGGGCACGCAATATCGCTCAGCAATGTTCCCTCTGGATGCGGAGCAGGACGCGATTTTCCGTGCCAGTGCACGGAAGTTCGAGGAGATCTACCCCGATCCTCTGGTCACCACCTACGAGGCGCCCGCCGACTTCTTCGTGGCCGAAGGTATCCATCAGGATTACTACAATCGCTTCCCCGATGAGGGGTACTGCCGGGTCATCATCGACCCTAAGCTCGCGAAAGCCAGGAAATATTACGCAACATGGCTCGAAGAGCCCACCGAACCGCGCTCCTGACTAGGCTTGTGGTGAGCATTTCTGCAGTTATTCGGCTGCCGTAGCGAAACCCGCAAGGCCCAACGCCGACCGCCATCTCCCAAGGACTAAGGACACCATGTCGAAGATTTACAACGACGTCACGCAAATTGTTGGCCGCACCCCGCTGGTGCGGTTGAACCGACTGGGCGCCGGACTGCCGGGGAACATCGCGGTGAAGCTGGAATTCTACAACCCGGCCAACTCAGTGAAGGACCGTATCGGCGTGGCCATCGTTGACGCCGCCGAGGCCTCCGGTGAACTGCACCCGGGCGGAACCATCGTTGAGGGAACCAGCGGTAACACCGGCATCGCCCTGGCCATGGTGGGTGCTGCCCGCGGTTACAAGGTCGTATTGACCATGCCCGAGACCATGAGCACCGAGCGTCGCGTCATGCTCCGCGCCTTCGGTGCCGAGATCGTGCTGACCCCGGGTTCCGAGGGTATGCGTGGCGCTGTGGAGAAGGCCAAGGAGATCGTTGCTACCACCGAGAACGCCATCTGGGCCCAGCAGTTCGCCAACGTCGCCAACCCGGCGATCCACGAGACCACCACCGGTCCGGAGATCTGGGAAGACACCGACGGTGAAGTAGACATCTTTGTTGCGGGCATCGGTACCGGCGGAACCATCACCGGCGCCGGCCGATTCCTCAAGAGCAAGAAGGCCTCGGTGCAGATCGTTGCCGTTGAGCCGAAGGATTCGGCAATCCTCAACGGTGGCAAGCCGGGCCCGCACAAGATCCAGGGCCTGGGCGCCAACTTCATCCCCGAGGTACTGGACACCGAGCTGTACGACGAAGTGCTTGACGCCTCGATCGAGGATTCGGTATCCACCGCCCGTGCGTTGGGTGTGCAGGAAGGCATCCTCGGCGGTATCTCAGCTGGCGCGGCCGTCTGGGGCGCCCTGGAAATCGCCAAGCGCGAGGAGAACGCCGGCAAGCTCATCGTCGCCGTCATCCCCGACTTCGGCGAACGCTACATCTCCACGTTGCTCTTTGATGACATCCGTGGCTAATAACAGCTAGCTAGTTCAATTGGTGTCCGGCGCTGCGGGTCAGAAATTTCCCGTAGGCGCCGGTCACCTTTTGGCTTCCACCCGCACTGTTGATCGACATGAGTTCGATCTTCGTCGCACAAACAAAGGCAAAGGTGTGCGTTTCCTTTCCCGACTGTCCGAAGACCTGCAGGGGGCGAGTTCTCACGATCCTGCTGCACGTGGCAACACCGAAAACTTCCTGGCCTATTCAGGGCTGCATGCGATCTGGATCCATCGGCTCACCCACCGGCTGTGGCAGAACCCTCAGACGCGTTTCCCCGCCCGTCTACTCTCGCAGTTCGGACGTTTCCTCACCGGAATCGAGATCCACCCCGGTGCCACCATTGGACGGCGTTTTTTCATCGACCACGGCATGGGTGTGGTCATCGGCGAGACCGCGGAGATCGGCGACGATGTGATGATCTATCACGGTGTCACTCTGGGGGGTCGATCACTGGCCAAGACCAAACGCCACCCGACGATCGGTGACCGCGTGGTCATCGGCGCCGGGGCAAAGGTACTTGGCCCGATCACCATTGGCGCGGATTCGGCGATCGGTGCCAACGCCGTGGTGGTCAAGGATGCTCCCGAGGGGTCGATCATCACCGGCATTCCGGCGAAGAACCGTCCACGGACCGCCGATGAACTTGCTCCGGCCGTTGACCCAGCCGAGTACATCGACCCGGCCATGTGGATCTAAGTTCCTGATCTAAATACTATGAACGGCGTCGGTACCTAGCCCAGTGGTAGGTACCGACGCCGTTTGTTATTTCTGGGCCGGCGCCTGTCCCAACCGCAGCTTTTGACTTGAACTACTAATTGACTGAACAGCAGGGAACGGATTGTCCAGCGATGGATTGTCAGAGATTCGTCGGCGTTCTCCATTTCGGAAGGAATCAACCCGATAACAATTAATCCATGAACTTCTCTTAAGCTATTCGATGTCAGTAGGATTTGAGAACGTCCTAGTCACTGACAGATCGAGTATTCAACTATGAAGCATCGTGCAAAGAATTCCGTTGTTCTCGGCAGTCTCTTATCCGGACTTGCGATCATCGCCCTCAGCGCATGCACGTCAACACCGCCATCACCGGAACCAACGGTTACTCAACCTTTGGAGACTGGGGCAAATAGTGTCCCGTTGAGTCAGTCACAGACACCGTCGCATACGCAAGCTGCCGCTTCAACGCGCTCTAGCCCCCGTTCCTCCGGCGAACTAACTTTCTCTGCAAACTCGATCAAGATCATCGACCACAAAATTGTCGATGATCCGACGGGCAAAAATCTGCAAGTCAAGGTCCGAGCGCCACGCAACACCAGCTTTTTCAGCGGAACCGATGAGGCTGCTTGTAAAGCCAACGTTATCGAGCCTACTTCGGTGGTACCGAGCGATTCCGGCGACGATGCCGAACCTCGAGTGACCTACGAGCTCCAATGCCAAGACCTGAAGCCAACCACGGTAATCACCGCGAACATCAGTTACGGAGATTTTGACTACGAGTTCGTAGTCCCGTTGAAGTAGCACCGTCGTCGGTCATCAGATCGTGGTGGATATCGCCCCAGAATTCAAACAAGCTTCCAGTACAGACGGCTCGTCCCTAGCCCCTGCCTTCCGATAGGCGCTTGCCGGCACTCGCCAGACCTGGACCAGTCTTGAGGGGAAGTGCCCTCGCGTTGGCGATGGATGCCGCGCTGAGCTATCCAACTCAACACCCCAGACAACACCATGCCGTTGTGTAATTAGAGGTTTCGTGCGGGATGTATGTGAGGCGAAAGCCGTCGAGTGGGCAACTTAGTCGCACGATTATTTTCCGGCGCTCGATTCGTTGCCGCGTGAGTCAAACACATGATCATGAACATAGTTCAGCGATCCTCCCAAAATTCCTCCGTTGAGAAGAAGCCACGACATTTTCCTTGACCACTGTGAGTTATTCATGAAGGATTCATTTCAGTGTGTTTGGCTCGACTACATGACTGCCGTGCTGGTCGAATGACTTGTCCATGAAAAGTACCTGACCAGCTTGCAAAATGCACACCATCATCACTCACGGCGCCAGCGCGTCCCACACTCTCGAGAGTTGAAATAATGACGAGGAAAAACTTCATTAGGGCGGGGATTGGGGCCACTTTGGCCCTCGGCCTAGCCGTGGCCCCGGTGGCGATCCCACCGGCATTGGCTTCCCCCGGAGCAGCACCTGCAACAACGACTTCTGCTTCCGTAGATCAGACCACAGCAGCAACGGCTACTCCTACTGCCTCTGAAGCTCCGACCACGGTGGCTTCTGCCTCTGCCTCGGAAGCACCGACCGTAGCGGCAGTGGAAACTCCACATGTGATCATCAATGAGGCCTACGTCAACGGCGGCAGTGCCAATGCTAGCTACAAGAACAAGTACGTAGAGCTGTACAACCCCACCAGTGCAGATATCAACCTCACCGGCTGGTCCTTGCAATATCGCTCGTCCACCGGGCAAGTAGCCCCCACCGGGTTGGCCACTCTTTCGGGCACCATCAAAGCCAATGACTATTTCCTGATCAAGGGAAATTCCAACGGCGTCGTAGGCAGGGACATTCCCACCAGCGATGCTGATGCAAGTGGCTTCTCCTTTGCCGGTGGCGGCGGAACCTTGATCCTCTCGGACCAGGCCGCCAGACTTCCTGCGGACCTGGCCACCGGATCACTGGTAGGCACCGCTAACATCGTTGACTTACTCGGCTACGGCTCCTCGAACACCTTCGAAACTGCGGCCTCCTCGGCGGCAAGCGTGAGCACCTCGCTGAACCGCACCGAATTTGCCGATACGAATAGCAACGCAGCGGACTTCACCCGGGCTGACCCCACACCCATTGGCACCGGTGGCGGTGACGAACCGCCCCCACCGCCGGCGGACTCCGGAACAAAGACAATCGCCGAAATTCAGGGCGAAGGAGCCACTAGCCCCTTGGTCGGTACCACCGTCACGACGACGGGTAAGGTCACTGCTGCCTACCCCACCGGTGGCTTCAACGGATACTTCATCCAAACACCGGGTACCGGCGGTGACCTTGACATGGCAACTCACAAGGCTTCCGATGGAGTATTTGTGTACTCCCCCGCCACCGACGCCGACGTCAAAATCGGCGATTATGTTCAGGTAACGGGACTTGTTAAAGAATTCGGCGGAGCCTCTGACACGGCAACCACCACCGAAATTGATGTCCCCGCCGGTGGCATGACACCACTAACGGAAGCCACCGCCGAGGTGAAGGCAGCTGTCATTTCGGTTCCAACCTCCGTGCAAAAGCGCGAAACCCTTGAGGGCATGCTGGTAGCTCCACAGGGCGATTTCACCATCACGGATAACTACACGCTTAATAACTACGGCGAACTCGGCTTGGCCACGGGAAAAACACCGTTGGTGCAGCCCACCGCCGTGGCCCCCTACGGTTCGGCAGACTACACCGCAGCCGTCACCGAGAATGCCGAACGCGCCATCAAACTTGATGACGGAGCCAGCACCAACTTCTTGAGTGCCGGCGGCTCGGTAGTTCCACTTCCCTGGCTGAGCCATGAAACACCCATGCGTATTGGGTCCACCGCCGAGTTCACGGCCCCGGTCATCTTTGACAACCGCAATAATGCCTACAAATTCCAGCCCTTGGAGGCGCTCACCCCGGCCAATGCCGGATCGGTGCAGCCCATCGTCTTTGGGAATAATCGACAGGACGCACCGCAGCCGGTGGGTGGGGATCTGAAGGTAGCCTCCTTCAACGTGCAGAACTACTTCACCGAAACCGGTGACAAGAACCCCGCCTGCCAGTTCTATACGGACTACAACGGCAACAAGATCAGCGTTCGTGGTGGCTGCGACCAGCGCGGTGCCGCCGATGCGGAGAATCTGCTCAGGCAGCAGGACAAAATCGTTGCTGGTATTAACGCCTCCGGCGCAGACGTTCTCTCGTTGGAAGAGGTCGAAAACTCCGCCAAGTTTGGCAAGGACCGCGACAGCGCCCTTTCCACGCTCGTTGATGCCCTGAATGAGGAGACACCGGGAGTCTGGGACTATGTTCGCTCCCCCGCGGCCGACCAACGACCGGCAGTTGAGGTCGAAGATGTCATCCGCACCGCGTACATCTATAAGAAGAACGTCGCCGAACCAGTGGGCGATTCGGTGATTCTTGATGATGAGGCCTTCACCGGCATCGCCCGTCAGCCCTTGGCACAGTCCTTCAAGCTGGTGGGTGCCGAGGATTCATCCAAGGTCCTGCTGATTGTGAACCACTTCAAGTCCAAGGGTTCGGCGATCGGCAATGACACCGATCAGGGACAGGGCAATTCCAATCTGGCCCGCACGGCTCAGGCCGAGGCGCTCATTGCCTTCTCCACCCAGTTGCAGGCGGAACAGGGCACCGACAAGGTGCTGCTCATGGGCGACTTCAACGCCTATGGCTTTGAAGATCCGATCAAGGTGATGACCGATGCCGGTTATGTTGATCAGGATCCCAAAACGGGAAAGCATTCCTACAGTTATGGCGGGATGGTCGGTTCCCTTGACCACGTCTTGGCATCGCCGGCCGCCGAGGCAATGATCACCGGCGCCGATATCTGGAACATCAACTCCGCCGAATCCATCGCCATGGGTTACAGCCGTTACAAGTACAACGCGACGGATTTCTACACCCCCTCCGCGTTTGCCGCATCCGACCACGACCCGGTGGTTGTCGGATTGTCCATGGATTCCAGCGAATCGAGCACCAAGACGATCAATCTGCTGAACATCAACGACTTCCACGGTCGTATTGATGCCAACACGGTAAAGTTCGCTGGCACCGTCGAGCAGTTGCGTGAAGCATCCGGAGCGGCCAACACCGCTCTGCTCTCCGCAGGTGACAACATTGGCGCCAGCGTCTTCGCTTCGGCATCCCAGGATGATAAGCCCACCATTGATGTTCTGAACGCGCTGGAATTGAAGACATCGGCCGTGGGGAACCACGAGTTCGACAAGGGTTATGCCGACCTCGATGGACGCGTCACCGAGGCCGCCAACTGGGATTACCTCGGAGCCAATGTCTACGCTCAGGGCACCACCACCCCGGTGCTTGATGAATACAAGATCATCACTCTCGATGGCGTGAAGGTCGCAGTAATTGGTGCCATCACCCAGGAAACTCCCTCGCTGGTGACACCGTCGGGGATCTCGATGCTTGAATTTGGCGACCCCGTTCAGGCAGTTAACCGCGTCGCCAAGAAAATCACCGATAATGATTTGGCCGATGTGATTGTGGCCGAATACCACGAGGGCGCCGGAGCAGGAACGCCGGAAAAGGCTACCTTGGAGGAGGAAATCGCCTCTCCTGGTGCGTTCCAGGACATCGTGACGAAGACCAGCCCCACGGTAGACGCCATCTTCACGGGGCACACGCACAAGCAGTACGCGTGGGATGCACCGATCCCGGGTGTTTCGGCTGACGCCGCAGTGAAGACCCGTCCGGTGCTTCAGACCGGAAGCTACGGCGAATTCATCGGACAGATCACCCTGAGTGTGGATACCGCTACCGACGCGGTGACCTCCTACACGCAGGAAAATGTGGCCCGCACCAAGACCGATGACGCGGCCCTGGTAGCCAAGTTCCCGCGGGTTAAGGCCGTCAAGGCCATCACCGATGCGGCCCTGGCCGACGCCGAGGTGGCCGGAAGTGTTCCGGTGGGTCAGATCTCCGCCGATATCACCACCGCTCAGACCCTCGATCCGGTCACCGGAAAATACATCCGCGATGATCGCTCCAGCGAATCAACGCTGGGCAACCTGGTCGGTGACTCCATCCTGGAGGCGCTGAGCTCGGAGCAGAGTGGTGGAGCCGAAATCGGTGTGGTGAACCCCGGTGGGTTGCGCGCCGATCTGCGCTACAGCAACGACGGCGTGAAGGATGGGGTTATCACCTATGCCAACGCCAACGCGGTATTGCCGTTCGTAAACAACCTGTGGACCACCTCCCTGACCGGAGCACAGGTCAAAACCATGCTGGAACAGCAGTGGCAAACCAATGCCGATGGTTCGATCCCGAGCCGCCCGTTTTTGAATCTGGGGCTGTCTTCCAACATGGACTACACCTACGATTCGACCCGTCCGATGGGTCAGCACATCACCTCCGTCACGATCAATGGTGCGCCGCTGGATATGGAGCGTTCCTACCGTGTAGGTACCTTCAGCTTCCTAGCCACCGGCGGAGATAATTTCCGCGTCTTTACGCAGGGAACTAATACCAAGGATTCGGGTCTCATTGACCGCGATGCGTGGATCAACTACCTCGGTGAGCGCTCGGAGGAATCCCCGATAGCCCCCGATTTTGCCCGCCGTGGTGTGGAGGTCATCGGGAATCCGGAAACCGTGAAGGCCAAGGGAGCCGTCAGTTTCAAGCTGAACAAGCTGGATCTCACCTCGCTGGGTAGCCCCAAGAACACCAGTGTGGTGGTGGAGTTCACCGACGCCAAGGGCAAGCGCCGCGTGGTTGACACGGTGGCTGTGACTGATGGATCGGCCAAGGTTGCTTTCACGCTTCCGGCCGATGCCCGCACCAGCGGCACCATCACGGTCAAGGCCGCACCCAGCGGCACCACGGTGAAGCTGCCTCTGCGCATCATTAACCCGAATGAAAAGTGCCAGAGTCCCGCGAAGGTTAAGGCCTGCGCCTAATCCTTCCCGGTCCTAACCAACGGTGCCCGCACCTCCCAGCCATAACTGGGCGGTGCGGGCACCGTCGTGTCTGGGCTCTGTGTGGGGAAAAACAAACGGGGTGGCAACCTCCGTCATGGACGGAGGCTGCCACCCCGTTGAGGTGTGAAGCGTAAAGACTAGTGGGTGTCTTCGGCTTCGATTTCGGTCTTGTCGCCGCTCCACTGGGTGTGGAACGAGCCCTCGGTGTCGATGCGGTTGTAGGTGTGCGCACCGAAGAGGTCGCGCAGGCCCTGGGTCAGCGCGGCCGGCAGGCGCTTGCGGCGCAGGCCGTCGTAGTAGGCCAGCGAGGAGGAGAACACCGGAACCGGCACGCCCATCTGGACGGCGGTGGCAACCACGCGGCGCCAGGCCGGAAGGGCCGTGGCGATGGCTTCGGCGAAGGCCGGAGCGAAGAGCAGGTTGGCTGGCTTCTCGTCCGCGGCGTAGGCCTTGGTGATGTCGGCCAGCAGGGCCGCGCGGATGATGCAGCCTTCGCGCCAGAGCGAGGCGATCTCGTCGAGCTTCAGCTCCCAGTTGTATTCCACACCGGCGCTGGTGAGCATGTCCAGGCCCTGGGCGTAGGAAACGAGCTTGGAAGCGAAGAGTGCCTGGCGCACGTCCTCGACGAAGTTCTCGTCCAGCTCGACGGCGATCTCGTGTCCGGCCAGGACTTCCTGGCCGATGGCGCGCATCTCGCGCTGCGAGGACAGGCCTCGGGCGAAGACGGATTCGGCGATGGCAGAGATCGGGGATCCCAGGTCCAGGCCGGACTGCACGGTCCAGCGTCCGGTGCCCTTCTGGCCCGCGCTATCGACGATGACGTCAACCAGCGGCTCGCCGGTCTTGGCATCGGTGTGGGCCAGTACTTCGGCGGTGATCTCAATGAGGAAGGAGGCGAGCTCGCCCTTGTTCCATTCCTCAAAAATCTTCGCCTGGGCGGCGGGCTCAAGGCCGGCGCCGGTGCGCAATAGGTCGTAGGCTTCGCCGATGACCTGCATGTCGGCGTATTCGATGCCGTTGTGGACCATCTTCACGAAGTGGCCGGCGCCGTCGGTGGAGATCCATGCGCAGCACGGGGCACCGTCGATGGCCTTGGCGGAAATCTTTTCGAGCATCGGGCCTAGGGCGTCGTAGGACTCCTTGGAACCACCGGGCATGATCGAGGGGCCGAGCAGGGCACCCTCTTCACCGCCGGAGACACCGACGCCAACAAAGTGCAGGCCCTTGGTGGCCAGTGCTGCCTCACGGCGACGAGTGTCTTGGAAGTTGGAGTTGCCACCATCGATGATGATGTCGCCCTCTTCGAGCAGCGGAACCAGGGAGTCGATGACCGAGTCAACCGGTCCGCCAGCCTTGACCATGATCATGACGCGGCGCGGAACCTCGAGGCTTGCCACGAGTTCTTCCATGGTCTCGGTGCGGATGAAGTCGCCCTCATCGCCGTGTGCGGCCAACAGTGCGTCGGTTTTGGCTACCGAGCGGTTGTGCAGGGCAACGGTGTAACCGTTACGTGCGAAGTTACGGGCAAGGTTTGCGCCCATGACGGCTAGGCCGGTGACGCCAATCTGTGCAGGCATGAAGTCTCCATCGGTTGCGATTATGTTGAGCCGGGCATGACCGGCACAACGAGCACCGGGGACACGGCTCCGTGACTTCTACCTACTTTAGTTTGTTCGCCCCTCCCAAGGCCAAACGAACACGCTTCGTTGGCATAAATTGCCCCGAGATGACGCGCATTGCTGCGCCTTTCGCTGCCGGTTTGCTAGGAGTTTTAGCGATAGGGTTGATTCATGCCCACTAGCCTGCATCAACAAGCCGTTGACCACCTTGGAAGCCGCATCATCGATGGGTCTGTACTCCCCGGAGAAGTTGTCCTCGCCTCCGAGCTGGAAGATGAGTTGGGCTTCTCGCGATCGGTGATTCGCG
This sequence comes from Paeniglutamicibacter terrestris, assembly GCF_012271785.1. Classification (GTDB taxonomy): domain Bacteria; phylum Actinomycetota; class Actinomycetes; order Actinomycetales; family Micrococcaceae; genus Paeniglutamicibacter; species Paeniglutamicibacter terrestris. Next base: position 95,070 of record NZ_JAAWVT010000010.1, on the reverse strand, counting down.
AGGCGGTGCGGGTGCTAGCCTCTGCCGGATTAGTGGTTTCAACCAAACGGGTGGGCATCAAGGTGCAACCCGCGGAACACTGGAATCCCTTTGATCCACTGGTCATTCGCTGGCGTCTGGCATCCGAAGGTCAGGGTGCTCAATTGCGTTCACTGACCGAGTTACGGGTGGCGGTGGAACCCATGGCCGCGGAACTTGCTGCCGAGCATGCCCCGGCGGAATTTTGCGCCGAGCTTCTGAACCTCGCCGCACGGATGCGCCATGCCGGCCGCGAGGGAGATCTCGATTCGTTCCTAGAACTCGATATCCGTTTCCATGCGTTGGTTTTGGCGGCATCGGGTAACGAGATGTTCGCCAATCTGGCCCATCCCATTGGCGAAACGCTGCGTGGGCGCACCGAGCTCGGCTTGATGCCCGAACATCCTCATGAGGAGGCGCTGGCCTGGCATCAGGGGGTTGCGGACGCGATCTCGGCCCACGATCCCAAACGCGCCCGCGAATCCATGGAATTGATCATGCGTCGAACCGTGCAAGAAATTTATGAGGTGTGGGCACATAAGCCCCGGCTTTTCCCTCGCCCCGTCCGCTAACCGCGACTTGTCTTCGGCCCGAGCGCCGAGCTTAAACGACAGGCGACATCCGACTCCCCCCATGGTGAGGTATCGAATGTCGCCTGTGGTGTTCCGGCCGGAGGCCAGCTGGCCCGGAGCCGAGTGATTAGGTGAACTTCAGCAGTACCTTGCCGGACTGCGCAGAATCCTTCGCCACGGCGAACGCTTCCAGCGCGTGCGCAACGTCGAACTCGTGGGTGATGATCGCAGCAAGATCCAGAGACCCGTCGGCCAGTGCCAGGAGCACTTCATCGATCTCGTCGTTGAATCTAAAGGATCCAACCAGCTCCAATTCCCGGGTGATGGCCAGGGAGATCAGAGCCGGTTGCTCGCCGGAGGGCAGCAGGCCCACCATGACGATGCGGCCGCCGCGACGTGCACCACGAATGGCCGAGGCCAGTCCGCGATAATTTCCGCTGGCTTCGATCACCACGTCGGCTTCGACCGCGGCGATGGCCTCAAGATCATCGGCCTTCAACGTGGAGGTCGCGCCCGATGCTGCCGCAATTTCTAAGGGCTTATCAAACATGTCCACCGCGATAATTTCGCTCGCACCGGCACGTTTCAGCACCGCAACGCTCAGGGCTCCGATGGGCCCGGCGCCAATGACCATCACTCGCTTGCCGGACACCTCACCGGCCCGTGAAACCGCATGCCAGGCAACCGCCGCGGGTTCGGCCAACGCTGCATCACGCAGCGAAAGCCCTGCCGGCACGGCGCGCAGCATCCGTGCGGGCAGATTTACCGTGCTGGCAAATGCCCCTTCGGTATGTGGGTAGCGCGCGGCAGAACCCAGGTAGGTGCAGCCCGGGGACAGATTCGGGCTCTCCTTGGGGTAGCGGGCACCGGTTCCACCGGGGGTGGCCGGGTGCACGGCAACGTGGGTTCCTGCGATCGGTCCGCTTCCATCGGCCGCGGCACTACGTACGACACCGACGATCTCGTGACCAAGAATCATCGGAGCCTTCAAGATAGATTCACCGGCTGCCCCATGCATCCAATAGTGCAAATCCGAACCGCAGATGCCCCCGTAGGCGATCTCGATTTGTGCCTCGTCGGGCGCCGGAGCACTGACGGTGATGCTTTCAATCCGCAGGTCATCCGCGGCATGGGCGATGACCGCCGTGGCGGTGGTGTTAGACAACAACGCTCATCCCTCCGTCGATAAAGATGGTTTGGCCGTTGATGTAGTTCGAGCCATCCGAGGCCAGCCATACGGCCGGTCCGGCGAGGTCTTCAACACTGCCCCAACGCCCTGCCGGGGTTCGACCCAGGATCCAGGAGTTGAACTTTTCATCGTCCACCAGATTCTGGGTCATCTCCGTGTGGATATAGCCCGGCGCAATGCCGTTGATTTGTAGTCCGCTTCCGGCCCATTCGGCGGTCATGGCGCGGGTGAGGTTGCGCAAGCCACCCTTGGCCGCCGTGTAGGCCGAGATGGTGGGTCGAGCCAGATCGGTCTGCACGGAGCAGATGTTGATGATCTTGCCTTCTCCGCGCTTGAGCATGCCCTTGGCGGCCTCGCGGCCCACCAGGAATGCGCTGGTCAGGTTGGTGTCCAGTACGCGCTGCCAGTCGCTCAGGGCGAGTTCAAGCATCGGTTCGCGGTGTTGAATCCCCGCGTTGTTGACCAAGATCCGTAGCGGACCCACCTCGGCCTCGATGGTAGCTATATTTGCTGCCACTGCCGCCTCGTCGGTCACATCAAAGGCGTAAGAGAAAATTCGTTCGGTTCCGTAATTCTTTTGGAACTCGGCGGTAGTGACCGCCAGGGTTTCGCTATTACGTCCGTGCAGCACCAGGGTGGCACCCGCATCGGCCAATGCCTTGGCAAGTTCCTTACCGATACCGCGCGAGGACCCGGTCACCAGTGCAATGCGTCCGGTCAGGTCAAAAAGTTTGCTGCCCATCATCAGTCCTTCGTGTGGGTGGAAGTTAGAACGCTGCGGCGACGGCGAAGATCAGGTACGCGATGGCGAAACCAACAACACCCACCAAAGCCTGACCGACGGTCCAAACCTTCAAGGTGGTCTTCACATCCATACCGAAGAACCGGCTGACCAGCCAGAAGCCGGAATCGTTGACGTGCCCGGCGAAGACCGAACCTGCGGCAAGGGCCAAGACGATGGCCACAACTTCGATGGAGTTCAAATCGGCGTTACCCACCACGACCGGCTGGACGATGGCCGCGGCCGTCGTCAGCGCGACGGTAGCCGAACCCTGGGCAACACGCACGACAGCGGCGATGATGAAGCCAGCGACGATGATCGGCAATCCGAGAGCGTCCAAGGAGTCGGCCACCGCGTCACCGATGCCGCCGGCGCGCAATACTGCACCGAACATGCCACCGGCGCCGGTGATCAGGATGATGGAACATACCGGGCCAAGCGCGGAGTCAACCACGGTTTCAATGAGGGTCTTGTCCTTGTTCTGCTTGTATCCCAAAAGGAACATGCCCAACAGGACGGTGATTAGCAGTGCGACGGGGGTTTCACCGATGAGGCGAAGGATCTGAACCCACTGGGTGCCCTTGTCAACAACTCCGGCCGAGGCCAAGGTGTTCAGGCCGGTGTTCATGAAGATCAAGATCAAGGGAAGCAGCAGGAGTGTCACCACGGTGCCCAAGGACGGCTTGGAGGCGAAGTCGTGGGATTCCTTGGCCGAACCGGCCAAGATGTCCGGGATGGCAATGTTGTACTTGCGGCCCACGTACTTGCCAAAGAGGTGTCCAACAAAGAACCAGGTGGGCAGCGCAACGACGAGGCCCAGCAACAGAACCAAACCAACGTTGGCCTCAAGCAGGCCCGAAGCTGCAACCGGACCCGGGTGCGGGGGTACGAAGATGTGCATGACCGAGAAGGCAGTGGCTGCCGGGAAGGCGTAGCCCAAGAATGATCCGCCCAGGCGACGTGCCACGGTGAAGATGATCGGGAGCATGACCACAAGGCCAGCGTCGAAGAAGATCGGGAAGCCGAAGAGCAGTGAGGCAACCGAAAGTGCCAGCGGCGCGCGCTTTTCACCAAACTTGTTGATCAACGCGTTGGTCAACACCTCGGCGCCGCCGCTGGTCTCGAGCATGCGGCCGAGCATGGCGCCCAAGCCAACCAGCAGGGCCACGGTGGCAAGGGTGCCGCCGAAGCCGCCGGTGAGTGTGGGAATGATCTGTCCCACCGGGATTCCGGTTGCTACTGCCGTCAGCAGCGAAATTACTACCAGCGCCACAAATGCGTGGATGCGCCATTTGATGATGAACAGCAGCAGTAGCAGGATGGCTCCCACTGCTATGGCGAGGAGCGCGGGGGTACCCAGCGTCCAGTTCATGACTAACTCGTCGGTCATCTTTGTCCTTCAGAGGTGTTGGTGTGTCAGCGGAAGTGACGGAACCGGTCGGTTCCGCGGAAGTGCGGTACTACTTGGCAGAAAGGTTCAGGGCCACCAGGTCGACGATATCTTCGGGGCTGAGCCGGACATCAACTTCAATGGCGGGTTCGTCGGCCTCGATGGCTTCCAAGGTGCTCAGCTGTGATGCGAGCAGCGTCGGAGGCATGTATTCGTGGTTTCGTTCGTCCAAGCGGTGCTGGATGAGCTCACTGGCACCGCTGAGGTGAACGAAGATCGTGGATGGTGCATGGCGGCGCAGTAGATCGCGGTAACTACGTTTGAGGGCAGAGCAGGCGATGATCGCCGGAGCGCCGTCATTCGTGCTCTCGAAGAGCGCGTCGCCGATGGTTGAAAGCCATGGTTCGCGGTCACCGTCGTTAAGCGGGTGCCCGGCGGCCATTTTTTCCTTGTTGGATACGGGATGCAGGTCGTCGCCGTCGATGAACACGGAACCGACTTTGTCAGCCAGTAGGCGCCCTACCGTAGATTTTCCGGATCCGGAAACTCCCATTACAACCATGGGCGGGTAGGCAGCGCTGTTCATCGTCACTCCATCGTGGAACCAAGGGTAATGTCGGACATAAGAACGTGATATCCGACATAAATATGATTTATACAGAGTAGGTCGACTCTGCGGCGTGTGTCAACCAGGTTGGCACAGCATTTTTTCGAGATTGTTGCGCCCCCTCAACTTCCCCGGAATAACAATGATGCGGCGATTCGGAAAGGCCCTAGTTAGGTACTGTTTGAGCGTCCCTTAAGCCTCTACCCAGCAAGCTCCAAGGTTCGCTTCATAACGTAGTTCTGTACATGCAGGATCGACGAAGGGAATTCAGTAATGGGACTCGGAGACAAGATCAGCAACAAGGCACAGGAAGTTGTCGGCGGCGCCAAGGAAAAGCTAGGCGACGTCACCAACAACGAATCTCTTGAGGCCGAGGGCATTAAGGAGCAGGCCGCTGCGAAAGCTAAGCAGGCCGGCGAGCATGTTCAGGACGCTGCCAAGGACGTTTTCGGCGGCTAGCCTCGGTAGATCAAGCAGAATGAATCAACGTTTCGGCGCCCCGACTTCACGGGGCGCCGAAACGCTTTAAGGCGGGCCCACCTCCAGCGAGCCTCTCCCCAAGCAACAAGCCAGTGAATTCAAAATCAGCACCTGATGCTTAAACGAAAAAGTTCCCTTGCGGAAAGATTCTCATCTTTCCGCAAGGGAACTTGTCTGTGGGCCCTACCGGGGTCGAACCGATGACATTCACGGTGTAAACGTGACGCTCTACCAGCTGAGCTAAAGGCCCTCAGTACAACAACATTCGCTTGCTTTGTTTCAAACGACTGCGTTGCAACAAGAGAATACTCTAGTACACACATCCCTGACTTGGCAAATCGCCCGTCTGGGACGAACCGATTTGGGACATTTGGCCAACTTGAGCCTATGGCCGCCGGATCACTGCACGGTGAGATCCGGCGGCCTGGCGCGGTGATTACGGCTGCAAATAGCGCTTGCGCACGAAGTACAAACCCACAAGCGAAATGACGGCGATGGCCATGTAGTAAAGGCTCGGCGCGTTCAACGAACCCGTGATCGCCAACAACCATGTGAGCACCAGTGGCGCGATGCCGCCAAGCAGGGTGACTCCGACGTTGTAGGTGACGGCCAGCCCGGTGCCACGAATGGCTGCCGGGAACAACGATGACAACAAAGCCGGCATCGGGCCGAAGTAGAAGGCCATGATCACCCCAAGCAACGCAATGACTACCACCATAACCGGGACGGTGGGGGTGGTGACCATGAGCTGGAATAGCGGCCAGGCCAACAGCAGTGCACCAATGGCCGCATATGTCATGACCCTGGCCGGACCCACGCGGTCGGCCAGATGCCCCACAAACGGAACCCCAATCAGTACGATCACGCCAGCAACAACGCCGCCAAGAAATGCCGCAGTGGCAGGAATACCCAGATTCTTCACGGCAAAGGTCGGCATGTACAAGATCATATAAACAGAAATGGTGGCCACACCGATCACCGCAGCACCAGCCAACAGGCGGCCGTAATGGTGGACAACCAACACCTTCAGCGGAGCATGTTCCTTTTCGGCCTTCATGAACTCCTCGGTCTCATCGAGCTTGGCACGGATGTAGAGTCCGACCGGGCCGATCAGCAAGCCCACGAAGAACGGCACACGCCATCCCCATGCGTAGAGATCCTCTTTCGATAGCCATTGCGTGAGCCCATACCCGAAGGCGGAAGCGAGCAACATGGACGCACCCTGGCTGGCGACCTGCCACGAGGAATAGTAGGCCTTCTTGTTGGGAGCAGTTTCGATGAGGAAGGCAGTTGCCGTCCCAAACTCGCCACCGGCGGAAAATCCCTGAATGAGGCGCGAGATGAGGATGATCACGGCTCCCCACACCCCGACCTGTGCGTAGGTCGGGGCGACAGCCATGATGAGAGTGCCGAGCATCATCAGCATCAAGGTCAGCGTCAGCGCGTTCTTCCGTCCCTTACGATCTGCATAACTTCCCAGAATCATTCCGCCAAGGGGTCTGATGACGTACGAGAGCGCAAAAGTCGCGAACGTGAGCACAAGACCGAAGGTCCCGTTGGACTCCGGGTAAAAGTTCTCGGCGATGACCACGGCAAAGGTGGCGTAGACGATGATGTCGAACCATTCCAGGGCTGCACCGATCGAGCTACTGACCACTGCCTTCCTAGCAGCGGATAGCTGCGCCTTGGTGACCACTTGGGGATTGGCCATGATGTTCTCCTTAGGGTGTTGTGTGTCTTCGAAGTGTGAAGCGCTGCCTAGCGGCTCAGCGTCGTGATGAGGTTATTGATGAAGGTTTCACACAGGGCAATCTGTTCAAGGGTGATGAACTCGTCCGGTGCGTGCGCTTGGGCGATGTCACCGGGGCCGCAGACCACTGTGGGAATACCGGCATTGAAGAACAAGCCGGCTTCGGTGCCGTAAGTGGCTTTGTCGGGGCTCGGGGTTCCGCCTAATTCGGCGGCCAGCCCCACGATTCCGGCGTCTTCGGGTGTATCAAGACCTGGCGACTGGGCCAGCACCTCAAGTTCAACGCGTGCCTCGGTGTTTTGCCGTTGCATGTCAGATTCGATGCGCTTCGCCTCGGCGCGGAATTTCTCGATCAACTCCACGGGGTCATCAGCCCCAATCGAGCGGAACTCGAAATGAAGCGTGCTATCGGCCGGAATCGTATTAATGGCGATCCCTCCAACGATCTTGTTGACCGTGGTGGTGGTGCAGGGCACGATGTACGCTTCGTCAAACGGACCGGCCGCCTTGAAGTCGCTGGCTACGGTGTCGACGAAACGGGTGAATTCGGCGGCCGCGGAAATCGCGTTGACGCCCTGTGTTGTCAACGACGAGTGGGCAGCGATGCCGTGAAAATCGATGCGCATGACATTCACCGATTTGTGACCACGAACCACGCGCATGCTCGTGGGCTCCCCCACGATGCAACCGCGTGGGTTGAGTCCCGAATCGGTGATGGCGGAAACCAAGTCAACGGCACCGATACAACCGACCTCTTCGTCATAGGAGAATGCTAGGTGGATCGGTTCGCGCAACGGAGCGTGGGCGATCGATTCCAACTGCGCCATGATCACTGCCAAAAAAGACTTCATGTCGCTGCTGCCTCGGGCATAAAGACGGCCGTCCCGGATCTCGGGGACAAACGGGGCGCTACTCCACACCTGCCCGTCAACGGGGACCACATCGGTGTGCCCCGAAAGTATGATGCCTCCGGTGCGCGTGCCGTCAGCGGCCGGGAAGGTTGCCAGAAGATTGGCCTTGGTACCTTCGGCGTTGTGAATGAGGGACGATTCGATGCCAACGGATGACAGCCGTGAGACTACATAGTCAATCAAGGCCAAGTTGCTGTCCCGGCTCGTGGTGTCGAAACCGATCAGCTTCGAAATTTCAGCCATGGTCGCTTGGCTGGGTGACTGTGACATTGCTACTCCTTGTGTTCATGGACTGGCCATATTGCCCATGGTAAACCTGAAAAGGCCGCAAAAAGTGTCTCATTCACCGGCGAAGAAGGCGTCGCGTGTGAATGGTATTCGTAACGACGGAGGGCGCTTTGCCGCCCAAAGCGATTTACCAGTGGGAAGGATCACATATAAAGCCATGGTTCGCTGTGGCGCCCCTGCTGATGCGCTGCCGCTCGATTGGCCATTTGAAGCCCCACCAACCGAATTCGCCGAGGCTCGAAGCGCAGGAATGGACGGTTGATTTAGCGGGGACGAGCGCATCACGAGCCGAGCCGCTGCGTCCACAAACCCTGTGATATTTGGTTCGCTCACTTAACTGCGGATGCTTTGCGATAGCTGCTCATATCATTGCCAGCGGTGGCGGTGGCACATTCTCACCGGCACGTTGATCAGGTCGGCGCGGGGCCAACGCACATCCGGCGACGATTTCCTTGAGACGCCAAGGACGATGGCCCCTGTGATCCCAGCAAGCCGTGCGACGATGACAAAATGGTGGGCCCTACCGGGATCGAACCGATGACATTCACGGTGTAAACGTGACGCTCTACCAACTGAGCTAAAGGCCCTGGCACTACTGAGTTCATTGGGTGGTAACCCGCCGAAGCGTTCGTGACAAGAATATGAAGGTGGCGGTGTACCTGCCCGAGCTGTCGAAATAGACGCAAAGATTCTTCGACAACTATGAGGTGAGTAGGTCCAACGCCTGTCGATAGCGCGCGATGGCGCGCGCCTGATGGATGGGTGAACTAAACGAATCCACTACGCATTCGTGCTGTATGAGGAACGTGTGGCGCGTCGCCGCGCCAGATTCAGGATTAAATGCTCCGTAGCTGGAGGCAACTGCACCATGTGGCCAAAAATCGGCCAGCAGGTCAAACCCGAAGTGGGCCTGATCCGCGTAGGTCCGCAAGACAAATTTGTGATCCACCGAAATGGCCAGAAAGCGGACATTTCGTGCGGCAAATTCTTCACGAACATTTTCAATCTCTTCAAGTTCCGACCCACAGACCGCGGAAAACGCGTAGGGATAGAAAACGAGAAAATAGGCTTGCTCCCCCAGCCCTCGGGACTCGATGAGTTCCCCGTGCTGATTATGTAGAGCAAACCGTGGGGCCGTTTCACCGGCTGATGGCGCCAAGGAATCATTCCCCGACACAGGGTTGAGTGAACCCACAGCGCTAGTTCTTGCGGCGCGCAACAAGTCGGGTGGCCGACCAATCCTCGGAAACACCCTCGGTGTTGGTCACGTGCAGACCAGCGGTGGGGGCATCTGTTTGGATTACTCCGGGTGCCACGTGACCGTCTCGACCCGGCTTCGGGGTCAAGAGCCACACAACGCCCTTCTCATCTAGGTTGACCAACGAATCGACCAGAGCATCAATAAGATCCCCGTCGTCCTCGCGCCACCAGTAGATGATTCCGTCCACAACTTCGTGGTCTTCCTCAGTCAGTAGTTCTGAACCCACTGCGTCCTCTAGGGAATCGCGCAGATCAAAGTCCACATCGTCGTCGTACCCGAGTTCCTGGATCAGGTCCCCGTCTTTGAAGCCCATTTTCTGTGCGGCTTCATGCTTTGCCGTTGCGGCGTCGCTCACGTCACTCCTCCTGCTGCTGTATAGCGTCTGGTTACAACCAAACACCCTTTTTGCGCCTTCATCAAGCGCAGAGGCCTCAACACGCCGAAATAGTGATGACTTCGACCCCTTTTGGCTCTCGGCGCAGTGGTTGTGTAACTCCAAAACGTCGCATGAGCTGTGCCCAGATACGTTTTGGACGCTCATGCGCATTAGAGTGTAACCGGCGGTCCGCGACCAACCACCCTTGGGGAACGGGCCACACTTTGGCGCTTGCACCGCCACTGCGGCACGAGACATGCAAAATTGAGCTCTTTCCGCAGTCCCCGCTGTACCCCATAACGAGGAGAAGATGGACGTGGCTGTAGAGGAACATATTTCTCACATCCGCAGCGGCTTGACTAGCCAGTTGCCTGACCGAGATCCGGAGGAGACCGCCGAATGGATTGAGTCCTTCGATGATCTGGTCGAAACGCAGGGCACCGAACGTGCCCAATATATTGTTCGTTCACTGCTGCAGCGCGCAGGCGCCAAGAGCGTGGGCGTCCCCATGGTCACCACCACGGACTACGTGAACACCATCCCGGTGGACCAGGAACCCGAATTCCCGGGCGACGAGCAGGTTGAACGTCGCTACCGCGCCTACATGCGCTGGAATGCAGCGGTCATGGTGCACCGCGGCCAGCGCCCCGGCGTCGGTGTTGGTGGTCACATTTCCACCTATGCAGGCGCCGCGACGCTGTACGAAGTTGGTTTTAACCACTTCTTCCGTGGCAAGTCGCACCCGGGCGGAGGCGACCAGGTCTTCTTCCAGGGCCACGCGTCCCCCGGAATGTACGCTCGTGCCTTCCTCGAAGGCCGCCTGAGCGAAGACGACATGGACGGATTCCGTCAGGAAAAGTCCCGCGAGGGTCATGCTTTGCCGTCCTACCCGCACCCGCGTTCGCTTCCTGACTTCTGGGAATTCCCGACCGTGTCCATGGGCATTGGTCCGATGAACGCGATCTACCAGGCGCAGTCGAACCGCTACCTGCAGAACCGCGGGATCAAGGACACCTCCGACCAGCACGTCTGGGCCTTCCTTGGTGACGGCGAAATGGACGAGCCGGAATCTCGTGGCCTGCTTCAGCTTGCCGCGAACGAAAAGCTCGACAACCTCACCTTCGTCGTGAACTGCAACCTGCAGCGCCTCGACGGACCGGTACGCGGTAACGGCAAGATCGTCCAGGAACTTGAAGCCTTCTTCCGCGGCGCGGGCTGGAATGTCATCAAGGTCATCTGGGGACGCGAGTGGGATGCCCTGCTCGACAAGGACGAAGACAACTCGCTGGTTGACATCATGAACCAGACCCCGGACGGCGATTACCAGACGTACAAGGCCGAAAATGGCGCCTTCGTCCGCGAGCACTTCTTCGGCAAGTCCCCGCAGACCAAGGAATTGGTCGCGGAACTCACCGATGACGAAATCTGGAACCTCAAGCGCGGTGGCCACGATTACCACAAGGTATTTGCCGCCTACAAGGCAGCCACCGAGTTCAAGGGCAAGCCGACGGTCATCCTGACCAAGACCGTTAAGGGGTACGGCCTGGGCCCGCACTTCGAGGCTCGCAACGCGACGCACCAGATGAAGAAGATGACCTTGGAGGACCTCAAGGCCTTCCGCGATCACTTGCGTATCCCGATCACGGACGAGCAGCTCGAAGCCGATCCGTACCTGCCGCCGTACTACCGTCCGGAGCAGGACTCGAACGAGTACAAGTACATGATGGAACGCCGTGACGCCTTGGGTGGCTCGGTTCCGTCTCGTCGTGTGGTTTCCAAGGAAATTCACCTTCCGGAGGACAAGGCCTACGAGGTTGCGGCCCGAGGTTCGGGCAAGCAGCAGGCAGCCACCACCATGGCCTTCGTGCGCTTGCTCAAGGACTTGATGCGAGATAAGGACTTCGGCAAGCGAGTTGTGCCGATCGTTCCCGATGAATCGCGCACCTTCGGCATGGATTCCTTCTTCCCGACGGCAAAGATCTACAACCCGGATGGACAGAATTACTTGTCCGTGGACCGCGAATTGGTCTTGGCCTACAAGGAATCCCCGCTGGGTCAGCTGATCCACCCGGGCATCAACGAGGCCGGCGCAGTTGCTGCTTTTACGGCCGCTGGCACCTCGTACGCAACCCACGACGAACCGTTGATCCCGATCTACGTGTTCTACTCGATGTTCGGCTTCCAGCGCACCGGCGATGCCTTCTGGGCAGCCGGTGATCAGATGACCCGCGGGTTCATCATGGGCGCCACCGCGGGTCGCACCACGCTGACCGGTGAGGGCCTGCAGCATGCTGACGGTCACTCCCCGATCCTCGCCTCCACCAACCCGGCAGTCGTTACCTACGACCCGGCCTATGGATACGAGATCGGTCACATCATGAAGGCCGGCCTGGAGCGCATGTACGGCGGCAAGCATGAAGACCCGAACGTGATGTACTACATCACGATCTACAACGAGCCGTACCAGCAGCCCAAGGAACCGGAGAACTTGGACGTTGCCGGCATCCTCGGTGGCATCTACCTGGTTTCCCCGGCCAAGGTTGACGGACCGCGCGCGCAGCTGCTCGCTTCGGGCGTTTCCGTGCCGTGGACCATCGAGGCTCAGCGCTTGCTGGCCGAGGACTGGGGCGTATCGGCTGATGTTTGGTCGGTCACCTCGTGGAATGAACTGCGCCGCGACGGCCTCGCCTGCGAGGAAGAAGCATTCATGAACCCGGGCGCCGAGGTACGCGTTCCGTTCGTGACGCAGCAGCTCGCCGGCGCCACCGGCCCGATTGTTGCCGTTACCGACTACATGAAGGCCGTGCCGGATCAGATCCGCCAGTTTGTGCCCAACGAGTTCGCCACCCTCGGCGCCGACGGTTTCGGTTTCTCCGATACCCGAGCCGCTGCACGTCGCTTCTTCAAGATCGACGCGCACTCGGTGGTAGTTCGCACACTGCAGATGCTGGCCAAGCGTGGCGAAGTTGACGCATCGGTACCCGCAGCAGCCTTCGCCAAGTACAAGCTTGACGAAGTCAGCGCCGGCACCAGCGGCAACGCAGGCGGCGACGCCTAGCCACTGACGGCTACCAAAATTGGCGGTGGCGTGGTTATCTCCTCACGGGGAATCCACGCCACCGCCTTTTTTAAGCCCCCGAAGTGCGAACGGCGCGCTGGTGATGCGCCCCACAATGCTTTCCCGGTCACGTGCATCACGGTAGCTCCACGCGCGTTGTACGAAGTCTACAAAATAGTTCACCGGCTCGATGATGCGTATGCTCGTTCCATGAGTAATGAGCAAACGTCGAATCCAACACAAAGGATTCGACCATTCCGGCAAGCAAAAGCGAGCCCGGAAACCCTCAAACGGCTCAAACAGCATTTGGGCGTCCTCTCCACCGTGGCACTGAAACATCTTGACCAGTCACTGCCCTGGTATCGGGGTCTACTTCCCGAAGAACGCGCAGCCCTCGGTCTCGTAGCGCAAAAGGGAATTGCCTCCTTTGTTTCTTGGTATGAGCGACCCACCACCTCACCCCAGTGGGTACTCAACGACGTATTCGGCGCGGCTCCCACGGAGCTCACCCGTTCGATCAGTCTGCAAAAGGCTCTCCAACTAATTCGCACCATCGTCGAAGTTGTCGAGTCTCAGGTTCCGGACATCGCACCGGAGGCCGAACACACACAATTGCGCGAGGCAGTGCTGCGCTATTCGCGAGAAGTCGCCTTCGCTGCAGCAGACGTATATGCCCGCGCCGCAGAGACCCGTGGCGCCTGGGATTCACGCCTTGAGGCACTGGTGGTGGACGCGGTGATGCGCGGCGAATCACAGGATTCCCTGCGCTCACGCATCGCCGCGGTCGGCTGGAAATCTCACGAAAACATCCTCGTGATGATTGGCGCCACCCCAGCGTCTTCACAGGTGGGATTTGTGAGTGAACTCCGTCGAGCCGCCGCACGATATGCCCGAGACTCCTTGGTCGGTGTCCACGGTGAACGTGCCATTCTGATGCTCGGTGGTGTGGAGGCGGACCGTGCCGGACTCGATCGGCTGGCTTCCTTCTTCGGTGACGGACCGGTGGTTTACAGCCCCCTGGCCCCCACCCTCAAAGAGGCCTCGACCTGCGCGAAGGCAGCCTTTGCAGGGATCGCCGCGGCCAAGGCCTGGCCACTTGCTCCGCGCCCCGTAGACGCGGACGATCTGTGGCCCGAACGTGTCATGAACAATGACGTGGAGGCCCGCCAAGCCCTTGTCGCTGGCATCTTCAACCCGCTCATCAAGGCCGGCAACGGTTTGCTTGAAACACTCTCGAGCTACCTTTCACTCGGTCATTCGCTGGAAGGCACGGCTCGTGAGCTCTTTGTCCACGCCAACACCGTGCGCTACCGACTCAAACGAGTATGCGACGTGACGGGGTGGGATCCGCTGGTGCCGCGTGAAGCCTTTGTGCTCCAGACCGCCTTGGTGGTCGGTCGTTTAGATACCGAAGCGTCGGAAAACATGCCCGAAACGCGGCATGCGGTGCCGCGGAAGGCCTCAACCGCCTTGTAGACTTCCTACAAAACCATGCCGTCAAGTCGGTGTGCGAAAACAGCCGTCGCGAGCGATAACTTTGGAAAGCTGGAATAGTGCTAGCAATCGTGTGCCCTGGACAGGGCTCCCAGACCCCCGGATTCCTTTCTGCGTGGCTTGAAGTTCCCGGTGTTTCCGAACACCTGGCAGAACTTTCCGCCATCACGGAGCGCGATCTGACCGCCCATGGGACGGTCTCCGATGAAGAGACCATCAAGGACACGGCGGTGGCCCAGCCATTGATCGTGGCCGCCGGCCTGATCGCGGCCCGAGCGCTGTTCGGCGATTCACTGCCGCAGAATTCGATCGTTGCGGGACACTCGGTTGGCGAGATCACCGCGACTGCCTTAGCCGGAGCCCTTTCCGAACAAGACGCGATGGTCTTCGTGCGTGAACGCGCCAATGCCATGGCGCTGGCCGCAGCGGCAACTCCCACCGGCATGGCTGCCGTCTTGGGCGGGGACGCTGAGGAAGTCAATGCGGCAATCCTGGCCGCTGAACTGAGCCCGGCCAACGCTAACGGCGGTGGACAGATCGTGGCCGCTGGCACGCTGGAGCAGATTGCGGCATTTGCCGCCAATCCTCCGGCTAAGGCTCGGGTCATTCCGCTAAAGGTCGCCGGAGCATTCCACACCCATCACATGGCCCCGGCCGTTATTGTGCTTGAGGAACTTTCCGGTTCCTTGGTCGCCCATGACCCGACCACGGGGTTGCTTTCGAACTTTGATGGACAGCCGGTAGCCGGCGGCACTGAGAACCTCGCGTCTCTGGTCGCGCAGGTTTCACGCCCGGTCCGTTGGGATTTGTGCATGGAACAACTCGCAGCACAGGGCGTCACCGGCATCATTGAGTTGCCGCCGGCCGGAACTCTCGTGGGCCTTGCCCGTCGCGGCTTGAAGGGCATCCCCACTCTCGCGCTGAAGTCCCCCGAAGATCTCGAAGCCGCTCGCGCCTTCGTTCTCGAACATACCCAAGCATAGGAAGTCCCCGAATCATGACTGCAGTGATGAATCAGACCACGGCTCGCGAATTCAGCCGCATCCACGGTGTGGGATCGTTCCGCCCCGACGTCGTTGTCACCAACGAGGACGTTTGCCAGTGGATCGACTCCTCCGATGAGTGGATCCAGCAGCGCACGGGCATTGTGACCCGGACCCGCGCCGATGCTAATACTTCGCTGCTGGACATGGCTGAGGGAGCAGCACGTTCTGCCCTAGCCTCGGCCGGGATCGAAGCCAGCCAGCTTGGCGCCGTCATCATCTCGACCGTGACCTTCCCATACGCCACGCCGTCGGCCGCATCTGCCTTGGCCGATCGCATTGGGGCAACCCCGGCACCGGCGTTCGACATCTCTGCCGCCTGCGCTGGCTACTGCTACGGCGTCGCCCAGGCCGATGCCCTGGTGCGTTCCGGTATGGCCGAGTATGTGCTGGTGGTTGGCGCCGAAAAGCTTTCGGACGTCATCGACAATCACGAGCGCACCATTTCCTTCCTGCTGGGCGACGGCGCAGGCGCCGTCATCATTGGTCCCTCGGACATCCCCGGCATCTCCCCCTCGGTATGGGGCTCGGACGGCTCCAAGTGGAACGCCATCGGCATGACCCACTCACAGCTTGATCTGCGCGATGCTGTCCTGCAGGCCGAGTCGTCCCCGGAAGGCGCCTCCCTGATGGCGGCCACCGAGGCCACGCTGTGGCCGACCCTTCGCCAGGATGGCCAGACGGTCTTCCGTTGGGCCGTCTGGGAAATGGCTAAGATGGCCAAGCTTGCGCTGGAGAAGGCCGGCCTCACCGCCGCCGATCTTGCGGCATTCATCCCCCACCAGGCCAACATGCGAATCATCGATGAGATGGCCAAGCAGCTTAAACTCCCCGAATCTGTGGTTATCGCCCGCGATATCGCCACGAGCGGGAACACCTCTGCTGCTTCCATCCCCATGGCCATGGACCGTCTGCTCACAGAGAACCCCGAGCTTTCCGGTGGATTCGCTCTGCAAATTGGATTTGGCGCCGGGCTTGTCTTTGGCGCTCAGGTTGTTGTCCTGCCCTAGGCTTTAGTCTCAGGGATTCAACCCATCATTCGGACCGCGCACCTGTGGTCCGCATAGTCGTCGGGCTTGTTACCGGCAAACATAGAAAAGGAGCCACCATGGCTAGCAACGAAGAGATTCTGGCCGGCTTGGCCGAGATCGTCAACGAAGAGACCGGTCTGGAGACCGAAGCTGTTGAAATGGACAAGTCCTTCACCGAGGATCTGGACATCGACTCCATCTCGATGATGACCATCGTCGTCAACGCCGAAGAAAAGTTCGACGTGAAGATCCCGGACGAAGAGGTCAAGAACCTTAAGACCGTTGCAGATGCAGTGAACTTCATCGCTGCTGCACAGGCCTAAGTCTGGTCTTTGATGCATGCTCCCCTTGGAAGGGGTTCTCGTTACGAGCGCACCTTCCAAGGGAGCATCATCGCCGATTGTTTTTTGGTTGGTGCGGGCGCTACGCCCACCAATCAGTATTTTCGGTTTAGTCACCGAACCCTAGTTTTATGATCCAATCCGGAAACGGTGTTTTTGTCACCGGATCCGATGCGAGGATTTCCAGCTAGCTTCGCTAGCCGCTTCGTCCCACCCAGTAGAGAGTTTCAACATGGCCCGCAAAGTTGTTATCACCGGCCTTGGTGCCACCACCCCGATCGGCGGAGACGTCCCGACCCTGTGGGCCAACGCGCTCAAGGGTGTCTCGGGTGCCCACACCCTGCCCGATGAGTGGGTTGAAACCTACAACCTGCCCGTGAAGTTCGCTGCCAAGGCTTCGACTCCGGCCTCCGAGGTACTGTCCCGCGTTGAGATGAAGCGCATGGACCCCTCCACCCAGTTCGCGGTGGTTGCTGCTCGCGAGGCCTGGAAGGATTCGGGTATCGAGGAAGTTGACCACGACCGTTTGGCAGTTGCCTTCGCCACGGGTATTGGCGGGGTCTGGACCTTGCTTGATGCCTGGGACACCTTGAAGGAAAAGGGCCCGCGCCGCGTCCTGCCGATGACGGTACCGATGCTGATGCCCAATGGCCCCGCCGCGGCTGTTTCCTTGGACCTCGGTGCCCGCGCCGGAGCGCATACTCCAGTCTCTGCTTGTGCCTCGGGAACCGAAGCCATGCACATTGGACTGGAATTGATCCGTTCGGGCAAGGCTGACGTTGTGGTGTGTGGTGGCGCCGAGGCGGCCATCCACCCGATGCCGATGGCATCCTTCGCTGCCATGCAGGCGCTGTCCAAGCGCAATGACGACCCGGAGCACGCTTCACGTCCGTACGATATCGACCGTGATGGCTTTGTCATGGGCGAAGGCGCCGGCGCTCTGGTCCTCGAGGCCGAGGAACACGCTATCGCGCGTGGCGCAACCATCTACGCCGAGTTGGCTGGCACCTCGGTCACGGCCGATGCTTACCACATCACCGCCCCGGACCCGCAGGGCCTGGGCGCAACTCGCGCGTTGAAGGCTGCCATGTTTGACGGTCTGATTCAGCCCGAAGATGTGGTGCACGTCAACGCGCACGCCACCTCCACCCCGGTTGGCGACAAGCCGGAGTACACCGCGCTGCGTGCGGCACTGGGATCGCACCTGGACAACGTCTGTGTCTCTGCCACCAAGTCCCAGATGGGTCACCTGCTGGGTGCCTCGGGCGCGGTTGAGTCGGTATTGTCCGTGTTGGCCGTATACCACCGCAAGGCTCCGGTCACCATCAACTTGGAGAACCAGGATCCGGAAATCCCGTTGGATGTTGTTGTGGGCACGCCCCGCGAACTTCCGCAGGGCTCCATCGTTGCGCTGAACAACTCGTTCGGTTTCGGTGGACACAATGCCGTGGTGGCGATCCGCAGCGTCTAAGTCATAAGTTCAGGATGCACCTGAACGCCAATGAGTCGGGGCCAGCAGTGAAAACTGCTGGCCCCGACTCATTTTTTGTTGCTGTAGCTTTTGCGTCACCAACCGGATTGCTCAGGATGGGGGGAATACCCACAAGGAGATATTTCAGCCGGTGATAAATCTACCCGTTGGTATCTCCACTGGTTACGATGTTTGGCTGCAGTGTTTGCGGATCCCAGATCGACGTGCTGAAAAAGGTGTTGGTCTTAGATCACCTGGTGCAGCCAACGCACCGGAGCGCCTTCTGCTGCATAGCGGAAGGGTTCGAGTTCTTCGTCCCAGGCTTCACCTAGTGCGATGGAGAGTTCCTGATAAACGATGGCAGGATCTCCGGCGCCCTTTTCGTAGGCCCAACGGATGCGTTCTTCGGAAACCATGATGTTTCCGGCCGCGTCGGTGGTGCCGTGGAAGATGCCCAGTTCTGGGGTGTGGGACCACCGACTGGAGTCAACGCCTGCGCTGGCTTCCTCGGTTACCTCGTAACGCAGGTGAGCCCAGCCTCGAAGAGCAGACGTCAAAAGTGCACCGGTCCCGGGTTTCCCGGTCCAGTTCACTTCGGCCCGGGACATACCCGGGGCGGCGTTCTGCTCCGTCCAGTGCAAATCGGTCCGCTGGTCAACAACGGAACCGATGGCCCATTCGATGTGCGGGCACAACGCTGAGGGGGCTGAGTGTAC
Organism: Paeniglutamicibacter terrestris; assembly: GCF_012271785.1. Classification (GTDB taxonomy): domain Bacteria; phylum Actinomycetota; class Actinomycetes; order Actinomycetales; family Micrococcaceae; genus Paeniglutamicibacter; species Paeniglutamicibacter terrestris. The sequence continues at coordinate 76,293 of NZ_JAAWVT010000010.1, read as the reverse complement.
GAAAAGTACGCCCCTGGTCAGTGCGTCAGACATGCTTTCCTCCGATGAGCTGTTGTTACGTCTTCCCCAACGTCAACAGGCACCAATGCGGAATGTTGCTAGTCCTCTCTAGTATTCTCCACGATTATACGACGTTCGGCCAGCGGTTTCCCATCATGTCTTCCGTCGCTATGCTCGCGGATGGGCTTTTTGGTAGCTGTCCTTGAGTCGTTCCACCGAGACATGTGTGTAAAGCTGCGTTGTGGCCAGCGAGGAATGCCCCAAAATCTCCTGGACCGCACGAAGATCCGCACCTCGGTCCAGCAGGTGTGTCGCCGCAGTGTGGCGTAAAGCGTGAGGTCCGCGAGCAGCGGTGTCCCCCAGCGCTTCAAGGGCGTCTGCGACCACTTGGCGAGCTTGGCGAGCATCTAGGCGCCCTCCGCGCGAACCCAGCAGCAGGGCGGTACCGGATCGATCGCTTCGTAACACCGGTCGAGCTCGTCGAAGCCAATCATCAATCGCGTGCAGGGCCGGTTGCCCGAAGGGGACGGTGCGTTCCTTGTTTCCCTTACCGATCACTCGCAGAGTTCTCCGGTCCAAATCCAGATCGTTGATATCTAAGGAGACCAGCTCTCCCACTCGAATGGCCGTGGCGTACAGCAGTTCCAAGATCAGCTTGTTTCTATCGGCGAGCGCGAGCTGTTCGAGGCTGGGTTCGGAGTTTTTGCCCTCGGATTGCGGGGGTGCTGGAGCAGTGGGTTGAAACATGCGTTCTATTTGATTGTTTTGCAGAATGTGCGGCAGGCGATGTTCGCGTTTGGGTGATTGCAGGCGGATCGCTGGGTTGGTCTGGATGAAGTTTTCGCGTACTGCCCAACTGAGGAAGCTGCGGATGGTGGCGGAGCGTCGGGCGAGGGTTGCTCGGGCGAGTCCGGTCTCTTGCAATTCCATGAGCCAGGAGCGCAGGAGCGTGAGGTCTAGGCCGGCAAGGTTGCTGGCACCGCGTGGGATCGCGTAGGCGTAAAGGTTGGTGATGTCGCTTGAGTAGGCGCGGAGCGTATGTTCGCTGCGTTCGCGTTCTAGCTCCATGTAGCGCAGGAAGCCCTTGTGGGCGTTGTTGAGCTCGGTAGGGATCTCTACGGATTCGCTTTTTTGTTCGATTGGCTCTGACACGTATCCACTTTCTCCCCCCGGGATGCTTCCTGCAATGAAGCCACGCCGGTTGCCTCGCGGGTTCTGGGATTCAGGGTGCGCTTGGTGCTCCGCGTTGGGGTTCGGGTCCGCGGGGGAAGCGCCGTATCCATCCGTTGCCGGTGCGTTCTGCTAAGTGGCGGGCGGAGAGTCGGGAAAGTCCGCCGAGGATGGATCCCATCCCCAATCCGGCCAAAACGGCAAGCTGGTCTGCGGTACGGGGGCTGCGTAGGGGCAGGGCGTCAAGGAGCAAGAGGTCTTGCACGGGCAGGCCATCATAATCACGGGCATCTTCCGCGCTTTCGCTTCTCCCCTGCCGTTGCGCTATCCCCGGTGAAAGTTCGGGCGGACGTTGGGCTGTGGTGAGCATTTCGATGACTTCTGCGGCGTCGGTGACCAAGGTTGCTGCGCCCTCACGGATGAGTCGGTGGCAGCCAGCGGAGTTGGCAGAGAATACCGATCCTGGAGTGGCTCCGACGTCGCGGCCCATTTCTGCTGCGTGGTGCGCGGTACTCAGTGCTCCGGAGCGCCAGCGGGCTTCGGTGACGATGGTGATGGCGCACAGGGCGGCGATGAGCCGATTGCGTTGCAGAAAGCGCCAGCGTGTGGGTGTTGCGCCGGGGGCGACCTCCGCGATGAGTATGCCGTGGTTGTGTACGCGCTGGAGCATCTCGTCATTACCGGATGGATAGAACCGGTTCAGTCCCCCTGCCATGACGGCGATGGTTGAGGTGGACGGTGGGTCATCAACCCCCAGTGGCGGACCGCTCTCGGCGAGCGCGGCTTGGTGTGCCTGAGCGTCGATCCCATAGGCGCCGCCGGAGACGATGCAAAGGCCGCGCGCTCGGAGTCCTTGAACGATTTCGGCGGTGATGGTGCGCCCATACTCTGTTGCGTCGCGTGATCCGACGATCGCGACGAGGCGGGCTGGATCACGCAGGATGCGCAGGTTTCCGGTGCCGCGATACCAGAGGGCCAGCGGTGCTCCTAGTCCGAGGGCTTCGAAGCCGAGGGGCCAGTTTTCATTTGCTGGGGTAAGCAATCCTCCCCCTAGGTCATTCATGCATTTGAGGTCCGATTCGGGGTCGGCGTGGGCGGCTCGGGCTCTCCAGCGTTCAAGTCCGGCGTCAAGGCGTAGCGAGCTTCGGTTGGCGCCGTTGGCGTCGAGAAGTTCTGCTACCTGTTGCTGTTCATTGGCTGGGGCCGGGCCGCTGTGTTCGCGAATGATTCGGTAGGCCTCAGGTGCACCGGCGACTTGAACGAGTGCGGAGCCGGTGAGGTCATTGGGTTCGATGATGTGGCTGAGCCCGGCTCGCGCAAGGGTCTCGGCGTGTTGCTTGTTCATGGGTGTTGGTGGCTTCCGGCTGGGATGATCCCGTGTAGCGCGGTGTGTGCTTGCGTTACCTAGGGCGAGTGCTGCTGCCTCTAGCGTGTGCGCGCTAACCCTGTAGCCTGCACGGGGTGCGTACTGACTGTGGATCGACTCAACGCCCTACCCAAGACGGGCGCATGTTGTGTGGGTAAGTGATGTTGATGTGTGCGGCGCGCGGGGGCGAAGATGTTGCTTGTGGGCACTCACATGGGTAACGATGGTTTTAGCCCCGCTCCGCGGCGATCTCGCCCTCGGGCGGACGGTTTGGCAATGATCCTTCTCAACGAAATTAGGCCTGACAGATGACGAAGATGAAGTTACCCCTTTTTGCGGCACTGTCCATGGTGGCCGGCTCGCTGGTGCTTGCTGGTTGCTCTAATCCCACGGCGGCCACTCCGAGTGAGGATGGCGCGAGTTCCAGCACGGTGACCGTCTCCTCGGCGAACTTCCCGGAGTCGGAAATCATTGGCAATCTTTACGCCGAAGCGCTGAAATCCAATGGCTATACGGTGGAGACGAAATTCAACATTGGCTCGCGCGAAGCCTACATTCCTGCGCTTGCCGACGGCTCGATCGACCTGATCCCGGATTACACCGGGAACCTATTGCTCTTTATTGACCCGTCGGCGGATGTTTCGACCCCCGCGGCGATTCTTAGTGCGCTCCCGAAGGCCCTGGAGAGCAAGAGCTTGAGTATGCTCACCGCTGCTGAGGCAGAAGATAAGGATGCGGTAGTTGTCACTCGTGCCACGGCGGAGAAATGGAAGCTCACGAGCATTGCCGATTTGGCCGCACACAATGACGAAGTCGTCATGGCTGGACCGCCGGAATTCAAGGAGCGTGCCGTGGGGCTACCGGGACTAGAGAAAAACTACGGTTTCGTTCCGTCGAAGTTCGAACCCATTTCCGATGGTGGCGGCCCGGCCACGGTGAAGGCCTTGCTTGATGGGAAGGTCACCGCGGCGAACATCTTCACCACCAGCACCGCGATCCCGGCCAACGATCTTGTAGTACTCGAGGATCCGAAGAATAACTTCCCAGCCCAGCAGGTAGTTCCGGTGGCAGCCGCCGGGAAGTTGGATGATGGAGCGCAAAAAGCCATCGATGCGATCTCGGCAAAGCTGAGCACCTCGGAACTGATCAAGCTCAACGAGCAGGTCTCCGGTGATGCCAAGGTGGAGCCCCAGCAGGCAGCCATCACCTGGTTGACGGATCAGGGCCTGCTGAGCAAGTAGTTGCCCTACCGCACGACATTCGAACACTAGAACAAGTGTTCGAATGTCGTGCGGATCGGCTTACCCGCCGGTGGGAACCCACCATCTGGGAGCCGAAATTCCGCGTCATTTAGCCACCGCCCAGGAGCCACGAGCCACCCATGATCACCTTTGAATCAGTATCCAAGAGCTATCCCGGGGGAACTCGGGCGGTGGATGAGCTCAATTTAGAGATCGCCACCGGATCCTTCACGGTGCTCGTCGGACCCAGCGGCTGCGGCAAAACAACATCGATGCGCATGATCAATCGAATGGTCACCCCCAGCTCCGGACGGGTGCTGATCGATGGGCAGGATGTTTCGGGTATTCGCGCAGTAACCCTGCGTCTGGGCATCGGCTACGTGCTGCAAAATGCTGGGCTCTTCCCTCACCGCACGGTCTTAGATAACGTGGGCACCGTTCAGCGCCTACTGGGACTGAACAAGGCTCAGGCCCGAGCCAAGGCTTATGAAGCCCTTGAACGGGTGGGGCTCGACGCGTCCCTGGCCTTGCGCTACCCCGCCCAGCTTTCCGGCGGACAACAGCAGCGCGTGGGGGTGGCCCGAGCGCTTGCCGCCGACCCACCGATCTTGCTCATGGACGAGCCGTTCAGCGCTGTTGACCCGATCGTTCGGCTCGAGCTACAGCAGGAGGTTCAACGCCTGCAAGCCGAGATCAAGAAAACGATCGTGATGGTCACCCACGACATCGACGAGGCGCTGACCCTCGGAGATAAGATCGCGGTATTGGCACCGGGCGGGGTGCTACAGCAATATGCCGATCCACTATCCATCCTCACCCGACCAGCCACCAACTTTGTCTCAAGCCTCGTTTCCAAGGACCGTGGCTTCCGCGCCCTGTCGTTCGAATCACTGACCGGCCTATCCACCACCGAGCTTCCGGCTCCCGACACCGCCGGCCGCATTCACCTGCCCACACTGGGCAACGGGTTCAGCGCCGAAATCAACCATGACGCCGCAACCGTGTGCTGGAGTGACGGCGTCACAGTCCGCTCGGCACCGCAGCCGATCATACGGCCCGGGGATTCTCTGCGCACGGGGCTTGATGCCGTCCTCGCCTCCCCCTCGTCCGCCGCACTGCTGGCCGATCACGATGGAAACATCGGCTCGTACTTCACTCTGGCGGACCTTCAGCCGCTACTGAGCAAGGCAACGCGGGTTAGCTCATGAACTGGCTACTGGCCAACTTTCCCCAGACCTGGGAGCTAACCACTGCTCACCTGTACCTGAGCCTGGTTCCGACGGTGATCGGTGTGGTGCTCGCGCTAGGACTTGGGCTGATCTTTGGAAATCGGCCGCGCAGCAGGGCCGTCATCACCTCCATCGCCAGCGCCGTTTTCACCATCCCGTCACTCGCGCTCTTTGTGGTGATCCCCTCGCTGATCGGCACCCAGATCCTTGACCCACTCAATGTTTTGATCGCCCTGAGCCTGTATTCGTCCTCGCTGCTGGTTCGCACGGTCTTTGACGCGTTGGATGCTGTAGCCCCCGAGGTACTCAGTGCCGCCGAAGCGCTGGGCTACTCGCCGGCTCGCCGTCGCGTTTTTGTTGACCTTCCGCTGGCACTGGGTCCGCTGGCCGCAGGCACCCGAGTGGCAGCGGTAACCAACGTGTCGCTGGTGTCCGTCGGCGCAGTCATCGGCGTTGGCGGGCTGGGACAGCTTTTCGTTTCCGGCTACCAACGCAACTACCCGGACCAAATCCTGGCGGGAATCATCATGATCCTGATTCTCGCGCTTATCTTGGACCGACTCATTGCCGTAGGTGCACGCCTGGCCACCCCCTGGCTCCATCAGGGAGCGACTGCTAAATCGTCAACGAATAACGCACCGCGGAACCCCAGCATTAGCACCGGCGCCAACACTGAAGGAGTGAGCTCATGATCAACGACATGCTCTCCTACCTCGGTGATGCAGCAAATTGGACTGGCACAGCCGGAATCCCCGCGCGACTCGGAGAACATCTCTGGTATTCGTTCCTAGCCGTGCTCGCCGCATCGATCATCGCCGTCCCGCTGGGGGTCTTCATTGGGCACACCGGCGTGGGCAAGGTGATCCTCGTTTCGGCCTCCAACGTCCTGCGAGCGCTGCCGTCCCTGGGCATCATGACACTTCTGGTCCTCCTGATGGGCGTCGGGTTATTGCCTCCGGTCATAGCACTGGTTCTCATTGCCGTACCCCCGATCTTGGCTGGCGTGTATGCAGGTGTTGCCAATGTGGAGCCAGCGGTGGTGGATGCCGCCCGAGCCATCGGCATGAAGGACTCACGCATCATCCTCCAAGTTGAACTTCCGCTGGCTCTCCCGTTGATCTTGGGCGGGCTGCGCGGCGCCATCCTGCAAGTCATTGCCACGGCGACCATCGCCGCCTACGTCAATCTGGGTGGGCTGGGGCGTTATATCTTCGATGGGCTGGCCTTGTACGACTACGGGCAGGTGTTGGTCGGTGCCGTCCTGGTCACGGCCTTGGCGCTGGTTCTCGATGGGCTGTTGGCCCTACTGGCCCGCGTGCTATCGCCTGACCGCCGCCTGGTTTCACGCTAGCCCACGTCACCCTTGCCGTGTTGGCGTAGCTGGATCGCCACATCGATATCGTCGGTCGTGGGACACGCATGCTCATTCAGATCGGCGATTGACCACGCGATCCGCAATACCCTGTCGTGCCCGCGGGCACTAAGCCGCAAAGATTCGGCGGCCGCATTCAATCCGGCCGTCGTGGCCAACGGCAAAGACAGTTCATGGCGCAGCACCGCGCCACTGACTTCGGCATTGGTGACCCAGCCCCAACGTTGCAACCGCTCGCTGGCCGCTGAGCGTGCGGCACGAACTCTGGCAGCCACCAGGACCGATGACTCTGCCGGGGCCCGCAGAGCGAGCTCACGGGCCGATAGAGCAGGAACAAAGAGTTGCATGTCGATCCGATCCAGCAACGGACCAGAAAGCCGGGCCAAATAACGGCGGCGCTGCATCGGGGTACAGGTGCAATCGGTACCCTTACCCAGGTTTCGTCCGCAGGGACACGGATTCGCCGCCATCACCAGTTGAAAGCGGGCCGGGTACGTTGCGGCGCCTGCAGCGCGGTGAATGGTGAGCACTCCAGATTCCAAGGGCTGGCGCAATGCATCCAACGCTTGCGCCGAAAACTCGGGAGCCTCATCCAGGAATAAGACACCGCGGTGGGCACGGGACGCAGCTCCGGGCCGCGGGATGCCGCTGCCCCCGCCGATCAGGGCAACCATTGAGGCACTGTGATGCGGTGCTTCGAAGGGCGGGCGGCGGATCAGTGCGGTGATCAGGCCGCCACCTGAGGCCAGGGAATGCACCGCGGTGGTTTCCATCGCTTGGGTGTCGCCCAGATCCGGGAGCAGCCCGGGTAGGCGTTCGGCCAACATGGTTTTTCCGGCGCCCGGCGGGCCGGTGAGCAATAGGTGGTGGCCGCCAGCGGCCGCAACCTCCAACGCGTAGCGTCCCTGTCCCTGCCCGATGACCTCGGCAAGATCCAACGCCCCGGACTGCCTCGTACCCCAATCGGTATTTCGCGGTCGCGGGGAATGGTGTCGGGCACGAAATTTCAGGTCGGCCGGGTCGGCCCCGTAATCGGCAAGTAGTTGTGAAAGGTGGGCATAGGAGCGCACCTGGGCTCCCGCCACCAGTTCCGCCTCGGCCTGGTTGTCGCCCGCGACCACGATTCTCGGGTAGCCGGCTCGCACGGCGGCCATGACCGCCGGCAGCACCCCGGCTACCGGACGCAGTGATCCATCAAGGCCCAGCTCCGCCAGATACACAATATCGGCAGGTAGCGTGATCGACCGATCGGCGGCAAGGGTGGCCAACAGGATGGCGAGGTCGAAGCCGGATCCTCGTTTGTGCATGGTGGCGGGTGTCAGATTTACGGTGATGCGCCGGTTGGGCATGGGTAAGCCCGAGTTGCGTGCCGCCGAGCGAATCCGTTCCCGTGACTCGTTCAGTGCAGCATCGGGCAACCCCAGCAGGATGAATCCGGGAATGCCGTTGCCAATGTCGGCTTCGATTTCAATGAGTTGGCCGTTGAGCCCGTTCAGGCCGATGCCAAGAGTCCGCGCCAGGCTCATGACTCCACGCCGATCAGGTGTTCGATTTCCGGATCCCGTCCCGGGGCCATAAGGATAGCGATCACATCCACGCGCGCTGTATTTGGATCCCTGCGGTGTGCAGCGCACCACCGACGCACTAGTCGGGAGATCCTGCGCAGCTTCACGGGGTTTACCGCCTCGGCCGGATGCCCAAAGCCCAATGACGAGCGGGTCTTCACCTCCACGCCGATGATTTGCCCGGAGTTCTCGGCCACGATGTCCAGTTCTCCCACGGTGCAGCGCCAGTTGCGACTCAACACCGTGTAGCCAGCGTTGGTGAGATACACGACTGCCAGCTCTTCACCTGCAGCGCCGAGCTCTTGGTTGTGATTCACGTGCACACGCCCCTTGAGAGATGCGGCCCACCCGGTCGTCCGGAGTCGGACCGCTAACTTGATTTCTCTTAGCGTGGGTGCCGTGGTGCCACGGAGCTCGACTGACCCGCAGTGCTGTTGATAACGCACGGCGATCCTTCGGCGAGCGCCATCATTCAGCGTAGGCTCCTGGGCACACAACCAACGCAGCGCTGCCGATGAGACGTGATTCTCATCGACAGCGCCCTGTTTTCGGCTTTCACCTACTTGTTCTGGCTACCCTCCATAGGGCCAGGACCAACCGCCGTTTCCTTCGGGGTCGTAGGCGACCTTGCCGCTCACATCGGCGACATCAAGAACAACCTTCCCTCGAACGCTCTGCCCGGGATTTACCACCGCGGGAAGTAGCGCCGAATCATCCAGACACCCCCACGCTGTTTCGGAGGTGAGGTTTTTGCGTACCTCCCCGCTGCCGGTAGTGATGGAGAAGGCCTCGGCGACCAGCGGCATGTAGAGGTCCCCAGTTTTCTCTCCGACCTTCTCAGACACGGAGCTCGCTAGGCTGGCCTTAACATCAAGGATGAGAAACTTTGTTCTCGTGGGACGAAGCTGGCCCGCTCCAACACGCGCATCACACCGATCCGCCAGTTCGGCATGAGTGACCTGGATCGTGAAGTAGGTCTTTTCGGTAGATTCATCAACAAGACCCGCAATTTCTCCGGCGGCCTTTTCAACATTGTCGAACCGATCCACCTTCACTTCCGCTCCGGTCATCGGATGGGTGCCCGCCGCGGGCGTTCCAACGTCAAGACCAGATGGGCTCTGCCAGATGTTGCCACTGGCTGCTGTCGCAACCCCGACACCGACGGCGGCAATGGCTAGCACCAATAAACCCGAGTTCAGTGGGCTGATTTTTCTGCTGTGATTTTTCATCGTCAGTACCGTTTCAGGTAGTCGCCGGAATTAACCCGAATTCCATTCTGGGTCAGGTATTTGCTGATCTTGGATCCACCAAGGTAGGCCCAGGACTTTCTGCCGTTGATGTCGGTGACAATCTTGCGGTTGTAATTCTGGTCCGCCAGGGGCTTATTGGCGTCATACCGTTCCCATTTGTCGAGGGAAGCTAGCGCACTCTTGTAGCTTTCGGGTTTGATGTCCATGCGCTCCACCACGACGGTGCGTGATTTTGTTGTTGTGGGAACGATGAATGACCACCAGGTTTGGTTTGGCTTGAGGTACATGTTGAATGCCGAGAGTTTGGTGGTGCTTTCCTTTACCGTGCGTCCCCGCAGCAGGTGGTACGCCGATTGGCCCTTTCGCAGCGTGCCATATACCGACACCGCGTATTGCTCATTGGTCTTCAGATATTTGCTGGAGATCCAGCCCGTCCCCTTCGTAGTTTTGACCTTTGACCAGCCCGATGAACTGGAAATATAGGTCACCCGTTCGTTAAACGGAACTACTCCGAGGCTCGCGTAATGTGTGCGGTTACCCTTTCGCACGTTCACGTTGGCCGTTGTCCAGCGGTAGCTAAGCGAAGGTTTTGTCGGCGGCTTGCTCCCCGTGACATTTTTTAGGTAGGCGCTTGCTACCCAGCCAGATCGACTCTTGTAGCTGGTTTTGCTCCAAGTTCCACTGGTTGATGTGACCGAAATGGTGGTGCCCTTGGGGATCGAGAGCAAAATCTTCGACGAAGTGCAATTGGCTTGGCGAAGATTTAGATTGTTGGTCGTGATCTTCTTGACCGCAGTTGGCGTGGTGGCCGGTGCATTCTTGAGATAGGCCGATGACACCCACCCCGATTTGTTCTTGTGTGTCGTTTTACTCCAGTCACCAATGACTTCGGTGATGCTCAGTTTCGTGTTTTGCGGGATCGTCAATATCACCGCTGAGGAGGTGCTTCTGCCAGATCTCAGGTTCAGATTGTTCGTGGTGACTTTCGTCAGTTTGACCGTCGTCGCGCCAATGCCGAGGGCTGCTAGCGTCACTGGCGCGCTTCCTGGCGGTAAGGTTCGCGACACTTCCGCGGCATGAGCATCCACAATCCCGTGGACCCCAGCACCACTACCGGTCACGACGATGGCCAGTACCAATGCCGTGATCATTCGCTGCTTCGGCAATCGAATCTCCCCCGTCAAATAAAGGTTCACAAAAGACCGCGCACTACCGAAGCGGTCACGAGATGCTCCATACGACCCTCGGCTGACGAAGCAAAACACCAGTAGACGATGCCCTGCGCTCATTAACGACGAGTGATTGATTTATGCTCTCATCGAAGTAGTGTCCATGACTAGAGAAAAGGTGACGCAACTGATCAATCTAATTTAATTAAATTCGTAGCCGCATGATGCCGATCGTCACTTCGAAAGAAGTTGAGACTATCTCCGCTAGTGACGTACCTGCAGCACCTCGCCGGCGAGCGCCCTCGTGCTACTCGCCTGGTCACCTGTCGCTTTATCTCGCGTAGATGCGGTGCGTGTACGACCGCGGAGGCAGAAACTCCATTGAGCTGGGAGCGCTCGCCGGTGGAACAATCAAAGGTCGGGTCGCGATCACCTGGCAGCTTGTGGGGCCAAAAACCTGAGGGAAGCCGTGGCTCGCACAGCGCGGCCGATAAACGAGCCCGTCAGCCGTTTCCGGCGCTGCTGCAGTTTCGTAGACGTCAAATTCTGGGCCGTTATCGGTGCCGTGTAGCGTGAATCGAAGCGCGTTGGTATCGGAGGCTGGCGGAACCGACTAGTCCGATTGTCTGAACGATGCATTGCCGCCCTCGTTGGCCTCACTATCGTGCAGCCCTCTGCCGGTGGTGAGCGTCGTCAAAAAGGATCCGGTTGAAGTCCAGCACATGCGGCAGCTCATCCATCGATAACCGGTCACCCAAGGACTGGTGACTTATGCCGGGTGTTCGTGGTTTCCGAGTCTGCGTACCCGCGGCACCGCGTCCTTCAGTGATGAAATATCGAGCGTAAAATCCACGCGCAGGGGTTTGTTGTTTCCGTCGGCGTCGGGGAGATTGTTCACCGTGACGCTTCCGGTCAGCTCCCGGGCTTCCAGCGCGCGGTGAATCCCGATTCTATGGTTCAGCCGGTAACACGCACGATCACTCCCCGCGTCGCCACCGTTGATCTCTCCGGGGTAAATATTCTCTGCACTGGGGTCACGCAACTCGACATCAAGTTCAGCGCCGCTGAGCAGTTCATTGCTTCGGCGGTACCAAGCTACGGCGTCTTCATGAGCCCCACGCAGATTGACGTAGTTAAACTCAAGCAGCACCCCGTTGCTGTGTACCCGAACCGTGTCCAGGCGCAGAATCCCCTGCTGGCTTTGGTGCAGTACCTCATCCACAATGACGATCACGGGCAGTTCATCAAGTCGAGGTTCACAGGACGCTTGGTCATCTGCTCTTTGCTCGTCGGCTTCCAGCAGCTGGGCCATGGCCACAGGATCGTCAAGGATCTCGGGTACGTCGCGATACAGCGGACCCGGTAGGAAGCTATGCCCGGTCCACGCCCGATGTGACAGTCCCAGACGCTCGAAGGCCTCCTGAACGTGATCGGAGGCGGCGAAAAGCCCCGAATCTTCGTTCCCGGCGATAAAAGACCGCCCGGCGTCGATGCCGAGGGCAGCAACCACGCTCCGGTAGCTGGCTAGAGCACCGTGCAAGGCGGTGATGGCCGAGGCAAAGGCGCGACCCCCCGCCTGCTGGTCCGGTACCCCGTCATCAAAGTGGTAGTCGAGCGTGCTGAGGTAAGGCAGCCCGTTCAGAGTGCCGCCCGAGACCCGGCCAAAGGAAACTGTGCCGAAGTCTTCTGCGTTCGCGGCCGAACCCTCGTGGTCTGCTGGATTCTGCTGCTCTGGTTGCTCGCTCATTTGCACGATGCCTCCCCTCATGACGGCCCACATCTTTTGACCGAGCCTAACAGCAGGGGAATTTCGCGCGGTCGTGAGGCATCGCTGACACAAGAAGGACCTCGCTGGACCTAGTTCAAACCGTCCTTGGGGATCGAAAGGTCCTCGACGCGGTTCAGTTCCTCGATGTTGACGTCCTTAAACGTTACGATCCGCACCGACTGGACAAAGCGGCCCGTGCGATAAACATCCCACACCCACGCGTCGGTGAGCGTCAGATCGAAGAAGACCTCGCCGTCGGACGAGCGGGTCTTGAGGTCAACATGATTGGCCAAGTAAAAGCGGCGCTCGGTTTCAACAACAAAGTTGAAAAGGTTTGCAACGTCTTTATATTCACGGTAGAGCTGCAGCTCGAGTTCGGCCTCGTAATTCTCCAGATCCTCGGCACTCATGATGCACTCCGCCCTCACCCTATGAATCGATGGTTGCGCCCCGGCCATAGGGGGTGGTTCGCGCCGGGAATGCCAACGGACCGTCTGGCCTGTTCCCCCTACGGTACGCCGCCGGACCGCTCAGCGCGGACATTGAGCCGAGTCTTATTTGCCTTCTGATCCACGAACGATCAAAAGGTCGGCAAGGCGCTCACTGGCACCTTGCCGACCTGGGTTATTTCAGTTCGAGCCCGCTCTTGGGAATCGTGAGCTCTTCGGTTCGGTTCAGTTCCTCGATGTTCACGTCTTTAAACGTGACGATGCGTACCGATTTCACGAAGCGGCCGGTGCGATAGACGTCCCAGACCCAGGCATCGGTCAGCGTGAGGTCGAAGAAGACCTCCCCATCGGCCGAGCGGGTCTGAAGATCGACGCCGTTGGCGAGATAAAAGCGGCGTTCGGTCTCCACCACGTAGCCAAAAAGCCCGGCCACATCCTTGTATTCGCGGTAGAGCTGGAGCTCAAGGTCGGCCTCGTAGTTCTCAAGGTCTTCGGCACTCATTCTTTTCCTTCACCTTCCTAGGAGAGTTATTGGCCCTTGGGTGTTAATTGCCAGCTGCGGCGGTGGTAATCGGTGGCCCCATGTTCAAGAATTGCCTGCCGGTGAGATTCTGTCCCATAGCCCTTGTTTTGGATCCAACCGTACGCTGGGTAGGCCCGATCATAACTATCCATGAGGTCGTCGCGCTCAACTTTAGCGAGGATGGATGCGGCAGCGATGGACAGTGCCAGCAGATCGCCCTTGATCAGGGTTCGGACCGGTATCTGCAGGCCGTCAACATCTTCGGGGTCACCGAATCCCGGAAGCAGGGAATCCAACAGGGTGGGTTGGATGGTGGCCGAAAGCCAGTCGAGGTTTCCGTCGAGCAACACGGCGTCCGCCGCTTGTTGCTCGTGCGCGAAATTCACCGCTCGCAGTCCCGCCAGCCGCAGTGCTGCGACGAGGCCCAAGGCATCAATTTCCGCGGCACTGGCGTGCCCGACTCCCCAGGCAGCTACCCAGGATTTGATCGCCGGAACCAGCTCATGGCGCACCGAATCTGAGAGTAATTTGGAGTCCCTGACCCCGGGCAGCAACGGGACGTCGGCCGGGTCAATGACCACGTAGCCGACGGACACCGGACCCGCTAGTGAGCCGCGCCCCACCTCATCGGCCGCACCAATGTAGCGGTGACCACGCTCCGAGGCCAGTGCACGTTCATGGATGAGGGTCGGCGCCACCGACGCCACTATTTGACCGCGGCCGGAACGTTGGCGAAGACCTCGTCGTGTCCGGAAATCCCGCCGATGCGGTTCAGCGGCCAAGAGATTACTGCGGCGCGACCCTCAATGGAGGAGATGTCGACAAAGCCGTCCTGAATATCCTCGTGGTAGCGGGAGTCTGCGGAGGCTCCGCGGTGATCGCCCATGACCCAGACCTTGCCTTCGGGAACAAGCTTGCTGAATTTGATGTCCGAGGGATTATCCCCGGGGTAAATGTAGGACTCGGTGATCTCTACGCCGTTCACCGTGAGCTTGCCATTGGCCGAGCAGCATTCCACGGTGTCACCGGGCATGCCGATGACGCGCTTGATCAGGTGTTGGTTGGACGGATCGGGGGAAAGCCCAACAAAAGTAAAGAAGTCCCGAACGGGGTTGGAGGGAGCCGCTGCCACCGGTGGCAGCCACCCCAGCTCATCCCGGAAGACCACCACATCGCCACGTTCCAGATCAAAAAGCCCCGGTGCCATGAGGTTCGCGAAGATTCTGTCGTCAACCTGAAGGGTTTGCTCCATGGAGCCGGAGGGAATGTAAAACGCCCGGAAGAAGAAGGTCTTAACAACAAGCGAGATCACCAGCGCGGCGATGACAATGATGAGGATCTCCCGAATGGAAGCCCACACGGGGTTGCGGTGCTTGCGCGGTCGGTCGGGTGTTGCTGCGGGGTCGCTGGCATGGCTCACGTGTGTGCAGGCCCTTTCCATTAATTCTGATTCGTTGCCGAGGTGGCACATGGTCGTATCTGCCGGCCATCGGTCAACGCAGAGCCTGATCGTGCTCCTTCAGCTATAACCCTACGTCGCGCGGCGCCTACCGGTGCCTCATGGCGCGCCTGCGGGTATCCCGAGGCACGTCATGAGGCTTCCGACGCCCGGTTAGCTAGAGGCTGCGGGGCTGGCGATGCCGGAGGATTCGATGAACTTGAGGGCAATATCGCCGGTGACATCAGCTGCAGACAGACCGGTCTTGATAGTTTCCAGCTGAGCTGGGTCCACTGCCAACGTGATGGTCCCGTGGCGTCCAGAGGGTACGTATTTGTGGATGGCTGTAGCAACCGATCCACCTTGTGCCTTCTGCCAGGCCATGATCTTGGAAATCGTGGCGTCGAGTTCGGCGGCCGAGTGCCTGGCGAGATGAGCGACGGCTCCGGCCGCAGTCACTTCGTCCGCGGATTTCTGGTCAGTGACGGCGACATGGAGTTTGTTTTCCGCGATCCACCCCTCCGCGTATTTCTCGCCGAGCGAATCTTTCAGGTTTGTATTAAGTTCAAGCAATTTTGGATCCTGGGTCTCATTCTGGCTAGTGCTGGCGGTGGGGGTTGGCTGCGTGCCTACCTCACTGCCGCAGGACGTGAGCGCGAAGGCTCCTATCAAAGCTGCTGCCCCCAGCATGGTGCGGGCTTGAGATTTCTGCATGGCTAAACCACCTTTGATTTGGACCGATTCTATGGGCCGAACCCGGGCATTGGCTGATAATCGCCGGGGAATTAAGAAAGGGGGGTCTTGTACGTAAATCCCTTGTGGATTTCGTACAAGACCCCCCTCGGTTATCGGGCGCGACTAGCTTTGCGCCAGATGGTTATGCTCCGTGGCTGCCCTTGCGGCGGAAGAGCAGGAATGCACCCGCTGCAACCAACAGGGCACCACCGGTAGCGATGAACGGCAAAGCGACGTTCGGACCGGTGTTGGCCAGAGGATCTTTGTCACCATTGTTGTTGGTGTTGCCCTGGGGTTCCACTGGTGCCTTGGTCGGCTCTTGAGTCGGCTCAGGCGAGGTAGTCGGCTGCTCAGACGGCTCAGGCGAGGTAGTCGGCTGCTCAGACGGCTCAGGCGACGTGGTCGGCTCCTCAGACGGCTCAGGCGAGGTAGTCGGCTCCTCAGTCGGCTCAGGCGAGGTAGTCGGCTCCTCAGTCGGCTCAGGCTTAGGCTCTGCGGCAACGTTGAACGTAATGCTCACAGCGGCCGAGGTAGCCTCGTCGATCACCTGGACGGCAGTGACCTTGTGGTCACCCTCGCCAAGATCGGACGGAACCATCACGGTCCAGGCGCCGTTGGCAACCTCAGCGGTCAATTCAACATCACCAATGGTCACCTTGACGGTGGCACCGTTGATACCGAAACCGCTAATCGAGGTCGGGGCCTTGTCGAAGGCGAAATCCTGGCCATCGGCCGGGGAATCAATCGACGGGGCAGCAGGAACAACCTTGAAGTCGCTCTTGACCGATGCGGAGGTATTCTCCCCCGAGGTCTGCACGGCGGTGATGCTGTGCGAACCGTAGCCAAGGATTTCGGTGAGCTTGATCGTCCACGTTCCGTCAGCTGCAACAACAACGTCCTGCGTGACCGAGCCGGTCAGCTTCACCGTGGCACCGGCAACGCCGGTGCCCGAGATCTGCGACCGGGCGGAGGTGTAGGTCTTGCCATCGGCCGGAGCGGTGATGGCCGGTGAAACCAGCTGGACAGTGAAGGAACTGGTCGCTGCCTTAGAGGTTTCGCCGCCCTTTGCCTGCGTAGCCGAGATCGTGTGCTCGCCATAGGACAGCGCGGTGGGAAGCTTGATGCTCCACTTTCCGTCGGCATCCACAACGGCGGTTCCCGTGGCATCGCCAGCGAGAGTAACCGTTGCTCCGACAACGCCGGTACCCGAAACGGTCGAAACCGGGGTGTTAAGCGTTGCGGCGTTCTTCGGGGTGCTGATGACCGGTGCGCCGATAACTACGTTGACCGACCCTGCGGTGATCTCCGACTCATTGAAGCCCTTGATGGTCTGCAGGGTGAAGTCGAACTTGCCGTAGTTCGCCGGTACCTTGAAGCTGAACGCTCCGGAGGCGACCTTAGCGGTCGCGACTGCTTTGCCGCCGGACATGACCTTGACGGTGGAGCCCGTGGGGGCTCCGGCAACGGTGCCGGTGATGGTTGAACCGGCGGCAACATCAGATCCCTGAGCGGGTGCCTTGACAACCGGCGCGTTCAGGAACATCGCGATGGAGTAGTTATCGGTGTGGTCCAGAGCATCAACGATGTCGGTGAAGTATGCACGTCCGCCTTCGGCGGGTGCAATGGCGCTGGTGACGCCGACAGCGGTACCGCCGGAAATCACCGATCCGCCCGAGTCACCCTCGTTGGCCTTGGCGTAGTCGACGTTTGGCATGCCGAAGCCGCGTACGCCGCGGGCATCGTCAGCACCGTTGTAGCCACCAACCAGGAAGATGCCGACTTCGTCAACGGTTCCGCAGGTCCAGCCGGTGGTTCGACCCGACTTGCAGATATCGGTACCTGCGACTGCCGCAGCAACGCCGGTGACCTTGGTGCCGTGGTCACGAACATCCGCCGTCGTCCAGTCGGAAACCAAGGCCTTCAGGGTCAGAGCCGGATTGATCTGGTCGATGACCGAGATATCGGTACCGACGTTGCCAAGGTCATCTACGCTCTGTGCATCATCAAGACCGGTGACCGAGCTGTTGTTAGGTCCGCCAAATTGGGAGAACCCAAAGGTTCCAAGAGCCGCACCCGGTCCGGAGAATTCATTGGGGGCACTGTGCTCAAGGATCTGCACATCGGTGATGTCGCCGTCGTGCTCACAGTGACCTGCCGAAATGGCTGCTTCGTCGCCGCCGCCGTTATAGCCGGTGAAACCAATGGAACAAACGCTGTAACCGTTGGCATTTGGAGCACCGTAGCCCATGCCGCCGAGTACATCGGTGGACGCAGCAGTTTTTGCCGGTCCGTCGGCTACCTCGACGGTGACCTTGGTGTATTGCTCTGCGAACTCTTCGGCCGTCAGCTTGTCGCTGAAACGCAGGGACGAGGCCTTCGGGCTATCCGAAGTCTTCTTCTTTTCGGTCTCAGCTACGCCACCGGTGCGGATGACGAAGGTGCCGTCCGAGCTCTTCATGATGGCCTGCAGCTGCGAAACAGCTTCTGGCTCAACTGCCGCAACGTAGGCGTCTAAGAGGGCGTCAACGTTTTTCGGGTTCGCCTTGGCCTGAACTTCCGGAGCAACCTCGGCCTTGATCTTCGGGCTTTCGGCAACCTTCAGGTCTTTGGACTTGGGAGTGCTGGATGCTTTGGCTTCCGCAGTACTGGGAGCCGTAGCTTCCGGCGCGATGGATGCTTTAGCTTCCCCGCTTGCATCCGCAACTGGGGCCGAAGAGGTATCGACCTTCGTCTCGGCTTCTTCCTCGGCAACGATGTCGACTTCGACGCCCGTGTCCTTAGTCAGCTCGTCAAGCTTCTCGGTGACGGCTTTTAGTGACGATGCAGCAACGGTGACGTTGATCTTTTTATCGGCAATCGCAAAGTCGGCTACCAGCTTGGCCTGCTTCAATTCCTTAGACAGTGTCTCAACAACCTCATTGAGCTCACCATTTTCGTAGAACTCTTCGATGCTGATGCCAAGATCGCGCTCAACAGCTTCTTCAAGTCCTTCAGGAAGCGTCGCTACATCCGGAGCGGTCGAAGACTCCGGGCTCGGCACGGCGGCAGATTCGCTGGACGTCGGTTCTGGGGTGGCAGTCGCGGTAGCGATAGCCGGGGCGGCCATGAAGCTGCTGCCAATCACTAGTGCGGTTGCGGCAGCGATACTGCCCCGCTTCAAGAGCGCACGTGATGAATCGTGCATATAGGGTCTCCCAATTCAAGGTGTGGAACCTCGCAGGTGTGTGCGCCAAAAATGTCTCTGAGACATCAGTTGGGCACACCGCGAGCAATGAGTGTTACCGAAACGAAACACTAACCTGTTTATATATCCAGACACAAACATCCGGGGTGCCTAAAATCCACCAGATGGAGTATTTGACGTATCAACTATCAATCGAAATTCCGCGCCATTCCGGGGCTAAATGGGAAAGAGGTCGTGGTCACATTTATCGACACGCCCGGGCGGAAATTTTCACGTCTCCATGCCGAATTATTCCGTAATTTACAGGTTTCATGCAGGTTGGTGTGAAACGTGAGGGTTCAACGGTGCGTCACAGGCGCCGGAACATCAACACGTTTCGACGTCCAATTCTCAGCGGTCGGAAGTCGGAAGACTTGAAGTGGACGTCCCGAAAATTTAATCCACCATTAAGCGAAACTAATCGACGCGTCCCCCAGTTGATAAAGCGTCTCTTGAACGTGATGATTACGTTCTTTGCCCCGCAGAGGCTCTCGCCTCGGCATTTTTCAGCATCGACCCCATAAATGAAAAAAGGTGGTCCGCCGATTGGCGGACCACCTCATTATTTCAAACTTGGGACTTCAGCCAGATCGCTGGCTGGCTCAAGTGTTCGGTTGCTATTCCTGGGCCAAATCACCTCGGTGACCCGGCCAAGGACTCGATCAACATCGATCATTCCACCACCCGGGGCTCCGAGCAGTGAACGGGAGTCTTCGGATACCGACCGATGGTCGCCCATGACCCACAGACGCCCCTGCGGCACGTGAACGGTGAAGTTCATGTCGCTGGGATTATCGCCGGTAAACACATAGGGCTCATCAACCGGGAATCCGTTAACGCTGAGACGACCATCCGAGCCACAGCAGTTGATGGTGTCCCCGCCGACTCCGATTATGCGCTTGACATAAATGGAGTCATTCCCCGACAAACGCAGAGATCTGGCGAAGGAATCTATGGCGTTGGGTCGTTGATACGGAAGGAAGGAGCCCCGACCGTCGAAGACCACAACGTCGCCGCGCTGGATCTCGGCGTCCTTGTAGGCAAGTCGGTCCACCAACAGTCCGTCGCCCGGGTTGAGCGTCGATTCCATCGACGTTGAACCGATGTAGAAGAAGTCCACGACGGTGGCGCGAACAACAAGAGTGATGACCGCAGCGGCCACGAGCGCACCAACGACAAAGCGCCAGACCCGAGAACGGGACCGGCGCTTTGTCGAAGCGGAAAAACTATCCGATTCAGTAGGTTGATCCACGATGGATCCTCCCCTTTTACCCGAAGGTTTTCGAGGAGGGTTCTCGTTTTTCTTGCTACTTGGCGGCGCGGAAGTCGCGCTTTTCGCGGATCTTCGCGGCCTTGCCGTGGCGATCGCGCATGTAGAACAGCTTCGCGCGGCGAACGTCGCCGCGGGTTACCAGTTCGATCTTTTCGAGAACCGGGGTGTGTACCGGGAAGGTACGCTCCACGCCGACGCCGAAGGAGACCTTGCGAACCGTGAAGGTTTCGCGAACGCCGTCACCCTGGCGACCAAGGACGAAGCCCTGGAAGACCTGGACACGGGAGTTCTTGCCTTCAATGATGTTTACGAAAACCTTGACGGTGTCACCGGCGCGGAAGTCGGGGATATCGTTGCGCAGCGAGGCTGCATCGACAGAGTCGAGAATATGCATGAATGCATCTCCTAGATAGACGCCGCAGGTCACCTACCTTAGAAACGGACCGTTGATGTTCCTCACGAGGCACAAGGCCATCGAGGGAAAGATGTGGCGGTCCGGAGCTTGGTACCGCGATCCGTTTGCGGATCGGCAGTAGGCCCGGCTGTTGGTTCGTTCCCCCTGCGGCAGGAGCAGAACCCAGTAGACCCAAGAATCTATTTTGCCACAGACTACGGCTCATCGCCACGTTCTGTGGGTCGACGGGCTTGCGGGATGCTGCCAATAGCCCCATCCCGGCGGCAAATTACCTCTTCGGGCTCATTCCGGGTGGATTTGTGGTGCCCAATGTCATAAGCGGTGTGCGCAGCAAAGCTGTGATAGTTTCGTTTTGACCACACGGGGGCCCTCGCAAGGGCTGAGATCAAGCTGACGCAGCAAGAGACCGTTGAACCTGTCCGGGTCATGCCGGCGAAGGAAGTGAGTACTCCTTGAGCAACACCATTTCAGAGCACAACCCTGTCCAAAACGCTGCAGAGCCAGCCGAGACCCAATCCCTGAAGTCCCATTCGCTGGCCTATGTGGAGGATTCCGATTCGGGGATCCGGGTCCCTGTCACACAAATCGCCCTCGAGCCCTCCCCCGGTGGAAAACAAAACGCCCCCCTGCAGGTCTATCGCACCGCCGGGCCGGGCAGTGACCCGGTGGTAGGTCTGCCCGCATTCCGCAGCGCGTGGATCGAGGAGCGTGCCGACACCGCGAACTATGCCGGACGTGAAAGGAACCTGCTCGATGATGGGAAGTCGGCACTGCGCCGCGGAAAGGCTTCTGCCGAATGGAAGGGAAGCCGTCCGGTCCCCCGCCGCGCCCTTGCTGGGCAGCGTGTGACCCAGATGCACTATGCCCGAGCCGGCGTCATTACTCCGGAGATGCGCTTTGTCGCGGTACGCGAGAACTGCGACGTGGAATTGGTGCGCAGTGAGGTAGCGGCGGGCAGGGCCATCATCCCGGTGAACATCAACCACCCAGAGTCCGAACCGATGATCATCGGCAAGGCCTTCCTGGTGAAGATCAATGCGAACATCGGCAACTCGGCCGTCACCAGCTCCATCGCCGAGGAGGTGGACAAGATGCAGTGGGCCACCCAATGGGGAGCCGATACCGTGATGGATTTATCTACCGGCGATGACATCCACACCACCCGTGAATGGTTGATCCGCAATTCCCCAGTCCCCATCGGCACCGTGCCGATCTATCAGGCGCTGGAAAAAGTTAATGGTGAGGCCAACGACCTGACCTGGGAGATCTTCCGCGACACGGTGATCGAACAGTGTGAGCAGGGTGTTGACTACATGACGATCCACGCCGGGGTGTTATTGCGCTACGTGCCGCTCTCTGCCAACCGGGTGACGGGCATCGTCTCGCGCGGTGGGGCCATTATGGCCGGCTGGTGCCTAGCCCACCACCAGGAGAACTTCCTGTACACGCACTTCGACGAGCTGTGCGAGATCTTCGCGCAGTACGACGTGGCGTTTTCGCTGGGCGACGGACTGCGCCCGGGCTCGATTGCCGATGCCAACGACGCGGCACAGTTCGCCGAGCTGGACACCCTCGCGGAGCTAACGGCCAGAGCCTGGGATTACGACGTCCAGGTCATGGTCGAGGGACCCGGGCACATCCCCTTCCACCTGGTGCGCGAGAACGTTGAACGCCAGCAGGAGTTGTGCAAAGGTGCACCGTTCTACACCCTTGGCCCGTTGGTCACCGACATTGCCCCGGGTTACGACCACATCACCAGCGCCATCGGTGCCACCGAAATCGCTCGCTATGGCACGGCGATGCTCTGCTACGTGACCCCCAAGGAACACCTGGGTTTGCCGAATAAGGACGATGTGAAGACCGGGGTGATCACCTACAAGATCGCTGCCCATGCCGCGGATTTGGCCAAGGGCCACCCGGGAGCCTCCGAGCGAGATGACGCGCTGTCCAAGGCTAGATTCGAATTCCGTTGGCGCGACCAGTTTGCCCTCTCCTTGGATCCGGTGACGGCCGAGTCCTTCCACGATGAGACACTGCCGGCTGAGCCCGCCAAGACCGCACACTTCTGCTCCATGTGTGGACCGAAGTTCTGTTCCATGCGCATCAGCCAGGACATCCGGGACGAATATGGATCTGCCGACTCGCAGGCGGCCATCGCCGAGATGGTCGGTGGGATGCGTGAAAAGAGTCAGGAGTTCCTGGCGTCCGGCGGCAAGGTTTATCTGCCCGAGCTCGAGGTTCCGGCCCGAGCTTAACGCCAAGGCCTAGAAATGAGAGAAGGCTCCCGGTTCCCACTTTCGTGGCAGCCGGGAGCCTTCATGGTTCGTTGTGGAACCTAGTCTTGATCGAGCTGGTCCTTGGGAATGATGTGTCCCTCAACCACGGCAAAGCCGTTGTGCCAGAGCGTGTCGCGGTCGTGGCGGTTCAGCGTGGATCCATCCAGCTGAACAATCATGTCCGGTCGTCGGATGGCGGTGCGTTCAAGCTGCTTGTTTCGGCGGAAGCGCGCGATCTTGCCGTGGTGTCCGGAAAGCAAGACCTCGGGGACCTCGCGGCCTTCCCACGTATCGGGCTTGGTGTACACCGGGTATTCAAGCAATCCATCGGAGTGCGATTCCTCGTCCAAGGAGGCGGGGTTACCAATGACGCCGGGGATGAGTCGACCGATCGCCTCAACCATGGCCAAGACTGCTACTTCTCCCCCATTAAGCACGTAGTCGCCGATGGAGATGGGACGGACGTCAAAGGCTTCGGAAGCGAATTCCAGGACGCGTTCGTCGATTCCCTCATACCGTCCGCAGGCGAACGCTAGGTGTGGTGCTTCGGCGAGGTCGTAGGCCATGTCCTGGTCGAAGACCGCACCGGCCGGTGAGGGGACGATGAGGATCGGCTTCTCGCCGGTGGTCCGGACAACCGGCGACTCGGTGGCGATGCGGTTAAGCACCGCGCCCCAGGGTTCCGGCTTCATCACCATGCCGGCGCCACCACCGTAGGGGGTGTCATCCGTGGTGCGGTGGCGGTCCGAGGTGTAGTCGCGCAGATCGTGCACGTTCAGATCTAGCACCCCTTCCCGTCGGGCCTTGCCGATCAGCGACAGATCAAGGGCTGCTAGGTACTCGGGGAAGATCGAGACAACATCAATGCGCATGGGGCCTAGGCTTCCTGGGCCGGAGCGTCGGTCTCGGTGCCGTCTTCGCGGTTGATCTCGAAGAGACCAGCCGGCGGGGTCATCAGGATGTAGCCACCCTCGATGTTTACCTCCGGGACGATGCTCTCCACAAACGGGACGTAGACTTCTTCGCCATCGGTGGTCTTGATGACCAAGAGGTCCTGAACGTTGCCCGTACGCAACGCGGAAACCTTGCCGAGCACGTTCGCTCCGACGCGGGCTTCGAGGTCCACGAGTTCGTGCTCGTACCAGCCCTCACCCTCGTCTTCGACCTCTTCGGTCTCGATGAAGAGCTTGGCGCCACGGACCGTCTCGGCGGCATTGCGGTCCAGCAGCTCGGCAAAGGCCAGCAGGAGAATTTCCTTGTTCCAGCGCGCGCCCTCGACGGTGAGCGTCTTGAACGTGGGGTGTTCAACCTCAAATACTTCACCTGGCGCAAAACGATCCTCGGGTGCATCGGTGAGCACCTGGACGGTCACCTCGCCGCGAATACCGTGGGGCTTGCCAATGCGGGCGACCTGGAGGCGCATGCGTTTTCTCCTTGAATACAAATTGGTGGGGTGTGCCAAGAATGACCGGCACGGGGCGTGTCCTCAAGGGATGGGCATCCCCGCCGGCACTTTCTATTGTCAATCTTACGTGGGGGCGGGCACAGACCTCCCCTTGAAGCGCTGACGGTTGCGTCGCACTTTGGGCGTTAAACCACTTTGGTCCCACAATCCTTGACGGATGGTGGGACCAAAGTTACACAAACGTGTTTGGTGAGGCTGGCTACCGGCGTCGGTCCGTGTCGACTACGTCAACACGAATCGGTTCCTCCGCCAGTGCGGCTACCACGGTGCGCAAAGCCTTAGCGGTGCGACCCTGACGACCAATGACCCGACCGAGATCCTCGGGGTGCACTCGCACCTCAAGGGTGTCACCGCGACGATTCCCCTTCAACGCAACCTGTACGTCTTCGGGGGTGTCTACGATGCCACGAACCAGGTGATCCAGCGCCTCAACGAGCACTGGTTACTCAGCCTCGGTTGCTTCTGCTTCAACCTCGGCAGCAGGCTTTTCGGCCTTCTTGGTGATGGCCTCGGGCAAGATGACCGAGCCCTTCTCCGGGATAACGAAAGCAGGCTTGGCTTCCTTGACGCGCAAGGTGCCTTCCTGGCCTTCGAGGCCCTTGAACTTCTGCCAGTCACCGGTGATCTTCAAGATAGCGGCAACCTGCTCGGTCGGCTGTGCGCCGACAGAGAGCCAGTACTGTGCACGATCGGACTTGACCTCGATGAACGAAGGCTCTTCGGTCGGGTGGTACTTGCCGATTTCTTCAATCGCACGGCCATCGCGCTTGGAGCGCGCATCCATGACGACGATACGGTAGTAAGGGGCGCGCATCTTGCCGAAACGCTTCAGACGAATTTTAACGGCCACGGTAGTGGTCACTCCTGTTTTCTCAACGTGTGCGAAGCTCTGTTTCTGCACCCGTGGGGCGGGCCATACCGCAGATCTTCAAAAGGACAGGATTTAACGCGGAAAGAGGGGCCACATCAAATCGAGTACTTGTCTATTATGCCAGAAAGTTTCGGCTTCCGGAGACCACCGGGGCATCACGTCTGTGGCCGTGTCGTAATCGCCAGCGACACCGGGTCAAAGCAGGTCATTTATTGCTGCGGAAAACGCAGAACTTCCAGCGCCCGAGCCAGGCAGTTAACGGGCGAGTCTTCAACACCGCGCGCCCAACGAATCCATGCGGCGAAATTGACGGTGGAATATGCCACCGACAAGTAGTGCGCCTCTTCTTGCGGCGCCCCACATTGCACGAGGTAATCCTCGACCCGCCCGCGCTGTTCTTCGAAGATCAGTGGTGATTGCGCCATGAGTTCGGCATGTTCGGATATCAAGCGCAGGCGTCCGCGAGTCACCTCGAGGTCTGGCAGTGAATCCACGATGGCAGCGGTGGAGGCCAGCAATCCCACCTCAACTGCAACACCGTTTCGCACCGACTCTTCAAGCACGCGATCCGAAACGTCCGACGCACCCAGGGCGCCTCCCCAGACAATCGCGGCCTTGCTCTCGAAATATCGATAGAGGCTCTTGCGTCCAATCCCGGCTTCGGCAGCAATTTCCGCCATCGACACGGCGTCGTAACCGCGGGTGGCAAAAAGCTCGAGGGCTTGGCGCGCGACAGCTTCGGGATCAATGGTCACGGGGCGTCCTGACGCGCGGAGTGATGGTCGTTGCGTCTGCTCTGGCATATCAACAAGTATGAACCATTGAGTTATGACACAGAGTGTCATAACCTAGGTGTGTCATAAATATTTTTATACGTTAGGGACCACAGCATGAGTACCGAAACCACCTGGCAGGAACAGATCACCCCCGGACGCTTCGCGGGTAAGACCATCATCGTGACGGGCGCCGGCTCGGGTATCGGCCAAGCCACAGCCCTGCGCATCGCCAAAGAGGGCGGAAAAGTCATCGCGGCCGACATCAGCGCCGAACGCCTTGATGCACTGATCAACGAACACCCCACCTTGGATCTGCTACCTGTAGCGGGCGACATCACCAGCGAAGAGGTGGTGGCGAAGGTGATTGCCGCGACGCAAGGTACCGTTCACGGCCTGGCCAACGTCGCTGGCATCATGGACAAGTTTGAACCAATCCACGAAATCCAGGACTCCACCTGGGAACGTGTCTTCAACGTCAATGTCACCTCCATCCTGCGCCTGAGCCGTGCGGTCGTCCCGCTCATGCTCGCGGCGGGCACCGGCTCGGTGGTGAACATCGCTTCGGAGGCAGGGATCCGCGGTTCGGCGGCGGGCGTTGCCTACACCGCCTCAAAGCACGCGGTCGTTGGCATCACCAAAAACTCGGCCGTCATGTACGCCAAGGCCGGCCTACGCTTTAACGCCGTGGCGCCGGGTGCAACGATCACCAATATCGAGGCACCCATGGATTCGGTGCACGCCCAGCAAGTTCTGGGACCCATCATGGGCACCATCATTCCCGCCCCTGTGGCGGCACACGAGCTGGCAGCCTCCATCACGTTCCTGCTCAGCGACGACGGCACCAACCTCAACGGTGTGATCCTGCCTTCGGACGGCGGCTGGTCCGCTATCTGAGCATCACCCGAAATTTCGCGGCCTCACCTCTGCCGGTGACGGCCCACCCATCGTGCGCTGGTTTCGCAGGCCGCAACCAGCGCACCTTGGTATATTCGATTCCTGCTCCTGGCTGAGACCGTCATCCCAGGGATCAAAGAACGATGAACGAGGCACGCATGGCACCGGCAGATCACTGGAAGCGCGCCCAAGCCGGCGACCCCTTTTGGGGCACTCAGCTCGCCGGACAAAACGATCCTCATGTGGCACCCATAAATCAGCTCATTGAGTCCCTGCGCACACACCACGACGGCGTCCGTTTGCCGCTTGCCGCGCCCTGGCACGGTGGGATCAACGCACCGGCCCTCATCGTGCTCAACGACGCGGGAGAACCACGCGAAGAGACCAGCTTCATGTGCATCAGGAACCCGGACCGGGCAGCGGACCGCCAACGCCATCTGATGACAGAATTTGATATCAGCCCGACGGACTTTTGCCACTGGAACGGCTACCCGTGGCCCCGGCTTGATCCAAAACGAGACCTGACACCCGAGCAGGCTCTCGCCGGAGGCCATGCCCTGTTGGAGGTCATGGGACTGATGCGGGATCTGAAGATGCTCTTGCTCCTGGGCCGCAAGGCACAGGACGCAGCGGACGCCGTACTCCCCCAGCTTCAGGCGGAGCACCCCCGGGTGCACATCGTTCGTTCGCTTCACCCGCTCGGTGCCAAGCGCACCGTTGATCGCGAGGAACAAAAACGCGTCTGGGCGGCAATTGCCCAATACCTCCACGCTCCAGCCTCATAAGGTATCGCTAACGGGCACAGCACAGGGGCTAAAAATCGAATCAACCGGTGCCCACTTCACCGGGAAAAACGCAGATTCACGTGACCCCCGCTACCTCAGGGCCCCGGGGCTATCGATTTGCCGTCCAGCCGTGCCATGCTTAGGGCTCCCCTCCCTCGAAATATTCATGAAAGAATTTCATGCCCCGCAAGATGATTGACCCCGATTTCAGGCACTCGCAGGAATCGGAGTTGTGGGCCGAACACGTTGCACCACTTAACTCCCTCGTTGAGGACCTGCGTGCAGCTACACCAGAGAATTCCGGCTCCGTACCCTATTTCGCACCCCTCAACGGCGGTACCGACGCCACCATCCTGTGCCTCATGCCGGCACCCGATGCTGAGCAACGCCCCTCCGAGGGCGAAGACCTCGTCTCCACCGAGGATGACAATGTCGCCTCCGAGGCCCTGACCACGCTGCTGGAAGGCTCGAACATCGACGCCAAGGAGGTGCTCGTCGCACACGCCTACCCCTGGTACCGCAGCGAAGAAGCTTCCGGACGCCTTACCGGCGCAGAAATGACCGCCGGGCTTGAGCCCATGAGCAAAATGCTACGACTGGTGCCCAACCTGCGTGCTGTCATTCTCATGGGAAAGGGTCCGGAAGAATTCTGGGCCAAGATCACCAAAAAGTACCCCCAGGCGATTACCCGCATCACCGCCATCCCCAGCTTCTCGCCGGCCCCGCTCTCATTGAGCGGCACCGCGGCGCAGCGCGAACAGCGCATCGCTCGGCGCTCCGAAGCCATGCGTGAGGCCCGCTCGATCGTCCGCGCACCGCGCGGTCCTATGGGGCCCCGCCGTGAATCGATGGTGCGCGCCGAAGATTTGGGACCGGAGCACCTGAGCCGCGTCATTGAGGTCAGCGATGGCAACCAAACGCTACACGGCCCGTTGCTCAAGGCCTACCAGCCGAGCCCCGAGTGGCGGGTGACCCTGACGGTGGACGTTGCCGGGGCGCGCCGTGCACTGGGCGTCAGCCCCGATACATGGGTCCGCGTTTATCGCGGCGCGGGTATCCGCTAAGGGCTCAGGGTCCCACCCCGAGACAAAAAATGCCTGTTTGGGAAGGATCCTTCCTTCCCAAACAGGCATTTTTCATAAGCTTTGGGTGGTGGCCGATGGTCCTAGCCACGGAGCTTCGCGACTACTTTGAAACCTTGCGCACGGGATCAAGAATGGTTTCCCCGGCCTTCGTACGCTTTTCGGCGCGCTTTTCCTTGATCGACTTCGATGGTTTCTTGGTTTCTGCCTTGCGCGGTGACTTCGACATGTTGTGCCGTCCTAGCCGGGAATGCTCTGCATTCCCACGTTTTAGGGGAAAGTACCCCTACGGCTTCACCATACGCTGTATTCCTATGCGGCGGGCCAGAGCCACCGGAATCCGCTCACGGCTCAAGGCTGCGGCTCATACCGGGGGCAAACTGGTTCCTAATTGGCCAGCCAGACACGCGCCGCCGTAACCAACGCATCGATACCCACGTCCAACGTCGGCTGGATCAGCGGGGCAAAATACGGCGAGTGATTCGAGGGTACGTTCTCCGGCATCCGCCCGGTCGTGGCATAGTCAGCGAACAATTCCGGATCAGCTCCACCCAATAACCAGTACACCAGTGGAACCTTCGCGGCCGTGGCCAGTACTCCCACATCCTCACTGCCCGAAACCGGTCCCGGGTCAATAAGATTGTTGGCGCCAAAACGTGCACTGAGCGCCGCTGCCACTCGCGCAGAGGCCTCGGGCTCATTAAAAGTGATGGGGAAATGATCCTCCAGCGTGATCACCGGTTGACGCGGTGATCCCGATGCCGCGGCTTCGCCGTTGACGACTCGTTCGATGGCTCCAAGAACCGTGGCTCGCACGCCCTCATCGAAGGTGCGCAGGCTCAATCCAAGGGTAGCGTCGGAGGCAATGACGTTGTTCTTGGTGCCGGCATGAAGCTGCCCCACCGTCAGCACCGCCTGATCACTTGACGCAAGTTCCCGAGAAATGATGCCCTGCAGGCGCATGGTGGTAGCAGCGGCTAAAAGCACCGGGTCGACGGTGGTTTCGGGACGCGAACCGTGGCCACCAACACCGTGCAGTGTGATGCTCAGCGAATCGGCTGCGGCCATGGCAACACCGGCATGCAGGCCGAGCCAACCGGCGGGGAAAGGCGCAACGTGTTGGCCCAGGACCACGTCCGGTTGCGGCACCTTCTCATAGAGCCCGTCCGCCACCATCGCCGCAGCTCCACCGCCGGCTTCCTCGGCAGGCTGGAAGAGCGCTATCAACGTCCCGGACCAGGTCGTGACCTCGGCGACCATCTTTTCGACGGCACCGAGCAGACACGTGACATGGACGTCGTGGCCGCAGGCATGCATCA
Organism: Paeniglutamicibacter terrestris; assembly: GCF_012271785.1. Taxonomy (GTDB): domain Bacteria; phylum Actinomycetota; class Actinomycetes; order Actinomycetales; family Micrococcaceae; genus Paeniglutamicibacter; species Paeniglutamicibacter terrestris. Next base: position 46,639 of record NZ_JAAWVT010000010.1, on the reverse strand, counting down.
CCGGGACGGGCTGGCCGTCGGCGTCGGTACCGATGGCAGCGCTGGCGTAGTCAAGGCCGGTGGCCTCAAGTACCGGCAATCCGTCCATGTCGGCACGCAGCAGGACCGTTGGCCCGCTGCCGTTCTTCAGGACACCAACCACCCCTGTGCCGCCAATGCCACTTTGAACCTCTAGCCCCAGCGCGGTCAGGTGCTCAAGCACCAGTGCTGCGGTGCGATGTTCCTGAAAGGAAAGTTCGGGGTTGGTGTGCAGGTCTCGATATAGGCTTTCGACGTCAATGCTCATTAAACGAGCTTATGCCCGGCGTAGGCGATGCGTAAATAATTAGCGCGTGTCGCTTTGCGAGCCAGATACCTTGAGGTCATTCGACGATTAGCCCGGTTTTTGCGAGGTTCAATCGGCCCGGGGCCGCAACTTCATGGGCATGCTCCCCCGTTCTTCTGGGTTTGTTGGTGCATGAGCGCCCCTGGTACGTGCCCGGGGCGCCACTGCCCGTCATACGGTTCCACTTCACCTCTCGCGACATGAAACACTGGTGATCAGCCCCGGGTCCCCGGAATCTACCCCTATCAGGAGCGAAGAGCCTAGATGAAGGCAGCTGCTCGACACCCCGGATATTCACTGCTGGCTATCTTGCTGGTGGCAGTCGGCATCGGCCCCCTGCTGACCTACGGATTGAGCTCCGTGAGTGAACTGGTCATCACCGAGCTGGCCATTAGCGAGGCCCAATTTGGCCTCATTGCCACTGTCTGCTTCGGAGCCGGAGCCATCGGCAACGCGGTGTTCGGCCGCTTCACCGACAGGCAGCCCGATTCTCGTCTACTGGTCTTGGTCTTTGCCTTAGCTAGCATGGCCCTAGTGCTGGCAATGATTCCCGGCGGCTACGTGTTGCTACTGGTGGCCTCCGGCTGTGCCGGGCTTGCCCAGTCCTTTCCCAATGGGGTGACCAATCGGATCTTGGCCCAACGGGTACCGGCTGACCGACGGATTGGCTGGATTGGGATTAAACAATCCGGGGTGCAGGTGAGCCAGCTGGTCGCCTCCCTGGGTTTCCCGGCGCTGGCGGCCTGGATCGGCTGGCGCGGAGCCAGCGGAGTGGGCGCGGTCGTCGCGATACTACTGGGTGTGATCGCACTGCGAGTACTCAGTGCCGTCCCGCTGCTGCCGCCAACACCCATCTCAGTGGATTCGGCAGCCTCGGGGTTACCGACAGCTGCCCCCACCAGCATCAGGTTCACCATCTGGGCACTGGCAGCCTTCGGCTTCATCAACGGCATGGGCGTACAAGCCACGAACATCTATCTCTCGCTCTATGCGGTGCGTGAACTGAACTTCTCTCTGGTGCTTGGCGGTGCGGCCGCAGCGGTGGCTGGCGCCATCGGTGTGGCGGCACGCGTGGGCTGGGGCCGAATGATGTCCCGTGGCATGGCTGCCCCGCCACTATTATTGCTGCTTGCCACCCTGGCGCTCGCCGGGGCCGGAGTTTTCTTGGCTGCCGGCGCTATCCATTCCGCGGCGCTCTTGTGGCTGGCGGTGGCCATGCACGGCGCATCGGCGCTGGGCGTTTCGGTCGTGCTGATGGCCGCGGTGGTGCGCGGCGTCCCTTCCTCGTCGATGGGCATGGCCTCAGGGATGGTGTCCGCCGGTCAATTCGGCGGATTCACCATTGGCCCGTTGGTCATGGGAACGATTGTTGGCTCACCCGGCGGCTTCACACTGGGCTGGACGGTCGTTGCGGGCATCTACGCGCTCAGCGTGATGCTGGGTCTCTACCTCGTCTTACGCCGACGTCGACGCATCCGGGCGGCCTGAGCCGCTAGGCCTCACACGCCGCGGGCCAACGCCTGCAGCTACTGCTCGAGGGCCGTTGCATGGCTACCGGGTAAGTGGGCACGTTCTCCCTCACGGTCAAAAATCGTCAAGATCTCCACTGGCCCACGATGCGCGCCGATGCGGTGCGGGACCATCGTTGAAAACTCGGCAGCTTGGCCCTCGTGTACCAAAATGGTGCGTTCGCCCAGCAGCAGTGACACGGTTCCCGTCAGCACGGTAAACCACTCGCGACCGGGGTGCACACTCAGTTCACGGTTCTCAAGCGAGCGCTCCGGAGTGATGCGCATCTTGGCCACGGCCCTACCGTCATGGGAATGTTCCCGCGAGAGCAGCCAGGTGGTGATGCCCGGTTGATGTTCGGGTTCGGGTCGAATCACCACGTCCTCGTCCGCGGTTGGTTCCACGAGTTGGTCAAGTGTGGTGCCTAGGGCTTTGGCCAACGGCACGAGTTGGTCCAAGGCAATCCTGCGGTGGCCCGTTTCGATGCGGCTCAACGTCGAGGCACTCAGATAGCAACGCGCCGCTAGCGCGTCCAAAGACCACCCTTTGGCCAGCCGAAGTCCCTTGAGGCGCTGCCGAATTACCGTATCCATGGTCACTTCTTGCGTCATACGCAAAAGTGTATGCCATTTACGCACGACATGCTTATGCTGGAACCATGACTTCACACCACCCACATCAGCACCAGCACCAGCACGCACCGTCGAACCACCAGACACACCCGCATTCAGACGACGCAGCGATGGCGGAAATGCTCGATCGAGATGCCCAAGTACTCAAGGGTCATCTGCAAGAAATCCTTGACTGGACCAAACCCCTAGCCGGCACTCCCGAACGAATACTCGATGTTGGCGCTGGTACCGGAACAGGGACATTTGCTCTGGCACATACCTTCCCGGGGGCCACCGTCACGGCGTTAGATATCTCCGAATACATGCTTGGCCGATTGGCCGCCTCGGTGACTCGTCACGGGCTGGAGGGTCGAGTCACCACACGGCAGGCAGATCTTGACGAATCCTGGCCGGCCCTGGGTGAGCTGGACATGATCTGGGCGGCATCTTCTATGCACCACATGTCAGATGCTTCTCGGACCTTTAGCGACATCTACCAGAGCTTGGCTCCCGATGGTCTATTGGTAGTCGTTGAAATGGACAGCCTGCCACGCTACCTGCCCGACGATCTCGGGTGGGGTGTCCCAGGTCTTGAGCAGCGCTGCCACGATGTAGCAGCGGCGTTGGGTTGGAATGCGCACCCTGACTGGCGCCCAGCCCTCGAACAGGCCGGATTCACTGTAGCCGAGCAGAAAACGTTCAGCTACGAACAATCGGAAAATCAGCAGCTGATCGCCGACGCCGCCCGCTCCTTCCTGTCACGGACGCGTGAGTCCCTCAACGATCATCTCACTACGGACGATCTCAGTGCAGTGGATCAATTATTGGATGAGCGCGCTCCTCACTCACTGGGCAAACGCACCGACCTAATGATGCGCGGCAGCCGAACGGTCTGGGTAGCACGACGAAAATAGCTGGCCAGCGGGGATCAGGTAGTTAAGGCCCCTGGCATCAACGTGGGGTTTAGGCCCCGAAGTTGATCTCCGCGGCACTGGAAACGCTGGCAGTGCGACCGGGTGCACCCTGAAATTGCCAGTAGAGATTGATGTGCGAGATAGCCATCTCCGGAGGTGGAGCACCCCATTCGGTCATATCGCTGGTGGTATGTGCATCGGAAACCAGGGTGACGTCGTACCCGCGCGTGAACGCTCCATGGGCTGTGGATCGGATGCAGGCATCGGATTGTGCGCCACTAACGACCAGCCTGCCCACCCCATTTTTTGACAGCACCGATTCGAGAGCAGTGGCTTCAAAGGCATCACCGTACAACTTGTTGATGATTTCTTCGGACTCCGCCGGCGACAACTCGGGGACGATCTTCCAGCCTTCGCTGTTGAGTACGAGTTCGTCATCCGAATGCTGCACCCAAATGACCGGCACGCCCAACTCTCGGGCCCGGGTCACCAACAACTGGATGTTGCTGATGGTCTCATCGCGGAGGTAGCCGTCGGCGAGCACGTCCGTCTGTGCATCGATGACCAAAAGTGCGGTGTTGAATCGATCGGTAAAGGTGCTCACTGTTAGTCCTTTGCTGACGAGCTTTTGCTTTGCAGAATCTAACCTACGCGTCGGTGACGACGATATGGAATACCTACCCCGAGCATTCTCCATCGTGAAACCGGATCTAAGCATAAAAAATCCCGCACCCGGTTTCACTGCTCGGACAGAACTGCCGAGGTGGAACGGGGTGCGGGATTTGTTAAGCTCACGATCATCCGGTGCGCTCATCCGAGGACGAGACGGCGCCAGACTTGATTAACCTTGCTTTTTCTTCAGCTCTTCAGCTTTCTTTTTGAGAGCCTCGGCAGCTTTCTTCTTCTCCAGCGCAGCCTTCTTTTTAGCCTCTTCAGCCTTCTTCTTGGCTTCTTCGGCTTTCTTCTTTGCCTCGGCCTTAGCTTTCGCTTCGGCCTTAGCCTTTGCTTCGTCAGCCTTCTTTTCAGCAGCGGCTTCCGCCTTGGCTTTGGCCTTGGCCTTGTCACGTGCTTCTTGGCGCGCCTCTTCTCGGGCCTCAGCTGCTGCCTTGGCCCTAGCTTCTGCTGCCTTCTGGGCCCGAATGATCGAGGCCTGTTTTGCAGAGAGGTTGTCCGCGATGTCAGTGGCTCGCTTGACTGCCGCGGTGATCACCGGCTCGTCGGTAGACTTTCGAGCGTCCCAAATGGCCCGACTAACGATATCGCCCGTGGAATCCAGCAAGCGCAGCTCAACGGCCTTGGCCTTGGCCTGATCGATAACTTTGTTCACCTTTTCCAAGGCCTTCTCAACCTCGGAATATGATGATGGTATCTTCGGATCCAGGGCATTCAGCTGAGCCACCGCATCGGCAACGCGGGAAGCGACGGTGCACTTAGCGACCTTGCCGTACAGTCCCTTGGAAGCCTTTTTAGCATTCTGTTCTGCTTTGTTGACCGAATCGTAAAATCGGTCGTTGGGTTCATAGGTGACGGCCACGCCGTAGCCCCCGGCGGCAATCTGAGCGTTGACGAGTTTCCCACCCTTGTAAACCCCGGCAAGTGTTTGCCCTAATGGGTTCAGTCGGTTCACGTCATACTCAAGTTTAATAACGTCCCCGGGGGCGAGCAGGGTCTTGGTAAACGCCGCAGCCTCGGCACCCAGGCATTCGGCCGGCTGCTTCTTTGCCGCCGGAGCGGGTGTGTCGACGTTCGAAAGTCTAATGGTGGTTTCTATGCCAGATACGTTGGCCAAGACGGTGCCACCGTCGATCACACGGACAATCGTATGGACCTGATCCGAGTCCTTCGCCTGCGATGGAGTCTGCGTACAACCCGTGGCAATGAGGCCGAAGGCGAGCACGCTGGCAGCTATCGTGACCAGTCGACCCTGAGCCCCAAAGGCCATTTTTGATTGCGCGAGCAAAGCTATTTCCCAACATAGGTTGAAGGTATGAGCGAACAAGCGAACAGTCTAGCGTCACAACGGCGTCCTTGAACACCCCTCCGACGCAGGAGAAATATAAACATTTCCCCGTACCGGATTCACGGTGACCAACAAGAATCCTCCGTGGTTCCCGTGTGACACCAGCAGTTTTCTTACCTGACGGTAACCAAAAATCAGACATTGAGAAGTGACAACGCAGCCACCTTCATGATGCATTGCACAATGCTTAACGCTCACAACATGATGCTGGTGAACCGTCAGGCCGAAGGTTGACTTCGTATTAAGGGGCGCCGTGACACGTCGTTTTCCCGCCGGGCGGGACCGAATCAGCGAGCCTGACTACGTCGCTGCGGTGGATTTTCTTGACAGTGAATTCTAGGTCGCGCTTTGCGGTATCTTCGCCCCGCTCGGTAGAGCAGTGGAGGAAATTAGTTGGATACGAGAGTTCTGATGTTCAACGCACACATTAACCAGGTTCTGACGCACCGGGCTGGGGCAAATCCACGATGCTTCACGGCGGTGGATCGTGAAGTGAATATCAATGTCGCTCGGGCGTACCTGTTAAACCTGGGCTGGTGCGCGACGCGGTGCTACCTTGAGCGCATGACGCGATTTGTAATCGACCCCTTGGCGTTGCTGGCCTTGACCGATGGTGGAAACGCAGTGGATCCGCTCCATCAACTAGTGGCGCCGAACTCGATCCGTTCGGCTCACCTCGAGCTATTGTTCCAGCGAGTGTGCGCTGGATTGATGAGCGAGGCTCAGGCATTGGAAGCTCACGAGCGTGGCACGGCACTGAAGATTCGCCTCCTAGGCGACAGGGTATCGAGGCGAACCGCCTGGAACATGGCGCAAGAGCAGGGGTGGGAGAGTCTTCACCACGCCGAATATCTGGCCATCACGCGACTCCAAGCTGATGCACTGGTAGCGCTTGATCCGGTATTGATCGCGCATGCCCGCGAACTCGTGGAGGTGGCCCCGTTGGCACTGCTCTACAAAGATTAAGCGAGTACCGAGCGACAATTGAGCAATTTGATGGCGTGAATCCACCGGCTACAGGAACTGCACTCGGCGGAACGCTGAATACAACGGAAATCAAACACCCTTATGTGCAAGGTTTCCAGCTTTGGCCGCCGGGTGCATAACAACGTGGTCCGGTATATCCAGGATATGAACCACCACTGTCCTTCTTTTCTTTCACCGGCGCTCGGTACGTCGTTGGTGGCGCCGCCTGACGACGACGTTCGGCCGCTCGTGCCGCAGCGGCCTCGCGCTCGGCTGCCCGCTGAGCTGCTGCCTTGCGCTCAGCTGCGGCTTTCGCCACCGCGGTGCGTTCGGCTTCCGCTTGGGCAACCGCTATGCGTTCGGCCCTGGCCTGAGCTTCGGCCTTCGCCTGAATTTTGGCCTTTGCTTTGGCCTTGGTCCGAGCTGCCTCCGCAGCCTTTTCCTTTTTGACCTCTACGAGCGCCGCTTGTTTGGCAACGAGTTTGGTTCTAATTGTTGTTGCTCGCTCCATACCGGAATTGATCAACGCGGTATAGCTGACCTTCTTCACCGCCCAGACGGCTGAGGCAGCCACGTCAGAAGAATCCGCGAGTGCCCCGAGAGTCTTGCTCTTGGCTTTGCCCACCGCGATGGCGGCAGTAACAACGGTCAAGGACGAGTCAACATCCGCTGCGGTAGCGGGGACGGTATCGGACAGTGCGCTCAGACCCTCCACCGCAGTGTCTGCCATGGCCGGAACCGTGCACTCAATGTTCGTTGCAAAGAGACCCGCACTGTTCTCTTCAGCTTCTTCTTGGGCAGCCAGCACCTCTGCGTAGAACCGATCATTGGGTTCAAAAAGCACCGCCACCCCGAGCCCGGCGGCGGCGATATCGGCATTTACCAAACTCTTATCCTTATATACGCCGGCAAGCGTGCGCCCATATTGATCTAGGCGGGTGACGTCGTACTCGAGGTTTACCTTGTCACCGGGTCGCAGCAACGACTCGGTGAATGTGGTTGCCTCGTTGCCTAGGCATTGCACGGGCCGATCTGGCGCCTTAGTTTCGGGGGTATCAATGTTCAAGAGTCGAACCGTGGTTTCTTTTCCAGACACAGCGGCCACGACCGTATCGCCGTCAATGACGCGGATGATCGTGGCTTCACCGTCGCTTCCGTCGGCCCGCGGCGGCGCCACCTGGGTACAGGCTGTTGCGGCCAGAGACACGACGGCCAGACATAGAACCATCTTCCCGAAATGGCTCACGGATAGCTGCCCCGAACGCTGCGGCACGCGCATTAATTTCCCCCGATGCAATTCTTCGATCCCCACGTCTTGGAGCCAAGTATAGACACACCTTTCCAACAAGCAGTCAGGCTTTTCGAGACCGGAACGGCAGAAGCAGGGGTCGGATAAAACGATGCCGGCGAAGCCTCAGATATTGGGTCGTGGGCTACGCCCCGGTGGCAGGTCCAGTTGAGTCATCTTCGTCAACGCGTTTTCGATCTCGCCAGGCTCCGGTGGACCATAAAGTCAGGATGATCAGCAGCGGCTGGAAGAAGAGTCGGATGAACCGCTGCGCATCGGTATCCAGTCCAAATCCGTCCCGCCCGTGAAGCCATTGCGCCACGTTCCCGGGGAACACGGCAACAAAAAACAGCGCAACCGCCCAGCCTACGGGCACCCGCCACCGGGCAAGAATTAGCAGCGCCAGGCCCAGAAGAATCTCGATTATTCCGGAGCCTAGGACCACCAGATCCGCGTTCAACGGCACAAATTCCGGAACCTGCGCCCGAAATTCGGCTCGCGCAATCGAAAGATGACTTGTCCCGGCGGCTAAGAGGAATATACCCAGCAGGATGCGCATGATCGAGCGCGGCCAGGAGGTGGGTCCACTGGCCGTTCGGAGCCAGTGGACCCACCTCCCGGAAGGCTTAATCATCGGAGACCAGAACCGTTACTTCGATGTTGCCACGGGTCGCATTTGAGTAGGGGCAGACCTGGTGTGCCGCATCGGCGAGAGCCTGAGCTTGTTCGTGGGGCATGTCCGGGATGATGACCTCGAGCTCAACGGCCAGCTGGTAGCCGCCGGCTTCTAGTTGCCCGAAGTGCACGCGGCCGCCGACGGTGGAATTCTCCACCTTGACCTTTTGAGTTCGAGCAACGAGCTGCAATGCCGAATGGAAGCAGGCAGCAAAGCCTGCGGCAAAGAGCTGCTCTGGATTGGTGCCGTTTCCGGAGCCACCCAATTCCTTCGGTGGAGTCATGGCCACGTCGAGGGTACCGTCGGAAGTGAAGACTCGTCCTTCACGTCCCTGGCCGGTGGAGAGTGCTTCGGCTGTGTAAAGAGTGTTCATGGCGTTTGCCTTTCAGCGGTTGATGGTTTGCTCAGCGCGTGGCGCTGAAGTTAGTGGTTGGTTCTTGATCAAACGGCTACTTTTCAGCCATGGTTCACAGCGGCGCAGTGTAAACAGGTATTCAATTACCTGCCGGAACACCATTGCGCATGGTGGTAGTCAGTTGCTGGAGTGTGCTGATCAACTCGCGGGCGGCGGCCAGATCAGGCAGTCCGGTGCAGCGTGCGATGACCCCGGGGATGTGCCCGAGTTCTTCGCGCAGTGCATCGGCACGGGCCGTGGCAGCGATGGTGACAATCCGCTGATCCTTTGAAGCACGATGACGCGCCACCAGGTCCTTGGCTTCCATTCGGCGCAATAGTGGCGAAAGCGTCCCGGAATCGAGCTGGAGCATGTCCCCCAGTTCGTGTACCGGTTTCTCGCCTTCACGCCAAAGGACAACCAATACCAGGTACTGCGGATAGGTGAGGTCCCATGGGGCCAATAGCTCGGTGTATGCCCTCGTGGTGGCGCGCGTGGCCGAGTAGAGGGAAAAGCAGACCATTTCATCAACAACTGACATGTTCATTATCATTGCACACAACTAAGTTGTGCACAACTTAGTATTCTTGGGATTCACTCCCGAGTCCACCACCCGCGGCTGGGGCATTCATCTGGCCCCAGCCGGGACCCCGGCATCTCCGATGTCAAAAACGTTGTTTAGCGGCGCCCAGTGAAGTGCTCCATGGACTTATAAACCCCGAAGACCCGCCCCGCCACCACGTCCCAGGCGGCAACCGGCAACACACCGCGCAATGCGGTGCTCAGTTTCACCGTCCAGGGCATCATCAGCATGGGCTGACCATCCTTCATGGCCTGCCACACTCGGTCGGTCACAGCTTTCGGTTCAAGCAAAGGAGTTAATAGTGGACCACGCACTCCTTCGAACATTCCGGTCTTGATATACGAGGGACAGAATGTCGTCACCTTGATGTGCCGATGCCCCGCCTGCTCCAACTCCAGACGCAACGAGTCACTCCACCCGATGACCGCCCACTTGGAGGAGGAATACACGCTCATCCTTGGGTTCGAAAGCAGCCCCGCGGCCGACGCGACATTCACAATCCGTGAGGTGCGCCCGCGTTCGATCATGGCAGGAAGGAATTCGCGAGTGATATGCATCAGCGCAAGCGCATTGATATTCATGGTCGCAGCAATATCAGTGCGCTGGTCGTGTTCCCAAAAGTACTTACCGCGAATAATCCCCGCATTGTTGATCAACACGTCCGGCGCCCCGGCGCCGCTGCGCACCTGACTGGCGGCCGCCTCGATGGATTCGAGCCGACCCACGTCTACTACCTGTGTGTGAATCTCACTGCCCTGACCGCTCAACTCAGCCGCGGCTTTCTCGAGCTGCTCGGCATTAATGTCCCAGAGAATGACATGGCTGGCGTGATCACGTACCGCGAGATCGGCATACATCCTGCCCATGCCCATCGCCGCTCCGGTGATCAACACCGTTGATCCGGCCAAGGTTCCGATGCTTTGGTTCATGGTTTCTCCTTTTGTGGTGATGCACTGGAAGCTTCCCCGACGGCCGGTGCCTCGGCAGTAGCTGCGGGGATGAGCTTTCCGGGATTCATGATGCCCGTGGGATCAAGACTTTCCTTGATCCTTCTTAACACCTCAAGTCCCAGCCTGCCGATTTCTGAGCTCATGTAGGGGGCGTGCTCGATGCCCACCCCGTGATGATGGGTGATGGTGGCCCCGGCCGCGACGATGGCCGCGGAGGCCGCCTTCTTGACACGGGCATTTTGTGCCAGCCCATCGCGCTCCAAGCCACCGAGGAAGGTGAAATAGAGCGAGGCGCCGTCGGGGTAGACGTGGGAAATGTGCGTCTGCACATATCCGGAACCGCCGTTGGCCGCCAGCGCGTCAAGGATCGCGCCGCGCACCGCGGTGTAGGTGCTCTGGAGTTGACTCCACGTGGCGGCAGTTTCTAGGGTCTCAACCAACACGCCGCGAGTGAGCAATTCATCACGCAGATAGGGTCCGGAAAAGCGCCCGCGTTCCCAGGCCCGCGCCGGCATGGGACCGAGCGGGATCCCGCCGGCGGCGCGCAGGATCCTCGCGCTGCGCCGCCGGCGGGCGGCCGTTTCCCGAGCTTCTCCCTCCCACAGAAAGAGAGCCAGCGCGGGACTTTGCTGAGAGCGCAGCCCGAGGTACGCGGCCAGAACCGCGGTCTTGGTACCTCCGAGCTTGAAGGTCGCTGCGGTCTGGTCGGTATCGCTGAGCCGGCAGACATGGGGCATGTCCCCGCGGACACCCTCCTGGCGCAGCTTCCGCAGGGCCTCGGCCCCGGCGGCAAACGACGGGAAAGACCACGCGCCGTGACTCTTATGTTGGGGCAACGGTTGAATGACTACGGTGGCGGAGGTGATCACGCCAAGAGTGCCCTCGGATCCCAGGATCACATCTAGCAGCTTCGGCCCGGCCGCGGTTCCGGGGGCCAGCGAGCCAACGTCGAGCGGACCCGCAGGGGTTTCTACATGCGCGGACTTGACCACATCATCGGAGCGGCCGTAACCGGTGGAGGCTTGTCCGGCGGAACGTGTTGCCAGGTAGCCACCCAGGGTCGCCTCCTGATGGCTTTGTGGGAAGTGACCAAGCGTGAAGCCCAGCGGTTCCAGTGCTGCCTCGATCGCCGGTCCCCGGATGCCCGCCTCAAAGGTAGCGGTGCACGAGAGCCCATCGAACTTCAATAATTTGTCCATGCGCCGCATATCCAGCGTGAGCACACCCTCGAGCTGCCCGTGCAGGGGTTCTACGCCCCCGACCACGGAGGTGCCGCCGCCAAAGGTCACCACGGCCAGACGCCGCCGAACGCACAATTCCAGAATCCGACGGACGTCCGTCTCACTGCCGGGGAAGAGCACCGCGTCGGGTGCTTGCCGCGCGTCCCCGGCGCGGATGCGCAGCAGGTCCGGGGTGCTCTTGCCGCCCGAGTGGAGTAGACGTTCGGTTTGGTCAGTAGAAACGTGAGCGTCCCCGAGCAGCTCGCGCAATTCCTCCAGTACTTCGCCATCAAGATGCCCCTCGCCAACGTGTACTTCAGCGAAGTCAACGGGCGGATGGGAGAGATCCACACTGTGAAGGCCCAGGGTGGTGCGCAGGTATTCGAGGGCACCCTCAGTCAGCGGCCGGGCTCGAGAGGGGTCTCCCCACCCGTACCAAACCGAGCGGGGAATCTCCTCTGTGTTCTGCGTCACCATGGGATACAGTGTTACACATGCCGTCACAACGTACCAGTAGCCCCGGCGATGACAAGCTCCTGATCGCCACACGCGAGTCGGTAGTCCGCCACGGGGTACGTCGGACTACCGCCAACGATATTGCCGAACGGGCAGGGGTCTCCCGCATGACCTTCTACCGGCGCATGGGCTCGGTTGAAAACGCGGTATTGGCCACCCTGACCCGGGAGTTCCGCACCGTCGCTGCCGATGTCCGCTCGAGCTCCCCCACTGGCACCGGTCGCGACGAGTTAGTGCATTTCGCCATTCACTGCGTGCGCGTCTTTGCCACCTCCGAACTTCTAGACTCCATTGCCGAGCGTGACCCCGAGTTCCTCATCCCCTATGTGACCGACAGATTTGGTGCGAGCCAGCAACTGATCCTTGATGAGTTCCAGGGCTTGATAACCGCTGGGCTGGCGGATGAGAGTATTCGGGCGACACCCGCTACCGCCACAACATTGCTGCTCGCCCTGCAAGGTGTGGCGCTCTCGGCTCGACTGCTGCGTAAGACTGGTGACTTCGAAGAATCGCTCGTGGAGCTCGAAACGATGATCACCCGCCACCTCACACCCTCCGCTGCTCCTACGGCAGGAGTCGAATCGTGAGCCCCGGGGATAAGACCTGGATCAACGACGCCACCCGGCTCCACTCGCTGGAGCACTTGCGCGCACACACCGTGGATGTAGCGGTCATTGGCGGCGGAATCACCGGCGCCGGGGTGGCATTGGACGCCGTGAGTCGCGGATTCTCCGTGGCATTACTCGAGTCCAAAGACTTCGGCTCCGGCACCAGCGGATACAGCTCCAAACTGATCCACGGCGGTCTACGCTATCTGGCTAGGGGCGATTTCTCGGTGGCCTGGGAATCAGCGATGGAGCGGCGCTGGCTCATGGATTCGATCGCCCCGCACCTGATCCGCCCGCTGGGATTCATCATCCCGGACACCGTCGGCACCCAACGCACCGAAACCGCCGCGGCCGCGGTGGGTGTGGCACTCTATGATCTGCTGCGCCGAGCCTCGGGTCTGAGCAGCAGTATCATGCCTCGGCCCCAACTACTTTCGAAACAGGCCGTCGCGGCCATGGCGCCGGCGCTGGATAACCCGGGGCTGCGCCGCGGGCTACTCTACTGGGACGGCCAGGTCATCGACGATACCCGCCTGGTCATGGGCGTTCTGCGCACCGCCGCCGGGCTTGGCGCCCACGTTCTGCGCGATGTGCACGCCACCGCTATCACCGCTACCTCCGTAGCGGCCAGCAACACCCGCACCGGTGAGGCCATGACGGTGCACGCCCGCACGGTCATCAATGCGGCGGGTGTATGGGCAGCGGATTTTGATCCTTTACTGACCATGACCCCAAGCCGGGGCACCCACCTGGTTGTCCGCGCCGAACGCCTGGGCAACCCGCATGCAGCACACACCGTGGCGGTGCCCGGGCACTTCGGCCGGTACGTATTTGTGCTGCCCCAGCCCGATGACGTGGTGTACATCGGGCTCACCGATGAGGAGGACCGCGCCGCGGACGGCCACCACCCCGCCGTGCCGACGCACGACATCGATTTTCTGCTCGGCACCATCAACCGGGTACTTGGTGTCCCGCTGCAACGCTCCGACGTGGTCGGTTCGTTTGCCGGGTTGCGCCCGCTGGTGCGCTCCTCCGGGCCCGGGGAAACCGATCCCACCTCCGATATTTCCCGCAACCATCTGGTGCGCGATGTCCCCGGAGAAGCGATCACCGTGGTGGGCGGCAAACTCACCACCTACCGCCGCATGGCGCAGGACGCGGTGGACGCCGCCGCCGCTCGACTCGGAAGCTCCACTCCGAGCCGAACCAAGAAGCTTCCGCTGATCGGCGCCGCACCGCGCGCCACGCTGGCCACCCTGGAGGCACCGGCACGACTGCTTGCCAAATACGGCACCGAGGCACCGGCCGTCCACCAGCTCGCTGGAACACACCGCCTGCTGGCCGAACCGCTCTTTACCGGCACACAGATCACCGGGGCCGAACTACTCTTCGCCATCCGCGCTGAGGCTGCAACAAGCCTCGAAGACTTACTTGAGCGCCGAACCCGGCTTTCCCTCGTTCCCGAAGACGCGGATAGGGCACGCGGCCGCGCCGCTGAAATCCTGGCTCTGGCCGCCGACACCCAACTCGCCACAGGAACCACCGAATGAAGCCTCCCGCCCCCGGCCCCGCCCTGCTACTAGTCAACCCGACCTCGGGCCGCGGCCGCGGCCGCAGGCTCTGGGAGCAAACCGCCGCCGCCCTGCACGCGGCGGGATACACCCCCACCGTGCACCTGACCGAAAACCTTACCGAAGCCACGCAGAGGGCACGCACAGCGGCACCCGGATCCTTGATAGCGGCGCTGGGCGGGGACGGGTTCCTCGGCGCAACGGCCGCCGGAGCCAAAGAATCCGGAGCCGTGCTGCTGCCTCTGGCTGGGGGCCGTGGGAACGACACGATCCGCCGCATCGGTCTGGGCCTGGACCCGGTGCGGACCGTCAGGGGCCTTTCGCAGCTGGTGGTGCGCGACATGGATCTGGGGCTGGTCAACGGCCGTCCATACTTAGGCGTCGCCAACGTCGGTTTCGACGCGCTGGCCAATGACTACGGCAACAGAGTACGGATCAACCTCGGACCATTCGTCTATCTCTACGGCGGGCTGCGGGCGTTCGCCGAATGGCGCAATGTCACGTTCACGCTCGAGGTGGACGGGGTGAGAAGCAGCGTTCCGGGCTGGTTTGTCGCCGTGGGCAACGTCGGGCAGTACGGCGCAGGGCTGCGCATCTGTCCGCAGGCCACGGTCGACGACGGCCTGCTGGACATCGTCACCCTGGGCAGGGCCGGCATCATGGGCGTGGTCCTGACCTTCCTGCGCTCCTACCGGGGCACCCATTTGCGCCAGGAAAACGTCTCCTTCACCCGCGGCCGAGTGATCACCATCGACGCCAGCAAGCCGTTGGACATCTTTGCCGACGGAGAAAATATCGGCCGGCTGCCGGCAACGATCACGATCCTGCCCGCAGCCCTCAAGGTGCTGGTGCCAAAAAATTCCCCGGTTTTCACCTGAGCCCGCAGCAGAATGGGCAGTCCACAACCTTTCGATGTCCACTCAGAGCATGCGCCACGGAGCGTCTTCACGTCCCGTCCGGGGAAGAACCTCGTGTCACGCATCAGTTCGCGGGGACATGAAAGATAATCGAGGAGTTGCACGCCTTGGGTGGGACGTGCGGCGACGGGAACGGGCCTCTGCCCAATCCTTGCGGCGCATCGGGCGGGACCCGGAGCGCCAGCCACGGGGCCACGGTGGTCTCCGGTAATGAAAAAAGTGAGGTCTTGCCATGTCACGAACGGTCAATGCGCTGGTCCCAAAGAAACTCCCAGTGCTCCCTCCCGGACGGGGGCATTGGGCCACGGGCCCACGCGCACTCAGCCTGCTGCTGGCCGCCGGCCTGTGCCTAGCGATGGGCGCCATTCCTGCACGGGCGGCCGTGACCGTGCAGATGGCGGAGGATCCCGGACCGGTCGGCAGTTTTGAATGGAAGGGCTTCAACTGGCAGAAGCGCTTCTGGAGCGGGGGACCGCAGTTCAACGGTGCTTTCGATCCGGCGAATGTCAGCAGCCCGGATGCCAACGGATATGTCACCCTGAAGCTGTCCAACCCCACCGGCTCGGCGCCGGCCGGCGCGGAGATCCAGTCAACGCGGGAGGGTTTCGGCTATGGAACCTACAGCACCACCGTCGCCAAGAACGTCAGCGCCCTGCAGCCCGAAGTCGTCTGGGGATGCCTATTCACCTACGACCCCGAGGCGGATCCGGGCTACAACGAAATTGATCTGTGCGAGGCGTCCGCGTGGGGAGGTGGCGGAGCCTATGGCGAGAACTGGCCGGTGACCCAAGGCCACGGCTACTGGTTCGATGCCTTGCTGCCACCGGGCGAGGGAAATAGCACCATCACCTTTCCCACCACGACCAATGTGGTGACGACGCACCGGCTTTTCTGGGAACCATCCAAGTTAACCTTTGAGACCTATGCCGGCACGGGTTTCACCGGGACGCTACTCAAGCGAACCGTTATGCAAGGCGCCACGGTTCCGATTCCGGCCAAGGAAGCCGTCCACTTTAACTTGTGGGTCACCGGCGGAGGCGGCGGTGACCCGTTGCATGTTGCGCCCGAGACGGTGGTCATCCGCGACTTCTCCTATGCTCCCCTAAGTACGCTCACCGCGCCGACACCAACAATCAGCGGGACACTTATCACCGGAAACACGCTCACCGCGAACCCCGGCACCTGGACCTCGGGCACCACCCTGAAGTACCAGTGGTACCGCTCGGGAGCCGCCATCTCCGGGGCCACCGCCAAGACCTACAAGCTCGCGGCCATCGATGCCGGGGACACCATCAAGGTCCGCGTCACGGGTTCCAAGACCGGTTACACGACGGTGTCCAAGTACTCGGCGGCCACCGCTCCGGTGTCTTAACCCGCTGATGGCGCCGGGAATCGCTGGTCAATTGACTACGGTTCCCGGCGCCATCAAGAGCCAGTGGTGTACCTAGGACTTGCGCGCGCGGACCGGGACGATCCGTTTGATGGCCAGGCCGAGGGCCAGCATGGCGAAGCCTGCCAGGGCGAACCAGAATATTTGTCCCGCACCAGTCATCGCGAGGGTCGCCGAACCGGCGCCTGCGGCCATGGGGATCGTTGGGTTGTTGTACATTTTTCTACCAAACCTTTTTCTTGTTAAACATTGCATCCATGTATGCCTTGGCGTGGACAGCCTGTAAGAAGAGGTCAATGACCGTTTCGTACATGGTCGCCGCCAACAGCATGTATTTCCATCCCCTGAGCCGCACTGTCACGACCCGTTCGAGGACAAACACTCCGGTCACCGCCATCCAGAAGGCATGGAGGTGAAGTCCTGCTCCCGACCCCACTGCGTAGGCGATCGAGGCCAAGTACGCCACGGTGACCAGTACGCCGACCATGGACAGGAGTTGGCGCCCCCAGTAGGGTCGGGTGACCTTGGTCCAGCCGTACTGCACGCAGTTTTCCACCGCACCCCTTTTCCACCTCAGGCGTTGGGCCCACAGCTCGCGCCAGGTCGGCATGACCTCGGTGACCAGGGTGCAGTCGGCCGGCGAAAGGATGTTGAATCCCAGGGTGAGTAGTGCGAAGGAAAGTTCATTGTCTTCAGTCAGCACCGAGGTGTCATAGACCCCGCCGCGTCCGTTGCCCGCCGGCAGCGAGCCCTGGATTCTGGCCAGCGAGACGCCCCGCAGCGTCCGCACCCGGAACAGCGCTGCTGTTCCGGTCACGACGAGGCATTTCCCATTCAGGCGCTTGACGTCCCGGGCGTATCGGGAATACTCGTTGCGCTGTAGGTGGCCGACGAAGCCTCCGCCCGGACCGCCGCGAAACACGCCGCCAACCGCACCGAGCTTGTCGTCGGAACCGAGATGGCTGACCGCGTTCTCGATGAAGTCTGGCGCCAGCTGCGAGTCCGCATCCTGGACCAGGATCAGGTCATCCGGGTCAGCTCCCTCGAGCAGTCGGCCGAGCGCGAAGTTCAACGCGCCGGCCTTCTTGTCCGTGTTGCCCACCGTGCAGATGACTTCCGCACCCTGAGCCAGGGCAAGTTGCTCCGTGTTATCGGTGCAGTTATCGGCAATGACGATCACCCGGTCTGGACGTCGGGTTTGTTGTCCCAACGATTCCAGGGTCTCAATGATTGCTTCGGATTCATTGTGTGCCGGTACCAGCACGGTTACCACGCCGCCAGTGGCCCGGTGTGAAGCGCGGGAGGACTCCGCATTGGAAGCCTGCAATATTGAAGCGAGATTCCTTGCTTCAATGGTGTTTTCGTGACGCATCGGGTCCTCCCCTGATCGTGTTTCCTTGCTGTTTTTCAACTTTGACATGGGTATCTCAACTCAACGGCAAGAAATCCGCAGCAAAGGAACAGGACTGAAACAGGAACGTAGCAAGAAAACCTGCAGGTGTTCGGTGCATCACTTCCAGCAGGTTCTTCAGCTCGCCGCCGCCGGACGGGGATCACAGCATCGAGCTACAGACCCTCCGACTCACGTCTGGCCACGATGGTCACGGGCGGCGGATCCAGGGGTCAGCCCGAATGCCCGAGTTGTTCAGCGACACGAGGATTCCCCACGACGGGAGATAGGCCAGATGCCGCGGCACTAAGGCAAGTCATGTTGCCCAGCTCAACGAGGTCCTAGCCTCCGGTTCCGCGGAAATTGAGGTCACTGGGGGAATCCGGGGCATCGCCTCGCTGAGCTTGCAGCCGGGAGTCAGCCTGCGCGGCGGTGAATCGGCAGTCTCTGCCAAAGGCCCGAAATTGACCTGCAAAAACCCCTGTCGAGCGTGGCCTTGCGGAGCTCCCCCCCATGAACGGGCGATCTACAACGATCCAACCATTGCCGACCTTGGCACGCTGCGCCTGCGCAACGTCACCACCCACTGACAGATCTACCTCAGTATTTAGGGCAACATCCTCGCCGGCCGCGTTGAGGCCAACGCAGTCCATGGGGCCGAGTCCGAGGGTAAGGGGCGAACGGACCGGCCAGCTGACTTCGGGGTTATGGCCAAACAGAGCGCCTTCACCTTGTGGAACCGGTGGGCCGAGCGCCCGGTGGTTTTGACTGTTCGGCTGAATAACGTCGCGGACAACTCAGTAGGTCCCTCGGTGCGTGGAGGCGGGATATCTGTCGGCGGACCGTTTATGCCTGCGGCATTTTCGACGCACGCGTTGCGCCGGGATCCCGGATTTGATCGGCGACGGCGTCCTCATTATTAGCCGCACCCGAGCCAAGCAGGTGCTCAACCTCGAAACGACTACCACCTACGGGCAGAACGATATGGCCTTGGGCAACGTCTCTTCGAACACCCCAGCGGCATCGGGTTCGTGAACTTCGGGGCCATCGATGTGCTCAGCGTCGAAGGCCCCTATCAAAACCATCGGGTTCGGGGCGTTCGGCATTAACGTGTGCGACGGATCCCTGAACGAGGCGACCGTCGAGTCGATCACCATCACCAGAAACGGGACGGTGGGGGCACAGGTCAGCCTCCAGCGGCACCGGCGAGTCGCTGGCCGGGGGCGTGTTGATGCCGCACTCGGCGATCGCGTTGAGCGTGAAGCCATCCGGGCGCTTCCGGGAGCTGGCCGATTGGTTACACCGTAGCGCGCAGTAGCCTGCGGAGGCGGGCGGATGCATCTAGCAGCCGCTGGCAGCCAGGTCCTCGGCGACAGCTCCTCACCGCAGACGACGTGCCGCTGTAGCGTCACAGCCCATTGTCGCGTTGGTTAACATGGCACCGGTGTCCACGGGGATTATTCGGCTGCTGCCCGGTGGAGGGCGGCAGACACGTCGGCGCAACGACCAGTGCGCAGGAATTCAGCGTGGGGGCACGGCGCGTTGGTGCTTCAACGGCATGGGTCCCACCTGTCCGTGTCTCCCACCGCCAAAAGAGGCAAAACACGCAGCGCAAGAAAATGCGGGCCGGGGAGCTGTGCAGAATACACCGCTCCCCGACCCGCAGCCGCGCTGGCCTTTCGGTCTTAGCCGACGGCCACGCGGATCTTGTTGGCCCACGGATCATCAAAACGAAGTTCCGCACCGGTGTGGTGATTCGCGACGCCGGCAACATTCAGTCGGTCGGCCAGGGCACCAACCTCGTCATTGTTCGGCACGGTGATGACAACTTCGCCGAGGCCCAAAGTGTCCTTGCGGGGTCCCGCACCGCGGGAGTTCCACACATTCATGGCCATGTGGTGGTGGTATCCGCCAGCGGAAACAAAGAGCGCCTGGCCGTGGAAGCTCGTGGTCTTGGCGAAGCCCAGGGTGTCAACGTAGAACTTCTCTGCCGTGGCGACGTCGCCAACCTGCAGGTGCACGTGACCGATGCCGGCGTTGGCGGTGCTCAGTCCCCTGACGGCAGCCTCGTTGACGTGCTTGTTGAGGTACTCATTCGGATCCAAGTAAATGGTGTCCATGGCTACGGTATCCCCGTTCCAGCTCCAGGTATCGCGGGGCCGGTCCCAGTAGAGCTCAATGCCGTTGCCCTCGGGGTCGTTGAAGTAGAAGGCTTCGGAAACTAAGTGATCTGAGCTGCCGGTGAACAGCGAGCCGTCGAACTGCGCGGCGGCCAGCACCGTGGCAGCGAGATCCGATTGCGAGTCAAAGAGCAATGCGGTGTGGAAAAGCCCGGCCTCGCCGCGAGCTGGAAGGTTCAGGCCCTTGCCGTCGGAGAGGTGGACAAGCTCAAGTCCACGGCGTCCCAGGCCGGTCCCGGCCGCTCCTTCGGAGAGAATCTCGAGGCCCAGCGCCTGTTGATAGTAGGCGCTCATTTTCTTCATGTCCCCTACCTTGAGCATGACGGTGCCCATGGCCAGCTCGGCTGACAGTTGATCTCGGGTGCTGGTGCTCATGGCGGTGACTCCTTGGACGACGGGGATGGGCTGCTCTTCCTCAAGTATGGCACCAAATACTTGAAGCTACAACCATAATGCGTGTTCCCTCCATCACGGCCGGAACAAGCTGGTGGCATCATGTCCGCGCGCGAGCCCGCATCGGGTTTAGTGCCGGGCACCATTCTTCCAATAGCCACAGAAGGTGATGTGTGACTTGGGAACACCAGCGCCGACCCAATGCCGGCGCACGCCGCTGGCCAGCAAGGACTCCCCCACCACCCAGCCGTAAAACGGCTCCCGCGGAATCTGCAGTGCCCGCAACGCATCAAGGGCCACGCTCCCAGGCAACGCGGTTCCCGTCCGCGGGAGCCAGCGCACCTCGACCCCTGCGGGGGCAGGAACATCCCGGCGATCCGCTACATCGGGAACCTCCAGCAGCGCGGTGCCCGTGATATGCCGCGGCAGGGCAGCGAGCACCCCTGCGGCGGCCGGCAGGCCCGTCTCGTCCGCAACGATGAAAACGCTCTCGAGATGCCCGGGGCGGTTAAAACCCAGGCCCTCGTCGATGAACGCCACTTTCTCCCCCGGGAGGGCATCTCGGGCCCACCGTGCGGCGGGGCCCAGGGATCCGTCGGGCGCCGAGTGCAGCACAAAATCAACATCCAGCTCCGGTCCCTGCAGCCCCGCGGGCCGGAATTCGGCCACGGTGTAGTTGCGCAGGATCGGCCGCGCCCCCTTGGGCAGCGCCAGATACTTGAGGTAGGCGAGGGTGTCGAGCTTCTGCGGCAGGCGCTCTAAGCTGCCAGCGGCGGAAGGCAGGAAGAGGCGGAACCACTGGTCGAACCCCAGAGGGACGAAGTCCCTCAGCGTTCCGTGCCCCAGCGTCACCCGCTGGAAGCTGTGGCCCAGGCGCAGACTGCGCAGCACCTGCGCGTGGATAAGTCCCGGGGTTTGGGCCGCCACGCGTGCTGCCGCCATGTTGGTTCTGGCCATCTTCTCCTGCTTTCGTTGCGGTTCGGTTTTGCCTAGTGGCTGGGGCTGCGCGAGCGCCACAGTAGGTACATGAAGTAGGGGGCACCGACCAAGGCCGTCATGATTCCGGCCGGGATCTGCCCCGGGGCGATGACGGTACGCCCGACGGTGTCGGCGATCGAGACGGTACATGCGCCGATGAGCAGCGCCACCGGCAACACCCGGGTGTGGCGGGCACCAACCAGCGAACGAGCGGCATGCGGGGCCACCAACCCCACGAAGGCGATCACCCCGACCGTGGACACGGCACCGGCGGTCAGTAACACCGCGCCGCCCAGCAGCCAGAGCCGGGCCGGCACCAGCGCGATGCCCAACACCCGTGGGGAGTCATCATCCAGCGCCAGCACATCTAGGTCCCGGCGCATCCAGATGAGCAGCGGAATGACCAGAGCGATGGCCAGCGCCACGGGCAGCACCGAGGTGAGAGAACGCCCGTAGGTGGAACCCGAGAGCCAGGTCAACGCCTTGGTTTGCGAATAGGGGTTGGTGGTAACCAGCAACACGTTGATCAATGCCGAGAGCGCGGCGGAGACACCGATGCCGATGAGCACCAGCCTGCCCTGCTGCAACCCGCCGCGCATCGCCAGGCCGAAGACCAGCACCGCCACCAACCCCGCGCCAGCCAGCGCGGCACCGCTCACGGCCCAGGCGCCGGCCATTGGCGCCAAAGTCAACACGAGAATCGCCGCCAGCCCACCACCTCCGGAGACGCCCAGAATGCCCGGGTCGGCCAGCGGATTGCGAGAAACGCCCTGCACCAGGGTGCCAGCGAGCGCCAGAGCCACACCAGCCAGCACCGCCGCCAGCACCCGCGGCAGGCGGGTGCCAAGCACGGCCGAGACGGTGTCCCCGGCCCGGCCGGAAATCCAGTTCTGGACGTCCCCCAGCAGCAGCTTGGCATCCCCCAGCAAGACTCCGGCAATCACTAGCCCGGTCAGCAGCAAGACTAGGGCCAGCAGCACCGCGAGGAACGTGCGGAAACTGCGGATCTTCGCCAGTGCGTCGCCGCCGCCTGCCATCGACCCGTCGCTCATGCGCACGGCCAGGACGACCAGAAAAATCGCGCCGAGCAGCGTGGTGACAACGCCCGTGGGGACCTCGACCCCCGCCTTGGCCCCGAGCACCACGCGCACCAGGACGTCGGCCCCGACGACCACCAGCGCACCGGTGATCCCCGACAGCGGCAACAACGCCCGGTGCCGTCCCAACCCCGGGATCTTGCCACTGAGCAGGCGGATAATGGCCGGGGCACACAACCCCACAAAACCGATGGGGCCGGCCAGGGACACGGCGGCGGCCGAGAGGAGCACCGCGGCGAGCACCGCGCACAGACGCGCGACGCGCGGGTCGGCCCCGGCCAGCCGGGAGGCGTCCTCGCCCAGGCCCAGCAGGTCAAGTCGCCGGGAGAGGGCACACAGCGCCAGAATTCCGATCGCGATGACGGGGGCCAGCTGCACCAGTTCGGTGCTGCGCGACTGCACGATGCTGCCGCTGCCCCAGGCCAGCAGCCCGGTGGTTTCCTGGCTGTAGAGCAGGATCAGGGCGCTGGTCACCGAGCCCAGTCCCAGTGCTAGGGCGGATCCGGCCAGCACCAGGCGGATCGGTCCGCTCGCGGCACGAGTCCCGGCCCCGGAGAGCGCGAGAACTAGGGCCGCGGCACCAAGTCCGCCCAGGAATGAGACCGACCCGGAGACCAGTGGTGGCATGGTGAAGCCCAGTACCGCCACCGAGACGATGGCCAGGTGTGCCCCGGCATTCACCGCCAGGGTGTCCGGGGAGGCAAGGATGTTTCCACTGGCGGACTGCATGCCCGCCCCGGCAACCCCCAGCGCGATACCTACCAGCAGCCCGGCTAGCAAACGTGGGACGCGCGAGGCGATGAGCACCGCGGAGTCCTGTTCCGCGCCGCGGCCAGCGAGCACGCCCCAGAGCTCCCCAATCCCCAGCGTCGCGGTGCCTTGGGTCAGGTGCACGGCGGCCAGCACCGCCAGGCTCCCGAGCAGCATCGCAGCCAGAGCACCGACCGAGCGCCACCACGGAACCCGCGCCGCGGAGGCGATGACCGGGGCCACTTCAGGGGCTGCGGTGTCTTGACGGACGGATTGACTCACGATTCTTGCTTCCTGCTGTCTTTGGGCGGTCCCGGTGCTCTGGGCACCGGGCAGGGGTTGGTCTGCTACTTGGTCAGTTCGGCCACGAGCGCGTTGACGTACGCTGTCATCGAGGCGGGGCCGCCGAACATCCAGATGCCGTCGTCAAGGCGGTGGACGTGCCCTGCCTTGACAAAGTCCAGTGAGCTCCAGATGGCATTTGTCGTCAGTTCGTCAACGAAGTTGCCGTCGTTCTTGTTGGCGATGTAGACGAAGTGCTCGGCGTCCAGGGCCGTCAGGCCCTCGACGTCGGTGGCGGCCAGCCCGTAGGCGGGGTCGCCCTTCAGCGACCAAGGGCTTACCAGCCCAAGCTCGGTGTTGATGTCAGCGAGCAGCGAGCCGGCAACGTACGGGCGGATGGACACCGCCCCGTCAGCAACCCAGCCGTCGGCAAATGCCACCCGGGTGCCGCTGAGCCCGGCGGCTTCCAGCGCGCTGCGCCCGGCGGTGATGGCTGCCTCGTAGCCGGAGACGACCTCCGCGGCTTTGGTCTGGGTGCCGGTGAGTGTGGCGACCGTGTTCAGGTTTTCGATGGCCTGACCGATCTGATTCGTTCCGTCGGCGGACTTCAGCACCACCACCGGAGCAAGCTTTTCCAGCTGTGCCACGGCGGCCTCGGGCAGGTCGGTGGTGGCCACGATGACGTCGGCATCCAGTGCGGCGACGGTGTCGATGCTCGGTTCTCCGCGAGTGCCGATATCCTTGACGCCCGCATACAGCGGAGCAGCCTTGACCCAGGCGTTGTAGCCCTTCACGTCGGCGGCCCCCACTGGCATGGTGCCCAGCGAGGCGATGTTCTCCAGCACGTTCCATTCGGTGCCGACCAGCCGGGTGGCGGGGGCCTCGAGGGTGATGGTTTTGCCGCGCGCATCGGTCACCGAGACGGCTCCGCCCGCCTCGGTCGGAGCGGTTTCTGCGGAGGCCGGAGCCTCGGTGGTACCGCAGCCGGTCAACGCCAGGGCGCCGGCGGCCACGAGGGCAAGGGTGAGCGAGTGAATCTTGTTCATGGTTCTCCTTCTAGATGGTTTCAAGGATGGGTTGTGAATTCCCGTGGCGCCGGCCTAGGGCACGTGTCTGCACCCGCCCGGTGAACGGATCCAGCCGGGTCTCGATCTCGATGCCATAGACCCGGGACAGCAGCTGCGCATCAAGCGCCTCATGGGCCGGGCCCACCGCCATGATGCGCCCGCCACTGAGCACCGCGATGTCATCGGCGATCCCAGCGGCTTCGTCCAGGTCGTGCAGCACCAGCCCAACCGCCACCCCGTGTTCGCGGGCCAGGTCGTGGACTAGGTCGAAGATCTCGACCTTGTAGCGCAGGTCCAGGTGGTTGGTCGGCTCGTCCAGCAGGAGGACGGAGGTGTCCTGCGCCAGAGCGCTGGCCATCCAGACGCGCTGCAGCTGTCCGCCGGAGAGCTCGTGCACCCCGCGGTCGGCAAGTGCTTCGACTCCCGTCATCGCCATGGCGCCCTCGACCATGGCCTGGCCCGACGGGTCCGCGGAGCGGAACCGTCCGCGATGCGGATGGCGGCCAAACTCGACCACCTCGCGCACGCTGAGGCCGTGCGGCACGGGACGACTTTGCGACAGCAGGGTGACCCGCCGCGCAAACTCGCTGCGCTTCATGGATAAGGCGTCCAGGGATTCCCCGCCGAGTTTCCCCAGCCGGAGTCCTCCCGCGTCAACCTCGTGCAAGCGCGCCATGGCGCGCAGCAGCGTCGATTTCCCGCTGCCGTTGGGGCCCACTAGGGCCACGATGCGGCCAGGGCGAAGCGTCAGGTGGGCACCATGGACCACCTGTCGAGTCCCATAGCCTAGGTCAAGGTCTTGGGCACTGAGCCCATATCCGGTTTTGCGATCATTCACGCATCATCATAAACTTAGCCTTACCTTATTTGTAAAATTTAGCGTAGTGAAACATGAGGTAATGATTCGTTTTGAGTTCCCTAGCTGCGCCAGCCCGGGTGTGAAGAGGCTCAAGGGCGCCCCCGAGGTCCACCCCGGCGGCCACTTTCCGGCCGGGTAGTGCGCAGAGACTTGCCACGGGAACGATTAGCACCGCGTCACGACGGAGGGTCGATCCGCACGCGGTATCCAGCTCAGCATCCACCGCGCTGCTGTTACCGGGAAACCGAACTTTCGTCATCGATGCGGTCGTCGCCGGGACCGCCTACCAACTGCGCGCCGAGGCCATTGGGCGCCGTCGCGCGCCACCGACGAACGTTGGCATCGAGCCATTGATCCGTGGCGCGTCAAGGAATTAGCTGGAAACTTCCAATCTCCTTGCCATGGACAATAGTGTGCGTGACACAGTATCGTGTGAAACATGATCTATGAAGAGGTCCTGTCCGGACACCAGCAAGAACTTCGCCGCGGAACCGTGGTGATGGCCGCGCTGGCAACCCTGGAAACCCCAGGCTACGGTTACGGTCTGCTAGCGGTGCTGGAGAAATCTGGGCTGAGCGTGGATGCCAACACGCTCTACCCACTGTTGCGTCGCTTGGAAAAACAGGGACTATTGGACGCCGAGTGGGACACCACCGAGTCCCGTCCACGCAAGATGTACAAGACCAGCCAGTCCGGCAGAAGCCTGCTTGACTCGCTCACTGCCGAGTGGAACTACTTGGCCACTTCCCTCAACGCACTGCGTTCCGAAGAACCAAATACACCCCTCAAGGAGTTGCCATGAGCAGCTTGTCCAGCCGATACGTCACGGCCGTGTCCCGTTCCGTGCCCGAATCCCAACGCGAAGATGTGGAGGCCGAGGTCGCTGCGGCCATCGCAGACTTGAGAGAGGCACGCCTCGATGCCGGGACCCCGCCGGAGGACGTCGAGCGCGCCGTGCTGCTGGAACTCGGTGATCCGATGCGTCTGGCGGCCGACTATTCAAACAAACCTCTTCACCTCATTGGCCCCGACTACTTCCCCACCTACATCCGCCTGCTTAAGATCCTTGCGGCCACAGTATTGCCGGTCGTTGCTTTCGCGGTGATGCTGGGTAAGTTACTCAGCGGTGGTGATGCCGGCGAAATCGCTTCCGGTGGAATCATCGCCGGACTGGGTGTGGCCATGCACATGTTCTTCTGGGTCACCCTCATCTTTGCGCTCATTGAGCGCAACCCCGGTTCCAAGGAGGCGAAACCGAAGTGGGACCCGACGACGCTTCCTGACACCCCGCCGGGAGGAGTCCGTCTGGGCGACACCATCGCGGCGATACTCGTGGCACTCGTCGCGGTAGCCTACCTGCCATGGCAACACTTCAACTCGCCCTTTACTGATGCGCAGGGCCAATCGATGCCGACTCTCAACACCGAACTTTGGCCATTCTGGATTCCCCTGCTGATGCTAGGTCTGTTGGCCACCGCCGTGCTGGAGTTCATCCGCTATCGTGCCGGCGGCTGGTCGTGGCGCTTCGTGGCCATCAACGCCATCCTGGAACTGTTGGTTGCCGTACCTGTGGTTTGGCTAGCCGCCACCGATTCCTTGTTTGAGCCACGTTTTATCGGCCGCTTGGTCACCGAGGGGTGGT
The DNA here is from genome assembly GCF_012271785.1 of Paeniglutamicibacter terrestris. Lineage (GTDB taxonomy): Bacteria > Actinomycetota > Actinomycetes > Actinomycetales > Micrococcaceae > Paeniglutamicibacter > Paeniglutamicibacter terrestris. The sequence continues at coordinate 19,543 of NZ_JAAWVT010000010.1, read as the reverse complement.
TAGATGCGTCTCTACACCTGAATGTAACGATCATCATCATCACGATCGGCGTCGTGATCTGGAACCTGATCGATCCACTGCGCAAGGTCCGCAGAGACACAGCCATGCGCGCAAAGCGCGTCGGCAGCTTGGGCTAACGGGGTGCACCTATTGACTAGCCCACGAGGTTGCGTTGCAAACTCTATTATCTGGCAGGATCCCGCACTCGTTTCCGTATGGCTTCCACGTGTTAACTCTCATGCGTGATTGACCACGGGCTGGATTCCGGCCAGACACAATCTGGTCAACTCGATGATCCTGTGTGCCGCTAGATCGCGGCCTCCGATCGATCACCGCCTCGCAACGACCGAGCAAAGGCTCGGATATTTGTCGGCCCGACTGCAGGTCATGGAGATCATCATGAACGCACGCTCGCGGCACAGTGGCTGATGTCGTTGGTAGGGCGGGACGATCGCAAGTAGGGCAAATAAGAATAGAGCAATGGCGGAAGGCAATTGCCCATAACGCACCCCTATCTAACTGCTGGCGCCCCAGTCCATGGGACACGCACGACTTGAAAGTCCCCACGGCTGGTACCGCATCAATTGTTTGATCTTCACGATCAACATTTATTGCGGCCGTTCGGCAGCCGCTACCCCGGTGCCTTGACGCACGCATTGCTCTTGGCAATGGTGATTCTTTGGGAAGATCTGGTTGCCTCAAATGCCGCCAACTTTCCGCAGCGTCTTTGCCTAACGCCCGCACACCGATAAGTGATCCCCATCAAAAAGGGAAAGTTGGGCAAACGCCCTCAAGCAGAGGCAGAAAGCTGATCATTTCGGTTTTCAGATATGGTTATTTTCCGTTCTTTCGCGAAGAACGCCAGATACCAATCCCGATGTTGGACACCGCGTCAAGGGCCCAGAGTGCGGTAACAACAATCGATGCCCACAACGGGAAACGGGGCTCGTCCCAGTCGGTGAGTGCCACCAGTGCGATGGCCACCAACGCCTGCAATACGCCCCAGATCAGTTGGCTTCGCGGACGCCACCGCAGCGGGTTAAAGAACTTTCGGAAGCGCGTCATGGCCTGAGTTTCGGCACGAGTTGAATTAGTGGCGGTTCCATTCCCGCGCGCTTCGGCGCCCATCGAGGTGGCGACCGTTGCACCTATTCCGCGCGGAGCGACCAGGCGTGCGGCCTGCGGTAGCTCGTCTTTCTCGGCATAGTCCGCCAGCGACCCGGGACGCCCAAAAATTTCTAGGACAGTACTCAATTTCTCGATTGACCCACTGCCGCTCAGAGCGTCATTCAGTTGGGTGATCGTCGATTCCGGGATGCCATATTGGGCAAGTTGGGAAATGGATTCAAGATCCGGTGCCAGCCATTCACGCGCGAGGAACGCAGCGACCTCGGCAGATTCGGTGCCCACAGGCGGGTCCAGCACGGGGTGGGCGGCAACTGACCAACCGTGGCCGAATCCTGGATAGCCATGCAGCTTCTTACTTTGGCCCTTAAACCAGAAGACCATCGAGAACCGCGGGCCCATCCGAGAGAGCATGATGGCCGGGAATAAAGACTTTGACAGCATGATTTCGGGCATGTAGCCCTCGTGGATAGCCACGTCAGCGTGTTCGGTACGGAAGTAGTGCCACGCTGTTTTGGTAACACCAGCAAAGCTCGCCACGTCAGATTCGCTGAAGGACCCCAACAGCACCGAACGCCCACCGGTGGGCTGCTCGAGTGCCTCGTCGTTGATGGGTTCGCCGCTTTCGGCATCCACGCCTTCGAAGTCGGCGTAGCGTGCGCCGGTACCACGCTTCAACGCAATGGCGAAGCCCTCGATCTGCTGCCCAAAGCTGATCTCGCCGGCCTCATCGGCCATGACGATGTACCCATCGGGGCTCACCGCAAGTGCCATCTCGATGACCGAGAGTTTTCCCCAAGAAACGGGAGCGGCCAGCAAGGACACGCTATGGCGCGCTTGCAGGTTTTGTCTCACGCGTCGGTGGGATTCTTCCCCACTGGGATCCTCAAAAATCAGTGCAAGGGAGGCGATCAGCCATTTTGGCTCTTCGCCTCCCTGCGTGCCTTGTGGGCTACTTACCAAGGAACTTCTCAAACCCCTTCGGCAAGTTCAGATCCGCGGGATCAAAGTCCTTGTTCCCGGCACCAAAGGCCGCTCCGGAGGGCGCCTTAGCCTTGTTGGCTTCCGCTGCGGCTAGCTGGGCTGCCTTGGCCGGATTGCCGAACTTTTGCTGCTTCTTCTTTGCATTTGACTTGGCAGCCTTTTTGGCTCCGCCGCGGCCACCGGGCATACCCGGGATGGCTCCGCCGGAGGCCAATTTCTTCATCATCTTCTGCGCCTCACCGAAGCGCTCAAGCATCGAGTTGACCTCGGAAACGTGAACGCCCGAGCCCTTGGCGATGCGGGCGCGGCGTGAGCCGTTGATGATCTTCGGAGCAACACGCTCGTGCGGGGTCATCGAGCGAACGATGGCCTCGATCCGATCCATCTGCGACTCGTCGAACTGCTCGAGCTGCTGACGGGAGATCTGTGATCCTGGCATCATGCCCAGGATCTTCTTCATCGAGCCCATCTTGCGGATCTGGGCCATCTGGGCCAGGAAGTCTTCTAAGGTGAAGTCTTCGCGGTCGGCGAACTTCTTCGCCATGCGCTCGGCTTCGCCCTTGTCCCAATTGGCTTCGGCCTGTTCGATCAGGGTGAGGATGTCACCCATGTCCAGGATTCGGGAGGCCATACGGTCCGGGTGGAAGATTTCGAAATCATCGAGGTTCTCACCGGTGGAGGCGTACATGACCGGCTTGCCGGTGACCGAGGCGACGGAAAGTGCCGCACCACCGCGAGCATCACCATCAAGCTTGGTGAGCACCACGCCGGTGACTCCGACGCCGTCATTGAAGGCTTGGGCGGTGTTAACCGCGTCCTGACCAATCATGGCGTCGATGACAAAGAGGACCTCGTCCGGGTTGACGGCGGCGCGAATGTTCGCAGCCTGCTCCATCATTTCGGTATCGATGCCCAAGCGTCCGGCGGTATCAACGATCACCACGTCGTGTAGCTTGGCCTTTGCCTCGGCAACACCATCACGGGCCACTGCTACCGGATCACCGGTGGCAGCCTCAAATTCGGAGGAGACACCGGGGTGCGGTGCGTAGACCGGCACGCCGGCACGTTCGCCGTTAACCTGCAGCTGCTTAACGGCGTTGGGACGCTGAAGGTCGCAGGCCACCAGCAGCGGGGTGTGACCCTGCGCTTTGAGGTGCTTGGCCAGCTTTCCGGCCAGCGTGGTCTTACCCGCACCCTGAAGGCCGGCGAGCATGATGACGGTGGGAGCAACCTTGGCGAGGTTCAGTCGACGGGTTTCCCCGCCAAGGATGCCAACAAGTTCCTCGTTGACGATCTTAACGATCTGCTGTCCCGGGTTAAGCGAGGCGGAGACCTCTTCGCCCAGGGCGCGTTCCTTGACCTGCGCCACGAACGCGCGCACCACCGAAACGGCGACGTCGGCGTCGAGCAGGGCACGGCGGATTTCGCGGACGGTGCCGTCGATATCGGCCTCGGAAAGCCGTCCCTTGCCGCGAAGATTCTTGAAGGTGGATGTCAGGCGGTCGGAGAGTGAATTGAACACGTGCCGTGCACTTCTTTCGTTGTGGGCGTTAGGCGCGGTCTAACCCGCTGGACTCAACATCCAAGATTACCAACAACACGCCCCAGTTTTCTCAACACGTGGCAGTCTTGGAGAGTGAACCTTGAAACAAGTGGCCATGCAGGCAACCATGTACGCACATTATTGATCCTCGGAGCCTCCGGCGATTTGACCGGAAGACTGCTTCTTCCGGGCCTCGCCAGGCTCATCGGATCGGGCCGAGCTCCCGGCATCAAGCTGGCCGGAGCCGGTGGTCCCGGCTATTCCCAAGAGCAGTGGCAGCTGCGGGTGAACACGATTTGTGCGGAAGCCAAGAAGAACGCCACGACTTCGGGAGCCCCCGAGCTGGGCCAGATCGCCGACGACACGCACTTTGCGGAACTCGATGTGACCAAGCCGGGAGAACTGGCCGACTTGGTGTCCCGGCTTGATGGCCCGGTAGCCATCTACTTTGCCTTGCCCCCGGCCGTGAGCCAGAAGGCGTGTGAGGTCTTGGAACCCGGGGAGCTGCCCGAGACCACCTTGCTGGTGATGGAGAAGCCGTTCGGCTCGGACCAACGCTCGGCACAGGAGTTGAACCGTACCCTCATCCGTTTGGTTCCCGAAGAAAACATTCACCGGGTTGATCACTTCCTGGGCAAGGGCACCGTCTTTAACATCTTGGGCCTTCGCTTTGCCAACCGCTTATTGGAACCACTATTCACAGCCGAACATGTAGAGAAGATCGAGATCTTCTACGACGAGGAATTGGCCCTCGAGGAGCGTGCCGGTTATTACGACAAGGCAGGCGCCCTGCGCGACATGATCCAGTCGCATCTGCTCCAGATCCTGGGTCTACTCACCATGAATGCCCCGGCAACACTGGGCGAGCGTGATGTCCGTGATCACCTCGGCTCGGTCCTCCGGGCGACCGCCTTGGCCGGCACCCCGGAAAATTCCACCCGTCGCGCCAGGTATACCGCTGGTACCTCGATGGGCCGAGCCGTTCCCGATTACGCCACCGAGAAGGGTGTGGATGCAACCCTGCAGACCGAGACCCTGGCCGAGGTAACACTGAACATCAACAACTCACGCTGGGCCGGTGTGCCCTTCATCCTGCGCGCTGGCAAGGCGTTAGGAAAGGCGCGAAAGGAAGCGATCATCACCTTCCGTCCGGTGTCGCACCTACCGACCGGGTTCAAGGGCTCAGACGCACCCACCACGCTGCGGATCGGTTTTGGACCCGACACTCTGGAATTGGATCTGGACGTGAATGGGCCCGGCGATTTGTACACCCTGGATGCTGTGACCATGGTCGCCGAGCTCAACTCCCCCGATCTACTGCCCTACGGTGAAGTCTTGCTCGGTGTGCTCTCCGGAGATCCGACGCTTTCGGTACGCGGGGATACGGCCGAGGAATGCTGGCGCATCGTGGATCCCATCCTGGCCGCCTGGGCCAAAAATGATGTTCCGCTAGATGAATACAGTGCCGGTTCCAATGGCCCCACTGCGTGGGAAACCAACGGAGCTAAGAAGAAGTAGCTCGCAGCGCGGTGTCACAACCAAACTTCGTGATCCGCTGCGACTTACTGCACGCCAGTGGTCACCGCGGCCGTGGTCAGCGACGATGGTTAGCACCTACAACGCTGGTTGAAACGCCTATTGAGGGTCACCATGGCCCGCGAGCAATGGCCAGCACGATGCTGGGCACCGGATTCCGGTACCCAGCATCGTCAACTAACCCTCCCCGGCAGCCAAGAGCTCCGGCCTAAGAGAGCGCTGCGGGCCTCGGTGGAGCAGCGCAGGAAACGTGATTAAGCACCAATCGGCTGACGCTCTTAGGGAAACTCCCACCGAGTGCGGTTGGCCACTCGGAAATCACTACACGAAGCAAATACCGCTAATCTGTGGGGTTTGGTGGACCGTGCCCACAAGAATTCTGCTGCCCACGCCTCGCCGCCATGTGGCGCGTCCACATGTGCGCCAAGGGCACGGAGGCAATACGGTAGGTTAAGGACACTTTTCAGTTGGCATCCCCGACGCTATCGAAGTCCCTATTTCATCACGCCCTTTACGGGCGCGACAGCCCCGACACAAAGGCTAGATTTTGAACGGCAACGCAACGTTTCGGCACCATAACTCGGCTCTTCTTGCCGTCACCAGCGTGCAAGCTCCGGTGGTCATGACCTCCAAGGCCTTTGACGAACGCCTGGCCCCTAGCCTGAAACGGCTGCGCCTCTCAAAACGATTGCTCGAACGTGTTGCGGGCGTAATGGAACGCCGGTGGTGGGCCGAGGGGACCACCTTTGATGATGCTGCAGTTGAGGCCGGTGGCAAAGCGATGGCCGAAGCCGGCATCGATCCGAGCCAAATTGGTCTGCTGATCAATACCTCCGTCACCCGCAAAAACCTCGAACCGTCCGTGGCTTCCAGGGTCCACCATGAACTCGGTTTGCCCTCCTCCGCGATGAACTTCGACGTGGCCAACGCCTGCCTCGGCTTTGTGAATGGCATGAATCTGGCCGCCAACATGATCGACTCCGGACAGATCAAATACGCCCTCGTGGTCGCCGGCGAAGATGCCCAGCCGACCCAGGAAACCACGTTTGCTCGACTCAACGCCGAAACCTCCACCCGGGAGGACTACCTCCGCGAGTTCGCCACCCTCACCCTGGGTTCGGGAGCCGCTGCCGCGGTGATCGGCCCGGCCGATGCTCACCCCGGCGCACACCGTATCCTTGGCGGCGTGTCCCGCGCGGGTACCGAGCACCACGAACTCTGTGTTGGTGGCCCCTCGGGCATGTACACCGACACCAAGGGCCTACTGGATAACGGTCTGGAACTGGTGGTGAACGCCTGGGACGAGGCCCACGAATCGGGGTGGGACTGGAAGTCGATGGATCGCTACGTGACCCACCAGGTATCAAATTCCTACACCAATGCCATCATCAAGGCCGTGGGCCTGGTCCGCGACCGAGTGCCGATCACGTTCCCCAAGTGGGGCAATGTCGGACCCGCGTCCCTACCCATGACACTGTCGCAAGAAGCCAAGACCCTGAAGCCCGGCGATCGGGTGCTCTGCATGGGTGTCGGCTCCGGGCTGAACACCGCCATGTTGGAGCTGGCCTGGTGACTGAGATTTTTCCCGGCGTGTTGCGCTCTTCCTCGCGCACGCTCATGGTTCCGTCGACCACCGCCGTGGACGCACCCGGAACCATCCACCAGTGGCACCTCTTGGACAATGCAGACGAGCTTGCCGCAGCGGGGGTAAGTCCCATCGGCACCTTTCTCTGTGTGCATGGCAATCCCACCTGGTCCTACCTGTGGCGCAGCCTCCTGAACCACGTTCGCGAACACCAACTGCCCTGGCGCGTGGTGGCAGTTGACCAGCTGGACATGGGATTCTCCACCCGCACCGGAGTCTTCCGCCGCCTCGCAGATCGGGTTAATGACCTGTCCGATCTCACCAACGCCTTGGATCTGGCCGGACCGGTGACCACCGTGGGACACGACTGGGGAGGCCTTATTTCGCTGGGCTGGGCCCTGAAACACCCCGAGCTGCTGGCCAATGTGGTGCTCACCAATACCGCGGTGCACCCGGCGGGCTTCGAACTTCCCGCCGCACTGAAGCTGGCCTCACACCCCGCGGTTCACCCATGGGGCACCAAAACCACCGACGCCTTCCTGCGCACCACCCATTCCTTAGCCAATCCGGCCCTGGAACCACAGATTCGCCGCAGCTTCATGTCTCCCTACGTGTCATCGGCACGACGTACCGGCGTGGCAAACTTCGTGGCAGATATCCCCTTCACCAAAGATCACCCGAGCCGACCGGCGCTGAACGATATTTCCGAAGGTATCCGCCAGCTCACCGTCCCCGCCCTGCTGCTCTGGGGGCCTAAGGACCCGGTATTCTCCGACCGCTACCTCCGCGATCTGATCTTCCGGCTCCCCCACGCGTCGGTGCACCGTTTTGAGGGTGCCGGGCATCTGCTGCCTGAGGACCGCGACGTCGCCTCCCCAATTTTCGACTGGCTCAGCCATAGCACCCAGCAGCACGAGAGAAACCGTGCCAGCGCATTAACTAACTACCGCCCGATGCTGGCCGAACTGGATGAACGCACGACGGATCAAAGCCTCGCGGTACTAGACATCAACCCACCCATGTCTCTGTCCTGGTCCGAGTTGGGCACCAGGGTTAATTCTCTGGCTCGCGGTTTGTCCCAGATCGGCGTCGGCCCCGGCAAGCGTGTGAATCTCCTGGTCCCCCCGGGCATCGAACTCACCTCGCTGATCTATGCCTGTCTGCGTCTGGGCGCCGTCATCGTGGTCGCAGATGCGGGCCTGGGCACCAAGGGTCTGGGCCGTGCCATCCGTGGCGCCGGTCCCAGCTATCTGATCGGCATCGACCGGGCGCTGTCCGGGGCACGGTTGCTGAACTGGCCCGGGATTCGGATCAGCGTGAATGAGCTGCCGACGGCCAAGCGCAAACTGCTGGGCGTAAAGCACACCATCAACGAGCTGCTCACCGCCGGCGCGACAAGCGAAGCTGCGCAGCAGCAGATCCCGGCCGCTGATCCGGATGCCGATGCCGCGGTGCTCTTCACCTCCGGTTCCACCGGCCCGGCCAAGGGCGTGGTTTATACCCACCGCCAGCTCGCCGCCATGCGGGACACCCTGGCACAGACCTACAACCTGCGGGCCGGCTCCGCGCTGGTGGCTGGCTTTGCACCCTTTGCCCTGCTGGGTCCGGCCTTGGGTGCCACCTCGGTGACCCCGGACATGGATGTCACGGCCCCGCGCACGCTCACCGCGCAGGCCCTGGCCAATGCCGCGGCAGCCGTGGATGCCACCACCATCTTCGCTTCACCCGCCGCACTGGCCAATGTCTTGGCAACAGCAGATCAGCTCACCGCCGCACAGCAGACGTCTCTGGCCAAGGTAGAGCTGTTGCTTTCGGCCGGGGCTCCCATCCCGGAACCGCTGTTGGACAAGGTCCAGGCATTGGTACCAGCAGCCGCGGTACACACCCCCTACGGGATGACCGAGGCACTTCCCGTCACAGACATCGATCTGCCCGGCATCCGTGCCGCAGGTACTGGAAATGGTGTCTGTGTCGGGACCCCGGTCTCCGGTGCCCAGGTGGCCATCGCCGCGCTGAATGCCGATGGTTCTGCATCGACTGAACCACACAATAGCCCGAACGTGACCGGAGAAATCCTGGTGCGCGCACCGCATGTAAAGGATCGCTATGACAGGCTCTGGATCACCGAAAACATCAGCACCTCCATTCCCGGCTGGCACCGCACCGGGGATGTAGGTCACCTGGATGCGACCGGACGTCTCTGGGTGGAAGGCCGACTGGGCCATGTGTTGCTCACCCCCAACGGTCCCACCACACCTGTTGCGGCAGAACACGCCGCCGAATCGGTGAACGGTACCGGCCGGGCGGCGCTGGTGGGCGTTGGCCCCGCTGGCACTCAGGCCGCGGTATTGATCATGGAAACGGTGCCACCGGCCAAACGCTCCGCCCCCGCAACGCCCGAGTTGGCCCGGGCAGTTCGCGCGGCCGTCGCGGCCACCGGCACCAGCGTCTCGGCCGTTTTGGTGGTACCCGAGTTGCCCACTGACATCAGGCACAACTCCAAGATCGATCGGGCCGCGCTGGCCCGATGGGCCACGCAGACCTTGGCCGGCGGACGGATCCGCAACCCATGAGCGAAAATACCGGCGATAACAACGTAAAAAACGTCTTGGTCACCGGCGCCAGCGGGCTACTCGGTGGCGCCGTCGCGGCACTATTGCGCGCCCAGGGCCACCGGGTGCGCACCTTTCAGCGCCGCCCCTCCCCCGGCGCCACGGATGATGTGCTCGGTTCCCTGACCGATCCGGCCGCCGTCCGTCGTGCAGTAAGCGGCATGGACGCGGTCATCCACCTGGCGGCGAAGGTTTCCTTCACCGGCTCCTGGCACGACTTCGTGGCCACCAACATCACCGGAACCACCACCCTGCTTCAGGCGGCGCAGAACGCGGGCGTACGCGACTTCGTGTTCGTTTCCTCCCCTTCGGTGGCGCACTTTGGTACAGCGATCTCCGGGGCCGGAGCCGGGGTAGCAAATCCCGATCTGGCGCACGGGAATTATGCGCGTTCTAAGGCGGCGGCAGAGCTGGCCGCTCTGGCCGCTGACCGCGCCGATTTCCGGGTGACGGCCATTAGGCCACACGTGGTCTGGGGTCCCGGGGACACCCAGTTGGTGGAGCGCGTGATCCAGCGTGCCAAGGATTCCCGTCTTCCGTTGCTTGACGGCGGGGCAGCGCTGATTGATACCACCTACATCGACAATGCGGCATCGGCCATCGTGCGCGGACTTGAGCGGATGAATCAGGCCCACGGGCGAGCCCTGGTGGTCACCAATGGCGAACCACGGCCGGTGGGCGAGCTCATGGCGGGGATTTGTGTGGCTGGCGGCGCCAAGGCTCCAGCCTTCAGCGTCCCGGGCTGGTTGGCACGCGGTGCTGGGTCGGTCATCGAGCGCATCTGGGCGGCCGTCGGAGCCGCGCACCTGGTGAACGATGAACCGCCGATGACCAAGTTCCTGGCCGAACAGCTCTCCACCGCCCACTGGTTTGACCAGCGCGAAACCCGTGAGGTGCTCGACTGGGTTCCCGCGGTCAGCCTTGATGAGGGGCTCGAGCGACTTGCTGCCCACTACGGCGCAGCGTCCATGAAGAGCAACTCAAACTAACGAATTGTTCTTTGGACTCCGTTGGGGTCCAGTCGGCGCGGTGGTCACCGGTGCCTCTGGCTTTCCACGGCAGCAAAAGAATTGCTGTTGTGCGAACGGAGGCGCAGTCACAACATGCGCATCTGTTGACGACGCCGGAGGCCGCCGTTGCCGAGTTCACCGCCGCGGGAAAACTCTGGTCTCAGTAGTTCACCAACATCGCGGATCAAATGAGCACCGCCTCCCGTGGTTGATAGCAGGCATCCAGCAGCATCACCCGTCGATCGGCATCATCCAACGCCATTGAAGCGGTGCAAATGCCATAGCACCCATGTCGTGGCAAGTCAGGATGGCCAGACATGAGCGTTCCAGTGCACCCGTTGACGGATCATCAAGACTTGTCACAAAGGCATTGTCCCCGATTTTCTTCACCGAGTCCCCGCAGAGGTACCCAGTCGCACGGTTGAGTGAAGCCTGAAATCCTCAAATTTTCTGCCCCCACATGGATCGAGCGCAGGCCTTGCCCACTACAACCGCAGCTCCCGATCCAGAGACGTCTTCATGGGTCAACGGCGCGCCTGAAGCCATGAATCTCTCATACCAGAGGACTAGACCCAGATAGACTTGAGGACTACTTCCATCAACTTCTAGCGAAACGAAGGCACAATCTTTGAGCCCCAAGAGCTGGTCCCCCGTTCCAGTAATTCCACCGCTAAAAAAACGCCTCAAGAAAGTGTTGGCTCCCGTAGCACTGCGAGCCTTGCCAACATTGTCACGAATCGCGGGTACTACTAGCACGAACACAAAACCTTCTGCAGCGGCAACTCCCCCCGCGCATAAAGGTTTTGTCCGTGGCTACCGCGCCCTTGAACAGGAATTTCCTGAAGCGGATTCGCCTGGCAATGGCAAAGAGTCAACGCCACCAACCAAGGTCGCGGTGCAGTTGAAGGTTGACGCTGCCCGGAAGGCGAAATCCAGTGCGCTGAACCTCGATCAGATCGCTCGCGGTTCATCCTTAGTCGAGCCCGTCCTGGTTGGAGTTCGCCACCTTGTCAGCAACGGCGAACGAAACAAGGCCGTGGCTGTCGGACATTCTCTCCGAAAGAATCCCGCTACCCACGATATGAGTGCAGCCGTTCTCGGCGTCGGGCTGCTCGCCAGCTCGGGCCCCATCAACGCCTGGGCCGTCTTCTCCGAAATCGCCAATACGTCTCTCTCGGAACCAGTAGCTGACGAACTGTATGCCGCTGCATTTGGTGCGCTGGGTGCGCGGGCAGCGCCTCTTCTTGACGCTGATATTGAATCTGGCCGCATTCAACGGTGGGGCGCCGCGGCTCTGCTGCATGTGGCCCAAAAGGCGCTCGCACGAGGCCTGACCGATCAAGCGAGAATCCTGATCGGTGTGGCACAACAAGTCCCTGAGGAAGCCTCGAGCAAACCAATCAGCAGAGAACTGGCACGTCTGGCTACTTGGCTTCCCGAAGGCACTCAGCGGGCAGAAATCCCGCACTCGAAAGAAGCAATCAATTACGGCATCGTTGGTTACCAGCAACCGGATATTACCTCGCGCAATATCGGTGACTACATCCAAACTGTGGCATCAATGGGACATATTGTCCGCCAGAGCAATTTCAGCTTTACCGGCGATCCGGAGATCGTCCGATTTGCTGAAGAATTGCGGGCATCAACCAAGCCTGAGCGCGTCGTAGATGGTCCGACTGCCACGCTAAACCTTCTTGAACTCAACCGTGATGGCAATCCCTATCAGGCCCTTCCTGAGAAAACTTGGGCGTTGACATTTGGTTGGTTGATGCACGACACGTTCCAACAGGGCTTCGGCATCCCGTTCCACAAGAACCTTCGGCCAATCCTGCTTTCCGTCTACGTGCGCTTCCCAGCGATGTTAACTCCCGACGCCATCGACTACCTGCGCAAGTATGCGCCGGTAGGGTGCCGCGACTGGCAGACTGTTGCCCTGCTACGTGCTGTCGGCGTTCCCGCGTTCTTCTCGGGTTGCATGACCACCACCATTGATACGGTCTTCCGCCGCGAAGGTGAGGATACGAGGGACGCCACCATCTTTGTGGATTCTCCACAAACCGGTCCCGGTAAGTCACGAACACAGGTTCAAACCGGGATCCGATCACTCTCCTTTGTGGAGAACCTCAGGCTGGCCCGCGAGTGGGTATCTCATTACCACCTTGAGTACAGCACCGTGGTAACTTCACGTCTCCATTGTTTCCTCCCGTCACGTTCGGTTGGCTCATCGGTGACCTTCCTGCCAAAGAACCGCTCGGATAATCGTTTTGGTGGGTTGATCGATACGACCGACGAGGCCTTTGAGAAAATTCGCCAAGGCATTCTGGACAAGGCTTCGACGATGCTTCAAACCATCGCGACGGGTGCCAGTGAAAACGATGTCTATTCAAAGTGGGCTGAAATCTGTGCCCCGGCCATGGCCGAAGCTGACGAGTACCTGGCGTCCGCGAAGACCCGGGTCCTTGACCTCGCAGAAGTCGCCCGCATAGTTTCAACGTTTGCTACCACGACGTCGGCGGCCAATGATGCCGACGCCAACACCCTCAACGTCGTCATTGACGTGCGCCGCGGTGAATTGAAGCATGTACCCACCTTGGTGAGATCCATTGCGGCACACAATACGGGCACCGTTCAGATCTGGATTGCTTACCTCAACCCATCAGCAACCGAGCGCAAAGACTTACTGGATCAGGATCTTCCTCTGCCCATCAATTGGATAAGTCCCGTTGCATCGTCTTTCGAATCGCTCGGAAGTGGCTTCAAATACGCTACGAAGCACGAACTGATGCTGGCCCTGGTCTCGGAAGCGCTTCCGAAGGCACAGCAGGCCGTATTTGTTCCCGCCGCAGCTCTGCTTCGGTCCGATATTTCTGCTCTGGCGCAACAACGCCCAGCTACGAACAATTTGGTAACTGCCAGTCATGACAGGAATCATGGACGCCAAAGTGGACTAGCACTCATCCGACGAGTCTCAAGTCGCCAGGGCGAAGACAACCGCAAGGCCCTTGAACTCGTATTTGCAACGCACCGGGAGCACAGCAGCGACTTTGTGGCATTCGACCCCAACGTCATGGTGATGAATCTTGACTTGGCCCAACGCGAGAACCTGAGCGGTCGCCTGATTCCGCTCATTCTCGATTACGGAATGAGCTACCGTGAAGCCATCAATGTAGCCGTAGGATCCAACCGTACGGAACTCGACATTGCTTGGAATCACGCGCCAGGTTATGAGGTCCAGGAAGATCCGGCCCTCGTGAATTGGCGTGATACGAGCAAACCGTGGAACGCTTTGGCAACGCCATTTGCCGATGAATGGAAAGCTTCCTAACCACCCCGTTCGCCCCGGCGATTCTGAAAAGAACGTCAAGGACAAGGGAACCGCTACATAGAGATGCTCCCAATCGGTCCGAGTAATAGGTATGAAACCTGTTATCGGCCGATTGGGAGCATTTTTTAAGTTGATGACGAACCGGAAGCAAACCTGGCTTTGGGCCATCCTGCCGGAGGCGAGCGTCGATTCGTGAGCGCGAACAAGCTCACCCGGCAGGCGTTTATGCGTTCTTCGCCCTCGCCGGGCACTGAGGGCTCGTGTGCGGCCCTAGCGCCACGGAGGAAAGGCTCTGATCCTCCCTTGCCAATATCGGAGCGCAGGTTGATCGACGAGGCTTTGCTATCCATCATGCCGCCCATCCCGGCGTGCTGTTCCGACTTGAGATCAGTACCTCCGGTGATGGCCCCCGGCGCGAACGCGCGACCTCAGTTCCAAAACGAAGAAGCGGGTTGGTTCATTCGTGAGAAATGAACCAACCCGCTACACCGATGTTTTGTTCTAGACAGCTGCCATGCCGCGCTCTCCGGTACGAACCCGGATGACTTCCTCCACGTGGGTGACCCAGATTTTTCCGTCACCCGCGCTTCCCGTATTGGCCGTGGAGATCAAAACGTCAAGGATGTCGTCGCAGGAGCTTTCTTCCACCAGGATCTCAAGGCGAACCTTGGGGAGCAGATCAACGGTGTACTCGGCTCCGCGGTAGACCTGTGTGTGTCCACGCTGTCGGCCGTACCCGCTAGCTTGACTGATAGTCATTCCCTGGACCCCGTAGGTCTCGAGAGCGTCCCTGATCAAGTCGGTCTTTTCCGGCCTGATGATAGCCGTGACTAGTTTCATGCGTTGACCTCTTCCTTGACTCGATCGCTATCCGATGTGTTCTTTGTGGGCTTCAGGTGTGAAGAGGTTGCCGGGTGCGGAACGAAAGTCCCGCCGGTGCCCAAGCCGCCAAACTCGTAACCGGTTTCGGCGTGCTGCATGACGTCGATGCCGGTGATTTCCTCTTCGGTGCTGATGCGGAAGCCCATGGTCTTGTGGATACCTAGGGCAATAATGGTGGTCATGATGGCGGTGTAAGCCATGACAACTACACAGGCAACAATCTGAGCCCAGAGCTGGCCAACGCCGCCTCCGTAGAAGAGTCCGCCACCCTCGCCGTCAACGGGGAGAGCGATGAAGCCCAGTGCCAGGGTACCGATGATGCCCGAGACCAGGTGTACACCGACCACGTCGAGGGAATCGTCATAACCCCAGCGGTACTTCAGGCCCACGGCCAGTGCCGAGGCGACACCGGCGACAACGCCGAGGCAGATGGCTGCGACGGGGCTGATGTTGGCGCAAGCCGGGGTGATGGCAACGAGTCCGGCAACAATGCCCGAGGCTGCGCCCAGGGAGGTGCTGTGGCCGTCGCGGATGCGTTCTACCAAGATCCAGCCGAGCAATGCGGCGGCCGGAGCGGCGAGAGTGTTGACCCAAATCAAGCCGGCTTCTTCGGCGGTGCTTGCTGCGCCTCCGTTGAATCCAAACCAGCCGAACCAGAGCAGTGCTGCGCCTAGCATGACGAAGGGAATGTTGTGGGGGCGCTGGCTTGGATCCTTGGCGAAGCCCTTACGCTTGCCAAGAATCAGGGCGAGGATGAGCCCGGCTACACCGGCGTTGATGTGAACTACCGTGCCGCCGGCAAAGTCGATGGCTTCCCCAACCACCGAGCCGATGGCGCCTTCTTCACCCAGAATGCCGCCACCCCAGACCCAGAAGGCGATAGGAGCGTAGACGAGAGTCACCCAGATGGGCACAAAAACCATCCAGGCGCTGAACTTCGCACGATCTGCAATGGCCCCTGAGATCAGCGCGACGGTGATGATGGCGAAGGTAGCCCCGTAGCCTGCAGCAATGAAACCATCGGTTCCGAGCATATTAGCCATGCCGAAGCCGTCGAACGGATTGCCGGTCAGTCCGCCGAGGTTCGCGCCGGCACCCGACATTGAATTGCCCCAAAGCACCCAGACGACGGTGACCAATGCGATGGCCGAGAAGCTCATCATCATCATGTTCAATACGCTCTTGGCTCGAGTCATGCCACCGTAGAAGAATGCGAGCGCCGGTGTCATCAGCAGGACCAGTGCGGCACACACCATCATCCACACTTGAGTCGTTGTTAGCTCCATGTCTAACGCCTCCCTGAATCATTTGCGAGTGTTTCTCGTCTGATTCAAGAATTCCGTGACGGTGTTACGCCCGTGGCGATCCTTGATTTCGTCGCGGTTACCGAATCTTCACTCAGGTAAAAGGCGCGTGTCTGCAACATTGCCGCTTTGTTTCCGAGACTGTTTGAAGTCCAAAAAGTCGGCCACGGATACCCGTGGCCGACTCGATGCCATAGCCGCTGGTTTAACCCGTCGGACTAGAAGCTCGGAACCGCCTCGTAGATCTTCTTTTCCAGCGCGGGTGTTAGCGTGCTGGCGAAGGTCGCGGTGATGTGCGAAGCATCAAAGTACGGAACCACCGAACCGATAACCGCGGGACAACTGTTCGTATCGCAAAAGAACTCCGTCATGTCGATGGTCTTCACATAGGGAAGATTCTCGTCTTGAGCAGCAGTCGTTAGGGGGTCCAAGGATTTCCACGACGTCGGATTTCCCGAACAATCCTTGAGAGGATCCGTACTACCCGCCAGGCAATCAGGTACGTTTTTTAGCGTGTTTCCGGGGAATGGGGTATCCCGAATGACCACGATCGGAGTCTCTGCCGACTTCCATGCGGTGAGGTAGCTGGCATAACCAGCAACTGCCGCACGTTCGGTGTTCTCAATATTGAATCCCTTGACGGCCTTGCTTTGCCGGTTGGAGGTGATGATCAGGTCATACTTCCCGTCGGCCGTCTGTTCTTGCACCCAACGGCCATAGTCAAGACAGCCCTCGGTCTTGATGTCACTGTCGTAATCTGCCGGCGCACTGGTGGGAGCACAGTTCGACGCGAGATAGGTCGTGATGGTCCACCCTCGCTCGTCGGCAATTTTTGCCAGGGCAGGCAACCACTGTCCAGCGTGTGAGTTGCCGGTGAGTGCAACCTTCGTATCGCCTGTTCCATAGGTGCAGGTTGGGCGCCCCTTAAAGTCATCACCCGACCAACACTTATCCGCGTAAGCCTGAGACTTGTCGTTCTTGGCTGCAGCAGGCGTGGGAACCATCGGTGTGGATCCGGTATTGGTGCAGGAATTCTCCATCGCCGGACCACCGAAACAATCGATGCCAACTTGCTTCTGAACCCTCTGAACTTCCTGCGCCAATTTGTCGCCCGTCTCTTCGCCTTTACTACCAACGTTGATCAGAGTAGCGCCGAGCAAGCCAAGAATGAGGGTCCCCACGATCAGGAAGCGTCCACCGGTCAGCACCTTGCTGGTGTCTAGGTGAAGACGGAAACGATCTTCCACGTACCGCTTGGTGAGCATCGCCAGCAGGATCGTAACCAGCACAACTCCAGCCTTGTCCAGGATGCCTAATTCGCCACTGACAAACGGCAGGAAGACCAGCAACGGCCAGTGCCACAGGTAGATCGAATAGGAGTGATCACCCAGGAACCGAGCCACCGGATGACTCAGCAACCCTGTGGGTGAAACGCCGCGCGATGCGTTAGCCCAGATAACCAGCGCGGTACCCACTACGGGCAGAGCGGCAGCATAACCAGGGAACACCGTTGCCCCGGTGAAGGTGAAACCGGCATAAAGAACCGCGAGCAGACCGATCCAAGCAAGGATGGCATCCAATTTCCAGCGTCGGACCAACGGTGACAGGGCCGGGAGCGTCGCAACCAGTCCCCCAATGGCCAGTTCCCAGGCACGGGTGAAGGTGGAGAAGTACGCAATTCCGGGTTCGCTGTTTGTCAGGGATACCGAGTACACCAGCGAAACCACAACGATCAGCCCGATGCCGGCGGTTACCACCACCATTCGCTTCTTACGCAGCACAACGGCCAGCGCTACCAATGCGGCAATGATGATGGGCCAGAAGAGGTAAAACTGTTCTTCGACGGAAAGCGACCAGAAGTGTTGGACCGCCGAGGTCGCATTATCTGCAGCGAGGTAATCCACGCTGGTGGAAGCGAGCCTCCAGTTTTGGACGTAGAACGTCGCGGCAACAATCTGGGTTGCCCACTCCTTCCACACCGTGGCGGGCGCCAGCAGCGGTATGGCCGCGAGCGATGCTGCCAAGACCAGGAACGACGCAGGCAAGAGGCGCTTGATGCGTCGAATCCAGAAGGTCATCACATCGGCGAACGACGTGGGTGGACGCTTCAGCAAATGGGAGGTGATCAAGAATCCCGAAATAACGAAGAAGACGTCCACGCCGATGAAACCACCGGTGAGCCGCTGGGGCCACAGGTGGTAGATGACCACGAGGGAAACGGCGATGGCGCGCAGCCCTTGGATGTCCCCACGAAAATTCTTGGCCTTCGTGCCGGCATCGGATTTTCGTGGCACTAAGCCTTGCTTAAAACGACTTGGTGCCGCGAAATGTCTGCCAACCGAGGGAGCAGCCGTGTTGGTATCTTGGATCATAAATCCTTAGTCCAGTAATGCGTCGACAAAGGCCGCGGCATCGAAGGGTGCCAAGTCGTCCGGACCCTCACCCAGACCAATGAGTTTCACAGGGACACCGAGCTGACGTTGGATGGCGACAACAATGCCGCCCTTGGCGGTGCCGTCCAACTTGGTCAGGACGATACCGGTGACCTTAACAACCTCCGAGAAGACCTTGGCCTGATTCAGGCCGTTCTGCCCGGTGGTGGCATCAAGGACCAACAAGACCTCATCAACACTTGCCTTCTTTTCGATGACTCGCTTGATCTTGCCAAGCTCGTCCATCAAACCGACCTTGTTCTGCAGGCGACCGGCAGTGTCGATCATGACAATGTCGACTTCCTGATCGATGCCAGCGCTCACTGCTTCGAAAGCGACGGAGGCCGGATCGGCACCATCAACATCCGACTTGACCGTCGGCACTCCGACTCGGTCGCCCCAGGTAGCCAATTGCTCGGCGGCGGCGGCACGGAAGGTGTCAGCGGCCCCCAGAAGAACATCCTTGTCTTCGGCAACAAAAACACGTGCCAATTTACCAACGGTGGTGGTCTTGCCGACCCCGTTAACACCAACAACCATGATGACGTTGGGACGATCGGCATGGCGGACCGGGATGAAGTTGCGATCCATGGTCGGATCCACAAGCTTCAGAAGTTCTTCTCGCAGCATGTCGTGAACGCGCTGCGGGTCTCGACTGCCCTCAACCTTAACTCGTTCGCGCAAGGCATCAACGAGTTCTAGGGTCGGTTCGGTTCCAAGATCCGCGAGGAGCAACGTTTCTTCGATTTCGTCCCAGACGTCTTCGTCGATCTTGTCTTGGCTGAGCAACGCGAGCAGTCCCTTGCCCAAAACGTTGTTGGACTTCGCCAACCGGGCGCGCAGCCTGGCCAGTCGTCCTTGAACGGGCTCGGGAATGTCGGTGGGTACACGTACCGTACCGAGCGATTCCTCGGCGAGGGTTGCTTCCTCGGTGGAGGGTAGCTCCACTGGGACGGCGACCTCTGGGGCCTCGGCGACTGGTTCGTCTGTGGTGAGCGTGGGCGCTGGGTCGTTGGCGTCACGGGGACCGGTGAACGTTCCCTTGGGTGCCTTACGGCCCCGAACAAGGAAAAACGCAGCACCAATACCAATGACGGCAACCACTGCAACGAGGACAATGATCAAGTTAATTTGTTCTGACACCATCCAAGCTTCTCACAGACTGATATGTAAGAAGGTTTGTCAAGAGTCATAGATGAGCGGCT
>NZ_JAAWVT010000001.1 GCF_012271785.1 Paeniglutamicibacter terrestris | reverse complement strand
CCGGGTGGGGAACGAAGAAGGAATTGCTGCTGGTCGGCTTCTTGGCGCACTCGGTGAAATGACGGGCTGTGCTGGCACCTTCCATGGACCAAACGCGTCTCTTTGAAGCTATGATCACGTGCTGGGACTTTTTGGTGGGGTGAGTAAGGGCTGGCGTTTTGACCGGGTGTCCATGATCCTAACGCGCAATATTGCAGGCTTCTAAAGAGCCAAATTTTCATAATCATTTACAACGCCATCCGTATCGATATCAAGTGATTCCAATCGGGCGAGAGGATAGGCGGCGTTCAGCTGCGACAGACACCCCAAGTGAATGAAGTTGGGCGGCAACGGAAAATGGCCAGTCGGGCTGATCTAGTCGGTATGAAAGGCTACGAGTTGGCACTCTCTACGTAGGCGGCACAACTGCGGGCAGGCTCTGACGAGGTAGGGCTGTGCGGTCAATCTGAACTTGTTAATGAACTCGGCTGGACGGATCAGGAGCCGGCTCAGATTGGCTATGGATGTGTTGGAGGAGTATCCAACGGTAAACCGATGCGAGGATTTGGGGGCACATCAGTGGTCACCTATATCGGCCGGTTCAGATCACCCGCCCCTCTGGACATCGTGCCGGTAAGGCAGAATGCCTACTTCAGATCATGAGGGTGGACGCCAACTTTCACGAGTGATCGAAGCCGGATCTCTGTGCTCACCGATTGGCCACCGAAGACGCCAGATACGAACAACAGATGTGGCGTGAGAATTGGTGACGCCGCCTGACTCGGTAACATTGCATCGCGCATTTGAAGGCTAAGGACAGGCCCACCGTGGCTTCCCTTTGATTCACGACAGCAGCACGTGATTTCTTGCGGCGACGTGATTGAGGTAAAAATTCCAGAGCAAGCGGGGGCGGCAAACTGCGATGAACCTGATCGTGGATAACTCCCGTGCGCATGCCGTGGTCGCTGAAAAGATCCACGGATCGCTCGGAAGACTGCACATGTGTTGTGATGTTTGGGATCGGTTTCTCATTCTGATCAGTAATCACTTGGCGCAAAGGCACGGTGCCTTCGAAGTCATCGAGAAGGTCGCTCAGCTCGACAAAGCCGATGAGCTACACCTTGTCAGGGCGACGGTTCTCCTGATGCTCAATTTTTCGATTCTTGACCTGCTCGGAATCCAAACCAACTCCCTTGCGGAGCACCATCTGGTCGCCAGGCCATGCCTGCGGTTGAACCCATCAAGGTGATGTGTTTGTTTCCGGTCACTACATCTCGTGGACGGCTGTATCCAGAGCGCTGTTAGTGGGGTCGACTACTGGGAAGGTGGTGTTGCCTGCAGTGCCACGCAGCAAGCAGCTGACCTCTGCCTGTCCCGAGCAGAGGGAAGAGAAATGAACTTCCTGATGAGAACAGATCGACGTGAGCCAGAATCATCTCCAAAGAGGAAAACTAGCAGGGAGCCTTCGGCTTGCTCCGAGGGGTCTTGAACGGGAGACGGTCATTGGGAGCGGTTTTGCAATGGTTGATTGAAATCGTATGCTCCATCAACAGAGGACTCGATTGTCTGGGGAACCTCAGACGCCCCAAGAGAACATGGGGGAGTCTGCCCGGATATGAATCCAGGCAGAC
This sequence comes from Paeniglutamicibacter terrestris, assembly GCF_012271785.1. GTDB lineage: Bacteria > Actinomycetota > Actinomycetes > Actinomycetales > Micrococcaceae > Paeniglutamicibacter > Paeniglutamicibacter terrestris. The sequence goes on along the minus strand of NZ_JAAWVT010000001.1, from coordinate 1,281,158 downwards.
TGTCCAAGCGTCTAAGACGGTGTTCGCGACGGTCGCATCTCAGCAGGGAGCCAATCGGCGATGAGGGTATTCGTTATCGATCTACTGTCGTTCTGCCTGGTTGCGTCCTGTCACGCTCTCACGTACCGGTTCTTTAGCGCTGATGAGCCTCGAGTTCACATCCCTCCGGAGGCTGACTCAATGAGCGGATAGAAGTGGCAGTCATATGGGTTTCGGTTCCGGAGCTTTCAATACCCGCCAAATTCTCACCGAGGTGATTCTAGGGAGCTCTCGGGCAGGTCCGCGTAGTAGTGAGTTCAAACAGCGAAAGCAATTCACCTCGCTTCGGGGAAAGCGTTCTTCGATAAGTAGGGAAATCGCGGGGGAGTGGAGAGAAATGGAGTTGGTCCGTATCTTCGCTGCGGGCCACCATCCTGTCTGACCGGCAGGATATCAGTTTGTATGGCACAGCCGTCGGCCGTTATGCGTACCGCCTTGAGGGCTCAAAAAAATAGCTTGGCCATGTGGAGATCACAGCGTGCCAGCTGTCCCGATGTTAGCTCCTGAGAGTTTGGCTTGTATCAAGGAACGAACTTCATCAGCGGCAACAGCCTACCCAACGAGCGATTCAGGGGACGGCATTACTGGCAGTGGCCATCGGACGCCCGAACGTCTGTGGGATTGACGAGATGTGTGAGCAATCAGAAAATCGTTCAGAAGTATCAGCCCAATGAAGTTGTTGTCGTTAGCATGGCGCCACCAAGTGACGTTGCTGCATCGAGAGATATCCAATGGCGGAGGTGGGGAGTGCGGTTAGCAATTCAACACACCTGTTCATGGATCCGAGAAGATGACGAATCCTTGATGACGCGCTCGATTCCTTAGTTGCCAAATGTGCAGTCCGTGCCCAGGGGGGACATGAGAATCGTTGCTGGAGTGGGTATGACGAACGATGGATGCGCGCGCCGGGAGGAATTGAGGCGATTTGAAACGGATCACAGCCGAGCTCGTTGGGAGATCTGCTAAGAATCGCCGGTCTGTTGGGTGTCGTGCCCCAGCGGCTTGCGGCTGATGTTTGCCGTTGGAATGTTCCGTGTTCTCTGTCGTCATCGCAGTTCAGGCGACCGTCGTCCGAGAGCAGTACTGCAATCCGCCCTTACCGAAAGGTTCAGGACCATCAAATGGAAATGTGCAGCGATGACGGTACCCTTCAATGTAGATCGCTGGGGCGCGCTGGGTTCCCAGGGTGAAACCACTACGCCTGCGCTCAGGTGTTTCACGTGAAACATTGTCCACGCGGTGTTCTGCACTAGACATGCGGTGCTCCTCACCTGAATTTGTTTCACGTGAAACATACGGATGGTCGGCTGAATTCTTCTTGAAACCCCAAGATCCACAAGTCGTCGCAGCGGGGTGTTTCACGTGAAACATTCTCAATCCCCAGACCTTGCAAGCATAGAGCCCACGGCTACTTCGCCAGCCGGTCATTGGCGCACTCACATGATCGCTACCTGAAACGGGAGCGGCGGCGGCAGGGACAGGCCAAGGAGCGAGATGGAAGGCTCAAGCGAAATCCTCAGAAAAATGGCATCGCGAAGGCAGTTTCTGAAACGCCGGAGTCTCGGAAAACTCCGTTACCGACACCGCCCGAGTATCCACAAAAATCACTTCTGGGAGGAGCAGAGCAGCACGCTAGAGCGTCCAGGGTGTGGATCCAAAGGACGTGTGGAGTTGAGTGGTGACCCTGTAGTTGGCGCGGACATTCCCTCAGCGGCAGCCCGGCGCATAGCCCGCGGCGAAAACGGGAAGTGTTCTCCGTCGAGCAAACTTCATTCAGCACGCATCATTGAAAATCTCCATTGCGTCGTGGTGCTTGCCGATAGATGTGAACTAGCAGTATCGAGTCGAAATTCCGATCCCACAATCCGGTGATGGCGATTGGAGAACGAACGAATTGCCCTTGGGACGACGTGGGTGAGGAAGTGGTTTCGGAAACTCGGTGGTGGATATGAGCTCAATTGTGCTGTTCCTGCTGTGGCGATGTGGGGGGAGGGGGATATTGGGATCCAAGCACTGCCGTGTTTATAGAACCATCACCGTATCGTCTGCCGTCCACATAACGGGTGAAAGAGCGTAACTCGGCTGTTGCCTCGGTCGGACCGTGCGCGGGCGAAGAGCAAGCCCTGACGCTTGCGATCATTGGTCGCCGCGTCGGGGCTTACTACTACGCATCGATGCTGATGACTCTGAATTGAGGCATGGCAGAAACTCAAATCATCAAAATTCAAGTTCTGCATTTGACGTTTCATGACCCCGAATGTTCCGAATGGCGCCCAGCGGCTGTCTGGGAGGAAGCCATTGGAAGTCGCCCAGACCGTGCACGACTGGGGACATCTCCTTCCTCCCGCACATGTTGACTTCGCCTTTCCACATCGACCTAGATGGCGAAATTGATGAATGATCGGGCCAGTGACCGGCCCGGCATGGGCGTTGCCGCCGAGCAGCTGGTGCCAGTCCTTCTTGAGCACCGCGAAGAAGGTGCTGTCCAGCCGGAGTAGCGTGACAAGAATGAGAGTTGTCGGCACGTGGCGTAGTTTCTAGGATGCACGTTCCGATAATGGCCAGCCAACTATGGTCGGACGGGTTTAGCTTCCATGTTTCCAATCCTGCCAGTGAGGGCTGGTGCGTTGCCGAAGTGCACCGCCGGGAATTGTCTCCGAATGCCGCTCGGTCCCCGCGAAGCCGCTGCGGCTCGACGGTGTTACGTGCGTGGTATCCGACGACGGATCGGCACCAGCTGCTGGGCTCCTGCATCTACGCCGACGCGGCTATGGACCGGACCGTCTTCAACACCATCTCGATTTAATTCGGAAGCCGCACATGCTCGAGAAAATCGGCGACGTTAGACATGGGCGGCCCGCGACCAGGGAGCTACCGACCCCGAACGGCCATATCGGTGGTCTCTACGCAAGATTGATGGATCCAAGAAGGGAAAATATCCAGTCAGCTAGAGGGCAGACTGTGGTCATTCGCAGAGGCAGTTTCTGTGTTCAGCGTTGTGGACAATGGGTGGGCAGGGCCCAGGGAACAATGCTGGCGAGGGAACTTCAACCCGAGATGAGAACTAATTCCTAACTCCGAAGAATTTCGCTAGTCCATCCCTGGCCGGCATTCGACGATTGAAAAATGGTTCTCAGCAGATGTCGCTCTGCCGATGGTCCGGACTTCACTTTTTGTCGGACGTGGGCGCTTCAGGCAATGCTGGTGAAGAAATGATGCTCCGGAGAGGAAATCATCGTTCGACCTATGAAGATTTTCCATCTCGTCGCAGTAGCAACTGTTTTGAGTTGTTTGTTTTCAATAATTTCGCCATGATCCGTCAGTGAACACGCGCGGGTAATGCTGGGGACAGGTAGGGGTTAAAAGCTTGGTGCGCCCACCCCCAAGGGGGTGGGCGCACCAAGGTCAGTAAGATCCAGCGAAGGCTAGAGGTACTCTGCGAATTCCTTTTCCAAGACCGGCTTAGGCTTGGCTCCGATGGAGGTGGCTACGTGCTCGCCACCCTGGAAAACGTATACGGCGGGGATGCTGGTGATGCCGTACTTTGCAGCGATGCCCGGGTTGTCGTCAACGTTGACCTTTACAACGTCAACCTTCTCCGAGTGCTCTGCGGCAATCTGCTCGAGGATCGGGGTCAGCTGACGGCAAGGACCGCACCACTCGGCCCAGAAGTCGACAATGACTGGCTTGGAAGCCTCGAGGACCTCAGCCTGGAAAGTTGCGTCGGTTACGTCTTTGGTCTGGCTCATGGCCTGCACCTTTCGTTAAAGATCTCTTCCCAGAAGCTGGGAACGGGAATTAGTTGGAGACTGCTACGGATTCTGCGGATGCACTGGCTTCAATGTCAGCCAGGTAGTGCTCGACGTCAAGCGCTGCGGCACAGCCCGAACCGGCGGCCGTGATGGCCTGACGGTAAGAGGAATCGATAACGTCGCCGGCAGCGAAGACACCCTTAAGGCTGGTCTTCGAGGAGCGACCCTCAACGGCAATGGTGCCCTCGGCGGTCAGGTCCAGAACATCCTTGACCAGATCGGTACGAGGATCGTTGCCGATGGCTACGAAGATACCGGTGATCTCGACATGCTGCTCTGCATCAGTCTTGAGATTGCGCAGGGTCATTCCGGTGACCTTTTCGGTACCGGAAATTCCGACGACCTCAGAGTCCCAGATGAAGTCGATCTTCGGGTGTGCCAAGGCACGCTCTGCCATGATCTTCGATGCGCGCAGGGAATCGCGGCGGTGCACCACGGTGACCTTTGCAGCAAACTTGGTCAGGAAGATGGCTTCTTCCATGGCGGAGTCGCCGCCGCCGATCACAGCAATGTTCTGTTCACGGAAGAAGAAACCGTCGCAGGTTGCACACCAGGAGACACCGTGGCCCGAGAGGCGCTTCTCATCGGGGAGGCCCAGTTCGCGGTAGGCGGAGCCGGTGGACAGGATGACTGCATGCGCACGGTAGACGGTGCCGTCACCGAGGGTGACGACCTTGATATCACCGGTCAAATCGACGGCGGTGACATCGTCGAAGAGGATCTCGGCACCGAAGCGCTCTGCCTGCTTCTGCATGTTGTCCATCAGATCCGGACCCATGATGCCCTCGGGGAAGCCCGGGAAGTTTTCCACATCCGTGGTGTTCATGAGCTCGCCACCGGCGGTGACCGAACCGGCGATAACCAACGGCTTCAGGTTCGCACGCGCGGTGTAGACGGCAGAGGTGTAACCAGCAGGGCCGGAACCGATGATGATGACGTTACGGATAGCGTCGTTTACTTCTGTGGCCACGGGTACGCGAACCTTTCATAAGTGCGGTGTTGTCTTATCGACCACCGCGGATAACGAGGGGGACTATGCGGCATAACAGCAAACAAGGTGCTGGTATTCCCGGCCCAGTGTGGTTAGGAGACGCCGAACTCGCCGAGCTGCAAGCCGTATGGACGTGATTCGTTGGCTCCGGAGGCTCGTCGGGGCAGTTCGGTGACGTTCAAGAACACGTACTGTCCGCGAAGTGAGTCTCCGTCATCGCCGTTGACCGGGATGGTGACACTGGGGCCGGTGAACGAACCGCTGGTGACCGTCTTGGCATCGGACAGGTCATCAGACTCGCCGACGCGGATCTCGAAGGAGCCACCGGTCCCGTTCATGCCCTCGAGTTTGATTTCGGAAATATCCGAAACTTCCTCAAGTTCAGCGACGATGACCATGTTGGATGCCAAGCCACCGAACTGCGGCGTGGTGTACGAGTAGGACTTGTACAGGCTCGCAGGATTGCCATCGCTGACGTTGGAGAGCGTGTTATCCGTGGGTGCATTCAAGTCCTGATTGCCCGGAACCACACGTGAAATATCTGCGACTACTGGCTTGACCAGTTCCGCGCTTGGCTTCTCCGGGGCTTCGCTGCTGTTCCCTGCACTATTAGAGGGTGCTGCACTTTGAGTTGCGGAGGAGTTAGCAACCGGCTCGGGATTCTTATTACCGAGAGCGTTGTAGGCAAACACGACGGCCAATACCAACACGGCACAGAGCAGGGCACCGATGAGTAGGCGGGTGGTCTTCTTCCCGCCCTCTTCTGCTTCTTCTTCATCTTCGTAGTCGGTTACAGGATCCGCGGAGTACGTTTGGGCTGCTACTGGGAAACTCGAAGCAGTCCGCTGGCCGGTTTCATCAACGTTGGGACCGCGGGACTTCTGTGCGGCTGCCAATGCTGCGGCCGAGGTGACGGCGGGTTCGTCGTCCGGGGCGACGCGCGAGACCTTGGGCGTCGGCTTCGGCGCTGCTGCTGCCGGTGCTGGCGTCGGCTTCGCAGCCGGGGCTGGCTTTGGTGCTGGTGCTTCAACCGGCGCGGCCGGGGCAACGGCCGGTGAAGCAGCCGCCGGGGGAGTCGTGGGGCTTGTAGTGGTTGGTACCGGGGCAACTGGCGCGGCGACCGCTGGGGCCTGCTCTGTGTTCGAACCAACTGCGGCGGCGGGTGCGATCGGGGTTTCGCCGGCTGCCTTGCCGCGGGTGAAGCGGCCCTTGATGTTGTTCAGCTTCTCGTTGAGGCTGATCTCCGGGAAGCGGTCCAGCATCGCTGGACGCTGCTGCTCCTGGGCGCGCTGATCCTCGTAGTACTCGGCGTCGTCCTCATAGGTTGCCGGTTCCGTGGAGCGCGAGACGCCGAAGATTTCGGTGCCTAGCGTATCGGTGTAGAACGGTTCCACGTAGGGGGCATCCGATTGGATGACGAGGTCAAGAAGATCTGCCGGTTCCGCGAGATTGGTCACCAAGTAGGTGTGGCCCTCGGAAATACCTAGATCTAAGACCTGTACCGTGGCGTAGCGTTCACCGGTGGCGATTTCGCGCGCACTCGTGGCCAGCTGCGAGGCATTCGCTGTTGAACCGACAAGAATGCTCACCGGACGGTTGAGCACCTGATCGATACCACTCAGTACTTGGTCACCGTCTGCCGAGGTCAAGACCGATTCGGTCACCTGGTAACGACCGCCAAGTACGGCGCCTGCGTCGATGGGCTGCGACACGATTCCCTCCCGGGATTACATTGCGTTGCTGGCACCCTCATGGGTACCCCGTTCCATGTTACCGGGATAGGAGTGCGGATTTCGCGAACACTAAGGCCGATGTCGGCTGAGCCCGCAATCCACTAGTACCTACCCCGGTACATTAGCGGCGGAGCTGGGGGATTTTCCTCGCAATTGGGCCCAAGAAATTATCCAACTCCTCGGAGCGGATCATACGCAGCAGGACCACGTAGACGACCGCCATGACCGCTCCGACAACCGCGATCGAGATGACCGCGGCACCGATTGAGCTCCAGGCAAAGCCCCAATGGTAGCCACCGAGCAGCCACAGCACGCCCGCACCGACCAGACCCGAGACCGTGGCCATGACGCCGATGCGGATGTAGGTATCTGCTACCTCCTTGGCTCCGTAGTCGCCGTAGCGTCGGACGACCAAGAAGTGCGCGATCACCGCCGAAAGTACGTTGGACACCCCATAAATCAGCGCCACGGCCCGGGCGATTTCCGTCGCGGGGAGAAGTTGCACCGCAGCGAAGGCGAGCACCACACAGAAACCGGCAATAATGCTCTGAATGAGCATCGGAGTTTTGGTGTCCTCCTCGGCAAAGAAGACCCGAATCATGAAGAAGTGAACGGATTTGAAGGGCAAGCCCAGTGTGGTCAGCAGCAGGAGCTGACCGATGGCGGCACCTTGCTCCATCGAGGTCGGGGAGCTACCTGCGAACAACCTGCCCAGCGGTCCGGCCAGCACGATAAAGGCCACCGAGGCAAAAACAATGGGCACCGCGGTGGTGCGCAATCCCCGGGAAAGCAGCGGAGCAATGTCATCACGACGCTTCTCATGGAAGGCCTTGGTGAACTCGTTAAAGAGCATCGTGGCCAGAGTGAGGGCAAAGATGGAGTGTGGCAGCACGGTGATCAACTGCGAGGTATTCAGTGCCTGTTCGCCCGGAACAGAAGCGCCCCCTCCCGGTAGCGCCAGACGAGCAGAGGCGGTGGCCGAGACAAACTTGGAGTTGATCAGCGAGGCGATGTTCCCCACCATCATGGAGGCCAGGGTCCAGATCGCGAGCTTGCCCACGTGGCGCAGGCCCATGCCGCGCCAGGAGAAATCGGGGCGCAGGTTCAGCCCCACCTTACGCAGCGGCCAGAACAGGGCCAGGGCCTGCACCACGATGCCTAGGGTGGCTCCACCGGCCAGCAGAAGCGTCTGCTCGTTGGTCCAGTTGTTCAGCTGGTCGACGCCGTTATAGGACCCGAACAGGATGATAAATGTCCCGATGGTGCAGATCTGCACCAGGTTGTTCGCGACAGGGGACCACATATATGCCGTGAAGCGGTTATGCGCGTTGAGCACCTGACCGATCACCGCATAGACGCCGTAAAAGAAAATCTGCGGTAGGCACCAGTAAGCAAACGTGGTTCCCATCGCGATCATGGGTTCGGTCCAGTCCAAGGTCAGTGTCTTGATCAGCGGGCCGGCCAAGAACGTCAGCAGCACCGTGGCCAGACCCATCACCACAATGGTGAGGGTCACCAGCTTGGAGGTGTAAGAGGAACCCCGATCGGACGCCTTCGACGCCTTGATGAGCTGCGGTACCAGGACCACGTTGAAGATACCGCCGGCCAACAACATGAAGATGATCGTCGGGATGACGTTCGCCTTCTCGAAGATATCCGCCATCGTCGTGGAAGATCCAATGGCAACGGCAAGCAACGCAGTACGGATGAATCCGAGGACGCGGGAAACCATGGTTCCCGACGCCATCAGAGCGTAAGCTTTGGATGAACCGCGAGATTGCGACGCTGGTGGTGCTTGCGGGGTTTTAGGTGGCGTGCTGGGGCGCGCTGGGTGTTTAGATACCTGGGACATAGTTAGGGAGTACTTCGCGCGCAAGATCAGCGATACGCCGCTCATTGGGGAAGGACAGGCGTTTGCCGAGATCAAGCAGGGGGACCCACGCCACGTCTACGGCCTCGTGGTCTGGATCGTTTTCAATGGTCAGTTCGCCACCGGTGGCACGGAGCAGGAAATGATGCACGGTCTTATGCACGCGGTAATTCGTCACGGTGAACCAGTAGTCAACGGATCCCAACGGGGCCAAGATCTCGCCGGCAATTCCGGTTTCTTCCTCGATCTCGCGGACGGCTGCTTCCTCGTTGGATTCACGGCCCTCCGGGTGTCCCTTGGGCAGGCACCATTCAAGTCGTCCGCCTCGGTTATACCGGGCGATGATGGCCACCGGGAGGCTGGGAAGCGAGGTGTCGATGACAACTCCGCCGGCCGAAACTTCCTCAACGGTGGGCAGCGGATGATGTCCCGGGCTCACTTGCGCCTGCGCATGCGCCATTGACGCAGTCAACGGCGTGCGCTTCGGGGCGCTGGGAACTGGATGAGCCATGGAAACCACTCTATCGTTTTTGTGACGCATCGTGGCTTGCCCCGCCCTGTTCAGGCATGTTATCGAACTTCTTTACGGGTGTATGTCTATGGGGCGTGTGGAAGCTAACGCACAAATGAAGTCGAGAGGAACATGGCGGTAGCCAGAAAGTCTGGCACCCTTAAAGGACTATGCAGCAACTACCGTCCTTTCAGGTTCTTACCGAACTCCTGCCCCCCGTCGTCCTCGAGCTTGGGCAGCGTTTTGTCGATTCCGGCTTTGAACTCTCCCTAGTGGGCGGCCCCGTGCGTGATCTTTTCCTGGGTCGAGTGTCCCCGGACCTTGACTTCACCACCAGCGCCTCGCCCGATCAGACTCTTGCTGTGGTGGCCGGATGGGCGGATGCAACCTGGGAAGTGGGACGGGACTTCGGCACCATTGCCCTGCGCAAGGCCGAGCACACCATCGAGGTGACGACCTACCGGGCAGATGCCTACGATCCGTCATCACGCAAACCCATCGTGGCCTTCGGTGACAAGCTGGAAGACGATCTCTACCGACGAGATTTCACCATGAACGCGATGGCATTGCGCCTTCCGAGCCTGGAGCTAGTGGACCCCTACAACGGTGCCAAGGACCTATCCGAGGGTGAAGTACGAACCCCGGGCGCGCCCTCGATGTCATTCTCCGATGACCCCCTGCGCATGATGCGCGCGGCCCGCTTCGCCTCCCAACTGGGGATCACCGTGGCACCGGACGTGCGTAGTGCCATGACCGAAATGGCCGAACGAATCTCCATCATCTCCGCCGAACGAGTGCGTGATGAACTGGTGAAGCTGATCAATGGCATTGATCCGCGCGCCGGCATCGACCTGCTGGTTGACAGCGGCCTGGCCGATTTGGTGCTTCCGGAGGTGTCCGCACTGCGTTTGGAAGTTGATGAGCACCACCGGCATAAGGATGTTTACGAGCATTCCTTGACGGTGCTGGAGCAGGCGATGAAGTTGGAAAGTGCTGCAGATGGGCCGGTACCCGGTCCCGACTTCGTTTTGCGCTTTGCCGCGCTGATGCACGATATCGGTAAGCCCGCGACCCGGAAGTTCGAACCCAATGGTGCAGTGAGCTTCCGACATCACGACGTGGTCGGCTCCAAGCAGGTCAAGGCCCGCATGCGTGCCCTGCGCTTCGATAATGACACCATCAAGGCGGTCGCTCGGCTCGTAGAGCTACACATGCGCTTCTATGGCTACGGGGATGCTGGCTGGAGCGACTCGGCGGTGCGCAGGTACGTGCACGACGCCGGGGACCTGTTGCAGCGCCTACATCGACTGACTCGCTCGGATGTGACCACACGCAACCGGAAGAAAGCAGACCGCCTCTCCTTCGCCTACGACGACCTCGAGGCGCGTATTGCGGAGATCAGCGAGAAGGAAGAAATGGCGGCGGTGCGCCCGGATCTTAATGGTCAACAGATCATGGAGATTCTTGGTATCAAGCCAGGGCCAGTGGTAGGACGCGCCTACAACTTCCTGCTTGAGCGACGACTCGACCAGGGGCCGACCGACCCGGAAGAGGCCATCAGCGCCCTGCACCAATGGTGGGACGAACAGCCGGAATCTTCGCCGGAGCAGTAACTCCGAATTGAAGCCGGTGGCCTTGTGCGGCGTGTTTTTGTCAACACGCCGCACAAGGCACTGTTTTTTAAGGTTTATTCACTTTGGTATGGCGTGTCTGAGACATGTTGTGTATCGTAGATCTTGTGATTGAGAAGTCTCAATGAGACATCGAGATCCCATAGACAATATTGGCGCCAGATTCTTCTGGCATGTTCTTCCAGAAAAGGAGGTGGGAATGATGATTATTTCAATGAATTTCGGCGGCACTTACGCCCCGCGTCATGGCTTCGGCGGCTTTACCGCGCGAACTACTTTCCCCGCCTCTGGAACGGCGCCCTGCTAGTACTTCCCTAGTATTTCAAGTTCCCGAGGCTGATGAGTCATTAATCGACCAAGTCCTTGAGGAACTTTTATCATGTCTAACCAGATCGCTTCGATCTCTGCACAGGCTGCACGCTCCGCTGAATTAATCTTCACCGGCCCCGACGCACTGCATGCCCGCAGCTCACGGCCCGCTGAACAGGTCACCTTCCGCAACTCCAACCAGGTTGAGGGGAGGTAACACCGTGGCTGCAAAAGACCGCAAGTCCAAGAATCCGTCTTGGCTGCACACGCAGTTCTATCCCGAAGCTCGGGAGCGTGAACTGCGAAACCATCTGCCGATGGACATCACGTTCCGTCTTCGATGAGTGACTTAGGATGACACCTTCACCAAGGGCTAATCCAGAATTCATTGCACTTATCGATAACCAAGAAGGATCTATGAACATCATTGAATCGCAGAGTGCAAAGCCCGCCGGCTTCACCGGCGGGCTTTGCCGGTTAAAAGTGACCTACGCTTTGCCGATAAGGGACGTTGTGAGAACGTCCTAGTTGAGTTGGGCTTGCCAATGGCGCAGGAACGCAGCGCCAGCATCATCGTGAATAACCTCAACGCCTAAGCCCAGATCCGAAGCCGTCAAGATCGGGTACGACTTACCGCTTGGCATTCCATCGGCGGGGCGCACATCCACGTGACTGACCTGGTGCCCTTCTTCGGCCAACCAATCGGCCATGGCATAGTCGGTGCGCGAGTCGCCCACCGTGAACCACGAAGCGGGGACAATCTCGTCCCCGGCCAGCAGTTCCAAGGCGCGGCGGGCTCCAAGATCCTTGCCCAACTGAACCGACTCAATATCGGTGGAAATAATGGTGGGGTCCACACGGTAGTCGATGTCGTTGTTTGCATCAGGCTTATTCACCTCTAGACGCTGAACTCCCAATCCATGCCGGGTCATCGCTTCCATGGCAGCTGCATCAAAACTCACCTGGGCACGGCGATATTCGGTGTTGTCTGCAACGATGTGTTGCTCAACGGAGACCATGGCCCGCTTCGTCTCATCAAAGAACATGTGCTCCGCGAAATCGGTGGCCACCAGCTCGCGGATCTCCCGCGCATAGGCCCCAGGAACCGCCAGATCGTGATCAATGTAAAGTTCCTCAGCACCTTTGGAACCAAAGGTGAACCAGGTGGCTCCCTTTTCGCAGATCGCGTGAATCTTTAAGTCCTGTCGCATTCCTGCCTGGATCATGGGGGCCATAACTTGGCTCTTGATGAATTCATCCGAGCGACCGGTATTAAAGATGACAGGGATCCCAGCGCCGGCTAGATCCAACAACAGGGAGATGATCTCGGGGGTGACATCACGGGTCACCGGTGAGGCGATAGGACCGTCAACGTCGAGCAACAGGGCAAAGGGCGGAGTCTGGGGCATGCTGTCGATTCTTCCATGGTTGGGTACTTCTTAGGATCGAGGTGGTTTCAGCTCGTCACCGAAAAGCGGCACCACAGAAAATGCACACGTGCCGGAGGTTCTGTGGTGGCGGTGATAGCTTGAAGAAGCATCATGAACAACCAACGAGTTTGGTCTTCTAGAATCCCCACCCACGGGGTCGAGATAGATGGAGCATGCACCATGACAGTGACACCAGAAACCGACATGAGCGATCTGGCCATCGCCTCACGGGCCGTGCTCAAGCCAATAGCCCACATCGCGGAGGCCGCGGGGATACCGCAAGAGGCATTGGAACCCTATGGCCGGTACAAGGCCAAGATTGACCCGCAACATTTGCTCCCACGCGGGGTTAAAGCCGGCAAAGTGGTGCTGGTCAGCGGAATCTCTCCCACTCCAGCGGGCGAGGGGAAATCGACGGTCTCGGTGGGGCTGGGAGATGCCCTGGCCGCCACGGGGACCAAGACGATGATTGCCCTGCGCGAACCCTCCTTGGGGCCGATCTTCGGTATGAAGGGCGGAGCCACCGGTGGTGGTTATGCGCAGGTGTTGCCGATGGATGAAATCAATATGCATTTCACCGGAGATTTCCATGCCATCACCAGTGCCAACAACCTGCTGATGGCGTTGCTGGACAACCATCTGCACCAGGGCAATGCCCTAGGCATTGATCCTCGGCGCATCTCGTTTAAGCGCGTCCTGGACATGAACGACCGGGCACTACGCAACATCGTGATCGGACTTGGCGGGCCGAGCGAGGGAATTCCCCGCGAAACTGGATTTGAGATCACCGTTGCCTCCGAGGTCATGGCGGTGTTCTGTTTGGCCACGGGGCTATCGGATCTACGCGCCCGGCTAGGACGCATGACCATTGCTTACACCTACGACAAGCGGCCGGTAACGGTCGATGACCTTGGTGCCGCCGGTGCCATGACGATGCTGCTCAAAGAAGCCATCAAGCCCAACTTGGTCCAAACCATTGCCGGCACCCCAGCACTGATTCATGGTGGGCCCTTTGCCAACATTGCTCACGGCTGCAACTCCGCCATCGCCACCAACACCGCTCGTTCGCTGGCGGACGTGGTGGTCACCGAGGCCGGTTTCGGAGCCGACCTAGGGGCCGAGAAGTTCATGGATATCAAGGCTAGATTTGCCGGCTGTGCCCCATCAGCCGTTGTTTTGGTGGCCACCGTTCGCGCCCTGAAAATGCATGGGGGAGTAGCCAAGGATTCGTTGTCTGCCCAGAATCTTGATGCCGTTCGATTGGGGATGGCCAATCTTGCTCGGCATGCAGCAAACATCAGAAAGTTCGGGGTGGAGCCGGTCATCGCCGTGAACAGATTCACCACCGACACTCCAGAAGAGCTTGCCGAAATCACGTCCTGGGCGGCTGAAGCGGGTATCGAGTGCGCCGTGGCAGATGTGTGGGGGCGCGGAGGTGCCGGTGCCACCGAACTGGCCCAGGCGGTGCTGCGTACCATCGACGCCCCGAATGACTTTGCCCCGCTCTATGAATTGGAGCGTCCGACCGAGGAAAAGATCCTCACCATCGTGCGGGAGATCTATGGCGGAGACGGCGTCGAATACTCTCCCGGAGCCAAGCGGATGCTCCAACAAATCCGGGACAATGGGTGGGACGATCTTCCGGTATGCATGGCCAAGACCCAGTATTCCTTCTCCGATGATCCCGCGCTGCTGGGCGCTCCTCAAGGATTCATGGTGCAGGTGCGCGAACTGATTCCCAAGACCGGTGCCGGCTTCATCGTGGCGATTACCGGTGCCATCATGACCATGCCGGGCCTGCCCAAGGTGCCGGCCGCCATGCATATGGACGTGGATGAGCAGGGTCGGGCCGTCGGGCTCTCCTGAGCATCCAGTGGGCGTTAACGTAGTGTGGCCGTCACGATCGTGACGGCCACACTACGTTCCGGAGTTGTTCCGGGGCGGTGCTATTTAGCGTTCGATGTCGCCACGGATGAAGGCCTCAACCTTTTCCTTGGCGATGTCGTCGTTGAACTGCTCCGGCGGCGACTTCATGAAGTAGGAGGATGCCGAAAGGATCGGTCCGCCAATGCCGCGGTCCAGGGCGATCTTTGCGGCGCGCACGGCGTCAATGATCACACCGGCCGAGTTCGGTGAATCCCAGACCTCAAGCTTGTATTCCAGCGATACCGGGGCATCACCGAAGTTGCGGCCCTCAAGGCGCACGAAGGCCCACTTGCGGTCATCAAGCCAGGCAACGTAGTCCGACGGGCCAATGTGCACGTCGTCGGCCTCAAGCTTGGCCGAGGTGTTGGAGGTAACGGCCTGGGTCTTGGAGATCTTCTTGGATTCCAGACGGTCGCGCTCAAGCATGTTCTTGAAGTCCATGTTGCCGCCGACGTTCAGCTGGTAGGTGCGGTCCAGGGTGACGCCGCGGTCTTCGAAAAGCTTGGCCATCACACGGTGCGTGATGGTGGCACCGATCTGGGACTTGATGTCGTCACCGACGATCGGGACACCGGCAGCGGTGAACTTATCTGCCCATTCCTTGGTACCGGCAATGAAGACCGGCAGGGCGTTGACGAAGGCCACGCCTGCATCGATGCATGCCTGTGCGTAGAACTTGGCGGCGGCATCCGAACCGACCGGCAGGTAGCAGACCAGCACATCGACCTTGGTCTCCTTGAGCACTGCCACCATGTCGACGGGCTCTGCGGAGGACTCAGTGATGGTCTCGCGGTAGTACTTGCCCAGGCCGTCGAGGGTGTGGCCACGTTGCACGATGATGCCCGAGGTCGGGACGTCGGCGATCTTGATGGTGTTGTTTTCGGAGGCGTGGATGGCGTCGGCCAGATCCAGTCCGACCTTCTTCTCATCCACGTCGAAAGCCGCCACGAACTGCACGTCATTGACGTGGTACTTACCGAACTGGACGTGCATCAGGCCGGGAACTGTGGCCTGCGGGTCCGCGTCACGGTAGTACTCAACACCTTGAACCAATGACGTGGCGCAGTTGCCTACGCCAACGATTGCAACCCGAATCGGATTTTCCGACACCTTGTCTCCTCAAAATCAAAAACTTCTGGGCAGGGGAAGGCCCACCGTCCAGCACATCTACAATGCTAAGTGAGAAAACGGCTAGCTTATTCCCAAGACGCCCCTGCGGTGGTACAAGTCAAAGCGAAAATCAGCGACTCGTGCCCCGAGCACCGACCCACCAGCGCCTGATCCGTAGCAGTACTTGTAGGGCAGGACGCGGCAGCGAGGTGCGGATTCGCTGCCGCAAGGCCACCTCTCGAAGCATCGACAATTGCTCATTTGTGGTTGTCAGGGCGTTGTCCTGGGCACGTTGAGCGTAGTGGTTCAGGGCCGAAACAAACTCGGTTCCACGACGGTGGAAGTAGTTCTCCCGCAACCAGGCCCGGTTCGGGAAGGAAAAACGCAACAAACTCGCGTCATCTAAGGTACCCAACAGCCCCGAACCGCGGAACACCGAATTGAGCATCTGATCATTCAGCCCAAAATCGGTGAGTACCAGCACCGGTAATCCACGGTCTACCGCCTCGAGCGCAGCGGTGGAGGAGACGGTCAGCAGCGCGGATCCGGGGACCAGGACCTTGTCCATGGCACCGGTGAGGAACTCGACATGCCCCTGACCGACCTTGCCCTCCGCCACGAGCGAGGCCCAGAGGGTGTCGAAGGGGTGCGCCTCGGCATGGGTCTGTGGTTCCCCCGCCCGCGCACGCAGCTTCACGATGACCCGCACCTGCGGGTTCAGACATTTGATGCGGTCCAGCGCCAACAGGATTGAGGTGCGTTCGTTGATTTCCACCGGCACCTTGGCCTGCGCGGCAAAGACCACGGTGGTGATGGGACCCTGGAGCGAAATTGGGAACCCGGCGGTTTTCAGGAAGGGCAGTTTGGACACCAAAATATCTGGACGATGCCCGGATTCCTGTTCGGCAAGGAAGGAGAATTCGCGAGCCTCGGCATGGGAATGGACGATAAACGCGTCGGCACTGCGTCGGTAACCCCAGCCCTTGGTGGTGGCGGGATAGGCGACACCCGGCAGCGCCGAAATGAGTGCCGCGGGGCGCACCGCATTGGCCTTGGAGCGTAGCAATTTGGTGAACAGCTCACTGACCACCGGACCCGTGGCCGCGGCGAAGATGATGTGCTCGTGCAGCGAATCGAAGTTCAGTGCCGCGCGCGTCATCACCTCGATGTTCTGGTTCTCGAAGCTGGTGCCAAAGGTTGCGGCCGCCACCTGCTCGGTGGTGGGTGCGATGGGGGTGCGGACTAACACCACGCGGCAATCCCATTCCGGGCCGAGTGCCGAGAGTGTGGTGCAGGCAAGCTTCAGGTAGGAATCGGAGTCGGCGATCGCCACGATGCTGGGCCTAAAAGAGAGAGTATTCATGGGGTAAGTAGCTCCAGTGACGAGGAAAGATGTGTGCGCAGTTCGGGGGATGCGGCAGGTTGCCACCAAGCTTCAGGGATCGGTTTACCGATGATTCGGACGCCTGCGCTGCCCAACAGCAGGCGTAGCGACGGAAGCGCGGTGGAAGGTAATGCCCGCACCACCTGTCCGCTGCGCAGGTTCCGTAGTCGCATCTCGATGGGAATGGTGTGGTGGCGCACCGCAATGAGCTCTTGTTCGGCAAGCCGGTCCAAGAAGTCCTGGGATTCGCGACGGTGCGGGAAATAGGCGACGGGCCCATCCTGGGTCAGAGACTTCAGCCAGTCTAAGTACGGCCCCTGACTGATCAGTCCGTCGGCGGCCATGGCCGAACCTACCACCACGGTGGGTTCGGCGATGCGCTCGGTGACGGGCTGAGTGCTGAGCCATTCGAAACGATGTGATTCCAGATGTCCGCCCAAGGCGAGGAACTTGCCTGCCACCACCGGATCCACCGGCAGGGCGGTGAAGATCAGCAGCCGGCCGGCTCGAGCCAAGGAACGCAGCCGGTACCAGGAGGCGATCCCCAGGGCCTTGCGGGCGGGGCTTGAGGCCGAGCGCGGCCGGATCAGCGGCGTGGGGTCATCGGAGACAAGGGCCTTGATCAGCCCCAACGTGGCCAACCCGTCGTCGATGATCATCACTTCCTTGACGGCAATGTGACCCAGCAGTGCACGCTGGACACGTCCCGAATAGGCGTCTCCGGTGACCCATCGTCGTGCGCCAACGGAGCCTGGCGTTGGCGGGGTCCGCGCCGCGTGAGCGAATTCGACCCCGACCGGGGCCTGGGCGATCAGCGTCTCCAGCGTCGCGTCAAGGGTGGTGGTGCCCCCGCGCGGGTGGATGCGGCTGGTGGTACCCAGCAGTCCCGCTCCGTGAGCCTCAATGGCGGAAAGTAACTGCAGGGGCGATTCAACCCACACCTCGGCATGGCCGAAGCGGGGTCTAGCCACCGGTGATTCAGCGGGAGACACGGGTGGAGGTCTCTTGTAAGGTGCGCGCCACCTTGGCCAGCGACCGTGAGGACAGACGCAGTACACGGCGCTGGATCTTGCGCCCGAAGGCGGCCCCGGGAATGACCCTGCCGCTGCGCCGCGGGTGTGCCCATGACGGAGGAAGCTCCAGGGCAGCAATGCGTCGGCGCTTAAAGTGCTGCTCGAAACGCAGGTAGTTCACGGAGAGGAATTCGGCTGCCTCGTCGCGCAATTCCGGCAGGTTCTGGTATTGCATGCAGTAGGCTACAGCGCGCAGCAAGGGCGTGAGCTCGTCCACCGAATCACTGGCGGCCGGAGAACTGACGCCCTGAACCAGTTGGGCGTGCACGATCGAGAGCGGGATCCGGTTGCTGTTTTGGTACGGGCTGAGCTCCTGTAACAGCTCGCTGGTGCCCACGGCGATCACCGGGACGCCGAGCATGTTCTTGGCGCTGAGCAGAGCGGTGGAGAAGCAGGAGATGACCGCCAGCGGCTTCATGAGCGTGATGACGGTTTCCGCCAGCAGATCTGTCTGCAGGATCTGGAAGTCCAAGCCGAGGGATTCGGCGCGGGCTCGCAGCTGCAGTGCGGCGGTGGGGCCCGAGCTCGGGTGCGGTTTGAACACCACGGAGCGCGCGCCGGCGTCACGGGCGGCCAACAGCATGCCTTGGTGCAGTTCGAGTTCCTTGGCCGTATCAAGGATGCCCAGCGAGCCCAGGTACTGGCCCACCACCAGGGCGCCGTCTTGGGGCAGGTTGAGGCTGGCCGGGTCGACGGCAGCTGCCAGTTCGGAAAAAATGGCCGCGAGCGACTCAAGCTTCAGGACCTTGCGTTGCACGGGGTGTTCGAGCAGCAGCATGGGTTCAAGGCCCGGGACCAGGTCGATGTGGATGGTCTCGCGCAGTCGCTGGAGCATGTGCAGCGGCAACTTATTGCGGGTCGGGCCGTAGGACATCAATCCGTCGGAGTGCACGGAAATTGGTGCGTCGAAGAATATTCGTGCCAGCGCCTGGGCGGGGTTGACCTGGATAGATTCAAGCACCAGAGACACCTGCTCGCTGCCAAGGTTCCAGCGGTGGCGCAGGAGCTTTTCAAAGAGCGCAAGTTCTTCGCCCCGCGGGTTGAACTGTCCACAGCGGCGCGGCCAGAGCAGATCGGCCAAATCAACTACGCCATCGAAGCGGGCAGCCAGGGCCGCGAATCCCGGGTAATCGGGCAGCGCGGTGGTGATTTCCGGCATTTGGCTGCCGTTGGCCAGCACCAAGATGCGCCGGTCGGCTGGCGGCAGCAGTCCGGCATCAGCCATGGCGGCCAGAGAAACTACCTGGAAGTAGGTGGAGGCCTGGATGAGCGCGATCATTTGGAGTCCTTCTTCGCCGCTGGGTCATACAGCGCGCTGATCATCTTCCGGCGCGGGGCATCAAGCAGTTCCAGCGCGTCAACTAATAGCGGGGCGGGGATCTGAGCTAGGCGCTCGGCAAGGCGGGTGCGCAGCAGGGCGCGCAGTTCGGCGGGGAAATCGCCCGAACGCTTGAGGTGGTGACAGGAGACGGCTAGGAACTGGCGTAGTGCCTTGGGTGCATGAACCTGGTTTTCTTCCTTGCTCAGCGTGAGGTCCAAGATTTGCGTGTAAGCATCAATAAAATCGAACTGACGCTCATCAAAGACCTGGGTGAGGGACCCGGGCAGGCCGCGGCGGT
Organism: Paeniglutamicibacter terrestris; assembly: GCF_012271785.1. Lineage (GTDB taxonomy): Bacteria > Actinomycetota > Actinomycetes > Actinomycetales > Micrococcaceae > Paeniglutamicibacter > Paeniglutamicibacter terrestris. The sequence continues at coordinate 1,261,720 of NZ_JAAWVT010000001.1, read as the reverse complement.
AGAAAACGCCCGGAGCATTGATGATCGCGTAGTTCGTGGCATTCAGACTCAGTTCCCACATCCAGGCCCGGTCTTCACAGGTCCGCAGCGCTTCGTCGAAGCGCGGTGCGGCCGTCTCCAGCATGGCCCCACGGTACATTCCTGCCCAGACAAAGGGGTAGTCAATCATTGACGAGGTATGGATCGGATTAATGTCATCTCCCGGATCCAGTGCCTGGTGTCGATTCACCTGCGGCGCCCGGTGCACCGCACGATTCCCGCCCGTCACACGCACGTGGTCACAGCGCACAAAGTCGACTCCAAGTTCCTGGAGCCCATCGGCCAGCTGGGCCAGATGGGTGGGGGCAAACCAGTCATCGGGATCCAGGAACACCACAAATTCTCCGCTGGCGTTTTCCAGTCCGCTGTTCCTTGCCGCAGAAACTCCACGATTCACCGGGTGCGTGATGATCTTCAAACCGGGGATTCGCGTGGAAAATTCGGCAGTGATGGCTGCCGTCGCATCGGTGGAGGCGTCGTCAACAACGAGGACTTCCAGTTCCCTTTCACCCAATTGCTGGCGGGCCAGGGACGCCAGTGCGTCGCCGATGTAATCCTGCTGGTTCATCGCCGGAATGATGACGCTGATGCGACCGGGGACGCGGGTGCGGGTTAAGGGTTGTTCCGTTGTTGTGGACATAGGAAGTGGAGGTGGTCCTTAGGTCTGGGGGAATCGTAGTTATGGCAGAAAGTGCCACATCATGCCGCTGGGGCGCCCGCAATATGCGGACACCCCACGGTGATAAAACGCTGTGTTACCGGAGGTGACTAGGCATCCACGCGACGCAGGCGGGACAGCGGAGCCAACTCGCCCGGGAAGACGCGCTTGACGCCGTCGCCCATAGCATCTTCGAGGATGCGGATGTCGCGGGTCAATGCTTCGAAGCCCTTGGGTTCCAGCGAGGAAGCCTGATCCGAGCCCCACATGGTGCGGTCCAGGGTGATGTGGCGTTCGACGGTGACGGCGCCTAGGGCGACGGCTGCCAGCGAGATCTGCAGACCGCGCTCGTGGCCCGAGTAACCGATCGGCACCTGGTAGCGTTCCTGCAGCGTGGTGATCATGCGCAGGTTGGCTTCTTCGGGAGGCAACGGGTAGGTGGAGGTTGCGTGCATGATGACCAGGTTCGAGGTACCCAGGGTCTCCACGGCCTTGTCGATCTGCTCGATGGTGGACATGCCCGTGGAAAGAATGATCGGCTTGCCGGTTTCTGCCAGTGCCTTGAGCAGTTCAATGTCGGTGACCGAGGCCGAGGCGACCTTGTGGGTGACGGCGCCCTGTTCTTCCATGAACTCGACCGAGGGAACGTCCCACGGGGAAGCGAAGGCGTGCAGGCCCTGCGCCGCTGCGTAACGGATCAGTTCCTTGTACTGTGCCGCATCAAATTCGACGCGGTAGCGGTAGTCCAGGTAGGTCATGTCGCCCCACGGGGTGGAGCGGATCTTGTCACGCATGTCCATCGGGGTGGAAATGTCCGGGGTGCGCTTCTGGAACTTCACTGCGTTGGCGCCAGCCTTGGCGGAAACGTCGATGAGCTGCTTTGCAATCTCCAGGTCACCGTTGTGGTTGATGCCAATCTCGCCGATGACGTAGACGGCCTGGCCAGCGCCCAGGAGCTGATCGCCAATGGCGACGGGTGCGGTTTCGGTGGTGGAGATAGTCATGGGACTTGCCTTTCGTGGATTTCCGGTACCGTCGGGGATTAATTTTGTGTGGGGTACCGGGGAGGATTGGTGGAAAGTTTTGGGGGGTCCTAATGGACCAGTGCTGGGACGGGTGTGGTGGCCGCGTCTGCGGGTAGGTTGATGCCTGCCAAGATGAGCTCGGCTGCTTCACGGACTGCACCGTGGCCACCATTGCGGGCCAATCGGTGACGGGAAGCTGCATGCACCGATTCTCTGGCGTCTGCCACGGTCAGTGGCCAGCCGATAATGCTCATGGCTGCTAGATCATTTACGTCGTTGCCGAGGTAGGCAACACGTGCCGGATCGAGTCCACGCTCGCTCATCCATCTCGCCAGTACCGCTGCCTTGTCGCCCACCGACTGGGCTACCTCCACGCCGAGCTTGGCTCCGCGAGCAGTGACAACGGGGTTGGTTTCCGAGGAGAGGATCAGCAGCTGTATGCCGGCTTTTTTCAGCAGCGAAACACCCATTCCGTCGGAGCGTGAGACACGCACCGATTCGGTGCCGTCTTCGCTGAGATACGCGGTGTCCTCGGTATGGACGCCATCAAAGTCTGTGACGAGTGCGTCAACGTCGATGTTTGTGGCCTGTTCGCCGTGGCTCATGCGCCATTGCGCCAGTTCAAGATCGGCCTCGGAATCAATGTCGATTCCGTGTTCTTCCGGAACCCGGGCCAGGGCCAAGGAACCAAAGAATCGATGTTCGGCCTCTAGGAAACCTGCGGTGTCCATGACATAGAACGCACCGGTTTCGCGGAAACGTGGTTCGCGGTCCTGCCGACGTGGTCGCCGTGCGGCGTCGTGTCCGCTGGCATGGGCCGTGCCCGTCTCGTCGCAGCTCCAGTGGAACCCGTGATCCGGGACCGCTGCGAAGCTGACGTCCGCTGCTCCGCTGGCAACCGTGGTGATGGCGTCCTGCAGGTCTGCCGGGTCGATGACCGGCGAGGTGCATTGGATGAAGACGGTAATTTGCGGGAGTACGTCCAGCGTGCCCAGGGCGTGCAACAGTACCGATTCGCTGCTTGCTGTGTCACCGGCGATTTCTGCCGGGCGGTCAATGACCGTTGCACCATGTGCCAGGGCTTCTGCCTTGATTTCCGGGTGATCCGTGCTGACTACGACGTCGAGAACTGACGGCGTGGCAAACGCGGATTCAATGGCCCGTGCCAACAAGGTTTGGCCGCCGATCCTGCGCAGGTTTTTAAGCGGGATCCCTTTTGAACCACCCCGTGCCGGGATGATTACTAGGGTCTTTGCTTTGCTGTTCGTGCTCACAACCAAAGACGCTATCGGCGCTAATCAACCATCGGACCGCATTTAGGTTAACGGGAGGCGACAACTGGGAGACAAGTACGCAGATGCATATTTTGCCTTGTCAGCATGAGGTGAAAAGGGTGAAACCGAGAGCCGGCGGTCTCCCGAGTACGGGTGTTGGACATCGAATAAGGCTTGGTGGCAGTGCCGTTCGGCGATTTCTCGTGAGCTCTCGAGGTCACTGGTGCCGGCGGCCCAGCGACCTACGGTACGGCGCCCCCGGTGTCATGGCCGCGACTGCGGTACATATGATGGTCAGAACGATGAGTACACCAAAAGCAGGGAACAAAGTGAGTGATAAGCCTCTGGTTGATCCGCTGGCGCTAGAGAATCAGGTGTGTTTTGCGCTGTCCTTGGCATCACGCAGTGTGATTGCCGCCTACCGCCCCGTTCTTGAGCCCATGGGACTAACCCACCCGCAATACCTGGTCATGCTGACCCTGTGGGAGCACGAGCCACTGTCGATCAAGGAGCTGAGTAGCCTCCTGCAGCTGGATCCGGGGACCCTATCTCCACTGGTGAAGCGCATAGAGGCGTTGGGCTTTGTGCAGCGCAGTCGCAGTGTGAGTGATGAGCGGACGCTGGAGATCGTGCTAACACCAAAGGGCCGTGAGGCCCGGGTCCAGGCCTTGGAGATTCCCAAGGAAATGATGCGTAGGTTGGATATGGACGCAGACGAGCTGGCCCTTCTTCATCGAACCATGAAAAAGGTTATAGCGGCGGCCGCGAACGCGCCCCACTAGAAAACGCAGATTTTGCTGATGTCCTTGTTTGGCCATTTAGTTGGTGCACCAATCATTGGCCTACAATCTAATAAGGCGGACGTGTTCTGCTAAACCCCCGAATCGTTAAGCAGCCGATGAGGGTTCCCAGAGAAAGTGAGGCGAGAAGTATGAGTGACAAGAGTTTGCCCATCATCGAAGACATCACCGGGCTGAGTCTCAGCTACAGATTTTTCTGGCGGCTTCAGTACCTCGGGTTCTCCATCTTCGGACCGGCGGACCTCTTGCCGCACCGGGACCCGCGCCAGAAGATGAAGCGCGAGCGCGCTCGCATCGTCTTGCGCGCCCACGAAGTTGCCGGCACTTCGGCACCCGATGAGGTCATTTCAACCGCCGCTAGCTGATACCCGCTGACTCATCCCGGTCAGCGACAAAACGGCGCACCCGACCTGAGGGTCGGATGCGCTGCCAGCACACGAGGGAGGGGTACTAGTCGCCGATGTAGGCGGCCAGGTGCTTTCCGGTCAGCGTGGCAGACTCGGCCACCAATCGTGCAGGCGTGCCTTCAAAAACGATGGAACCACCCGCGTGGCCGGCGCCCGGACCCAAATCGATGATCCAATCCGCGTGGGCCATGACCGCTTGGTGGTGCTCGATCACGATGACCGACTTTCCCGACTCCACCAACCGGTCAAGCAGACCCAGCAGTTGTTGAACATCGGCCAGGTGTAGGCCGGTGGTCGGCTCGTCAAGAATGTAGATGCCGCCCTTTTCGCCCATGTGGGTGGCGAGCTTGAGGCGTTGGCGTTCACCGCCGGAGAGTGTTGTCAGCGGTTGGCCCAGACTGATGTAACCCAGCCCCACGTCCGAAAGTCGAGAAAGAATCTTGTGCGCGGCCGGCAGCTTTGCCTCGCCGTCGGCGAAGAAGACCAGGGCGTTGTCCACTGACATGGCCAATACCTCGGAGATGTCCTTGTCGCCGAGCTTGTACTCGAGCACCATCGCGTCAAAACGCTTGCCGTCGCACTCCTCGCAGGTGCTGGAGACCCCCGCCATCATGCCCAGATCGGTGTAGATGACACCGGCGCCGTTGCAGGTGGGGCAGGCGCCCTCGGAATTTGCGCTGAAAAGCGCCGGCTTCACGCCGTTGGCCTTCGCAAACGCTTTGCGAATCGGTTCAAGTAACCCGGTATAGGTGGCCGGGTTGGAACGCCGCGAGCCCTTGATGGCACCCTGATCAACGCTGATGACGCCCTCATGGCCGGACACCGAGCCGCGGATCAGTGAGCTCTTGCCGGAGCCGGCAACACCCGTGAGCACCGTGAGTACCCCCAGCGGGATGTCGACATCCACGTTCTTGAGGTTGTTGGTGTTTGCCCCGCGGACCTCAAGGGCCTGGGTCCAGGGGCGGACGGTGTTCTTCAGCGTGGTGCGGTCATCCAGATGGTGCCCGGTGATGGTGTCGGATGCGCGCAGGTCGGCAACCGTGCCTTCAAACATGATCTGACCGCCGCCGGCACCGGCCTTTGGTCCCAAATCAACCACGTGGTCGGCGATGTTAATGGCCTCGGGCTTGTGCTCAACCACCAGCACTGTATTGCCCTTATCGCGAAGGGCCAGTAGCAGCTCGTTCATCTTGTCGATGTCGTGAGGGTGCAATCCGATGGTGGGTTCGTCAAAGACGTAGGTGACATCCGTCAGCGAGGAACCCAGATGCCGGATCATCTTGGTCCGTTGCGCCTCACCGCCGGAGAGTGTGCCGGAGGGACGCTCCAGCGAGAGGTAGCCCAACCCGATGTCGACAAAGGAATCCAGGGTATCGCCGAGTGCCTCCAACAGTGGGGCCACCGAAGCTTCCTTGAGCGAGCGCACCCAAACGGCCAGATCACTGATCTGCATCGAGCAGGCATCGGCGATGGACTTGCCCTCGATTCTGGAGTTTCGGGCGTGCTCGGCCAGCCGGGTGCCCTCGCACTCGGGGCAATTGGTGAAGGTGATGGCGCGCTCAACGAAGGCGCGGATGTGTGGCTGCATGGCCTCAACGTCTTTGGCCAGGAATGATTTCTGCATCTTGGGAATGATGCCCTCATAGGTGAGGTTGATGCCCTCCACCTTGATCTTGGTCGGCTCGCGGTAGAGCAGATCATCAAGTTCCTGCTGGGAGAAAGCGCCAAGTTTCTTGTCCATGTCGAAGTAGCCGGAGCCGGCGAAAATCCGGCCGTACCAGCCGTCCATCGAGTACCCGGGGATGGTCAAGGCACCCTCGCTCAGGGACTTTTCCGCATCAAAGAGTGCCGTGAGGTCAAAGTCGTTAACCTTGCCGCGGCCCTCACACTCGGGGCACATACCGCCGGTGATGGAGAAGGAGCGTCGCTCCTTGATCTTCTTCCCGCCCTTTTCGATGGTGACCGCGCCCGCGCCAGAGACCGAAGGGACGTTAAAGGAGTAGGCCTGTGGCGAGCCGATGTGCGGCTCGGCGAGGCGGGAAAAGACGATGCGCAGCATGGCATTGGCATCGGTGACCGTGCCAACGGTGGAACGCGGGTTTGCGCCCAAACGCTCCTGATCCACCAGAATGGCAGTGGTCAGGCCCTCCAGGGTGTCTACCTCGGGACGAGCCAGGGTGGGCATGAACCCCTGCACAAACGCGGAGTAGGTCTCGTTAATCATGCGCTGGGACTCGGCGGCGATGGTACCGAAGACCAGCGAGGATTTCCCGGAGCCCGAAACCCCGGTGAACACCGTGAGGCGCCGTTTCGGGATCTCGACGCTAATGTCCTTGAGGTTATTCACCCTCGCCCCGCGCACGCGGATGACCTCGTGGCTGTCGGCGGCGTGCACCGGTGCTGCGTTGCTTGTACTCTGGCTGGTCATCGTCTCTCCATCTGCTGCAGGTTCCGCGTCGCCGAAACTCCCGATGCCTACACTAGCGCCAGCACCGTGAAGTGAGCTTCTTGAAAACTGCTTGACCTTGGGACAGGCCCGGAGCGGCCGGGGATGCCGGCGCTCGTAAAAGCGCCGGCATCCGCACCGGAATACCTACTCCGCAGCGCTGAGCTGCGTGTAGAGAGCCTGAAGCGGGGCCGAAAGTGCGGCCTTGAGCTGCACGGAGGTGTCATCGGCGAGGACTTCGTACTCGCCCGCCTCGGTCGCATCAAGGACCTTGCTCACCAGGACCGCGGGATCCAGCTTCGGATCGGTGGTGCCGGCGGCCATGGGGGTATCGACCCAACCGACGTGCACACCGACGACCTGGACACCCGCGGGCTGAAGTTCGAGGCGCAGGGAGTTCGTCGCTGACCACAAAGCGGCCTTGGTGGCCGAGTAAATCCCTACCGTGGCGTACCAGGCGAGGGCCGAGTGGATGTTGATGATCGCCGTGTCACCTGCCTTCGTGGTTAGGACGGGTGCGAAGGCACGGGTGAGGAAGAGCGGGCCGAGGAAGTTGGTTTCGACATTGCGCCGGATTTCCTCATCGCTCTGGGTGAGGATGCCGGGGGAGGACACCCCTGCGCCGGCGTTGTTGATCAACACCGTCGTATCGGCCGCAGCCTCAACGGCGGCCGCGATGGATGCGGGGTCGGTCACGTCGAGGCGCAGTGGCACGACGCGTGCGTCGTCCCATTCTTGCGGGGTGCGGGCGGAGGCGTACACCTTGGCTGCGCCGCGGGCGAGGGCTTCGCGAACAAAGTGCCCGCCTATTCCCCCGTTCGCGCCGGTGACGAGGACGATGGCGCCATTTAATGAAGTCATGATGGGTGTTTCCTTTGCTCTAAGACGTTGATGTTCGGGCGAATCCGCACAGCGGCGCCCGGTGGTGTGGTGGTATCAGACCTGGGCGAGGACCGGGTAATCGATGTAGCCGTTGGCCCCTCCGGTGTAGAGCGTTCTCGGGTCGAGGTCGTTGAGCGGCGCATCGGTGCGCAGCCGCTCAACAACGTCCGGGTTGGCCAGGGCGAAGCGCCCCAACGGGGCAATGTCTGCCAGACCCGCGTCGATGTCGGCGGCAATCGAGTCTCGATCGCGGCCGTAGCGGACCACGAGTACCGCGGTGGGCCACGCGTCGCGCAAGGAGCGCAGCAAGACGTCGTCGCCCAGGTGGTGAACATGCAGGTAGACCAGGTTCAATGGGGCGAGCTCGCCCACCAGGTGCTGGTACTGGGCGTGCACCGCCGCGGCGTCACCCTCGTTTAGACCGCCGAGTGGGAAGGCGGGGGAGATGCGGATGCCGGTGCGATCTGCGCCGATTTCCTCCGCCACGGCCCGTGCGACCTCGACGACAAAGCGGGAGCGGTTCTGAACCGATCCGCCATATTCGTCCGTGCGCTCATTGGCATTCGGGGCCAGGAACTGGTGCAGCAGGTAGCCGTTGGCGGCGTGAATTTCCACCCCGTCGGCTCCTGCTGCGATGGCCGCGGCCGCGGCGTGCCGGAACTCGCCGATGACTTCCTGGATCTCTTCGATGCTCAGCTCGCGCGGGGCGGGGGTTTGCTTCGGCCCCGCGGCGGTGTAGATCTCCTGCTCGGCGGAGATCGCGGACGGAGCGACTGATTGACGGTGGTGCTCGGTGTTCTCCGGGTGAGAGATTCGCCCGACGTGCATCAGCTGGATGAACAGGTGCCCACCCTTCTCATGCACCGCGTCGGCGACGTTCCGCCATGCCTCGATCTGTTCGGGGGTGTAGATGCCGGGCGTGTTGAAGTAGCCCTGGCCGTCCGCGGAGGGCTGGGTTCCCTCGCTGATGACCAGTCCCAGCGATGCACGCTGGGCGTAGTAGGCCGCCACGTGCTCACCTGGCGTGCCATCGGCGTTTGAGCGGTTGCGGGTCATGGGTGCCAGGGCTAGGCGATGGGGCAGTTCAATCCGGCCGAGAGTGAACGGCTGCCACAGGGAAGATGACGTCATTACGAGGGTTTCCTTTGCAACTAGTGGAGGAGCACTGCAACCGGCGCGCGACCCGGTGGTCTCGCACCATCGTGGGAGAATGAGTGAAGATATTTCCGAGTCCACGCAACAGTGACTATAATCAAAACTGAGTCTAGTCATAGTTTATTCCAGGAGGAACCCCCGATGCCAGTCGAGCCCCAGCCCCTCGGTCGACGCGAGCGGAATAAGCAGGCCAAGCTCGAGCGCATCACCGCGGCCGCCAGTCAGTTGTTCGCCGAGTACGGCGTTGACGAAGTCACCACCCAGCAGATCGCCGATGCCGCGGATATCGGTACCGGCACGTTGTTCCTTTATGCCAAGACCAAGGGTGAGTTGCTGCTGCTGGTGCAGAACCTTCACTACGCCGCAGCGCTGGAGCGCGGGCGCGCCGCAGTTGCTGACACGGAAACCGCCCTCGACGGGATGCTGGCGCTGATTGCAGAGGTCGTGGACTGCAACCGTGTCCAAGTGGAGAACGGCCGCACGTACCTGCGGGAGATGGTCTTCGGAGACCCGTCCGAACCACACCATGCCGAGGCACTGTCCATCGTTGCGCAGACGCAGCAAGCCGTTGCCGAGATCCTTGTTGAGCGAGCGCAGGTTGCGGCGCCGGAGGCCGCAACGCTTGCCGGGGTGGTTTCGGCGATTATGTTCATGGACCTAGCGGCAAGCGTGAATGTCGGTGCGAGCAACCAGGAGATTCTTGCGCAGATCCGCACGCAGCTTGCGGCGATCCTGCCCCGCTGACCCCGCGCCCCTGATGCCGCAGGCGGTGTTGCATCCTGCGGTGTGGTGGTGATATTTCCCGAATGGGAGGGGTTAGTCGGCGAGGAACTCGGCGGCAACCGGGGCAAACTTCTCCCAGTACTGGAAGATACCGCCATGGCCGGAATTCGGGTAGATGATCAGCTCCGAACCCTTGATGCGTTGGTGCAGGTCCGCGGAGAGGATGGAGGGAACCATTCGGTCATTGTCGCCATTGGCGATCAGCGTCGGCCCGGTGAAGACCGACAGGTCCGAGGGCGCCGAGCGGCCGTAGCTCACGATGGCCTTCAGCTGGGTGCGCAAGGCCGCGGTGGTAATGGCCTTGTCGCGGTCCACGGTGCGCTCTGTGAGGCGTTCCACAAAGGCCTTGCCTGCCTTCTTGCCAACCTTGTCGCGGTCGAAGAAGAGGAACTCCTTGGGATCGGAACGGGTCAGCGTTGCGCGCAGGATGTCCCAGTAGGTCACGCCCACGACCTTGTCGATGTTCTTGCCGCCGCGCGGTCCGGTGCCGGTGAGCACTAGCTTGCGGATGAGCTCGGGGTGCTTAACGGCCAGATCCTGGGCGATGAAGCCACCCATGGAGAAGGTGAACGCGTCGATCTTCTCGAACCCGAGCGCGCTGATGAATGTGTAGGCGTCGTCCGCGGCGGCCTCGAGGGTGTCGGGAACCGTTCCGGAGGAGGCGCCTACACCTTGCTGGTCGAAGGTGATGACGTGGCGGCTCAGCGCGATGGCGTCTACGATGCGCGGATCCCAGTTATCCAGGGTCGCGGCGAGGTGCACGAAGAATACGACGGGGATGCCGCCTTTGGGGCCAAGCTCGCGGTAGGCGAAGCTGATGCCTCCCGCGGTGATGGACTTGGTGGGGGCCTGGGCGTACGAGGTGATGACTGGTTCGTTGGTGGTGGTCACGATAATTGCTCCTTCTCGGTTGGGACTTGCGGAATGCTGCTGGTCCGCGACGTGCTTCGGGTCAGGCGCCGGTGATGACGACCTTGCCACGGATGCCACCCTTGGCCAGTGCTTCGAGGGCCTGCGGAGCCTGCTCGAAGGGGAAGGTCTTTCCCACGACCGGTCGCAGCACGCCACGATCGACGAGGGCCGCGATCTCACGCAGCTGGTCGCCGCTGGCGTCCATGAAGAGGAACTCGTAGCTCACACCGAGCTTCTTGGCCTGCTTGCGAATCTTGGCGCTCAGCGCGGTGACCGCCAGGCGGAGCAGCGGATTCAGTCCGGCCTTGCGGGCGAAGTCAGGGTCCGGTGGGCCGGAGATCCCGATCGCTTTCCCGCCCGGGCGGAGGATTCGCAAGGATTTCTCCAAGTTCTCTCCGCCGAGGCTGTCTAGCACCAGGTCGTACCCGGAGAGCTCTTTTTCGAAGTCCTGGGTACGGTAGTCGATGACCTCGTCCGCTCCGAGTCCACGGACAAAGTCGGCGTTCTTCGCCGACGCGGTGGTGGCCACGTGGGCGCCGAGGTGTTTGGCTAGCTGGATGGTGATTGATCCGACGCCGCCGGCCCCGGCATGGATCAGGATCTTCTGGCCAGGTTGCACATTTCCCCTGACCACCAACGCCTGCCAGGCCGTCAGTGCCACCAGCGGCAGGGAAGCTGCCCCGTCTGCTTCAATCGTGGTCGGCGCGAGAGCCACATCTGCCTCGTCGATCGCGATGCGTTCGGCGAAGGTCCCGATCCGGTGATCCCGCGGCCTGGCGAACACCGTATCGCCGGCCTTGAAACCGCGGACCCGCGAGCCGACGCTCAGGACGGTGCCCGCGACGTCGTGGCCGAGGGTAAGCGGGGTCTTGTAGGGCAGGATCGTCTTGAACTCCCCGTCCCGGATCTTCTCATCAAGCTGGTTGACGCCGGCCGCGAGAACCTGCACCAACACGTCCCGTTCGCCCACAGTGGGTTCCTCGATGTTGGCCTCGCGCAGGGGCGCTTTGTACTTGTCTATGGTGAATGCTCGCACGAATCTATCTCCTTGATGTCAGTGTCTTGGTGGTGGTGAAGGCGCCGTATTCAGCGGCGGAGGAAATGATTGATGGCGCCGGTGATGGACTGTCGATTCTGGAATACGACGCCGTGACCGGAGTCCGGATAAACCTGCAGCTTCGCCTGGGGGAACGGCCGCAGCAGGGCATCGGCGTTCTCGACGCTGACCATGCGGTCGGAATCGCCGTGCAGGATCAGCACTGGCCTCGGGAACGTGGGTCCAGATGGAGGATTCGGTTGCTGCCCCCACCGTTTGACCGCACGGAGCTGTGCCACCAGGACGCCGGGTCGCACCGGCTTATCCCTACCGGTTCGGCGTAGCTTGAGCCGTGCTTGGTACGCCCTCGCCGCGTGCTTGGCGTTGTCGCTTCGGGTGAAGAAGAGCAACGTCGTTGGGTTTGTGAGGCTCGCCGCCCCGCGCAGAATTCCGCGCACTAAGGTACCCGTCATCCGGGTCAATCCGGGGCCGCCCTGAGGGCCGGTCCCGGCGAGAATGACCCGGTCCACCAGATCCGGAGCAAGCCGGAGAACCTCTTGAGCGACCATGCCGCCCATCGACAATCCGAACAGGTCAACGCGGGTTAGGCCCAGTGCGCGGATGGCAGCGATCGCGTCCTGCGCCATCTGATCGAACCGGTCCCGTGGGGTCCCGGTGGACGAGCCAACTCCTCGATACCCGATCATGATCACGCGGCGTTGGGTGGCGAGCGCGTCGATAAGTTCCGGGTCCCAGCTGTCGAGGTTTGCGCCGAGATGTGTCAGTGCCACCAGCGGCACCTCATGACCAATTTCATCGCCGAGCTCTCGGTACACGAAGTGTGCACCCGCGGCCGCGATGGTCCGGGTTGGCGCCGCCACGAACCGCCTCGCAGTGGATTCCTCTTCGTGTGGTGACGTTGTCATATCAACTCTTGGCTTTCTGCCTCGTGTGAATTGTGCACGGAGGCTTCCTCTTTCCACTAAACCGATCATACTCAATTATGAGTAGACTCAGATATTTTGTCAAGGAAGGTTTCATGAGGTGCTATGTTGTGCCCGGGCTACTGTCTCTTAGCCTCAGGTTCCCTGCGGTGAGGAACGGCAATTCGTGAGGAATCCGGCGAGTCTGGGGTCCGGTGCCCCTGCCGCTTAGCCGATTTATGGCAACCTCGAAAGTAGTGCCTGGGCAGCCGCGGCAGGATCATCCGCATCGGTGATCGCGCGCACCACCACGATGCGCGAGGCACCTGCGGCAACCACCTGATCCACATTTGAGAGATCGATCCCACCAATGGCGAACCACGGTTTAGTCGTTTTCAGAGATGCGGCGTGTTCCACCATTTCTAATCCCACTGCCGCGCGACCTGGCTTGGTCGGTGTGGCCCAGAGCGGTCCGACGCAGAAGTAGTCGGTGTTCGGGTCCGCTGCGGCGGCGGTGATTTGAGCCGGATCGTGACTGGAGAGGCCAAGAACGACCTCGGGTCCGAGCAGCGACCTAACGCTGGGCAACGGAAGATCGGTTTGGCCCACGTGGAATACCGGAGCGTCGGAGAGCATGGCCAAATCGGCGCGATCGTTCACCGAGAACGGCTTGCCGAACTTCTCGGCGACCTCCCTCAGCACTCCCAACAATTCAAGCTCGTGGGCAGCGTCAATGCTCTTATCGCGTAACTGGATGATATCCACACCGCCGGCGTAGGCGGCGGTGATGAACTCGGCGAAATCCCCACGCTCGCTGCGGGCATCGGTGCAGACATATAGGCGGGCGGCGGAAATCGTTGCTGCGGATAAGTCGGGTGTTGCTTCATCTTGCGCGGTGATCTGGCTCATGTCTCATAGACTAGTTCAGTACCGCGGGAGCCAGGAAAGCTGGCTGAGAGGGCGCCGATTGCGCCGACCGATAGGCGTCACCGAATTATCAAGGTGGCGTGGAACCTGATCCGGCTCATACCGGCGTAGGGAAGGAGACAATAATGTCGTGCACCGTGCCCGACCCCATTTGTAGCGACGTTGCCGTCATTGGCGGCGGAATCATTGGCCTGAGCATTGCCCTCGAAGCGCAGCGTGCGGGGCATAGCATCACGCTCATTGACCCAGAACCCGCCACCGGTGCAACGTTTGCCGCTGCCGGCATGCTGGCACCCATCAGCGAGTTGCATTATCAAGAAGAGCAACTGCTGGCCCTCACCCTAGCTTCTGCCGCCCGGTGGCCGGAATTTGCGGCGCGTATTACTGCCGAGACGGGTATGGACATCGGCTTCCGTGCAACGCCCACACTGATGTTGGGTGCTGATGCCGCGGACCGTATAGCCCTGGAGGATCTTCAGCAGGCCCGGCTGCGTCTAGGTCTTGAGGCCACACGGATCAGTATTCGTGAGGCGCGCACCATGGAACCGCTACTGGCCCCGCATATCTCCTCGGCGCATCTGTTAACGCTCGATCATCAAGTTGATCCTCGTTTGGCGGCCGCTGCTATCCAGAAGCAGCTACTCGCCGTCGGCGCAGAGCGGGAGGGGCGCGGCGCGGATGAGGTGCTGATACGCGCGCGCGCCCGCGAATTGCTGCACCAGGACCCCACCGATACCGCATCGCCGGTTATCGGGGTAGTGCTGGATGACGGGCGCGAAATACGGGCTCCAGAGGTTGTTGTGGCTAATGGTCTGGGCGCCCTTGAACTAGGCGGACTACCGCATCACCTGGTGCTTCCACTGCGCCCGGTCCACGGTGACATTTTGCGCCTGCGCGTTCCCGAACACCTGCGTCCGTTGACCACCGCCACCGTGCGCGGGGTGGTCCGTGGCCTGCCCGTGTACGTGGTGCCGCGCAACGATCACACCGTGGTCATCGGGGCCACCTCCCGCGAGGACACAAATGCCGGCGCCAGCGCCGGTGGCGTGCACCAACTATTGCGAGATGCCCAGGTACTACTGCCGGCGGTGCTTGAGCTCGAATTGTGCGAAGTCACTGCGCGTGCGCGCCCGGGAACACCGGATAACGCACCCCTCTTGGGACGTGTCGAAGCTGCAAACGGAACAGTAATTCCGGGACTGCTCATCGCCACTGGGTTCTTTCGCCACGGGGTGCTGCTGGCGCCGATTGCCGCCCGCATCATCACCGAACTCTTGGCGGGTGTCCGGGATCCTGCTTTCGATCACTTCCGTCCCGACCGATTCTCACCCGCTCGCCAACATCAGGAGTCTGCATGAGCACCATCCAACTCAACGGAGCTGCCCGCCCCCTGCTCACCGGAACCACGCTTTCCGCATTGGTTACCGAGGTAACCGGCCGCGAACTGTTGCCCACCGGCCAGCCGATCGATGGCGGAAGGCTGGGGGTAGCAGTGGCCAGAAACTCCGGCATCGTGCCGCGTAGCCAATGGTCTCGCACGCTTCTGGAAATCCATGACGAAATCGAGATTGTCACTGCCGTCCAAGGTGGTTAACTCCCGATGGCTCCCTCCCGCATTTTTCAAGGAAAAGAACGATCATGACCCAAACACTGACTGATAATGATGCACTGCTCATCGATGGCGTCGCCTTAGGCTCCCGGCTCATCATGGGGACAGGAGGTGCGCCAAGTCTTGAGGGACTGGAAGCTGCTCTCGTGGCTTCTGGCACCGAACTGACCACCGTCGCCATGCGCCGATACGCAGTGCACGGCGAAGGAAATACCGCAGGGGCTAATCTCTTTGACCTGCTGGTGCAAAACCGTATCCGCGTGTTGCCGAATACCGCCGGCTGCTTCACCGCCCGCGAGGCGCTGATGACCGCGGAGTTGGGCCGTGAGGCACTGGAAACCGATTGGGTCAAGCTTGAGGTCATCGCCGATGAACACACCTTGCTGCCCGATGCGGTGGAACTCGTGGAAGCCACCGAGTCCTTGGTGAATCGTGGCTTCAAGGTTTTCGCCTATACCAATGACGATCCGGTGTTGGCTCTACGCCTCGAGCAACTGGGAGCCGCTGTCGTAATGCCGTTGGGCGCACCGATCGGCACGGGCCTAGGGATCCTGAACCCGCACAATATCGAATTAATCGTTTCGCGGGCTTCGGTGCCCATCATCTTAGATGCCGGGATCGGTACCGCCTCCGACGCTGCTTTGGCTATGGAGTTGGGGTGTGATGGCGTGTTGCTGGCCTCGGCGGTGACGCGTGCCCAAGATCCGGTGCGCATGGCGACGGCCTTTAGACACGCGGTCATTGGTGGCAGACTGGCGGCACAAGCTGGGCGCATTCCGATGCGCACCCATGCATTGGCCTCCTCCGCCATGGAGGGGCGTGCAGATTTCTGAATCGGCTACGCGAAGGAGAAGATCATGACTGCAAAAGACGTTCTGACCAGTGAACAGATCAAAGCTAACCTGAAGGTAATGCCCGCCTGGCGATATGGATTAGGTGCGTTACGCACGGTTTTGAAGTGCGATTCTTCTGCTTCGGCGTTGGCCTTGTTTTCTACGGTAGGTGCGCTGGCCCAAGAAGCGAATCACCATCCGGATATCGACTGGCGCTATGACACGCTGTTCATCACGCTGACCTCGCATGACGTCGGCAGCGTGGTGAGTGCACGAGACGCTGCCTTAGCTAGGTCAATTTCTGCCGAAGCGGAAAATGTTGGCGCGACCCCGCGCCCGGATCTATTGCGCACAGTGGAGATCGCTATTGATACCGACAACGAGGAAGTCATTGCGGAAACCTGGCGCGCGGCACTGGGATACAAGAAGCAGAATGACGGCAGCCTCACCGACCCCTTCGGCAGGGGGCCAGCGATCTGGTTCCAGAGGACGACAACTCCTAATCCGAACCGCTTCCATCTGGACGTCACGGTTCCCTTCAGCGAGAGCGCACCCATCTTGGATGCCTTGGAAGAAACTGGTGCAGGACTTGACCATGATGCGGCCCCGAGGTTTGTGGTGGCCACGGATTCGCAGGGAAATCGTCTGTGTATCTGTACCGAGGAAGGCCGTGACGTTGACGGTTCTCCGGAAGCCAGTGCCTGATCACTTTAATAACCGGTCGTCACTATCGTTAATTGAGTGACAGTAAATAAGTTTACTAACGACGATTAAAGACGTCGGTAGTTGATATCTAAAGACTCATGGAGCCGTTCTCATTGAATCAAATCATTTATAAGAAAGACATTGATCGGCTGCCGCCGCTGGTTGACCTTGGTCGGCCGTTATCAACTACCGAGCTTGAACGGTACTCCCGGCATATCCTCATGCCTCAAATAGGGCAGGAAGGGCAACAGCGGTTGCGCAACGCTAGGGTGCTGGTCCTCGGTGCCGGTGGGCTGGGGTCCCCGGTGCTGATGTATCTGGCAGCGGCCGGTATCGGGACTCTTGGCATCATTGATGATGACACCGTAGAACTGAGCAACCTCCAGCGTCAAGTGATCCACGGGGTGAGTGACATTGGACGAAGCAAACTCGAGTCAGCAAGGGCATCAATCGCCGAAATCAACCCCGGTGTTGAGGTCATACTTCATCCGGCGCGGCTAGATTCCAGCAATGCGCTAGAGCTCTTTGCCGACTACGACGTGATCCTCGACGGGGCCGATAATTTTTCCACGCGTTATCTGGTCAACGATGCGGCGGCCATCCTAGGCAAACCGTACGTGTGGGGATCAATCTTGCGTTTTGATGGCCAAGTAAGCGTCTTCTGGGACAAACACGGCCCAAACTATCGTGACCTCTATCCCGAACCGCCGGCGCCTGGAAGCGTGCCTTCTTGTGCCGAAGGAGGAGTTTTTGGCATGTTGTGTGCCTCCATCGGGGCAATGATGGTCACCGAAGCGGTCAAGCTCATCACCGGGGTTGGGGAGACATTGTTGGGGAGATTGCTGGTGTTTGACGCATTGACTTCCCGCTGGCGCGAAATGAGCATTACCAAGGATCCGGAAGCGGATCGGATCACCGAACTCATCAACTACGAGATGTTCTGCGGGTTGCCTTTCCCCGAGGGCCAAAATATCGCGGCTGATGCGATGATATCCGTTGAGGAACTTCGGCATCGACTGGCCGGGCGCCAATCGGGGCGGGATGATTTTGTACTGCTCGACGTGCGCGAGCCGGTCGAGTTCGACATTGCGCGTATAGAGGGATCCGTGTTGGTTCCGCTGGCCGGGATCAAGGATGGGTCGTCGTTGGCCGGGGTCCCGCGGGGCGTGCCGCTGGTGCTGCATTGCAAGTCGGGCGCTCGTTCGGGGCAGGCGCTGGAAGCCTTTTCCGCAGCGGGCTACACCGACGTCGTCCACTTGGATGGCGGGATCGATGCCTGGCTGAAAGTGGAGACCCGGATGCGGACCTAAGCTGATTCCAGTTTGGCACGCAGCATCGCAAGTTGGTCGGTAATCGTGCGACGTTCGCCCTGCGCCCACCGCCGCGCCTGCATATCAAGCACAGCACGTGCCAGTATCTCCTCGACCCCCAGGAGTTTCGCTACGGCTGCGCGTGCCTCGTCTTGGGTTTCCGAAGTTTCAATGGCGGCGAACACTTCTTCGCGCCTGTCTATGGCTTGCATCATGGCTTCAAGGAGCTGCAGCTCATCGCGGGTCTTGTCTTGTGCGTCCATGACGTCATCATGCCATGGCCCTGCGAGGCAGAGCCTCCTCGGTGCCGTTACGGATATAGGCACCAAGGAAGCTCTGCCAAATAACTCGACGCCGACTAGACCAGTGTCGAAGTATCAATCACAAAGCGGTAGTGAACATCCGAGGCGAGGACGCGCTCGTAAGCCTTGTTGATGTCTTCGGCCGAGATGACCTCGATCTCGGCACCAATCTTGTGCTCGGCACAGAAATCAAGCATTTCCTGAGTCTCGCGGATGCCTCCGATCATCGATCCGGCAAAGGAACGACGACCCGTAATCAACGCAAAGGCGTTGACCGGCAGCGGCTCGGCCGGAGCGCCGACGTTGACCAACGCCCCGTCCAAGGACAGCAGCTGCAGGAAGGCGCTAATGTCGATACTCGCGCTGACGGTGTTGATGATCAGGTTGAAGGATCCGGCGAGGGCTTCGAACGTTTCGGGATTTTCCGTCGCGAAGTAGTGATCGGCGCCCAGCTTCAGTCCGTCCTCCTGCTTTTTGAGCGAGCGCGAGAGCACAGTGACCTCAGCGCCCATGGCGTGGGCAATCTTCACTGCCATGTGGCCGAGACCGCCGAGTCCAATGACGGCAACCTTCTTGCCCGGACCTGCATTCCAGTGGTTCAGCGGCGAATAGGTGGTGACGCCGGCGCAAAGCAGTGGGGCGGCAACGTCCAATTCCAAACCCTCGGGGATGCGCACGATAAAGTCTTCGTTCACGACTACATGGGTGGCGTAGCCGCCCTGCGTGATGGTTCCATCGACGTCTTTGGCGCCGTAGGTCCCGATGTTTCCAGCCAAGCAGTACTGCTCTTCGCCGGCCAGGCAGTTGACGCACTCGCGGCAGGAATTGACCATGCAGCCCACGCCGACGCGATCGCCGACGGTGTAGCGGGAGACATCGGATCCGACCTCGGTGACAATGCCGGCAATTTCATGGCCCGGGACCAACGGGTATTGCTGATCTCCCCACTCGCCCCGGACGGTGTGGATGTCGGAATGGCAGATCCCGGAGAACTTGATGTCAATCAGTACGTCGTGGGGACCGACGTCCCTACGGGTAATGCGGGTGGGGACCAAGTCGCCCGTCGCGGATGTCGCTGCGTAGGTGTTGATTTCAAGCATGATTCTCCATCAATGTATGGCGATGTTTAGGCAATGGGACCGGTTGATCACCAAGCCACGTGCGTATCCGACCGATGTGACGGCTCGGGTACCCCTCCATCAAATCACGTCCGGCCTACCTCGAGGGAGGCCCCGCCGAAAGGGGTACCAATAGGGCCTCCCTGCGTCCTTGCGGATGTGGATATCGTTTAGTTCGGAAATAGCCAGTGCACGAAGTGACGATCAATGAGCAGGGCCGCGCTGCCGGAAACAGAGATCAGAGGCGATGTATGGAACCATGGTCCAGACCCCTTAACGCAAACTAATTGGACGCTCACAGCCCCATCGTCTAGCGTCAGGTTCATGTCGAAGGTCGAATCACCCGCCAAGAACCAGAACCCGCTCCTTGTGCTTGGCAAGATCAGCTCGATTCTTGATTCCTTTTCTCTGCGTCAGCCGGTGCTCTCCTTGGCGGACATCCGGTTGGCCACCGGGATGCCCACCTCCACCGTCCAACGACTCGTGGCCAACCTGGTGGGCCAGGGGTTCCTGGACCGGGACGGAGATGGCTTCCGTATCGGTATGAAGATGGCCTACTGGGCCGCCCCGGCCACGCGCGGCAAGGAAGTCCTCGATGTCATTAGCCCGCTGCTGGCGAATCTGCGTGAGATCACGGGTGAAACCGCCTGCCTGTTCCGAGCCGAGGAGCGGTACCGGGTCTGTGTGGGAATAGCCGAAACTAGGCACGCCTTGCGCCGTGAAATGCACCTAGGAAAACTTGCACCACTGCACGCAGGGTCCGCTGGGCGGGTTCTTCTTGCGTGGAACCCCGACCTCCAAGCTCTGGTGCTTGACACTCCCTTGGAGCACTTTACCGACGCCACCATCACCAGTGCCGCGGATCTTCGCGGTGCAATCTCCAAGACACGGGCAGACGGTTTTGCGATCACCACCGGGGAACGGGAGAACGGTGCTTCCGGCCTCTCGGCCCCGGTGTTCGACGCGGCGGCGGGACTTGTTGCCGCGGTGACCATCAGTGGTCCCACCATGCGCATGTCCCGAGCCGTGTGCGAAGAATGGATCGAGCCGCTGCTGGAGACCGCGGAACACATGACACGTTTAATTGGTGGCAGGTTCCCCGGGGAAGCAGTGGCACCCCGCAGCTAGATGACCGGCAGCCGCAGCACGGCCTGAACATGCCTGGCCCCCTCTATTGCGTTCCCTCGCAGGAGACGACCCGGTCCGAGGCAATGACCCACTCGAAGGCCGCGGCATTGGACCGCGCGCCCTGGGCCGACTTGGAGCGGTTGGGTTCGCCCAGTTCCTTCAGTAGGTCCTCGGAGAGTTCCACCAAGCTGCCAAAGCCGCGCGGATCGAGCCACTCGGGACGGGTGGCAAAGAGAATGTCCTCGCTGGAGGTGTTTCCGCTGGCGCCCGGGGCAAACGGGCAACCACCCAGCCCACCGAGCGCGCCATCGATAACACCGGCTCCGGCGCCGATGGCCGCGAGCGTGTTGGCCACACCCAGGCCCCAGGTGTCGTGGCCGTGGTAAACGATGCGTCGCGTTGGGGTTTCGTCGCGGACTCGTGAGATCAGGCTTGCCACCTGCGCGGGGACGGCCTGTCCCAGGGTGTCGCAGATGACGATGTCGCAGGTGCCCTCCGCGCGGGGGTCATTGGCGATGTCCAGGACGCGCTGCTCGGGCACCTGCCCGTCAAACGGGCAGGTGAAGGACGTGGCAATGCAGAGCTGGATGCGTCCGTCCACGGCGCGGGCATATTCGATGGCCTGCGGCAGGGCGGCGAGGCTGGCCTCGGTGCTGCGTCCAATGTTCGCTTGGTTGTGGGCGTCGGAAGCGGAGAGACAGTACTGGAAGTTGCGTAGGCCAGCGGCGGCGGCCTTGGCCACATGGCCCGGGGTGGCCACCCAGATCCAGCACTTCTCAAGTTCCTCGGCGGTCAAAGCCGCCGCGACCTCAAGGGTATTGGCCATGGTGGGGACCAGGTCGGCCCGGGCCATGGATCCCAACTCGATTTCCGGCACACCCAAGCGGATCAGTTCGCGGACCGTTTCCACCTTGCGTTCGGTGGATAACATTTTGCCGGTCAGCTGCAGCCCGTCGCGCAGGGTGACATCGCGCAGCACCGCGCGGGGTTCTAGGGTGTGGCTCATGCCGGGGTCCTTTCGGGGTTTGATGCGGCGGTGATGTGTTCGGCGTCCATGCCCAGCAGCCCGCCAAGCACCTCCTGGGTGTGTTCTCCGAGGTCCGGGCCCAAGGTGCGGATCGGCAACGAGGTGCCGCCGATCACCGGGACGATGCCGGGGAACCCCACATCCTTGATGATCTCCTCGCCGGTGGACACATCGAAGGACTGGATCATGTTGCGTGCTGCGTATTGCGGGTCGTTCACGATGTCTTGTGCGGTGTAGATCGGTCCGGCGGGCACGCCGGCGGTGTCAAGCAGCGCCAGCGCCTCCGAGGAGGGCAACGTTGCCGTCCAGACGCCGATGGCCGCATCAAGTTCGATGCGCCTCTCCCAGCGTTCGGCGTTGGATTGCAGGGAGGGGTCGTTGCCTAGGTCGGGGCGCCCGATGGTATCCATGTAGCGGCGGAAGATCGCATCTCCGTTTCCGGCCACCACAATGCTGGCACCGTCCTTGCAGACGTAGGCGTTTGATGGGGCGATCCCCTCCATGCGACCACCCACCCGGGTGCGCTTGTCGCCATAGGCACCCAGGTCGGGAACAAGCGATTCCATCATGGAGAACATGGCCTCGTGTAAGGCCACGTCAATGACGCGTTCGCGCATGGGAATAGGTATTCCGCTGCCGCGACGCGTCTCGCGTTGGAACAAGGCCATGACCGATCCGAACGCCGCGTAGAGACCCGCGATGGAGTCACCAATCGAGACGCCGACGCGCACCGGTGCCCGATCGGGGTCACCCACCAGATTGCGGAAACCGCTGAAGGCCTCGGCGACGGCAGCAAAACCCGGGCGCTCGGACAGTGGTCCGGTTTGCCCGAAGGCAGAGATCCTTGTGATCACCAGATCGGGATTTGCAGTATTAAGAACCTCGGGTCCAAGTCCCCACTTCTCTAGGGTTCCGGGACGGAAATTCTCCAACAGGATGTCGCACCGCTTGACCAATTCCAGGACTGCAGCACGACCGGCCTTGGTACGCAGATCCAAGACGACGGACTTCTTGTTGCGGTTCAGCGTCCGGTAGAGCATCGACACGCTGCCCTTCTTCAAACGCCAATTACGCAGTTCGTCTCCGGTTCCGGGACGTTCCACTTTGATGACTTCGGCGCCAAAATCGGCCAGCAGGCGGCCAGCGGTCGGCGCGGCAATGTAATTTCCGAGTTCTAGGACCCGGATTCCGGCCAGAGGGGCTATTGCTTTTTCGGACACGTGGGGGACTTCCTTGCGGTGGTGATGGCTAGATGAAGACGCTCAAGAGCAAAACGACGAGAAGGGCGATGACCGACGCCACGGAGACTCCGAAGGTGACGGACTTCAGTGCGCCACGAACCGTTTGGCCCAGCAACGACTGCAGAAGCCAGAAAGTATTGGAGGTGACATGAATCATGAACAGGGAGCCAGCGCCCGCGGCCAAAGCAATAAGCACCGGGTCGATGCCCAGGGCAGGTGCAATCGGTGCCAGCAAACCTGCCGCGGTGATGGCGGAGAGCGTCACGGAACCCACTGCGATGTGCAGGACTGCCGCGATGGCCCAAACCACCAGCAGCGGGGCAACCGCGCTCGCGGAGAAGAATCCTCCAAGAATGTCCCCGAGTCCCGCCGCTGCGACGGTTGCTGCAAGAGATCCGCCGACGCCGGTGAGTAACAGGATCTGCCCACTTTCCTTGAAACCGGAGGAAATGGCGTTCTCGACGCTCTTCTGTCCCACGGTGTAACGGCCGATCACGGTGGTTCCAATCAAACCGATCAGCAGGGCCACGACGGGGTCGCCCACCAGCTTTAAGGGGGCCGAGTCGATGCCAAAGATTTCGACCAATGCGCCGCTGGCGATCAGGACCAAGGACAGCAGCAGGGGAGTGAAGAGAAGTAGTAGGGGTGCCTCGCGCTTGGCTGCGACCAGCACTGCCACGGTGCGCGGTTCACCCTCGGGCAAAGGATCGGTCTGACCGGGTCCTTGGGCTACTGCCGATACCCCGTAGGCATCCGGGCCGTGGCTTGCGCCTTGGCTGGCCTGCGGGTAGTCCTCTTCGTCAAAGAGGTTTTGTTCGTCGCGATCCGACTTCCAGAATCCACGCTTGAACAGGAACGTCATGATCATGATGGCGATGATGATGGTTGGAACGACGACCAAGAAACCAAATACGAGCATTTTGCCTAAGGGAACCCCTAGCAATCCGGCCAAGGCCAGGGCCCCGACACCCGGAACCATGAAGATGATGCCACATTCGAGGCCGATGGCCATGGCCGTGGCCATGCGTGCAGTGCCCAGCGGACCGATCTTCGGCGCCATGCGCCGTGCCAAGGGTGCAGAAATCACCAGCAGGACGTCGAGGAAAATTGATTGGAGTACCGTACCCATGGCCAGTGCCATGGTGTAGGGCAGACGCTTGGGTCCGAAGGCTAGGAGCAGGTGCTCCACCAGGCGTCTGATGGCACCTGTTTCGTTCAGTATGGACCCCATGAGGACCCCGAAGGCGATGAGCAGACCCACCTCGACCATAATCTCGCCAAAACCACTGGTGATGATTTCGATGGTCTTGGTGACGCCAAGTCCGGTTGATAGGCCCAGGTAAAGGGAACCCAGCACCAATGCGATGACGGGATTGACCTTGAATCTAACGATCATCAGCACCGTGGCAAGTACGGCCACACCGGTGTTGATCAGAATCGCGGTTTCTGACATGTGTTGATCCGATCTGGAAAGAGGCAGGCAGCTAACGTGATCTGCGCCACGTCGTCAATCCCATACTATGAGTC
The DNA here is from genome assembly GCF_012271785.1 of Paeniglutamicibacter terrestris. Classification (GTDB taxonomy): domain Bacteria; phylum Actinomycetota; class Actinomycetes; order Actinomycetales; family Micrococcaceae; genus Paeniglutamicibacter; species Paeniglutamicibacter terrestris. The sequence continues at coordinate 1,237,653 of NZ_JAAWVT010000001.1, read as the reverse complement.
GCTGCTCATAATGCAAACTACTCGAGATGGTGTGACTACTATCAGGTGATTCCAAGATCCCAAGAATCGACCTCGGGCGTCCTTGCCCGAGAATCCGCACTGAGCCAACCACATCCCGGGGAACTCAAATGCGTCACAGACAAGCCAAAGGCTGCCGGTTTAGAATGTCCTAGGCACCGGTTCATCCCCATTCCACCTGACCGGAGCCTCGAGGTGGGCAGTCAAGGAAGACTGCTCCGCCTGCACTACGCCCCTCCAGGAGATTCCCCATGCAGCGCACCATGTTCAAATCCAAGATCCACCGTGCCACCGTCACCCATGCTGACCTGCATTACGTCGGATCCATCACCATTGATGCGGATCTGCTTGACGCTGCCGATATTCTGCCCGGTGAGCTCGTCTCGATCGTCGATGTCACCAATGGTGCCCGGCTGGAAACTTACACGATTGCCGGAGAGCGCGGCTCGGGGGTGATCGGCATCAACGGTGCCGCAGCTCATCTAGTCAACATTGGCGACCTCGTCATCATCATCACCTATGCCTCCATGAGCGATGCAGAAGCCCGCAGCTTCAAGCCCTCCGTGGTGCACGTGGATGGCACAAATGCCATCAAAGCCTTGGGTAGCGATCCTGCCGAGGCGCTCACCGACGGCTTAGAAACACCGCCATTCGCGATTTTTGCCAACGCTTAATCCCCTAGAAGTTTATTACCGCCCCTCATTGGCGGCATGATGGAAGTATGGAGAATACTTCCGCCCACCTGTGGACCAAGAACTACCAGCCGGGCGTCCCCGCCGAAATTGAGCTCCCCACCGAATCGCTCAGTGTGATGTTTGAGCGTTCCGTCGCTGCGGCGGGCGATTCCCCGGCCACCGAATTCTTTGGACGACGCACCAGCTACCGCGAGCTCGGCGAGCAGGTGACGCGTGCGGCAGAGGGGCTGCGCAAGCTCGGGGTGGTCGCGGGGGACCGGGTCGCCCTGATCCTTCCCAACTGCCCGCAACATGTCATCGCGTTTTACGCAGTGCTGCGTCTGGGAGCGGTGGTCGTGGAGCACAACCCGCTGTACACCTCGCGCGAGCTGCGCCACCAATTCGAGGACCACCAGGCCCGCGTGGTGATCGCCTGGGATAAAGCAGCGGATTCGGTGCGCCAGTTCCCCCAGGACGTGCGCATCGACGCACTGATCTCGGTGAATCTGCTCGAAGCCTTCCCCACTATCAAGCGCTTGGCCTTAAAGCTGCCGCTGAAGAAGATCCGTGCCTCGCGGGACGCCCTGACCGCTCCTGCTCCCGGCACCATGACTTTTAAGGAACTGCTCGGCGCCGATCGACTCGCAGATTCCCACCCGCGTCCGTCCGTGGAAGACCTCGCGGTGATCCAATACACCTCCGGGACCACCGGCACCCCGAAGGGTGCCATGCTCACGCACTTCAACCTGTACTCCAATGCGTTGCAGGGCGAGGCCTGGATGGCAGGAGCGCAGGAGCGTCAGGAGATCCTCTACGCGATCTTGCCAATGTTCCATGCCTTCGGCATGACGCTGTACCTGACCTTTGGGGTGAAGAAGCAGGGCCTGTTGGTGCTCTTCCCGAAATTTGACCCGGATCTCATTCTGGCCGCGATGAAAAAGTCACCGGCAACCGTCTACTGCGCTGTCCCGCCGATCTATGAGCGTACGGCGCTGGCCGCCAAGGAAAAGGGCGTGTCGCTGCGCTCCGCCAAATACTGCATCTCGGGGGCCATGAACCTGCCCGATTCGGTAGTTGAACTCTGGGAATCGGTCTCCGGCGGACTGCTGGTGGAGGGCTACGGGATGACCGAGTCTTCACCTGTGGCGCTGGGAAACCCGTTCCATCCCACGCGTCGTACCGGAACCATCGGTGTGCCATTCCCCTCGACGCAGATGAAGGTGGTTGACCTGGATGATCCGGAAGTTGAGGTAGAGCAGGGTCAGCCCGGCGAATTGCTGCTCAAGGGACCCCAAGTGTTCGCCGGATACTGGAATAACCCCGAGGAAACCGCTAGATCGCTGACACCCGATGGCTGGCTGCGCACCGGAGACGTGGTGACGGTGGATGAAGATGGCTTCACCACCATCGTGGACCGCGCCAAGGAACTGATCATCACCGGCGGATTTAACGTCTCGCCCTCCGAGGTTGAATCGGTACTGCGCTCCCACCCGGACGTCAAGGATGCTGCCGTCTTCGGCAAGACGTTGGAACGCGGCGGTGAAATGGTGGTTGCAGCGGTGGAGCTTGAACCCGGCGCCGCGCTGGATGAGGCCGGCATTCGCGAATACTGCCGCACCCAGCTGGCCGGTTACAAGGTGCCCAAGCGGGTGGTGGCGATCGATGATTTGCCCCGTTCGATGCTCGGAAAGATCCTACGCAAGCAGGTACGGGAGCAGGCCTCCCCGAACCTGTAGTTGGCGAGGGGAACGGCTGGGCGCTTTCGCCCGGTTACAAACCAACAATGGGGCCGCGGTGGGGCGAATGGCAGAAGCCGGACGCCCCACCGCGGCCATGTCTGTATCAGCGACTACTGCGTGGCGGTGCCATCAGAGACGGCGGACGAGCCTTCCGCGGGCTCCCTACCGGTGGCCACAGATGAGCCTTTGAATCGTTGGCGCTGACTTGCAGAGGCAAGCGACCGACCGACCACATCTGCACAGTAGCCCAGTCCGAAGACCAGCATCAACCCCGGAATTCGTCCTGAGTTCAAGGAGGTGTGCAGGGCAGAAACCTGTTCAGAAAGGATAGGAATCGTATCCGCGACGAACCAACCGTTCACCACTTGTTGCTGTGGAGCTCCTTCGGTGGATTTATCGTTGGCAGTCTTACTGAATTCAGCGACGGTCATGTCACCTGACCAGTCGGACGCTTCACCGCCAGTGGGAGCCGCAAACCATACGGTGACTGCGGCGATGGCGACGAGGAGCCAGACGACCGCGCGGTAGGCGTGTGGGTCAAAGTGTTTTTGGCTTTTCGGTCGTCCGGATAGTTGGGCCATCGCACGATTCGATGATCCCGAACCGTGGTTGAGGGCACCGATAAGGCGGTGCACTGTCGGCGTGTTATTGGATTCTGACATGGAACATTTCCTTCGCGAGTGAAGCCAGCAACCTTTTAGTTGAAAAGGCAACCATTGAATGAGATGAGACTACATAGAAGCGCCGACATTTGTGTAGTGAGAATCATTTTCGACAAGACTGGTTTGATAAGCCCCCTGCGTCTGGGCCGGTGGCGGAGGGTCCGTGTCTTTGGTGACCGATCTGACCAGCAGAGATGCTTGCCTCCGATCCGTGGCGTGTGACATCGTGGAATCATCCCGACAGGGGATTCCGGACGATGGGTGCCGTACCCGGTGTGCGACAAGACGGCCCGCGAGGAGTCTTGTCATGTCCTGGTTCATTCTTATTCTTTCCGGCGTTCTTGAGGCTGTCTGGGCTACGGCGCTGGGCAAATCCGAGGGATTCACTAAAGTAGCGCCCACCATTGTTTTTGGGGTGGGACTGCTGTTGAGTATGGCCGGTTTGGCCTATGCGATGCGCGATCTGCCCGTCGGTACCGCTTACGCCGTGTGGGTGGGGATCGGCGCGACTCTGACGGTGATCTACGCGATGGCCACCGGCATGGAATCCATCTCGATCCTGAAAGTGATTTTCCTGCTGATGATCGTTGGTGGCGTCGTGGGCTTGAAGTCCCTGCACGCCTAACTGTCTGGTGGATCGAGAATTCGCTCGATCGTGATTCTCCGCGATCTCAGCGCGGAAGCGGCCCCGACTTCAACGCTCTCTGGTGAGAACCGACGACGTCTGACTGCCAAGATTTTCGGGTTAAAAGCAGCGGCCCGGCAGAAAACCATCATGGTTTCTGCCGGGCCGCTGGCGTTGGTGACTAGGCGTCGTGGTCGGTTTCCAACACGCCAGCCAAGGATTCGAGGATGGCTTCAGCGCCCTCACCCTCGGCACGGAGTACTACCTTGGTGCCGTATTCGGCACCCAAACCCATGAGCGAAAGGATGCTCGAAGCATCCAACGCGTCCTCGATCGGCTCGCCTTCCAGGGCGATGGTGACCTCGAGCGGCTGGTCGCCTGCGGCCTCGGCGAAGATGGCTGCCGGACGGGCGTGCAGGCCGACGCGGCTGGCGATGGTGGCGATACGTTCTGCCATGGTAATTCTCCTTGATTCTGGTGTTCGTTATGGGTTAATGCGGACTTGAGAAAGATTAGAGTCCGAAGATATCAAGCTCGGGAAGCTCGTTGCGCACGGCATTCCTGGCGTCATCGGCCGAAGCCGCGTTCAGAGCCAGCTGTGCGATGCGTTGGGCTCCGGGAAGATCAACGGTCTTGAGAATGGCCGCAACAGCGGGAAGAGCGCGGCGGTTCATGGACAGCGTAGCCACCCCGAGCCCGACGAGGACAACAGCCAGTGCCGGGTCGGCCGCGGCCTCGCCGCATACTCCGACAGGGCGCGGTCCACTTTCAACGGCCGCACCTCCGTCGCAGGTCGCCTTGATCAGGTGAAGCACCGCCGGCTGCCACGGATCGTTCAGCGCGGCCAATGCACCGAGCTGACGGTCTGCTGCCATCGTGTACTGGGTGAGGTCGTTGGTGCCAATGGACGCGAAGTCCACCTCCGCGCAAACCTGCCGTGCCAGCAGTGCTGCGGAGGGAACCTCAACCATGACCCCGGGCGTCTTGAGCCCGGCATCCTTGCACATGGCCGCGAATGCCGCAGCCTCCGCCGGGGTGGAGATCATGGGGGCCATGGTCCAGACATCGGCATCCGAACCATTCGCGGCCTGGGCGATGGCCTTCAGCTGCCGGTCCAAAACACCCGGGACAGAGCCGTCGGTGCGGTACCCGCGCACACCCAAGGCCGGGTTAGGTTCCGAATCATCGGTGAGGAAGGGCAGCGGTTTGTCCGCACCAGCGTCTAAGGTGCGAACGACGACCTTGGAGCCGCCAAACGCATCAAACACTGCCTTATACGCGCTGACCTGCTCCTCATGAGAGGGCTCGGTATCCCGGCCCAGGAAGCAGAACTCGGTGCGCAACAGGCCAACACCCTGGGCTCCGGCTGCGGCTGCTGCCTGCGCATCGGAGCCAGAACCGACATTAGCCAGCAGGGGCACCGCATATCCATCCTTCAGCGCGCCGCTGCCGCTGAACTCCGGCAGGGCAACACGGGAAGCGTAGGCCTGCGCCAGCGCTTCTTCCTCGGCACCCGGTGCGCGCACCACGGTGCCATCGATGCCATCCACAAAGAGGATGTCTCCGTCGCTAAGCACCGTGGTTCCGCTGGCCGCGACGATCGCTGGCAGACCGAGCGAACGCGCGATGATCGCGGTGTGCGACTGCGGTCCGCCGTCACTGGTGACCAGGGCCAGCACGCGTGCCGGATCGAGGGTTGCGGTGTCCGCCGGTGCTAGGTCAACGGCGCAGAGCACAAATGGCTCGTCGCTGTCCGGGATACCCGGTGCCGGGACGCCGCGTAGTTGCGCGACAATCCGGGAGCGGACATCAAGGACGTCGGTGGCGCGTTCGGCCATGTAACCGCCCAGGCCGGTAAGCTGCATGGCGACGGCTTCCGCCGCCTCCCAGATGGCTGATTCCGCGTTGGTTCCGGAGGCCACCAGCTTGGTGGCCGACTTCAGCAAGGTTCGATCCGAGGCCATCAGTGCCGTGGCCTTCAGGACCGCTGCTGCGTCACCGGTGGCGGCGGCGGAGCGTTCCTTTAGTCCCGCGGCGACCGCCGCGGTGGCCTGGGCCAGTCGTGCCGATTCTTCTTCGATGCTGACTCCGGCGGGCAGTGGAGCGCCGTCGGCGGGGGCGATGATCGGATCGGGCATCCGACGGACCGGGCCAATGACCCGTCCGGCGCTGACCCCGACTCCGGCGAAAGACTCGCTCATGCTGCCACCTTCTCCTGAGCTAGATCTGCTGCTGCGATCGGAGTCTTGCGGGCGTATCGCTTCAGGGCGATAACGGCGAGGGCGCTGATGATGGTGCCCACGATAATGGAGACCACGAACATGGCGAGGTTACCGATGGCGAAGAAGACGAAGATCCCGCCGTGCGGCGCCTGAGAGGTGACGCCCAAGCTCATGATCATGGTTCCGGTAACACCGGCACCGAGCATGCTGGCGGGAATCACGCGCAGCGGGTCGGCAGCGGCGAACGGGATGGCACCTTCGGAGATGAAGGCGGCTCCCAGCAGCCAAGCTGCCTTGCCATTTTCGCGTTCGGCGGCGGAGAAGAGGCGACGATCAAGCGAGGTGGCTAGGGCCAGAGCCAGCGGTGGAACCATGCCCGCAGCCATGACGGCTGCCATGATCTGCCACGGTGCCTGGTTGGCTGCTGCGCCCGCACCCAGACCAGCAACGGCGAAGGAGTAGGCCACCTTGTTAACCGGACCACCCAAATCGAAGGCCATCATCAGGCCAAGGATCAGACCAAGCAGGGCTGCAGCAGCACCGGACATTCCCGACAGCCAGCTGTTCAAACCCGTGGTCAACGACGCGATGGGTCCACCGAGCAGCAGGAACATCAGACCCGAGGCAATGATGGAACCCAACAGTGGGGTGATGACCACCGGCATCAGACCGCGCATCCAACGCGGAACGGACCAGGAACCGATCCAGCGGGCAGCAAGTCCGGCGATCAAACCGCCGACGATGCCACCGAGGAATCCAGCGCCCATGAAGCCAGCCACCGCACCGGCGGTAAAGCCGGGTGCCAGACCCGGACGGTCGGCAAAGGCGTAGGCAATGTAACCGGCCAGCGCCGGGACCAGGAAGCTCATCGAGAGCGCGCCGATCTTGAAGACGACGGCGCCGAGGTACACGCCCAGCGGTCCGAACTTGGCATCAAGGGTTGTCACCATGTCCGCGCCGGGCAGGTTGAAGAGGGTATTTGCCGCCAAGATGTCATCGGCCACGGTGGTGATGGCGTATCCGCCGAGCAGGAAGCCCAGCGCGATCAGTAGACCACCGCCGGCAACAAACGGGATCATGTAGCTGACGCCGGTGAGCAGTGCGCGCTTCAGCGCCGCTCCGACGCTTTCGCGTCCACCACTCGATGAGGAGGAAGCCGCATCGGATGATCCGCTAGCTGCCGGGACTCGGCGAGCGTTCGGATCTTCGGCCGCGGCCAAAGCCTCGGCGATCATCACGGCCGGCTCATCGATGCCACGCTTGACCGGAGACTGGATCAGCGGCTTGCCGGCAAAGCGGGACTTGTCGCGCACATCAACGTCAACCGCAAAAATGACCGCATCGGCGGCGGCAATGACGGCGGGGTCAAGCGGGGTGGCCCCGGAGGATCCCTGGGTCTCGACCTGCAGGTCTACGCCTACCTCGGCGGCTGCTGCCACGAGGGAATCGGCGGCCATGTAGGTGTGCGCGATGCCGGTGGGGCAGGCGGTCACGGCGACCAGGCGGCGCTGGCCCGCGGGGGCCGGTGCGCTGGGAGCCGCGGTGGCCGGTGCGGATGCTTCGGCCGCGGGAGCCGGAGTGATCGCGGCCTCAACCAGCGCCACGATCTCTGCCGGGTTCTGCGCGGCACGCAGTGCGGCCGTGAAGTCCTTCTTGACCAGCGAGCGGGCCAGTTTGGAAAGCAGCTTCAGGTGTTCCTTGTCGGCACCATCGGGGGCGGCGATGAAGAAGATCAGGTCGGCTGCGCCGTCCTTGGCACCAAAGTCGACGGCCGGATTCAGCCGGGCCATGGCCAGGGTTGGGACGGTGACGGCAGTGGAGCGGCAGTGGGGAATGGCAATTCCGCCGGGAACGCCGGTGGCGGTCTTGGATTCCCGGGCGACCGCATCGCCCTGCAGGGCGACGACGTCGGTGGCGCGGCCTTGAGCAACCACGCGTTCAGCGAGCTTGGCAATGACCTCGGTGCTGGTTCCTCCAAGGTTCGCATCGAGCAGGACGAGCTCTTCGGTGATGAGAGAGGTCATGGCTTTCCTTCGGTGGTGAGCGGAGCGGAGAGCGCGGCGACGGTTACGGCGCGCGGGTTGGTGTGTTCGGGGGCGGGGATCGTGGATCCGGGCAAGGAGACGGCTGCGGATCCATGGGCGACCGCCTGGCGTAGACACTCGGCGGGTGCCAAGCCTTGCGCGTCGGCCAAGAGGTATCCGGCCAAGGCCGAATCTCCCGCACCGACGGTGCTACGCGCGGTGACCGGTGGGTGGCGAGCGTGCCAACTTCCCGATGCGGTCACCAGCACGGCCCCCTTGGAGCCGAGTGTTGCCAGCACGGCAGCAGTGCCGTGGCTGATGAGCCGTCCGGCTGCCTCCACAACTAGCTGGGGGTCGGCCTCGAGGGTTTCTTCGGTGCCTTGCCCGGTGAGCTCGGCGAGTTCCTCGGCATTGGGCTTAATCAAATCCGGTGCGCATTCGGGCCCTGCGGCAAAGAGGGCGATCAGTGGTGCGCCGGAGGTGTCTACGGCGATGCGTGGTGCCCGTGATCCCAGAGTGCGCCGGACCTCGGCCACGAGCGTGGCGTAGAAGCTATCGGGCACACCTGGGGGCAGGGATCCGGCCATGATCAACCAGTTGGCCCCATCGGCGGCCAGCAGTACCTGATCGATCAGGGCGCGTTGGTGGTTGTTATCCAGCAGCGGGCCCGGGGCGTTGATCTTGGTGGTGGTGCCGTCGACCTCGGCTAGGGTCAGATTGGTGCGCAGGGCCTGACCGATCGGCAGTGCCACGTGCGGCAGTTCGCAGTCAATGAGTCCAACGATCACCGGATCATGTGGATCTCCGGGTAACACCGCAAGCGTCGGGACGCCAGCGGAGGCCAGCGCCCGTGCCACGTTGACGCCCTTGCCGGCCGCCTGCGAGGTCAGTGACTGGGCTCGTTGGACGCCACCGCGCTGTAGCGGGTGGCTCAGCTCGATGGTCCGGTCCATGCTCGGGTTCATGGTGAGGGTGACGATCATGCCAACACCACCTCAACGTCGGCAGCCTCAAGGGCTGCTGCCAGATCGGCGTCGGGTGCTGCGTCGGTAACTAAGGTGTCGATATCGGCCAGCGTGGCGAAGCGAACCAACGCGGTTTCACCTAACTTGCTGGAATCTGCCAGCAGTACAACGCGTCGGGCGCAACCGACGATGGCCGTTTTGACTGCAGCTTCGAGGGAGTCGGGGGTGCTGAGACCGAAGGTGGCGTCCAAGCCGTTGGCGCCGACAAAGGCAATGTCTGGGCGTAATCCGTCCAGCTGGGCAAGTGTGTGGTTGCCGGTGGCGGCGCTGGTCAGTCCGCGAACCCGCCCACCAATCAATTCAAGCTGCATCGTGGGGGAGATCCGCAGGGCGATGGGCAGCGCGTGGGTGATCACCAGAAGTTCGGCGGCCCGTTGGGAAGCCAGTTCGTCGGCCAGTAGGCCAGCAAAAAGTTCGGTGGTGGTTCCGGCGTCAAGCACGATCGATGTTGCACCCTGGGGGAGGAGCTCGAGCGCCTTGGTGGCGATGCGCTGCTTGGCTTCGTGGTTCTGGGTAGTGCGGGCCGTGTGGCTTTGTTCGGCGGTACTGGTTTTTGAGGCCACAACGGCTCCACCGTGTACTCGACGCAAGACGCCCTGCTGCTCGAGCTGGGCGAGGTCGCGACGAACGGTTTCACGTGTGATGCCAAAGCGCTCGGACAGATCGGCGACTCCGACCTTGCCCTGCGCGGCGAGTTGCTCGGTGATGAGACGGTGGCGTTCTTCGGCAAACACTGTGTGGGCCTCCGGGTAAGGTGATGCGAGTCACGGCGATCTGTGTTCGTACGACTTTAGGGGCATTCCTAAGGCAATGTCAACACAAAACCACATAAAAACAGAAAAACACAGATTGGCGACCTCGACGCACTCCCAACCTTCCGCATAAAGAGCAAGGGGCCGTCTCCTGCGGGAGCTCGTCTCTCTATCTTTGGGATCGGCGATCGTCGGCGCTCTTTGGGATATCCCGGGCTTGAGGGCCAAGGTGCCGCATGGTCGGATAACTAGCAGGCAGGGAGGTATTGGGAGGCACTCGATGTCGTGACGAGCGGCTCACGACGCGGGTACAGCACCGAAAGGAATAGGTATTCCTCCCCGAGGATACGCAGCAGAATTCTAGTTCCTCCTCGTTGCCGGTCGCGTTATACTCGCCAAGACCCCTGTGTATGAAAAGTGGTGGACTCATCAGTTCCTTGTTAGCAAAGACCGCAACTAATCCAGCATCATCGGGCCGCCGCGCTGCCCAGATGGATATGAGCGCGAATGTGCCTGAAGAAGCACTGGCGATGGATCGGGATGAGATTCTGCGCGGCTGCGCGCATGAGCTGTTCTCGATCAAGGGCCTCGGAGTGCCACTATCGGAGATCGCCAAGATCGCCGGTGTTGGAGTTGCGACGCTCTACCGCCGGTACCGTGACAAGGATGTCTTGATTTTGGACGTCTACCGTCGGCCCATGGTCGACAGGGTGGATTTTGCTGTCGCCGCGAATAGCTATACCCATCCCTGGGAAGGAATTGAGTATTTTCTCCGCGTGACCTCAGCTCAGTTGGCCGCAGACCGAGGAATGCGAGAGCTAATCCTGGGTGGTTACGTCGGCAGTGCCGGATGGGCCCGTGGGTCCACGCCAGAGGAACTGCTCGCCGCGCTGAGTGAAATGGAAATAAAGCTCACCGGGCAATTGGAATTGCTGGTCGAGCGAGCACTCGCAGCGGGCGTGGTCCGTGATGATTTCCGGCATACTGACCTGCTGCTCATGATGGCCATGGTCCACTCCGCAGTGCCCGTTGACGCTCCGGACCGAGCAGAGCTGAGCCATCGCGCACTGCAGCTATTGATTGAGGGGATACGGCCGGCTGCCTGAGTGTGTGCCCACGTGATGGTCAATAGTGCCGCATATCACGTTGGGTCCGGGAATTGACTGCGACATTGCCTCGTTCACTTTGATTGATACGTCAAACTTTCCGCGGTGACCGCAACGAGTAGCCACCGCGGCCCCTCAACAATGGGAGATTTCATCATGGCAACCACCGTCCTCACCCTCGTCGGATCTCTGCGCAACGGTTCGACGAACCGCCAGCTCGCCGAAGCCACCGCATTAAACGCACCTGACGGCGTTGACGTTAACGTCTACTCCGGACTGGAGAACCTCCCCTTCTACAATGAAGATCAGGACGTTGAAGGCCAGGTTCCGGCCGCTGCCGTTGAACTGCGCGCTGCTGCTGCGGAAGCGGATGCCTTGCTGCTCATTTCCCCGGAATACAACGGCACCATGCCTGCCGTGCTGAAGAATGCCATTGACTGGCTGTCTCGCCCGTTCGGCGCTGGCGCCCTGAAGGATCTTCCATCGGTGGTCATCGGAACCGCATTTGGTCAGTACGGTGGCGTCTGGGCTCAGGATGAAGCCCGCAAGGCACTGACCATCGCCGGCGCCAACGTTCTCGAGGACGTTAAGCTCTCCATCCCCAACTCCGTGGTCCGCTTCGCCGAGCTCCACCCGAAGGATGACGCTGAGGTTGCCTCCCAGGTCGCCGAGGTGCTTCAGGGCATTCGTGCGGTAGCCGAAAGCAACTAATTTTTAGTCGAAGGTTTTCTCGCTGACCCCAGTCGGTCTGTGAGTTATTGTGTGGCCGGCATCCGAAAGGGTGCCGGCCACACGCTTTTCTAAGCCCCGAACTAAGCGAACCCCCTTTTTTACGGGCGCAGCATCTTGTTAACCAAGATCGTGTCGATCAACGTTCGTTTTTGCGACTCGTCACGATCGGTTTGACCGTAAGGTAGTTGCTTGTTTTTTTGGAGCCCTTTTGTGGCTCAAATAGCGCTCACCGTATCGCTGCGCGTTTTCGGCCTCGAGTCGAGCACATTCTCAGTTTCGATCATTACGCAAGTAATAATATTTACCAATTATTGAATTTTACCGGCCATATTATGTTCAATAAGTTTAACTTTGCTGCAGGACGAGGAAGGCAATTTGCTTGGATAGGCCAGATTATATGACCAGCATTTTCGGAGTCGAGAAATATAGTTACGACTGTCTTATTGGCCATTTATGTTCGGTCTAATGTAGGGCGTGTGACAATGCGTAATGAATCGGTAATGGTGATTCCGTAGTTCAACTAATACAACGTAATATCGGTGAGGTTCGACGACACTTTTCCGATCAGGAACCTGATCCATCAAGGGCAAATTTCTTGATCGTATTGTCAATTGAGTTTCCAGCTTTCGTAAAAGGCAAAATAAACTTCTGTCCGATTTAGACCTAGAAAACGTCGCAAGAGAAATCACAAAGAAGTCGCCATTGTTAACAGTTTCGTCCGGCCCGTGCCAGCTGTGGTCCTAGCGCTGGAGGCGCCGTAGCAAGTGCGTCGAATGCTCTGGGTCCCCTGAAAGATTCGAACCAGTTTTGGTGGAGCGGACGAAGCCTCGCCTCGAATGGATCATCTTCGAGTAGCCGTCCAGCAATGAAACAACGTCAAAACACGCCTCGTAGCTAGTATGTAGCCATGAATGACGTGATCACGCTGCGTTTCCTTGCCGCCCCTACTGATGTTTCCGAAGACGGGGTCACGGTGCAAGCTGGACGTGTTCTCGAATGGATCGACAAGGCCGGCTACGCCTGCGCCGTCGGTTATTCCGGGGGCTATTGCGTCACCGCTTACGTCGGAAACGTCCACTTCACTCGGCCCATCGAAAATGGCGACCTGATCGAGGTCACGGCACGGATTGTGCACACCGGGCGCAGTAGCATGCAGGTTGTTGTCACCGTCGACGCTGCTGACGTGCGTGAACGAGTCTTTAGGCCCGCCATGGACTGCATTCTGGTCTTCGTGGCGATGGACGAAAATCGTCGGGCCAAGACCGTCCAGCAGTGGGTGCCCCTCGACGCCGAAGGTGCCCAGCTGGCCCAAGGGGCCGCTGATCGTGTGGCCGTGCGTGCTGAAATCCGCGACGCCATGCGGGCCCAGGAATACACGGATGCTGGCACCGCGCCGCGAGAGAAATTCCGCTTCTTGGCCTCGCCGAGCGATGTGAACTGGGGCGGGAACGCGCACGGTGGGATCGTCATGCGTTGGATCGACGAGGTCGCTCGGGCCTGCGCCATGGGCTGGTCCGGCAAAGATGCGGTGGCCGTCTACTCCGGTGGCATCCACTTCATGAACCCCATCCACATTGGCGACATTGTTGAACTCGAGGCCAGATTGATCCACACCGGCCCGCATTCGATGCATATCGCCGTGCATGTGCGAGCGCGGGATCCGCGCGAAACCCAATGGCGCGATACGACGCAATGCATGACCATCTTTGTTACCCGCGACGAGTCCGGGCGAGCTTCCGAGGTGCGGCAGCTGGTGCCCGTCAACGAGGAGGACAAGCGCCTGGATGCTCACGCCGTGGACCTGATTTGCCGGCGCGCCGAGCTGGCCCCGTTGGGGTTTGTCACGGCGCGCGTGTACTGAGGCAGCTGCTACCTCTCCGCTGACGGGTCCTGCCGGAGCGCGTCGTCCCGGCGGGTGCCCAGGGATGCGGTGGCAACGGTTTTCAGCCCGGGGTGCGCAGGGTTGTTATCCCGAGCCACGCCTGCGAGCCAGCACAGGGCCAGCCCGTCTGCGCTGGCCTCTAGGATGGCCAAGTTGTTGTCGAACCAGGGCCCCTTGATGAGTTTCCAGGCAAACGGTGGGTTCGGCACGTGCGCCAAAGACGCCATCCACGCACCGAAAGGGACCGCTGGCCCGAAGGCTAGGGCCGCGGCAAAGTAGCGCAGGAAGGGTGGCAGTGGATTGCGGATCGGGGAACAAACGGCCTGCCGGATCCGGCTGCCGCCCTCACGATCGACCTCGGAGATGTAGGAGAAGTGCACGTCCCCCGAGAGAAACGTGACGGTCTGCGGGGCGGGTCCGCGTTTGCCGTCGGCAACCTCGGTGGCGAATCTGGCGACCTCCTGGAAGCTGCGCTGGAACGCGGCCCAATGTTCAAGATCAAAACGTCGGCGCAACCGCTCGCCCAACCACGCCCGCAGCCGCCCACGGTTGGGGTCAGAGATGGCTTCGTCCCAGGATTCCACGTGGTGCAGGCCCATCGGCAGCAGGAATGGCAGCGAGGTGCCAATGAGTAGGTGGCGGAATCCGCCACGCATCTGCCCATCTAGCCAGGCACGTTCCACAGGATCAAGCAGGGCGCGCCGTTCGGGTTCGAGCTTGCGCGCCGCCCTGGAATCCACCACGATCAGGCGCACCTCATCCCAATCCCGAGAATAACTCCAGCTGTAGCTTTCCGGCACGGCATCCACGCGCTCCGCAAACTCGTCGAGGTCCGCCGAAAGATCGAACTCGCCGAGACCCGTGTGGTTCACGATGCGCTGCCACAGCGGATCTGCCGCCCGTTGAGTGGGCGAAAGGTTTCCCAGGTGCTGATAGATCCAGTACGAGCCGAGACCGGAAACAATACGCTCGTGCCACCAACCGGTCTTCTGCATCTTTTGTTTCCAGCTCAGCGAGGAATTCCAGTCGTCGCGGATGTCGTGGTCATCAAAGATCATGGCACTGGGCAGGGTTGAGAGCAGCCAGCGATTGGCAGGGTCCGACCACGCTAGGCGATACAGGTGGGCGTATTCCTCGAAATCCTTCAGCTCGGGCCCTGGCGCTTCCTTGATGTTGCGCCGTCTGCGGATAAATTCCTGCATTTCGTCGCTGGTGGAGTCCGCATAAACCTGATCCCCGAGGAACAGCATCAGATCGGGCCAGCGGCCATGTCCCGGTGCGGCCATGGACAGGGCATAGGCGCGCATCGCGTCGATCCCGTGGGTGCGATTACCGGATTCGTCATGGGAAACACTCGTGCGGCAGGATCCGAAGGCCAGCCGTGGTTCCTTGGCCGGATCCAGGGTGGAGATCATCGATCCGGGGAATCCGTCCTCGATGGGCCAGACAAGGTCGCCGTCGAGGTGCACCGTGTAGGAACGCAAGCTGCCCGCCTCCAGGCCCCAGACCTCGACCAGGGCGTAGTGGTGGCCGTGCGCCACAAAGGTCGCCGCCTGCCAAGCCTCCGTACCGGAACGAATTTCGACGGTGCAGGACGCGGCAGTTTCCACCCAGATGCTGGCGCTGGTGTTGTCAACATAGCGAAGCATCGGCCCAAGCAGCAGGCCACTAGCGATCACCGGCGGCGAGCCGGTCGGTGTAAATCCACTGCTCATCAGCATTCCCTCCGGTAGCGCCGGTGAACACCAGAATGGCACAACGGAATCGATCGGTATAGACCCATAGTCGGTGGACCTCGGGTGGCTGGCCCATGTCCTAGCCCTTGATCGGCGACGACAAGCGCCAACTCATGCACCAGAACCTCAATCTTCGCGGTCGCCGCGTGGTGGGACACGAGGCGCGGCAGATGCATAGGATGGGCTCATGAGTCCCTCCGCATATCTCCAAACCCGCCAGCGATTGATCGCCGCCACCCCGCATGAGATCTTCGACGTGCTCGCGAATCCGGCGATGCATCCGGTTATCGATGGATCCGGAACGGTTCGGGCAACTACAGGGCAGGTGCAACGGCTCGTCTTAGGCAGCGAGTTCGGCATGCAGATGCGCCTGGGCGTGCCCTACCGGATCAGCAATACCGTGGTCGAATACGAGCAGGACCGGGTGATTGCGTGGCGGCACTTCAGCGGGCACCGCTGGCGCTACGAACTAGAAGCCCATGACTCCGGGACAACCGTTAGCGAAACCTGGGATGCCAGTCGGTTGCGGCACAAATGGATGATTCGGCTCCTGGGCTTCACCCGGACCACCGGGCCGAACATGGAACGAACTCTCGAGCGGCTAGCCGCACTTTTCCCCGACGACGGACGGTAGCGCCGCGCCGCGCGGGAATGGGGGAACGCGCGCCGCGGGGCCGGAGACGGGGCATTGGCCGATCGACCTACTAGGCTGAAAACCATGACCCGCTCAACCGCCCCCGGCCCGCCGAAACGGGGAACCGCCCCGATGCGCATTTCTGTGCCCAGCCGCAGCGATGCCTTCCTGAAACGGTTCACGGAGGTCATCGGCGGCCCCCTAGGGAAGCATGCAAAACCGGGGATGACCACCCCGGGGTTCTTCACCATCGAACGCGTGCTGATCATTTTCACGATCATCGGCGTGCTACTTGCGGTACTGGCAAAAAATGCGTGCCGGCTTAACGGTTGGGGCGGTACCAACTCCTATCAATGGGCCTGTTATTCGGACTGGACGGCGTTATTCCATGCCCGTGGGTTCGCGGAGAATGCGTTTGCGCCCTTCGCTGACGGCGCCCAATTCGAATACCCGGTCCTGATGTCCGTGGTGGCATCGGCCACCGCAGCACTGATCCCACAGGGGGAATTCGACAGGGCCTTGGCCTTCTTCGATGTGAACCTGTTGATTGTTGCTGCCCTGTGGATGGTGGTGGTCATCGCCACGGCACGTGCAGCGGGCCGTCGCCCATGGGATGCCGCCATGGTGGCTCTGGCACCCGGACTGATACTCGCCTCCACCATCAACTGGGATATGTGGGCCGTTGCGTTCCTGACCCTGGCGATGCTGGCCTGGTCCCGCCAACTCACGTTCCTCGCAGGAGTGCTCATTGGGTTGGGCGCGGCCATGAAGGTCTTCCCATTGCTCTTCTTCGGAGCGGTGATCGTCCTGGCCATCCGCTCCGGGCGCTACCGGCCCCTGTGGGTGTCTTTAGCCGGGGCGGCCCTGTCCTGGGTGGCGGTCAATGCGCCCATGGCAGTGGCGAACTTCGACGCGTGGAAACACTTCTTCACCTTCACAGAGGACCGCGGCGCTGGCCTCTCCTCCTTCTGGCATATTTACAACGTCACCGCCGCCGAAGTTCCGGGGATGAATACGCTGGATGCCGGAGTGATCAACGTGCTGGCCATGGGACTCTTTGTGGCCTGCTGCGCCGGCATCGCTTTCCTGGGCTTACGAGCCCCGGTGGCACCGCGACTGAGTCAACTGGTATTCCTGATCGTCGCGTCCTTCATCATGTTCAACAAGGTCTACTCCCCACAATTTGTGGTGTGGCTGATCCCATTGGCCGCTCTCGCCTGGCCGAAGTGGAAAGACTTCCTGATCTGGCAGCTTTTTGAGGTATTGCACTTCTGGGCGATCTGGATGTACCTCTATGCCACCACCGCCGACATTCAGGCCTCAAACGCGTTCCCGACGTCCTTCTACGTACTTGCCGTGCTGGGGCACATGATCGCCACCGGGTGGCTCATGTACAGGATCTGTGCCTCGATGTTTGACCCCAGGCTCGACCCCGTGCGCCGATCCGGACAGGTAGATCCGCAGGCCGGCGCCTTCGCCGGCGCCCGGGACAGCTTTGTCCTACGGAGCACCCGTGGCCTATGACGTGGCGGTGGTGGGCGCCGGACCCAACGGGTTGGCTGCGGCCCTAACCATGGCCCGGGCGGGACTCTCGGTCAGGCTGCTGGAACGCAATAGCACGATCGGCGGCGCGGCCCGCACCCAAGAACTCGGCTACGCAGGAGCGATCCACGACTTGGGCTCGGCGGTGCACCCCATGGCGTTGCTCTCCCCGTTTTTTGCCGAGATCGGGTTGGCCGAACGCGTGAAATTTGTTCTCCCGAAGATCTCCTTTGCTCACGCGATGCCCGCGGGCCAGGTGGGGATCGGATGGCGGGATTTGGAGCGGACCGTCCAAGGATTAGGCCACGACGGGCCAGGCTACCGCAGGCTGCTGGAGCCGGTGGTCAAGCGGATGGAAGAGACCGCTGAGCTATTGCTGCATCCATTGCTACGCCGACCGCGAGAGCTTGAAGCGCTTGCTGTTTTCGGGCTGCGTGCGGCCCAACTGATGGTTCCGGGGCTGGGCACCGGGGAACTGGCCGCGGCGATGATCGCTGGATGTTCCGCCCACGCCGCTGGTGGCGGCAGGGGCCCGAGTGCCTCGGGCGCTGGGCTCTTCCTGGCAGCATCCGCGCATGCCGGGGGTTGGCCGATTCCGCTGGGCGGATCCCAAGTCATCTCCGACGCATTGGCTGCGATGTTTGTTGAGGCCGGTGGAAACATCGAACTAAACACCGAGGTCACCGATCGAGCCGAGATCCCGGAAAAGACCGTCATCTTTGATTCCTCACCCGAGGCGTTGGCCAAGATCGCAGGCAGCGCGCTGCCGCAGAAGTACTTGGAGATCCTCACTCGCACCCGTAGAGGACCGGGCTCGTGCCTGGTCCACTACGTGCTCAACGCCCCGGTCCCATGGCGCAATTCCGATTTGGCTCATGCTGGCACCATCCACCTCGGAGGCACCGCGGGGCAGATCGGACGCGATGAACGCCGGATCCGCACCCGCGTCTCCGCGGGCCCCTACGCCATCGTCTCGCAGCCCAGCGGCTTTGATTCCTCCCGAGCGCCTGCGGGCAAACACGTGCTGTGGGCCTATACCCACGTGCCCAACGGATACCCCGGGGATATGAGTGAGACCATGAATCGACAGCTGGAAGCCGTGGCTCCCGGCTTCATCAACACCATCGAGCATGTTCAAACCACTACTGCTCCCGGATTAGCGGTGCAGAACCCCAACTTGGTGGGTGGTGACATTTCCGGTGGGGCGACCGACCTACGGGGCATGCTGGCACGCCCCGTACTCTCGCCCGATCCGTGGCGGACCCCGGCCAAGGGCATCTATCTCGCCTCCAGTTCCACCCCGCCGGGACCAGCGGTCCACGGCATGTGTGGCTATTTGGCCGCACAAAGCGCCCTGCGCCACGAGTTCGGAATTTCCTTGTAAACGCGAGACGTTCAACCAAGCAAAGTATAGGAATTTTCTTATACGGCCACATAGGCCCCTATAGGCCGCTAGCTTCCACTAGGGTTTGGGAC
Organism: Paeniglutamicibacter terrestris; assembly: GCF_012271785.1. GTDB lineage: Bacteria > Actinomycetota > Actinomycetes > Actinomycetales > Micrococcaceae > Paeniglutamicibacter > Paeniglutamicibacter terrestris. The sequence continues at coordinate 1,218,804 of NZ_JAAWVT010000001.1, read as the reverse complement.
CTTGAATGGAGTCGGTGACCCTAGTCTGCAAAGTGTTGGCGCTCGATGTAGGCGCTCATGCCCGGTACGGTGAAGGCGACACGTCCATGGTCTGGTGAAAAGATGAGCCCCTTTCCAATTAGTTGCGCACGAGTTGGGCCTAGGTTTTGGACGGCTGTGCCAAGTCTCGTTGCGACGGATGAGCTGGAAGAACCGTCTTCGCCATCTTGTGCCATGGCGGTCAGGTACTGGCGTTCCCTCGGTGTCGCTCGGTCCCAACGGGATGGGAAAAAGCCGGAATCGAGCCGTTGAAGCCCAATTTTTGATGCAATTTCAGCGTCGACGTCAGTGAATGGAGATTCTTGGGCCGCTTCCCACATTGCACTTCCGAATTCCTGGATGAAATAGGGGTACCGGCCAGAGACATTGAGGAGAACTTCAAGTGCCTCAGGGGAGTACTCCTGCCCAGCTCTTCCTGCCGGAATTTGGAATGAGTCGATTGCTTCCTTCGCTTCAAGCGTCCCGATGACCCGATAGTCGAAGAGACGCTCCGCATAGCTTCGTGCCTCTGCTAACCGTGAAGGGAGATTGGGGAGCCCGGCTCCAACTACATAAAAGGGCAGTTCCTCCTGACCAGCATGATGCTGCGCAGTAACCAAAGCTGACAGCAGCTCATTGTCGAGGTCTTGCATTTCGTCGATAAAGATGACGAAACCTCTGCGTAGAGTACGCATCGCCCTCGCCAAATCCTCTGTTAGATCCCGTAAATCGATTTCGATTTGTCCAGTACCAGCACGCGTGAGATCGGCTTCCACTCCGAGTGAGATGCCTTGGGCGCCCAGGCTGAGACTAAACGAGGTTAGGGTGCGCAGCATCTGCTTGAACTTTTCCCCGGCGTACGAAGATGTGGTGAATCGCCTAGCAGCAACTTGCAGTTCCCGTGCAAGCGTTTTGCGATTGTCGATGGAACCAGCGGCGCCGGGCCGGGCTTCGAGCTTCACCTCGAGCCATTCATGATGCCGTGCCATGCCGCGCAGCTTGTTCAGAAGTACAGTTTTTCCCACGCCGCGGAGACCGCCGAGTATCATTCCTCGCCCTTGGTATTGCAGTTTCGTCCGGGCAAGCAGCAGGTCAAAAGCTTCGATTTCGCCTTCCCTTCCAGCAAGAAACGGGGGTTGAAGACCAGATCCGGGGCTGTAAGGGTTGAGGGCAGGTTCCATGTCTAGGAGTATATAGATAAGTGTATGAAAATTTCTATACATACCTACACGCTGATATATACCGATATATGCTTGTTCGTATGCGCTCCTGAGTCTTGGTAGGGGAGACGCGTGGACTCAACCATTCGGTGGAGCCGGGTCACGGGGCACGGCGCTACGCTGGGAGACATGAGCGTTCCTGCCAACCCACCACGCCGCGGAGCCGGAGCGAGTCCCGTGGAAGAACCGGCTGCCTCGGCCGGTGAGATGGTGCTGCGCGTTTTACGGGTGGGCCTCCACGTCGGATTTGCCGCGCTACTCGCCGTCGGACTCGTGCGCGTATTGATCTCGGAAACGACAACGCAGCGCCGCGTCGCCGCCATCACCCTCGCCTTTCTGCTGGCGACGCTATATCTGGCCGGAACCATCGCGGAAAAACGCCATGCCGCAGGTCGGGCACCCAGTACCGCGCCCTGGGCCACGTGGTGGCTGGCCGGGGTCGTATTGCTCTGGCTCGTGCTGCTCTACCTGCACGCCGACTTCTCCTGGTTGGCGTTCCCGCTGTTCTTCCTCCACCTGCATATTTTGGGCCAGCGCCACGCGCTGGTTGCCGTCTCGCTGCTGACCTTTGCGGTCATCGCCGCCGGTTGGTACCACTCGGGAGCCCTTGCGCTGCCGCAGATCCTGGGTCCGATGCTCGGCGCGATCTTCGCGGTCATCATGGGCATGGCCTACCAGGCGCTGTATGCCGAGGGGGTCAACCAACGCCGGGCCCTGGACGAGTTGCGAACCACCCGTGCGGCGCTCGCCGAGGAACAACACCGCGCCGGGACTTTGGCCGAACGCACCCGGCTCTCCCGCGAAATTCACGACACCCTGGCCCAGGGACTCTCCAGCATCGTCTTGGTCTCCCGCTCCGCCGCCGCGGCTCTGGCCGCGGGGGATACCACCGCAGCCGCCGATCGACTCGAAACCATCGGTGCCACGGCCGCGGAAAACCTTGCCGAGGCGCGAGACTTCGTGGCCGATTTGTCCTCAGCTTCCGGCACTCAGTCGCTGGCCGGCAAGCTGCGCCGACTCTGTGCCAGCACCGAACGAAGCGCCACCGCGGCTGGCCACGGATTTCTTGTCAGCTTCCGCCAAGACGGCACGGCAATCGCCCTGCCCCCGCAGGTCTCCGCGGCGCTCATTCGTGCCGCCCAATCCGGGCTGGCCAACATTGGCGCCCATGCGCATGCCACACGTGCAGTGCTGAGCCTGGGATACCTTTCGGATGCCGTGACACTTGATGTGTTTGATGACGGGAAGGGCATGAGTCCCGGCGACATTCCGGCCAAACCACGCAGCGATGGCACCGGCTACGGTCTGGCCGGGCTACGCGAGCGCCTCGGGCTGCTCGGTGGCACCCTGGAGATCGAATCCGCACCCGGGGAGGGAACGGTATTGGCCGTTCGTATTCCGCTAAACACCGCAGAAAGCGACTCCTGATGCCTACCCTGAAGATCATGCTTGTTGATGACCATCCGGTGGTGCGTGCCGGCCTGCGCGCGGTGCTCACCGAACAGGGCGGGCTGCAGGTGCTGGCCGAGGCCGCCGATGGTGCCGCGGCACTGGCCCAACTCGAGCGGTTAAAAACCCTGGGTGAGCGCGTGGATGTGGTGCTCATGGATCTGCAGATGGATGGCATGGACGGAGCCACCGCCACCGCACGCATCCGGGCCATAAACGGACCTCCGGTGCTGATCCTGACCACCTACGACTCGGATGCCGACATCAGGGCGGCACTGGATGCCGGCGCCGCGGGCTATCTGCTCAAGGATGCCCCGCTGCCCGATGTGCTCGCGGCGGTCGAGGCCGCTGCCGCCGGGGCGCAAGTGCTCTCCGCCGACATCGCCGCGCGCTTCACCCCCGACGCGCGTGCCAACTCCACCGATCTGAGCCCGCGCGAACTTCAGCTGCTGCAGCTACTGGCCCGCGGACACAGCAACAAGGAAATCGCCGCCGACCTGTTCATCTCCCAGTCCACGGTCAAGACCCACCTGATCCACATCTATAACAAGCTGGGCGTGGAGAATCGTACGGCAGCCATCGACAGGGCTCGCAGTCTGAGACTCATTCGTTAGAAACGAGTGCTCAGTTAGAGCCCGTGTCCGGGCACCATTGCTTCCGGGCCATATTGCTGGGCAGTTCTGGTTCTCCCTCGGCCGGCAGGGAACAATCGATGATTCCGGTCTCGTTGTTCATCCAAGTGTTAACCGTTCCGAAGGCCACATGATCGCCGCACGATAGTGTGATCGGCACCGAAATTTCTTCAACCGCTTGGTAGCCCAGTGTGGTCCCAGGGACCTTGACGCCTTGGAACATATCTGCCACGGATTCATTCCCGAAGATGACCCCGGTGGTGGGATGCTCGATCACCTCGGAGATCTGCTCGGTGAAGCGATCCGACGGTTGCCCCGAACCCTCCCACACGATGGATGGGGCTAGGCTCCGTGTGAAGTACTCCGTCGTGGACCGCGAGCCGTCCTGGATCTTCAGCTCCATGGCGCCGATGATGCGCCAGCCCTTTTCCGCGGGCTCTGCATGGCTGATCGTGGGTTCACCGCAGTCGTCCCAACTCGTCGGTTCTGCTGCTGGGGTGGGAGTTGATGTCGTCTCCGAGGTGGCGGGGCTGGGGGTTGGCTCATCAAGCGGGACGCAACCGGTTAGCAGTAGCGCGGTCAGCGAGCCGACTAGGGTTAATCCTCCGAGTCCTGCGGCGCGCCAGGCATCTGACTTCACGATCATCCTTCTACCTACTGTTTCTGTTGTGTACTTGAGGTACAGATACCTGCGTACGGAGTTGAGGAACCCGACTCAGTGCGCCGACGGTGGGGTCCAGCCGCCGGGCTGAACCCAGGAATCGGGCGCCGTGAGTACCGGTGTCGGCGGGCGCGGCGTGCTGAATCGTTGGATGTGGCGCCGATTGGCCAGCCACAGAACCAGCAGCACAAATACGCCGGTGGTCACCGTCGAGAAGATCAGGCTTCCCAGGCTGCCCGCGGAGTCATTCACGTCGATCAGTCCGACCGCGCCCATCAAGAACAGCAGAACGTTATTGACCACGTGCAGGGCAATTGCCGCTTCCAGACCGCCGGTGCGCCAGGTGAGCCAACCCGCGGCCAGGGCGAACATTCCAACATCCAACTGTCCATAGATGTCGTAGTCGTGACCCAGCACAAAAAACGGAATGGGGAGCAAGATGGCGAAGGCGGGATGCCGTAACCAGCCTCCGATCAATTGCATCAGATAGCCGCGGAATACATATTCCTCGGCCGCCGCCTGGAATGGCACCAGCAAAAGCGTCAGTCCCACCATGAGCCACAGATTGGGGGCACCACCGCTGGGAGCCACCTCATAACCGGCGATGGAATCCACCAAGAAGGATAATCCGAAGCTCAATCCCAAGACTCCGAGCGCCACAGTCGCGCACCAGCCCAGCCAGCCCCAGCGGATTCTTCCCGTGACGGAGCTGAGTGATCCAACCTTTTGGACGTTCATCATCCGTGTTGCCCACAGGATGGCCGGCAGCATCAAAATGATGGAGATCATGGCGAAAACGAAGATGCTCGGTTCGCTCATATCCAGGTCTTCGGGGGAGCTCATCGCCGAGTCCAGCAGGGCCTCGAGCGCCGGGTCACTCAAGATGACAACAAAGAAACCGATGCTCGCGATGATCATCATCCCGATATAAAGACCCAGGGCGATGAGTCCAACCAGCAGGGGTTTGAACCAGCGATAGGCGGAGTAGGTGCGTGCCATGCGGTGGAAAGGCAGGGGCTTCGCCGGTGGAAGCTGAGCCACCGGGGCCGGAACCCAATAGGCGGGAGGCAGGCTCGGTGGCGGGTTCGCTCCCGGTGGCGGGAGGGACGGGATCGTGTTCATGACCCCATTCTGTATCACCGAGGCCCCGACGTGCCTCGACATTTCGGAGGATCTTTTCTCTCCCCGGTGGCGCCCTCGGGTGGTCCTATCGGCCGATGCCGCTGCCGCTTTGCCGCCGGTATCGTTGCAGGTATGACTACCGAGCATCGGCAGGGACGAGCGCGCAGCAAGCTGCGGCGGTTCCTGGCGCAGTTCTGGCGCATCGGGTTGGGTCTGATCATGGGGCAAATCGCCTATGCGCTCACCTATAGCGAATATTCACCCGATTCGGCGGTTGATGTTCAGGCCGTGGGGTCACTGATTTTCCTCGATATCCTCGGTGGGATCGTTGCCTTGGTGTTGTACCCCCTGCGTCATCGTTTCCCCGTTGTGATGGCAGCTAGTCTGGTGCTGCTTTCCATTCCGTCAACGCTGGCCATGCCCTTTGCGGGTTTGGCCATGGTGTCCCTGGCTACCAGGCGCCGGATGTGGGAAATACTGGGCATCGGAACCCTCTTTTTGCTGGGCATATTCGCCTCCGAGGCGTTGTTGGGTGTTGTGCTACCGATGCCCGATGAGGTGATCACCTGGTGGCAGACATTAATCGTGGGCATCGTGCTGGTGGGCCCGACGATGCTGATCGGCATGTATATCGGCGGCAAGCGGCAACTGGCGGACTCACTACTTGAACAGACGCGCAGTGCCCAGCGTGAACGGCAGGCGCAGATCCATGCCGCAAAGGCCGATGAACGAACTCGCATTGCTCGAGAAATGCATGATGTGCTGGCCCATCGACTCTCGCTTGTTGCCCTGCATTCGGGGGCATTGGAAATTCGCCAAGATTTATCGCCTGAACAGACGCGTGCCACGGCGGGGATCATCAGGGAAAATTCGCGCCTGGCTCTGGGTGAACTGCGCGAGGTGCTGGGCACGTTACGGGATCCGGGAACGCTCTTTGCTAATGAACTGGCTAGGCCGCAACCCACTCTGGGGGAACTGAACCAAGTCATTGCCGAAAGCCGCGCGGTGGGAACCGAAGTTGAGGTGGTGATGTCGCAGGCGACGAGCGACCGGCTCCCAAGCCTCACCCAATCCACCGGCCGGCATCTCTATCGCATCATCCAGGAAACGCTCACCAATGCACGGCGCCATGCCCCCGGAGAGCCGGTGACCCTGGAAATTGCCGGGGGCGCTGACGACCAGCTCCTGCTGCGGGTCTCTAATCGGCTTCCCGCGGGTCTTCGTGGGCAACGCCCGCCCTCCGGTGCCCCTGCCGCCGGGCTGGGTCTCACCGGTGTGACCGAAAGGGCGCGGTTGGCCGGTGGCGATGTACTGATTGATATGAAAAATGACGACGAGTTTGTGGTGAAGGTGTGGTTGCCGTGGTGAACCCAAATGAGTCGATTCGGATCGTGCTGGTTGACGATGAGAACCTCGTGCGCGTGGGATTGCGCATGATTCTTGAATCGGATCCGAACATTACGGTGGTCGGCGAATGTGCCGATGGCCGCGAAGCGGTGCGGATGGTTGCCTCGCTGGCCCCGGATCTGGTGTTGATGGATATTCGCATGCCCATCATGGATGGACTGGAATCCAGCGCGGAAATCTTGCGCCAGAACGTGGAACAAAAGATCCTGATTCTCACCACCTTTAACACCGATGACATGGTGCTCTCCGCTCTCAAGCTCGGGGTCAGCGGTTTTCTGCTGAAGGACACCCCACCCCTCGATCTGATGTCCGCGGTAGGGCAAGTGGCTGCCGGGAAAACCATGTTGTCGGAATCGGTAACCAAACAGTTGATCAACGTTGCCGGGTCTAGGCAGCCAAGTTCCCGCCGCGCCGAGGCCTTGGAGCGACTCGAACTGCTGACCGAGCGCGAACGGGAGATTGCCGTGGCAATGGCACGGGGACATTCGAACCCGGAGATCGCCAGCACGCTGTTCATTTCCTTGGCCACGGTGAAGACCCATGTCGGACGGGTCTTGGAGAAACTGAATATGGACAATCGGGTCCAAGTGGCGCTGTGCGTGTTTGAATCGGAAATGGACTGAGTCACCAAACGAGACGATAGGAGCCGAGCGCTCGGTTGACATCGCATCGATGACGTCCGCTGTTTCCCGTTAAACAGCATGCCCCACCGTTTAGTGGGGGCATGCTCGGCGCCGGGACCTTCACGGTGGTGCCGGGGAGGTGAGAAGCTCACCTCGTCATTTACTTGGCGAGGGCCGCTTCTGGTTGGGGAGCAATCTCGAGCGGGATCTTTGCTGCCGCGGCCGGGATGCACGCGGCCAAAATGGCCGCGATGACGGAGATGCCGGCACCGAGAATCAAGGCAACACGGAACCCGGCCTCTGACGGGACCGAAACCCCACCGAAGTCGGTGGTCATCTGGGCCAGGACCAGACCGACGACAGCTGCGCCGGTGGTGGTGCCCAGCGAACGCATCAGGGTATTAAATCCGTTCGCGGCAGCCGTTTCGCTGCGCGGAACCGCACCCATGATGATTGATGGCATGGCACCGTAAGCTAGGGCCACTCCGCCATTGATGACGAAGCTCGTGGCCATCAGGCCCCACGCGCTGCCCATGCCCAGCAGACCAACACCGTAGCCGAGCGCAAGGATCGCAACACCCAGTACCAGGGTGAACTTTGGGCCGCGAGAATTGGTGAGTCGGCCACCCACGGGCGAGAGCACCAGCATCATCAGACCCGCGGGAGCCATCCACAGGCCGGCGGCGAGGATTGACTGTCCCAAACCGTAGCCGGTCTCGGCAGGGAGCTGCAGGATCTGCGGCATGACCAGCATGCTCGCGTACATGCCGAAGCCAACGAAGATAGAGGCGATATTTGTCAGCAGCACGCGAGGGATCACGGCGGTGCGCAGGTCAACCAGCGGATCCTTGGTGCGTGTCTCCCAGATGCCCCACAACAGCAGCGAAACTGCAGCAAGGCCAAGCAGGCTCAGGGTTATGGGTGCTGCCCAACCCCACGAGGATCCCTTGGAGACGGCGAGGATGAGGGAAATTAAGCCGATGGTCAGTCCAATGGCCCCCAACCAGTCGAAGCGCTGGCCCGAGGCGCCGGCGGGCAATGCGGGGATGAATTTCCAGATTCCCAGGACAACGATGAGCGTGACGACCGCGCTGCCGAAGAACAGTGCCCGCCAGTTCGAGAAGTCAACAACTGCCGCAGCGATCGGCATGCCAATTGCACCGCCGACACCCATCGTTGCGCTGACGGTGGCGATCGCCGACGAGAGTCGTTCCTTGGGCACAAGATCTCGCAGCATGGCGATGGCCAGGGGCACCATGCCCGAACCCAGCCCCTGCATGGCCCGTCCCGCGATCATGATTTCCACCGTGGGGGCGATGGCACACACGATGGCGCCCAGGATCAGCGGCATCGCCAGGATGAGGATCATCCGGCGCTTGCCGAACAGGTCGCCCAGGCGGCCCGAAATCGGTACTGCCACGGCGGCGGCCAGAAGTGTCGCGGTGATGATCCAGGCAGTGTTTGATGCCGGGGTGTTAAAAATCGTGGGGAGCTGGGGAATCAGCGGTGTGACCATGGTCTGGGTGATCGATGAGGCGATGCCGGCGGAAGCCAGGACACCTACGACTAGACCTGGGCGGCGGCCAGCGGCGCCGGCCGGGATGGGGTGGGACACGAGGGCCTTTCAGAAGGAATATGCATAATGCATAGAATGTTCATAGTACACGTCGGGGTACGATCGTAGGATCCTTAAAGGGGGGGAAGTATGCCAATGGAACGTCGCGTCGCGGACATCGAATACGAACAGATGCTACTGAGCCGTTATACGGTCGCCCAGCATCGAAATGGTGACGGACTTGACCGCAGTGTCTACCTGCTGATGAGCCGCATCGATGGTCAAGGCCCCATGTCGATTAGCGAGCTGAGCACCGTTTTCCGCTTGGACGCATCAACGCTGCAGCGCCAAACAACCGTCGGATTGCGTGGCGGCTTCCTTGAGCGTGTGCTGGATCCGGTCGGCGGCGTTGCGCGCAAATTCGCCCTGACAAACGCGGGCAGAACACGGCTACGGGAGGTGCGAGAGTACTCGGTGAACGCCATTGAACGTATTCTGGCCGACTGGCCAGATGAGGACGTCAACAAGTTCGCGGAGTTGATGCACCGGTTTAATGTCTCGATCGAGGAGTATCGCGACACAAAGGCCACTTCCTAGCTGGGTGCCAATGCCGCCGTACGGAAAGCGTCCCCTAGGGGATGACCCCTACGCCGAAAGAGTGAGGAATCCGCCGGTGAAGATCATCCGCTGGAGCGGCGACCGATGGCCATAATCACCGTAGCGTTGACCTCATGATCACAGCAGAGGCATTGACAAAAAATTATGGCGTCAAGCGCGCAGTAGATTCGGTGAGTTTCACCGTCCAGCCAGGCAAGGTCACCGGATTCCTCGGCCCGAATGGCGCGGGAAAATCTACCACCATGCGCATGATCGTCGGACTTGACCGACCGTCCACCGGAACCGTGACGGTTAACGGACGCAAGTACGGCGAACACGCCGCCCCGCTGCGTGAAGTCGGCGCACTGTTGGAAGCCAAGTCCGTCCATAAGTCGCGCAGTGCCCGGACCCACCTGCGCTCCTTGGCTGCCACCCACTCGATCCCCAATGCGCGGGTCGACGAAGTCATTGAGCTCACCGGGCTCAGCGCCGTAGCAACCAAAAAGGTCGGCGGATTCTCCCTGGGCATGGGACAACGTCTGGGCATCGCCGTTGCGTTGCTCGGTGACCCACAGACCCTCATCCTGGATGAGCCGGTTAATGGACTGGACCCGGAGGGTGTGCAGTGGGTTCGCCACCTGGCGCGGCAACAGGCAGCACAAGGCAAAACGGTATTCATTTCCTCGCACCTCATGAGTGAAATGGCGCTGACCGCAGATCACCTGATCATCATCGGCCGCGGCCGCATCATCGCCGACGCACCCATTGAACAGGTCATCAGCGGGCAGAATCTACCGACCGCCCGGGTAAAGACCGACGACGCGGACGCCCTGATGAACGCCCTTTTGGGTGAGAACATTCAGGTGACTCGGCTTGACGCTGAAACCATCTCGGTGGTGGGCCTTGATGGGCGCACCATCGCCCAACGGGCACTTGATCACAACATTCTGCTGCACGAACTGACCCCGCAACAGCAATCCCTCGAAGAGGCCTACATGGCTTTGACCCAAAACGACGTTGAATACCACTCGAGCCTGGGCCAACAGGCTTTTGCTGGCACCAATGGAAAGCAGGCTTGAGATGAGTACAACGGCAATGGCTAGGCCGCGCTCGGCCGGCCCCGGCGCAGCAGGCAACGGAAAAGTGTCATTTATGGGAGTGCTGCGCAGCGAATTTATCAAATTCAGCTCCTTGCTCTCCACCTTGATCCTGGTGCTGGCAACCATCGTGGTGATGGTCGGCATTGCAGCGGTTGTTTCCTGGGGTATCGGTTTCTCACTAGAGATGGCCGCTGAATCCCCGGAGATGGCTGCAGAGATGGGAGACCTCGGTGGTATCGCCGCCACGCTCCCGGCCAGTGGGCTGGTCTTCGCCCAATTGATCGTTGGCGCGCTGGCCGTCATGGTGATGAGCTCCGAGTTCACCACCGGTTCGGCCCGATCAACATTTGTTGCCGTCCCGAACCGCCAAATGGTGTTCTGGGCCAAGGCCCTGATGATCACGATCGTCGCGGCAGTGGTCGCCCTGGTCTCGATTCTCCTGTCCTTCCTGGTGGTCAAGCCCATTGTTGGGCACTACAACCTAGACATCGACTTCTCCTCCGAAGCGTTCCAGCGCAGCCTCTGGTTCAGTGTGCTCTATGTGGTGATGGTGGCGTTGATCGGCATGGCGCTCGGTGGACTGCTGCGCAATTCCGCCGGCGGAATTGTCGTGCTGGCCGCACTGTTCTTTGTTCTGCCCATGGCCATGGGCGGGTTCAGCACGATGGTCGATTGGCTGGCCAAGGCCATGCGCTTCCTCCCGGATCAGGCCGGAACCGCACTGACCCAGCTGACGGTGGCCCCCGGCGGGCTGGAACAGTGGCAAAACGGCCTGCTCATGGCCGCGTGGTCACTGATTCCCTTGATCCTCGCCGCCATCGTTCTGCAGCGTCGCGACATCTAATCGGTCGCAATAATCGCTAGGCTCAGATCATGAGAGAAAATACGTCAAAGCTCGCCTCCAGTTCACTGGAGGCGAGCTTTGACGAGCTCTCGGCCCACCGCATCGGCCGACTCCGCCGTTTTATGCGAGCGCATCCAACCCTTGTTGATGTTGCAGTGGTGGTCCTCTATTTCCTGCTGACGGCCAGCAGCATCATCGATTCCGCCCTGTCCTCACACTGGCCCACGGTCGTTTTATTACTGCTTTCGGGCATCCTGCTCTTCTTCCGGCGGGGCTGGCCGATGCTCGTCCTTTTTGTCTCGGTGGCCCTGGACTCATCGGCAACCCTGCTCGACTCCTCCTACGTGGGCGGAAGCACGGGTTTGTGGCTGGCGCTTTATGCCGCGGCGACCAAGTACTCGGCACGGCGGATGTACATCCTGATGATCTTGTTCACCGCCCTGCAGGGGCTGATCTTCAGTATCTTTGGGATGCCCTCGATGTTCAGCGAGTCTCCCGAAGATCAAGCGACCCTCGCAGAACTGGGTGGACGTGAACTGACCATGGTGTTGGTGATCGGCATGATGCTGGGTACGAACTTCGCCGCCGTGGCCATCGGCGCGGCAGTGCGAAACCAGCGACTCCACGAGGCGGAGCTGAACAACTGGGCCAAGCGCGTCCAGACGCTGGCTAGGGTGCGCGAACGGACACGGATCGCCCGCGAGATGCATGACGTGGTGGCGCATTCACTCTCGGTCATGATTGCCCTCTCCGATGGCGCGGCGGTGGTGCTCAAGCGCGACCCGATTCGCGCGGGAGAGGTCCTGAACGAACTCTCCAGCACCGGGCGGCGAGCCTTGGGCGACATGCGCCGGGTGATCGGAGTGTTGCGCACTGGGGAGGACACCTCTCTAGCGCCACAGCCGGCGGCCGAATCGGTGGAACAGATGCTCGCGGGATTCACCGTGGCTGGGTTGCCGCTGCGCTTTACCCAATCCGGGCCGACATTGCCCGAGAGCGCAACATTCCAACTGACCGTTTTTCGCATCATTCAGGAATCACTGACCAATGTGCTGCGCTATGGTCGCAACGTGAATTTGGTGGAGGTCTTGGTGCACCGCGAGGGCGAAGACGTGAGCGTGCGCATCCATGACGACGGCACCCACCAAGGATCCTTGCGCGAAAACATTGGATCGGGGCAGGGAATCCGCGGCATGGCCGAACGAGCCGCCCTCTTTGAGGGATCCTTGACGGCCGGCCCCAGCGCCTCCGGCGGGTGGACAGTCACCGCCAACCTCAGGTTGCCGAGGCCGACCCGTTGCCCAGAAGAACCCACGCCGCCGGCCGCCCGGCCCACGGCGGTTAAGCCTCAACACCAAGGATCGTGAATCGTAAACATGTCAGACACCGTTGAAGATCCAACACCGCGCATTGGGGTGCTGCTGGTTGATGACCAGCCGTTGCTGCGCATGGGATTCAGGCTCATCCTGGAGGGTGAGGGCGATCTCGCCATCCTCGGTGAGGCCTCGGACGGTGCCGATGGTGTGCGCCAGGCGCTGAAGTTAAAGCCGGACGTGGTGCTCATGGACGTCCGGATGCCCACCATGGACGGTATCGAGGCCACCACCCGCATCGTCAAGGAGCTGCCCGATACCAAGGTCATCATCCTCACGACCTTCGACCTCGACGAATACGCCTTCGCCGGGCTGCAAGCCGGTGCCAGCGCATTCCTGCTCAAGGACGTGGCCCCGGAAGAACTGGTGCAGGCCGTGCGCCTGGTGGCATCGGGTGATGCGGTGGTCGCACCCCGAGTCACGGCACGACTGCTGGAAACCTATGTGCGCAACGGCGCCCCGAACCGGGCCAACAACACGGCCCCGGAACGGGACCCGCTGCTCGAAGACCTGACCCCACGCGAGCTCGAGGTGCTCGGAGCGATGTCCGAGGGACTCTCCAACGCCGAAATCGCTCACCGCTTCTTCCTCTCCGAGGCCACGGTGAAAACTCATGTGCGGCGAATCCTGACCAAGTTGCATCTGCGTGATCGCGTCCAGGCAGTGGTCTACGCCTATGAGACGGGTCTGGTTATTCCCAGCCAGGGACTTGACTACTAGGGGGAGTGATGAATTTCGAACTGCTGCGCTCGCCGTGGCTCCTGCTGGCCGGGGTCTTGTTGGTGGCCGGCGCATTTTTGATCACCAACTTCGCGCTTCCCATCCTCGGGTGGGCTAGCATCGTTGCAGGTGCAGCGGCCCTGGTGGTGGCCCTGCTTCGTACCCGAACCTAAATCATCCCTCACACCTCTTCACCCATATCAGCCACGGAAAGTTTCGAATGCCCAGCGCAGCCATCAAGCACATCAACGACCTCGCCGCCTTCGTAGCGGCCTCGCCCTCGTCCTTCCACGCGGTCGCCGAGGCGGCGCGCAGACTTGATGCCGCGGGCTTTAGCGCTCACGCTGAGGACGCTGCCTGGGAGCTGAGCGCAGGGGGTCACTATGTGATCCGCGACGGAGCGATCATCGCCTGGGTGCAGCCGGCCACCGCCACCGCGAGCACCGGATTCCACATCCTTGGCTCACACACGGATTCGCCGTCCTTTAAGCTCAAGCCCAAGCCGACGACCGGGGCCCACGGCTGGCTGCAGGCCGGAGTCGAGGTATACGGCGGCCCGCTGCTGAACTCCTGGCTGGATCGCGAGCTCTTGCTCGCCGGACGGCTGGCGATGAAGGACGGGCACACCGTGCTGGCCCGCACCGGCGCGCTGCTGCGCTTCCCGCAGTTGGCCATCCATCTAGATCGGGCGGTCAATGAGTCGCTGACGCTGGACAAGCAGACGCACATGAACCCCGTGTGGGGGATTGGAAACCCGGCCGAAGCCGATGTGTTGGCAGTGCTCGCCGAAAGTGCGGGGGTGGACGCGGCGCAGATCGGCGGTTACGACGTGGTGGTGGCCGACACCCAAGCCGGTGAAATCTTCGGCGGATCCAACGAGTTCTTTGCCTCCGGGCGGCTGGATAACCTCTCCTCGGTACACGCCTCACTGGTGGCACTGATCGAGCACGCGGCAACGGGCACAGGTGAGCACATTGCCCTACTGGCGGCCTTTGACCACGAAGAAATCGGGTCCTCCTCCCGCTCCGGTGCCTGCGGCCCGTTCCTCCAAGACATGCTCGAACGCATCGGGCACCACCTCGGCGCCGACACCCAGGACCGCAACCGCGCCTATGCCAATTCCTTCTGCGTCTCGGCCGATGCCGGTCACTCGGTGCACCCGAACTACGCGGGACGTCACGACCCGGCCAACCGCCCGCTGCTGGGCGCCGGACCACTGTTGAAGATCAACGCGAACCAGCGCTACGCCACCGACGGCATCGGGGCGGCACTCTTCGCCCGGCTCTGCGAGCAGGCTCAGGTGCCGTATCAGGAGTTTGTCTCCAATAATCAGATGCCGTGCGGTTCCACCATCGGCCCGCTGACCGCCACGCGTCTGGGTATCCGCACCGTGGATGTTGGCATCCCGCTGCTCTCGATGCACTCGGCACGCGAAATGTGTGGAGTGGAGGATCCGCTGCGCCTGGCCAAGATCTCCGCGGCCTTCTTCGCCGCCTAACAACACACCGTGAAGGGCATCATAAAAGCGTGCACCGGATAGCGAGTTAACACTCGCAGGTCACGAGGTGTTCATGCGTGTGTGCTTTGCTCGCGGGCATGAACACCGATTTAAAGCCGCCGCGCCGTTTCCTGCCAGAGGTTCAATCGCTGCGAGCCCTCGCTGTCGCTTTGGTGGTGGCCTATCACCTGGAACCGCGTTTGGTGCCGGGCGGATTTGTTGGTGTGGATGTCTTTTTTGCCATCTCCGGATTCCTGATCACCGGACATCTGCTGCGCGAGGTTCGCGCCTCGGGTCGGATCAACCTGCCGGGGTTCTGGGCGGCACGTGTGCGCCGCATCCTTCCCGCGGCCTTTGTGGTCATCATCGCGGTAGTCATTGCCACGCTCCTCTTCCTTCCTTCCACGTTGTGGAAAACGGTGGGAACCGCGGCACTGGCCTCGGCGTTCTCGGTGGAAAACTGGGTGCTGGCTGCCAATGCGGTGGACTACCTGGCCGCCGATCAAGCTCCCACGGCGCTGCAGCACTTCTGGTCATTGGGCGTGGAGGAACAGTTTTACCTCTTCTGGCCACTGTTGGTACTGCTCGCCATGTGGGTGGGGGGTCGTAACTGGGCAGCCAAGAAGGCCGAACGTGTGGGCCGTCGGGGGCTGAGCGGTGCCCTGCCACGTGCCGCCCTGGCCCTGGTCTTTGGTGCGGTCATCATCATCTCGCTGATTTATTCGATGGTTCTGGTGGGCTCGGGGGATCCCGCGGCCTACTTCGTGACCCCCGCCCGGGTGTGGGAAATGGCTGCAGGCGGCCTGCTGGCGCTCTTCCTCGCCCCCGCGGAGCCGGGCCTGATGCCCCGCACCATCAAATGGTTCCAGACACCGGGTGTCCGTACCGCTGTGGCCTGGGCTGGCTTTGCGGCCATCGCGGTGGCGGCCTTTGGTTATGATGCGAAAACGCCGTTCCCAGGGGCCTCGGCGGCCCTTCCGGTGCTTGGCACCCTGGCGGTGATCCTTGCCGGGGAGACCCGCGGGATGTTGGCCCCACAAAAGCTGTTGGAGCATTCGGCGGTTCAATGGTTGGGCAACATCTCCTACTCGCTTTATCTGTGGCATTGGCCGGTATTGACCTTCTTCCTCTTCTTCGCCGAGCGTGAGCCGCGAGCGTTGCAGAGCATCGGCTTGTTGGTGCTCAGCCTGCTGCTGGCCACGGCGAGTTACCGCTGGATCGAAACCCCCGCACGGAACTTCGCCCCACTGCAATCCTCAAGCTGGCGGGCTCTGGGCGTCGGCGCGGTGGCACTGAGCATGGTTGCCGCGATGTCCCTGGCCCCGGGAGCGCTGGCCCAGCGAGAAGTTGTGGCTCAGGAACGGGCCGCGGCCACGATGCTTGCCGCTCCGCCCGAGGGCTTCGGCGCCGCTTCGGTTCCCGCCGGCGCGCCCGCCTACCTGCAGGGCATGAAGCAGATCGTCCCGGTCCCCGCGGAAGCCGCCAGCGACCTGCCCGATCTGGGCGAATGTGTACAAAAGCCGCAGTCCGAGGTGACCCGCGAATGTATCCGCGGTGCTAAGGACGGCAAATTTACGATCGCCCTGGTGGGGGATTCTCATGCAGCGCATTGGTTTAGGGCGGCGGAAGCAACCGCCGAGCAACATGGCTGGAAGGTCCTCACGTATCTGAAAAACTCCTGCCCCTTCACCGCCACCGAGCGGACGGCGGAGAAGAATGGCAGTATTTCTTGCCAGCAAGCCAATAGGGACACCCTTGAGCGGATCGTTTCTCGTGGCGATGTGGACGCCGTGGTGACCAGCCACTGGGCCGGGTCGGCCTTTGCCAAGGGTGCCGCGGAGGGCTTCGCCCAATACTGGGATGCACTCGAGGATGCGGGCATTTCTGTCTATCCAATTCTGGACACCCCACGTCCGGGCCTGAAGACCTACGCGCGTGACTGTGTGGTGCAGCATCCGGAGCAACTTCAATCCTGTGGCACGCCGAAGTCGAAGGCCTTCGAGGCCAACGACTTCACGCTCTCTGCGGCCAAGCTCGACCCGCGGGTTGATGTCTTGGATTTCTCCGACCAGTTCTGCAGCAACGAGTTCTGCCCGGCGGTGATCGGCAACGTGTTGGTGTATCGGGACAAGCACCACATCTCCGACACCTATATGCGCACGCTAGCGCCGGTATTTGACCAACGGTTGCTCGCCGCGATGGATAAAGATCACCTGGAATCGAGCCGCTAAAGCCGATGCGTGATGCAGCGCACCAGAACTTGTCGGGGCAAAGCGCGTTTTTCAGCTAGAATAGTTGAGGCTGTTTCTGCCGCGCCCAGCAATCGGGTTGCGGCGACAGCAAATGCAAAGAACCTCCTGTTGCGGAAATGCCGTGACCGTTTAGCCCAAAGGAGGTGGGTTCACATGCGTGCTTATGAATTGATGGTGCTGATCGACCCCGAGGTCGACGAGCGAACCGTTGAACCGACCCTCGGTAAGTTCCTGGACGTTGTCCTCAACGATGGTGGAACCATCGAAAAGGTTGACATCTGGGGCCGTCGCCGCCTGGCCTACGACATTCAGAAGAAGAATGAGGCCATTTACGCGGTAGTTAACTTCACCGCTACCCCCGCTACTTCCGCAGAGCTTGATCGCCAGCTGAGCCTCAATGAGACCATCATGCGTACCAAGATCACCCGCCCGGAAGAGGCAAAGGTCGTAGCAGAGTAATTCTGCTTTTCGATCTTCGTAGAACAACACTTTAGGAGGCTCCAATGGCAGGCGAGACAGTCATTACGGTTATTGGTAATTTGACCGCTGACCCGGAACTGCGTTTCACCCCGTCAGGATCGGCAGTGGCGAACTTCACCATTGCTTCGACCCCGCGAACCTTCGATCGTCAGACCAATGAATGGAAGGACGGCGACACGCTGTTCCTCCGGGCTTCGGTGTGGCGTGAGGCTGCTGAAAACGTCGCTGAGACGTTGACCAAGGGCATGCGAGTCGTCGCCCAGGGTCGCCTTAAGTCGCGTTCTTACGAAACCAAAGAAGGCGAAAAGCGTAACGTCACCGAGCTAGAGGTCGATGAAATCGGCCCATCGTTGCGTTACGCCTCGGCTAAGGTCACCCGTACCCAGCGCTCCGGCGGTGGCAACGGTGGTGGCTTTGGCGGCCAGCAGAACTCCGGCGCTCCTGCCGGCGGCAATCAAGGTGGCAACGGTGGTTTCGGTGGCGGCAACGCTGGCGGAAACAACGGTGGCGGCTGGAATGCACCTGCAGCCGATCCATGGGGCGCTCCTGCCGGAGGAAACAACGGCGGATGGGGCAACCCGGGTTCCGACGAACCGCCCTTCTAAACACATTTATTCACCATCCCGCAGAATCTTCTGCGGGCTCCACCTGAATTAAGGAGCTCCACGATGGCTAAGGCTGAACTCCGTAAGCCCAAACCAAAGTCCAATCCCTTGAAGGCCGCTGACATCACTGTCATCGACTACAAGGACGTAGCATTGCTGCGCAAGTTCATTTCGGATCGCGGAAAGATCCGTGCCCGTCGCGTTACCGGCGTTTCCGTACAGGAACAGCGCAAGATCGCACAGGCCATCAAGAACGCGCGCGAAGTGGCATTGCTGCCTTACTCCGGCGCTGGCCGCGGCTAAGGAAGGTATACCAACATGGCAAAGCTCATTCTGACCCACGAAGTTACCGGCCTCGGTGCCGCAGGCGACATCGTCGAGGTGAAGGATGGTTACGCACGTAACTACCTTCTCCCGCGTTCATTCGCTATCACCTGGACCAAGGGCGGTGAGAAGCAGGTTGAGTCGATCAAGGCCGCCCGTGCTGCTCGCGCTGTTGCATCCTTGGAAGAGGCACAGGCACTCGCTGCTTCGATTTCCGCCAAGCCGGTCAAGTTGACCGTCAAGGCTGGCGCTACCGGTCGCCTCTTCGGCACCGTGAAGACCGACGACATCGCCAAGGCTGTTTCAGCTGCTGGCGCTGGCTCGATCGACAAGCGCAACATCGAAATTGACGACCACATCAAGTCGACGGGTAACTACTCGGCTACCGTGCGTCTGCACGCTGATGTTTCGGCAAAGATCTCTCTCGTAGTTGTTGCTGTAAAGAAGTAATTTCTTTAGCAACTACCGTCGTCCTTGACGACAACCTACTGTGGACCCCACCTTTGGTGGGGTCCACAGTAGGTTAACGCGACTACCCGTGAGGGCTTTGAAGCTCGCAGAACCGCCCGTCGATGAATGTCGGTCATCCGGCCATCGGCCAACCTATCGCCGGTACTCCGAAGCCTCAAGGATTCGACGCCGGACCTAGCGCTCGAAGCCCGGGGTACGTAATGTTTCCATGACAAGGGCCTTCCCCAGTAATGCCCACCCATGGACAGGCGAAGCGCACATGAAACTGACACTCACCGAGTTTGTAAGTCTTGATGGGGTCTGCCAAGGTCCGGGTTCTCCGGAGGAAGACCGCAGCGGTGGTTTCACCCGCGGCGGCTGGTTCGTTCCGCATATGGACGAGGCCTTCATTGACCAGGCCGCTCAGTGGCTCCGCTTGGCCGATGGATTGCTGTTGGGTCGGCGGACCTATGAGGCTTTTGCCCGGGACTGGCCGGAGATTACTGCCGAAGATGACCCATTTACCGGCCTGATGAACTCCTTGCCGAAGTATGTTGCCACTCAGACCCTCAGCGAAGGAAGCTGGAACCCGACCACCGTTCTTTCCGGCGACGTCCCCGCACGTGTTGCGGAACTCAAGGCCACCCCCGGCAAGGAACTGCAGATTCACGGAAGTGCACGATTGGCCGGCAGTTTGTTGGCAGCGGGACTCATTGATGAACTCCGTCTGGTGGTGGCGCCCGTGGTCGTTGGTCAGGGCCGGCGACTCTTTGTTGATGGCGGTGCCCCTGCCGGCTTACAACTGGTCAGTGCCACAACCACTCCGGGCGGCCTAGCGATCCTCACCTATGAGAAAACGGGGACAGCAGCGTTCGCGACCTATACCGGTGTTGCCGACGTTGGGTGATCGGTAGCGCGAGCTCGATCTGCGGCTAAGTCGAGGGGAGTTCGCAACGGCGGACGTAACCAGGAAAGTTACGTGTGGTCGAGCTCTCATCCGCGAGCGTTCAGCAGCTTAGACACTTTTACAGTGGAAGTGTTCACTTGTCACGAGTTCGTCGCAGATTCTTCGATTTGAACGCTTCATGACTTCTCATGTCGAAATAAACTTTGACGAGACGTAATTATTGCTTCTAACGTTAGTGATGAATCAAGAGTGTCAACGTCAGGCCCTGGCCCGTTGGCCGGCAACCCTCTCACGGTGGTGGGGTGCTCCAGGTGATGATTCGGCCGAACGGGACCCCGGGCGGCAAACACCGCTCACCTCGCAGGTTATCGCGTGAATCTCACGCACCTGGGACGGTGGCAGAAGCCGAAGGATTGAGCATCATGACTCTTACCTCTGACCTCACGCCCAATACTCTGCGCAATGTTTTTGCCCAGCACCCATCGGGCATTGCAGCGCTCTGCGCGATCGTTGATGGAGAGCCTCAAGGAATTATCGCCTCCTCCTTCACCGTTGGTGTCTCCATGGATCCACCGCTGGTGATGTTTGCCGTTCAGAACACCTCGCGCACCTGGCCTCTGGTGCGCAGCAGCGGCCGTATCGGTGTTTCGGTACTCAGCGAAAAGAATGAGGGCGTCTGCCGTCAGATTGCTTCCAAGGCGGGGGACCGCTTTGCCGGTCTTCGCCTAGATTCGACCGACGCGGGCGCGCTGTTCTTGCACGACGCCACGTTGTGGCTTGACTGCTCGATCGAGCAGGAGATCGAGGCTGGGGATCACCAGGTAGTGATCATGCGCGTGCACGGCCACGAGACGCACGATAACGCCCATTCGCCGCTGGTATTCCACGGTTCGGCTTTCCGCCGACTGGAAGCCGAGCAGCTGGTCTCCTAGGGCGTCTAGCGTTCAACGGGCTCCCGGCATGTGATGTCGAATCTTGGATTCGGCCTCAGGTGCCGGGAGTCTTTTCTTTGGCCAGGTTCTTGGCCTATGAGGGGCAATGCACCACATCCATCATGTAGCGGTAGCCATCGGCGGCCAACTGCCGCAAGATCTGAAGATCGACGTCCGCAAGCTTGTTGATATAGAGGCACGATGCCCCGAGCTTGTGTTTGCCTAGTTGCGCCAGAAGCGCTGGGGCCGTGGGGGCGATGGTCAGCCCATACAGTGCAAGATTGGCCGAACGTGGCGAAAAGCCGATGGCGACGGCGTCCCCTTCGCGCCCTGATTCATAGACGTAGTGGTAGATTCCGAAACCAACAATTGTTGGACCCCACATTTTCGGCGGCTGTCCACTGACTTCTCCCATCATGTCCGCGAGAATCGTGGCGTCGGCCCGCCGGGTTGGATGGGGCACGGCTGCGATGAATTCGTGGGGGTCGATGGCCGTGGGCTTGGTCTTGTTCTCGCTCATGTGGCCCAGTGTGGCAGTGCGACGTGACGCCCATCAATGTCCACTATCCCCAGTTTTTGGCATTTGACCGGCGTGTCTGTGGATAGCTTGTGGGTAACTGTGGAAAGAGGGCCTGTTTAGCCCCGGAATCTAGGGGTTTTTGTGTGTATAACGTGAGTTTACGCCGACGGAGGATGTGGATAATAAGTTTCTATCCACAGCTGTGGAGACATATAAGCCCTAGTCAGAGGGGATTTAAAGATCAACCATGCGGCTAATCCACAAAGTTCTCCCCAGACTGTGCACACAACACGCCACGAGGTACACAGGTTATCCACACGCCCTGTGGATAACTGCCTTGGGTTTTGCCGAAATGGGGTCTAGGGTGGCACTGTTCCCCACCTATTTCCACAGGTTCGTGGTGCCATTACGCACGTGTGATATTGCACCTAACGAATCGTCGGTTCTCCTTGAGACACTGGGGGTAGGTCATGAAGCGGAAACCTTGGGAACCCGCAATGCTTGAAGGGAAAAGCCCGTGTCGCTAGCCAGCTCAAATGCCACCTCCGATTCTCGAGAATCGGAGTATGGACGTACTCCACCGCAGGACCTTGTCGCAGAACAGAGTGTCCTCGGTGGCATGATGCTCTCCAAGGACGCCATCGCCGACTGCGTTGAAGTGCTGCGAGGACTGGACTTCTACCGTCCGGCACACGAGGCAATCTACGAAGCCATCATCGACCTCTACGGCCGTGGTGAGCCGGCCGATGCCGTCACCGTCTCGGACCTGTTGACCAAGCGCGGTGAAATCACCCGCATCGGTGGCCCGGCCTACCTGCACACGCTTATCCAGTCGGTGCCTACCGCCGCCAACGCCGGCTTCTACGCCGAGATCGTTCGCGAACGAGCGGTGCTTCGCCGACTGGTTGATGCGGGTACCAAGATCGTCCAGCTCGGCTACTCGCAGGACGGCGAGGTCGACGCCATCGTTAACGAAGCTCAGGCCGAGGTCTACAAGGTCGCCGAACGCCGCACGGCCGAAGACTACGTGCCATTGCGCGACATCATCGAGGGCACCGTCGACGAAATTGAATCCGCCGGCAGCCGCGGCGAGGGCGTGATCGGTGTTCCCACAGGATTCTTCGAACTCGACGAACTGACGCAGGGCCTGCACGGTGGCCAGATGATCGTCATCGCCGCCCGTCCGGCCGTTGGTAAATCAACGTTCGCATTGGATTTCGCTCGCTCAGCGTCCATTAAGAACAACATGACCGCCGTTTTCTTCTCCCTAGAAATGGGCCGGAACGAAATTGCCATGCGTCTGCTCTCGGCAGAGGCCAGCATCGCTCTGCAAGATTTGCGTAAGGGCACCATCCAGGACGAACAGTGGTCGAAGATCGCCACCACGATGGGCCGACTTAACGACGCGCCCCTGTTCATTGATGATTCGCCGAACATGTCGCTCATGGAGATTCGTGCCAAGTGCCGTCGACTAAAGCAGAAGCATGACCTCAAGCTCGTGGTGCTCGACTACCTGCAGCTGATGAGCTCTGGCAAAAAAGTCGAATCGCGTCAGCAAGAAGTTTCGGAGTTCTCCCGTGCCCTGAAGCTTCTGGCCAAGGAGCTGGACGTTCCGGTTATCGCGTTGTCCCAGCTGAACCGTGGTTCGGAACAGCGTACGGACAAGAAGCCGATGATTTCGGATCTTCGTGAATCCGGCTCGATCGAGCAGGACGCCGACATGGTCATCCTCCTGCACCGTGAAGACATTTACGATAAGGAATCGGCTCGTGCCGGCGAAGCTGACGTGATCGTGGCCAAGCACCGTAACGGACCCACCAAGACCATCACCGTCGCCTTCCAGGGACACTACTCGCGCTTCAGCAACATGGCCCAGGATGGCCACGGTTAGCACCTGTTGATCACCGAAGACCGGGCGGTTGGCCTTTCCCACGAGGAAGGCCAACCGCCCGGTCTGCTTTTGCCGGCAATCCCCGGGATATTTCGTGATGATCCAACCAGCGGGGGAGCAGGAAGGTGACGATAGGCTGGGATCATGAGCACACACGCCTTGCCGAAGCTTTCCGCACCCGCCACTCGAGCGTTGGATTCCGCTGGGATCACGAGTCTCGAACAGGCAGCAGCGCACGGGCAACGGGCCTTACTGGCGCTGCACGGATTTGGGCCTCAGGGCATCACGATCTTGCGAGCCGCCTTGGCGGAGCTTGGTCTGGAACTGGCCGACTGAGCCGTGGCGCTTAGCCCTTAGGCAGGATCGCGAGGTGCTCCGGAGTTGGCGTGATGAGTTCGGCATCAAATTCGTGGTGCTTTCGCACGTATACCTTGATGTACGGGCAGACGGGGACGATCTTGTATCCCCGGGCGACGGTATCGGCCAACGCCTGGGCAGCGAGCTTGCCGGCCAAACCCTGCCCCGCGTAAGCCTCGTCGACGACGGTGTGGAAGAAAACCCGTTCGATGCCCGTGTCTGTCTCCAGATCCCGGTAATGGGCAGCACCAATCACGTTCTCCCCGTCGATCAGGGCATAACGGCGGCGGTCGGCGAGGAGCTCAAAGCGAATCTCTGTCATCGGGTTCCTTCTGGTTGAGGGGTCGTTGAGGGATTAGGGGTTGCCAAAGAGGCGGCCGAAAAAGCCGCGCGGTTCGGTGCCGTCGGCTTCAATGAATACGGCACCAAAACCGTCGTAGCTGCCACCGTGCTTTAGCGTGATCGAGTGGACCGAGCGCAGTGCATTCTCTGCGTGCTCCACGTCGATGCGTTGAATCCGATACACCCGAAGCGGAAACCGGGAATGTTGATCTTGCGCGATGTCGGCATCAACCTGCCAGCCCGCGTCCTCGAAATGAGTGGTCGCCTCGGTGGCCTCACGCAGTGAGCGGAAGGAAACAAAATGTTCCATTTCGCGCTTGGACTCCAACTGGTCGCCCAGTCCCGCACGTTCGGCCAAAGCTTCGCGCAACTTGGCCAGTTCCTCGGTCAGTGACATGTTTTGGTTTTGCCCTTTCCTTGAGCCCGACGCGTTTTTGGCAGGGGTGGAGTTTTAGTCGCGGGGACGCAGCCGCACACTGGGCAGGACGGGTGCCGGAAGCGCAGCCGGCTGGTCGGTGGGAAAATCGCCGAAACGCCTGGTGCCACTGAGGGTTCCCTCGGCGCCGATCTCTGACTGCCAGGCCCTGCGGTACTCCACGACTTCCTCATGGGTGCGGCCGACAAAATTCCACCACATCAGGATCTGCTCGTTCAGTGGTTCTCCGCCTATTAGCAGGGCCAATACTGGTTCCGTTCCTGCCGTCAGGGTGATCTCCGGGGTTCCGGCCGGCAGATAGGCCAGATGGTCAACGGGAACGTGGTCGGCATCGAGGTTCAGGTCCCCGGAGTCAACCAAGAGGCCATGCTCGTGGTGGGCGTTAAGCGCCACGGTGATGCTGGTACCGGGTTCCAACCGAACCTCGGCACCGAGTAGTTCGGTATGTGTCTTGATGGGCGACGCGGAGAACTGGTCGAGTCCGGCCGGGTTGCGCACGGTGAGGTGGCCCAGAAATACGCTCACCACCCATCCGCTCCCGGTCAGCGGCTCGGGGCGGTGATGGGCGAATGTTGGCTCCATATGGCGGGCATCATCGGGGAGCGCCACCCATAACTGAGCACCGTGCAGGACGGTGGTCTCTGGCGTGGAGAACTCGGAGTGGCTGATCCCGCGGCCAGCGGTCATGAGGTTCACCTCGCCGGGGCGAACCATGGCATGGAAGCCCGCGGAGTCTCGGTGCTCAATTTCTCCAGTAAAAAGCCAGGAGATGGTCTGCAGCCCCGTGTGTGGATGGCGTGGAACAGCCATTCCGCCGCTATCACCCACGGGATCTGGGCCATAGTGGTCAAGGAAACACCACGCCCCGATGAGGCTTCGCTGCTTCTGCGGTAGTGTCCTGCGAACGTCCATGGCGCGTGGACCGCCGAGCGGAACATTGCGTGGAGACAAAAGCTCAATTCCAGCACACTGCGCATCGGCACCACACACGAGCTCGTCGGGGGCTGCCTCAAGATTGCTCATGGTTTCAGACTAGTGCCGAATCGGCGGATTTGGGATTACTCCGGACGATCTGCGTTTTATGCGTCGTCTCCGGCAGACAGTTGGTCTTCAAGATGGAAAACCTCGGTGAGTTCGCTCAGGGAAGGTCCCGGATCCAGCAAGAAATCGGCCATGTGTTCCTGCCAGACGGCATTTGCATCGGAGTTTTTGATGGCGGATTGGGCTGCGGCGAGGTCATCGGTTTCGAAATAACCGATCACCAGCCCATCGGGGCGCATAAACAAGGAATAGTTATGCCAGCCGCTACTCTTCAGCGCCATCAGCATCTCCGGCCAGACTCGAGCATGTTCGTCCGTGTATTCGGCGAGGCGATCGGGCTTGACCCGAAGCTCGAAGCAAACGCGTTTCATGATCTTTTCCGCCCCACATGTTTGTGTTCAAGGCCCAGCAGAGAAGCTGCAGCGGCAAGGTCCTGGGCACGGTGTCCTACGCACAGGGCCCAGTGGTGGCCAATGCCGGTGGTCGACCAGTCATCAACCCACTGGCCAGGATCCATCCCGAAGTCCACTCGGGAAGTTGTGTTTCCGATGGCCAGCAGTGGGCCGTCGGTGACACTTCCCTCCGAAGTGATGAAGGTGTAGCTGCCGTCGCGTTCCTCTCCCAGTCCAAAGGCCGTGACGGGTCCGTGCTGCACATCAAATTCAACTGAGACACCCCAGCCGCGTTTTCCGTGATAAACACCTAGCCCGCGCAACAGGGGCTGACCCGCGGAAATTTGGAGGTGAGCCGGTCCGTCATGGCCCATTTCCACAACGTTGTCGGTGAAATTGAGCGCTTGAATTTCGGTAAATGATCCGCCGGAACCGAGGGCGTTTGCGGCCAGCATGGCAATGGAAGTGCGCAATTCATACTCCCCGGCCATCGGGATGCCACGGGCCGTGAGCAGCGAGGCACCGAGGATCATGCCGGCACCGAGACGTTCATGCATTTCTCCGGCCAACCCGCGATGATAGTAGGCCAGTGAGTCGAGATCGAAGTCGGCAACCAACTGGTCAAGACCCACGGAAACCTTGGCGCCCCAGGCCAGATCGTCCCGGTTGACCGAGGCATCGAGAAGGAACACGTTCTCGGCCAGGCTCACCCGCTGTGCCACCTGCGCCTCGGTGACGGCATTGACGCGTTCACGCAGGTCATCGAATTCGAGGACTTCCACATGCGATCCGAAGTGTGCCGAAACGTTAAGCGGGTCGGTGGATACATCAAGCATGCCCGGGTAAAGGTGGCCCATCAGCCCGTGTCTGGCGGTGCGCAAGCGTCCGCGGATCGATGCCGCCGAAACCCAGCGATTGATCCGTTCCCAAGCAGATTCCTGGTGCAGATAGCCGGAGACCGAGCGAAATTCGATGCCAGCACGACGGAATACGTTGGCGATTTCGGGTACCGGGCACTGCCCGCATACGCCAACCATTGACCGGTGGTGGTGTTGGCGTGGTCCATGGCCGGTGACGGCTGTAGATCGATGACCAGCACCGGAGCGCCGGCACGTTGGGCAATCGGCAGCACCATGGAGGCCGTGAGATAAGTGGCGGCGAACATGACGATCAAATCGCAGTCTGCCCGACGCAGCGTCTCTGCGGCTGCCGCGCCCTGGCGGGCATCGGAGATGAATCCAGCGTCGATGACCTCCGCATCGGAGGCCCGGAGGCGTGAGGTGACATAGGTGGCGGATTCCCGCAGTTGCGGCAGCAGCTGCGGAAACTGCTCCCAATATGCGCCAAGTCCGCCGGAGACCAGACCAATGCGAGTTTTACGTCGCTGGTGGGGCGGCAGTATCTCGGTGAGTGTGGGGGTGTTTGGCATGCTGCATCCTTTACTGGGTAGGCGTAGCGTGCCGTAGAGCGTGGCGGAAACGGCCGCGCTACGCTGGGATCTGACCCGCTAACTGCCGCTGCCGGGTGCTGACCACTGAAGGATCTGCACCCGGCAGCTAGAGAAAAGTACGTTGGTTTAGAAGTCGTACTCGTCGATGTTGTCCTTGTTGAAAACCGTTGGCGGGCCAACGATGACCAGGCCACCATCTTCGACGGTGCGTTCACCGAGGGCGCCGGCAGTGAACTTGTCACCCGTGGCGCCGGTGATGGTGCCGTCAACCAGTGCCTTGGCGGCGTAGGCGGCTACCTCACCAAGCTGCGCTGGATCCCAGAGGGCGAATTCGGTGACTGTGCCGTCCTTGACGAAGGAGCGCATTTCGTTGGGCAGGCCCAGCCCGGTCAGTGCGACTTTGCCCTTGTACTCCGAGGTGGAGAGGTAGCGTGCGGTAGAGGCGATGCCCACGGTGGTCGGGGAGATGATGCCCTTGAGGTTCGGGTGCGCCTGCATCAGGCCCTGAGCCTCCTGGAATGACTTGGCGTCGTCGTCATCGCCGTAGACCTTGGCGACCAGTTTGATGTCCTTGTAGTCGGGGTTGGAGGCCAGCTCCTCTTCCATGAACTTGATCCACTCGTTCTGGTTGGTGGCATTGGCGGTAGCGGAGAGGATCGCGATTTCGCCCTTGCCGCCAATCTGTTCGGAGATCAGCTTGGTTTGGATCAGAGCCACATCCTTGGCCACCACCTGGGAGATGAAGACGTCGCGGCACTCGGGGTTGGTGTCCGAGTCGAAGGCCACGATCTTGGCCCCGGCGGTGCGCGCCTCACCCAGGGCCGAACAGACGGCATCCGGGTCGTTCGCGGCGATCACGATGGCGTTGGTGCCGGCCTGGGTTTCGGCATTGATGAAGGAGACCTGGGAAGATGCCGAGGCCTCCAGCGGGCCGACCACGTTGGCGGTGGCGAAGCCTGCCGCCGTGGCACCTTCCTTGCCGCCACCCAACACCACGTCGGTGTAGGGGTTGTTCAGCTGCTTGGGGATGAAGGTGATGGTGGCATCGGTTTTTGCCGAGCCGCCGGATTCACCGGCACTGGGGGTGGTACCTGCATCCGAACCTGCACAGGCAGTCAGTGCCAGGGCCGCGATAGCCAGAGAAGCTGTGAGTGAACCGATCCGACGTGTGGTCGAGATTCGTTGGGTAAACATCCTTGTTTCCTTCCTCAGTGGCGGAAAGCCCGCCGGGATTTGGTACGAGTGCAAAATCGTTGTTAGCCGGTGACGGATGGCTCGGCTGGCGCGGAGAGCTGACGGCGCAGTCTTCGCTCGTGCCGCCACCGGGTGATGGAGGCCGAGATGCTGGGCGCTATGACGGAGGCGATGAGCAGCAGGCCCGTCAGCGAGACCAGAACTACGTCCGAGACTCGGCCCAGGCGCAGCGCGTAGTTCAGCGAGCCAATCAACAGCACTCCTGCTAACACCCCGGGGATCGAGCCCTTGCCGCCGAAGATTGACACCCCGCCCAGTAGCACCGCGGCAATCACCGTCAGTTCCAGGCCCGAGGCGTTATCACTCCTGGCGCTGGTATAGCGCAGCGTCCAGAAGATGCCTGCCGCAGCAGCGACAACCCCGGAGGCGAGGTAGAGCCAGAACTTGGAGAGACCGACGTTGATGCCCACAAAGTGTGCCGCATCCTTGGAGTAGCCCATGGCGTACAGTCCGCGTCCAAAGGCTGTCTGGTGCAGGATCAGTCCAAAGATCACCACTACCACCAGCACCGGGATGAGCATGATGGGGATACCTGTGGCCCCGAGCTTGGACGAGGCAAGGGCGGTGATCTCCTTGGGGAAGTTCGCCACCGCGTTGTCCCCGATGACCACCAAGGCCAGGCCTCGGAAGAGTGCCAGGGTACCGATGGTTACGGCTAGGGAGGGAAGACCGACAAAGGCGATCAGCACACCGTTAAAGATTCCGGCCAGCAATCCCACCACCAGTGCCACGGCCATGGAGAGCCAAATATTTGATCCTCCCGCCCACATCATGCCCAACGTCGCGGAGGAGAGCCCCGCGATGCTTGCCACCGAGAGGTCAATCTCCCCGGTGATGATGATCAGCGTCATCGGCATGGCGATCAGCAGCGTGGGGATGACGTCGAGAATGAGGAAGCCGGTAGTGACGGGGGAAGCGAAGCGCGGGATGGTGATCATCGCATAGAGCAGGAAGACGATCAGAATGTAGATCATGACGGCATCTCGGCCGGTGTACCACCGGGGGCCACGGGCTGGTGTGGCCCCGGGCAACGCCTTGGAGGTGTCAACGCTCATGGTCGCTGGCTCAGACATTGCGACCCTCCTTTTCTCGCAGGTTCTTGGCGTGGCGCAGGGAGGCCAGACGGTCGATGAGGATGGCGGTGATGATCAAGACGCCAACGATGGCTTGTTGCCAGAATTTGTCCACCCGCAGGGCGGTCAGTGAGCTGGTGATGGTGTTGAGCAGGATCGCGCCGATCGTGGCGCCAATGACTGTGCCGCTGCCACCAAAGATCGCCACGCCGCCGACCACCGCTGCTGCCACGACGTCCAGTTCCAGACCGCTGCCGG
This sequence comes from Paeniglutamicibacter terrestris, assembly GCF_012271785.1. Lineage (GTDB taxonomy): Bacteria > Actinomycetota > Actinomycetes > Actinomycetales > Micrococcaceae > Paeniglutamicibacter > Paeniglutamicibacter terrestris. Next base: position 1,189,021 of record NZ_JAAWVT010000001.1, on the reverse strand, counting down.
TGGTGGCTCCCACGGCGTTGAAGCGGCTCGCATAGAGCACGCCGGCCAGACCGGCCAGAGCTCCGTTGATCAGGAACGCGGTAAAGACGCGGCGTGAAACGTTGATGCCGAAGAGTTTTGCCGCCTCGGGGTCAGAGCCGATGGCGTACAGGTCACGTCCCGGACGGCTGCCGATCATGAAGATCGCCAGGATGATGACCACGATGACTGCCACCAGGGTGATGATTGGCATGCCCAGCACGGTGTTCACCGAAAGGTTCCCGAAGGCCTGTGGCCGATCGCCAGCAAAGTGCTGCTTGGGTCCCGCCCACGCATTGTTCAGGCCACGGAAAACATAGAGCGTGCCTAGGGTGATCACCAGCGACGGAACTTTCGCCCACACGGTGAGCAGCCCGTTGAGTGAGCCAAGCACCGCGCCGAAGACCATCCCGATGAGTACCACCAGCACGATGGGCATGTTGGGGTTGGCAGCAAAGATCGAGCCTGTGCCAAAAGCCACCAGGCCCAGAATTGAGCCCACGGAGAGGTCGATGTTGCGAGTGACTATCACCATGGTTTGTCCGGCGGCCAGCAGCATCATGATGGTGGCGTTGAGCAACAGATCCTTCATCCCCTGTGGGGAGAGGAACAGCGGGTTGATGACGGCCGTGACCACGACGAGTACTACTAGGGCCACAGTGACGGGCAGTTCGCGCAGTTTTAGCCACGCGCTCGCCGATTTGCCCCCTTGCTTTGGTGAATTGTTGAGTGTTCCGATAGCCGGGGCGCTCATGAGTTTTTCTCCTTGGAGCCGGTGGCTGCGTGCATGACCGCTTCGGGGCTGGCCGAATCGCGGTCCAGGCGAGCGGTGATGAGCCCTTCGTGCATGACCAAGACCGTGTCAGCCATGCCTAGGACCTCGGGAAGTTCGGAGGAAATCATCAAGATGGCCATGCCGTGACCTGCAAGTTCGTTGATCAGCCGGTGCACCTCGGCCTTGGTGCCCACGTCAATTCCGCGAGTTGGCTCATCGATGATTAGGACCTGGGGTTCGGTGGCCAACCACTTGGCTAGGACCACCTTTTGCTGATTTCCGCCCGAGAGGGTTGAAACTGGCTGATCCATCGAGGACGTTTTGACCTGGAGCTTTCTGCTCCAGGTGGCAGCCGTCTGTTTTTCGGCCCGCGAGTTGATCAGACCAAAGCGGCTGAACTTGTGACGCAGGGTCAGCGCGGTGTTCCTGGCGACGGAGAGATCCATGACCAGACCTTGTTTGCGGCGATCTTCGGGGACAAAGCCGATGCCCGCGGCGATGGCGGCTCGCGGGTTGCCCACCGGAAGTGCGGTGTTATGCACAGTTACGTGGCCGGAGGTGCTCTTGTCGATGCCGAAGATGGCCCGGGCGACCTCGGTGCGGCCCGCGCCAACTAGTCCGGCGAGGGCAACGATTTCTCCGGCTCTGACCTCAAAGCTGATGTTGCTAAAAACGCCCTTGCGGCTCAATTTGTCGACGCTGAGCACCACCTCGCCAATGACGGTTTCGGTTCGCGGGTACAGCGCATCGATGTCGCGCCCCACCATGTCGCGCACGATGTCCTCCACGCTGACCGTGGCGGTGAGATGAGTGCCGATGTACCGACCATCGCGCATCACGGTGATGCGATCACAAAGCTCAAAAACCTCGTCGAAGCGGTGTGAGATGAATAGGATCGCGGCGCCGGCATCGCGCAGGGAGCGGGCAACACCAAAGAGGCGCCGGACCTCCGAGCCGCTGAGTGCCGCGGTGGGCTCGTCCATGACCAGAACCTTGGCGTCCAGTGAGATGGCCTTGGCAATTTCGATCAACTGCTGGTCGGCAATCGAGAGGCCCTCGGCGCTGCGAGCGGGATCCATCGGGACACCGAGGCGAACAAAGAGTGCTGCCGCATTGCGGCGCATCAGCGCGTGGTCAATGAGCCCGAGCCGATTCTTGGGCTGCCGGCCGATGAAGATGTTCTCGGCGACGGAAAGATCGGGGAAAAGCGTCGGTTCTTGGTAGATCACCGAGATGCCCATGGCCTTGGAATCGGCGACGGATTTGAATGAGCATTGATTGCCTTCGACGGTGAATTGACCGGCGTCGGGGGAGTGGACCCCCGCAAGGATCTTCACCAGCGTGGATTTTCCCGCGCCGTTTTCCCCGCAAAGGGCCAGGATTTCACCCGCCCGAAGTTCAATGGTTCCGTCGGCAAGCGCCACGACCGGCCCGAAGGTCTTTAGGGCTCCAGTCAATGACAGGACCGGCGTCGAATCCGGGGCTGTGGATACTTGCATTATTGTGTGCACCTTTGCGAGATCAGCGAGTGGACAGCCGAGAAGTGAATCGTTTCAACCGAGCTGTGGCCTAGATCATATGCGCGTGATTTGGAGCACGTCAAGATGGTTTGAGGCGAATTTGCGGAAAATCTTTGATTCGTTTCAATCGTGCGGCTATGGTGAGTGCTAGCCTCCCTTATCGGACAGGATCGCCCATGTTTTCCGTAGGTATCAAGGACGTTGCCAATCTGGCCGGAGTATCGGTTGGCACCGTCTCAAACGTGCTTAACCACCCGACGCGGGTCAATCCGGCCACCCATGAACGAGTCAGCGCGGCCATCGCCAAGTTGGGATTTGTGCGTAATGCCGCAGCGAGCCAGCTCCGCGCCGGGCTCAGCCGCAGCGTGGGGCTCATCGTGCTTGATTCGGCCAACCCGTTTTTCGCCGCGTTGGCGCGCGGGGCAGAAGACCATGCAGCGACCGCCGGCGTCAGCGTTTTGGTCGGCAACAGCGGTGAGGATTCGGCTCGCGAGGAAACCTATCTTGACCTCTTCGAAGAACAGCGGGTCAGGGGGATTCTGCTCTCGCCGGTCGGGGACATCACCCCACGACTCGAGCGACTCCGGGCACGCGGAATCGCCACGGTATTAGTGGATCGGCACACTCGCAACTCTGCCTTCTCCTCGGTAGCCGTCGACGACGTTGCCGGCGGCAGGTTGGCGGCCGCACACCTGCTGTCTTCGGGAAGAAAACGCATCGCCTTCGTCGGTGGTCCGCTGCATATTCGGCAGGTTGCCGACCGGCTCGAAGGGGCGCGCCAGGCACTGCGAAACGTGGGCCTCCCGGATCCGGAGATCCTTGCGACACGGTCAATGACGCTACCCGCGGGGCAAGAGATCGGCCGTCAATTGGCCGCGCGTGGGCCACAGGATCTACCCGATGCCATCTTCGCCGCCAACGACATGCTGGGACTTGGCCTGATGCAGGGGTTGCTGATGAACACCGGCTTGCGTATTCCCCAAGACATCGCGCTGATTGGTTATGACGATATTGCGTTTGCGGAATCCGCGCTCGTCCCCATGAGTTCGATCCGCCAACACGCGACCGAGCTGGGTCGACGGGCCATGGAACTATTGCTCGAGGAATCCGCCGCCGAGGGCGAATACGTCCACCGGCAACTGATCAGCACACCATCGTTGGTGGTGCGCGCCTCAACCAGCAGCTAGCCGCCAGCCACCGACTGCATGATCAGCACCTGCTCACCAGCCGGAACCACCGAATCAAGGCCCTGCAACGAACGGATGTTCTCCTGCCCGATGAAGACGTTCACGAAGCGGCGCACCTGACCGCGCTCGTCACGCACTCGGCGGGCAAAGAGTGGGTACTGCTCGCCGAGCGCATCCAGGATCCCGCGGACCGTGCCGTCGGTGGGCAGCGGGAGCTGAAGGCTTCGTTGGCCGCCCAGCGTGGAGGCCAACACCGAGGGAACCTCGACGGTAATCTCCGTCATGTTCTCGCACCGTTGGCCTGAGCGGCCCGGACGCTAAGCACATCGGGCAGGCGCTGGGCCACCGTGACAAAGTGCGCGCCCTCGTCGTTGCTGGCGAAGACTTCCCCTCCACGGGTACCGAAGTAGACGCCCACGGTTTCGGGGTGCTCGTCCACCGCAGCCGCATCGCGCAACACCGCGTTCCAGTCCGCATCCGGCAACCCAGCATGTTGTTCAATCCAGTTCTCCCCGGCATCCGTGGAGCGGTAGACCGAAAGTCGTCCGCCTACCGGGTTGCGTTCCTCGGCAGCCTTCAGCGGAATAGTCCACACGGTGCCACCCGTGCGTGGATGGGACAGCAACACGAATCCGAAGTCGGCAGGCAGACCCTCGGCGATGCTATTCCATTGATCCCCGGCGTCATCGGTGCGGTAAACCCCGCCATGGTTTTGCGCATAAAGCCGGTCCGGGTTTTGTGCATCTGCGGTGATGTGGTGGACGCACTGGCCGAACTCTGGGAACGGATCAGGGGCGAAGTCGACGTGGATGCCCTTGTTCCGCGGCTCCCACGAAGCTCCCGCGTCGGTGCTGCGGTACACGCCCCCGGTACTCATGGCGGCATGGACAACGTTTTGGTCCACCACATTGGGAACGATGCTGTGCACCGCGGCCCCGCCGAAGCCAGCACCCCATTCGCTGCGGTGGGGGTGGTCCCAAAGGCCACGGTTCAACTCGAAGTTCTCCCCGGAATCGGTGGACTTGAAAACCGAAATCGGTTCGCATCCGGCCCACACGACACCCGGTCGTTCCTCCGTATCGGGGCGCAAATGCCAGATCCGTTCCAGTGCGGTGTCCGTGTCCGCCGGGAACTTGATGGCGCCGCTCTCGGGTTCTGACCACGTGGCTCCCGCGTCGTCGCTGTAGACGACGGTGGGTCCCCAGTGCCAGTCGTTGATCCCAGCCAGGATGCGGGTCCTACCCTCCCTGGTGTCGATGGCCACGGAGGGGACCTCAAGATTCGCGAAGTGGGGTCCGGTCAGCGTCCACGCTTCACGGTCGGTACTTTCGGCGAGCCAGAGGCCCTTTTTGGTTCCGATGGCGAGAATGGTGCGTGCGTCATTGTCCATGACATGTAGTCCAGCACCGCAGCGCCCCGGATTCAAGGGTTAACCGTGAACCAGAAAAACCTCCGTGTACGTGGCTCCTCCTCTGGCTGCCCCTGTGTCGTTTCCTCGGCTGCGTGGGGATGGTGCGACGCCAGCGACGCCGGTATGGAAAGGTGGATTAATGATGCAGCCGAAACCGAAGAATGCCCGACGATGGTTGGCCACCGCAGCGATGGCCGGCGTCGCTAGCTACATCGTGATCGACGTGGTGCTTCAGTTCCTGCCACCGCACTACAGCGTGCTCCACGATGCCGAAAGTAATCTGGCGGTGGGCCCCTTCGGGTGGATCATGAATCTGAATTTTCTGGGCAGGGGAGTGACCACGCTCTGTGCCATTGCGGCCATCAATCGGGTGGGTCACGCTTCCGGACTGCGGCGCGGCGGGGTGTTTTTGCTGGCCGTCGGAGGCGTATGTTCGGCGATTCTGGCCTTTTTCCCGACCGACGTTGTTCCGGGTTCCGGGCTGGTAGCTGTCACCACCGCGGGCACCGTGCATCTTTTCGTGGCGGGTCTCGGGTTTCTGGCCGCGCTGGCTGGCATCCTGCTATTAACCGGCTGGATGCGCACGGTGAGAGAACTCCAGGGCACCTACCGGGCAGCGCTCACTCTCGCGGTCATCACCGCGCTGGGACTTGTGTTGCTGGGCCTGAGCGCCATTCTCGGATCCGCGTTTTTGGGGCTGGCCGAGCGCGTCTGCCTGCTCGGGGTTCTCGGCTGGGTGCTAGTGGTGTCCAATGCTATAAGGCGCTTTTCCCGGCGGAGCGCGCTGATCCCTCCTGTCGGCATGGCGAATTCTGAGCACGTTCCTCCTACTGCGTGAACGATAGTTTAAGGCGGATGAGAGATCCTCGAATCTTAGGACGTGTCTCCTAACCGTGATAGTTCGAGGGCTAAGCGACGTCATTTTTAGTCGCAGAGCAATAGTAGGTATTCGGAGGAAGCTCTATCGCGGACGAATTCGTGAAGCCTGACTGCGATGCAATGTAAACGATGCAGAAAACACACACCTGACTGGGTGACAGCAAGTGATCACGAAACGTTGCCACGATGTCCTGACCTAGAAAGTCCACCGGTCTTACGCGATACGGAGGCTCAGAAATGGATCCCTTGCTGAGACTCACGGCTGTTTTCTGGCTTCCGAGCTCGAAACGTCGGGAATTGCTGAACTTCCGGGGTACCTAAATTCTCAATAACGCGTCTCAGCGCAGCCGGCGCACTGCTGGGGATTGAGAGCCATTGACGGGACGGCGCGCCATGGCACGCTCTTGAAGCGGCACCTGGGCTTCAAATCAGTTTCCCCTATCGGCCAGGGGACCCCGTACAGGTTTATGGGCCGAGGACCCTGTACGGGAATGCTCGGTGGTGAAGCCAGGGAAAATCGCTGTCCCTCCTTTGGCATTGGATGAAGCTCTGGCGGCGAAGTGCTGCCAGATCCGCTACTTCTTGGAGATCCTCACGGTGGAGCTGGTTTTCGAGACCGTTGTGTATGCGTGGCGTTTCGCGGTGACCTTCACGGACATGTTCTTGGAGGCGTCGGCCTTGGCCAGCTTGTAGCTGCGCTTGGTGGCGCCCTTGATCGTTTTGCCGTTGCGGAGCCACTGGTAGCTGAGCTTTGATCCCGGAGCCCACGAGGAGACCGCGGCTTTTACGGTTTTGCCGGGGCGTCTGGTGCCGGTGACGGACACCTTCCCGGGCTTTGATGTCGCCACGGTGACCTTGGTGCCGGACTTGGGTGTCTGGGTCTTGGCGGTGTAGCCAGGCGCGGTGGTGGTGGCCTTGAAAGAGATGGTTTTCCCGTAGTCCGCTGCGTTCAAAACGTAGACCTGTTTGGTGGCGCCAGTGATGGACTTGCCGCCACGCAACCACTGGTAGGCGACCTTCTGCCCGGGCAGGACTTTTCCACCGTGCAGGTTCGCGTGGATCCGGGAACCGACCTTCGCCGTTCGTGTGTCGGTTTTCCCTTCCGAACCGATCTTCAGGGTTGATGATGGCACGATGCCCAGACCCACGGTGAATGATTTCCGGACGAACACCTCGTACCGGCGATCTGCTTCGTTGTACATCGACATCACGAAGGACACGGACTTTCCCAGGTCCTTGGCCACGAAGTCTTGCTCGATCGATTCGTTGTCAACGGTGCTGCCGTCGAAGGTCATCGCGACCGAAGGCGAAACATAGGTCTCGGCCCAGCCTGGCCCGGCGAAGGCCTTGACCCTGTCACCCACGCGAATGGTCGATGGCAGATTCATTTTGCCTTGACGTGCCTTGCCCGCCGGGACCACGAGACTTGCGCCGGTCACACGTCCATCAAGACTGAAGTAAGGGTTGGTGGTGTTGTCGAAGCTGTTGGCTCCCACGGTGAGGGTCTTGCCAACCCAATCAGACCCCACCAGCGCAGAGAAGCGCCCCCCACTTTCTTTGCGTGCATGGGCAAAGGACTCCTGGGTCTCGGTGTTGATCCATGAGACGAAGGTGAAAGGCCATGCTGGGGGACCAGCCGTGGGGGTAATTTTCCAGTAGAGACGCTCTCCGACGATGGGTTTGTTTTCAAACGCATAGGTGCCTGCTTTGGCTGTCGGTCTGTTCACCCACGCGACGCCAAGCTGCTCGGTAGTTGTCCCATCAACAGCCGTGAGAAGCGCCCTGAACATGATGTCGTGGTAGGGCAACTTCGTCGTGTAGGTCTGCGTTCTGACCCCGGTGGCTACCGCGAAGCCGTCCTTGCCTTCGAACCATTCATAGGTGGCGGTAGCGCCCTCGGGGATGTTCGCGACGGCAGTGACGGTGTCCCCGCCGTAAATCCATCCGTCTATCCGGTCGGGGGATGTCCACGCCGGCCATGAAATGCTTTCGATCTTCCCTTCGACGTCGTAAGGGCTGGGAATTTCAAACGGGGATTCTGCAACGACACTGGTCAGTGGCGCTGCAGTGACTGCGGGGGTGCCGGCCAAGAGAAGGGACGCTGCGGTCATGCCGACCGTCAGGTTGCGCAGGGCAGCTCGCATGGGGAACACTCCAAAAATGTGGGGACCAAGGTTCCCGGCCGTCAGGTATTGCTTGATCCTACAGGCGGGGTCCGAGACAGCCACGGCCCCCAATCTCTCCGACCGGGTCCAGTCCACACGCAAAGTCGCTCCCCGGCTCAAGCGAAGAGTCCTTGGTGCGAACTATGGAAGCCGGATTCGAGTGCATCAGTACAAGTATCGAACTGGTGTTGCCAGAGCTGCCCTCGGAAATGGAAACGGCCTACAAAGAGTATTCTCTACCAATTGTGTGCCTAGTCCTGGGAGGGAATCTAGGTTGAGTCTGCTGTTAGGCGCGACATCTCCAGATCCCTCATACTGCCGCGTGATTTCCCTGGGAAATACAAACGTCATTTTTGGGTATACCCCAATCTGACGTCAGGAAGTCAAGTCGGACTATGTGTGTTTTTTGACGATAAATGTCGCATTCTTGAAAGCGATAAATGTCGCGGGAATCGCGGGGGCGCTGTCCCAAAACAGGGGGAGCGCCGACGGTGCAAACGCGACCGAAACTCGTATCAGAATTCCACGTGTGTTGTTTCGAACCACCGACCGTTGGCTCGTGCTATGCGCACCCAGACCCAAAACCCTTTCAAGGGAATCTCCGTGACCCGTAGAAGGACGTGAACAAAGCGGTAGACGATCCACAAGATTTTCGTTCGCGCCTCCAGCGAAAGCGTCGGCTGCGAGATCGAGGCCACCCCGACACGGAAAACTGCCCAACATAACCGAGGGGGCGACACCGCCAACCCGCCGGGAAGCTAGTTCTTCCAGCGGACGACGACGTCCCCCGAATCGGCTTCGCGGTCCTTGGGGTCGCCCGTGGACCAACTCATGTAGTCTCCGGAGCAATAGTCCATGTTTTGGCCCTGCGAAGCTGCCACCACCGACAGGTCCTTGGAGCCGCGGTTGTACACGTAGTGTTTGGTGGCGAGATTTTCGGATCCACCCTGGTACGTCCACGAAATCAGGGGACCGCATTGGGTCAGCCACGAAATCTCAGCATCTTCGGGAGTTTGGAACATCTCTGTTTGGCGGGTGTGAGGGTCAACGAGGTATAGGTTTTTGTCATATTCCACCGCGAACCCACGCTCATCGGAGCCCCACAACCACATGGCATATTCCGCGGTGGAGTCCTCTGCCACGCGAAGGATTTCATCCCGTTTTCCTCCCGGCGCGTAGGAACTGATCGTATCCCTGTAGCCCTCTTCGCTGTCGTCCGGGACATCGACCGCAGCCAGTACCCTGTCTTCCCACACATACAGGGGACCTGTCGGCGGCTTCGCATCGGTGAGGGCCGGATCGAATTCGTCCCGCACGGTGCCGGGTTCTTCAAGGTCGACGGAAAACAGTTTCTTTTCATAGAAGTCATCGTCCGAATTGGAGCGTTCGAAGTTCCAATAGACCCTGCCGTCGACCAATACGGGAGAGCGGAGCATCGTGTGTTCCAAGATATCGTTGAGACCCTTTTTCCATGAACGCGTCGCCAGCACCCGGACCTCGGTGCTTCCCGGAGAGACGCTGAGGATTTTCCATCCCCTGCTCGAGGCATTCTCGGAATAGATTTCGCCCCAAATTATCCCTGCATCGGTCACCGTCATACCGGAAATTTCTTGCGCCAAATAGTCCTTCTTTGAAGTTCCCGCGACGGTGAACGGCTCAAAGGCCCCCTCAACGTAGCGCCCGAGGCGCTGGGATTCCGGATCGATGACATATCCGTTTTTCTCCTGCTCCTGAACCGTTTGGCGAGGTCCATAGACTCCCACCAAGGCTCCGGAGGAGTCCACCGCCTCGACCAGGAATGCCATTTTCTCGTTCACGAGGCCACGAGTCTCGGATTCTAAGGTGAAGTCCTCGTCTTTTGTTGCCACCCGGGCATGCTCGATTCCTTGGACATTGGCGGTGACCCTGGTGCCATCGGCCCACACCAAGGGAACAGGTGCCGGTGCCGGGGGTGCCGCTACGTTCGGGGGCTGTACGGCGGTTGGCTGGGACAAAGGCATGCAAGCGGTCAGTCCAAGGGACAGTACGGTGCCGACAATTCCAAGAGCCAAGAGGGTCCGGGTCCGCGACGTGCCCTGCATGCTACGCATTGGATTCGAAAAAGAATTAATGAGGAGTCCTTATCCGGTTTATCAAGCATGTGGACTAGTTTTCGAATAATCCTAGTTCATAGTCCGAGAGATGCCGGGGTGGTCCGCGGCTGTGCTCTTTACCCGGATCGTTTCTTCTCGGGGCGTGTTTTCTCGGGGCGGGCGTTCTGGCGGTGGCCGCTGCATGCATGCTGTGCGAGGGAGTTTTCCGTCGTGTAGCATCTTGACCTGGACGGGGTTCTTGAGGGGCACGAGGCATCCGGATCGGCGACGCAGCGCCAGTTTGAAAGCCCGAATTTGACGTTCAACAGGAACCGTTGACAAACAGAAGCGTTCGCTTCGGTCACGGCCCATCCCATGTCCTATAAACCTGAAGCTTTTTGAGACATTGGCACGAGACCCAATCCGAAAATCGGCTGACCCTGGGTGGCGGGGCGCCATGTGTCTCGAAAAGTCGTCTTGCCGTAAAGAGTCTTACACGGTTGGCATCGAGGGGTTTTGAGCCAAAATGGCGAGGTGAGACTTTTGGGATACACGCGGGTGAGCACCTCGAGCCGGGATGCGCAGCTGCAGCTTGATGCGTTGGTCAAGGACGGGGTGCAAAAGCGGGACGTGTTCGTCGATGTCACTTCCGGACGCAGGGCGGCGATCGAGCGGCCAGGGATGAAGAAGCTCCTGGAGTACGCCGAGGCCGGGGACACCGTGGTGGTCTGGCGGGTCGACCGACTCGGCCGTTCCCTGATCGATTCCCCCATCTACCCTCAGCCCAGCCTCAGCAAATGCCGTTGCATGGTATGTGGTCTGGCAGGTCAGCTATGAGACCAATGATGATGATTGGATGTGGCTGAATCGTCGCCAGGCTGTCTGGGAAGGGTTTTTCCCTGGGAAGCCCTGGATCGATGGTGAGATGTGTGGACGTGACTTGTCAGCATTTGATTTGGGGGATCCGGACGATCCCAAGGATGACCCAACCGATGAAGAATCCTTTGTAGTAGATGACGACCTGGGCCGTGACCAGTCCGTGGATCCGGCTCTTACGGAGAAAATAGAAGGCTTCACTCAGGAGTGGTTCGGGATGAGCAGTGCAGAGGTGCGCGAATCTGGGCGGCAAAAGGAAATGATGGACGCATCAGCGGCAGTGCTCTTTCCCAACGTGTATGCAGATCAAGATCCGCATTATGTAAATACCTGCCTTGTGATGGAGGAAACTGGTATGACGGTTCCCAGGACCCTTTATCTTGCTGGTGAACGCTGTGTCTTCTTTCCGGAGAAATACTTAACGCAGCCGGAGACTGACGCCGAGCCTGTGCCGCTTTACTTGGCTGCAAAATGCAGCGAAATAGCGATGCTGCTTCCGGAGGAAGACTTGTGGGAGCCCCTGCCGGATGCCACCGTACCGTTGCTCGTCGGTTCATCAAGTTGGCCGCCCAGCTTGATGGTTGTGTACAACGGGGTCAGATTCTTTTCCCCTTTGCGGAAAGTTGGTATGCGCGAATGTTCGCCGACCACTTAGCTGTTGCTTTCAAGGGGGCACCTGCAGGCGAGGACTGAGCTGTTTGAAAATGAAGGATGCCATTGGCTGAGGGCAGGGGGTATCGAGTGGCCCTGGGGCAGCGGTTGGGGTAGCTTCCCGGGACAGTATCTCGGGCTGTATATACGCGATTCCAGATGCTCCGGGTTCCCTCTGTTTATGCGCCTCCAAATATTTGCTTCTTGGTGATGGCCCGTCGCGGTGTGAGATCGACAAGCGGGTCAGTTCGCCCGCGGCTGGGCGAGATTACATTCCGAGGCATATCGGCAAGACCCTAGGAGTCACCTGCGCAATGGTCTACTGGTACCTGAGCCTGGCTGAGAAGGCCTTCATGGGCGTCACCGCACACGCAATGGTGGCGGCAATGGTCTAGACAAACCTCTGACGGCAACACACGATGCTCTGCTTTGCGGTGCTCGCAGACATCACACCAGCGCATGTCCGGCCGCATAGACTGGGTACCTATGGGTCGGCAACAGCAAGGATGAGTATCGTGAATCCGCCAAGACCGCTTGGCACAAGCGGTGGGTCGATTGTGGATCTGAGGGAGCACAACCTCTCGCAGGTGCTTCTGGTCCTAGCTGCAGAGTCCCCGCTCTCGCGCTCCAAGATCGCCGCACGCACGGGACTTGGGATCACCGCGATGACCAAACTCATTGCGGAGCTGCGCGATAGGCAGCTTGTCATCGAGGTTTCCGACACCAATCCGGCAGCGATGGGCAGGCCGACGAATCTCATCGCCCTGGCCAGGCACCACTGGGCCACCGCCTCGCTGAGCCTGGACAATGGCACCATCCACGCTTCCATCGGTGGGATTGACGGAAAGCACAGCACCGCATTTTCCGTTCCGACACCCATGTCGCTGGAAATCGACGAATACATCGAGTACGTCGGCATTGCCTTGAATCAAATCGCCGCGGAGTGCCGCAGCAGCGGACACGAACTGCTCGCTGTCGAAGCATCGGTCCCGGGGGCAGTCAACAGCTCCTCCGGTGTCATGATGCGCTCGATTCTCAACGGCTGGTCCCGCCCTTACCCGCTTCGCCAAGAGCTCCTGAACTTGCTCTCGCACATCGAAGGTGGCGTTTCTCCGTCGATCCTCGTGGGGATAGACCGCGCCACCAATTACTCGCTTTTGTCCCGGATCCGAGATCTGGAGCTGCCCGGTGAGATCGACTCGGTGGCTCACTTGGGCGGCCTCTATGCCGTCAGTGGCGGAATCTATAGCCGATCGGCGCTCGAGCACGGCTCAACCGGCCTGGCCGGCGAATTCGGTCACTTTGTCATCGACCCCGCGGGCGCCCAATGCTGGTGCGGCCGGCGCGGTTGCGTGGAAACGCGGATCGGGCTGGCGTGCCTTTACGCCCGGTGCAGCGGTTCGGGCATTACGGAGGCGGAGCTGGTGCCCCAGCTTGCCCAGCGCCACGAAAAAATGGTCGGGGAGCTACTGGCCCGAGCGCGGGCTGGCGAACAAGTGGTACTCCGCGAACTAGATCGCGCCGGATATTGGCTGGGAATCACCGTGGACACCATTGCCGCAGTAGTCAATCCACGGACGCTCATCATCGACGGCTACCTTGCCGCGCTGCAGGAGTTCCTCCGCCCCGAGATGGGTAAGCAGTTGGCATCCATCGGAGCGCTGCCCTCCATCGCGGAGCTGGGCATCATCTTCGCTGGTGACCCGTTCGCCCCGGTCAACAACGGTATGCACATCGCCGCCGGGCGCGCCGTGGCACAACACCCCGCGGCGGCCGCACACTAGAAAAACCCCCGAAACAACCTTGCGGGAAAAAGGTATCGACATTTTCCACGGCGTGGAATAATATGGTTGTGACGCGTGACACTGGGCCTCTTCTGCTCGTGGCCACCACGCACCTCATGCCTCCTCCTCACCAAGGACCCGTAATGGAAACCCAATCAACTCACCGGCGTGCAACAGCGCGCATTGCGGCCACGCCGCAGATTCAGACGCCGACCGAACAGGCCTGGCCGGCGCACCGGCTACGGGCTCGCAAGCCCGTTATGGCGGCAATGATCTGCATTGCGCTGGTTGGGGGCATGCAGGGCGTTGACCCCGCTCTGCATTCGGTTGCTATGCCGGCCGCGGCCAAGGCCCTTGGCATGGACCCTGCATTGGCATCGTTCCTCAAGAGCATCGGAACCATTGTGCTTGCCGCCAGCATGCTCGGCGTCGGAATCATCGGTGACCGGCACGGGCGCAAGAAGGTCTTGGTTGCCGGAATCCTCTTGATGGGCGTCGCGGCGTTCATCACCGCCGTGGCACCAAATCCGCTGGTTTTCGCCGTCGGGCGCGTGCTGATGGGTGTTTCCACGGCCATGTCCTTCGCCATGTGCCTAGCGCTGATCCCCACCCTCTTTGAAAAGAAGGACCTGCCCAAGGCCTTCGGATTGTTCTTCGGTGCAGGCGCCACCCTCATCGTGATAGCAACCTCCTTATCCGGATCGATCCAGGGTGCCTTCGGCTGGCGTGCAACCTACATCAGCACTGCGGTGCTGTGCTTGGCCCTGACCTTTACTGCGCTCCGCCTGCTGCCCGAGAACAACACCTCCGCCCAGCGGAAATTCGACAGCGTCGGCGTGGTCCTCGCCGCAGCAGGCCTCATTGCGCTTGTCTACTCGATCGGTCAGGCTTCCACGCGTGGCTGGGGCAGCCCGCTGGTCATCGGCGGCATCTTCACAGCGCTGGTCATCCTGGCCGGCTTCGCGCTCTGGGAACGCCGCATTCAGAGCCCTGCATTCCCCGTTGATTTGTTCAAGAAGCCCGCGTTCTCGGCGGCGTGCCTGGCGGGCGTGCTCTTCAACTGGGCCGATGCCTCCATGCTGGGCCAATACCCGGCGTTGGCGCTGCCAGCCGGGGTTCCGGCCTCGGCCGTCTCGGTGGTCGTCGCCGTCATGTACATCGGCATGATCTGCGGCGCACCGATGGCCGGCCTTGCGCAGAAGCGCTTCGGCGCGAGCAACCGCACCATGTTCACCAGTGGCCTTCTGTTGTGCGCCGCCGGTCTAGCAAGCCAGATTTTCATGAAGGACCCTCACAACATCACGTTGCCTGCTGCCGGCTTGTTCATTGTGGGCTTCGCGGTCATGTGGATGCAGAACCCGCAGAGCGCGGTCATCATGGGTTCGGCGCCGGCCGACCAGCTTGGCGCCGTCGGCGCGGTCAAGCCCGCCGTCGGCCAGTTCGGGTTCGGTTTGGGCTTTGCCCTGGCTGGACCCATGTCCACCATTTTCATGCAGGACGGCATCATGACAGCCCATGCCTACGGCATGGGTCTGGCGGCCCAATCACTCTTCTTCGTGATCGCTGCCGCGTTGATCTTCCTGCTATTAACCCCGCGCAACCGCCGGGCAACGGCGTAACCAGAGAGGCCACCATGAACGCGACAACGATTCTCCACAACGCCATAATTCTCACCGTCGATCCGGACTTCGGCACCGCTGAGGCCATCGCATTCAAGGACGGCAAGATCCTTGCCGTCGGTTCGACCGAACATGTTATGGAGACGGCCGGACCTGACACCGAGATTCGCGATCTAGAGGGCAACACCGTCCTTCCTGGTTTCGTCGAGGCACACGGGCACCCGACCGCCGAAATGAACTTCATCGGCCCGGACGCCATCGATATCCGGGCTTCGCTGTGCGGCAGCGCAGAGGCGGTGCTGGAGAAACTCCGCGCGGCCGTTGCCGAGGCAGAAACCGCCGGGCCAGGCGCATGGGTTGCTGCCTTCGGCTGGGACCCGCTGTTGCTGCCCGAGCTGCCCCGCATCAGCGGCACCTGGCTCAGCGAATTCTCTCCCACGGTTCCGCTGTCGGTCATGCACTACTCTGCCCATTCGGCGTGGGCCAACGATGCGGCACTGCAGGCCCTGGGCCTCGATCGCAACTCGGAGGATCCCGGTGCCTCGCAATACCTGCGTGACGAGGCAGGCGAGCTTACTGGCGAGGCACTGGAAATTCCGGCTGTTATGAATTTCATGGGCCCGAAGATGCATGCCGGTGCAGAGAAGTTCTCCGGGTTCCTAGACTTCGAGTTGCGCCGCATGGCCGCTGCGGGTGTCACCACCACCGGTGACCTCGCCTTTCACCCTGACTCCTATCCCTTAATGCAGGAATACCAGCGCGCGCACGAACCACCCGCACGCATACGCTCCTACGAGATGTCGGGAATCCGCGAAAGCATTCCTGCCCCGGGCACCGATCCCTTGATGGGCCCGGGCACCGCGATGTTCCGCCCCACCGGTGTGAAGGTGTGGACCGACGGTTCCCCATGGGTCGGGAATATCGAGACGAGCTTCGGATACGAAGACAGCGTCCAAACCGAATCCATCGGGCTGAGTGCCGGCCACCAGGGCTGCTCCAACTACACCGAGGAGCAGTTGCTGGCCATTTGCCGCCAGCATTACGCCAACGGCTGGCAGATGGCGTGCCATGTGCACGGCGACATTGCCGTCGACACGGTGCTCAGCGTTTTTGAGCAGGTTCAACGTGAATTCCCGCGCGCCGACGGCCGCCTGCGGATGGAGCATTGCGGCTCCATCACCCCCGAACAGGTGAAGAGGGCTTGGGAACTTGGCGTGGGCATCTCATTCTTTGTCGCGCACATCCACTACTACGGGGATATCCTGTCGGGTCTTTTCGGCGAAAATGCCGAGGCGTGGACTCCCGCAGGGGCCGCGGCGGAGGTTGGAATGCGCTTCTCGCTGCACAACGATCCGCCGGTGACGCCTGAATCACCCTTGATCAACATGCAGGCGGCGATTCTCCGCCAGACGCCATCGGGCAAGGTTCTGGGACCGCAGTTCCGCATAGGAATCCGCGATGCGCTCAAGGCACAAACTATCGATGCGGCGTGGCAGCTTTTTTCCGACCACGAGGTTGGGTCGCTGGAGGCCGGGAAACTTGCCGACATCGTCATCTTGGAACGGAATCCCCTAGAAGTTCCCGCCACCGAGTTGGGGGACATCCGGATCCTAGAAACTTGGGTCAACGGTCGCCGCATCCCCGCCGGCATCTCGGTGGATGCCGTATAGGTGTAGCGATAAATCAGGGGTCGCGAGGTGCAGTACTCCTAGGAGCCGCGCGGGCCGTACATAATCAGCCCCACTCCGGCCAGGGCAATGATGGCACCGGTGATGTCCCAACGATCTGGACGGAATCCATCAAGGAACACCGCCCAGATCAGTGAACCAGCAATGAAGACGCCTCCGTAGGCGGCCAGAATACGGCCGAAGTTGGCATCGGGCTGGAGCGTGGCCACGATGCCATAAAGTCCCAGTGCTACCGCACCGCCACCGATCCATAACCAGCCCCGATGCTCACGGATACCCTGCCAGATCAGCCAGGCGCCGCCGATTTCCAGCACCGCGGCAACACCAAAAAGCAGGATTGATTTGATCACAGTCATACCCGTAATCCTTTCATCATCACCTGATGCATGTTTGCCATCACACGGTGCCACCAATATTCGATTCGCGGCCGTATCCACGGTAATCTCGAGCGCATGGATATGGGCGAACTGGTTATTAATCATGAATTTGCGGCACCCCGTGCGGCACTGTGGGCGGCCTTCACCGAACCCGAGATCCTGGCCGAGTGGTTCGGCCCAGAGGGTTGGGGCGTGCACGTGGACACCGTCACCATCGAGCCACGCATCGGGGGCGTACAGAAGTTCGTGATGCACCTGCTCGAGGACCCCACCCAGACTTCGCCGGTGCACGCAAAGTTCACCGAAGTGCGGGAACATGAACTGCTCGTGGGTGAAGACGGGCCCCATGAAATGACCCTGAACCTGGTGATCACCATGCGTGTGGAATTCGCCGACTGCCCGATGGGCACCGCGCTGACAATCACCCAGGGTCCACTGCCGGGTGAGGTTCTGGCTCCGGCCCGCGCCGGCTGGGAGTCCTCATTCACTAAACTAGAGGCCTTGTTCGCCGCTCACCTTTAGGCCGTCGCATCATTCCTAGCCGCGGCCGATGTACGGCATTCCGGCCGCGGTGATGGTGACATTGTTGATCGAGACCTCGGCCGGGGCGGTGGCAATGAACTCCACGATGGCCGAGGCCTGCTCCATGTCGAAGGTCGGCTCGACCTTCCGGCTACCGTCGGTCTGCAAGGCACCCGAAGTTGCTCCGACATCATGCATCATCTCCGAGGCGGCGTTGCCGATGTCGATCTGCGAGCAGGAAATGCCATAGGGGCGACCGTCCAGCTCGATGGACTTGGTCAATCCTGTGACGGCGTGTTTGGTCACCGCGTAGGCAACGGAAGCCGGTCGTGGCACGTGGGCGCTGATTGAACCGTTGTTGATGATGCGCCCACCGCCGGATTCCTGCATGTGCCTGAAGGCGGCTCCAGCGCAGAACATGGCCCCGCTGAGGTTCACGGCGCAGACCTCCTGCCACCGTTGCGCTGAAAGCTCGCCGATGGTGGCGGCGGGGCCGAAAATCCCGGCGTTGTTGAAGAGGACATCGATCGTGCCGAAGCGCTCGATTCCCGCGAGGAAAAGCCGCTCGACCGCCATCGAGTCAGTGATGTCCGTCGGCACCACGAGGGCGTTGGGGTGCTTGTCGGCGCTTTGCTCCAGTTGTGCCTCACGTCGACCGGCGAGGACCACGTTCCACCCCGCGGCGAGCATCCGTCGGGTGACCGAACGCCCGATCCCGGAACCGGCTCCTGTGACCAGCATGGTTCGCGGCGCGGGCCCGCCTTGATTCTGGACTGGATTCAAGTGAAATCATCCTTTGCGCGTGAGGCTGTCATTCTTCTCTGCGAAGTCTGTCCTGAGGATGAGCTGCGCGGTGATTAGCTCCCAGCCTGCTGGTGTTGATACCGCCGTCTGGGAAGTAGCCCATGGGCTGGCGGTCATTGTGTTGGCGTTTCCCGGTTAATGGCATCATGTCGCGGTCCTCGACATCGGGCGGGATGCCGGTCGCCTTGGTGCTAGTTGCGCGTGGTCCAGAACCGCGACCAGAGCCCGATACGTGGCTTGGTGCGACGCGGTTCGATACTAAGATCCGGATCTAACCCCCTGATGGGATGGAACATGCCAGTGCTCAGCGCCGCAGACGTTTCCGGAACCGTGTGTGGGTGTGTCTCGCTGGATACTTCAGCGATGGGCTGGGTGATTTTCACGTGATCCTCCTCTGAACGATGCGGATTCCATAATATGGAAACTTAATATTGCTTTGTGAGAATAAGTATGAACTCGAATCATGAGAACCGCAAGAGGGTGATGTGATTTGCTTCATGCCCGGCCCGGGTGGCCTGGGGGCAGCGGGCTGCCAAAGGAGATTGGCCGATGCCCTTGACGGATGGGGTGTGATCGGAGTTACATGGTGTGGAAGCAAAGTTCCACCATCCAGAAACATCGAGTCGAAGCCGGTTCACGCCGGTGGTAAGGGTGTTCAGCCCTGGATGGTGTCGGCATACCAAGCAGGTTTGAAAGAGCTGATCACCCCATGGATATTTCTCGATTCAATGCACTCGATGTAAAGACAGCAGACGCAGTCCTTCGACCATGTGCCGACATAGATCGCTGGGTTGAAGCCACTCTGGGCGCCCGCCCTTTTAGTTCTCTTGAAGAACTTCTGGCCTGTGCCCAAACTGCCGCCAACCCGTTCACCGAAGCGGAGATCAACGCGGCACTGGCCCACCATCCCCGCATCGGGGAGCGCGCCGCCGGGCCCTCGGCAGAAGCCGCGCTCAGCCGCGTCGAACAATCCGATCTGACCTTCAACGTGCAGGTTGCCGCCGAGCTGCTGGCTGGGAACCGCGCCTACGAAGAACGGTTCTCCCGGCTTTTTCTCATCCGGGCCGCAGGCCGAAGCAGCCAAGAAATTCTTGCAGAACTGCGTCGCCGTTTGAGGAACGACTTTGAGACCGAGTTGGTGGAAGTCGACGAGCAGCTGCGTGCCATCGCGCTTCTGCGTCTTGCCGCGGCGTTCAACCGTGTGCCCGCCCGCTAAATCGCAGGCCAAAATTTGCCGGTTTTCTTTCCCCTTCAACGAATCCAAAGGAGTCCTTGATGAGTATCACCCAGGCTGCGAGAAGCCACATCACCACCCATGTACTCGACACCGGGACCGGGAGGCCTGCCTCCGGTGTCAAGGCCACGCTGGAAGCCAAGACGGCATCCGGATGGCAAGAAATCGGGTCAGGAGTCACCGATGCCGATGGACGCATCCAGACCCTTGGTCCGACAAAGGTTGAAGCTGGTCACCACCGAATTACCTTCGGCACGGGTGACTACTTCGGAATGACGGGTACGGAAACCTTCTTTCCCGTGGTCAGCATCGATTTCGTCATTAGCGACACAGCTGCTCACTACCACGTGCCTCTTCTTATCAGCCCGTTTGCTTATTCCACGTACCGAGGGAGCTAGAGAACATGAATACCGCAGCAACCAAAAATCGAACAGGCACCAAGATCGTGCTTGGAGCCAATCAATATGGCAAGGCCGAAGTCCGTCTGGTGAAAATCACGCGCGACACCGCCCGCCACCAGATCGAGGATTTGAACGTCACTTCTCAGCTTCGCGGCGATTTTCTCGCCGCGCACGTCGATGGGGACAACCGGCACGTCGTTGCCACCGACACGCAGAAGAACACCGTCTACGGCCTTGCCCGGGATGGGGTTGGCTCACCGGAGGCGTTCCTACTGCGGCTCGGTAAGCACTTCACCACGGAATTTGACTGGATCACCGGTGGCCGATGGGCAGCCGAACAATATTTCTGGGACCGCATCCAGAATCACGACCACGCCTTTTCCCGGAACAAGTCCGAGGTGCGAACCGCCGTACTGGAAATCACTGATGGCGAGCCGACCGTGCTGGCCGGGATCAAGGACCTGACGGTGCTCAAATCCACCGCCAGTGAATTTCGCAACTATCCAATTGATCGCTACACCACGCTGCAGGAAACCGATGACAGGATTCTGGCCACCGATGTCAGCAGCCGCTGGCGCTACGGCTCGGCCGCGGTTGCCGGCGGAGCCCTGGATTTCAACGCCGTCTATGCCTCGGTGCGTAAACTGCTGCTAACGGGTTTCGCCGCTAGGCATTCCTTTGCTTTGCAGCAAACGATGTTCGACATGGGCGAGGCCGTACTCGAAGCCCATCCGGAGATCGAGGAAATCAGGTTCTCCCTGCCCAACAAGCATCACTTTCTTGTTGACTTGACGCCATTTGGTCAGGACAACCCGAATGAGGTCTTCTTTGCGGCGGATCGTCCGTACGGCCTGATCGAGGCTGCCATCACCCGGGAAGGGGCTTCTGCGGCCCACCCCATCTGGGAAAACACGCCCGGATTCTGCTAGCCGATGAGGTTCTCGGGGGTGCCCGCGCTGCCACGCGGGCACCCCCGAAGCGTCGCAATCCATCAAGGAGTCAGACATGAAGGCTGCGCAAGTCAAAAGTACAACATCTCGGCCCGAGGACGAACGGCTGCCACTGGGCAAAACCGTCGCCTACGGGCTCCAACACGTCTTGACCATGTACGGCGGCATTATTGCCCCACCGCTGATCATTGGCGGTGCCGCCGGGCTGAGCCCGGAACAAATCGGCGTGCTGGTTGCCAGCTGCCTTTTTGTCGGCGGTCTGGCCACGATCCTGCAAACGGTTGGCATCCCGTTCTTTGGCGCCCAATTGCCCCTGGTCCAAGGCACGTCGTTCGCCTCGGTGTCCACCATGGTGGCGATTGTTAATGGGGATGGTGGTCTGCCATCAGTTTTTGGTGCCGTCTTGGCCGCCTCCGTGATTGGCTTCCTGATCGCCCCGTTCTTCGCGAAAATTGTACGATTCTTCCCGCCGGTGGTGACCGGCGTGGTTATCACGATGATCGGACTCTCGCTCACCCCGGTGGCCGCCAACTGGGCGATGGGGGGCAACGCCAAGGCCGATGATTACGGTTCATTGGCCAACATCGGGCTCGCCGCACTGACCATGGTGATCGTGCTGCTGCTTTCTAAGGTCGGAAAGGCGGCGATCTCTCGCCTATCGATCCTGCTGGCCATGGTCATCGGCACCATTATCGCGATATTTTTGGGAATGGCGGACTTCTCCGCGGTGGGCCGCGGCACCATTTTCGCCTTCCCGCAGCCCCTTGCGTTCGGCTGGCCGGTCTTCGAGGTCGGTGCCATCGTCTCGATGACGATTGTCGTCATCGTGATCCTCACCGAAACCACCGCGGACATCCTGGCGGTCGGCGAGATCGCCAAGACGCGGGTGGATTCGCGGCGCATCGCCGACGGCCTGCGGGCAGACATGGCCTCGAGCATCCTTGCCCCCGTCTTTAACACCTTCACACAGAGCGCGTTCGCGCAGAATGTCGGGCTGGTGGCCATCACCGGCGTCAAGTCCCGTTTTGTGGTCACTGCCGGTGGCGGAATCCTCGTGGTGCTAGGCCTATTGCCGGTGCTCGGTCGCGTGGTTGCCGCCATCCCTACACCTGTGCTGGGCGGAGCGGGCATCGTGCTCTTCGGCACCGTTGCGGCATCCGGCATTCGCACCCTAGCCAACGTGAAGTACGAGAACAACCTTAATCTGATCATCGTGGCGACCTCGATCGCCTTTGGTGCCGTGCCAATCGTGAAGCCAGACTTCTACGACGCGTTCCCAACGTGGTTCGCCACCATCTTCCACTCGGGCATTAGCTCGGCGGCGGTTATGGCCGTGTTACTGAACCTGTTATTTAATGAGCTGAAGCTGGGAACGCCCAAGAAGGACGGTTCCGCCTTTGCGGCGGCCCCGCCGCGCATGGTCATCGCTGAGCAGGTTCCACGCATCGTTAAGGCGGAGGAGGTCCGCGGACTGCTCGAGGGGGATCGCTTCAAGTCCGGCAAGATCATCGACGCGGACGGAGCGGAAATCCCCGTCGTCGACGAGAACGAGTTCAAGGGCATCGTGGAGGAGCACCGCAGGAAATGCGAGGAGGCCGGCATCCCCTGTCCCGACGAGTCGGAGTTCGTGCGCTCCGGCCCGCACCCGCCTCTTCACTAGACGGCCGTCGCGGCCAGGCACAAAGCTCAGGGCGGTCAGCCCGGACCGGGGAAAAATTGATTCCCGATGGCCGGGCGGACCGCCCTGTTGCGCGTCTTCGGCGCAGCCTAGCCTGTGGTGACGGCCAATGCGGCGGATAGCTGCGCGGTGGCGGCCCGCAGGTGCGGCACGGCCCGGGTGGCGAATTCTTCGTTGAGTCGGGTGACCGGCCCGGAGACGGAGATTGCCATCGGGGTCGGTGCGCCGGGGACGGCCATCGCCAGGCAGCGTACGCCGAGCTCCTGCTCTTCCTCGTCGATGGCGTAGCCGCGTGCTCGCACCTTTTCGAGTTCGTCGAAAAGTTGGTGCATGGTCCCTATGGTGTTTGGCGTATGGGCAGGCATGCCAGCCTGGTTGACCAGGCGCTGAACCCTTTCGTTCTCCAGCACCGCCAGGATTGCCTTGCCCACCCCGGTTCCGTGCAGCGACGAGCGGCGTCCGACCTCGGTGATCATGCGCATCGCGTGTGGCGACTGGGCTTGGGAAATGTAGGTGACCATGTCGCCGTCGAGAACCGCGATGCTGGCCGATTCGCCCAGGTCGTTGACCAGGGTCTGGAGGATGGGCGTGGAGAGTGCGCCGAGCTGGCGGTTGGCGACCTCTCCCAGTCGGATCAGCCGTGGGCCCAGGGCGTAGCGGCGGTTGTTTAGCTGGCGCACGTATCCAATGCCCACCAGGGTGCGCAGCAGCCGGTGGATGGTGGGAAGTGGAAGCGGGGTGTCCACGGCCAGTTCGCTCAGGGCCGCTTCGCCTCCGGCCCGGCCAATGAGCTCGAGGAGCTCGAAGGCGCGCTCGACGGATTGGACGCCCGATGTCGTCTTTACTTCGGCCATGGAGATGCTCCTGGATCTGCTGGTGCGCGAGCGCGAATCAATGGGGATGATCCCGCCAATGGTCTTGTCTTTGGGCCCAACAATACCGGAGCCCCAGAGAATTATTCCACGATCCGAAACTTTGACGCACAATTCCCGTGGCCCAGCGCACATAAGTGCTTGTAATTTCACTCAGTAGATAATAGTATCCACTATACGGAAACTTTTTCAGGAGGACGATATGGCTGTTCCAAGCCCGGGATATTCCCTGACGTTGCGTGTCCAAACGCCCGTCTCGATCACTGCAACCAGCGAACTGGCAGCGGCCGTGGGTCGCGCCGGAGGTTCGATCACCGCACTTGACGTGGCCGAATCCGGTCACGACCACATGGTCGTCGACGTCAGCTGCAACACCACCGATGCCGAACACGGGCAGGCCGTCCGCGAGGCGCTCGACGCGCTGGATGGTGTGAACGTCCGCAACGTCTCGGACCGCACGTTCCTCATGCACCTGGGCGGCAAGCTCGAGGTCGTCCCCAAGGTCGCCCTGCGCAACCGCGACGACCTGTCCCGCGCCTACACCCCCGGTGTGGCCCGCGTGTGCCTGGCCATTGCCGAGAATCCCGAGGACGCCCGCAACCTCACGATCAAGCGCAACACCATTGCCGTGGTCACCGATGGCTCCGCCGTCCTGGGCCTGGGCAACATCGGCCCGGCAGCAGCCCTTCCCGTCATGGAAGGTAAAGCGGCGCTCTTCAAGCAGTTCGCCAATGTCGATGCCTGGCCGGTCTGCCTAGACACCCAGGACACCGAAGAGATCATCATGATCGTCAAGGCCCTCGCCCCGGTCTACGGAGGGGTGAACCTCGAGGACATCGCCGCACCGCGCTGCTTCGAGATCGAGGCCCGACTGCGCGAGGAACTCGACATCCCGGTCTTCCACGACGACCAGCACGGCACCGCCATCGTCACCCTGGCTGCGTTGAATAACGCGCTGCTGGTGGTCGGCAAGCAGATCGACAAGGTCCGCATCGTCGTCTCCGGCGTCGGCGCCGCCGGCAACGCCATCATCCAGCTCCTGGCCGCCCGGGGCGCCAAGAACATCATCGCCGCGGGCCGCAACGGAGCGATCAGCCGCGCGGACGTTTCCGCGGACCCGCACCGCCAGTGGCTTGCAGAGAACACCAACCCCGAGCAGTTCACCGGAACGCTCAAGGAGGCCATGGTCGGCGCCGACGTCTTCATCGGTGTCTCGGCACCCAACATCTTGGACAAGGCCGACATCGAGGCCATGAACAAGGACGCCATTGTCTTCGCCATGGCCAACCCCGACCCGGAGGTCGACCCGATCGCCGCCGGACGCCACGCCGCAGTGGTCGCCACGGGCCGTTCCGACTTCCCGAACCAGATCAACAACGTCCTAGCCTTCCCGGGTTTCTTCCGCGGACTGCTCGACGCACACGTTTCAGACATCACCGACGACATGTTGTTGGCCGCAGCCGATGCCATTTCCGCCCGGGTGAGCCAAGATGAACTTAACCCCGGTTTCATCATTCCCTCCGTCTTCGACCCGCACGTGGCAGCAGATGTTGCCGAGGCCGTTTCCGGCGCGGCATCGAAGAACAAGTAGCTAGAAAGATCTGGTCCACCACCATGAGCATCACCCTGACGCACACCCCGGCCGTTGCCAAGGCCGATGAGATCCTTTCCGCCGAGGCACTGGCCTTCGTGGAGAAGCTGCACGAGAAGTTCGCCGCAACCCGCGGAGATCTCCTGGAAGCGCGCACCGCTGCGCGAGCCGCCGTAGCCAAGACGGGCACCCTCGACTTTGATCCGTCGACCGCGGACATCCGGGCCGGCGACTGGAAGGTCGCTCCCGCTCCCGCGGCGCTGGCGGACCGCCGCGTAGAGATCACCGGCCCGGCCACCCCGGCCAAGATGGCCATCAATGCGCTGAACTCCGGTGCCAAGGTCTGGCTGGCGGACCTCGAGGACGCTTCCACCCCGACTTGGCACAACGTGATCGACGCACTGATCAACCTCACCGATGCCGCGGCCGGCACCCTGTCCTTCGAGGACGCGGGCAACGGCAAGTCCTACGCCCTGCGCACCGACGCGCCGCTGGCCACCGTCGTGGTCCGCCCGCGCGGCTGGCACCTGCCGGAGGCCAACGTGCTTATCAACGGCGCGCCGGCCGTGGGCGCACTGGTCGACTTCGGCCTGCATTTCTTCCACAACGCGCGTGTCCTGAGCGAATCGGGCCAGGGCCCGTTCTACTACCTGCCGAAGATGGAGTCCGCGCTCGAGTCCCGCCTCTGGAACGAGGTCTTCGCCTTCGCCGAGGCCGAGCTGGGCATCGAGCACGGCACCATCCGAGCCACCATGCTCATCGAGACCATCCCGGCCGCCTTCCAGATGGACGAGATGCTCTTCGAGCTGCGCGACTACGCCTCGGGCCTGAACGCCGGACGCTGGGACTACCTCTTCTCCATCATTAAGTACTTCCGTGCGGCCGGAGACAAGTTCATCATGCCGGACCGCGCCGACGTGGCGATGACGGCCCCGATGATGCGCGCTTACACCGAGCTTCTGGTGCAGACCTGCCACAAGCGCGGCGCCTTCGCGATGGGCGGCATGGCCGCGGTCATCCCGAACCGCCGCGAACCCGAAATCACCGCCGCCGCCTTCGAGAAGGTCCGCAACGACAAGACCCGCGAAGCCAACGACGGCTTCGACGGTTCTTGGGTGGCGCACCCGGACCTGGTCCCGGTTTGCGTGGAGGTCTTCGACTCCGTGCTGGGCGACAAGCCCAACCAGATCGACCGCCAGCGCCCCGAGGTCTCGGTCACCGCCGATCAGCTGCTCGACGTCGCCTCCGCACCGGGCACGGTTACCGAGGCCGGGGTCAACACCAACCTCTACGTCGCGGTGGCCTACACCGCCGTGTGGCTCTCGGGCACCGGCGCGGTGGCCATCCACAACCTGATGGAGGACGCGGCAACCGCCGAGATCTCGCGTTCGCAGATCTGGCAGCAGATCCGCAACCAGGTCGTGGCCGCGGACACCGGAAATACCATCACCGCCGAGCTCGTCGCGAAGGCACTCGCCGTCCAGGTGGAGAAGCTGCGCGGCGAGGTCGACAACGCCGAGACCTTCGAGAAGTACTATGTCCCGGCCGCCGAGCTCATCGGCCGTCTGGTCTCCGGGCGTGACGAGGACTTCGAGGACTTCCTCACGCTGCCTGCCTACCACTTGCTGAGCACCGAACTGGTGACAAAATGAGCCAGCAAGGCGCGCTGAGCGCGGCCGCCCTGGCAAGCATTGACGGCGGGTTGGCGGCCACGGACGAACTGCTGGAGAAGAACTACCCGGGTGACGATGGACGGCGCCAGCCGATCCACACCGCCTATGTTCCTGCCGACCGCTTCACCCCCGAGCTGCCCGCAGCCTGGGGCACCGCGGCCCTTGAGGTCGCCGGCGGCGTGGCCGGCCTGGCCGCGCTGGCCGAAAAGCTGGATCTGGCCCAGCCGGAGGAACTGGCAACGCTGGTCGCCGCGAAGCTTCAGAACGAGCCTATCGAGGACCTGCGCCTGGACTTCGAGGATGGATACGGCAATCGCGGCGATACGGCCGAGGACGCCGCGGCCATTGCCGCGGCCGAACAGGTCGCCAAGGCCGTGGCGGCGGGTGTGGCCCCGCCGTTCATCGGCATCCGCTTCAAGTGCTTCGAGGCACCGACCCGGGCCCGGGGTTTGCGCACGTTGGATCTGTTCGTCTCCACGCTGGCACGCGCCGGCGAACTGCCCGAGGGCTTGGTGTTGACTCTTCCGAAGGTCACCACCGTCGACCAGGTCCGCGCCATGGTCTTCGTTTGCGAGCAGCTGGAGGCAGCGCATTCGCTACCCGCTGGACGCCTGCGCTTCGAGGTGCAGATGGAAACCCCGCAGCTGATCCTCTCCCATGAGGGAACCGTGCCGGCGGCCACACTATTGCACGTCGGCGAGGGCAGGATTTCCTCGCTGCACTATGGCACCTACGACTACTCGGCCTCGCTGGGGATCGCGGCGGCCTATCAGTCCATGGAGCATCCGGCAGCGGACCACGCCAAAAACGTCATGCAGGTGGCCGTCGCCGGCACCGGCGTGCACCTCTCCGACGGCTCGACCAACATGCTGCCGCTGGGTGACCCGGAACAAATCCAGGCCGCCTGGGCGCTTCATGCCCGCCTGGTGCGCCGCCACCTGGAACGCGGGATCTATCAGGGCTGGGACCTACATCAGAACCAGCTGCCGACCCGCTACCTGGCGACCTACGCGTTCTACCGCGAAGGCTTTGCCGCCGCCGCGGCACGCCTGCGCAATTACGTGCACCGCTTCGAATCGTCCATCATGGATGAACCGGCAACCGCGAAGGCGCTGGCCAACTTCATCCGCCGCGGGCTGATTTGTGGCGCACTGACCGCCGAGGAAATCACCTCGACGGCCGAAATATCCCTATCCACCCTTGAATCAATCGCCCTGGCGCGAGCAACACAGACGGAGGACTCGAATGTCTAAGATCCAGACTCGTGGCGATGCAAGCTACTACACGAACTACGGTGGGCATCCGCCGCAGACCGACCTGCTGACCGACCGCGCCATCGTCACCGAGGCGTACACCGTCATCCCGCGCGGGGTGCTGCGCGACATCGTCACCTCGGTCTTCCCTGAGTGGACCGGCACCCGCGCCTGGGTGTTGAACCGCCCGGTCGCCGGCGGCTCGACCACCTTCGCTCAGTCCATCGTGGAGGTCGCCCCGGGCGGCGGCTCGGATCACCCGGAGCCGCAGGCCGAGGTCCAGTCCTTCGTCTTCGTGGTCTCCGGCCGCCTAACCGTGAGTATCGACGGCGCCGTGCACACCCTGGAAGAGGGCGGCTTCGCCTACGTCCCGGCCGGCACGGCGTGGCAGGCGCACAACAACGGCGTCGAGGTGGCAACCTTCCACTGGATCCGCAAGCGCTACGAGGTCCTGGCGGGCGTCGCTGCACCGGCGCCGGTCGTCGGCAACGAGCGCGACATCGAGCCCGGCGCCATGCCGGAGACCGAGGGCAAGTGGCGCACCACGCGCATGCTCGACCCGCAGGACGTGGCGTTCGACTTCGGCGTGAACATCGTGACGTTCGAACCGGGCGCCTCGATTCCGTTCGCGGAAACCCACGTCATGGAGCACGGTCTCTACGTGCTCGAGGGCAAGGCGGTCTACCGCCTCAACGCCGACTGGGTTGAGGTCGAGGCCGGCGACTACATGTCGCTGCGCGCCTTCTGCCCGCAGGCTTGCTACGCCGGCGGACCGTCGAACTTCCGCTACCTGCTCTACAAGGACCAGAACCGCCAGATCGCCTTGTAGGCGGGAATAACCCTTAAACGACGTCGGGCTCGTCGAACGCATTGCGTTCGACGAGCCCGACGTCGTTGGGGGAGGGACCACCGGCGGGATTATTGGCCGGCTCCCGGCGAGAAAGCGGACCTTCTCTCAATGGCTGTTCTACCAGGTGGGCAAGACCGGCAAAGGTCCGTCGGCTTCGATGTAGCGACCCTGGCCGCGGGCCAGCCATTCAATCAGGCCCTCGCGGTCAGATTTCACGCTCAAGGCTCCGTCGCCGATCACCCACTCGTCACCTTCCTCGGTCACAATGCTCATGCCCGGCGCGCCCTTGGCCCGCATGGTGCGCACCGCGGCCTCCACGGCGTTCAGCTGCGAGTCCGGGTCCGCCTCCGCAATGGTCCACGCGGTGTCCAGGTCGTGATGGTGGACGACGATCTCGGAAATGCGCAGCGCCACGATGGAGGTGGCGGGGATGACCTTGCCATGCAGGTCCACTTCGTCGATCGCCAGGTCTCCGGTGAGTCGATCCGATTGCTCGGCGAAGAACTGGGCGGACTCGCGGAAACGGGCAATTAGCTCCTCGCGGGGAAGCGCCGCGAGTGCGGCGATCTCTTCGGTGCGGGCCTCCGGGGAAGCATAAAGCTGCTGCGGCTCCCCGCTGGTGGCCCAATCGATGAGCTTCACCAGCGTGCGGCCGTTGGATGCGAGGTGCGCGATGACGTCCGCGCGGCTCCATCCCTCGCAGAGGGAGGGAGCAGCCATTTCGTCGTCGGAGAGCGTATCGATGGTGGCCAGCATCATGCCGGTTTCGCGGCTGAGGCGGGAGAGGTCCGAGTGCAAGCGGGCTGAGTTGATCATGGTCACACCCTACCCAATGGCCAGCAGTCGAACGGTCCCGGGAAGTAATAGATATGCAACGAGTATTGACTCATACGATTTCACCGTTAATTGCGTCCGGGCCTGTCAGACCCGAGCTCGGGCACGGACCCGCCGCACCCAGTGTGAGCCCTACGCGCGGGATAGATTGGTGAAATGACCGACGATCCCCGGACACCACGGCTAGGTTTTGATCCACCCGTTCCCGGGGACCTGAACGCGGTCTTTGCCATTGCCAGCGACCCGCGGACTTGGGCGCACATCCCGGGTGAACTGATCACCGATCCAGCACAGATCGAAGCCACGCTGGCAATGTTTGGCAGCGGTTGGCAGGAGAATGGTCTCTCGCATTGGGTGGTGCGGCTGGCAAGCGACGGGCAGTATCCGGGGCTCAAGCAGGGCCAGGTGCTGGGGACCGGGGGAGTACACCTCTTTGAAACGCCTAGCGGAAGCCGGTTCTGGAATCTTGGCTACCGGCTGGATCCGACCTGCTGGGGCCAAGGGTTCGCCACCGAGCTGGCCCAACGGGCCGTGGCGTGTGCGGGTGAAACCCTGGCCGCGGTGCCGGTCATTGCCCGGGTACTTTCCACCAATCCTGCCTCCGCGAAGGTAGCGCTCAAGGCGGGGCTGGCGCTGAAGTGGTCGGGCGAACCGTCGGCGAAGACCCGCGCTGCGGTGGGGCGGGATTCGGTGCAGCGACTCATTTTCGCCGACCGCACCTTGGCGCCCGAGGTCCTCGATTACCTGGTCTCGCGCGGCTGAGGAATGTCACAACGCGATTCTTGGGATGTTATCGCCGACCGGGAGGGACAAGCGGACTTTTCCGCACGAGGATGTAGGTCCTCGGCATCAACCGCCCCGGGCCTATCGTTGGCGTTGATAGATGTCGCCCGCGTTAGCCGCGGATGAGATTGGCTGTTGTCTTGGTGATGGGCCAGCCGGTGATGACCTTGCGCCGCGGAGTTGCGTAGGTGCGCACCTTGGAGGTGCTCAGGCCCAAGCGGACTAGGGACTCGGCGATGGTGACGGCTGCCCGCACTCCGTCCACGATCGGCACCCCAGTCGCCGCCGCGACCTTGGTTTCAAGTTCCGCCATCCCGCCGCAGCCCAGCACGATGACCTCGGCCTTGTCGTTTTGAACCGCCTGGCGCGACTGCTCCACGATGGCTGCCACCGCGCGGTCGGCGTCCGATTCCAACTCAAGCACGCTCAGCCCACTGGCGCGCACCGAGGCGCAGCGCTCGGACAGCCCGGCCAGCTTCAGCCGGTCCTCGATCAGCGGCACGGTCCTATCCAGCGTGGTGACCACGGAGTACTTGTGGCCCAGGAACTGGGCGGTGGAGGCCGCCGCCTCGGTGATGTCCACGACCGGTACGTCCAGCAGTTCCTGGAGTCCCTCGCGGCCATGTTCGCCGTAGCCGGCCTGGATGACCGCGTCATAGGGTTCGGTGTAGTTAACGACCTTGTCCATGACGGCGATGGCCGCGAGGTAGCTTTCAAAGTTTCCCTCGCAGGAGTCGGCACCGAAGTTGGGCGTCAGTTCGATGATCTCGGTGCCCGGGGAGGCTGCCGAGCGGGCCGAGTCGCCGATGGAACGGGTCATGGACGCGGTGGTGTTGACGTTGAGGACCAGAATTCGCATGGGGAAAACTCCTGTGGTGCTGGTGGAACCGGTGGAATGCCGGTGACTAGTGGGTGGGGGCCACGGCGATGGCCTCGCCGTCGATGTCCTGATGAACCTGGCCGCGCTTGGCGATGACCAAGTAGATGATGGCGCCGAGGGCAGAACCGATGAACCAGGCGAAGGCCGAGACGTTGCCGAGGGCTGGGGAGAACGCGAGGATCAGTGCGGCAATCGCCGAGATGCCCAATGCAAGGATGGCGCGGAAGTTCACGCCGCGGGTGAAGTAGTAAGTCCCCTTGGGGGTGCTGCGGTAGAGGTCTGGGATGTTGATCTTCGCGCGGCGCAGGATCCAGTAGTCGGCCATGATGATGCCGAACAACGGGCCGAGCAGCGCGCCCAGGCCGCCGAGGAAGTAGGTGATGACAGCAGGGGAATTGTAGAGGTTCCACGGCAGGATCAGCAGTCCGATGACCCCGGAGATGATGCCGGCACGGCGGAAGTTCAGCACCTTCGGGAAGAGGTTGGTCAGCGCGTAGATCGGGGCCACGAAGTTGGCCATCAGGTTCACCGCGACGGTCAGGATCAGCAGTGCGGCCGAGGCGGCTAGCAGCAGGAAGGTGTTCGGGATAGCCGCCACGACGTCCGAGGGGCTGTCGATGATGGTGCCGTCGATCTTGAACTGCGCACCGGTCATGACCACGACGATCACGCCGAAGAGCAGCATGTTCAAGGGAATGCCCCAGAAGTTGCCGCGCACGATCGAACCCTTGGACTTGGCACTACGGGTGAAGTCGCAGAAGTTCAGCACGAAGGTGCCATAGATGGAGACCCACAGGGCTCCGCCTCCCAGGATGCCGAGCCACATGTCGAGCCCGGTCTTGGTGTTGCCGGTGGACCAAGCGATGGAGCCGCCGGCCCGGGTGAACATCCAGACGGCTAGCGCGCCCATGGTGACAAGAATGACCGGGCCGGCGAAGGCCTCATACTTGCGGATCATTTCCATGCCATAACTGACGATTACGAGCTGCAGCGCCCAGAGTGCCACGAAGCAGATCCAGCCGAGCGCGGAAAGGCCCAGAAAGCTGTTGGAGTTCAGGCCCGCTGCGGACGGAGCCACGGCCAGGATCATGACCACCAGAACGACGGAGGCCAGGTAGGTCTGGATGCCGAACCAAGCGATGGCTACCGCGCCGCGCAGGAGTGCGGGAATCTGGGCCCCGCGGATGCCGAAGGCAATGCGGCTCATGACCGGGAAGGGGACGCCGGTCTTTTCACCCATGAAGCCGGAGAAATTCAACAGCCCGAAGAGCAACAGTGCGCCGAAGCCCAAAGCGAGAAGGATCTGCCAGCCGCCCAGCCCGAGTGCGAAGAGCCCGATCGCAAATGCGTAGTTTCCAAGGGAGTGGACGTCGTTGGCCCAGAGGGTGAAGATGCTGTAGCTGGACCAGGTTCTTCCCGCCTTGGTGGTGGGTGCAAGGTCGTTGTTGTATAGCGAGGCGCTGAGTCCTTGGGGATTCGGTCCGTGCTGGGCCGATGGCAGGACGTGTGATTCTGACGTCGCTATGCGCACATCTGGATGGGTCATAAGAGCTCGTACCTTTCACCACGGGGGTGTGACGGAGATTACTTGATTGATCGATAATGACACGGTTCCACATAAAAGAAAAGCA
The DNA here is from genome assembly GCF_012271785.1 of Paeniglutamicibacter terrestris. Classification (GTDB taxonomy): domain Bacteria; phylum Actinomycetota; class Actinomycetes; order Actinomycetales; family Micrococcaceae; genus Paeniglutamicibacter; species Paeniglutamicibacter terrestris. The sequence continues at coordinate 1,156,043 of NZ_JAAWVT010000001.1, read as the reverse complement.
TTTCCGTCTGGTGGAATAACGGTGAAATATATCCGGGTTCCCGGCGGGACCGTTCCCGGGGTGGGTGTTGCTTTGCAAATCATCAGATGCGCGGGCCTTGGGTTGGTGGCGCCGGGTTGCGGACGTCTTGACAGTGACTCGGGCCACTCGCTAGAGTTCTCATCAAGCAATAAACATATTTCACAATATGGAAATTGGAACCATGAAGGAGTCGAAGATGACCTACACCGTCAACTGTTCAATCCTGCTCACCGAGCTCCCCCTGCTTGAGCGCGCCGCAGCGGCCAAGGCAGCGGGCTTTGACGGCGTTGAATTCTGGTGGCCGTTCGCCACCGCGGTACCCGCCGGCTCCGAGATCGACGCCTTCATTGCCTCCATCAAGGACGCGGGCGTCACGCTCGAGGGCCTGAACTTCTTCGCCGGTGACATGCCGGCCGGGGACCGAGGACTGGTTTCCTGGGTTGGACGCGAATCCGAGTTCCTCGACAACATCGACGTGGTCGCCGCCATCGGCGAGGCCACCGGATGCAAGGCCTTCAACGCCCTGTACGGCAACCGCCAGCCGGGGATTGACGGCCAGGCGCAAGACAAGCTGGCCGTGACAAACCTGGTCGCAGCGGCCAAGGGCGTCGAGCGCATCGGCGGAACGGTGTTGCTCGAGCCAGTCTCGGGTACCGAGGCCTACCCGCTGAAGACCTCGGCCGATGCCTTCTTCGTCCTGCAGAAGGTCCACGCCGCCGGCGCCGCCAACGTCAAGTTGCTCGCCGACTTCTACCACTTGGCCGTGAACGGCGACGATGTGGCAGCACTGATCGAGGGCCACGCCCACGAATTCGGACATATCCAGATCGCCGACGACCCGGGACGCGGGGCACCGGGAACCGGAACCTTGCCGCTGGGGCAATGGGTCACCCGTTCCCGCGACCTCGGCTACGCCGGAGGCGTCGCCTTGGAATACAAGGCCGCAGCGGCAGAGGCATTCACCTGGCTCATCCGCCAGTCCGCCTAACCCGCACCCCCACAACAAACCCCACCGGGAATTCCACGCCCCGGCCACCCACACACGAGTTTTCAGGAGCACGGTATGTCGAACACGCAAAAGATCGCATTCATCGGCTTGGGTATCATGGGACTTCCCATGGCCATCAACCTGGCCAAGGCAGGCTTCGAGGTCACAGGATATAACCGCAGCCCCGAAAAGACCGCCAAACTGGTGGCCGCCGGTGGCAAGGGCGCAGGTTCGATTCCCGAAGCGGTTGCCGGTGCCGACGTCATCATCACCATGGTCCCGGACTCCGTTGACGTGGAGGCAGTCGTCACCGGCGAGGCAGGCGTCTTCGCCCACGCCAAGGCCGGCGCCCTGTGGATCGACAACTCCTCCATCCGCCCGGACGTGGCCGCCCACTTGGCCGACGAGGCCCGCGCCGCGGGCATCCGCCCGCTCGACGCACCGGTCTCCGGCGGCGAGGCCGGCGCTATCGGCGGCGTGCTCTCCATCATGGTCGGCGGCGAGGCAGCAGACTTCGCCGACGCCGACGCGGTCTTCAACGCCGTGGGCAAGACCATCGTGCTGGTGGGGCCCTCGGGCTCCGGCCAGACCGTCAAGGCGGCAAACCAGCTCATCGTGGCGGCAAACATCCAGGCGCTATCCGAGGCCGTGGTGTTCCTTGAGGCCTATGGCGTCGACACTGACGCCGCGCTGAACGTCCTTGGCGGCGGGCTGGCGGGCTCCAAGGTCTTGGACCAGAAAGGCCAGAAAATCCTTGACCGGTCCTTCGAACCCGGCTTCCGCCTGGCCTTGCACCACAAGGACATGGGGATCGTGACCTCCGCAGCCCGCGAGGCAGGCGTCGTGCTTCCGCTCGGCGCACTCGTCGCCCAGCTCGTGGCCTCCACCGTGGCCAGCGGCGACGGCGCCCTGGACCACTCCGGACTCTTCCGCGGCGTACAACGCCTCAGCGGATCCGCCGACGTTCCGGCCGAACCCGTGGCCGCCACCCAGCAGTAAGCGCCGCCGGCGCGATTCCCCGCTACCCGGCAGGGACTCGCGCCGCCCACACCACCCGGACTGCCGCGCAGCATCAGCCGCGCAGAGCGTCCAGCCAAACTTCACCCCCCTCCCTGCCGCCAGGCCTTGCCGGCGCCCGGGATTGATACAAGGAGCAGTACAACATGGCAACAATGCGCGTCGTTGATGCAATTGTCTTGATTTTGGAAAAGGAAGGCGCCACCGAGGCCTTCGGCCTGCCGGGAGCGGCGATTAACCCGCTGTACTCGGCCATGCAGCGCCGGGGCACCATCCGCCATACACTGGCCCGCCACGTCGAGGGTGCCAGCCACATGGCAGACGGTTACTCGCGTGCCACCGGCAAGATCGGGCTGTGCCTGGGCACCTCCGGCCCCGCCGGCACCGACATGATCACCGGACTGTACGCGGCCATCGCCGATTCCATTCCGATGCTCTGCATTACCGGGCAGGCGCCGACCGACAAGCTGCACAAGGAAGACTTCCAGGCCGTGGACATCGAGTCCATCGCCAAGCCCGTCACTAAATTCGCAGCCACCGTCCTGGAGCCGGGCCAGATCCCGGGCTACTTCGCCAAGGCCTTCCAGATCATGCGCTCGGCACGTCCCGGCCCGGTCCTGCTCGATTTACCGATCAACGTGCAGATGGCGCAGATCGAATTCGATATCAACGCCTACGAGCCGCTGGTCCCGGACAAGCCCGCGGCAACCCGCGCCCAGGCCGAGAAGGTCCTGGATCTGTTGGTGGCCTCCAAGCACCCGATGATCATTGCCGGGGGAGGGGTCATCAACGCCAACGCCTCTCAGCAGCTCGTCGAGCTGGCCGAATTGCTGAACGTGCCGGTCTCCCCAACCTTGATGGGCTGGGGCTCGATCCCGGATGACCACCCTCTGCAGTCGGGCATGGTCGGCATCCAGACCCACACCCGCTACGGCAACGTCTCCTTCCTGGCCTCCGACTTCGTGCTGGGCCTGGGCAACCGCTGGGCCAACCGCCACACCGGCGGCCTGGACACGTACCGCAAGGGCCGCACCTTTGTGCATATCGACATCGAGGGCACCCAGATCGGCCGGGTCTTCTCCCCGGATCTGGGCATCATCTCCGACGCCGGGGCGGCCATCGACCAGCTGCTGGCCGCAGCCCGTGGCCGTTTGGCCGCAGGCACCATGCCGGACTACTCGTCGTGGGCCGATGAGTGCACCGTGCGCAAGGGCACGCTGCACCGCAAGACCAACTTTGAGAACATACCGATTAAGCCGCAGCGCGTCTACCAGGAAATGAACGCAGCCTTCGGCCGCGACACCACCTACGTCTCCACCATTGGCCTGTCCCAGATCGCCGGTGCGCAGATGCTGCACGTCTTCGGCCCGCGCCAGTGGATCAATGCCGGGCAGGCCGGCCCGCTGGGCTGGACCGGTCCCGCAGCCCTGGGCGTGGTGCGCGGCAAGCCGAACTCGACCGTCGTTGCGCTCTCCGGCGACTATGATTTCCAGTTCATGATCGAGGAACTGGCGGTCGGCGCGCAGTTCAAGCTGCCCTACATCCACGTGGTCGTGAACAACTCCTACCTGGGTCTGATCCGTCAGTCGCAGCGCCCGTTCGAGATGGATTACCACGTCTCGTTGGGCTTCGAGAACATCAACTCCCCAGAGACCAACGGCTACGGCGTTGACCACGTCAAGGTCGCCGAGGGTCTGGGCTGTAAGGCCGTGCGCGTTCAGGATCCCTCCAAACTGGCCGAGGGCTTCGCCGAGGCCGGCCGCCTGGCCGAGGAGTTCCAGGTGCCCGTCGTCGTCGAGGTCATCCTGGAGCGTGTGACAAACATCGCCATGGGTGCTGAACTGGACGCAGTGAACGAATTCGAGGACCTGGCCGCCGCAGCGGCCGATGCCCCCACGGCGCTGACCCCGTTGGAAGCAGCGCGCGGCGTCCACGCCGGCACATCGGTCTAGGAAGAAACAGCGAGAGGAGGCGGCACACCATGTTGGTAGTAGTGGCACCGGATAAGTTCAAGGGATCGCTCACCGGCGCGCAGGTTGCCGCCGCCATCGAGGCGGGGGTGCGCGCGGCCTTGCCGCAGGCGCGCATTCTCACGGTACCCGTCGCCGACGGCGGGGAGGGAACCCTTGACGCCGCCGTGCAATGCGGCTTCGAGCAGCGCCACGCGCTTGTCACCGGCCCCACCGGCGAAGTAGTGCGAGCCGCCTTCGGTCTCCGGGGCGAGGTGGCCGTCGTGGAGATGGCCGAAGCCTCCGGCCTGGACCGGCTGCCCGGCGGCACCCCGGACGCCCTCGGGGCGAGTAGCCGCGGCACCGGAGAACTGATTGCCGCGGCCCTGGATGCCGGCGCCACCCAGATCATCCTCGGCGTGGGCGGTAGCGCCTGCACCGACGGCGGGGCCGGCATGCTCCAGGGCCTGGGCGCGCGGCTGCTTGATGCCGCGGGCAACGACCTTGCCCCCGGCGGCGGGGCGCTGGCCTCCCTGGCCCGCGTCGAGCTGGACACGCTGGATCCCCGGATCGCCGCGACAACTTTCACCCTTGCGGCCGATGTGGAGAACCCGCTGAGCGGAGCACACGGCGCGGCGTTCGTCTTTGCCCCGCAGAAGGGCGCAAGCCCGGATCAGGTGCGGGACCTTGACGCCGCGCTGGGCCGTTGGGCGCAGGTGCTCGGCCTCGGGCCCAACGCCGGAAGGATCGCCGAGCTCGCCACATCGCCGGGTGCCGGGGCAGCCGGCGGGGTGGGCTTCGCCGCCCTGGCGGTGCTTTGTGCCACCCGGCGCCGCGGCATCGATGTGGTGCTGGAGCTGACCGGCCTGGAAGAGGCGCTGTCCGGGGCCGTCGCGGTGTTCACCGGCGAGGGCAGCCTGGACACGCAGTCGCTGGAGGGCAAGACCCCGGTGGGCGTGGCCCAGCTGGCCGCCGCCCACGGCATTCCCGTCTACGCAATTTGTGGACGCAATCAACTTTCCACCGAGCAGGCAACCGCCGCGGGCTTCACCGCGGTGCGATCGCTGCTTGAGCTGGAAGACGATGTTGCTCGTTGCATGAGTGAGGGTGGATCTCTTGTGCAACGGGCGGCAACCCAATTGGCCTTCGAATTCCTGGCTGTCCACGCGGCCAACGCCTAACCCCGGGCGCCACCACCATTCCCACCGCACGAAACGTAAGGACGAAACCATGGGCAACACCGAGCTCAACGAGGCAGCGACGCCACGGACGGAAGCAACTTCAGGCGCAGACTTCGACCTGGTGATCCGCGGCGAGCGGATCGTCACGAGCGCCGGAACCGTCGCCCGCGAAATCGGCATCCGCGACGGCAAGATCGTCGCCATCGAGCCGTTGGGCAACAACCTCTGTGGTGCGCAGCTCATCGAGCTGTCCGCCGAAGAAGTGCTGATCCCGGGCCTGGTTGACACCCATGTGCACGTCAACGAGCCGGGCCGCACCGAGTGGGAAGGCTTCGAGTCCGCCACCAAGGCCGCTGCGGCCGGCGGGGTGACCACCATCGTGGACATGCCGCTGAACTCCATCCCGCCGACCGTCAACGTCGAGGCCCTAGAACTCAAGCAGGACGCGGCCCGGACCAAGGCCTTCGTCGACGTCGGATTCTGGGGAGGTGCGATCCCGGGCAACAAGCCCGAGCTGCGCAAGCTGCACGACGCCGGCGTTTTCGGCTTCAAGTGCTTCCTGCTGCACTCCGGCGTCGAGGAATTCCCGTACCTCGAACCCGACGAGATGGAGGAGGACATGAGCGAGATCGCCTCCTTCGACTCGATGATGCTGGTGCACGCCGAGGACTCGCGCGCCATCGACCGTGCCCCGAACGCCGAGGGCGACCACTACGACAGGTTCCTGGCCTCCCGCCCCCGCGGCGCCGAGAACGTTGCGGTGGCCGAGGTCATTGAGCGCGCCCGCTGGACCGGGGCCCGCGCCCACATCCTGCACCTGTCCTCCTCCGACGCACTGCCGATGATCGAATCGGCCAAGCGCGACGGCGTGAAGCTGACCGTGGAAACCTGCCCGCACTACCTGACGCTGCTGGCCGAGGAAATCCCCAACGGGGCCACCGCCTTCAAGTGCTGCCCGCCGATCCGCGAGGCATCGAACCGCGAACTGCTCTGGAAGGGCCTAGAGGACGGGATCATCGACTGCATCGTCTCGGATCACTCGCCCTCCACGCTGGATTTGAAGGACATCGAGAACGGCGACTTCGGCGTGGCTTGGGGCGGGGTTGCCTCGCTGCAGCTGGGCCTGGCGCTGATCTGGACCGAGGCCAAGCGCCGCGGCATCAAGCTGGAGACCGTGCTGAATTGGATGTCCGAGCGCCCGGCCCAAATCGCCGGCCTGCATCACAAGGGCGCCATCGCGCTGGGCAATGACGCGGACTTCGCGTTCTTCGGACCGGATGACAGCTTCGTGGTGGACGTGAACAAGCTGCACCACAAGAACCCGATCTCGCCCTATCAGGGCAAGGTGCTGGCCGGGAAGGTCCGCCGGACCTTCGTACGCGGCACCGAGGTTGACTTCAAGACCCCGCGGGGTCAGCTGATCCGCCGTGGCGAGGTCTAGCACCGGATCGAGTGAGCTATCGGCCAGCACTAGGGAGCATCGCGGCGTACCTGCCCACCGCGATGCTCCCTAGTGCTGTTCCGTTGCACCGGGCGCAATGCCGGTTGACGCGCGCACCATGAGTTTGGGGGCGAAGACAAATTGCTCACGCACCGCGTCTTCTCCGGCCTGCGCCTCACGCAACATCAGCTCGACGGCCGTGCGTCCAATCTCCACCGCGGGTTGGCGCACCGAGGTAATGGGAACGATGGAGGAACGGGCAAAGTCGATGTCGTCGTAGCCCACCAGCGCAATATCATCCGGTACGCGCAGGGTCCCATCAATCATGATGGCCTGCAAGATGCCCAGTGCCAACAGATCATTAGCGGCAAATACTGCATCCGGGCGCTTGTTTGAGGGGAGCTGGGCCAGCTCGAAGCCGATGCGTCGACCCTCAAGAACGCTCAGCGAACGCGCGGTGAAGACTTCAAGGGTTGCATCCCCCACCGCGGAAACAGCAGCTTGGGCGCCCTCGAGGCGATGGCGGACCTGTTCAATCTCCACCGGACCTCCGATGAAGGCGATGCGCCGGCGGCCAATGTCGATCAGGTGTTGGGCGGCCATGAGGCCACCGGCCACGTCGTCCACGGAGACCGAGGAGAAGGAACGGTCCCCGCTTCCCCGGTCGACCATGACGACCGGGGTACCGCTGTCGCGCAACTTCCACAGCCGACTCAAATCTGTCTGCAGCGGGGAAATGAGCACCCCGGCCACGCGTTGTTCCTCAAAGAGGTCAAGCAGGCGTTGTTCGTTGTGTGAGGAATCATCGCTGGCGCCCATTAAGACCGTGTAGCCACTTTCCAGGGCACGGCTCTGTGCGCCGTGGGTGATGTCCATGAAGAAGGGGTTGCGGGCGTCAAGCACCACGAGTCCGAAGCTGCGGCTTCGCCCGCCGCGCAGTTGCCGGGCGGCGTCGTTGCGCACAAAGTCCAAGCGCTCGATCACGGCCTGTACGCGGGTGACGGTGGCGGGGGCGACGACCTCGGGTCTATTGAGCACATTGGACACGGTGCCGACCGAAACGCCTGCTTCGCGCGCGACATCTCGAACACTGATAGCCATGGGAAATCTGGCCCTTCCTGTGGCTGCGGGGGTGATCTATTGAGTATATCCGCTGGCTTGTTTCGACTGCATTTCACCGACTAAGTTGAATGGATTCAATTCACGCGTGACCGGCGTCGCAATTCGGCTTGAAATTTACTGTGATCTAGGTCTATGCTCGAGTCTCACAAGAAATTGAAACGATTCATAAGTGCGATTGAACGCTAGTTATCCCCGCGGGCGTCGAGTCCACAGCCAGAAGGGTTACAACGATGTCCCGAGTCTGCTTCCAGCTTCAGGTGCGCGAAGAGCGCATCGCTGAATACACCGAACGTCACGCCAGCGTATGGCCGCAGATGCTTGAAGCCATTAAAGATTCGGGTCGCCGTAACTACTCGCTTTTTCTGCGCAATGACGGCCTGTTGATTGGCTACTACGAGGTTGATGATGACGCCGCAGCCCAGCGCGCATTGGATGCCGACCCGCGCACCGCAGATTGGGAAGCGCAGATGTCCGAATTTTTTGTTTCCCTCGCCGGCCGTCCGGACCAGAACGCGCAACAACTGACCGAGGTATTTAACCTCGAAGACCAGCTTGCTGGCGTGACTCACTAAATCCACGCCAGATCCCTACACCAAAAAACTAGATTGGAGATCCCCATGGGCACAATGCTGAGCCCCGAGATCCTTGCCGTACTTGAGCGCCAGGCCATCGAGGTCCCGTCCTGGGCCTACGGCAACTCCGGAACCCGCTTTAAGGTTTATGGCACCGACGGCACCCCGCGCGATCCCTTTGAAAAGATCGCCGACGCCGCCGAGGTCAACCGGCTGACAGGTCTGGCCCCGTCGGTGGCACTGCACATTCCGTGGGACAAGGTTGATGACTTCGGCGCCCTGCGCACCTACGCGAACGATCTGGGCATCGAGCTGGGAACCATCAACTCCAACACCTTCCAGGACGATGACTACAAGTTCGGTGCCCTGACCCATGAGGATCCGTCCGTTCGACGCAAGGCGATTGACCATCACCTCGAGTGCGTCGATGTCATGGACGCCACCGGCTCCCGCGATCTGAAGATCTGGCTTGCCGAGGGCTCAAACTACCCGGGACAGGCCGATATGCGTGGTCGTCAGGATCGTCTGGCCGAATCTTTGGCGCAGATCTACGCCCGCCTTTCCGGGGATCAGCGCCTGATGCTGGAGTACAAGTTCTTCGAACCGTCGTTCTATCACACCGATGTTCCGGACTGGGGCACTTCCTACGCCCAGGTGGCAGCACTCGGAGATCGTGCGAAGGTCTGCCTAGACACCGGTCACCATGCGCCGGGCACCAACATCGAATTCATCGTGATGCAGCTCCAGCGCTTGGGCAAGCTTGGCTCCTTCGACTTCAACTCGCGCTTCTACGCGGATGATGACCTGATTGTTGGCGCGGCTGATCCGTTCCAGCTCTTCCGCATCATGTTTGAGGTCATCCGCGGTGGCGGCCTCGATGCGGACACCGAGATCGCGTTCATGCTCGATCAGTGCCACAACGTCGAAAATAAGATCCAGGGCCAAATCCGCTCGGTACTCAACGTGCAGGAAATGACCGCCCGGGCGCTTCTGGTTGACCATGATGCGCTCGTGGCCGCACAGCGCTCCGGTGATGTCCTGGCCGCTAATGCCGTCTTCATGGACGCCTTCTACACCGACGTGCGCGGCGATTTGGCTCAGTGGCGCGAATCCCGCGGCCTTCCGGCCGACCCCGAGGCCGCCTTCCGCGCCTCGGACTACCAGAGCCGCATCGAAGCCGAACGTGTCGGCGGCGTCCAGGCCGGATGGGGAGCCTAAGCAGAACATGAGCACCACAACACTGACACCTCAGAAAAAACCCAGACGCTCCATCAGCGGCTGGAAAGCCACCGCAGCGGTGGCCATGTCCAACTACATGGAAGCCGGCGCGATCATCGCTCTGGCCACCAGCCTCACACTCTGGCAAGGTGCCTTCGGCTTTGACGACGCCCTGGTCGGCGTCATCGCAGCGGTCTCGGCCAACGCCTTCGGCTCCGCAGTGGGTGCCGCGATCGGCGGACCACTCTGTGACCGGCTGGGCCGCAAATTCATCTACACCTACGATCTTTTGGTGTTCATGATTGGCGCGCTGATGCTCACCTTCGCCAGCGGCGTGGTGCCGCTGATGATCGGCGTCATCCTCATGGGCATCGCCGTGGGCGCAGGGGTGCCGGCATCCTGGACCTACATCGCCGAGGAAGCACCGAGCGAACACCGCGCGGCCCACGTGGGCGCCGCACAGCTGGCCTGGTCCATCGGCCCGGCCATCGGATTTGCCTTGGCCATCTTGGTCGCTCCGCTGGGGGTGATGGGCAGCCGCTTGATCTTCCTGCACCTGTTCATCATCGCCGGCATCACCTGGTGGGTGCGCCGCGGTCTGCCCGAATCCAAGGCGTGGAAAACTCTGCGCAAGGAACAGGTGCGCATCGGTACCAAGATCTCCTTCTTCTCGGGCATGCGCGGACTGTTCAGCAACCGCAAGAACTTTGGCGCACTGGCCTTCCTGCTCGGTGTGTACGGACTCTGGAATACCGTGGCAGGCCAGTCGGGCATCTTCCAGCCGCGGGTGTACGCCGCAGCCGGAGTGGAGAGCGCAACCCACCAGAACCTTTTGCAGGTACTGGTCTGGACCCTCACGGCACTGGCCACCTACTTCGGCTTTATGCGTTACGGAGATAAGGTCAGCCGCCGCTGGCTGTACTTCGCCGGCGCCCTGTTGGGCGTCTCCGCCTGGGTCGTGCTGATCTTCGCCCCTCCGGGCGCCTTCTCGCTGTTCTACTTCGCCGTCGCGTGGGGCGTTTCCGCCGGACTGGGCGCGCAGGCGTTTTATGGCCTCTGGGCCGCCGAACTCTTTGCCACCAAGTACCGCGCCAGCGCCCAGGGTGTGCTGTTTATGCTCGCCCGCGTCATGGTTGGCCTGTTGTCCCTGGTCTTCCCGATCATGCTCAACAGCATCGGGCTGGAAAAAGTCGGGATGATCATCATCGGCCTGCTCGTCGCGGCGTTGCTGATCGGCACCATTTGGGCCCCGGATACCCAAGGCAAGTCCCTCGAGGACATTGAGTCACAACGCTATGGCGCGGCCCATGCCGCGGCCAAAGTCTAAAAAACGTATCGAGCTGGAGAGAATCATGACCTCAACTACCGCACACGAACTCATCACCCGATCCAACCGACTGGGTGCCGATAAAAAGAACACCAATTACGCCGGCGGCAACACCTCGGCCAAGGGTATCGACCGTGACCCGGTCACCGGCGAGGACGTTGAACTGCTCTGGGTGAAGGGTTCCGGCGGAGACCTGGGAACCCTGACGGAAGCCGGGCTCACCACGCTGCGCCTGGATCGCATGCGGGCCCTGGTCAACGTCTACCCGGGCCTGGAACGTGAGGATGAGATGGTGGCAGCCTTCGACTACTGCCTGCACGGCAAGGGTGGAGCCGCTCCGTCGATCGACACCGCCATGCACGGACTAGTTAACGCTCCCCACGTGGATCACCTACACCCGGATGCCGGTATTGCCATCGCCACCGCAGCGGACGGTGAGGTGCTGACGCAGAAGATTTTTGGCTCCAAGGTGATCTGGGTGCCCTGGCGCCGTCCCGGTTTCCAGCTGGGCCTGGACATCGCGGCCATCAAGGAAGCCAACCCGGAAGCCATCGGCTGCATTCTCGGTGGCCACGGCATCTCCGCCTGGGCAGATACCAGCGATGAATGCGAGGCCAACTCGCTGTGGATCATCAACACCGCCGCCGCTTACATCGAAGAAAACGGTTCCCCGGAGCCCTTCGGCGCCGTGGTGCCGGGCTTTGAAGCCCTCAATGACACCGAACGCCTGGCTCGCGCCGCGGCACTGGCGCCGACCATCCGCGGGATGGCCAGCCGGGACAAGCCCATGGTCGGACACTTCAGTGACGATGCGCGTGTGCTGGATTTCCTGTCGCGGGAAAAGCTCGCTCCGTTGGCAGCCTTGGGCACCTCCTGCCCGGATCACTTCCTGCGCACCAAGATCAAGCCGATGGTCCTTGATCTGCCCGCTGACGCCACGATCGAGGAACAGCTGGCCCGCCTCGGTGAGCTGCACACCGCTTACCGCGCCGATTACGCTGCCTACTACGAGACCCACGCCGATGCCACCAGCCCGGCGATGCGCGGAGCCGATCCGCTGATCGTGCTGGTTCCGGGTGTTGGCATGTTCTCCTACGGGGCAAATAAGCAGACAGCACGCGTGGCGGGGGAGTTCTACCTCAACGCCATCAACGTCATGCGCGGCGCCGAGGCACTGTCCACCTACACCCCGATCTCCGATGCCGAGAAGTTCCGCATCGAGTACTGGGCGCTGGAAGAGGCCAAGCTGGCCCGCATGCCCAAGCCCAAATCTCATGCCGGGCGCATCGCCTTCGTCACCGGTGCCGCCTCCGGCATTGGCAAGGCCATCGCCACCCGGCTGGCCGCAGAGGGCGCCTGCGTCGTGATTGCCGACCTAGATCTGGCCAAGGCTCAGGCTGCAGCAGCGGAACTAGGCAACACGGACGTGGCCATCGGCATTTCGGCCAACGTTGCCGATGCCGCAGCGGTGCAGGGCGCCATTGACGCTACGGTGCTGGCCTTCGGCGGCATCGACCTGGTGGTGAACAATGCCGGGCTTTCACTGTCCAAATCGTTGTTGGATACCACCGAGGCCGACTGGGATTTGCAGCACGACGTGATGGCCAAGGGCTCGTTCCTGGTTTCCAAGGCAGCTGCCAAGGCCTTGATCGATCAGGGGATGGGAGGGGACATCATCTACATCTCCTCCAAGAACTCCGTCTTTGCCGGTCCGAACAACATCGCCTATTCCGCCACCAAGGCAGATCAGGCACACCAGGTGCGCCTGCTGGCCGTGGAACTGGGCGAATATGGTGTGCGCGTTAACGGCATCAATCCCGATGGGGTGGTGCGCGGCTCGGGCATCTTCGCCTCCGGCTGGGGCGCCAACCGCGCCGCCACCTATGGTGTGGATGAGGAAAACTTGGGCCAGTTCTACGCGAACCGCACCATCCTCAAGCGTGAGGTGATTCCTCAGAACGTGGCAGATGCCGTGTACGTGCTCACTGGTTCGGAACTCACCCGCACCACCGGACTGCACATCCCGGTGGATTCCGGTGTTGCGGCGGCCTTCCTGCGATGAGTGAAGCGAAGTCAACGGTTCCGGGCCGAAACGCTCCGGTGGCAGCCATCGATTTGGGTGCCACCAGCGGACGGGTGATGCTCGGCGAGCTGGTCGATGGCAAGGTGGTGCTCACCCAGGTGCACCGCTTCGCCAATGGCGCGGTCCCGCTCTCCTCTTTCGAGGCGACGGCGGCACCCGATGCGTTGGCCTGGGACCTAGATGAGCTGTGGACCCAGATCCGTCACGGGTTGGCCCTGGCCTTTGCTCAGCGCCCGGATATCGCCTCCATTGGTGTTGACTCCTGGGCCGTTGACTACGCGTTGCTCAAGGACGGGCAGCGGCTGGGGCAGGTGCGGCACTACCGCGATCCGCGCAATGAGCGGGCCGTCGCTCAACTGGAAAAAACGTTCCCCCGAAGCGAGCTCTTTGGACGCAACGGCCTGCAATTCCTGCCGTTTAACACCATTTATCAGCTGGAGGCCGAGCGCGGTGACACGCGTCTGGCCTTAGCCGATACGTTGTTGCTGGTCCCTGACTACATCAATTGGCTGCTGACCGGTGTTAAGGGTGCCGAGCGCACCAACGCGTCGACCACCGGACTACTCGACGTAAACACGGGTACCTGGGATGCTCAGCTGGCGAAGCATCTCGGTGTTGATCACATCCTGCCGCAGGTACTGGGGCCCGGCGTCACGGTGGGTACCCTGCTGCCCGAACTTGCCGCGCAACTGGGTGCCGCTGGCAATGTCGCCGTGATCGCCGTGGCCTCCCACGACACCGCCAGTGCCGTGGTCGCCGCTCCGTTGGCTTCGGCGCACGCAGCCTATGTCTCCTGCGGAACCTGGGGGCTGGTGGGTGTTGAATTACCGGCGCCAGTGCTTACGCAGGCGGCGCGAGCGGCCGGCTTTACCAACGAAATGGGTCTGGATTCCACGGTGCGGTTGCTTAAAAACGTCACCGGGACCTGGTTGCTCAGCGAGTCGATCAGGTACTGGAATCTTCACTCCGCCCCGGGGGACACCGTGAGCTTGGAAGAACTCCTTCCCGTGGTCGAGGCCCTTGATGCCCCGAACGTGTTGATCGATCCGGCTCAGGAACGGTTTATGGCCCCGGGAGATATTCCCGAGCGCATCGTTGCCGCAGTCATGGAGGCCGGAGGGGCGCGTCCAACATCCCGTGAGCAAATTTTACGCATCATTCTGGACAGCTTGGCGAGCAGTTTTGCCTTTGAGGCATTTGCCGCCGGTGCCCAGGGCGGATTTAAGCCAGAGACCATCCACATGGTCGGTGGTGGCTCGCAGAGCGCGCTCCTATGTCAGCTCACCGCCGACAGATCTGGTGTTCCCGTGGTGGCTGGTCCGGTGGAGTGCACGGCACTGGGCAATGTCTTAGTGCAACTGCGCACGCTGTCCGGCGAGAGCTGGTCTCTGGCAGATATGCGGACCTTGGTTCGCGACTCGGTGGCCATGGAACATTATGTTCCCCGTGGAGTCAGTGCAGCGATCTCGGGCAACTAGCGGGCATAAGACAAGCCGCCCCGGCTTTCCCCGTCAGCGTGGCACGCTGGCGAGGGAAAAACGGGGTGGCTTGCTTGTTCCAGGAAAGCGGCGCCTATTTTCCGTCGTGCACGCGCTGGATGAAGCTCTGCACGTGGTCTTGGAGCACCTTGATGCGTCGTTCCATCTCTGCCTCGCGGTCAAAGCCGATGTAGGGAAGGGACTGCATGGTGCGCACGTTAAAGGAACATTCGAAGTTGGCGCAGAGCAACATGCCGATGCTGTCACCGTCGCGCCCGGCCTGGCCACCTGCCTTGGCGTTGAAGAAGACCACGTCATTGGGCAGGTTGACGTCCTCGCACCACGAGCATTGGGCGCGGTTTCGAATTTTGCCATCGGCCTTGCGAAGCATGATTCCCACGCGGAGATCATCGACCACGCTGATGATGTAACCGACCTGGGGAAGTTTGGGATCTCGCCAGCCTAGGAAGTCAATATTTTCCCACGTGATGGTATCGAAATTGGCTGGCAGGGTGAGAGCTTTGCGTTCGCGAAGCGAGGCGTTGATGAAGGAGGATCGAATGAGATTTTCGGTCAGCGGAAGCATGGAAAATGATGCCAATCTGTCGGTATCCCTCAGGGCGCACGGCGGTCATGAGGGAAGAAATTCGGGTGGGGAAGCACAGCGGAGCTAGAAGTCCAGATCGTGATTGATCGCGCTGGCTGTGTATGCGCCGAGTCAGGGCGCGGAAGATCACCGGAAAACGACAGCGTTATCTCGAGCCGGCGGAAAATACGCCGGCTACCTCCAAGCGCCACGCGGGCAGGTTAGATGAGATTAAACGGGTCATGGAAAAAGTATACCCAGTGATGAAACCAGGTCTGCGGTCCTAATAGTCGTTCAGGAGGCTCCGCAGTGGGGTCCAGCCCATGGGAAGTGGTCCGCGAATATCTGCCCGCAGCCGGTCAGCGGCCGCAGACCACCCCTGTGCAGCATTCAGGCCGGGCGCGCCAACAGCGCCACGGGCCACCCGAAATCCGACGTCTTCGAGGATGGCGTCCGGTGCGCTTCCACGACGTACCGACGCCCGGGCGCTGTATGGGGCATCGGCCCAACCGCCTCCGCGCAGCGAACGGTAAGAGCCGTAGCGTGCAACATCGGCATAATCCCAGCACCATTCCCACAGATTCCCGATCATGTCGTAGAGCCCGAAGTCATTTGACTCCTTGCGCGCCACCGGCTGTGGGCCACCCATCTGATCGCCTTGGGTCCAAGCAATCTCGGCCAGCGCGCCATAGGTGGGCGTGGTGGTTCGGGCGCGGCACGCCCATTCCCATTCGGCCTCCGTGGGAAGGCGGTACCCGTTAGCCGACACGTCCCAGCTGACGCTGGTGTCATTGAAGGTGTAAGCGGGGGAGAATCCTGCGAACTGCGAAGCCTTGTTGCACCAGCGCACCGCATCAAAAAAGGTGACGGGATGAACGGGAATCTCCGCTTCGGAGCTCTCGGGTCCTAATTCTCCGCATAGATGTGCCCATTGCCCGCGAGTGACCTGGGTTGCTGAAATGAGGAATTCCGCTAATTCAACATCGCGCACTGAGTTGGTCCTGGCGTTTCGCATAGTGATAGTTCCCGCCGGAACCGGCTTCATTGGCGCATGAATGCCACCGCCTCCTGCCTGCGGAACTGGTTCAAAATCAGAGTTCATGCTTCCAGTCTTATCGATGACTCCGGCCAAAACCACAAAGGAGGAACTAGACGCGGTGGAGGCCGTTGTCTCCATCCGTCAGATAGGGCGAAAGTGATCCGTTGGCAGGGTGATTTGAGGGGTGAATTTACGGCATTCGGAGAGCCGCGACCTATATCAACCACTTTATCCAAGTGATTGATTATATGATGGTATGAGGTTTTTACGCCACCATCAAATACGAGGAGTCATGCTGCATCCCAGGGACAAGCAATTTCAGAGGTTGGGACGGGCTATGCCCTGCCTGCGATCATTGCGAGGACCTTCCCGTGGCCGTTGGCAGATCTTGACCGAACAACCGAGGAACCTGCGGGGCGTGATTTCATGGTGAACTGGGTCCGTGTTAACGGTTTTGGCATGATGTGGACGGCGGCCATCACTTTCACCATTTTCATCGCCATTAGCAATAACAGCGTGGGTGGATTGGCGAAGTACCGGATGCTTAACTCCGTGCTTCTGGTGTCCTTTAGCTTCGTCCTGCTCACAGCGCTGTTCAGCGCCCTTGCCGCTAAGTGCCTGAAGCTGGCCACCTGCTCGGCAGGCATGATTGCCGTCGGGTTGGCATGGCTCTTTTCCGCTCCGCTGGCCGCACTGATTAATACCGGAGGAAACCTCGGCGATACCTTCGAACTGATTCCTGGTGACTGGTTATGGGCCGTGGTGCCGGTGGTGATTTATGCCTTGTTGATTGTGCGGGGCAAATTGCGCAGTCCCAGAAATCCGCCAGTGGCCTCGGCCTGATCTCGCTGACTCTACAGCCGAGAAGGAACGCCTCACTAGCCTTGGCGGAGGCGATCGAGTACCAGTCCCAAGGCGGGCCAGTTACTGCGACCACGTCGGGTCCGCGCGTAGGCGCGCAATCGAAGATCTGGATTGCGCAGCGGCAGGATCGTGAGCCCGGCGCGTACGGGGCGATTCTCGGGAAGTAGGCCCACGCCGAGCCCGGCAAGAATCAGGTCCTCAACCAGGTCCAGACTGTCGGACTTGTGGCTCATTGTTGGCTCAAATCCGGCCATGGAAGCAAGTAAGCGCAGAACATTTTCGTCGGCGATATTGCGCGAATTGCCGATCCATTGATGGTGCTGGAAAGCGGAAAACACCTCGATGGCCCCGATCTCCCGGCCTAAACCGATGAACTTCTGCGCGTCCGCGCTGGGTACTCCCAACCCCCAGGGTGCACTCCACAGTGCCAAGGTTTCCACGTCGTTCCCGACCGGGTCGGGGGAGAGGTTGTAGTCGTAGGTTAGGGCCAGGTCGATCCCATCCACGGCCAGTTGGTTCATGGCCTCGCTTGGTTCGTGTTCCAGCACCATGATTCCTAGTTGCGGATGCCGCAGAGCCAGATCTTCGATGATGGGCATCAGTGTCGCTCGGATCGCTGTGGCGAACCCTGCCACGCGTAATGTCCCCGTTGGTTCGGCCCGGGGATCAAGGTCCAACCGTGCAGATTCAACTGCAACGAGGATGCTCTGCGCGTGTTCGGCAAGTCGGCGCCCGGCGGGAGTTAGCCGAACCCCGCGACCGTCGGGTTCCAGGAGGCGCACACCGGCTTCCCGGGAGAGCTGGGCGATCTGCTGAGAAACGCTGGAGGTGGTGGTGCCCAACAGATCGGCAACTGCTCGCATCGATCCCATGCGGGAGAGCTCATAGAGGTACTGAAGTCGACGCGTTTCCATGAACTCTATTGTGCAGGATTCGTGAACAATATGTTGATAATTCTCGCGTGGACGTGGATGACGGGTCTCGTCTTTACTTGGAGGCATGAGTACAACCCCCGCCCTTGTTAAAAACACAGCACCCATTGGATCGATGATGGCTTTCGGTGCGATGGCATGTGTCCAGCTGGGACTTGCTGCATCCCTCAAACTTGCCGATGACATGGGACCGACGGGAGTCGCCTGGCTGCGACTGGCCTGGGCGGCCATCATCTTGGTGGTCATCGCTCGCCCCTGGCGACTTCGCTTTAGCCGCTCGACGTTGGGGATCTGTGTCTTACTGGGCCTTGCCACCGCGGGAATGACCCTCGGATTTATGTTGGCAATCGAACGCATTCCGATGGGTACTGCCAGCGCGCTGGAGTTTCTGGGCCCACTGTCCATCGCCGTGATTCAGGGTAGGGGTGCGGGGCGTTGGTGGGCGCTGGTGGCGGCCGTCGGGGTGTTGGGGCTGACCGAGCCCTGGCACGGTGCCACCGATATGACTGGCGTACTTTTTGCCCTGGGGTCCGCCGTCTGCTGGGCCGTGTACGTTGTGCTGACTCAGCGTGCCGGCGACGCGGTGGATGGCATCGGCGCTCTGGCGATTTCCATGCCGGTGGCGGCGGTGGCAGCAACCTTTGTGGTGGGGCCATCGGTTGTCGCGGAGCTGGACCTGCGGCTGATTCTGTTCGGATTTGGCATCGCGCTTTTGCTGCCGGTGATCCCCTTCAGTCTGGAAATGCTGGCGCTGCGCAAACTCAGTGCCTCGGCCTTCGGGACACTCATGTGCTTGGAGCCAGCCATCGCCCTGGTGGTCGGGTTGGTATTTATGCACCAGGTGCCGCGTCCCCTCGCCGTGGTGGGCATTGTGCTGGTCATTCTGGCCGGGATTGGGGCGACACGAACGGGCGAAAGAGCCCAGCCTGTTGCCGATCAACGCTCTGCGGACGCCGAGGAACCACTGGCTTCGGGGATCGGTAGCTGATCCCCGAAGGACGCTTTCAGCGCGTTGGCTCCGTTTCAAACTCACGATGAGTGTGAAACGGAGCCAACGCGTATTCCAGAGGCCTGCTAGCTTTTCGAGTCGTTGAGCTTCGCTAAAAGGTCGGCGAAACGACGCACTTCCTCGGTGCCCCATTCGGACAGGCGATCCTGGAGCATCCTGCGGTCACCCGCCAGCATGGTATCCATCCGCTGGCGCCCCTCGGTGGTCATGCTGACCAACTGTGCGCGCCCGTCTTCGGGGTCCATGCGCCGCTCAGCAAGTCCCAAACACTCCAGGCTCTTGATCGTCCGGCTCATCATTGCCTTGTCGATCTCCATCTGTTCGGCCAAGAAGCCCTGTTGCTTGGCTCCGGAACGAACCAGCAGCGTGAGGACCTTAAAGCCCATCATCGATAACTGCGGATCAATCGCTGCGGCCCGGGTCTTCAGGCTGTTCTTCGCGTTGACCATCAGAATGCCGAATTGCCGCTCGACTTCGTCAACCACTTCCCAGTGAATCGGATCACCAGCGCCGGTAGAGGACTCGGCCGGCGCGGCCGCGCTGTGCATGATTACTTCCGAATCAAGGGATTCTCGGTGGTTGCCTGCGGAGTTGCTGCTATGGCAGCCTCGCTGACCTCCACGAGGTTTTCCTCGGCCTCGATCAATGCGGAGTTCTCGCCGGCTTCCGCGGCATCGGCCGTTGCCCGCTCGTGGCGAGTCTGGCTGCTCAACTCTAGGTTTGGAAGGAAGACAATCGCGAGGATGGTCAGGATGCTCAGTGGGGCGGCCACAATAAAGACGTAGGCGACGGCATCGCCGTAGGAGGCCTCGATGATGGTGCGCACCGATTCGGGCAGGGAATGAACGGCGGGGATGTTCCCGGAGGCCAGCGAGGCGGCCAGATCCTTGCCCTTTTCGCCGAGCCCGGCAATGGCGGCGCCCAGTTCGGCGCTCTTGGCGGCCATCAGATCCGCGACCTTGGTGGCCATCAGGGCCCCGAGGACCGAGACGCCGATGGTGCCGCCCAAGGAGCGGAAGAAGGCAATGCCGGAGGAAGCCACGCCTATTTCGGCCGGGGTCACCGCGTTCTGGACGATCAGCACCAGGTTCTGCATGACCATGCCCAGGCCAGCGCCGAGGATGAACATGTAGACGGAAACCAGGACGAAGTTGGTGTCGTAGTGGATGGTGCCCAGCAGGTAGAGTCCGGCGAGCTGCAGCACCGAGCCGATGACCATGATGGCCTTCCACTTTCCGTGCTTGGAGATCATGGCGCCGGCAATGGTGGAGACGATGAGCAGGCCTGCCATCATCGGAATGGTCATCAAACCGGACTGGGTGGCGTTAGCGCCACGAGCCAGCTGCATGTACTGGGCCAGGAAGACCGAGGTGCCGAACATCGATACGCCCACGGAGATCGAGGCAACCACCGAGAGGGTGAAGGTTCGGTTTTTGAACATGCTCAGCGGGATGATCGGCTCGGAGGCCTTGAGTTCCACGATGACGAAGGCGATCAACGCGATCAGTGCGCCGCCGACCATCCATGCGGAGGTCGGTGAGGCCCATTCGAAGTCCTTGCCGGCCAGCGAAACCCAGATCAGCAGCGAAGAGACACCTGCGGAGAGTAATACGATGCCCGCGTAGTCGATCGATACCTTGCGCTTGGCCTGGACCGGAAGGTGAAGCGTCTTCTGGATCAGGACGATGGCGATGGCGGCGAAGGGCAGGGCGATAAAGAAGTTCCAGCGCCAGTTGATGGCGTCGGTGATGAATCCACCGATCAGCGGTCCGCCGACTGTGCCAAGGGCCATGACGGCGCCGAAGAGGCCCATGTACTTGCCGCGTTCACGCGGGGAGATGATGTCGGCCATGACGATCTGGGTCAGCGCGGTTAATCCGCCGGCGCCCAAGCCCTGGAACACGCGCATGGTAATGAGCATGTTGGTGTCCTGCGAGAACCCGGCGATGGCCGAGGCGACGACAAAGACCAACAAGGAGAGCTGCAATAGCAACTTGCGGTTGGCCAGGTCGGCCAGTTTGCCCCAGATGGGGGTCGAGATGGTGGTGGCCAGCAGTGTTGCCGTGACAACCCATGTGTAGGAGGTCTGGTCACCGTGCAAATCGGAAACGATGACTGGAAGCGAGGTGGACACGACGGTGCCGGCCAGGATCGAAACGAACATGCCCATGAGCAGGCCCGTGAGTGATTGCATCACTTGGCGGTGGGTCATGCCCGATTCGGACAACGTCGGCTCCGCCTTGATGGTGGATGACTGGGACAAAACGGGACTCCAAAGAACGGGGGGAATATGGTTGATTGATATCAACTATATGAAAATGGTTGCGAAATGGCAACCAATTTCGTTGTGATCTGTAACTAGTCTCTCGAGGTGGGAAAGGTTGCTGGTGGCCTTAGTTTGGCCACGAAATCAGCGTTGGTTTAACGAAGAACTTCCTTGATATGCCCGTTGGCATGGGTGGATGGGATGCTGGCTGGTCGGGGCTAAGGGGGTCAAGTCGGACAATCGTCGGCGGGTGTTGAGTCCTGGCAGAGATGTTGCCTTGACAGCGTTTTGTGAGGGATGACATAGTTCAACACATGAACCTGTCAGACAGCCGGACGGCAGGACCGCAACCCATTGTCCGGGTAAGCGCGGCCGAGGCCGTCTTCACGGCAATTCGCGATGCCATCGAGTCCGGGGAGTTGCCCGTGGGCCACAAGCTGAGCGCCGAATCGGTGCTTGCCGCGAAATTTGCCGTCAGCCGTTCGGTAGTTCGCGAGGCCCTACGCTCCTGCGCGGCACTCGGGCTCACCGAGACGCGCACCGGCAAGGGCACATTTGTCATCGCCAACCGATCGGGCGCTGATTTAGTGCTCGGGCAGTTCTCGGCACGAAGCCTGATGGAGGCTCGCCCGCACATCGAGGTTCCCGCCGCAGCCCTCGCGGCGCAGCGGGCCACGGCGGAGCAGCTCGAGCAACTGCGCGGCATCATCGACGCCATGGAAATCGAAGACGATCCGGAAATGTGGGTCACGCTTGACGCAAGCTTCCACGCCACCATCGCGGCGGCCAGCGGCAATGGTGTTTTTGAACGGGTAGTTAACGACATTCGCGACGCCATGGTTAACCAGTCCGAAACCCTCAACCTCATTACCGGCCGCCAGCACCCCTCGGATGCCGAGCACCGAGCCATCTTCACCGCCATACAGGGCGGCGACGGCACCGCGGCGGCGCAAGCCATGTCCGCACACCTCGTGGCCGTCGACGCAGCACTCACCCAGATCCTTGGAGCAACAAAAGCATGAACCTCGCCAGCTTCCCCGCCCACACCCCGATTGCCGTGCAAACCCGTGGCGAAAAGGTTGAGAGCGTCCACTTCGGCTCACTCGTGGCACTGGACGCGGCGGGAGAAATCGTTGTGCAGCGCGGCGAACCATCGGCCCTGATGTACCCGCGTTCTGCCCTGAAGCCGCTCTTCGCCGTCGCCATGGTGCGCGCGGGACTTGCCCTGCCGGCCGAGCAGCTGGCCCTGGCTGCCGCCAGCCACTCGGGCTCCGCCGATCATCGGGATACGGCCGCAAAGATTCTGGCCGAAGCGGGTGTTGAAGCCGCGGCACTGGGCAACTCCACCGACCTGCCCTACGGTGTGGCCGAACGTGAAGCCTGGATTCGCGAAGGCAACGGAGCCACGCAGCTGGCCCAAAACTGTTCGGGAAAGCACGCGGCCATGCTGGCCACCTGTGTGCTCAACGGCTGGGACACCACCACGTACCTACAGCACGAGCACCCGCTGCCCACCCTGATGCGCGAGGTAGTTGAGGAACTGACCGGCGAGCCCATCACCGTGATCAGCACCGACGGCTGCGGCACCGAGGTCTTCGCCCTCTCGCTGATCGGCATGGCGCGGGCGTTCAGTGCCCTGGTCAGCGCACCCGTTGGTACCGCCGAGCATGAGGTGGCCGCCGCCATGCGGGCCTACCCCGAGATGGTCGCCGGAGAGGGACGCGATGTCACCGAGTTGATGCGCGCGGTGCCCGGACTGCTGGCCAAGGACGGGTTTGAAGGAATTCAGTTCATTGCACTTGAGGATGGATCGGCCGTGGCGCTGAAAGTCGCCGATGGATCGGACCGGGCCCGAATGCCCGCAGCCGTCCCCGCCCTCGAGGCGCTGGGTGTTAACCCCGAGCTATTAATACCGTTTAACAATCTGTCAGTGCTCGGCGGCGGCCATAACGTCGGTCACCTGGCGGGTTTGCCGCTGCCGTAGTCGCGCACCGCCCGATTCTACTTCCTCACCCGGGTGCTTTTGTGCGCCCAAAAAGCTTTACCGCCCCCTATTTTATCGTCACCCTGCTTTGCCACCCCAAGGAGAAATCCCATGTCCGAATCCACCGCCATCTTGCAGGCTGCTGCACCGCTGGCCGTACGCAGCGAACACGATCTGATCGGCGATCGAGACATTCCCGTAGAGGCATATTGGGGTGTTCACACCTTGCGCGCCGTGGAAAACTTCCCCATCACCGGCCAACCGCTGTCCACCAACACCCACCTGGTCACCGCGTTGGCCATGGTCAAACAGGCCGCTGCGCAGGCCAACCAGGAACTCGGACTGCTTGATGCGCCGCGCGCCACCGCCATCATCGACGCCTGCCGCGAAATCATCGCCGGAAAGCTGCACGACCAGTTTGTGGTGGACGTAATCCAGGGCGGTGCCGGGACCTCCTCCAACATGAACGCCAACGAGGTCATCGCCAACCGCGCGCTGGAACTCATGGGTCATGCCAAGGGCGAGTACCAGTACCTGCACCCCAATGACCACGTGAACCTTAGCCAGTCCACCAACGACGTGTACCCCACCGCCGTGCGCGTGGCCACGATCTTCGGCGCCACCTCGCTGGTCACCGCCATGGAGCATCTGGGCGCCGCCTTCGCCGCCAAGGCCGTCGAGTTCCGCACCGTGGTCAAGATGGGACGCACCCAGTTGCAGGACGCCGTGCCGATGACCCTGGGGCAGGAATTCAACGCCTACGCCGTCACCCTCGGCGAGGACCGTGCCCGCCTGGCCGAATCCACGCTGCTGATTCACGAAATCAACCTCGGTGCCACGGCGATCGGCACCGAGCTGAACGCACCGCTCGGCTACTCCGCCCTGGCCTGCACCCACCTGGCAGCGATCTCCGGACTGAAGCTGGAAACCGCCTTTGACCTCATCGAAGCCACCGCCGATGTGGGCGCGTTTGTGCACCTCTCCGGCGTGCTCAAGCGGGTTGCGGTCAAGCTGTCCAAGGTCTGCAACGACTTGCGCCTGCTCTCCTCCGGCCCGCGCGCCGGGCTGGGCGAGATCAACCTGCCCGCCGTTCAGTCCGGATCCTCGATCATGCCCGGCAAGGTCAACCCGGTGATCCCGGAGGTCGTGAACCAGGTGGCCTACGAGGTCATCGGCAACGACGTGACCATCACGATGGCCGCCGAATCCGGGCAGCTGCAGCTGAACGCCTTTGAACCGATCATCGTGCACAGCCTGACCAAGTCGATGCGTCACCTAGAGGCCGCCTGCATCACGCTGGCCGACAAATGCATCGTGGGCATCACCGCTCACGAGGACAAGCTGCGCGCCCAGGTGGAAAACTCCATCGGCCTGGTCACCGCACTGACCACGCAGCTGGGTTACGCCGCCTCCACCAAGATCGCACTGGAGGCCCTGTCCACCGGCCGCGGCGTGGCCGAGTTGGTCCTGGAGCACGGGTTGCTCACGGCCGCGCAGCTCGATGAGTTGCTGCGTCCCGAGCGCCTGGCCAATCTCAGCGAATAAGTTCTGCACCACCGTTTTCCGGCAACCGCCGTTGAACCCCGTTGAACCCCCTATTGAGCACCTCCTAGACACTCCCCGAGAGGCACCTGCGCATGAAGAGTGATATTCCCCAAACTCGCTCCACCCCGGTCCATGACACCCCGAACTCGGCCCTGACCGCCGAAGACAAGGGCATGCACAAGGGCCTGAAATCCCGCCAGATCCAGATGATCGCGATCGGTGGGGCCATTGGCACCGGGCTGTTCATGGGTGCCGGCGGCCGCCTAGCCGGGGCCGGTCCGGCCTTGATGTTCAGCTACGCGGTCTGCGGGTTCTTCGCGTTTTTGATCCTGCGCGCCCTGGGCGAACTGGTCATCCACCGTCCCTCCTCCGGCTCCTTCGTCTCCTACGCTCGCGAGTTCTTCGGCGAGAAGGCGGCGTTTGTCACCGGCTGGCTGTACTGGCTGAACTGGGCGATGACGGCGATCGTGGATATCACCGCGATCGCGCTGTACATGAACTTCTTCGCCAAGTACGTGCCATGGATCGGCTCGGTGCCGCAATGGGTCTGGGCGCTTGCCGCGCTGCTGATCGTGTTGGGGCTGAACCTGGTCTCGGTGAAGGTCTTTGGTGAGCTCGAATTCTGGTTTGCGCTGATCAAGGTCGTCGCGCTGCTCGGGTTCCTGGCCGTGGGCATCTACTTCGTCATCTTCGGATCCCCCATCCCCGGGCACGAGGTGGGCTTCTCACTGATTGCCGACAACGGCGGATTCTTCCCCAACGGGCTGCTTCCGGTGGTCGTGGTGATGCAGGGTGTTGTCTTCGCCTACGCCTCGATCGAACTGATTGGCACCGCCGCGGGAGAAACACAGAACCCCGAGAAGGTCATGCCCAAGGCGATCAATACCGTGATCATCCGCATCGCGGTGTTCTACGTGGGCTCGCTGGTACTGCTCTCACTGCTCTTGCCGTACAGCGCGTACAAGGCCGGGGAATCCCCGTTCGTGACGTTCTTCGGTTCCATCGGCGTCTCGGGCATGGACTCGATCATGAACCTGGTGGTGCTCACCGCCGCCATGTCATCGCTGAACGCCGGGCTGTACTCCACCGGTCGTATCCTGCGCTCGATGGCGTTGGCCGGATCCGCTCCGCGCTTCACCGCCAAGCTGAACAAGCAGGGTGTGCCCTACGGTGGCATCATGCTGACCGCGGCCGTGGCGGGTCTTGGCGTGATTCTGAACGCGGTGGTTCCGGCCGACGCCTTCGAGATCGTGCTGAACATGGCCGCGTTGGGCATCATCGCCTCCTGGGGGATGATCGTGCTTTGCCAGCTGGCGCTCTACCGCCTGGCCAAGCGTGGCGAGGCACAGCGTCCGGCCTTCCGGATGATCGGGGCACCCTATACCGGGTACCTGACCCTGGCCTTCCTGGTGGCGGTCATCGTCTTGATGGCCTTCGATTCTCCGGTGGGCACCTGGACCGTGGCATCAATCATCGTCATCATTCCGGCGCTGATGATCGGTTGGTACGCCTCGCGCGGGCGTATTGGTGACATCGCGGCGGCCCGTGCCAGCGCTGACGCGCTGCACGAACGCTCCACCAGCACCATCGGTGCCACCGAGAGCAACTAGCTCCAGGAAACTCTCACGTAGGAAACATTCAACGCCCGCTCGCCATTTTCACGATGATCACCGTGAGAATGGCGAGCGGGCGTTGGTGTTTTGTGCACCGGGCACCGCCGCACTCACCGCCGCACTCACCACCTTGCTCACCGCCGCACTCACCGCCGCACTCACCACCTTGCTCACCGCCGTGGGGAGTCGCGAACCCCCGGTGCATCCCGCTGCTCAGCCGGCCGTACGGCCCGCTCGACGCCGCTACACTCGCCCCTACACCAGGGGATGTAGAACCAGTGGAAAGATCCTCCGTGAAGAGGGCGCAAAGCGTGGGGGATCGAGTGTAGAGTGACCATTGCCCGGCCGAAAAGCGTCGGGTGATAGGCCTTTGGGACGCCGAACCACGGTGGCCCCAAGCGGCTGAAAGAATCTTGAGGACTCGCCCCGATGCTCTTAAAATTGATACTTAGACATTCCAAACCGTACAAGTGGTGGATCGGCGCTGTGCTGTTCTTCCAGCTCGCCACCACCATTGCCACTCTGTACCTGCCCAGCCTCAACGCGCGGATCATCGATCAGGGCGTTGCGAATGGAGACACCGACTTCATCTGGCGCACCGGCGGTCTGATGCTCGGTGTGGCATTTATCCAGGTGCTCACGGCCATTGCCGCCGTCTACTTTGGCGCTAAAACGGCCATGGCCATCGGCCGGGACCTGCGCCACGCGGTCTTTGACGCCGTCACCGGATTCTCCGCACAGGATGTGAACAAGTTTGGTGCCGCCACGCTGATCACCCGTGGCACCAACGACGTGCAGCAGGTCCAGATGCTGGTGCTGATGGGCCTGAACTTCATGGTCTCGGCCCCCATCATGTGCATCGGCGGCATCATCATGGCGCTGCGCGAAGACCCGGCACTGTCTTGGTTGGTATGGGTTTCGGTACCGGTATTGCTGGTAGTCGTTGGCACCCTGGTCATCTTCCTGATGCCGCTCTTCCGCCAAATGCAGGACCGCATCGATGGGATCAACGGGGTTTTGCGCGAACAAATCACCGGTATCCGCGTGGTGCGTGCCTTCGTTCGCGAACCCCATGAGACCGAACGCTTTGAGGAAGCCAACGTCAAACTCACCCGTGTGGGTGTAAAGGTCGGCAACCTCTTTGTCCTGATGTTCCCGCTGATCGGCATGATCCTGCACATTGCCACCGCCTCGGTGCTCTGGTTTGGTGGGCAGCGTGTGGAAAACAACGGCATGGAGATCGGTGCGCTCACCGCCTTCCTGCAATACCTGCTGCAGATCCTGATGGCCGTCATGATGGGCACCTTCATGGCCATGATGATCCCGCGTGCCATCGTCTGCGCCGAACGCATCGACGAGGTCACCACCATGGTCCCGAGCCTCACCGACCAGCACGAACACGTTCGTGACATGGACGCTCCGGGAACCGTCGAGTTCCGCAACGTCACCTTCGGCTACCCCGGAGCCGAGGCTCCGGTGCTGAACAACATCTCCTTTACCGCCAAGCGCGGGGCGATGACCGCCATTATCGGCTCCACTGGCTCGGGCAAGTCCACACTGTTGAATCTGATCCCGCGGCTCTACGATGCCCGTGCGGGCCAGGTACTGGTGGGCGGGGTCCCGGTCACGGAATTGACCCGTGCACAGCTCTCGAGCGCGGTGGCCACGGTGCCGCAGCGCCCGTACCTGTTCTCCGGCACCGTCGCTTCGAATCTGCGCTTCGGCGCCGATGAAGCCACCGACGAAGAACTCTGGGATGCGCTGCGCACCGCCCAGGCGGAATCCTTTGTCGCGGCACGCGAGGACGGGTTGGACGGGAATATTTCCCAGGGCGGCACCAACGTCTCCGGTGGCCAGCGCCAACGCCTGTGCATCGCCCGTGCGCTGGCGGCCAAGCCGGACATCTACCTCTTTGACGACTCTTTCTCCGCATTGGACGTGGCCACCGACGCACGGCTGCGTGCCGCGTTGAAGGAACCCACGAAGGACGCGGCGGTGATTGTTGTCGCCCAGCGCGTCTCCACCATCACCGGGGCCGATCAGATCCTGGTCCTTGACCACGGCGAGATTGTGGCGCGGGGAACCCACGAGGAACTGCTCGAATCCTCGGAGACCTACCAAGAAATTGTGACCAGCCAGCTAGCAGTGGAGGAGGTGGCCTAAATGGCACGTGCAACCAAGAAGGAAACTAGCGTCATCGCGGAATCAAACGAAGAACTCGAGGATTTTGACACCGCCGGTGCCTCCGACATGTTTGGGGACTCCGTCCCGGTGCGTAAGGCCAAGCACTTCTGGCCCTCCGCCAAGCGACTGGTGGGCCTCTTGGCCCCCGAGAAGCTGGGCATGAGCCTTGTGCTGCTGCTGGTCGCCGCCGGCGTGGTGCTCTCGGTCATCGCCCCGAAGATCCTGGGTAAGGCCATGGACGTGATCTTCGCCGGCGCCATCGGCAAGAACCTGCCGGCCAATGTTCCGGTGGCCACGATCATCGAACAGCTCCGTGCCTCCGGGCAGAACAATACCGCGGACATGTTCTCCAAGATGAACCTGATCCCGGGCGTCGGCATCGACTTCCCGCTGCTCAGCCGCTACATCCTGATCGTGCTCTCGATGTACTTCGTCGCCTCGCTGTTCATGTGGGCCTCGGGCTGGCTGCTCAACCGCCTGGTCATGAAGGTGGTCTATGGATTGCGCCGCGACGTGGAGAACAAGCTCAACCGGCTGCCGCTGAACTACTTTGATACCCGCCAGCGCGGGGACCTGCTAAGCCGCGTCACCAACGATGTGGATAACATCCAGAACGCGCTGCAGCAGGCCATCAGCCAGCTGGTGCAGTCGGTGCTCACGGTCATCGGCATCGTCATCATGATGTTCATCGTCTCCTGGCAGCTGGCCCTGATCGCGCTGATCGCCCTGCCGCTCTCCGCGGTGGCCGCCGGCGTCATTGGCTCCCGCGCGCAAGGCATGTTCACCGCCCAGTGGAAAAATACCGGTGCACTGAACGGACAGATCGAGGAGTCCTTCTCCGGCCACGACCTGATGAAGGTCTTCGGGCGCGAGCAGGACATGCTCAACCGCTTCCACGAGAAGAACGACGAGCTCTACAAGGCCTCCTTCGGCGCCCAGTTTGTCTCCGGGATGATCTTCCCGGTCATGAACTTCATCTCCTACTTGGCCTACGTCGGCATCGCCGTGGTCGGTGGGCTGCGTGTGGCCTCCGGACAGATGTCCCTGGGCGATGCGACGGCATTCATTCAGTACTCCCGCGAATTCACCCAGCCGCTGGGGCAGATGGCCGGCATGGCCAACATGCTGCAGTCCGGTGTGGCCTCCGCGGAGCGCACCTTTGAACTGTTGGATGCCGATGAGCAGGAGGCCGACTCCGTCACCGCGTCACTTCCGGCGCGCACCGACGGTCACGTCGAATTCCAGAACGTCACCTTCTCCTATTCGGCGGACAAGCCGCTGATCACCGATCTGTCCTTCGAGGCACACCCCGGGCATACCGTCGCCATCGTCGGTCCCACCGGTGCGGGTAAAACCACGCTGGTGAACCTGGTGATGCGCTTCTACGAGCTGAACTCCGGAGCCATCACCCTGGACGGCGTTGACGTGACCACGATTAGCCGCGCTGACCTGCGTTCCAAGGTCGGGATGGTGCTCCAGGATGCCTGGCTCTTTGGCGGATCCATTTTGGAGAACATCCGCTACGGACGCCTGGATGCCACCGACGAGGAGGTCATGGCCGCGGCCAAGGCCACCTTCGTTGACCGGTTTGTGCGGGCCCTGCCCGATGGATATGAAACGCTCATCGACGAGGAGGGCACCAACGTCTCGGCCGGTGAGAAGCAGCTGATCACCATCGCGCGCGCCTTTGTTGCCAACCCGTCACTGCTGATCCTCGATGAGGCGACCAGCTCCGTGGATACGCGCACCGAGCTATTGGTGCAGCACGCCATGGCGGCGCTGCGCAGCGACCGGACCAGCTTTGTGATCGCGCACCGCCTCTCCACCATCCGCGACGCCGATACGATCTTGGTGATGGAAGAGGGACGGATCGTGGAGCAGGGCAACCACGAGGTGCTGCTTGCCGCTCAGGGTGCGTACTACCGGCTCTACCAGTCGCAGTTCGCCGGACCGGCGGAGGACCCGGATGCAGAGGCGCCCGGTGGCGCCCCGGTGCTCAGTGGCATCGAAGCCGGCCAAGAGCCAGCGGACGAGGTCACCGGAAGCTAACCGTCGAGCGGTACCGGCACCGCATGACGCCCAGGGGGCGCGTCGATGAGTGGGAGTAATTTTCCACCCACCGACGCGCCCTTGTCGTGTCTGGCCCGCTGGGGGTAGTTTTCTCGTTGCGCTGACGTTGCGCTCACCGCCCCTGCGAGCAAGTGGTGGGTGGGACTTCGGGCCCGGTTCGAGGCGCGGGTGGTGCACTAGGCTTACACAAGTGACAGCTCGCCCCAGCACCGCACCCGCCGAAAAACACCGTAAGACGGCCCCGGCCGGTGCTGCAGGTGCCCTTCTGCCCGGTTCTTCGATGGGCTTCAGGCCAGAGATTCAAGGGCTGCGCGCCATCGCGGTGCTGATGGTCATCGTCCATCACCTGCGTCCCGGTGCGCTCAGCGGCGGCTTCATCGGTGTGGACATGTTCTTCGTCATCTCCGGATACCTGATCACCGCGCACCTGTTCCGCGAATTCCGTGCCACCGGCACCATCAAACTTGCCAGCTTTTGGGCCCGACGCATCCGCCGGTTGCTGCCGCTAGCGTTCACGGTGCTGCTGGCCACCGCCGCAGCGGTCTACGTTTTTATCCCCGCCACCGAGCACGGCACGATGTTTAAGCACATCGCCGCGGCCGGACTATATGTGGAGAACTGGGCGCTGGTCGCAGAGGCCACCGATTACTCCGCCGCCGGGCAGATGGCCACGGCCGTGCAACACTATTGGTCACTGTCGGTGGAGGAACAGTTCTACATTGCCTGGCCGCTGCTGCTGCTCGGCGCCGTGCTGCTGGCCAAAAAACTGCTTCCGGGCACAAAACGCGCGCGCGGGGCAGCTCACGCACCACAGCTGCACACAATTTTTTTGATCACCATGGGCGCCATCACGGTGCTGTCCTTCGCTTACGGGCTGTGGATCACCGCCGCCAACCCGCCCGGCGCCTACTTTAATACCGTTGGTCGGGCGTGGGAATTTGCCGTCGGAGGTGTGGTGGCGTTGCTCTGTGCCAAACGCGGGATCGGGTCGCTAGCTGGGTCCCTGCTGGGTTGGGGAGGGTTGATCACGCTGCTTCTCGGGGCCCTGCTGATCCCCGCCGATACCCGATTCCCCGGCACCGCGGCGTTAGTGCCGGTGCTGGGCACCGCGGCCGTGTTGGCGGCCGCCGGTCCGCAACGTGCCTCCCTGCGCATCATTTCCCACGCCCACTGGCTGTCAATCCGCCCGATGCGCTGGGTGGGAGATAAAAGCTACGGCGCCTACCTCTGGCATTGGCCGCTGATCATCATCGCCCCCTTTGTGTTGCACGCCGAACCCAAGTGGTACCACGAGGCAGGCATCGTTCTGCTGACCTTTGTCCTGGCAGCCGTGGCCCAGCGCCTGGTGGAGGATCCACTGCGCTTTGGTGCGCTGCTTCAGCCCGTGCGCAATACCCTGATCTTTGCCCTAGCCGGCATGGTGGTGCTGGCGGGGGTGTCCTGGGCCGGCACGGCCGCTTCATCGGCATCGGCCAATTTGCCGAGACTGCCCATCACCGATTCCTGTTACGGGGCACGCGCCATGGAGCATCCCGCCGACTGCCAGCCGGTAGCCTCAGCCTTCGCCCCGTACCCATCGGCGGTAGCCGTCTCCCAACAGGTGCGCGCACCGATGTTCCCGGGCTGTGAAGCAGATACGCTGCAGGCCGGAGAATCCAGCTGCCTGCTGGGGGAACGGAATCACCCCAGACTGCGGATCGCGGTGGTGGGGGACTCGCACGCCTCGGCCTGGCTCCCCGCGCTGGAGCTCATCGCCAAGGAACGCGGGTGGGAACTGGTAACCCACATCCGTTCGGGCTGCAGTCCCAGTCTCGCGGCGTTGAAGGGATCCGAAACTCTCGGGGGTACGGCCCAGCGGCTGTGCACCGATTCGATCCGAGCCCTCGGCCCGAAGCTGGCAGCCGACCCCAGCATCGACGCCATTGTGGTGGCGGCGCAGGGCAACAAACGCACCTGGGTTTCCTCGCCGGGCTACGAATTTACGCATCCGGCCACGCAGGGCTTCACCAGTCTGTGGAAGAGCTGGAGCGATGCGGGCAAGAAGGTCGTGGTGCTGCACGAGTTGCCGCGGCTCGGTGATACCAACGTTCCCACCTGTGTGGCGTCGAACCCCGAAGACCCGCTGGCCTGTTCGGTGACGAGGAAGGTCGGTACCTCGATCACGCCCAACCTACAGCGCGCCTTGGCCAGTGACGAGGCGCCAAAGGGCATCCTCAGCGTTGATCTGACGGATCACCTCTGCAGTGACACGCGTTGTTTTGCGGTGATCGGATCGCTGATCACCTACTACGACAAGTCCCATCTCTCCCACGACTTCTCCGCCTCGCTGGCACCGGCGCTGGCGAAGGGCCTGGCCAAGGATCCGCTGTTCGCGCCATCCCGGTAGCCTCGCGCATGAGAAGAGCCTAGTGCCGCCGGTGCGTCAAGGACGGAGGGGGTGAGAAACCCCTCGTGGGCACCGGCCTCAATCGTCTCTCGCGCCACATAAGCTATTGCTCATGCCTGCCGTTGTAAAAGCTCCTCGCCTGCCCGCTTTCAAGGAACCCGCTACCGTCGGGTCCGGAGATCTGACCGGGTTGGAGATTGATGGCCGTGCCGAACGGCTGCTTTTTGAATCCGATGATGCCGACGGTGTGGACCTGGAGGACGCGGTCTTCACCGAGTGCCACTTCCGTGCCGTCTCGCTGCAGGGCGCCGCGATGACCCGCGTGACGTTTGGGGATTGCCGTATCGAGGAGGTTAATGCACCGGTGCTTGAGGCTCCCGATTCCGGCTGGTGGAACACCGAGGTGATCGGTGGGCGCATTGGCTCGGCCGAACTCTACGGCTCTACCTTCCGCTCGGTACGCTTTGAGCGTGCCAAGCTCGGTTACCTGAATTTGCGCCGCGCGAAGATCAAGGACGTGGAGTTCCGCGATGTGCACATCGAAGAACTTGATATTGGCGGGGCCAACCTGGAGCGCGTCACCTTCATCGACTGCACCATCGATACGCTGGCGCTGAACGGTGCCAAGCTAAAGGACGTGGATCTGCGTGGGGCACGGTTGCGCACGCTCTCGGGAATCTCGGCGCTTAAGGGTGCGACGGTGAGCTTTGAACAGCTCATGGATCTTGCCCCGATCCTTGCCAACGAGCTGGGCTTGCGCGTCGAGTAGCCGGGCGAGCGGCTACCGGGGGATAGGCGGGTAACGTGACTCAGCCGCCGCTGAACGTGAAGCCGTCTGCGACTCGGTAGGCTGGAAACCATGTCGCACACCCCGTACCCCCGTCCCGATGCTCTGAGCGCGCTAGGGCGCCAACCGGTTATTGATGTTGGGCCATTTCGGCGCGGCGATGGTGTGGTGCTGGGGATCTACGTGGTGCTTTTCATCTTCGGTGCGGCCTCATTGCTGGCCCTGATCCCCGGGTTTATGGGGGCCTTCAAGGACACAGACTCGGCGCAATTTGCTGTGAACCTGATCATGTACGCCATAGTGTTCACCGGGGTGATGATCGTGGCGTTCGAGGCACTGCGAATCTCCTTCGCCACCTTCAAATATCACACGTGGCTCAAGGTGTTGATGATTCCCGGTGGCTGGCTGGGCTCGCTGATCATCAGCGCCATCGTGCTCACCGCGATGGGCAACCCGATCAAGAGCGAAAATCAGTTGGCCATCGAGGCGATGACCCGCTCGGTGCCGTTTTTGACGATGTTTGTTGTCACGGCGCTCATGGGCCCACTAGTGGAGGAATACATCTTCCGGCACCTGCTGATCGGCAAACTCAGCCGCAAACTCAACGTGTGGGTGTGTGTGGGCATTTCGGTCGTGCTTTTTGCTTCGCTGCATTTCATCGGTGCCGGGTCCTTCGATCTGACCAGCGCGATTCCCTATCTGATGCTGGGCATCATGATGTCGGTGGCCTACGTGCTGACCGGAAAATCGCTGGCCTACTCCTACATGTTCCACGTTTTCAACAACTCGGTGGCGTTGATTCTTTCCTACACGCTGCTGCCGCTGTTCCCGCAATAAAATTCCTGACAGAAAGCCGCCCGCGCTCGTGAATCGCGTTCCCGAAGACCAGCCCGCGTCACCGTCCCCCTGGCAGGGGCACCGGCATGGAAGCACCGGCTACCGCCGGATGATCCTTGCCCTCTTTGCCGCAGGTGTAGCCACCTTCTCCCAGTTGTACTCGGTTCAAGGTGTGCTGCCGGAACTCGCCCGAGATCTAGCCATCTCCGAATCCGACGCAGCCCTTGCGGTTTCCGCCGCCACCCTGGGCTTGGCCACCTCGGTGCTGTTCTGGTCCTTATTGGCCGACCGGATGGGCAGACTGCGTGCGATGAGCTTCGCGGTGCTGGCCGCCGTGGTGCTGGGGCTGGCAGTTCCCTTCTCCCCGGGGTACGAGGTCTTGCTGGTCCTGCGTTTCATTGAGGGGCTGGCGCTCGGTGGGATCCCCGCCGTCGCGTTGGCCTATCTTTCCGAGGAAATTTCGCCGCTGCATTCGGCCGTTGCCGCTGGTACCTACATCTCTGGAACCACCCTCGGTGGTTTGGCCGGGCGTCTGGTGGCCGGGCCGCTCAGTGAGTTTGTCTCCTGGCGCGTGGGCACCTTGGTGGTTTCCCTCATGGCCGCGGTTGCCGCCGCCGTGTTCATCACGATGGCGCCCAAGCCGCAGGGGTTCACTCCCGTGCCCTGGCGCAGCCCGCACCGGATACCCCTGTGGAAAAAGTTGTGGATGAACCTGCGCAGGGGATCACTGCTGGTGCTTTATGCGCAGGGTTTTTTGCTGATGGGCGGTTTTGTGGCCGTGTACAACTATCTGGGTTTCCGCTTGGAGGCCGCACCATTTTTCATCCCCGCTTCCCTCGCGTCGCTGGTCTTTGTTGCCTACCTGTCCGGGACGTGGTCATCGCGAAAGTCGGGATCTATGGTGGCGCGCTTTAACCGCCTGCCGGTGCTGCTCTTTTGCATTGGGCTGATGTCGGTGGGGCTGGCGGTCACGCTGGTGGATTTTTTGCCCACCGTGGTGGTGGGCTTGCTGATTTTTACCGCCGGGTTCTTTGGTGCGCATTCGGTGGCCAGCGGCTGGATCCCGATGCTGGCCATCGGTGGTCGGGCGCAGGCCGCCAGCCTGTACAACCTGGCCTACTACTCCGGTTCCTCGGTCTTCGGCTGGGCCCTGGGCTTCGCCTTTAATGCCGGGAACTGGGTTGGGTTGGTGCTGGCGGTGTTGTGCCTGCTGGTGTGTGCTGCGGTGCTGGCGCTGCTGGGCCTGCGCCGAGGCCAGGTCTCGGGCCCCGGCTCCGCGCCGAGCTCTTTGCCCAGCTCTTAGAGCAGTTCAAGGAGCTGACGCTTGTAGGCCTCAAACGCTGCGGCGCCTTGGGTGGTGATGCCCACGAAGGTGGCCGGGCTGCGACCCTGAATCACCTTGTTCTGCTGGATGTATCCGGCATCCTCGAGTTTGCGCAGATGCGTGGAGAGATTTCCCGCCGTCATCCCCAGGATGGTGCGCAGCTTGGGGAAGGCGATCGTTTCCGTGGATCCCAGGGTGTTCAGTGAGGACATGACGCGCAGTCTGGCATCGGCGTGGATGACGGGATCAAGTTCGCCCATGGCTACTTCACCACCGGGAGCACGCGGCGCCGGGAGATCAGGGTCGCCGTACCCGCGATGATCAGCAGGATCGGGCCGCCGATGGCGAAGATGGAGATGAAGCCCGACGGGCCGGCCAGTAGCGCAGCAGCGTTCAGCACCGTGAAGCATGCGCCAAGGATGAACATGGTGCGGTCACCGAAGAGTGCGGCCCCGAGCATGTACATCAGGGACACCACCAGGATGGCGACGGCGTTGATCAGCCAGCCGATCTGCAATGCATCGGCGTGGGGGAGGAGCGTGGAGAAAAGCTTGGCCAGCGCCATAGAGAAGAGTGCCACGATGAGGAATCCCGCCATCCAGCTCATTCCGTAGGCCAAACCCGCGAAGGTGGAGTCACCCCGGATCTGGGATCCGGAACGGATGCTGATGATCGCCGTGTAAGCGATCGCCAGCAACAAGATGATGCCACCAATGAGCAGTGCCGTGCCGTAGGGCAGGGGCAACCAGCCGAAGTTTGCTCCGTGGAGTAGGCCGTAGCCGATGAGGTAGGCAACGGCCCAGACGAAGTAGATGATGGCGGGATTGGGGCCGATGGCTGCGCGGGTGGCTGCAGCGCTCTGTCCCATGGCGGCGAGGGCCGCCCGGGGATCGAGTCCATGTTCGGTGCCAGAAGCTGGGTTGGTAGTCATGATGTGTTGTCCTTTCGTCGCGGTGCAGTGGTGAGGAATCTGGAGCGGAATTGAGGTCCTTCTGCAAACCAGTTTGTAACGCAAACTGGTTTGTGTCAATAGATTGATGGACATTCTTCGCCGCGGCCGTGCCCGGTAGTGTGGTGTTGGTGAAGCAACCGGCAAAAAAACAGGCTCTGACTCCCGAACCCTCGCGCGGACTGGGGCGCAGCATTCTGGCGCTCGCCATCCCCGCGCTGGGTGCCTTGATTGCCGAACCGCTTTTCCTGTTGGCCGACATGGCCATCATTGGTCACCTGGGAATCAATGAGCTTGCCGGCGCCGGGCTAGGCACCACCATCCTGCAGACCGCCGTCGGACTGATGATTTTCTTGGCCTA
Organism: Paeniglutamicibacter terrestris; assembly: GCF_012271785.1. Classification (GTDB taxonomy): domain Bacteria; phylum Actinomycetota; class Actinomycetes; order Actinomycetales; family Micrococcaceae; genus Paeniglutamicibacter; species Paeniglutamicibacter terrestris. Next base: position 1,118,910 of record NZ_JAAWVT010000001.1, on the reverse strand, counting down.
TTCCACGACCCCGGCCGTCGCTCGAGCCATGGGATCCGGGAACATGGGCAAAGCCATGGCAGCGGGGCGCGACGGGATCGCCCTGGCCCTGGGGCTCGGCCTCATCCTCGCAGTGGTGGGCTTCTTTGGCGCGCCAGCACTGGCCACGGCCATGGGAGCCACGGGTGAAGTACATGGATTCGCCGTTGACTACATCCAATATTCCACTTTCGGCATACCTGCCATGCTGCTGGTCCTCGCCGCGACCGGCGTGCTGCGAGGCCTGCAGGACACCAAAACGCCGCTTTATGTGGCGGGGCTCGGATTCGCCGCAAACATCGCGCTGAACTACGTGCTGGTTTACCCGTTGGGCATGTCGGTAGCGGGCGCCGCACTGGGTACATCAATCGCGCAATGGGGGATGGCGCTCATCTACCTGTGGATGCTGGTGCCGAGAATGCGAGGCTCGGAGCAAACGCTGAGACCGAGCCTGAGCGGGGTGCTGAGTACCGGAAAGGTCGGATCCTGGCTCATGCTGCGCACCCTCAGCCTGCGCCTGGCACTGATCGCCACCGTCTGGGTGGCCACCGGACAGGGAGCGCTCACCCTCGCGGCCCACCAGCTGGTCTTTACCATTTTCACCTTTATGGCCTTCGCCCTGGATGCCCTGGCCATCGCCGCCCAAGCGCTGATCGGCAAGGAATTAGGTGCCGGGCATGCTGGCGCGGTGCATACCCTCACCAAAACCATGTCGCGTTGGGGCATCTACTTCGGGATTTTTACCGGCGCTGTGCTGGCGATCATCGCCCCCTTTGTGGGAGCGCTGTTCACCGCAGATGACTCGGTACGTCGGGCGACCATGGTGGGGGTGTGGATTCTTGCCGCGGCTCAACCCATTTGTGGGCTGGTGTTTGTCCTTGACGGGGTGTTGATTGGTGCTGGGGATGCGCGCTATCTGGCGATTGCCGGACTGATCACTCTGCTGGTCTACCTTCCGATGCTCGTTGTAATTACACGCTTTGAACATGCGGGTGTATCGGCCGTCGGGTGGATTTGGGTGGCGTTCGGGGTAGGGTTCATGGCCGCTCGTGCCATCACGCTGAGTTGGCGGGTGCGCAACGATGCGTGGATGCGCCTCGGTGCTTGAACCTCAGCAGGCAAAGCCCGCTGATTGCCGCAATATGGGTCAGCACGGCTAACGGGAAAATGCATCCGGCCGCCACCTGATATTTCGGCGGTGTTCACCACTCGCACTACCTGCATCTGCTGAACCCTAAATAACATTTCCATGACAGAAAGCCGGATATACCCCATGAAGCGTCGACTTCCGCAGATCTCCGAACTTCGCTCGCTGATGAAGTTTGAACCCATCAACTTGGACCGCCGTGCGGCTCGTCTGGCCAAAGCCGCCGATGTGTGGGACCTGCGCGCCATCGCCAAGCGCAGGACACCCACCGCGGCCTTTGACTACGTGGACGGTGCCGCGCAGCGCGAACTGACCTACACCCGGTCCCGTGCGGTCTTCGATTCCATCGAGCTGATCCCACGTATCCTGCACGGTACCGCCGACGCCGATTTATCCACCGTCATTGCCGGCGGTCCCTCGGCGCTGCCCTTTGGCATCGCGCCCACCGGTTTCACCCGATTTATGCATGCCGAAGGGGAAACCGGAGCAGTGCGCGCTGCAGCACGCGCAGGAATTCCTTTTTCGCTCTCCACGATGGGCACCCGATCGCTGGAGGAAGTGGCGGCTGCTGCTCCCGAATCCCGCCGCTGGTTCCAGCTGTACTTGTGGAAGGACCGGGAGAAGTCGCGCAAGCTGCTGGAGCGTGCCGCAGCACATGGCTACGACACCTTGCTGGTCACCGTCGATACTCCGGTGGCGGGTCAGCGCCTGCGCGATGCCCGCAACGGCATGGTGATCCCGCCGCGGCTGAACCTCAAAACCGTGCTTGATGCGTCCTACCGCCCGGAATGGTGGTTCAACTTCTTGAGTACCGACTCGTTGAAGTTCGCCTCACTGTCCAATACCAGCACCGATCTGCCGACGCTGATCAACTCGATGTTTGACCCCACACTTTCCTTTGCCGACCTGGAGTGGATTCGCTCCATCTGGGCCGGCAAGCTGTTCGTGAAGGGCGTGCTGACCGCCCAGGATGCTCGCAAATCGGTGGACGCGGGCGCCGATGGATTGGTGGTCTCCAACCATGGTGGCCGCCAGCTTGATCGTGCACCGATCTCCTATGAGGCGCTGGCCGATGTCCGAGCCGAGGTGGGAACGGACATCGAGATTATTCTGGATTCGGGGATCATGTCGGGTGCCGATATCGTTGCAGCACTCTGCGCCGGGGCTGATTTTGTCCTCATCGGACGCGCCTACCTATACGGGTTGATGGCAGGTGGAGAACAGGGCGTGGACCGAGTCATCGAACTATTGGCCAAGGAAATCCGCGTGACCATGCAGCTAATGGGTGCCGCGAAGATTGCTGACCTCGGTCCCGAACTGATTCGTCGCCGGGCGGGACGCGAATAAAGAGGAATAAGAGGCAGCGCGTATCGCCGGTAGACTGGTGCGTGTGCCTGCCGTAAAGATTCCCGCAACCATAGCCGCCGAAGTCGCGACGCCCGTGATGGGGCGAGCGTTGACCGCCGCCGTCTTCGCGCTCGTATCCATTTTCTGGCCCCACGCCAACAACCAGGTGCTTGCCTATTCGCTGGCCGCCTTCATGGTCATCAGCGCCAAGTTCATCTGGGACTACGCCTGCGCACCGAGCGCGCCGAAGCCGGTCCGTGGCCTCTATGCCATCGCAGCAGCCCTAATGCTGCTCGCCGGTCTGGTCATGGCGTTCCGTCCCGACATCACGGTGATAGTGATCGCTGCCTCCACCGCGTGGATCGTTGCCGGTGTGCTGGAGATCGTGGTTTATGCCAAGCATCGTGCTCAGTTCGTGCCTTTCAAGGACCAGCTGGTCACCGGCTTTGTGTCGTTGGGGGTCGGTGGTGCGCTGCTGCTAGGTATGGGCATGGATGCTCATGCACTGCTTGGTTTGGCCGGCGGTGGCGCGATCATCTTGACCGTGTTTGAGCTGATCTCGGCCTTTGGCCTCAGGCACGCAGCCAAAGAACCCACACCCGGGCTTTGGAGCTAGACTAGACGATGAATCAAAAACCTGTAGGAGGGCCTTCCATGGGCAATACCCCAGCCGAGCAATCGAAGTCTTGGAAGCAGAGCATCAAGGCACCCCTATCCTTCTCGCTGGTCATGGCGATCATCGCTGGCGTTATCGCCACTATCGCCGGTACCGGCGGAACCGATAACCCGTGGCGTTTGGACATCGGACTGGTGGCCTTTGGCGTCACCTTTGTCGCCTGCCTGCTGGTGATCTCCGTGATGACGATGGCCGGCAAGGAAAATCCGGAGGACCTGGGCACCGGATCGGGCGTTAACAAGTCCTCGATCACTCCGGACTCCAAGCCGAAGAACCAGCACTAAGAAGACACTCGTCATTGATGCCGCCCGGGAAACCCTGGGCGGCATCAGTGTTTAAGAAGCGTTCTTCGTGGTGCGCATGGATTGCTTGATAACCTGAGTTGACCAGCCACAACAGGCGCGCGGCAGGGGCCGAACCCTCGGAAGTCTAGACAAGAGCGCGGGAGCAATTCATCAGCAACCAGATTAAAACGGTTTTTGAGAAGGCGTCAATCTTTGCGGTGATGAGCGCGTTTGTCATCTGTGTGATCGCTTTTGTTGCCCTGCCATTTGTTGCAGGCATCGGCCTAACGGTGTTGGTCTTCGGGCCGGAATCGATCATGGACGGTGCCCTGCCATGGATCCTGTACATCTGCGTTGGCACTCTCCTGGCCGTCATGCTCGCAGACTCGATCCTTGAACCACTCTTTGATCGTTATCTGCCCGGTCAACCGATCGCTGGAGAGGCACTTCAGTTTGTCATCGGAATTTGGGTCATCACCATGGGCTACCGGTTCTTCTTTACGGAGTATTTGCCGGCATTAAGCGCAGCAGTGATCTCGGCGCTGGGGCTGCTGGTGTTCATTCCTCTCATAAAGCGCTCGGAGAAGCGCTTTAAGCGCGCCGAAGGTGACAGTGAATGAATTTCCGCTCTCAACGCCGCTCCGCGGCTAGTTCTTCGGTTCCGGAGCCTGCGCTGAGGGCGGTTGGGGGAGCCGGAGCTTAGGCCACGGGTTCGGCGCTGTCTCGCCCGCCCCAACGGTCTAGGAACTCCTCGTGAGAGAGCTCCTCCAGATCCGAACGCACCATCACGACGAGGGATTCTGCTTCCTCGATGCTTCCAGCATCCAGGCGCAGTACCTCCGCCTTATTATCGAGCCGGTGCACCACGACGGATGCGCCCACGACCTCGGATCCGTCGCCGCCGAAGAAACCATCCACCAAGCCTGCTGCCCAGCGAACTGCGGCACGTACCGGACCTTCGTTGGATTTCTCCAAATCGGCCTCGTACTCGTCAGCGGCGTGCGATTGCGGTAGTTCTGCGCTGTTCACGGTTACTCCTTCGGTCGATAGGCCGAAGGCAACTTCGGCTCTGGCTCCAGTGTATGTTCACACTTCGAGTTTTTGCTGGGATTTTCGCTGTCGATATGCCCGGACGTGCTCACGATTGGCACAATTTCCGGTGTCGCAATAGCGTTTGGATCGATTTCGGGACAGGTCAAGCAGTACAGCTTCACAATCCGGTGCTGCGCACACGCGAAGGCGTGACAGCTCCGCGGAGCGAAGTACATCGACCAAGGCCATGGCAGCTTCGACAGCCATGCGCTCGCTTAATGGTGCCTCAGGAGTCGTGGCATGAATGTGGTAATTCCAGCCGTCGTGTTTGACCAGCTGTGGCATGGCCCGAGCATTACGCAGGATGTTGTTGACCTGTTCCACGGCCTCGGCCTCGGCGCATTGCCAGAGCCCGGCGAGCTGGCTACGTAGTTGACGCACCGAGCGTAGTTCCGCGGAATCGTGAGTACGCGAGCCGGTGAATTTCTGATCGGCGAGGAAATCGTCGAGATCCTTGAGCGTCGTCAGGTTGTCAGCTGAATCGCTCGCCGAATTAATCAGTGCCACGATCGAACCAAGAGACGTCTCTGTGTCAGGGGCAAAGATCATTATGACTCCTGTGCATGTGCGCGGATTGACGGAAGTGCGGTGGAACTCCTAGTGTCATGAGCATACATTCATTTACTCCTGACACGAGATTTGTCGCCACGCGATGACCAGGGTGTCGACGAGCGATATCCCTAGGGAGCGTGGCCGCGTGCCAAGAGAAGAAGTCTCCGCATCATCTGTAATGACCGGAGCAACCCCACGAGTGCAAGCCCGTCCGCGTATGGGCGGCGTAGGTATCGCCCTCTTCTCATCCGCTGTTTTCGGTCTCTCGGGGTCCTTCGCCAAATCGCTACTAGATTCGGGATGGAGTCCGGCCGCCGCGGTAACGCTCCGCATGACCGGTGCTGCGCTGGTGCTATTGGTTCCTACGCTCCTGGTGATGCGTGGGAAATGGTCACTGGTGGCCAGCAACTGGAAGTCCATCTTGCTCTTCGGCCTCTTTGGCGTAGGCGCCTGCCAATTCTTCTACTTCTTGGCGGTTGAACGCCTTGATGTGGGGGTAGCCCTGCTGCTTGAGTATCTGGCTCCCGTCATGATCGTGCTTTTCCTGTGGGTGCGGCATCGAAAAACACCAAAGTTCATGACCATTGGTGGCACACTGCTGGCGTTGGGTGGGCTGGTGGCGGTCCTAGACCTCACCGGAGAGGCGAAGGTGGATCCGATCGGCGTGCTCTGGGGAATTGGCGCGGCGGTGGGCCTGACGGTGTACTTCTTTGTCAGTGCGCGAGCCGATGGTGCCCTGCCACCGATCGCGCTTGCCACCGGAGGGTTATTCGTCGGCGCCGCGATGATGGGCCTGTTGGCCCTGATCGGCCTGCTGGAAATGAAGATAACGTTCGTTCCGGTTCGCTTGGCGAACTGGGAAACACAATGGTGGGTCGCCCTTGGCGGTTTGATCCTGTTTTCCACCGTCTTGGCGTACGTCAGCGGGATCATGGCCGCCCGAGCGTTGGGTTCGAAGCTTGCTTCGTTCATCTCGCTCACCGAAGTGCTTTTTGCTGTGCTGTGGGCATGGATGTTGTTAGGGCAATTGCCCGCGGGCATCCAGCTGCTCGGTGGGCTACTCATTGTTGGCGGAGTGTTGTTGGTGCGTGCCGATGAATTGCGAAGTCCCTAGCTGACGTGCTTCCTCGACCGCTGCTCGGCCTCGCAGAGCCCGCCCGAACCGGAGCCGGCCACCCCTGCTGGGGTGGCCGGCTCCGGCGCTGATGACTAGGTAGTTTCTATATTTTACTTGCGGCCAAAGCTGCGCAGCCGCAACGAGTTTGCCACCACCAGGACTGAACTGGCAGCCATGGCCGCGCCGGCAATCATCGGGTTGAGCAAGCCAAGAGCCGCAATGGGAATTCCCGCTGTGTTGTAGGCGAAGGCCCAAAACAGGTTCGTTTTGATGGTGCCCAACGTCTTACGAGAGAGCTCAATGGATTGGGCGACCTGCGTGAGGTCGTTCCCCATGATGGTTAGGTCCGCGGCCTCGATGGCCACATCCGTACCCGACCCCATCGCGATGCCCAGATCCGCTTGGGCCAGTGCCGATGCGTCGTTTACGCCGTCGCCGACCATCGCCACCACCTGGCCCTGCGCTTGCAACGTGCGTACGGCTAGGACCTTTCCCTCCGGGAAGACATCGGCAAAGACGTCTTCAGCTGCGATTCCGACCTGGGCCGCAACCCTTGTGGCCACCGCGGAATTGTCACCGGTGAGCAGAACCGGGCGCAATCCCAACTCCTTGAGCCGGGCAATCGCCGCCGCGGAGGTGGGTTTGATGGTGTCGGAGAGGTTGATAAGTCCTGCAAAGGTGCCATCGACCCCGACCATGATGGAGGTGGCTCCCGATTCTTGAGCTGTGCGCAGCAGAGCATGGTGCTCGTCGCCTAGGGCGACGCCGTTTTCCTCTAACCAGCTCATTCGACCGGCAACCACGGTGTGCACCCCAACGCTCGCTCGCACGCCGCCGCCGGGGGCCGACGTGAATTCGGTGGCCGCCACAAGTGGGGATTGACGAGCTGCCGCGGCGGTTATTGCGTGGGCGATGGGATGCTCGGATCCTGCTTCGGCGGCTCCGGCCAGTGCCAGTAGCGTGCGGGAGTCAACGTTGGCTGTCGGTTCTGTGGACATCACGGCAAGGTTGCCCTCGGTGATGGTGCCTGTTTTATCCAGCAACACCGTGTCAATCTTCCGAGTGTCTTCCAAGACCTGCGGACCGCGGATCAAGATGCCCAGCTGAGCGCCCCGCCCGGTGCCCACCAACAGTCCGATGGGCGTGGCCAGGCCGAGGGCGCAGGGGCAGGCGATGACCAATACCGCGACAGCAGCGGAAAACGCGGTGTTCAGATCTCCGCCGAACGCCAGCCAGAGGACAAAGGTGAGAAGCGCAATTCCCAGCACAATGGGAACGAAGATGGCCGAAATTCTGTCCGTCAGCCGTGCGATGGGAGCCTTGCCGGTTTGCGCCTCAGAAACGAGGCGCCCCATCTGGGCCAGCGTCGTGTCCCTGCCAACGCGGGTGGCACGCACCAGCAGTCGGCCCGAGGTGTTGATAGTGGCCCCAATGACTGTGTCATCGGGCCCGACTTCGACGGGAAGCGATTCGCCGGTAACCAGCGCGGTGTCAACGGCCGACTGCCCGGTGACCACAAATCCATCGGTGGCGATCTTTTCACCCGGACGCACGACAAACTCATCTCCGGGGATCAGTTCGGCGGCGGGAATCCTCGTTTCGACTCCATTGCGCAGCACCACTGCTTCCTTCGCGCCAAGATCCAGCAACGATTTCAGTGCATCCCCGGCCCTCGACTTGGCCCGTGCCTCCAGATAGCGACCGAGTAAGAGGAAGGTTGCCACCACTCCGGCGGTCTCGAAGTAGAGCTGGTGATCGCTCATCTTCATGCCGGTGTGAGCAGTCATCATCGGATCGATGACCAATTGTGCCAGGGAGAAAAGGTAGGCCGCGAGTACCCCAAGAGAGATCAAGGTGTCCATGGTGGAGGCCAAGTGCCTGGCATTAATGGCCGCTGCCCGGTGGAAAGGCCATGCGGACCAAAGCGCCACGGGGGTGGCTAGGGCGAGCGCTACCCAACCCCAATGCGGGAACTGTGCACCAGGGACCATGGAGATGTCGAACAGCGGGACGGTGAAGACGGCGGCGACGATCAGACGCTTTTTGAGATCGTTCCCCGCGGGTTCCTCAGCGTGGTTCATGCCATGGGCCACGGGCGTACCGGACGTAGTTCCCGACCCAGCTTCCGCGGCCGCTCCAGTGGCTACCGCTGCAACCGCTTCGGTGACGGCGAATGGGTCAACTTTCACGCTAGCTTGGTAACCCGCGGCGGCAACCGTTGCAATGATTTGCTCCGTGCTCACCGATTCAGGGACGGTGACCTTGGCCGATTCCAGCGGCAGATTAACCAGGGCCTCAACGCCGTCGATCTTGCCGAGTTTCCGTTCCACCCGGCCAACACACGATGCGCAGGTCATGCCCTGAATGTCTAATTCGATGATGCGCTGGTTGGTGGGGAAGGTGACCTCGTTGCTCATGATTCCATTCCTGTGTGATCGTTTGTTGGCCGAGCGGGGGAGTGGTGCTCCCCGACGGATCCGCGATGCTGCTTAGGCGCTAGCGGAAACTAGGGTGTAGCCGGCTTCCTGAACCGCTTGGGCCAGGGTTTCTTCTTCTACCGGAGCAATGGTGGTGATCTCTGCGGTGGATGTGCCGCCGGCAGAGAGGAAGACCTCGACCTCGGTGACGCCAGTGATTTCCCGCAGTTCCTCGGTGACGGAGGCAACGCAGTGCCCGCAGGTCATGCCGTCAATTTTCAGGGTGATGTGGTTCTGGGTCACGGTGTCCTCCGGTCGCATGGTGATGGTGAGTCCTTCATTTGAGTTGCTTGAGTTGCTTGAGTTGCTTCCGCAACCGCAGCCGCCGCAACCGCAGCTAGATTCTTCGCTCATGGTTTCTCCTTGGTGGTGGTGCGTCGTGTTCTAAAGGTGGAAGGGAGCTCAGCGCAGAAGTCGCCCAATAGCGGTGGTGACCTCTGCGACCTTCTCGTCCACGTAGGATTTGTCATCGGTTTGAATGCTTTTCTCTGCAGCATTCACAACGCAGTGGGAAATGTGCTCCTCAACTAGCCCCAGGCTCACCTTGTGCAGGGCGGCATTGATGGCAGAAATTTGCGTGAGGATGTCGATGCAGTACTTGTCCTCGCTGACCATCTTGTTGACGCCGCGAACTTGACCTTCAATGCGGCTGAGCCGCTTCAGCAGTGCTTCTTTATTCGCGGTATATCCGTGCCCGACGTGCTTGTCGAGTGCTGGGGCAGTGTTTTCCATGCCTTTAACAATACCCCCGGTGGGTATATTGTCAAGTACCCCCATGGGGTATGCGATTTGTTGGGGGTTGATAGTTTTGGTTCATGCAGATCAACGAGAACCAGCCCTTTGTCCCAGTCATTTTGGGCGGTGACATCGGCGCCTACTCGTTGGCGCGGGAGTTTCACGAACAGTACGACGTCCATTCGGTCTTGGTCCCCTCGGTACTCACCGGAATCACTGAGCACTCACAAATCCTGCTGCCACGTCCCTTTGAGCAGCAGGACGACGCTGCCGCCTTCGCAGCTTTCGTCGCGAATTTGGGCCGCGAGTTCGGCGGCTCCAATGGGACCAAACGACCATTGTTACTGCTCGGTGCTGCCGACCAGCACATTCGATTCATCGCCACCCACGCCGATGAACTGTCCGAATGGTTCACCATCCCCTATGTAGGGAATGCGGAACTGGACAGGGCCACGGAAAAGGATGCCTTCTATCAGCTATGCCGGGAACTCGGCGTCAGCTACCCGGCCACAGTGGTGCACGACTGCGCAAACGGCTCGGTTGATGGGGCAAAAATCGAGGCGGAACTAGCGGCCGAGGGCGTTCCTTTTCCAGCCATTGTGAAGCCTTCGGATGGAGTGGCCTGGGGGCAGCTGAAATTCGCCGGCAAGAAAAAAGTCCACACCGTTGCATCCCTTGCTGAGCTTACCGAGCTCATCAGCAAAGCCACCCTTGCGGGCTATGCAGGCACCCTCATCGTTCAGGACCTGATCCCCGGTGGGGATAGCGGCATGCATCTGGCCACGTTCTTCAGCGATCGCGAAGGCAAGGTTCGTTTCGTTTCGTGCGGGCGCGTCATCGTGGAAGAGCACGCCCCGGGTGCGCTGGGGAACTCGGCTGCCATCGTTGCCCAGCCGAACGATGTCGCCGTTGTTGAGGGAATCCGCATGCTTGAGGAACTGGGTTGGACCGGCTTCTCCATGTTCGACATGAAGCTTGATCCGCGCGACGGCACGTACAAGTTCTTCGAATTGAATCCGCGGTTGGGCCGCAACCACTTCTACGTCACCGCCGCCGGTCACAACGTCACGCGCTTCTATGTTGAGGAGTACCTTCGCGGTGGGCTCACCGGTGGGGACGAACTGCAGGTGGCCACCAATCGCCACCTCTATAACATCCTGCCCTTGCGACTCTTGCGCCGCTATGTGCCACGCGACATGAAGGCCGGTGTTGATGAGCTCATATCGACCAAGCAATACAGCCACCCCCTCTACTACAAAAAGGAAACCAACCCACGGCGTTGGTTCTACATCCTTGTCAGCACGCTGAATCACTTCCGAAAGTTCAAACGGCACCACCCGGCATCCTAGAGTTCTTCTCTCAACTCGGCGTAGAGTGAGTGCACTTTAGGTCTTGGTGGTTCAAGGGAGAAAAACATGGGTGACTACAAGTTGTACTCGGATGCGGAACGCGCCACCTATCTGGCGCCTTCCTGCGAACTTTGCGGCCAGCATCGGCACGTCGTCTGGGAAGACAAGGGTGAAGGCCAGGCGCATTGGGCGCCGAGGGATGCAGGCTGCGCCAACGAGGCCTGCACGGCAAAATAGCAGCGGCAGGCAAAACCAACATTTTATCCACGAGAGTGTGCCGCCAAGAACCTGTGTCTCGGCGGCACACTCTCATGCTGCGTTTGGGCCTTCTTTAGGCTCCTGGCGTGGCTTCCATGTCCATCCATCCGACTTCCCATTCGTGTCCGTCTGGGTCAAGGAACGCTACCGAATACATGCCCGGGAACTCCTCGGCGGCCTCGCGGTAGATGGTGCCTCCGTGGGCGAGGGCTAGGCGGGCAAACTCGTCGACTTCCTCGCGGGTCTCCCCGCTGATGGCGTTGAGGACCTCACGCGGTCCTGCTCCGTAGGTTGCTTTGTCCCCGTTACGCAAGAACGAGGAGTAGAACTCCTCGGAAAGCACCATGACCCAGATGGTTTCGGTGATCATCCAGGCGGTGGCTACTTCGTTGGAGAAATCTGTGTTCTTTTCGAATCCTAAACCGGCATAAAAAGCATCCGATGCCGCGAGATCCTTGGTGGGTAGATTAACGAAAATCATGCGGGCCATGGGGCCGCTCCTTTTCTTGGGGAACCATGAATGGACGGGACGTCTCCGGCACCAATGATCCGCGTTCGCCAGTGGCAAGGCAAGAGAAAATTCATACGCAATGGAGTGGGTCAGGTCGTGAAAATGATGTCGGGCAGATCCCGGGTACTGAGCTGTGCGAATCCCCGCGGGGTTCTTTTGCCGCGAAATCTCCCCTAAGCTTGGGCCTAAATCGTGAAGGGGATCACGTCGAGAGTTGTATTGCTGCTCTCACTCGATGTCTCCACACCACGGAAGGCCAATGATGTCTCTGATCACTCCTGCCGCCATGGCGCTGCAGCGCCATGCTTTGGCCGCACATGAGACTCTTGGAGGCGGACCCGATAATCATGTGGCGTGGCAATTACGCGATGTTGTCCGTGAATCATGGATGCGTTCCCTTGAGTACAAAGAGATAGCAGCCTCCAACGCTCATACGGTACTGAGTGATGACGCCTTGCATGAGTTACGTAGCGCCTCACCGTTGAGGTTGGTGTTGCCGGTCTTTGATCGTTTACTTCTTGATACGACTCGCGATGCGGGCCTTCTTCTGGCCATCGGCGATCCGACGGGCCGACTTCTGTGGGTGAAGGGTGAGAGTCAAGTTTTGCGAGCGGCCGAAGCAATGGCTTTTGTGCCTGGATCGGACTGGTCAGAACGGGCCGTTGGGACCTCTGCGCCGGGAACAGCACTGGTCACCGGTCGGGGAGTTCAAGTTTCGGGTGCCGAACACTTTGATTCCATTGCCCATCACTGGAGTTGCTCTGCGGTTCCCATTCGCTCTCCTGATAGTGGCGAGCTGTTGGGGGTGGTTGACCTGACCGGTGGAGAAGCAGCGGTGGGTGGCTATTCCCTCGCGCTCCTCAAAGCAGCGGTCGCCGCAGCAGAATCTGAATTGCGATGGCACGAGGACCATCTCGAGGTGCCGCGGAAAACGTTCGTGGGTGTGAGTGGGGACAAGCGAGTCCCGACTCCTTCCTCAACGCCAATTCTGGCCGTGACGACTGGAGTCGGAGCGGAACTCCGGCGCGGCGAGGCGACCCTGGAGTTGGGCACCCGGCATGCCGAGTTGCTTGTTTTGCTTTCGTGGCATCCGCGTGGGCTGACAGGCGAGGAGCTCGTCGAGTTATTGCATATCAATCCTGACGCCGCCGATTTGGGGACCCTGCGGGCGGAATTCGTTCGTTTGCGGAAGGCCATGGCGGATTTTGACCCGAGGATTGTGCCGCTCTCGCGACCGTATCGCCTGCCGCAGCCGCTGCTTTGTGATGCCCGCGAGGTTTTACGGGCCATTGAAAGCGGGCAGCTGGACGTCGCACTGGATCATTATGCGGGGCCGGTCCTCGTTCGCTCGATGGCACCGGGCATTGAATCGATCCGTGAGCAAGTTTTTGCCGCTCTCCGTCAGGCTATGTTGCAGGACGGTAATGATGCGCAGCTGTTGCGTTTCATGGAGCTGCCCGAGGTGCAAGGTGATGAGGAAGTCCTCACCACCACCTTGCAGGTGCTTCCGGCCAAGTCGCCACATCGCGCACTAATCGTCGCGGCCTTGGAAGGCCTTTGACTCCCGTGTTAGTCGGTGAATAGTGGTGGGATAAACCCCACCGTCCGCAACTCCGGATGCCACCACAAATTACGTTCCGGATCACCACGCGGCTGACCCGCCCGAGCAACCACATACGGAATCCCGTCGATCATCCTCAGCGTGATCAACCCCGCATGAATCTGCAAATGATGATAACCACACGTCAAGGCCCCATTATCAACACTTGTCACCCCGCCATCTAGCCAAGACTTCACATGATGAGCCTCGGTGGTGGACGCCGGACGATGACACCCCGGGATGCAACACCCTCGATCACGTATCGCTAGGGCTTTGCGCTGGGCCGGGGAGAATCCGCGCACCTCACGACCCAAATCCAGAATCTCACCCTTACTGCCCAGCACCGCGGGCAAAATCCCAGCATCGCAGGCCAGTCGGCGAATATTCGCCGCCGAAATGACCCGGCCGTGCCCGGTGATGCCCGCAGTTTCGCACTGGCCCAGGAGTGATTGATAGTCGATGAGCACCCCGACCCTGACCGGTAGACCACCGGATTCACTCAGGGCGGTACCGGTGAGCGATCCGTTGATCGAGGCAATGATGCCATCGAGTAAGAGTTGCGGGGTAGTGCGTGTATCCACCAAACCCAGCATCTCACCGGCGCTGGTGTTGGTGTAGTTGGTGTTATCTGTGCCGTTGCTGGTCGGTACCCCATCGACCCACGAACTTAGCGGCACCTGATCCGGGGCCGTCCCCGGGGCAATCGCCCACGCCGGAGCCGGAATCCCGGCAGGTGCCACGGGGCGGGTCACGGGCTTGCGAGCGGTTTCGTGGGCGTTGGCGTCAAGATTTCCGGCGCCGGCGGTGTGTGGTCCGGCGGTGGAAGCAGAAACCGGTGGGACTTTGTTCGAGCGTGGGTTGGACCAGGCTTCACCAAACGACTCAATCGATTCGGCATCGATCGGGTCACACCTCAGCAGATACTCAGCGAAGCCTTCGCGCACGCCGCGGTAGAACATGCCCCGCTTGGCCCGAATCTCTTCATCGGTCATCGGTGCCCCGTTCGTTTCCAAATAGGCACCCCAATCGCTCAGGGCCTTGTGCGCGTTTCGAGGTTCGGCGGTGCGCGCCTCGTGGGCCAGGGATTCTTCGATGGCGGTGTTCAGCTGCGAAGCGTCTTCGCGTTGATGGATACGCGGCTGCATGCCTTCCAGCCGTCCGGCCAGTTGGGCGAGGTTGCCAACATCCGCGGTTCCATCGGCGGCTGCCTGCGCCAGCACCGGAAAGAGTGGAGGAGCCAGGATCGACTCCGTACCCACGGTGCCATCGGTGCTGGAGGGGTCATTGGCTGGTCCCGGGAGCGCGGTAGCAAGTCCGGGTGTTGGGGCGGGGGCGACCAACAGGCGTGCACCGGTGAGTCGGCGGCGGGCCTCGGAAGCGGAGATGTGGAGGTGGGCTTGGAGGTAGGCGGCGGTATTGCGGTGCTGAGCCATCCCCGTGCACATCCGCTCCGGCGGTACGTCGGTGGTGCCATCGGCGAGGGCTTGTGGGGTGGCGGCGAGGGCATCAAGATGAGCGGCGGTCTCGGGGTCTAGGCGGTAGATCTGGTTGACCTCGGCGTGGAAGGTGGCGTGGAGTTGGCCGTAGGCGATGGTGCGTTGGGTGTTCTCGAGCAGGCCCAGGAGTAGGGCGCTGGAGGCCGCGTCGGGGTTCAGGGTGGTGAGTTCTTCCAGGGTCGAGCGCGCGTGAAGGAGGACCGCGGCCAGGTTCCTGACCGTGGTACTGATGCGTGCTTGCCTCCCTGAGGCGCTGGGTGCGGCGGAAGAATTCATGGACCCAGTCTGCGCCGCAGAACACACCACGCACGGCCGAGGAAGTGGTATGTGGGGAGAAGCAGCGGAGTGCAGCCGGAGGTCGGGATCAACCGGTGCGGGGAAGTGAAGCGGTGCGCAAATCGACGTGTGCGCAACCTAGCGCCGATGATGCAACGTTGCCGCAACGTGAGTGTGAGTAGGCTCACATCCAAGAGCAGTGTTACCACCGATAACAAGGAGTCATCATGACGGTCTACGCCAACCCGAACACCGAAGGATCCC
The DNA here is from genome assembly GCF_012271785.1 of Paeniglutamicibacter terrestris. Taxonomy (GTDB): domain Bacteria; phylum Actinomycetota; class Actinomycetes; order Actinomycetales; family Micrococcaceae; genus Paeniglutamicibacter; species Paeniglutamicibacter terrestris. The sequence continues at coordinate 1,103,711 of NZ_JAAWVT010000001.1, read as the reverse complement.
TGGTCAACTTCAAGTCCCGCTACGAGCACTTCATTGGCGGGCAGTGGGTGGCGCCGGTCAAGGGGCAGTACTTCGAGAACATCACCCCAGTCACCGGCAAGGGCTTCTGCGAGGTAGGCCGCGGTACGGCCGAGGACATTGAAGCGGCCCTGGATGCGGCAGAAGCCGCGGCCGGACCGTGGGGCAAGAGCAGCCCGGCGTCTCGCGCCGTGATCCTGAACAAGATCGCTGACCGCATGGAAGAGAATCTGGAAATGCTGGCCGTCGCCGAAAGCTGGGACAACGGCAAGGCGGTGCGCGAGACCATCAACGCCGACATGCCGCTGGCCATCGACCACTTCCGCTACTTCGCCGGCTGCATCCGCTCCCAAGAAGGCAGCCTCTCGCAGCTGGATGAGAACACCACCGCGTATCACTTCCACGAACCACTGGGCGTCGTCGGACAAATCATCCCCTGGAACTTCCCGATCCTGATGGCCGTCTGGAAGCTGGCACCGGCGCTGGCAGCCGGCAACGCCATCGTGCTCAAGCCCGCGGAACAGACCCCGGTCTCGATCCTGGTGCTCATGGAGCTGATCGGCGATCTGTTGCCGGCCGGCGTGCTGAACGTCGTCAACGGATTTGGTGTTGAATGCGGTAAGCCGTTGGCCTCGAACAAGCGCATCCGCAAGATCGCCTTCACCGGAGAGACCACCACCGGCCGACTCATCATGCAGTACGCCTCCGAAAACCTCATCCCCGTAACCCTGGAGCTCGGTGGCAAGTCGCCGAACATCTTCTTCGAGGACATCGCCGACAAGGACGACGCGTTCTACGACAAGGCCAAGGAAGGCTTCACGATGTTCGCGCTGAATCAGGGCGAGGTCTGCACCTGCCCGTCGCGCGCCCTGATCCAGGAGTCGATCTACGACACGTTTATGCCCGAGGTCATCAAGCGCACCGAGGCCATCAAGCAGGGCAACCCGCTGGATACCGAGACCATGATGGGTGCCCAGGCCTCCAACGATCAGTTGGAGAAGATCCTCTCCTACCTGGACATTGGTAAGGCCGAGGGAGCCAAGGTGCTCACCGGTGGCGGACGCGCGGAACTTGGCGGGGATTTGGAGGGTGGCTACTACGTGCAGCCGACCATCTTCGAGGGCCACAACAAGATGCGCATCTTCCAGGAGGAGATCTTCGGCCCCGTCGTCTCGGTGGCGAAGTTCTCCGGCTACGACGAGGCGATCGAGATCGCCAACGACACGCTCTACGGACTGGGCTCGGGGGTGTGGAGCCGCAACGGCAACACCGCCTACCGTGCGGGCCGCGACATCCAGGCCGGGCGCGTCTGGGTCAACCAGTACCACGCCTACCCCGCGCACTCGGCGTTCGGCGGCTACAAGTCCTCGGGCATCGGACGCGAAAACCACAAGATGATGCTTGATCACTACCAGCAGACCAAGAACCTGCTCGTCTCCTACTCGGAAGACAAGCTCGGCTTCTTCTAAAGAGCAGCACCGCACCCGTGGGTGAGAGGTTCAACCTGAACGTCTCACCCACGGCTGCGCGGTAGTCCACCAACCTGCTTCACCATTTTTCCCCCGAGCCCCACCTTTCTTCGGTGGCGCGGATGTAGCGGCCAGGGCAAGCACATCTTCAAGCCCACCGCTGCCTGCGCGCCACCGGCCAAATCAAGGAGCACCAGATGAACACCATGCGAGCAGCCATTGTTAACACCTTCGGCGAAGAACTTGAAATAGGAACAGCGCCGATCCCGGAGCCAGGTCCGGGCCAGGCACTGGTCAAGGTCATCGCTTCCGGCGTATGCCACACCGACCTGCATGCCGCTCACGGCGACTGGCCGGTTAAGCCGAACCTCCCACTGATCCCCGGCCATGAGGGCGTGGGCAACGTGGTGAAAATCGGTGAGGGAGTCACCGAGGTCAAGGTGGGGGATTTAGTGGGTAACGCCTGGCTGGCCAGTGCCTGCGGAAACTGCGAATTTTGCCGCACCGGCTGGGAAACTCTCTGCGAGTCCCAGCAGAATGGCGGCTATTCGATGAACGGATCCTTCGGCGAATACATGCTGGTCGACGCGAAATTTGCCGCTCACATCCCGGAAGGATCCGACCCGTATGAGATTGCCCCGGTGCTTTGCGCCGGCGTGACGGTCTACAAGGGATTGAAGCAGACCGAGGTCAGGCCCGGGCAATGGGTTGTCATCTCCGGTATTGGCGGCCTGGGCCACATCGCCGTGCAGTACGCGGTAGCGATGGGCATGCGCGTGATCGCGGTGGATGTCGCCGAGGAGAAGCTGGCACTGGCCAGCAGCCACGGTGCCGAAATTACCGTCAACGCCTTCGCACAGGATCCGGCGGAGGCCATTCAGGCCGCCGTGGGTGGTGCTCACGGTGTCTTGGTGACGGCCGTACACCCGGCGGCCTTCGGTCAGGCCATCTCGATGACCCGGCGCGGGGGAACCATCGTGTTCAACGGTCTGCCCCCGGGAGAATTCCCCGCACCGATCTTCGACATCGTGCTCAAGGGTCTAACGATCCGCGGCTCGATCGTCGGCACGCGCCAAGACATGATCGAGGCGTTGGAGTTCTATGCGGCGGGCAAGATCAAGCCGACCTTCCACACCCGTCCGCTGGAGGACATGAACGCGGTGCTCGATGAGATGATTCACGCGAAGATCGACGGTCGGGTGGTCATCGACTACGTCGGACAAGCGTAGGAGACTTGGCTTAGCACCGGCCACGAAAAAACAACAGGTCTGCATCTGGGTCCGGCACCACCGTCATGGAACGGTGCCGGGCTTCGGTGTTTTATCAGCAAGTTTCGCGATTGGGTTCTCACGAGGGAGTGCGTCATGGAAACAGCCATTGAGTCAGCTGCAGCGATCGCTGGGGAAGATTTTTCCCGGGTAGCGATGACCGAGGAGGCCGCGGAGCTGCTGCGTTTGCTGTGGCAGAGGCACGGGCCGCTGATGTTCCACCAGTCCGGGGGTTGCTGCGACGGGTCCTCACCGATGTGCTTCCCGGATGGTGACTTTAAGACCGGGGATTCGGATATTTTGCTGGGCGTCTTCACGCTGCCCGATGCCGACGGCGGGCCGCTGGGCACCCTGGATTTCTGGATGAGCCGCGAACAATTCGAGTACTGGAAGCACACCAAGCTGACCATCGATGTGGTGCCGGGGCGTGGGTCCGGTTTCTCCGTGGAGGCCCCGGAAGGCAAGCGTTTCTTGATCCGCAGCGAGATCATTGAGTTCCCGACCGAGTGATGGCTCAACACCATCCCGGGCGGGGCCGCAGCGACTAGACGTAAGGACCGCCGGGATCGGGGGAATCGGGCACGGAACTGCGACCCTCGCCGATGAGGCTCACTCCGTCGCGTTTTCGCAGGCGTGCGGCCCGGTACTCGTGTGCCGTCAAGACCCAGGCCCATACGGTCAGTGCGACGAGCAGCAGCATGATGAACCACAATGAAGCCAGCAGATTTTCGCCGTCGTTCACCCAAGCGATGCCGGCCAGCACCAAGAGGAAACCGAGGATCGCGGTCATCAGGATGGCGAGGAACAGCAATCCGCCCGGCTTCCACAGTGGATGGGTTCTGGTGCCGACCGACGAGGCGTATTTTTTGTATTCATCCAGCGACATACCATTGCGGGCGGCCGCACGTTGAGTGGAGGTGCGAGCGAACTCATTGCGCTGGGCGCTGGTGGGTTTCTCGTCGGGGTTTCCGCGGTGTCTGGCATCGGTCATACCCCAAATCTACTCGGTTCCGTGACCGAAGCACGGTATTTGTTTTTGTCACAAGTAGGCAGTCGAACCGGGCTTTCTGGTGAAATGGTTCCATGAGCAATGAGACGCTGACACACCTTCCCTGGCCCTTCGAATTTGAGATGCCCTTGCGCTGGTCGGATCAGGATGTCCTGGGACATGTGAACAATGCGCGGATCATCACGCTCATCGAAGAGGCGCGGATACGTTGGACCCGTGGCTTTGAACCCGCTGGGCGCTTCAAGTTCGGAACGGTAGTTGCGACACTGACCATAAATTACCTGCGTCCGGTGCACTACCAGCCCGAATTCCGCATCCAGATGGCGGTAACACGCATTGGTACGAAGTCGTTCACCGTGCGCCACGTGGGTATCCAGAATGAAGCCGCAACCTTTGATTGCACGACGGTGATGGTGGCGTTGGCGGAGGACGGGGTGTCCTCACGCGCGCTGAATGACACCGAGCGTGCCTGGCTTGAAGCCGCATTGATGAGCGCCCCGGTGTAGATTTCTACTCCAGATCCACGCCGAGGATGCGGTCATCTTCTGGACTCGGCGTCCCGCGACCATCGGTGTTGTTGGTCAGGAACCACAACTCCCCGTTTGGGGCTAGGGTGACATCGCGAATGCGGCCGTACTGCCCGGCGTAATGGTCGGTGAACGTGGTGGGGTCATTGACCGGCACCGTGCGTAGCACCGAGCCGCGCAGGTTGGCGATGAACAGCGTCCCATCCACGTGGGTCATGCCGCTGGGACTGGCCGTATCGGGGGTCCACTGCTGCACCGGGTTCGTGAATCCCTCGGCCTCCTGAATGCCCTCGACCGTTGGCCACCCGTAGTTGGCGCCGGGGGTGATGATGTTCAGCTCGTCCCAGGTGTTTTGGCCGAACTCGGTGGCAAACATCGTCCCGTCCTTGGCCCACGCGAGTCCCTGCGGGTTGCGGTGCCCATAGCTGTAGACCATCGAACCGTCGAACGGATTGTCATTGGGGGCGCTGCCATCTGGGGTCATTCGCAGGATCTTGCCGGCCAAGGACTCCACGTCCTGGGCCTGGCTGGCTTGTCCGGCATCACCCACGGTGGCATAGAGCATCCCGTCCGGGCCAAAGGCCAGGCGACCTCCGTCGTGGTAGCTCGCCGAGGGGATTCCATCAAGAATCGTCTCGGCATCACCCAGCGCCAGGGCGCCGCGCTCGCCGGTGATATCAAAGCGTTGGATTCGGTTTTCCTCGGCACCCGTCGAGTAGACATACAGCCGTCCTTGCTCATCAACCGCTAGGCCCAGCAGGCCGCCCTCGCCAGAACCGGCCACCCCGGGAACTGTCCCGATGGCACGCGAGCTGCCGTCCTCGGCCAGTTCAAGGATGCGAGCACTGTCGCGTTCGCTGACCAAAGCTGTGCCGTCACGGAATACCACCGACCAGGGCGCCTCTAGGTCGCTGGAGACTACCCGTGGCGTGCCTGTGGGTGTCGCGGCCCCGGCCGATCCCGATCCCGTTCCCGACGCCGACGTGGAGGGTGACGAGGGCGGCGTTGAGGTCTCGGCCGATGAGGTGAGCGGGGGCGAGGGCTGGGCCGGAGGCGTTGGGATACAAGAGGTCAGCAGGACGCTGATCCCGGCTCCGGCGGCCAGCAGCGATGCTGTTCGTAGTTTCTTCAAGGTTTTCTCCTGACGATTCCGGGTTCTTGCGATGGTCCTAGAGTGGTCGATGTTCCCGACTTAGTCGAGACGAGAGATCGTGATGTCACTGCCCTCAAGAAGTTTCAATTCTTCGGCCGTGGCGTCATAGGTTCCAAGGTGGATGGTTTGCTCCGAATAGCCGATGCCCGCGGTGTTGTAGTAGAAACCGAGGTTTCCCCACGGCTTGAAGTAGATTAAGTCACCGTCCACGGGGTCCGAACCCGGGGAACCTTCGGTCGCGAGTTCCCGCGGCAAATCGGCGAGCTTCTCCCGCCCCGCGAATTCCTCGACAGGTACGGTGAGCGGGAGCATCGAGAGGAAGTCCTTGGCGGTGGGGTTATCCGGTGTGATGGTGACATCAATGGACGTTTGCCCCGAGGTGAAGCGCACGACGGGTAACTGTTCGGTACCTGTTTCCGAGGCTGTTGATTCGGGCGCTGTCGGGCTCGTCGCGGAGCTGGAGCCTGGCGCCGTGCCAGTTGCCGGGGTCGAGGGAATGTCGGCCCCGGTCTGAGCGCAACCGGTGAGGGCCAGCAAGAGCCCCAGGGCTCCGGCAGTGATGTGATTTCTAGACATTCGTCGAGTCTCCTGGACTCTGGTCGGTGGTATTCGATGTGGGGTGCGGCGGGTCTTGTGCGGCTGACTCGTTTGCCGGGGGCCTAACGAGCAGAAGGGAAAGCGTAACGACGAGCCATGAGAGCGATGGTCAGGGCCGCTGCTGCCAAGGTGACCATCAGGACGGGCAGGATTGCACCGTCGGCGGCGCTGATCAAAACGGCACCCACGATGCCCGCGCAGAAGATGGCGACGTTGAATGCGACACCGAGCAGGGAATTGGCGATATCCGCGTTCTCTCCGCTGGCGGCACTGATGGCACTCTGCAATTGCGGCGCCGCCCCACCGAAAGCGATGCCCCACAGGGCAAGAGCCACCAGCACGGCAACAAGTGATTGGCTTCCGGCGATGAAGATGAGACCAGCGACCAAGAAGAGGGAGAGGCTGGCCAGGATAAGTGGCCTCGGTGCCCGGTCAATGAGGGCACCGGTAATCCAGATGCCCATCAGGGCGGACACACCGAACACCACCAGTGCCACATCCACCGTGATGGCGAGATTCGTCGTGCGCAGATAGGCGGCGATGTAGGTGTAGAGGGTGTTATGCGCCAGCATCCACGCGAAGATGACCACGAGGATCACCGATACCCCGGGGATGGCGAACACGCGCACCATGGGGGTTTGGGATTCGGCGCGCTGGCCCGGTGCATCGGGAACGATTGCCAGTGCGAGCAGGCCCGTGAGAACCGTCAGCACGGACAGCGCCCAGAAGGAGAAGCGCCAGTCGAAGGTGGTGCCCAGCCATGACCCGAGGGGCGTGCCCACGGCCAGGCCGAGTGGGGTGCCGATCGAGGCAATGGCCAGGGCCCGTCCGGCGAACTTCGGAGCGGAAATGCGGCGTGCGTAACCGGCCATCATGCCCCACGCCAGTCCGGAAAAGGCTCCGGCGGCGAACCTGGCCGACAAGGAAAGTGCGATGTCCGCTGAGGCTGCCGCGACGATGTTTGTCACCAGGAAGCCGGCGATGGCTACGAGGAAAACGGGCTTGCGTCGCATCCCGCGGGTCAGTGCGATGGCGGGGATCGTGAGAACTACCGTGCCCAGCGCGTAGGCGCTGACCATTTGACCCGCGGTGGCCTCGGCGATGCCCAGCCCGCTGGCGATCTGCGGCAGCAGACCCGCCGGCATGGTTTCGGTGGCAATCAGGATGAACCCCATGAGTGCCATGACGAGCAGTGCTGGCACGGGCAGCCGGTCCTCTGGAACTGGCGGGAACACGGTTGTGGACGGTAGCGCTTCGGCAAGTTTTGTCGCTCCCGCGCCGATTCTGGGAGTGGCACCGTCGCTTTCGGCGCGGCTCGAGATGGGTTCTTTGGTCAAGGTTGTTCTCCCTGCTTGCTGTGGCGGCTAGCGCCACCGGCACGTGGGTTGCTGGCTTTCTCATCTCCATCAAACAGCAGGTTCGCCCGCTGCGGGAGTCCGCGTGGGGAGGGGTACCAACAGTGCCCCCTTCGCCGACAAAGTGACGTGGAATGGATCGAGAATTGGTTGGGCGCCGACTCGTTGACCGCGGGAAGGAGTCTCTGACGATGGTGGTACCGAGAGGGACTCCCACCGAGCGCTGGTCTCGTCTACCGTGGGAGCATGGACAATCGATCGGAAGTCAGCGAATTTCTCTCCTCGCGCCGAGCCAACGTCACTCCCGAACAGGTTGGCCTCCCCACCGGCACCAACCGGAGGGTCAAGGGACTGCGCCGAAACGAAGTCGCCACCCTGGCCGGTGTCAGCATCGAGTACTACACCCGCATCGAACGCGGCTCCATCAGTGGTGTCTCACCCGAAATCCTCGATGCTCTCGCCAAGGCGTTGCGGCTTGACGAAGCCGAACGAGCCCATCTCTTTGACCTCGCCCACGCGGCCAGCCCCGTGGCTAGGCCTCCGCGTCGACGGAATCCCAAAACCTGGGCGGCGCACCAATCCCTGCAGTGGGTGCTGGACGCCATCACTGCGGGACCGGCATTTGTGCGCAATGGACGCATGGACATCCTCGCCGTCAACCCGCTGGCCCGTGCCTTCTACAAGGACGTTTATGACATGCCCGGGCAGCCGCCGAACATTGCCCGACACGCCTTCCTCGACGCTCGGGCCCGCGATTTCTACCCCGACTGGGAACTCTTTGCTGAAATCAACGTCGCCATTCTGCGCACCGAGGCATCACGCGATCCGCACAACAAGGATCTCCACGATCTCATTGGTGAACTGAGCACCCGTTCGGCGGACTTTCGGCGCCTGTGGAGCGCCCACAACGTCCGCCACCACGGGGCCGGTTCCAAGACCTTCCACCACCCGATCGTTGGTGAAATCACGTTGGCGTATGAAGGTCTGGAAATGGCGGCTGAGCCCGGACTGACCCTCACCATCTACGCCGCCGAACCTGGCACCGGCTCCGAACAGGCGTTGCGGCTGCTCGCTTCCTGGGCAGCTACCGAATACGCCGCGCACATCACCGACCCCACCACCAAGAAATCCGCCGACCACTAGACGATCGTGCCCGCGTATCGCACCGAATTCTCGTTAGCGGCGGATGCCCAGGAATTTTCGGGCCATTCGATGCCTTTGAGGCATATAACCACTGGAATTGCGATGATCTACCCCCGTCGGTGTTTAGCCCAGGTGTCCGGCCATGCGCTGGCGCATGGCGGCGCTTGCCTCGTTGAGGCCCACGATCTGAACCAGTTTGCCGGCGGCCTCATACTTGGCGGTGATGGCTTCAAGCGCAGCCAGCGTGGAAACGTCCCAGAGGTGCGAGGCGTGCATGTCGATGACCACGTGCGCCGGGTCCAGTGCGTACTGGAACTGGGTGTAGAGGTCGTTGGACGAGGCAAAAAAGAGCTCGCCGTTGACCGTGTAGGTGGCGGTTTCGCCCGCCGCATCCACGGTACGTGTCACCGTGACAAAGTGCGCCACTCGGCGGGCGAAGAGCACCATCGCGCTGAGCACGCCGGCGCCCACCCCGACGGCCAAGTTGTGTGAGAACACCGTGGCCAGCACCGTGATGATCATGACGGCGGTTTCGCTCTTGGGCATGCGCCGCAGCGTGCTGGGCCGGATCGAGTGCCAGTCGAAGGTCGCCCAGGAAACGAAGATCATCACCGCCACGAGTGCGGCCATCGGGATCAGCGCCACCACGTCACCAAAGACGACCACCAACACCAGCAAAAAGACTCCGGCCAGGAAGGTGGAGATGCGCGTTCGCGCTCCGGAGACCTTCACGTTGATCATGGTCTGGCCGATCATGGCACAGCCACCCATACCGCCAAATAAGCCGGTGACCAGGTTGGCCACCCCTTGACCCCAAGCCTCCCGGGTTTTACTCGAGCGGGTGTCCGTCACATCGTCCACCAGCTTGGCCGTCATCAGAGATTCGAGCAGGCCCACGAAGGCCACGGCAAGTGCATAGGGGGCGATGACCTTGAGGGTCTCGAAGGTCAGTGGGATCTGCGGGAAAAATAGCTCGGGCAGGCTGGTGGGTAGGGCGCCCTTGTCGCCCACGGTGGGAACGGTGATGGCTCCGAGTACCGTGATGAGCGTGAGCATCACGATGGCCACCAATGGGGCGGGGACCCTGGTGGTGAGCTTCGGCAGGCCGAAGATGATCAGCAGCGCAAGTGCCAACAGGGGATAAACCATCCAGGGCACATTGATGAGTTCCTGAAGTTGCGCTATAAACACCAGAATCGATAGGGCGTTCACAAACCCGACCATGACCTGTCGGGGGATAAAGCGCATCAATTTGGCCACGCCCAGCACCGCCAAGAGGATCTGGAAGACTCCGGCCAGCAGGATTGCGGCCACCAAATAATTCACCCCGTGACTAGCCACCAGGGGTGCGATGACCAGGGCCACGGCACCGGTGGCTGCAGAGATCATCGCCGGGCGGCCACCCACAAACGCGATGGTCACGGCCATGGTGAAAGCCGAGAACAGTCCCACGCGCGGGTCAACTCCCGCGATGACGGAGAACGCGATTGCTTCCGGGATCAGTGCCAGTGCCACCACCAGTCCGCCGAGGATCTCGATGCCCAGACGCTTGGGGGAGCGTAGGGTGCGTCGGATCGATTGGCGTTCATCCGGTGAGGGGATGGCCGCGGAGGCGGGCAAGGAGGGCATGAACATGGTCCGTTCGAAAAGGCAGGTGCGGTGGATCGGCTAATCCCGAAGGACACGTGGCGTTCGAAGAACTGATAGACCGTGGCAGTGCGGGAAAACCGGAATCAAGTCCAATTCTAGGGGAGGTACGGGCAGCTCGATCGGTGGGTGGAATGGATCGGATTATCAGCGCCCACCTGAGACTTCGCCAGCGGCGGCTCGGTACGCTTGCGCGGCTGATTTCCACAGCGACTCCGGCAGCGGAATCGGAGTCCGATTTATACCGGCATGAGGAGGGCAGGATAGGGGGATTGCCGCTTAGGATGAGGTACCAAATAGCCCGGCGTCGGGCCGGGAAAAAGTGCATGAGGAGCAGGAGTCAAATGGGGGCTGCCTCCGGTCTGCCGGATGTTCATCCTGCCCTGCCCAGATTCCTCTCGCGGGCCGATGGAAACTGCAGGTTGCTCTTCATCAGGTCCGCGGCCGGGACAGGCCGCGGGTATTTTGCGCGCTCGTGGCTCGGGAACCGCTCCGGCGAAGTACTTGACTGGTCCGGCGGGGGAATTGACGTGGTCCTCGCAGTGGATCACCTGGTGCAACGGCTTCATTCGGATCCCGGGCTGCACCTTGCCGTCATCCTGCCGCCAGCGGCTTCGATCTGGGCTCTGACCTCGCGTACCCCGTGCCTCGTCGCCAATCAAGGGGACCTGTTGTTGAATCTCGCGGAAATCGGGCAGTTTGTTGGCTCGGAAACGCGGGCCGATCAGCCCGATGCACACCGCCTCCACCAATTGACTGGGGGATGGCTGGCGGCCCTGCTCATCCTTTCCGATGATCCGCAGGCCAGCACTCGCGCCCGGCAGAGCATCGCGGGAGGATTGGCCCGCTGGCTGGCTCACCGTGACCCCACCGGGGCTTTGGGCGACGCCGCGTTCTTGCCCCTATTCGACGGGCGCACGGTTGAGGCCTTCTATGGCGAATTTTCCCCGGTGGTGCACACGCTGGAGGATCTCGTCCAGGCGGGTCTGGTGCAGCCCGACGGTCTAGGCGGCTGGATGATGCCGCGGATGGTGCGGCAGATATTGGTGGAACGCGTCGGATTGCGTGGCAGCGGACGTGTTGTGGCTCTGGAAAGAGCTGCCGTCAACGCCATGGCGGCAATCCATGGGGTGGAGGCGGCCGTGGATTCTGCCGTGGCCCATCGGCGTTGGCCGGCGTTGCTGGACCTGTTGCTGGAGCATTGGGTGGATGTTTTCATCGGCAATCCCCGGCAACTGGACATTATTGCGTCAAAGATTCCGCACTTCATTGCGGAACAGACCGAATATATGCGAGTTGGCCTGCGTATTCTCGGTTCGGTGGACAGGCAGTCAATTTCTCTTCGGCCCCCCGGGTTGGAGCCGGACTACGCGACAAACCACACTGCCCAACGCCTGCATCAGGATGCGCTACGGCTGGCTAACAAGCCCAATGCCCACGCACTGACCGTGGGCATGCTGGAGACGGTTAATCTTCGAATGTCGGGGTTGTATATCGAAGCTGGGACTGCTGCGGCACGCTTGCGAGCGACGCTGCATCGGGGACTCGATGCCCAAAGGCTCAATCCGGCGCTGGTGGCATTGACCGAACTCCAAGCAGGAATTTCTCTATATCTAGCGGGTAAAGATTCCGAAGCGCGCCAGGCCTATGAGTCGGGCTTCCACTGGGCACAGATCTCTGGGAAGGCCGTCCTGCTCGCGGACGTGACCGGAAAGTTGGCCCTGCTCAACGTACTGGAAGGTGACAGCGCTGCCGCGGCCCGCTGGTTGGCCGAGCATGATGCCACCATCGGGGATGTTAGCTGTGGCCGGGGCCTGGTGGCCCGCTGTGCAACCATGGCCCGCGCTTATCTGGCGCTGGCTCGCCTCGACTATGAGGGCTTTGAACAGACCATGGATGTGTTGCCTCCGAAGCCGGACCACGACGAATTCTGGCCCGTGCAGGCCCAGCAACTGGCGCTGCAAAAGATCAATGTTGGCAATTTTGAGGCCGCGAAGACGCTGATCTCCTCGCTCCGGGCGGAGCGTCGCTACACGGCGGCCTCCCCGCTGGCCCGGCGGCTGTTCGACGATACGCTGATGCTGGTGGAGATTCTGCAAGGCGGCGTGATGCGCCGTGGAGGCGGAGCCGAAAATAGGGATCCACTGCTCGTGGCGCTCGGCCACCTGTTGAACGGAAATCCCGACGCGGCGCTGGCTGCCCTTGAAGATGTCCCGGTTACCCCGGGTTTGCGGCGCAGGGGGAACCTTGCCCTGTATTTGGATCTCGCCGCACGGAACCCTCAAGGCCTCACTCCAGAGCTGGTGCAACGTTTACAGCGACTGCACCAAGAATCGGGAGTACTTTACGAGCTGTCGATTTTGGGCATGGTTCCCGGGTGGTCCGAGGTCGGGCGTTCGGTGGTACTTGAGCCGGAAGAGTTTCAACGCCTAGGTTATGCGCTGGATCTCGCGCCCGCACCGATGCCCAAGCGACCGGTACTCAGCGCACGCGAACAGGAGGTCCTGAGGCAGCTGCGTGCAGGAATGAGTCGACGACAAATTGCCGAGGCAGGTTACCGGTCCGAAAACACGGTCAAGACCCAAATGCGTAGCCTCTACCGGAAACTGGAGGCTTCGGACATGGAACATGCCCTAGACAACGCGCGGGCATGGGGTCTCTAAGGGTCGAGGGGGGAGTGGCTACAGCTTCTTGCTCATGTCCAATTCGGTACCAATTTGTAGCGCCGCACGTGCGACGGATTCACCAAAGTCCCGACCGGGGGATTCGGTCACACGGCTCAGCGGCACCGCCAAGCAGAGCGTGGCAATCATCTGGTCACGCAGCATGACCGGAGCGCTAACGGAACCCAAGCCCGGGGTGCGGCGCCCCACTGATTCGACCCAGCCATGTTCCGCCACGGATTCCAGCGCCTCGAGATCATGGGTGAGTAGCCGCCCGCTAGACCCGTTGGGCAAGTCCAAGCTTGAGCCCACCGGAAGGGTTGCCTTGAGCTCATGTTGACTGTCCACCGTGATTTGGCAGAATCGTCGATCGCCGCGGCGTATCCATAGTTGACTGGTTTCCCCGGTTTTGTTGCGCAGCTCCGTGAGGATCGGCAAGGCGATCGATTCTAAAGCAGAGCGGACAAAGCGCTGCCCGAGCTTGAAGTTCCCGTCCGCAACGCGACGCAAAAAGCCGTAGTCAACCATGGATAGTGCCAGGCGGTGAACTGTTGAGACCGACAATCCCGTGCGTCTGGCTAATTCGCTGGCCGATGCGGAGGAGTCGTCGAGTGCATCAAGGACCAACGCCACTCGTTCAAGCATGCGATTGCTGGTGGTTGTCGATTCGGTCATGGGGCTTTCTCCTGCTGGTGGGCTGCCGGACGAGCATTTGGCTTGTTGTCGTGAAAGTGTCCTACGTACTGCCCCGGCATCGACATTGGCTGGTGACGTCACTGTTTGTCTGGTTCTTGAGGCAGGTGGTCGCCGGTTTCATTTTTTGGATCCGCCAAACCCTTGCTGTGCCGTGGATCACTTGTTATGGTTTTCCTGCTCACAGAGAAGCGTATCCCATTAGATGGGAAGTCGCTAGGGGCGTCACCGAGAAAAGGGCAATCACCATGACAGAGAATCTTCACCTCCCGGGCAGTACCTTGCCGCTTGACGGGATCCGCGTACTGGAATTGGGCAGCTTCATTGCGGCCCCGTTTGCCGCCCGACTCTTCGGTGACTTCGGTGCCGAAGTCATCAAGATCGAAAAGCCGAACGGCGGTGACGAATTGCGCGACTGGCGGAAAACGCGCGGCACCACCTCGATGCTCTTCCGTACCCTCGGGAGGAATAAGAAATCTGTCGCTTTGGATTTGCGCAGCGAACTCGGTCGGGAGGCGGTGCTGAGCATCGTGGCAAAGACCGACGTGGTCATCGAGAACTTCCGCCCGGGCACTCTAGAAAAGTGGGGTCTTGGTCCCGAAGAGCTGCACGCAGTGAACCCCAATCTGGTCATGGTGCGCATCTCCGGTTACGGACAAACCGGCCCGTACAAAAATCGTGCAGGCTTCGGCAGCTCCGCCGAGTCCTTCGCCGGTCTGCGATACATCACCGGCGAACCGGATCGTCCGGCAGGCCGGGCCGCCGCGAGCGTAGGGGATACCGTTTCCGGACTCTACGGTGTCATCGGCGCCCTCATGTTGATGTTCCAAAAGGCGCAGGGCGTCAAGAGCGAAGGCCCGCAGATTGTTGACGTGGCACTCTACGAGGGGGTTTTCTCCCTACTCGAGTCCTTGGTCCCGGACTACGACGCTTACGGCATGGTCCGCAAGCGCACCGGTGGGGCCTTGCCCGGTGTGGTGCCCACGGGTTCCTACCCGTGCGGGGATGATTTGGAGGTGGTGATTGGCGGTAACTCTAACTCGGTGTTCATTCGCCTCATGAAGGCCATCGACCGCGATGACCTCGCCGATGACAAAACCCTGCTCACGACCGAGGGACGAGGGGCGCGCGAGACCGAACTTAATCGTGCCATCGCCGACTGGACCTCCTCGATGCCGCTGGCCGATGTTCTCACGGCGCTGGACGCCGCCGGTGTGCCCGCCGGGCCCGTTTATGACGCCCCATCGATCGCCAAGGACGAGCATTACCTAGCCCGTGACATGATTCAGACCCACGAGGTGATCATCGATGACGAACCAGAACTGATCCGCTTCCCCGGTGTGGTTCCCAAATTGCCGGGGCACGAGGGCCGCGTCAACTGGATCGGCCCGGAACTCGGCGAACACACCCATGAGGTGCTGGCGGAATTGGCCGGGCTAAGCACGGAGCAAATCAACTCACTGGGTCTCAAGGAGGCCAACTAACATGCGGATCCAGATCACCGACGTCTTCCTGCGCGACGGCTTGCAGGATGAAAACGTCATTGTCGCCACCTCTGACAAGCTGGCCATCGTCGATTCCCTACTTAGCGCCGGCGTGAAGCGGCTGGAGGTCGCTTCCTTCGTGAATCCCGCCCGGGTGCCACAGATGGGGGATGCCGCCGAGGTCCTGTCCGGATTGCCGGTAAGAAATGGGGCGAGCTTCACTTCCCTAGCGCTCAATGGCAAGGGGATCGTGCGTGCTATCGCGGCCGGGGCGACCGACATTCAGGTGGTGACCTCCGCCAGTCAGGCACATAGCAGTGCAAACGCTGGGGCCAGTGTTGAGGAAGCACTCGCCTCCCTCGCCTCCGATGTTGCAGCGCACCCGGGTATCAACTTCTTTGCCGGGATCTCGACCGCGTTTACCTGCCCCTTTGAGGGAGAGATTGATCCGGAGCACCTGTTGCGGGTGGTGCGCGCCTTCAAGGACATGGGCATCACTCAAATCGGCCTGGCCGACACCCTGGGCACCACGCCGACCGCTCGACTCATGGATTCGGTGCGTTACATCCAGGCTGCCGAGCCGGAGCTGACCTACTATCTGCACCTGCACAACGCCCATGGCCAGGCGTTGGACACTGTTGATGCGGCCATAGATGCCGGCATCACCCGCTTCGATAGCGCGTTGGGCGGCTACGGTGGCTGCCCGTTTGCACCGGGTGCCGCGGGCAACTTGGCCACCGAGGAACTTGTTGCCCACCTGCACGCCGCCGGGCACGAGACCGGCATCGACGAAGCGGCACTGAACCGTGCCGTGCAGCTGGGCCGCGACGCGGTGTCCAACTCCGCGGCGCTGCCCGTGAACGCCCTAACCGGGCACTAGAACCTAATACACTCCCATCCACTGCCCGCCGAGATGCCTGAAACAGGCGCCGGTGCGCCCCATCATTCTGCGAGGACGACGATGTCTCAGATTGAAAATTCCGCTTCCACCCTTGCTGCACAACACCCCGAGGAACCCGGCGTACAGCGCAGGGTCGAACCGAGCGTGGGCAAGCTACGCGGCACGCATTTCCCCGGTCCGCGCGGCCCGCGGATCGCCAGTCTTCCGGCAGCACTGTTCCTCGTGCTCGCGCTCATGGTGTTTATCGCCGCGCTCACCGGCAAGCTCCCGGATTCGATGCTCTCGGGTTTTACCGTCACCATCCTGCTCGGTGGGCTGCTGATCTGGATCGGCAACCTCTTCCCGGTGGTACGTGACTACGGGCTGCCCACGGTCTTGTGCACCTTCATCCCCGCGACGCTCATGTCCTTTAACCTGTTGCCGGCGAACCTCGTGGAAGTTGTGGAGAACTTCGTGAAGGGACATGGATTCCTGGACTTCTTTGTCATCACGATCATCGCCGGCTCCATCCTGGGTATGCCTCGAGCCCTGTTGCTGAAGGCCGGACCGCGCTTTGCGGTGCCGCTGGTCGGCTGCCTGGTGGCCACATTTGTGCTGATTGGGTTGCTGGGTGCCGCCACCGGATTCGGTTTTATGGAGGGGATCTTGTTTATTGCCGCCCCGATCATGGCCGGCGGTCTGGGTGTGGGTGCGCTGCCGATGAGCGAGATGTATGCCTCGCGCACCGGCCTGGACTCCTCGACGTTCATGGGCGATTTGATGTCCGCCGTGGTGGTGGCCAACATCGTTTGCATCATCATTGCCGGCATCTACAACGGCCTAGGCAAGAGTCGCAAGCAGTTCTTTGTGGGCTTCAATGGCCACGGAGAGCTGATGCGCATCAAGGGCAAGAAGTCCGAGTTGTCGCTGCCGCCGAAAAACGAGGCTTCCTCATTCATTGCGCTGGGCAAGGGCCTGCTATTCGCCGGCGCGCTGTTCATCTTCGGCCAGCTGGTCGGTTCGTTCCTTGAGGTCTTGCACCCCTATGCCTGGACCATCATTGCTGCGGCCGCCGTGAAGATCTTCGGCTGGCTGCCCAAGGATATTGAAGAATCCACCGCTGACTGGGGTGACATGGTGGGTGCCACCATGGTTCCGGCACTGCTAGTGGGCGTGAGTATCAGCTACATCGACATGGGCGAGGTTGTTACCTCGTTGAGTAACCCGAAGTTCATCGTTCTGACGGTTGCCACGGTGCTGATCGCGACGCTGACCTCCGGCTTCTTGGGGTGGCTCATGAAGTTCAACTTCGTTGAGGCATCCATTACCCCGGGGCTGGTCATGGCCGACACCGGGGGCAGCGGGGATGTCGCGGTGCTCAGTGCGGCGAACCGCATGCACCTGATGCCGTTCGCCGCGCTGACCAACCGACTTGGCGGCGCGCTGGTGCTGTTCGTGACCTCGCTGCTGGTCCCGCTGCTAGCCATCGCTTCCTGATTCCGCCGGAACCGGTGGATGAGGCCGGGCCGCAGTCGATCCCCTGGGTCGGCCGCGGCCCGGCCTCTTGCCGTTTACGTGGCCGGTGGCCCGCAGCAGGGAAATCACCCTGGCGCCCTGCAGCTCCCCGGCGCGCCAGACCCGCCGCGTCCATATCCCTTCGTCCGCGCCGCGAGACCCTGCCCCGGCCGCACGGACGAGGTCGGGCTACGGTAGCGTCGGGGTGCTCATGATGCCGGCGAAGAAACTCGCCAGCTCCGCGTGGGCATCAAGGGGTAGCACGTGAGCCACGTACTGGTCGGGACGGACCACCACAATCGCGCCGTGCTCACGGTTGATGCCGCGGGCCTCGAAGATATCGTTCGCCGCGTCGGCGGTGAAGACCTTCTCGTAGTCGATGAGTCCCAGCGGTGCCTTGCGTGGGAAGAGGAATGCTGGCACATCACCTGGCTCCACCTCGCGGTGTCCCTGCTGCAGCACCGCACGCACGTCGAAGACCGCGTCGTCGTCGGCACCCGCCGGGGTGAAGGTGCGCACCGGGGAGGACGGATCCTGCCCCAAGTAGGTGCTGAATGCGGCCAGACGCGAATCCTTGGCGTCGGGGCGGACGGCGTCGGCGAAGGCGTAGATCCGCCAGCGGCCGTCGGCCAGAGCCTGGTGCCCGAGCTGCAGCGACTTGGCATCGGCAAGCCTGATGACGCCGGAGGAGTGGAAGCGCTCGCCGACCGGGAATCCGGTGGCCAGGTGCTCGTGGGTGTCTTCCCCGGTGATCATGCTCGGGGCGTAGTCGGTGGCGAAGCCCGCGGTGAACCGCCCGCCCTGGGTGAAGATGGACTGGCGTTCGGCGGCGTCCATGCCCCCGGCCTCAGGGTTCGCCGGGTCCTTGGGCTTGGCAGCCATCGCGGTGGACCATTTCAAATCGAAGTCGATCAGCTCCTGGGCGATGACCTGGCGTTCGGCGGAGTAGGTGTCCAGCAGGGATTCTGGGCTGCGGCCTTGCAGCACGGCCGCCAGCTTCCAGCCCAGATTGAAGCCATCCTGCATGGACACATTCATGCCCTGACCGGCCTTGGCACTATGCGTGTGGCAGGCGTCCCCGGCGATGAACACGCGCGGGGTCCGGGTGCCGCGGTCCCCGGGCAACACGTCGTCGAACCGCTCGGCGATGCGCTGGCCCACCTCGTAAACGCTCCACCAGGCGATTTCCTTCACGTCCAGCGTGTAGGGGTGCAGAATCTTTTGTGCGGCCTCGATGACCGAATCGGCGGTGAAACGCCCGCGGGCCTCGCGGTCTCCCGGGTCGATATCGCCCAAGTCGACGTAAAGCCGCACCAGATAGCCGCCCTCGCGCGGGATCAGCAGAATGGATCCGCCGGAGGCCGACTGAATGGCGGACTTCAGGCGGATGTCGGGGAAATCGGTGACGGCCAGCATGTCCATCACACCCCAGGCGTGGTTACGGGCATCCCCCTGCATCTTGATGCCCAGCGAGCGGCGCACGTTCGAGCGCGCGCCCTCGCAGCCCACCGCATACTTTGCCTGCACGGTGATCTCGTTGCCGGGATTCTCGCCGGTGCAGCGCAGTCTTGCGGTGACGGGGTAGTCGCCGGTGTCGGCGATCACCACGTCGATGAGCTCCAGTCCGTAGTCGGGGACCAGCCGGCTGGGGGAGTTGGCCATGTGCTCGAAGAGCATGTCCTGCATGCGGGCCTGGTTCACGATCACGTGAGGGTATTCGGAGAGGCCGTCGGCGACGTCCTGGATCCGTCCGGTGCGCTCGATCCCGTCGCCAGATGCGGGGCCCCAGAAGCTGGTCTCGTTAACCCAGTAGGCCTCGCGCATCAGGGCTTCGGCCAGACCAAAGCCGTTGAACATCTCCACGGTGCGGCAGGCCACCCCGTCAGCGTGGCCCAGCTCGAGGGCTGCTTCGCGGCGTTCGACAACAAGGGTGGAGATGTCCGGGAACTCGGCCAGCTGAGCGGCAAGGACGGAACCGGCGGGGCCGGTGCCGGCGATGAGGACGTCGACCTGGGTGGGCAAGGTCCCTGGGGTGCGGCGTCCGGGAGCTGCGCGGCGGATATCCGGGTCGCCCGGGCGGTAGCCATCTTGGTAGAACTGCATGCTGCTCCTTGAATCTGCTGCGCACCCTGGGGCGGCGATGTGATCTGTTTCATCAACCGTAGGGCCGGCCGTCGTCCCGACACCAAGACATTCTGCACAGCAGAAATCTGGAGCATGGTCCTCGACCAATGCGACCGGTTCCACGGCGGGGAGCATGGATGGGCGGTGCGCCGCGAATTACCAGACAGGGGATGCTCTGGAACGGGACCAGCTTGAAGTGTTGCACCACCCGCGGAAAAGGAGTGGCTGTCCACATGCTTATCGGCACCTGATATCGCGAGGGCGGAGGCCTTCAGTCCCGCCTGGTCGTGGCAAAGTGATCGCGGAAGCTACTCGGCGTTGTATCAAGTTGCCGGGCGAACGCCCGACGGAGCGTTTCGTCGCTTCCGAAGCCACTCAATTGCGCTACCTGCGTCATCGAGTGGCCATCTAGTATCAGGGCGCGGGCCGAGTCGACGCGGACCCGTTCGAGCCAACGTGCCGGTGTCGTGGCCGCCGCGGCTTGGAACAGCCGGTTCAGGTGGCGCACGCTCACCCCGACGGTCGCGGCCATGGATGTGGCGGTATGTTCTTCCGCGGGATTGGCTAGGACCGTCTCCATGAGGGTCCGCAACGCTCCGTTTTGCGCCGGGGGTGTGCTCAAGGCGGTCGAGAACTGGGTTTGCCCGCCGGGCCGGTGCATGAACATCACCAGCTCACGGGCCGTTTCTCGGGCGATTTCCACCCCGAGGTCCTCCTCGACCATGGCCAGGGCCAGATCGATACCGGCGCTGATTCCCGCCGAGGTCAGGTAACGTCCGTCGCGGACATGGATGACGTCGGGTTCGACCGTCACGAGCGGATGACGGGTTGCCAGGGTTTGCGCGTGCCGCCAATGGGTCGTCGCGCGGCGCCCGTCGAGGTATCCCAACTCCGCCAAGACGAAGGCGCCCGTGCACACCGATGCGACCCGTTGCGCGCCGGAGGCAAGCGAAGCGACGGACGAGAGTAGTTCCTCGTTGATGCGGCCCTCCGGGAGTAGCGGTCCGCCGGCGACGAGCAGCGTGTCCACTTCTCCGGCGTCGTCGGCGGTGAGCGTCTGGCCCAGGTCCATCCCCGAGGAGGATACGACCCGCCCGCCCGCCGGCGAGATGAATACGAGGTCATAGTGTTGGCGCGCCGGATCGGCGAGATTGAACACCTCTGCGGGCCCGCTGGCATCGAGCATGGTCATGCCGTCGAAGACGAGGATGCCGATTCTGGTGATCATGTCCGAAATCGAGGGAGAGTGGGCAAAAAAGACATGTCCTCAGCCTAGTCCGTTGGGCCAAAATGGGAAGTACAACATTCGCAGAACACGAAACAGAAGGCGGCAAGCATCCATGACCGAGACCATTGCAGGCATCCGGATCCCAGACAGCAAGATGGCCAAGGACGCCACCGATTTGCTCCGCGAGGCTGCGACCGAACTCGTCTATGACCACTCCCGCAGGGTATTCATCTTCGGTTCACTGCGCGGCCGGGAGCAGGGGCTTCAATACGATCCCGAGCTGCTGTACATCGGGGCGATGTTCCACGATCTCGGGCTCACGGACAAGTACCGCCGAACCGACCAACGCTTCGAGATTGACGCCGCCGATGAGGCTCGTCGCTTCCTGAGTGAACACGGCATCACCGGCGAGGCGGCGGACAAGGTCTGGTCGGGCATCGCGCTGCACACCACCCCGGAAATCCCGCTGCACATGGCACCGGAGATCGCCTTGGTCACCCGCGGCGTCGAACTCGACGTGCTGGGACTCGGCTATGACGCGATCACCGACGAACAGCGCAATGCTGTCGTGGATGCGCACCCGCGCCCGGATTTCAAGAACCAAATCCTGGCGGCTTTCACGAACGGCCTCAAGGACCGCCCCGACACGACCTTCGGCAACGTGAAGGCCGACGTACTGGCGCACTACCTCCCGGGATTCCAGCGCGGCGACTTCGTGGAGGTCATTCGCGGATCGGCCTGGCCCGAGTAGGTCAGCACCCGCGACTCCTGGGGGCGGGGGCGAGGCGTTGTTTGGAGCCTAGACGGTCTGGTCCCACGTTTGAGAGCATGAAGCGGGCTGAGTATGCGCTAAGAGTTGCCAACTTCCCGTTCTGAGCTGTGGTGGCAACGAGAGAAATGTTTGAACTTAAATTACTTGAAGGCTCAACCATTTTAGGTGTATGCTGATCGCATGACTACTGCAGCCGACCGCCCCCCGGTACTCTTCCTCTCCCACGGTGCCCCGCCGCTTGCCGACGACGCCACCTGGACCGCCGAGTTGGCGGCATGGTCCGACACCATGGAAAAGCCCAAGGACATCCTGATGATTTCCGCTCACTGGGAAAATGCTCCCGTGTCGCTCAGTGCCACGCGCCAGAAGCAGGAACTTGTCTACGACTTCTGGGGCTTCCCGCAGCACTACTACGACGTGCGCTACGACGCGCCGATGGCACCGGAACTGGCCGACGAGGTCGCCCGATTAACGGGAAACCACGGCCATCATGTCGAACGCGACGAGACCCGCGGCCTTGACCACGGAGCTTACGTCCCGCTGAAGGAAATGTTCCCCGACGCGGATGTTCCGGTGGTGCAGATGTCGATGCCCACACTGGATCCGCAGGGCCTCTTCGCCCTGGGCCAGTCGCTGGCACCACTGCGCGATCGCGGCACCATGATTATCGGCTCCGGCTTCACCACGCACAATCTGCGCTGGTTCAACCCTGCGGGCGGCCCCGATTCAGCACCGCCGGCCGCCTCCAGCGAATTTGATCACTGGGCCGAGGAAGCGCTGGGTCGCGGGGATGTGGATTCGATCCTCGATTTCCTGCACAAGGCCCCGGCCGCCCGCGAGGCGCACCCGCGTTCCGAGCACTGGGCACCGCTTTACGTTGCACTGGGTGCGGCTTATGCCTCCGGTGGCATTGAGGCCAAGACCGCCATCGACGGTTTCTGGTTCGGGCTTTCCAAGCGCTCCTGGTCACTGACTTAAAAAACGAGAAGGAGTCGTGGGGAGCTCGCTCAGAGATCTCGTCGCATGATCAGCCGCGGCATCCGGCTGGCCACCGCGTCGGTGGTGCCGATGACGCGGAAGCCCACCCGCTCGAACATTGTCCGGGTTCCGACGAAGGCCATCGTGGTGTCCATCCTGCCGTCCGGATCCACGGGGTGCGCCTCGATGGCCGGCGCCCCACGGGAGGCCGCGTAGGCGATGGCACCCTCGAGCAGCTGCTCGGTGACGCCCTGCCTGCGGTAACCGCTGCGCACCACCACGCAAATGATGCTCCACACCGGAACCGCATCCACGGGCCGGATCAACTTGGAGACCACCAGTCGCGGGATCTCGGCGCGAGGGCCGATGCTGCACCATCCGACGGGCTCGCCGTTGCGGTAGGTGAGAACCCCGGGTGGGTTTTCCCGATCGCAGAGTTTGCGCATGGCCGTTTCGCGGCTGCGTCCGCCGAGCTCCTCGATGTCCTTGACACCCAGTCGGTGTGACAGGCACCAGCAGTGGGTATCTCGTCGAGTCGGATTGATGACATCGCCGAAATCCTCAAAACGATCTGGGGTGACCGGATGGCATTCCCAATGGCTGTCTTGCGCGGCGTTGGACATGGTATCAATTCTGCCCCGTGCACCCCGTGCCCGACCAGAGCTGGCTGGGCGCTTAACCTGCCGTAAGAATGGAATGAACCGGCCGTCGACACCGTTGGAACCGGCATGACTATCATCGGAATCATCGGAGCAGGACACATCGGATCCCAGGTTGCACGCAAGGCCGTAGAGCTGGGATATGACGTGGTCATCGGCAATTCGCGCGGACCAGAAACGCTCGCGGACCTGGTGGCCGAACTCGGACCGAAGGCGCGGGCCGCCACGGCCTCCGAGGCCGGGGCAGCGGGCGACTTCGCAGTGGTCACCATTCCGCTGGGTAACTACAAGGACCTTCCCGTCGAGGAGCTGTCCGGCAAGATCGTGATCGACACGATCAACTACTACTGGGAGCGCGACGGGCACATCGCGGCACTGGATGCCGGTGAAACCACCACCTCCAGCCTGGTTCAGGAATACCTGAAGGACTCGAAGGTGGCCAAGGGCTTTAACCACATCGGCGCGGCGGAAATCACCACGACGGGGACGCCAACCGGCACCGAAAATCGCCGTGCCTTAGCCACCGCGAGCGACCACGAGGACGCCGCGGCGCTGATCACCCGGCTTTACGACGAATTCGGATTCGACACAGTTAACATCGGCCCGCTGGCCGAGAGCTGGCGGGTGGAACGCGACCGCCCGGCCTATGGGCCGCGCCAAAACGTTGAGGAACTGACGAATAATCTGGCCAAGGCTCCGCGGACCATCTAGCAGTCTCCCCGGCGGCGCTATGGCGGGATCGTGCATCGGGGTTCGCGTGCGAGCCCCGATAGCATCCCGTCGCGGGAAAGGAGCAGGTGCTCACGATTCGATCGTGAGCACCTGCTCCTTTCAGGATGTTTCTTGTTGGTGTTTTCGAGCCTAGACGCCGAGCCGATCGGCATCGAATTTCGGTGCCGTGCTTCGAGCAGCCCTGCTGTGACGCACGTGCTGGATGCCGGTGATCACCAAGGTAATGGCCAACAGTCCGTACAGCACCATGGTGACCGGGCTGTCGATCAGGATCGACAGATTGCCTTCCGAGACAGTCAGTGCGCGTCGCAATTCCGTCTCGGCCAGCGGGCCAAGAATGACCGCGATCAGTACCGGGGCGAGCGGGAACTTGTAGCGGCGCATCATGAAGCCCAGCAGGCCCACGCCCAACAGGATCCACAGGTCGATGATCGAGGAACTGATCGCGTAGACACCCAGTACCGAGAGCACCGCGATGCCCGCGTAGAGGTAGTGCCGGGGGATGAGCAGCAGCTTGGCCCAGAGCACCGCGAACTGCATATTCAAGACCAGCAGGACAACCAGACCAATGAACAGTGACGCGAGCAACGTCCAGACCATCGGACCGCTGCGTTCGAACAGCAACGGGCCCGGCTGCATCCCATACTGCTGGAAAGCAGCCAACATGATGGCAGCCGTTGCCGAGGTAGGCAGGCCGAGAGCAAGAAGCGCTCCCATGGCGGTGCCGGCCGTGGCATTAGCCGCGGCTTCCGGGGCAGCAACGCCACGGATCGACCCGGTGCTACCAAAATCGGTGTCGCCGTTGCGGGCAGCGAGCTTCTTTTCCAGGCCATAGGCCATGAACGTGGGAACCTCGGAACCGCCGGCGGGAATAACGCCGAAGGGAACGCCGAATGCGGTGCCACGCAACCAAGCGGGCATGGCCCTACGGATGTCGCTGAGCTCCAGCCGCGGGCGGCCCTTGGATTCAATGCGGACGGCGGTCCCGTCGCGGTGGATACGTGAGGCGATATGCAGGACTTCACCCAGTGCCAGCAACCCGACGGTGATCACCACGATGGACATGCCGTCGAAGAGCTGCGGCATACCGAGGGTGAAGCGGGGCGTACCGGAGGGGCCGTCGACGCCGACCAGGGCAAGGACTAGACCGATGCCCAGGGACATCAGGCCCTTGACCACGGAATCGGAGACCACCGAGGAAATAGCGAGGAAAGCGAAGACCGCGAGCGCGAAGTATTCGGCGGGACCGAATGCCGTTGCCATCTTCACGAGCACCGGGGCGAAGAAAACGACCACCGTGGTGGCAATGAGACCACCGATGAAGGCTCCCATGGCCGCGGTGGCCAGGGCCTTCGCCGCTCTGCCATCAAGTGCCATGCGATGGCCCTCGAAGGTGGAGGCGATGGCGGATGAATTGCCTGGTGTATTAAGCAGAATCCCGGAGGTCGAATCCCCGAAAAGACCACCAAAGTAGACGCCGGCAAACATGATGAATGCCGCGGTCGGATCAAGAGAAAAAGTAATGGGAAGCAGCAATGCGACGGCCATGGCCGAACCGAGCCCGGGCAAAACGCCCACGGCCGTTCCGAGGATCGCACCGATCACCACCCACATGAGATTTATGGGCGTTAGGGCCTGCGAGAAGCCCTCCATGAGCAGGGAAATAGAATCCATGTCAGATCAGTCCTTCCAGGAAACCGGAGGGCAGGTTGAGGCCGAGCCCGGCATTAAAGGCCAGCTGAATGACCGAGGAGAAGAGAATGGCGACGCTGAGGTCGAATAACGGACGTCGGCTTCCCAATGCGCGGCAGATGACCCAGAACAGGCCGGCTGCACTGAGGATCCAGCCCAGTACGGGCAGTGCCAGGATGAACGCGGCAATTGCTCCCACGGTCATGCCCAGTGTCTTCCAGTCCGAGTAGGCCTTCCGCTTTCCGGTGGCCGATGGCGTAGTAGTTGCCCCATAGATGGAGCTACGCTCCGTGTCGGCGAGGTCGCCGAGCAAGTCGGTGGAGAAATCGGCGTTCTGCCCTTCGCTTTCCTCCTGAGGGAAGCGACGAGTGCGAAGGATCTGCACCGTGTGGATGGCCGCCACGACGAACAAAAGCACGCAGACGATGGTGGGGAAGAACTGCGGTCCCGGAATACTGGTGCCCATCACGTCCATGGTCGCAGTTCCGTAAGTCAGGAAGCCGGCCAGTGCGAAGACCAGGGCTGGGACGATTAGCTCGCTTCGGCCCGACCAGAAGCTGGTGATACGCACCGGGTAGTCCTCTGCGCTCCGCACGGTGGCGGTGGCGTCATTGGTGGTTTTCACAGTCCAAGCCCTTCCACGATTTCCTTGGTCACGGCGACCTCGGAGTCAATGAATTCTTCAAATTCGCCACCGGTCATGAAACTGTCCGTCCAGCTGTTGCGTTCCAGCGCACCCTGCCAGTGTTCGGTCTGGCGAAATTCGGTAACGATGTCCACAAATTCCTGCTTTTGCTCCTCGGTGATGCCCGGAGCTGCGGCGACACCGCGCCAGTTGGCCATCGCCGCGTCAACGCCTTGTTCCTTGAAGGTCGGGATATCCACACCGGGCAGGCGCTCTTCCGAGGAAATTGCCAGGGCGCGCAGGCTGCCGGATTCGATTTGATCGGCTACTTCGTTGTAGCCCGACATCCCGCCGACGGTCGTTCCGGAAAGCATCGAGGTCAGTGCCTCGCCGCCACCGGAATACGCGATGTAGTTGGTTTTGATCGGATCAATGCCGATCTTTTGTGCCACCAAGCCGGTCAGTAGGTGGTCGATGGACCCCAGCGAGCCACCGGAGATTGATGTTCCTCCGGGATTCGCCTTCCATCGCTCGGTGAAGTCATCGAGGGTTTTGAATTCAGATTTGGCGGGAACTACCAGCACCGCGTAGTCATCGGCGAGCCGGGCAATGGGAACGATGTCCTCGAAGGTCGTCTCGGAATTGGAGAGCTCAATGGCGCCGACCATGACTCCGCCGGTGACCATCAACATGTCGTGACGGCCTTCCATCTGGACAAATTGACTCAAGCCGATGGTTCCACCGGCACCCGGCACGTTGACGACCTGGGCGTTGTTAACGACGCTGCCGGACTTCATGGCCTGCTGCGACTCGCGGGCAAAACCGTCCCACCCGCCGCCGGGGGCTGCCGGAGCCATGAGGACGAGCTTTGACCGTGCGGTCGACTCACCACCACTTGCTGCCGCATTGACCAGGGCCAGACCTGCCACGACGGCGACAACGGCACCGTATAGGGTCTTCTTGATTATGCTCTTGCTCATTTTCATCCGTAATCTCATGGGTGGTGGACCGGGTGTCATTGGCAGGTCCCTCGACCACTAAGGTGTCAGAGTGGTGATGCAAAGCACAGCGAAAATGTGCTTTAGGTCATAA
This sequence comes from Paeniglutamicibacter terrestris, assembly GCF_012271785.1. Lineage (GTDB taxonomy): Bacteria > Actinomycetota > Actinomycetes > Actinomycetales > Micrococcaceae > Paeniglutamicibacter > Paeniglutamicibacter terrestris. The sequence continues at coordinate 1,076,388 of NZ_JAAWVT010000001.1, read as the reverse complement.
GAACAATAAAGAAAACAAAGTTAACGAGAAATCGAAGGGGCTCGAATCGACGTGCTTTCCCTATCAAAACACCGCAGGCGGGCACAGTTGCTGGCAATGCAGCTGGGAATCGTGCTGGGGCTGATGGGCGCGGTGTCCGTCGTGATCCTGGTCTTCGAGGACCATCGAACCCAGGAGGTCGCCTTCGATCGGGTGTACACGGTGGCGGTGCAAATCGCGGCCCAAGAGGCGGTTCAATCGCATTTGGGCAGCCCCGAGGCCACGGAGGTGATCGCACCGATCGCGGATCTTGCGACGTCGGTTTCCGGTGTCCAGTTCGTCACGGTGGCGAACCTGGCAGGGATTCGCGTGGCTCACCCGGATCCGGAGCGCATCGGGGAGAAGGTGTCATCGGATCACGACCCGGTGCGAGCCGGGGAATCGTTCCGCGGCACAGAGGTTGGGCCACAGGGTGTGACGCTGCGGGCCAAGGAACCGGTGTGGTTTGAGGGGAAAATCGTCGGGACCGTCTCCGTGGGGATTCTGCAGAGCGAGATCCGTGGGGAACTGCTGGAAATCGTTGGAGATGTCGCCCCCTGGATCCTGGGTGCTGCGGCGCTGGGAACGATTGCTTCGGCGCTGACGGCCCGTGTTGTCCGCCGGCGGATCTATGGGGTGGAGCCCGAGGCTGTCGCGGGCTTGCTGCAGTCGCAGCAGGCGCTGCTGTTCAGTGTGCACGATGGTGTTCTGGGCGTTGATACCCAGGGTAGATTGACCCTGGTCAATGACGAGGCTCGGCGATTGCTGGGGCTTGAAGGTGAGGTTCTGGGTGCCAGGGCCGCGGACGTGCTCGATCCGAACGTCCATGCGCAGCTCAGTAGCGAAGCCCCGGAAGCCGAGCAAACCCAGTATGTCCTCTCGGGGGAACGCATTCTGGTGGCAACCCGTCGCGAGGCACTGGCTGGGGGTAAATCGCTGGGTCGAACATTGACCCTTCAGGACCGGACCGAATTAGAATCGACCCTGCGCGAATTGAAGGGTCAGCGAAGTCTTGCCGACGCCTTGAGTTCGCAGGCCCATGAATTCGCCAACCGCTTGCACGTCCTTTCGGGTTATCTGTCGTTTGGCGAGCCGGGGGAGGCTGCCGCCTATCTGGAGCGAATCAGCGGAGCCGCCCGTGGCGTCGACGCGGGGGTGCTGAAGGATCCCGCGCTCTCGGGTCTTGTTGGCGCCAATGCGGCGGGGGCCCGCGAAGCAGGGGTTCGGCTGCTGGTGGATCCGGAGTCCGAGACCGAGCCGGAGTGGCGGGCCGACGAGGACACCCTGACGGTGGTGGGAAACCTGCTCAGTAACGCGATCGAGGCCGCAGGTGATGGCGGAGCGGTGCGGCTACTGTTGAGTGCCGGGCCGGAGCGTTTGATGATTTGTGTGGAAGACAGTGGGCCGGGCATTGCCTCGGATGCCGTTGCTGAGATCTTTCGTCGCGGGGTGAGTAGCAAGGCCGGTGTCGGCCGCGGCATTGGGCTGGCACTGGTTGACCGGGTCATTCGGCGACGTGCAGGTACGGTGTCGGTGGCCACCGGGGAGCTGGGCGGGGCCAAAATTACCGTGGAATGGAATTGGTCCGCAGCCAGCATGTTGCCGGGTCATCGAGCTGAGGAACAGGCATGATTAGGACATTGATAGTCGACGACGATCCGGATATTGCACTCCTCCACTCCCGCTATGTGGGTGCGTTGGATGGGTTTGTGGTGGCGGGCGTGCTGGACCGCGGCGGACCGGTGCTGGCTTTCCTTGAGGAGGGCCGAGTCGACCTGATCCTGCTCGATGTGCACCTGCCCGATATGGACGGCCTGCAGGTGCTGGAAGATCTGCGTGGCAGCGGGTACAACACGGGCGTCATTATGATCACCGCCGCCAGTGAGCGCGATACCGTGCGCTTCGCTGTGGGCCGCGGCGTTGATGATTACCTCGTCAAACCCTTTACCGTGAGTGACTTCAACCGCAGACTCGAAGCGTTTCGAACCTCCAAGGCCGAGGCCGCGGAGCGCAGTGGTCCGACGCTTGACCAGGGAGACATTGACTCCATGCTCCGCGCCGGGGGCCCGGACAAGCGCCGCGAGGATCGTTCGACGGGAACTGCCGAGCGAGAGGACGCGCCGTTGCCCAAGGGGTTCTCTCAACCGACGGTCCAGTTGGTGGGCCAGGCGCTGCGCGAGGCATTGAAGGCGGGTGATGCCGGGGATCTCTCGGCCAGCGAGATCTCCGAAATCTGTGGAATCTCGCGAGTCAGCGCTCGGAGATACCTGGAGATGATGACCGGGCGCGGGATGACCGAACTGCGTGCGAAGTATGGCGCCCCGGGACGTCCGGAACACCGCTACCGCTGGATCGGCTCGGGAGTGCGCCCGCAAAAGTAAGTCCGGATGAAATTTGGAGGGGTAGCGCTCTTTGTATATTTGTGTATACACTCGTATCCAGAAGGCTCCGAGCGGGGTCCGGACAGGGAGATGCACGATGGGCAGCACAGCAACTGAAGTAGGCGCCGCAAACGTGGCCGACGTAATCGTCGTTGGCGGCGGCAACGCCGCATTCACCGCGGCCCACGCTGCAACCGAGCGCGGCCGCAAGGTGCTGCTGCTCGAGAAGGCACCGCGCGAACTCTTTGGCGGCAACAGCTACTACACCGCCGGTGCCACCCGCATCGCCCACAACGGCATCGAGGACCTGAGCGACTTCATCGAAGCCGACGAGCGCCACGCCGTTTCCGAGGTCCCGCCGTACTCCGCCGCCGATTATGCGGCCGACCTCAAGAAGGTCACCGAGGGACGCAACGACCCGGAGCTGACCGAGGTTTTGGTCAACGAGGCCGCACCGGGCTTGCGCTGGCTCCAGGGCCTGGGCTTGAAGTACCGCCTGATGTACGAGCGCCAAGCCTACGAACGCGAGGACGGCACCTTCCTCTTCTGGGGTGGCCTGCATGTCGGAAACGTCGGCGGCGGCGAGGGCCTGATGGCCGACCACGTCGCTGTTGCCGAGAAGCTCGGCACCGAGGTCCGCTACGGACAAGATGTCTTTGACATCATTCTCGAAAATGGCGTTGCCAAGGGCGTTAAGGTCCGCGGCGAGGACGGAAGCGTGCAGGAACTGCGCGCCGAGTCCGTCATCCTGGCGGCCGGAGGCTTCGAATCGAACCCGGAAATGCGCCGCGAACACCTCGGCGAGGGCTGGCAGAACGCCAAGATCCGTGGCACCGCCTTCAACCATGGCGAGATGATCACCGCCGGCTTGGCCGCCGGCGCGGTCAAGGGCGGCGACTGGGGAACCTGCCACTCCGTGCAGTGGGATGCCTTCACCGCAAAAAACGAGTCAAATCGTGAACTGACCAACCGACTGACTCGCCAGAGCTACCCGTTGGGCATCATCGTGAACAACCGTGGCGAGCGTTTCCTGGACGAGGGCGCGGATTTCCGCAACCTTACCTATGCCAAGTACGGACGGGTCATCTTGCAGCAGCCGGATTCCGTCGCCTACCAGGTCTTTGACGCCTCGCTGCGCCCCCTGCTGCGTGCAGAAGAGTACGAGATGCCCGGTATCTCCGAGGTCATCGCCGACACCATTGAGGAACTGGCGGACAAGCTGGGCGTGGACGCCGCCGCCCTGTCCAAGACCGTCAGTGATTTCAACGGCTCCATCGACACCTCGATCACCTACGATCCGAACGTGCTCGATGGCCGCGCTGCCAAGGTGAGTCCGCCGAAGAGTAACTGGGCCATGCCGCTGGAGACGGGCCCGTTCTACGCCTACCCGGTCACCTGTGGCATCACCTTCACCTTCGGCGGGCTGAAGTCCGACACCCACGGACGGGTGCTGAACGAGAACGGCGAGCACATCGACGGGCTGTACGTCTGCGGCGAAATGCTCGGCGGCCTCTTCTCCGCGAACTACCCCGGTGGCTCCGGGCTGGCCGCCGGAGTCGTGTTCGGGCGCCGTGCCGGTACGCTGGCCTAGGCAAGAAATTACGACGGAGCCCCCAGGAATGGGGGCGGAGGTGGGTTCAGATGGCGGCAAAGGTTGATTCGGAGACGATCCATGCCGAACTGCGTGCCGAAATATTGCATGGCTCCCACCGTCCGGGCACCGCGTTTAAGGAAGTAGCCCTGGCCTCACGCTTCGGTGTTTCGCGTACCCCGGTGCGCGAGGCGTTGGGCAGGTTGGCGCAGGAGGGATTGCTTGAACGCGGGACCCGAGGTCTCCAGGTCCGGGACATCACCCCGGAACAGCTCATGCAGGTCTACGACCTGAGGATATTGCTCGAAGGGCAGGCCGCGCTGGAAGCGGCTGCGGCCCGCACCGAGATGGACCTCATTCGGCTCGAGGGTCTGGTCGAACGCGATCGAGCTTTGTCGGAGCCCGATGATCGGACACGCCTGAGGACCAACATCGATTTTCATTCGGCACTTTGGAGTGCTGCACACAATCCGATTCTGAAGGATCTGCTGGACCGCCTGGCCACACACCAGATTCATGCGCCGTCCTCGACGCTATCGATCGGTTCCAGGTGGGGCGAGTCGCTGGATGAGCATGCCAACATCGTTCAGGCGATCCGCAGCCGCGACGGTTCCGCGGCGCAGGAACTCATGAGTCAACACATGAGCGAGGCTCGCAGGATCCGGCTGTCGCTTTTTGGACAGATCGGACTGCCCAACGGCTAAGAATCGCGGCGCCGTGACGGCGTCCCTCATGCGACAACACAGCGGTCCCGGACCAGCGCATTAGCGCTAGTCCGGGACCGCTGTGTTGTTGGGGTGCGCCCAAGGGTGGCACTAGCTGGCAGACCAGCCGCCATCCATGGTGTAGCTGGAACCGGTCACCATGGCCGCCTCATCGCTGGCCAACCAGGCGACCAGCGAGGCCACTTCCTCCGGCTCGATCAGCCGCTTGATGGCGCTTTCGGTCAGCATGATCTTGGTCAACACCTCGGTTTCTCCGATGCCGTGGACTCGGGCCTGGTCCGTCAGCTGCTTTTCTACCAGAGGGGTCCGCACGTAGCCGGGGTTAACGCAATTGCTGGTCACCCCGAACTCGCCACCTTCCAGCGCCGTGACCTTTGAGAGCCCCTCGAGCCCATGCTTGGCGGTGACGTAGGCGGATTTAAACGCCGAGGCACGCAGCCCGTGCACCGAGGAGACATTGATGATCCGGCCGAACCCCTGCGCATACATCTTCGGCAAGGCCGCCCGGATCAGCAGGAAGGGAACTTCCACCATGAGGGTCAAGATCCGACGGAAATCTTCCGGGTCAAAGTCCTGAATCGGGCTCACATGCTGGATTCCGGCATTGTTGACCAAGATGTCCACCCCGTCGAGTTCTTCGGCTAAGCGCTCGTCGGTCACGGCGGCCGGATCCAGCAAATCGACGGCCCAGCTTGAGCCACCGACCTCCGCGGCCACCGCCTCGGCGCCTGATTGATCCCTATCCGCGACGATGACGTGCGCGCCGCGGGCCGCCAGTGCGTGCACCACGGCCAAACCGATGCCGCTGGCACCTCCGGTGACCAGGGCCCGCCGCCCCGCCAACGGCTGTGGGGACGCTGCTCTCATCCGTGGGGTTTGCTGCTGGGTCATGAACTGTTCCTTACGTGGTGCTATTGCGTGCAGGTGTTGAACTCGTGGGTGCTCAGCTGGAGACCCGGGCCGTGTTCAACCCGTGCTTGCGGGCATCGGCGTCGTCGATATCGTGCAGCGAGACACCGCGGGTTTCCTTCAGGGTGATCACCGCAATCGCGGTGATGGCACAGGCCGCCGCAACGTAGATGGCCACCGGCAGCCAGGAGCCGTAGTTCTTCAGCAAGGCCGTCGCGATGATCGGGGCCATGGAGCCGGCCACGATCGAGGTGACCTGGTAGCCCAGCGAGACGCCGGAGTAACGCATGCGGGTGGGGAACATTTCGGCCATGATGGCCGGCTGGCCCGCATACATCAGGGCGTGGAAGCACAGGCCGATGGTGACGGCCAGGATGATGATCCAAGGATTGCGCGTATCAAACATCGGGAAGGCGAAGAAGGCCCAGGTGGAGCCGAGAATCGCACCGGCGAGGTAAACCGGCTTGCGGCCCAGGGCATCGGAAAGCCGGCCAACCTGCGGGATGACCAGGAAGTGGATGATGTGGGCCACTAGCAGGGCCAGCAGCAGCTGGGATGTGTCGTAGGAGTGCACGGTCTTCAGGTACACGATGGTGAAGGACACGATGATGTAGTAGAGGATGTTCTCGGCAAAGCGCAGGCCCATGGCGCCGAAGATACCCTTGGGGTACTTTTTCACCACTTCCAGCACACCGTAGCTGACGGCCTTGTCGGCTTCCACCTGGGCGCGGGCCTCGAGGAAGATCGGTGCCTCGGACACGTGGGTGCGGATGTAGTAACCGATGATGACGATGAAGGCCGAGACCCAGAAGGCCACGCGCCAGCCCCAGGACAGGAACTGCTCGGCCGGGAGGATCCAGCTCATGCCCAACAGCACCAGAGTGGCCAGCAGGTTGCCCACCGGAACCGCGGCCTGTGGCCAGCTGGACCAGAAACCACGGGATTTATTCGGGCTGTGCTCGGCCACCAGAAGGACCGCTCCGCCCCATTCGCCGCCCACGGCGAAGCCCTGGATGAAGCGCAAGATCACCAGCAGTGCCGGTGCCCAGTAGCCAATGGAGTTGAAGCCGGGCAGGCAGCCCATCAGGAACGTTGCCACGCCGACCATGATGATGGTGACCTGCAGGGTGTGCTTGCGCCCGAGCTTGTCGCCGATCTGGCCAAAGACGATGCCACCGAGCGGGCGGGCGATGAAGCCCACCGCATAGGTCAGGAACGCCGCGATGATGCCGTCGAGTTCCGAGCCTGCGTTCGGGAAGAAGAACTTACCGAAGACCAGCGAGGCGGCGGTGGCGTAGAGGAAGAATTCGTACCACTCCACCACCGTGCCCACCATCGAGGCGGCCACGATCTTTTTCAGCCCGGATTTCTCCGAGACGGGGGTATCGCTGAGCTTGTTGGTGCTCATCAAGGCGCTCCTTATGTTCTGCAGATGTCGGCGTTGATATCGGCATTGCGAGACGGGTCCTGTGATCCATTACACAGGAAGACTTCACTCAGTATGGATACGGGCAGCGGTGTGCAGCAATGACCAGTTGCGCAGAGAATGGGTGCACAATTGCAGATATGAACCTCCACGTTTCCGGGACTACCCCGAACCCCCATCATCTGTTGGTCCTGCTTGCCGTGGCACGGACCGGACGCTTTACAACGGCGGCCGAATCCCTGGGGTTGAACCACACCACCGTCTCGCGCCAAATTGCGGCATTGGACAAGAGCCTCGGCGGCAGGACGCTGGCGCGCACCGTGGGTGGATGGGAGCTAACGGACCTGGGCCGCAAGGCCGTACGCGCCGCCGAGGACGTGGAAACGGCTGTGGCCACCATCAACGCGGGCGAGGCGGAAGCCGATGCGATTTCCGGGGTGGTGCGCATTTCCGCCACCGACGGCTTTAGCGCCTTCATCATCGCGCCTGCGGTCGCCCAACTGCGCCGTGCGCACCCGAACCTCAGCGTGGAAATCGTCACGGTCACCCGACGGGCATTACAGCACCGCTCCGGACTGGATCTGGAGGTGGTGGTCGGTGAACCCCAGGTGCACCGGGCCGAGGCGATCCGGTTGGGCTACTACACCTTGGGCATGTATGCCTCGGTCAGCTATCTCAAGGAGTTCGGCTCACCGGCCGGCATCAAGGAACTGAGCCAACACCGGCTGGTGTACTTTGTTGATTCGATGCTGCAGGTTGACGATCTGGATGCGCCGCGACGGCTGGTGCCCGGGATGCTTGACTCGCTGAGCTCCACCAACGTTTTTGTCCACGTTGAGGCCACGCGGGCCGGCGCCGGAATCGGCTTCCTGCCCTGCTTCATGGCCGATCACCACCCGGATTTGGTGCGCCTGCTGCCCGAGGACTTCGCCGAAAACCTGCCATATTGGATGGTGCTGCGCCCCGACTCGTTGCGTCAGCCAGCCGTGGCGGCGGTGGCACAGGCGCTGCGCCAGCGCACGATCGCGGTCAAGGACGCCCTGTTGGGCATTACGCCGCTGAGCCACTGAGGACGAAGCTCAGGTGAGCACGTTAATCGGTGTTCCGGCGGCCCACGCGGCGATATCCTCGAGAGCACCGGAATAGAAGATCCGGTACTGATCCTCCGTCACGTAGCCCAGATGCGGGGTGGCAATGACCCCCGGAGTTTGCAGTAATCGATTGTTTTCCTTCAGCGGTTCAATATCAAAAACGTCGATGGCCGCCACCTTCGGAGCCCCGGAACCAAGCGCTGCCAGCAGCGCGTCCTGAACGATGATGGCGCTGCGCGAGGTGTTGATCAGGATGGACCCGGGCTTCATGAGCGCCAGCTGCTGCGCACCCACCACCGCGGTGGTGCGTTCGGAGAGTTTTAGGTGGATGGACAGCACGTCGCTGCGGGCAAAAAGCTGCTCCTGCGAGACCAGCTCCACACCCAGCTCGGTGGTCCGTTCGGCCGTGAGGTTCTGGCTGTGGGCGATAACCCGCATCCCGAAGGCTTGACCGATCGTCGCGACCTGGCTGCCCAGCTTGCCCAGGCCGTAAAGACCGAGGGTCTTTCCACGCAATTCGGTGCCCAGGCTCTGCTGCCAGGGCTGGTCGGCGGTGCGCGGCCGCGCGGCGGAGAAAAGCTCGAGATCTAGACGTCGGGCCGCCGCCATGATCAGTGCCCAGGTGTGTTCGCTTGCCGCGGCCGGGCTACCGGAAGTGCCGCACACCGTGATGCCCAGCTCCAGCGCCGCCTGAAGATCGATGGCGGCGTTGCGCATGCCAGTGGTAACCAGCAGCTTTAACGCGGGGAGCCGACGCAGGCGCTGCGCGGTGAACGGGGTTCGCTCGCGCATCATCACCACCACGTCAAAGTCCTGCAGTGTCTCGCAGACGGAATCGTCGTCGTGCCCGAGGAACTCGGTGAAGACGCTGATTTTGCCGTTCAGCGACTCCCAATCGGCCATCGAACGGGCAACATTCTGGTAATCATCAAGGATCGCGATGCGCATGGCTTCATTCTAGGAGTCCCGGGCCGGGTGATCGTGGGCGCGAACCACCGGCAGGTTCGTGAAATTTGGTCCGTCGATTGTGGATGCACCAAAAACGAGTGGCCTCGGAACCTAGTGGTTCCGAGGCCGCCGCACGATACGCGGGTGACTTAGCTGGCTGGCTGGGTCACTGCCGCAACCGAAGCGCTCGCCTGCACCGCTTCACGCAGCGTGGTGGCCGGACGGCCGAGCAGAGTCTCCAAGGCATTGCCCTGGACCAGCAGGTCGCCGCGGGCAATGCCGCGATCGCTGTCGGCCAAGATCCTGGCAAAAGCTTCGGGTACACCGGCGCCGATGAGCACGTGGGAGAAATCCTCCTCGGGCAGGTCCTGGTAGGTCACCGACTGACCGGTGGCGGCGGTAACTTCCTGAGCCAGATCGGCAAGGGTGAAGCTGTCGCTTCCGCCGAGCTCGTGAATGGTGCCGCCCTGGTCATCGGCCAGCAATACGGCCGCCGCGGCCTGGGCAAGATCGGCGCGGGTGGCGCCGTTCAGGGCACCCTCAGCAGCGGAACCAAACACCGACCCGTGCTGTAGGTAGCCGGCCAACTGGTCGGTGTAGTTTTCCAGGTACCAGCCATTGCGCAACAGGGCGACGGGCAGCCCCGAGTTATTCAACGCGCGCTCGGTGTCCTGGTGGTCGACGGCCAGGGCCATGGTGCTGGAGTCGGCATTCGGAATGCTGGTGTAAGCGAGTAATTCCACACCGGCGTCCTTGGCAGCCTCGATGACGTTTAGGTGCAGACTGACCCGGGAACCGGGGATATTTCCGGATACCAACAGGACCTTGTGGACGCCGGTGAATGCCTCGCGCAGCGATGCCGGGTCGGAGTAGTCAATGCTGCGCGTCTGCACACCCAGAGCTGCAAGCTCGGCCAACTTGGCCGGGTTTCGACCACCGGCCACGATCTGGTCCGCGGGCACGGCCTTTTCGAGAAGTGCTTCAACAACAAGGCGGCCGAGCTGGCCGGTGGCGCCGGTGACGAGAATGGTCATGGGGTTCCTTTCGCGGAAAAAAATCTGACTGTCCCTTTGCACAACCGCACGTGGCCGCGATTACTTCCCCAAAAGCATGACGCACTTTGAGGGACGTTGCTTTTGTGATGGAAAGCAGTGGCCTACCAGCAACCCGGTGAACCCAATTTATTTGTGAGTACGCCGGATCCGTGAAAACGCCGGTGGTTGCCAGCGAGCGAAATGACACGGAAGAAAAAAGAAGAGATCCGCACGATTTTCATCGTCCAGATCCCTTCTCATACCGCTGTGCAAAAGCTCTTACTCGGCCGCGGCGGCGTCTTGTTCCGCGTATTCGGCCAAGACCTTCTTGCCGATCTTAAACGCGGTGTTCGCCGCTGGAACCGAGCAGTAGATGGCCGATTGCAGGAAGACTTCCTTGATCTCGTTCGCCGTCATGCCATTGCGCAAGGCCGCATGCACGTGCATTTCGAGCTCTTCCCAATAGCCGCCGGCGATCAGCGCGGTCAGCGTGATGGCGCTGCGGGTGGTGCGCTCCAAGCCATCGCGGGTCCAGATGGTGCCCCAGGCATAGCGGGTGATCATTTCCTGGAATTCGTCGGTAAATTCGTTGGAGTTGTTGGTGGCCCTGGCCACGTGTTCGGTGCCAAGGACCTGCTTGCGGACGGCTAAGCCCGCATCATAGGTGTCCCAGGGGAGGCGATCGGCGCTGCTCATGCGGTTTTCTCCGTGGTGATCGAGGCGAAGAAGTCGTTCAGCAGTGCGGCGGTGGCTGCCGGGTCTTCGGCCGGGGCTAGGTGCGCGGCGGTATCAACGGTGGCGGCTTGGCCATTTTGCGTGTGCTGCGCGATGAACTGGGCATCTGCCGGCGGGCAGACCGAGTCGTGGGCGCCGGCGATCGCCAGGATCGGGTCGCTCATGGTGGCCAGAGATTCACGCAAATCGAAGCCGGCCAATGCGCCACAGGCATGGGCATAGGCAAAGCGGTCCGCATCCTGCAGATTGTGCAGCAGGTCGGTGGAGATCACTGGATTGGCTTCGATGAAACCGGGGGCAAACCAGCGTTCGGCGGAACCGGCCACGACGACCGGAGTGCCGGCCTTGGCCACGAGTTCCGCGCGGTCCTTCCAGCCCTCGGGGGTGCCGATCTTTGCTGCCGAGCAAATGACCGAGAGCCCGGCAAAGGCGCCGGGGAAATCGTTAGCCAGCTGCAGCGCGATGGCGCCGCCAATGGAGACACCGGCGTAAAACAGTGGTGCGGCAGCGGCGATGACCTGATCGGTTTCCAGCGCCTGGATCATGTTGATGACGCCCGCGGCCAGCTCGGCCATGGAGAATTCTTCGGTCGAGGGAACCGACTCGCCGTGTCCCGGAAGATCCCAGGCCACCAGCTGGAAGTTGTCCTTGAGGTACGGCACGGCCGGTCCCCAGAGGGCCAGCGAACCGGTGCCCAACGAGGGGCCGAGAATGAGAGTGGGTAGTTCCGGTGCTGCATGCAGCAGGGATGGGGTCAGGGTAGGGATGCTCATGAGACCTTCCAATCGTTGAAATCGTCGCGAATACGGGTAATAAAGTCGGTGGCCGAGCCTAGGTAGCCGGCCGGGTCCAGCAGGTCATCCAGGAACACGTGGTTGTCCATGTCCGAGGGCAGGACTCCTAGCAACAGGGAACGCAGGGGGGTGCCGGTGCGCAAGGATTCAAGGACCAGCTCTTGCACCGCTGCCTTGCCGCCGTCCACCAAGGGGGCCACCACGGCCGAGATACGCTCGGATACCAAAAGGTCCCCGGACAGGGCCATATTCCGGGCCATGGCCTCGGGGTGAACATCTAGTCCCGTGGCCAGTCTCGCTGCGTGGTGCCCGGCGCCGCCAGCCAAGCGGAGCAGCTCGCGCAGTGGAGCCCATTCTGCATGCCAGCCGCCGTCTGGACGTTCATCCACTGCGGTACCGGCGGCGGTGAAGAGCGTTCCAACGTGGGCGGGGGCGGCAAATGCGGCGTTGCGCAGCAGTACCGAGTGAACGGGGTTCTGTTTTTGCGGCATGGCGGAAGATCCACCCTTGCCGGCCTCGCGCGGTTCGGACAGTTCGCCGATCTCCGGACGGGAAGCGGTGAGTACGTCGGCGCCGAAGGTACCGGCCGCTGCAATGACCGAACCCAGCGCGGAACCCAGGCTCAGTACCGGTTGGCGCACCGTGTGCCAGGGGGCGACCGGGACGCTCAGGCCAAGTTCCGTAGCCAGAGCGGTGGAAAGTTGGTGGGCCCGTTCGGCCAGGGAATGCTCGGATTTGTACGGAAGAGAGGTGCCCAGGCGTTGGTGCAGTGAGGCCAGAGTGCCCACCGCCCCGCCCCATTGCAAAGGCAGGGACACGGCATCAAGGACGCGCCCGGCCGCGGTGAGGGCTGCGAGCCAGTTTGCTGCGCGCAGCCCGAAGACGGTGGGCAGCGCATGTTGGGTCAGGGAGCGCGCCACACACAGGGTGGTGGCGTGTGCGGCGCTGAGTTCGGAGAGCGCTACACCGGCTGTTAGCAGGTCGGCGCGGAGCAGCGTGATGGAGCGGGCTGCCATGAGCATCAGGGCGCTGTCGATCACGTCCTGGCTGGTGGCCCCGCGGTGCAGTGCGGTTGCAGCGGTCGCGGGGGCGCCGGAAGTGGTGAGTTGCGCACGCATCATGCCCAATAGTGGGATCAGCGCGTTGGCCCCATCAGGACCCTTGCCGGCTAGCTCGGCCAGATCATAAAGCTCAACCTTGGCGATATCGGCGACGGCTTGGGCATCAGCGGCGCTGCACAGCGAGGCGTCGGCCTGAACCTTGACCCAGGCGGCCTCCACGTCGAGCATTGCCTGGGCGAAGGCGGTATCCGAGGTGGTATCTGCCACGGGCGTCGCCGCCCACGCTGGGGTCAAGAGTCCGTAATCGGCCGGGAACATGGGCGGTGATTCTCCTGGAGGTCTGTTGATGTGGCTGGCGAAGCTAGATGGCGGGAATGAACTGCCAAAGCCCCCGCAACGCGGGAACTCACCGTGACCATCATCCCGGTTCGGGCGTGAAAACGGCGAGTCCCCGGCGCTCGGGGGCACTTGAGGGAGCGAGTGTTACGACTCGCGCGGGTAGGACAGGAACACGGTTTCGCCCTCGCCCTGCAGCGAGATGTCGAAGCGCAACGAACCATCTTCCTCGCGGGTGGCGATCAACGTTTGACGCGCTTGGGGGTCCAGTGAGGACAGCAACGGATCGTTGGCCAGTGCCGCGGTGTCCTCCGGCAGGTAGATGCGGGTGAACAGGCGGTTGAGTAGGCCGCGGGCGAAGACAGTGAGCATGATGAACGGTGCCTTGCCGGCCTCGGTGGCTCCGGGATTCAGCGTGGTGAAGGTGTAGTGCCCGACGTTGTCCACTGCCGTGCGGCCCCACCCGGTGAAGGTGTAGCCGTCGCGCACCAGCGAGCCGTCCTTGGAGACGATACTGCCGTCCTCGTCGGGCTGCCAGATTTCTAGCAGTGCGTCGGGGATGACGGTCCCGGCCCCGTCGGTGACCACGCCGTGCAGGCGGACGGCGCCGGGCCGGGACTGGTTGACCAGTTCGTTGTCCTTCTCATAGGGAAGGGCATAACCGTAGAACGGGCCGATGGTCTGTCCCGGGGTGGGAGCCAGTTTCAATGCGGCTGCGCCGGTGTTAGGTGACTGAGTCATGTTAGTGATCTCCCTCTTCGTCTTCCATCCAGGTCTGGTTGGACCCGGTCAGCACGATGTCCCAGTTGTAGCCGGTGGCCCATTCGTGGCTGGTGATCGAGTGGTCGTAGGTGGCGACCAACCGGTCGCGGGCATCCTTGTCGGTGATCGCCTGGTAAATCGGGTCAAGGCTGAACAACGGATCGCCCGGGAAGTACATCTGGGTGATCATCCGCTGGGTGAAGTCGGTTCCGAAGAGCGAGAAGTGGATGTGCGCCGGGCGCCAGGCGTTGTGGTGGTTCTTCCACGGGTAGGGCGCCGGCTTAATGGTGGTGAAGGAGTATTCGCCATTGGGGCCGGTGATCGCACGACCCACACCGGTGAAGTTCGGGTCGATCGGGGCAGGGTGCTGGTCACGCTTGTGGATGTAACGTCCGGCGGCGTTGGCCTGCCAGATTTCCACCAGCTGGCCGGCGACCGGGCGTCCGTCACCGTCAAGTACGCGCCCGGCGACCACAATGCGCTCGCCGATCGGCTCGCCGTTGTGCTGGATAGTCAGATCCGATTCCAGGGCGTGCACGTCGCGCTCGCCGAAGGCGGGGGAATGCAGCTCGATGGTCTCGGGGTCCACGTGGTGCAGGTTCTTGGTGGGGTGGCGCAGCAGTGAGGAACGGTAGGGAGCGAAGTCGATACGCGGCTGCGTCTCGGCTTTCTTCCCGTCAACAACTAACTGGCGGTAGGCCTCATGGATGTCGGCGATCTCGGTGGAGATGGCTTCCTGGGAGAGCGTGGTGGCTGCTGGATCCAGCACATGCGAATCGTTGAACGTCTCGGGTGAGGTGGTTTCGGTGCTCACTGCGTGCTCCTTTCGGTGGGGGCGTGCGGAGATGGTGGAGAAAAGACGGGAGAAGGCTAGGAGTGTGGCCAGCCGGTGTAGGACTCGGCTAGGTATTGCTGCCCATAACGGGAGGAGGTGACGGTATCGAGTTCGCCCAGCGCGCGCTTAGCCATAAATGGGTCGGCGTTCACCGGGGTGTGCAGCATCGAGGTCATCCAGTAGGAGAAGTTCTGCGCCTTCCAGACGCGTTTCAGCGCCAGATCGGAGTAGCCGTTCAGCAGCGCCGAGTTCTGGGTGGAGTAGAACGAGTCGATGGCTTCGAAGAGCACCTTGACGTCGGCGAAGGCCAGGTTCAGGCCCTTGGCACCGGTGGGCGGGACGGTGTGCCCGGCGTCGCCGATCAGGAACATCCGGCCGTGGGAGAGCGGTTCGCGGACAAAGGAGCGGAACTTCAACACGGTCTTGTCGAAGATGTTCCCGGTCTTCAGGGTGAAGCCGTCGGACCCGTCGACGCGGCGCTGTAGTTCGTTCCAGATCCGGTCATCGCTCCAGGAATCCACGTCCTCGTTCGGGTCGCACTGGAAGTACATGCGCTGCACGGTCTCCGAGCGCTGGGAGATCAGGGCGAAGCCGTGTGGGGAGTTCGCGTAGATCAGTTCAGGGGAGCTCTTGGGGGCCTCGGTGAGGATGCCGAACCAGGCGAAGGGGTACTCGATCTTGAAGTCTTGTGTGCCGGGAACCGCGCGGCGGCAGAAGGACCGCGAGCCATCGGCGCCGACCAGAATGTCGCAGTGCACCTCGAAGCCGTTGCCGTCCGCGTCGGTGAAGTGGAACTTCGGGGTCTCGGTTTCCAGGTCGAAGACCGCGGTGACCTCGGAGGAATAGCGCACGTCGCCGGCATCGCGTTTACGGGCCGCGGCTAGGTCGACGAAGACCTCGTTCTGTGCGTAGAGCGTGACGGTGGCGTCGACCAGGTCGGTGAAGTCCAGCGGGTGGGATTCGCCGTTGAAGCGCAGGTCGATCCCGGTGTGCTCGTCGCCATGGGTCAGTACGCGTCCGTTGACGCCGGAGTCGGTGAGCATCTTGACCGAACCGGCCTCCAGGATGCCGGCTCGGTGGGTGTTGCGGATGGTCTCGTGATCACGGGACTCAACAACGAGGTTTTCGACGCCGGTCTTGGCCAAAAGATGCGAGAGCATTAATCCGGCGGGACCGCCGCCCACGATGCCGACTTGAGTCTTGATGATGGTGCGCGCTGTACTCATAAGCAGGATCCAAGTCTTTCTACCGGGAGGTCATTGGCCGAAACGCATCGTTGCGCATGGCTCGCGGTGTCCTCGGTGGTGAAGTGTCTGGAACCAGTCTGTGGGCACGCTCACCGTCGATGCATCAACAGTCTCATTGAATGATAATTGTTGATGCGGGTGATCGATGCGAGTGCGGTGCCTACTCAGGCAGGGTAGATGCGCACCGCGGTTGCCTTGAGGACAAAAAAGACCCGCATCCCGGGTTCAAGGGCCAAATCTGCCAGGGCAGCAACGGTGATGTCGGCGGCCAGCTGCCCGGCCCGCACTCGAATCGCATCACCGTGCGGCTCGATCTCGGTGATGGACGCGGTGAGCATATTGCGCGGGCTGCCATGTGGGGGATCCAGATAAATGGAAATATCCGCAGGAGAGAAGGTCGCTGCCGCCAGGGTGCCCGGCGGCAGCGGGGATTCACTGGTACCGGCGATCAACCCGTAGTCGGTATCAATACCTTCATCCCGTGTTGGTCCAGTGATCAGGTTGAGTCCCGAGAGCCCTGCGGCAAAACGCGAACGAGGCCGGTTCAGCACCTCGAGGGTTGGTCCGAATTCGATAATGCGTCCGCCCTCCAGAATCGCCACCTTATCGGCCAACATCAACGCATCAAGCACGTCATGGGTGATGATGATGGCGAAGCGGTGCGCCAATTCGCGCTTGAGTAGTCGACGCATCATGGGCGCGGAATGGATATCCAACGCGGCCATGGGCTCATCTAGCAGTAAAAGTTCGGGCGAGGTGGCCAGCGCGCGGGCCAAGGCAACACGCTGCGCCTGCCCGCCCGACAGCTGGTCGGGGCGCCGGGAAGCAAATTCTTCGGTCTCCGTGGCGGCAAGCCAGTCACGGGCACTGCTGCGTGCGGCTGCCGCGCGAACCCCCTGACTACGCTGTCCAAAGGCGACATTTTCCAATGCACTGAGGTGGGGAAAGAGTAGTGGTTCCTGGGCCAATAGTGCGGTTTCGCGGGAGTGCGGGGGCAACCAAGTACGTGCAGGTGCACCGAGATCAAAGAGCACGCGCTCGCCGATGGACGCCTTGCCTGCATCGGGGCGCAACAGGCCAGCAATGATCGCCAGCAACGTCGATTTTCCTGCTCCATTGGGCCCCAGCACGGCTAGAGTTTCACCAGGTTCACAATGAAGTGAAACATCGAAGTCGCGGCTGGCAAGGGTTGCCTCGAAATGAAAGCTCACTGGGGCACCTTTGCCTTCGTCGTTCGCTGAGGGTTGCCGTAAGCGAGCCCGACAACAATTGCCGCCACCGCTACTAAGACCAGTGAGAGTGCCACCGCCGCGTCGGCATCACTCTCGCGCTGTAAGTAGATCTCCAGCGGTAGGGTCCGGGTGACTCCCTCCAGTGATCCAGCGAACGTCAAGGTTGCGCCAAATTCCCCGAGGCTGCGGGCAAAGGACAATACTGCACCAGAGGCTAGACCGGGCAATACCAGTGGCAGTGTCACGCGGCGCAATACCGTGGTCGGCCGGGCGCCCAAGGTGGCGGCGACCGCCTCGTATTTACCCCCGGCGGTACGCAGTGCCCCTTCGAGGCTGACCACCATAAATGGCAGTGCCACAAAGGTCTGCGCCATGACCACAGCGGTGGTGGAGAACGCTATCTGAAACCCCGCCAGCTCAAGGCTGTGGCCAAGCAATCCCTGACGACCAAAGGTATAAAGCAGCGCGATGCCGCCAACCACCGGCGGAAGCACCAGCGGCAGCAGGATGAAGGCACGCAGAAGTTGTTGGCCTCTCAAATTCCCGCGTGCAAGCACCAAGGCCAGGGGGATGCCCAGCACGATGCACAGCACCGTGCTGGCCGCCGAGGTCCGTAGGCTCAGTCCCAACGCCGTCAGTGAGGATTCGGAGGTGATGAGGGGGATGAACTGGGACCAGTTGACCTTGGCGACCATGGCGAGCAGTGGGATCAAAACAAAAGATGCCCCCACGCCAGCCACGGCGTAGATCCAAGGGGGAACCGCGGTATACCCGGCCGGGCTGCGTCGGTTCACGCCGGGCCCTACGGGGTTCCGAACCCGGCGTCGGTCAGGACTTTTTGGCCCTCCGTGTCGGTGATCGAGGTGATGAAGGCGTCGGCCAGAACCTTATTTTTGGAAGTGCTCACGGTGGTGATCGGATAGGTGTTCACCGCGGCGGAGGACTCGGGGAATTTGATCCCCTTGGCCTTGTCCCCGGCGGTCTTGATGTCGGTAACGTACACGAGCCCAGCGTCGGCCTCACCGCTTGTCACCTTGCCCATTACGTCGGTGACCGAGGATTCCTCGCTGACCGGTGCCAACGTAATGCCCGCGGATTCCTCGATGGACTTTGTTGCTGCCCCGCACGGTACCTGCGGCGCGCAGATGACCAGCTTGATTCCGGGTTCGGCCAAGTCTGCAAGGGAATTGACCGCGGCAGGGTTGGACGCAGGGACGGCAATTTCCAGAGTGTTGGTGGCGAAGTCGATTGGCGTGTCAGCAATAAGGCCGGCGTCCTGGAGTTTGGACATGTTCTTGGTATCTGCCGATGCAAAGACGTCCGCCGGGGCGCCGGCGGTGAGCTGGGTGACCAGGTCCGCGGAACCGGCGAAGCTTAGTTTGATGGTGGTACCGGGGTGTGCGGCCTCGAATTTCTCGGCCAGGGTGGTGAACGTGGTCTTTAACGAGGCCGCAGCAAAGACAGTAATCTCACCGCTCGGTTCACTGGTGGTGCTGCTTCCCGACGGGGATTGATTGCCCGCGTTGTCGACGGTGCCAGAGGCGCAGCCGGCAAGCCCGAGGATGAGTGCGGTTGCCGTGAGGATCGTGGCCCAGGGGCGGTGATGGATGCTCATATGCCGATCTTTCCCTGCGGGGATTCGATGATGACGGTGGTTGCCTTGACCACTGCGGTGGCGACGGAACCCAGTTCGAGATTCATTTCGCGGGCGGCTTCGCTGCTCATAAGTGAGACGACGCGAAATGGTCCGCACTGCAATTCGACCTGCGCCATGACGGTATCCATGGTGATTCCGGTAACCAGTCCGACAAAACGATTGCGTGCGGAAGAAGTGGTTGATGATGGATCGTCGGGTAGCTGAGCCTGGTCTCTGGCTAGGCGGGCCAGTTCAAGACCGTCAACGGCCAGTCGCCCGGAATCGTCCTTGAGCGGACTGAGGTTTCCGTTTTCTGTCCAGCGCCGGATGGTGTCATCACTGACTCCCAGAAATCGTGCGGCTTCGGCGACTCGAATTTTGGTCATACCCACATAATGCCTCATTTGCGGCTCTTTAGGTGAGTATGAGTCGCAAATTAGATAATTTACGCTTCTCTGGCTGAACTTGAAGTTTGGGCATCATGGTAACAACGGGGCTGCGACGGCTTGCATTGCCGTAAAAAGTGCAACAAGACGCGGCCGGGCGGGATCGGTAATCTTCCTTTGTCAGCACACGGCCGCCACGCGTCTTCTAGTCCTGGAACGCCATGCGCGAGAGCAGTTCGCGTAAGGTCTCCTGTTCGGACTTACTGAGTCGCGCCATGGCCAGAGCTTCGCCCTCGGCGGTTGCCAGGCGTGCCTTCTCGTAGAGCTGCACCCCCAGAGTGGTTCCGGTGATGACCTTGGACCGGCGATCCTGGGGGTCGGCAGTCCGCTCCACGAGGCCGCGTTCTTCCAGCTGGTCAATCAGCGGCACGATCTGACTTGGGTCAAGGGAAAGGAACTCAGCCAGCTCGCGCTGTGTTGGCGCCAGGTTGCTGCAGGCTAGGGACAATACGGAGTACGAGCGGACTTTCAGTCCGAGCGGCTCAAGGAGCTTGTTGGCACGCGATGATCCCAGTGAGCGGGTTCGTGCCGTGAGGAACTCGATGTCCCCTGCCAATTCGCTGGCTAGGAAGCGGTCGACAGTATTCACGGTGGTACCTGGCTTGATCGCCATGGTGTTGCTCCTCGAGATTGATAAGAAACTTAATCGTTGACTTTTTCAAGAGTTTAAGTTGTTATGTATATAACAAGGTTCCCACGAGTAGGTCGGCGGGAGCAATAACTATCCTCGAAGGAGCAGACATGTCGCTGGCTGGAAAAGTTGCAATCGTTACCGGCAGTGGACGCGGACTTGGCCTGAGCTACGCTCAGGAACTCGCGCGCCAGGGGGCCGCAGTGGTCGTCAATGACGTCGATGAGAAGGTGGCAGCCGAGGCTGTCGCCTCAATCACCGAGGCCGGGGGCAAGGCAGTTTCGGTCGTGGCTCCCGTTGGAACTACAGAAACCGCGAAGGCACTTGTCACCTCCGCCGTGGAGAACTTCGGCCGCCTGGATATCCTGGTCACCAACGCCGGGGTGCTTCGCGACAAATCGATCCTGAAGATGACCGACGAGGACTTCGACCTGGTCATCAACGTGCACCTGCGCGGCACCTTCACCTGCGTCCGCGAGGCCTACGGTTACTTCAAGGAAAACAACATCGCCGGGCGCATCATCACCATCGGTTCGCCGACCGGCCAACGCGGCAACTTCGGCCAGACCAATTACGCCGCCGCCAAGGCCGGCATCGTGGGCATGGTGCGCACCTGGGCCATGGAAATGAAGCGAGCCGGCGTCACCGTCAACGCCGTGATCCCGGTTGCGGCCACCGCCATGACCAAAACCGTTCCCTTCTTCGCCAAGGCTGTCGAGGCAGACGAGCGCGGGGAGGCCATGCCGGACTTCTTCCGCAAGGAACTGGGCTTCGGCACCGCCGACGACGTCGCCGGACTCATCGCCTTCCTCGCCACCGAGGAAGCCGGCAACATCACCGGTCAGGCCATCGGCGCCGGCGGGGACCGCCTCCAGCTGTGGAGCCACCCCGAAGCCATCGAGTCGGCATTCAACGACGGCGGGTGGGACTTCGAGACCTTGCAGGAACGCTTCCCGTTTGCCGACATGCAGCAGTCTGTCGGCGAGAAGTTCCCAGAGCTTCCCGCCGAGCTGCAGCCCGAACCGGCAGCCAAGTAGCAAAGGGACCCCGCCGGCAATGAGCATCCGTTACGAATCCAACATCGATCTTGACGCGATCACCGCAATCGACATGCACGTGCACCTCGAGGTCGACGAGTGCGGGCACAAGGCCATGCCCGATGATCTCTTCGAGGCCTCGGCCGCATACTTCAAGTCCGAGGAGCGAACCCCTTCGGTGGACCGCATCGCCGAGGTCTACCGCGAGGCGAAGATGGCAGCCGTGTTGTTCACCGTCGATGCCCGCACCGCGTTGGGTCACGAACCGAACTCGATTGATGACCTGGTGGCAGGGGCGGCACGCAACAGCGACGTGCTGATCCCGTTCGGCTCGGTCGATCCGCGCACCGGCCCGGCCGCGATCATCGAGGCGCGCCGCCAAGCACACGAGCTGGGCGTGCGTGGTTTCAAATTCCATCCCTCGGTGCAGGGCTTTGACCCCTCTTCCGAAGAGTTCTACCCGCTCTGGTCGGCATTGGAGGAACTCGGGCTTCCGTGCATCTTCCACACCGGACAGAACGGTATGGGCGCGGGGCTTCCGGGCGGGCGCGGTATCAAGCTGCGCTACTCCAACCCGCTGCTGCTCGACGATGTTGCGGCGGACTTCCCGGGGCTCACCATCATCATGGCCCACCCCTCGGTCCCGTGGCAGGACGAGGCCAACTCGATCGCCACGCACAAGGCGAATGTGTTCATCGACCTCTCTGGCTGGAGCCCGAAGTACTTCCCTGCCTCCCTGGTGAAGATGAGCAACAACGTGCTATCCCGCAAGGTACTTTTCGGGACCGACTACCCGCTGATCACCCCTGAGAAATGGCTCGGCGCCTTCGCGGAGTTACCGCTCAAGGACGAGGTGCGCCCAATGATCCTCAAGGACAACGCGGCGCGGGTGCTGGGGCTGGACAGGAAATGACCGATTTCTACCCGAGCGACCAATACGGCTTCGCCCGGTTGCTTTCCGCTGCGGAGCGCGCGGCACTGTTGCGCCTGCGCGGCGTGCTCGATGAGCATGTGCGCCCAGTGCTCAACGACCACTGGGAGCGCGGGGAATTTCCCGAGGCGATCATCGAACCGTTGGTTCAGCTGGACATGATGCGTCCGGCCGAGGTTTTGGCCAATGGTGAGTTGGTCCGCGGCCTCTTCGGGGGCTTCAGGAACTTCGAGCTGGCCAGAGTGGACGCCTCGGTCGTCACCTTCTACAACGCCCAGTCCGGGCTGTTTCGCACCACGGTGAACCTTGGCGGCAGCGCCGCCCAGGTCGCCGAACTGGATCCGAAGATCGCCTCCTACGAGTACAAGGGCGTCTTTGCCCTCACCGAGCCGGAGCATGGCTCGGACATCGCCGGGGGACTGGAAACCGAGGCGCGGTTCGAGGAGGACGAGAGCGGCGGTCACTGGGTCATCAACGGAGCCAAACGTTGGATCGGCGGAGCGGCCCAAGCGGACGTCCTGGCGGTCTTCGCCCGTGACACGGCCGACGGAAAGGTCAAGTGCTTCCTAGTGCCCACCGACGCACCGGGCGTGAAGCTAAGCAAGATCGAACGCAAGACCAGTCTACGGATCATGCAGAACGCCGACATCGACTTGGTTGACGTCCTGGTCCCCGCCTCGGCGCGGCTGGCGAACATCAACTCTTTCGCTGACGTCGCCGCCTGCCTGCGTAATATGCGCTCGGACGTCGCCTGGATCGCCGCCGGTGCTTCGGCTGGCGCCTACGAGGCGGCACTGAAGTACGTGTCCGAGCGCCACCAGTTCGGCAAGCCGCTGGCGTCGTTCCAGCTGATCCAGGAAAAGCTCGCCACGATGCTCACCAACGTGACAGCTTCGCTGGCCATGGTGGTCAGCCTGACCCAGGCCCAGGACGAGGGCATCTACAAGGATGAGAACTCGGCCATGGCCAAGATGTTCACCGCGCGGATGCTTCGTGAAACCGCAGCGTTAGCGCGGGAGGTCTGCGGGGGCAACGGCATCGTGCTTGATTACGACGTCGCCCGCTTCCACGCCGACGCCGAAGCCATTTATTCCTATGAGGGCACTGACGAGATCAATGCGTTGATCCTCGGCCGGGCCATCACCGGCATCGGGGCCTTCCGCTAGAAGCTCCCGCGGCACCACCTGTCAGTTTTCAAACATCTCAAAACCAACCACCTCTAAAAGGAGTACCCATCATGGGCCAGACAGTTCTTTCTTACGAGCAGCTCGCAACCGCCGCCGGCACCGACCTCGGGTACAGCGAATTCCGCACCGTCACCCAGGAGCAGGTCAATACGTTTGCGGACGCGACGGATGATCATCAGTGGATCCACACCGACCCGGAAAAGGCCAAGGATGGCCCGTTCGGCGGGCCGATCGCCCACGGCTACCTCTCACTGAGCCTGCAGATCGCCTTCTGGTCCGAGCTCTTTGATGTCACAGGCGTTGGCACGCGCGTCAACTATGGACTAGACAAGGTCCGCTTCCCCTCGCCGGTCCCCGTGGGTGCGCAGATACGCATGAAGGCGCAGATCGCCGAGGTCGAAGAGGTCAAGGGCGGCTACCAGATCGCCGTTGACCAGGTCGTCGAGGTCGAGGGCGCCACAAAGCCAGCCGTCGTTTCCCGTGGGATTTACCGCTTCTACGCGTAGAAGCTATCCCAACGTCCGGGTTCCACTGGGGAGCTCCCGGTTCTGGTCGCATCCTGTACTAGGCCCTGGCGAATATGACGCCATATCCAAGAAGTCATGAACAAAGAATGACAACTATTGATTTTTTCAACGATTGAGTTTAGATTATCTTATGTGGCAGGGGTCACATTACTCGCGGTTGGGGCGTAGGCGCCTAGGCCATCATTTTCACCAAGGAGCACTCATGAAGAAGCGTCTGTCCACCATTCTCGCTGGGGCATCAATCGCGGCACTCGCGCTGACCGGCTGCGGCCAGGGCTCACCCTCCGGTTCCGCCTCCACAGACTCGTCCGCTGCCGGTGGGTCCGAATCCGGCGGACTGACCAAGGTTGTCGTCGGGGTCCTGCCGATCGCTCCGTCGGTCGCCATGCAATACGGAATCGACAAGGGCATCTTTGAAAAGCACGGCCTTGACGTTGAGCTGACCACCAGCTCCGCCGGAGCTGCGATGCTGCCGGCTGTTTCCACCGGCGACCTGAACTTCGCCGTTGGAAACCCGCTCTCGGTACTGACCGCGGTGGACAAGGGCCTGCAGATGAAGATCGTATCGGGCTACTCGAACTCCAAAGCCACGGGTGATGACATCAATGGTGTTGTCGTGCGCGCCGATTCGGGCATCAAGAACTTTGCCGAACTGGCAGGCAAGACCACCTCGGTCAACGCGCTCAAGACCCAGGGTGATTTGACCATCATGGAATCCGCAGCCATTGACGGCGGAGACCCGAGTGCCCTCAAATTCTCCGAGATGCCCTTCCCCGATATGGAAGCCCAGCTGGAACGCAAAAACATGGACGCTATCTGGTTGCCCGAACCGTTCCTCTCCAAGGCTTTGGCCAACCCCGAGAACAAACTGATCGGTTACCCGAACCAGAAAGCCATCCCCGGCCTACCGACCATGGTCAGTTTCACCAGCGGCAAATTCGCCGAGGAAAAGCCTGAGGTCGTCGCAGATTTCAAGGCAGCAATGACAGAAACCCTTGCCGCTGCCGAAGGCGACCAGGCCGGAGCGAAGGCGCTGTTGCCGACATTCATGAAGATGGACGCCAAGGTTGCGGAGAATCTGAAGATGGAGACCTGGGACGGCGCGGTACCGGCCGAACAGCTGACCAAGCTATCGGAACTCGCGGCCAAGCACACGTTCCTCTCAAAAGCTCCGGACATCGCTGCCCTGACCGTCAAGTAGTCCCTAGAACAATGTACGAAGCAGGTGTGCCGGCCGCCCGGCCGGCACACGGGAAAGGTACCCATGCATAACCAAGGGCTCGGTGGTTGGATCCACAAGCGACGCATCAAGTCGCAGGACCGCGCGGCCATCATTGAGGGCGAGTTATCCCTCAGCTATGCGCAGTTGGCGACCCGCATCAACAAGTTGGCCAACGCACTGCGCGCATTGAATGTGCAAAAGGGAAGCCGTGTGGCCTACCTGGGCAACAACCACTCCGCCTTCCTCGAAACGCTCTTTGCCTGTGGAGGCATTGGTGCCATCTTCGTTCCGCTGAACACCCGGCTGACACCGCGGGAACTGAACTATGCTCTGGTTGACTCCGGTAGTACCGTGCTGATTAACCCGGTCTCACTTGATGACGTGGCCCAGGCCGCCAAGGGTGAAAGCTCCGTCGAGCACCATCTGGTGCTCGACGACACACCGGGTGTCGACTCGGCTTATGAACGCGCCCTGACGGGAGCGGATGCCGAATATCTGGACGTTTCGGTCGACCACGAAGACCCCGCCATCATCCTGTACACCTCTGGAACCACCGGCAGGCCTAAGGGTGCGGTGCTGACGCACGGGAACATGACCTGGAATTCGCTCAATGTGCTGGTCGACTACGACGTGACCAGCGATGCGAAGGCCCTGCTGATCGCGCCGATGTTCCATGTCGCCTCGCTAGGCATGGGCGCGCTCCCGACCTTGCTCAAGGGCGGGACCCTGGTGCTTCAGGACAGGTTCGAGCCCTCCGCGGTGCTCGGGGCGATCGAACGCCATTCGATCACCTCGCTCTCCGGGGTTCCCACCACCTACCAGATGCTGGCCGAACACCCGGCTTGGGCCACTACTGACATTTCCTCGCTGCGTATGCTGACCTGTGGCGGGTCCGCTGTCCCGCTGCGCGTGCTCGAGGCGTACGAGCAGCGCGGACTGGGGTTCTCGGGCGGCTACGGACTGACCGAAACCGCCCCTGGTGCCACCTCGCTGCAGGCCGAACGTTCCCGATCCAAGGCAGGTTCGGCCGGACTCGCGCACTTCTTTACCGACGTGATGATCGTTGATCCCTCGGGGGCCGAACAGCCGGTCGGCGAAACCGGCGAGATCCTGATCTCGGGCCCCAACGTCATCAAGGAATATTGGAAACTTCCGGAGGCCAGCGAGGCGGCCTTCATCGACGGACACTGGTTCCGCTCCGGGGACATGGGGCACCTTGATGCCGAAGGCTTCCTCTTCATTTCCGACAGGCTCAAGGACATGATCATTTCGGGCGGGGAAAACATCTATCCGGCCGAGGTGGAGCAGGCCATCATGGAGCTCGACGGGGTGGCATCGGTGGCAGTTATCGGTGTCCCGGACGAGAAATGGGGTGAGGTACCGCGGGCCATTGTGGTCCCAATGGAAGGTAAGGACATCACCGAAAAGGAAATCCAGGAACATCTGGACGGACGCCTGGCTAGATACAAGATTCCCCGCACGGTGGTGCTCACCGACGACTTCCCACGCACCGCTAGCGGCAAGATCCGTAAGACCGATCTGCGCAAGACCTTCGGCGGATCCACACCGTCGGCACATATCCCTTAAGGACACCGAAACCTCATGAAGAATAAACTCACACTCGCAGTGGCAGCATTGGGAATTTTCGCGTTGAGCGCCTGCGGCTCGGGCTCGCCCAGCGGTGGGGCCGCTGATTCCGCAGGGGCATCAGGTGCCGCGGGCCTAGAAAAGATCACGGTGGGCGTCATCCCGATCGTGGATACCGCGCCGATCTTCCTGGGTGACTCCAAGGGCTTCTTCAAGGACGAGGGGCTGGACCTAGACATTCAGACCGCCACCGGCGGCTCGGCCATCGTCCCGGGAATTCAATCCGGCAGCTACGATTTCGCCTTCTCCAACTACGTCTCACTCATGGTCGCCAACGATAAGGGCCTGAGCATGAAGGTTGTCGCCAACGGCGTCACCACCTCGGGGAACAAAGACGGGGACTTCGGAGCCGTGGTCGTCTCCAAGGACTCACCGATCAAGTCTCCGAAGGACCTGGCCGGTAAGAAGGTCTCGGTCAATAACCTCTCCAACATCGGTGACATTACCGTTTCTCAGGTCGTCAAGGACGATGGCGGGGATGCGAGCACCGTCAACTTTGTTGAGGTGCCATTCCCGGAGGCACCTGCGGCCCTGGAAAAGGGAATCGTTGATGCTGCCTGGATCCTTGACCCCTTCTTGGTTCAGGCGAAGGGCGACGGTGCCCGCGTCGTCAGCAACAACTTCTCCGATTTTGATCCGGAGCTCGATATCGCCGGCTACTTCACCACTTCGGCAAAGGTCGCCGCCGAGCCCGAGCTGACAGCCAAGTTCCAGCGTGCCATGAACAAGTCGCTGGAATACGCTAACGAGAACCCGCAGGAAGTTCGCGACATCGTGGGCACCTATACGAAGATCGAAGCGGATACCCGGGCCAAGATCGTGCTGCCGCGCTACCGCGTGGACATCAACACCGAAGCCGCTCAGAAGCTCGGTGACGCAGCCCAGGAGTTCGGTGCGATCACCAAACCCGTTGACCTCGAAGCTCTGCTGCCATGACCACTCAAGCTACTGGAGGAGTCACGCGCGCCTCGGTGAAGGCCAAGGCGAGCCGGCCGGCGTCCAAGGGATGGCCGAAGTGGGTGTTGGGTTTGATTGGCATCGTGGTGTTCCTGGGACTGTGGGAGCTCATGCCGGTCGTTGGTCTGGTGCAGGCGAAGTACCTGCCACCGGCCTCCGAAGTCATCGCAGCGTTGATTCTCGACTTGGGCCTCACCGCGTTTTGGGTCGCGGTCTGGGACACCATGCTGGCGTGGCTCATTGGTTTGGTCATTGCCGTGGTTGCTGCGTTGGTGCTGGGTCTGGTCATTGGGATGTCGCCCTTCTTGCGCCATTTGACGAACTCGAGCATCGAGTTCTTGCGTCCGATTCCCTCGGTCGCGTTGATCCCGCTGGCGGTGCTGCTCTTTGGCATCAAGCTCGAGTCTTCGCTGCTGCTGATCGTGTATGCCTGCTTCTGGCAGGTGTTGATCCAGGTGCTCTACGGGGTGGCGGACGTGGATAACGTGGCGATGCAGACGGCCCGCTCCTACGGGTTCTCCTATGTGCAGCGGGTGCGCGATGTCGTGTTCCCCACGATGCTGCCGTATTTGATGACCGGTATCCGACTGGCCGCCTCGGTGGCGTTGATCTTGGCGATCACCGCGGAACTGCTGATTGGTTCTCCGGGATTAGGTAAGGAGATCGCTTTGGCGCAGTCCGGTGGCGCGATTTCCGGGATGTATGCGTTGATCTTGGCGACCGGATTCTTGGGTGTTGGTATCAATGCCGTGACGCGCATTGTTGAGAAGCGGGTGCTGTCCTGGCATCCGTCGGTTCGCGGGGAGGCGACGGTATGAAAACCCTGAAATCTGTTGGTTTCCTTCTGGGCTTGCCGATTATTTTGTTGCTCTGGTGGTGGCTGGCCACCTCCGGTGCCCCGAACTTCTTTGTTCCTACGCCGGCCAAGCTGTTGACGACGTTTGTGGAGACGTGGATCGGTGAACGACTGATCACCGATGTGTTGCCCAGCATCATGCGGTTGGTTGTTGGTGTGCTCGCCGCGATTGTACTGGGCATTGTCTTAGGGTTGGCGGTGGGTTTGAACCGCACCATGCGTGCGGTGACTGAGCCGGTGTTCGAGTTCTTCCGGGCGTTGCCGCCTCCGGTGTTGGTTCCGGTGTTGATGCTTTTGGTGGGCATCAACGACGGGATGAAGATCGCCGTGATTATTTCCGGCTGCATCTGGCCGGTGCTGTTGAACACCATCGAGGGTGTGCGTTCCATTGACCCGGTGCAGAATGAGACCTCTCGTTCTTATGGGATCTCTGGGTTTGCTCGGATCCGTTATCAGATCCTGCCCTCGGCGACCCCGACGATCATGGCCGGTGTGCGCCAGGCGTTGTCGATTGGGTTGATCCTGATGGTCATCTCCGAGATGTTTGCCTCGTCCTCCGGGCTGGGCTTCACGATTGTGCAGTTCCAGCGGTCCTTCGCGGTCCCCGAAATGTGGTCCGGCATCGTGGTCCTCGGTTTGATCGGTGTGGCCTTGTCCTTTATTTTCCAAGCGGTTGAGCGGCGCGTGTTGCGTTGGTACCACGGCCTGAAAGAGGTTGAAAATGCTGTCTAACAACCCCACGTCCCATGCTGGTGGGCGTACCTTGCCCGAGGGTGAGGCCTTGCTTTCGGTGCGGAACTTGAAGAAGGTTTATCACACGGATGCCGGTGACATTGAGGCGGTGCGTAACCTGACCTTCGATTTGGGTCGTGGCGAGTTGGTGTGTTTGGTCGGGCCCTCCGGTTCGGGCAAGACGACGCTGCTCAAGTGCATTGCCGGGCTGCTGAATTCCACCTCCGGAGAGGTGCGCCTTGACGGGCAGGTCATCACTGGTCCTCCGAAGAAGA
Source organism: Paeniglutamicibacter terrestris (assembly GCF_012271785.1). GTDB lineage: Bacteria > Actinomycetota > Actinomycetes > Actinomycetales > Micrococcaceae > Paeniglutamicibacter > Paeniglutamicibacter terrestris. Next base: position 1,047,179 of record NZ_JAAWVT010000001.1, on the reverse strand, counting down.
TGGCGGTGGTGTTCCAGGAATATGGGCGCTCGCTCTTCCCGTGGTTGCGGGTGGCGGAGAATGTGGAGTTGCCGTTGAAGAATGCGGGGGTTCCCAAGGAGGAACGCAAGCGTTTAGTGCAGGAGGCGCTCGAGGCCGTGGGCTTGGCGCACGTGCCCAAGTCTTATCCGTGGCAGCTTTCCGGTGGTATGCAGCAGCGTGTGGCGATTGCTCGGGCGGTGGCGTACCAGCCAGAGGTGTTGCTGATGGATGAGCCCTTCGCCGCGGTTGATGCGCAGACTCGTGCGGACCTCGAGGACTTGATCCGCAGCGTGTGGAAGAAGCTGGGCGTGACGGTCCTGTTTGTCACCCACGACATCGACGAGTCGATTTATTTGGGGGAGCGGGTGATCATTCTGTCTTCCTCGCCGACGATTGTGCAGGAGGACATCTTGATTGATCTGCCGGCCGAGCGTGATCAGTTGGAGACTCGGTCGTTGCCGCGCTTCACCGAGTTGCGGCACCATGTGTATGCGGAGATTCAGAAGGCGAAGCAGGGGCACCGCCCCGAAGAAGCCATCACCATGGTCGCCAAATAGCAAGAAACGCAATTCCCGGTGGGGCGCTGTTTGCCCGACATCCCGTTCACCCGGGCATGTCGGGCAGGCAGCGTCTTTGGCGCTTAATGCGAGGAGCGCGGCTCCTGCCTGGTTTCAGTCGTTGAGTCGGTCAATCAGGGTGAGTCCGCGCTTGGCCCAAGCGATTTCGGCTTCGGCCTGGGACATAAGGCCCTCATAGGTGAAGAGCTTGTACGCGCGGGTTTTTTCTTGGTCCGCTGCCGAAGTGTGGGCCAGCCGGCGATTGAGCATGGTGCTGGTGCCGTCCTCGATTTCTTTCACTGTCTCCCGCCATTGTTCGAGCAGTCCTGCGTGGTGGTCGATGTGTGCCCGTAGCTGTTCGCGGGCGGCTTCGGGTTCAGCCCATTCTAGGTAGGCCGCCTTGAGGTGGGCGGGGTCGCGGGTGCGTGCATATTCCAGTGGGGTGTTCATCCAAGACGTGAACGCCTCCCGGCCGGCAGCAGTGACGTGATATTGGCGCTTGGTGCCGCGCGGTCCCCAGGGGATGTCTTCGCCCTCAAGTAACCCGTTGGCCTCCATGCGCTTGAGAGCCGGATAGATCTGCGAATCGGGGGCATGCCAGACATGCCCAACTGAGGACTCGAATTTCTTGTGCAGGTCGTATCCGGTCATGGGCTCGACAACGAGCAGGGCCAGTAATGCGTTGGGAAGACTCATGGCAACTTTCCGATACTTAGGTGTTGCAAATCACTATATCGGTAGTTAGTCTGTAACGAACGCAACTAACTATGTCGATAGGTAGTTAGCTACCGCATCGAAAGGAAAGTCCCATGACAGTCGTCTCTGCGACCAGCTCCACCACCAACAAGGTCCTGCCCCACCCGCTGAACGCTTGGTACGTTGCTGCTTGGGACCATGAGGTGACGCGCAAACCGATGTCTCGCCGCATTGCCAACCGCCCGGTGGCTCTTTACCGCACCGAAGACGGAAATGCCGTGGCGCTGGCCGATGCTTGTTGGCACCGCTTGGCCCCGCTGTCGATGGGAAAGACCTTGGAGAAGGACACCATCCAGTGCCCTTACCACGGCATCATCTACAACTCGGCAGGCCGCTGCGTCTCCATGCCTGCCCAGGAAACCATCAATCCGTCCGCCACGGTTCCTTCGTTCCCCATCGTGGAGCGCTACCGCTACGTGTGGATCTGGATGGGTGACCCGACGCTGGCGGACCCGGACCTGATCCCGGACATGAGCCAGATGTCCAGCGATGAATGGGCAGGAGATGGGTTGACCATTCACGCCGCCTGCAATTTCCAGCTGGTGCTGGATAACCTCATGGACCTGACCCACGAGGAATTTGTCCATTCCTCCACCATCGGCCAGGAAGAGCTCAGCGAGTCCGACTTCGTCACCGTCCGAGAGGGCAACAAAGTGACGGTCACCCGCTGGATGCACAACATCGACGCCCCACCGTTCTGGCTCAAGAACATGCGGGACAAATTCCCAGGCTTCGAGGGCAAGGTCGACCGCTGGCAGATCATCAACTTCGAGGCCCCCTCCACCATCAACATCGATGTGGGCGTGGCCAAGGCGGGAACCGGTGCGCCGGAGGGTGACCGCAGCCAGGGAGTTAACGGCTTCGTCATGAACACCATCACCCCGGAAACCGATCGCTCCTCCCATTACTTCTGGGCCTTCATGCGTAACTACGCCCTGGACAGCCAGCTGATCACCACCCAGCTGCGCGACGGGGTGCACGGCGTCTTCGGTGAAGACGAGGAAATGCTCATGGCCCAGCAGGCAGCCATCGACGCCAACCCCGACTACGAGTTCTACAACCTGAACATCGACGCCGGAGGCCTGTGGGTACGCCGCATCCTCGAATCCATGCTGGCGGCCGAGGGCCGTCTGACTCCTTCCGCCTAAGCGCGGTTAGTGCCCCGGACAATCAAGGAAAACGGACAGAATCCCCATGGCAGCAACAAATATTGAAACCTGGCAGTCGGCCACCGTCATCGAGGTTATTCCGGTGGCCGAGGCCATCGCCCGCATCGTCCTGGAGCCTTCCCTGCCGATCAAGGCGGAACCGGGTTCCCACATTGACCTGATGGTCCAGATTAACGGGGAATCGGTCAAGCGCTCGTACTCGGTGGTTGAGGCCGCTGCTGACGGAACTCGGCTGGTGATCAGCGTGATGAAGGCGCCGCTCTCGCGCGGCGGCTCGATCTTCATGCACTCTCTCGTCCCCGGAACACGACTGGAAATCACCCAGCCGCTGCAGAACTTTCCGCTGCGCGTCGGTGCTCAGCGCTACATCCTGCTGGCCGGCGGCATCGGCATTACCGCCATCGCGAACATGGCAGTCGTACTCAAGCGACTGAAGGCCGACTACACGCTGGTCTATGTGGGGCGCAGCCGCGAGGCCATGGCCTATCTGGGCGAGCTGGAAAAACTACACGGGGACCGGCTTGAGGTTCACATCGATAACGAGGGATCCTCCCTGAAGGTCCCCGAGCTGGTGGGCCGCGCGGATACCGGCACCGAGCTGTACATGTGTGGCCCTATCCGGCTGATGGACGCGGTGCGCCGCGGCTGGGTTGAGCGCGAGCTGGATCTGCCGAACCTGCGCTACGAAACCTTCGGCAACAGCGGCTGGTATGACCCCGAAGAATTCATCGTGCGCGTCCCAAAGCTGAACTTGGAGGTCACCGTTCCGCAGGGCCGCTCCATGCTTGAGGCCCTCGAAGACGCCGGGGCAGAAATGATGTTCCACTGCCGCAAGGGTGAATGCGGACTCTGCGAGGTACGGGTCATTGAACTGGCCGGAACCATTGACCACCGCGACGTGTTCTATTCCGAACGCCAGCAGCGCCTCTCGACCAAGATGAACTGCTGCGTCTCGCGCGCGGTCACCTCCGCCACCGGTGCCAAGGCCGATGCTGCGCACACGGGGCCCGCGATCATCACCATCGAACCAAACTAGGCTCCATCGACCGAGCGACAACTCACCCCCGCGAGCTTCACGCCGAGGCCTCGAAGGGTGATTTGTCGAGCCCAAAAAACGGAAGAAAAACACCATGAACATCAGAGACCGCATCGACGCCTCGCCCATGTCACCCTTCCAATGGGTGGTCGTTGGCGTCTGCACCTTCCTCAACGCGCTGGACGGGTTCGACGTGCTGGCCATGGCCTTCACCGCCAACCGGGTTTCCACCGAATTTGGGCTCAGCGGCTCCCAGCTCGGTGTTCTGCTCAGTGCCGGACTGCTCGGCATGGCCGCCGGATCCCTGTTCCTAGCCCCCTTCGCCGATGTCTTCGGGCGCCGCCCGATGCTGCTGTTCACCACCGGGCTGGCCGCGGCGGGCATGTTCCTGTCCTCCACCGCGCACTCGGTGACCGAGCTGGGGTTGTGGCGAGTGGTCACCGGACTGGGCGTGGGCGGCATCCTGGCCTGCACCAACGTGATCACCAGCGAATACTCCAACAAACGCTGGCGCGGTATGGCCGTGAGCATCTACACCGCCGGTTATGGCGTCGGCGCCACGTTGGGAGGCATGGCAGCGGTCTCGCTGCAGGCCAGCTATGGCTGGCGTGCAGTCTTCGTCTTTGGCGGCATCACCACCACCGTCGCCTTCCTGCTGTTGCTGGCGGTGGTGCCCGAATCCGTTGACTTCCTGGTGACCAAGCGGCCCCCGCGTGCCGAGAAGCGACTTGCTGCCCTAGTGCTCAAGCTTCGTCTGGGTGCTGACACGGTTCTACTGCCCGAGGTGGATGGTCGTACCCCGGTGCGCGGCGTCAAGGGACAACAGCTCACTGCCCTGTTCGCCCCGTCCAATCGCCGCGCCACCACGCTGATTTGGGTGGCATTTTTCGCCACGATGTTCGGCTTCTACTTCGTCAACAGCTGGACTCCGAAGCTTTTGGTCACCGCGGGCATGAGCGAAAGCCAGGGTGTGATCGGAGGGCTCATGCTCACCCTGGGCGGCACCTTCGGATCCTTGCTCTTTGGGGTGCTGACCACCAAGTGGCAGGCGCGCAAGGTGCTGCTCGTCTTCACTGTGCTCTCCTCGATCACCATGGTGGTGTTCATTTCGGCCGTTGGCATCCTGGCGCTCGCGTTTGCCATGGGCATTGTGGTGGGCATGCTCATCAACGGTTGCATCGCCGGCCTGTACACGTTGGCACCGGCTTCTTATGCTCCGCAAACCCGCGGCACCGGAGTCGGTTGGGCGATCGGCATCGGACGCTTCGGTGCGATCCTCGCCCCGCTGGCGGCCGGCTCCCTGTTGGATGCCTCGTGGACGCCCGGCCAGTTGTATCTCGGCGTGGGTGTTGTGGTGCTGGTGGCGGCCATCGCCGTCGGATTCATGCGCTCACCAAAGGGCATCATTCCGGGTGTTTCAGCCGATATGCACGCACATGAAACCACCGGCAGTCACGGTCAGTAGGAGGCATATCCGAGACACATGGACAATAGGAGCTGGTCGAATATGTCAGGATCCCGCGTCGCTTCGGCGACGGGAATTGGCCCAAGGGTCAGTTTTCCGCGGCCGGGCCCAACGCCCGAGCGATGCCACGCGCCGCGGTCCGCAACGCCATGACGGCCGCCGGCAAAAGGTCGGATCCGAGGGGGACCACCACGGACAGAACAGCCGAAGCGTAGCCCCGGTCATCGAGGATCGGAACAGCGGCTCCGGTGGTGCTGGTGTCGATGAAGCCGTCGAAGGTTGCGTATCCGTTGCGGCGAATCTGGGCCAGTTCATGGCGCAGCTTCGGATGCTGAGTCAGCATGGTCTCCCCGTGGCGTTCTAGATATCCCTCCAACACGTTGGTGGGGGAGTAGGCCAGCAGCGCCATGCCCATGGAGGTCAGGTGCACCGGCATACGCCCGGCAACATTGGCCTGATTGATGACGGAGCCGGGGCGGGAGAGACGCTCGATGACCAGCACATCATCCTCGTGCAGCACCGCCAGCTGGGTGTTTTGCCCCACCAGCTGGTTGATGTCTTCCATGAAAGGAAGTGCTGCCTGTCGCAGGTTGAGGGTGGAGGCGCTGCGGTTGGCCAATTCCCACAACCGCAAGCCGAGGCGCACCTGCCCGTCGGCATCGCGCGCCAGCAGTCCGTGGGACACCAGATTCTCCAGCAGTCGGTACGTGGTCGCGCGCGGAACATCGGCTCGGCGGGCCAAGGCATTGACCGTCAGCGTGGGATTCTGCGCGTCAAAGGCGTCTAAGATCCGCACCAGGCGGTCGAGCATCGAGTCCCCGCTCGGAGAATTTGCCATGAAATTCATCTTAGTTGAGTCGACTGGTTGCCGGAGTTCCGCCGCTGCCGCGCGGGCACCGGGTGCGGGCCCAGTCGCCACAAAAGTTGTCGGATTTCGTGGCTACGGGCCTACGATGAGGAGGCAAACGCAACAGGTGTACCCGACATGCGAACCTCGATGTGCGGGCTAACCGGGGCGCTAGCGGTCTCCGACGAGGGCGGCCGCGATGTGTAGGTGTCGAGCGAAGGAGAATGATGTGACCGACGGTGACGACGCACAAAAAGCGAAACACGAAGACCTTTTGGCGATGGTGAAACGCGGGCGCAGCGGGGCGATCGAACCTCCCAAGCCCAAGAGCTCCGAGGAGAACCGGGCTCCGATCTCCAGCAGCGAGCTGAGCAAGGCTCCTGCCGAACTGGCCGAGGACAGTGGCCCCCGGGTCAGGTGGCGCGTCTTCATTATTTCCGCGGCCATCGTGTTGGCCTTCTCCATCTGGGCCATGCTCGCGCCGACGCAGGCAGAAAACACCATGCACTCGGTGGTCACCTGGATCGCGATCAACCTCGGCTGGTACTACGTCCTGACTATCACCGTCGTGATCCTCTTTGTCCTCTGGGTGGCCTTCTCTAAGGAGGGCGGAGTACGACTGGGGCCGGATCATTCCCGCCCGCAGTACAACCTCTTCACCTGGGTCGCGATGCTTTTTGCCGCGGGTGTGGGCATCGATATGCTCTTCTACTCGGTGACCGGACCGATCACCCAATACATCACCCCGCCGTCGGCAACGCCCGAATCTGCCGCGGCCGCCCAAGACGCAGTGGTCTGGACGATGTTCCATTACGGTATTGCTGGCTGGTCCCTCTACGCGCTGCTGGGCATGGCGATGGGCTACTTCGCCTACCGCTGGGGCATGCCATTGTCGATCCGAGCCGTCCTCTATCCCTTGTTGGGCAAGCGGGTGCGTGGGGCGACGGGAGATGTCATTGACATCTTTGCCCTCGTGGGAACCGTCTTCGGGGTGGCAACCTCGATGGGTATCGGCGTGGTGCTGCTCAACGTCGGTTTCGCCTGGCTCTTCGGCTTCGAAGAAGGCCTAGCGCTGCAAATCGCGCTGGTGCTGGTGGCTGTGATCATGACCGTTGCCGCCTGCGTCTCGGGAATCGATAAGGGCATCAGGCTGATTTCCGAGCTCAACTTGTGGTGCGCCGGAGCCATGATGGTCTACATCCTCTTCGCCGGCGATACCGCGTTCCTGCTTAACGCGATGATCGAAAATATCGGCCGTTTCATCTTCACGCTGCCCGAGCGCACGTTGGCGACCTTCGCCTATGAGGCCGACGGTGCCGCGTGGATGGGCAGTTGGACCCTCTTCTTCTGGGCCTTCTGGATGGCCTGGGGCCCCTTTGTTGGGCTCTTCTTGGCGCGAATCTCACGTGGGCGGACGCTGCGCGAATTTGTTATCGCGGCCATCACCGCACCGGTGCTCTGCGACTTCTTCATCGTCTCGATCTTTGGCAACAGTGCCATGCGCGAGGTGCTGGATGGCAACTCGGGCTTTGCCCAACAGGCCATCGATTCTCCCGAACACGGCTGGTATGCGCTACTGGAGATGTTCCCCGGCGCACCGTTCCTGATCGGCCTGGCCACCCTGTCCGGCCTGCTGTTCTACCTGACCAGTGCCAACTCCGGTGCGATGGTGATGTCCAACTTCTCCTCCTCAATCCCGGATCCGTCGGTGGACGGCGCCAAGTGGCTGCGCATCTTCTGGGCGCTGGTTACCGCCGTGGTCACGGTGGCCATGCTGGTGGCCGGAGGCGTGACAACAATGGAGTACGCAACGCTGATCTTCGCCCTGCCGGTCACGGTGATCGCCTACCTGGTCATGGCCTCCTTCGCGAAGGTGCTGCGGATGGAGCGGGCCGAACGCGAGGGCCAGGTGCTGCGCCGCAGGTCGGTGGCCGCGCACGGCGGATCCGCTCCGGAGAAGACCTGGCGCCAGCGGTTGGCACACCTGCGGGCCTACCCGTCGAACAAATCGGTGGCCCAATTTGTGGACAAGGTCGTGCACCCGGCCCTCGCTGAGGTGACGCAGGAATTCACCACGCTCGGTTATGACTCGATGCTCACCAGCGCACCCAATGCCGAGACCGGAATTGATGAGCACACCCTGGTGGTCACCATGGAAGGCCAACGCAATTTCCACTACCAGGTGGCCGCGGTCGAAGCTCCGGTGCCGATGTTCGGTGCCCGCAGCATGTCACGAGAAATCGACGTGTACTTCCGGCTCGAGGTGTTTACCCTCACCGGCACGGAGGGTTATGACCTCATGGGGCTGAGCCAGCAGCAGGTCATCAACGACGTTCTGGATCGCTTTGAGGCGCATCTGTCGTTCCTGCAGTACTCATCCGAGCACGACTTGGCCTCCACGATCACTCCGCCAGCACCGGCCACCGGCACGCTCCCACTGGTACCCGAGAATTCCGATGCCCAGGATTCTAAGGGCACGATCTAGCACCGGTTTCCCCTGTGGGCTCAGCTGCGCGGGGTTGATCCGGTGCGGGCGCGGTGCCTACGCACCGCTGCCCGGTTCGCGCAGCGCACCGAGCAATATTGTTGGCGGCCGTTGCGGGTGACATCGATGACCACCTTGGTGCAGGGGTCGCCCGGTGCCTGGCCCGCGGCGCAGCGCCCCATGCGGTGCATGCCGCGGGTGGAGAGGTGCAAGGCCGTTCCGACGCCGAAAATCGCGCGCAAAACATAGGGCAGGATTTGGTTGGCATCGCGGTAATGCAGATGCCAGCCCTCATTGTTGTGGTCAACCAGCCGCGGGTAGGCGGCTGCGGCAGCCATCTGCTCATTAAGCAGATTGGCCCGTTCTTGGGGATCTGCCGCGTCCACCACGCGCAACCAGTCCTGAACTACCTCAAGGGTCAGCCGGTGGTCGTTCGGGGCTTGGGTGAATTCCATGGTCATACCGAATTCGCGGGTTCTGGCGATGATGTCGTCCCGGTCGGTGGGCGGATCATTGGCCAGCGAGGCGGCCAGTAGGACCGCATATTCTCCGTAAGGGTTGAGGTGCATAAGGCCATTACAGCATAGTAGTTTCCATGATGCACACAGACACCACACAAACCTTTTCTCACCCGCAGCAGACGCTTACTCACGAGCATGCATGGATGCTCGAGTCGGCCCACAATACCTCTGATGGCATGGTGCTTTATGTGCGCTGTGGTGCGGGCTGCGGGGCTCGCCGGATTGACCGCCAGGGGCTGATTGAGACTCCACCCAGTGCGGTGAGCAAGGTGGTGGGCGGTTGAGCATCATTGCTGCGGCCCCCAAATGGGCACAATAAATACTCCGTTATCTCTCTTGATGGGTGGTGACCTTGATGATAAAGTTCATTTAGTGAACAAGCGTTCGCGATGCGAACATATTGAACAGAAAGTCAGGGCCACCCATCATGAAGCAGGCGTATCTCTACGACGCGATCCGTACTCCCTTCGGCAAAATCGGAGGGTCCCTTTCCTCCCACCGCCCCGATGATTTGGCGGCCCATGTGGTCCGCGAATTGGTGGCCCGCGCCCCGCAGCTCGATGTGAGTACCATCGACGAATCGATCTTCGGCAACGCCAACGGCGCCGGCGAAGAGAACCGCAACGTCGCCCGCATGGCCACCCTGCTGGCAGGCCTGCCCACCTCACTGCCCGGCACCACCATGAACCGTCTCTGCGGCTCCTCGCTGGATGCTGCGATCGCTGCTTCACGTCAGATCAACACCGATGATGCAGATCTGGTCCTCGTTGGCGGCGTCGAATCCATGAGCCGTGCCCCGTGGGTCCTGCCCAAGACCGAGCGTCCCTTCCCGATGGCCAACCTCGAACTGGCCAACACCACCCTGGGCTGGCGCCTGGTGAACCCGGCCATGAACAAGGAATGGACCGTGTCCCTCGGTGAAGCCACCGAGCAGCTGCGCGAAAAGTACGAGGTTACCCGCGAAGACCAGGATGAATTCGCAGCACGCTCACACCAGCAGGCCGCAGCCGCCTGGGCCGCCGGCAAGTACGCAAACTTGGTCGTCTCCGTTCCGCCGGCGAACAAGCGCGGCACCGAGGTCACCATGGACGAAACTGTCCGTGCCGACTCCACTGCAGAAACTCTGGGCGCACTGCGCACCGTCTTCCGCGATGCAGCCACCGGAACCGTCACCGCAGGTAACGCGTCGCCGATGTCCGACGGCGCCTCTGCCGCCTTCATTGGCTCCGAGCGCGGCGGCGAGCTGCTGGGAGCGGCGCCCCTGGCCCGCATCGCAGGACGTGCGTCCTCCGCTCTTGACCCGCAGTTCTTCGGCTTCGCCCCGGTGGAAGCGGCCAACAAGGCTCTGGCCAAGGCCGGGATTTCCTGGTCGGATGTCGCAGCGGTAGAACTCAACGAGGCCTTCGCCGCACAGTCGCTGGCCTGCGTGCGCGCCTGGGACATCGACGAAGCAATCGTTAACGCCTGGGGTGGTGCACTGTCCATCGGTCACCCGCTGGGCGCCTCCGGCCTGCGCATCCTAGGCACCCTGGCTCGCCGCCTGCAAGAATCAAACCAGCGCTGGGGCGTTGCCGCGATCTGCATTGGTGTCGGACAGGGTCTGGCCGTCGTGCTGGAAAACCCCAACGCAGCCTAATGCCCGCTAGGGGATGTGAACCCCTATCGCCCTGACCCCTTAGATTTAGGAGAGAACCACCGATGGCACCACGCATCGCCACCACGGCCGCAGAGGCAGTGGCCAACATCCACGATTCAGCCACCATCCTGATTGGCGGCTTCGGCAACGCCGGCCAGCCCATGGAGCTCATTGACGCGCTCATGGACTGCGGCGCCAAGGACCTCACGGTCATCAACAACAATGCTGGTCAGGCAGATGCCGGACTGGCCCTGTTGATCAAGGAACGTCGAGTCAAGAAGATCATCTGTTCCTTCCCGCGCCAGTCCGACTCCTGGCACTTTGATGAGGCCTACCGCGCCGGAGAAATCGAGCTGGAGCTTGTCCCACAGGGCAACCTGGCCGAGCGCATTCGCGCCGCGGGCGCCGGCATCGGTGGCTTCTTCACGCCCACCGGCTACGGCACGCTGCTGGCCGAGGGCAAGGAAACTCGCGTCATCGATGGCAAGGGCTATGTGCTCGAAAGCCCGATCAGCGCCGACTTCGCCTTGGTCAAGGCGCTGCGCGCGGATACGCACGGCAACCTGATCTACCGCAAGACCGCCCGGAACTTCGGTCCGATCATGGCTGCCGCGGCCAAGTCGGCCATCGTGCAGGTAGATGACATTGTTCAAACCGGACAGCTTGATCCGGAGGTCGTCGTGACCCCCGGAATCTACGTCGACACCCTTGTGGCACTCGGAGGAAAAAACTAATGAGCACCTTCACCACCACCGAAGCGGCATTGAACCGCGACGAAATGGCCAAGATCGTCGCCGCCGACATTCCGGCCGGCGCCTTCGTCAACCTGGGCATCGGACAGCCGACCAACGTGTCCAACTTCCTCACCGCCCAGCAGGGGGTCACCTTGCACACCGAAAACGGCATGCTGGGCATGGGCCCGGTCGCCACCGGGGATGATATTGATGAGGACCTCATCAACGCCGGCAAGATCCCGGTCACCGAGCTCCCCGGAGCCAGCTACTTCCACCACGCCGACTCGTTCGCGATGATGCGCGGTGGGCACCTGGATGTCTGTGTACTCGGAGCCTTCCAAGTCTCCGAAGCCGGGGATCTGGCCAACTGGCACACCGGCGCTCCGGGAGCCATCCCGGCCGTGGGTGGAGCCATGGACCTGGCCATCGGCGCCAAGGCCACCTGGGTCATGATGGGCTTGTTCACCAAGACCGGTGAGTCGAAGCTGGTCGAGGCACTGTCCTACCCGGTCACCGGGCTGGGCTGCGTATCGCGGATCTACACCGAATCGGCGATCTTCGATCTGTCCGGCGGCACCGTCACCGTGCGCTCGACTCACGGCATCAGCTTCGAGGAGTTGGCGCAGCGCCTGCCGATTGACCTGGCCAAGGCCGCCTAGGCAGTAGATTGGTGGGGTGCGGTCCGCGGGTTTTGAACCCTGGATCGCACCCCGTGGCTCGCGCACACACAACGGCGCGGGCCATTTCATTTTTGTCAATAAATCTCGGTAGGAGTCGGGCACGATGATTCAGGAAACCAGAACCCCGGCGGCGGGTGGATCCACCTCGGTCCAGTCACTGGCCCGCGGACTGGACGTCATCTGCGCCTTTGACGCCGAGCACCCCTCGATGACGCTCAGCGAGGTGGCCAAGCGCACCGATCTGTCCCGCGCCACCGCGCGGCGCTTCCTGCTGACCCTGCAGGAGCTGGGCTACGTCCGCGGGGACGGGAAATTCTTCGAACTCACCTCCAAGGTCCTGCAGCTGGGGTACTCCTATCTCTCCAGCGCTACCCTGCCCCAACTCATGGAACCGGTTCTGGAGGAGCTGTCCTCACAGGTGCACGAATCGGCCTCCGCCTCGGTGCTCGAGGGCAGCGAGATTCTCTACATCGCCCGGGTACACACCCGTTCGATCATGCGCGTCGGCATTTCGGTGGGCACACGTTTCCCGGCGGCCAACACCTCGATGGGTCGGGTGCTGTTGGCCTATCAGGCACCCGGTGTTCTGGAGCAGTTGCTGGCCGCGGGCATCAGCGCCCCGACCGGCCATGGGATCGGCACCGTTGAAGAATTGCGCGCGGAATTGGAGCGCGTACGTGCCCAGGGCTACGCGATTGTTGACCAGGAACTCGAGATCGGGCTGCGCTCGGTCGCCGTTCCGGTGTTCGCCTCCGACGGTTCGGTGGTCGCCGCCATGAACGTGTCCATGAGTGTGGGGCCAGCGTCACCGCTGAGCGCTCAGGATGCGGCGCGCGATATCTTGCCAGCACTGCAAAAGGCCGCCGCGCAGGTGCAGGACGCGTTGGCCGCGAGCCGCTAAGACGTCAGCTTTTCTACCACCTGGCGCCGTTGGCTAAAGGTTGAGCTTGCGATCTTGCGGCGTGCGGAGAATTTGGCAGGTGCCTTGCCACTTCCGTCGGCGAGATCGGCCAAGATGCGGCCGATGACTGGAGTGAACTTAAATCCGTGGCCGGAGAACCCGGCACCGATCACCAGTGGGCCGATCCGATCGAGGATGAAGTCCTCATCCTCGGTGTTGGTATAGGTGCAGCTGACGGCCGTGAACGAATCGGCATCAACACCGGGGAGCCAGATGCGGGCGTAGTCCTGCAGCGCCTGAACCTGCCGTTGCTCGGCGGCAAAGGTCCGGTGATCCGGATGCGTCACTACCCCTGTTCCGTGCCAGCCGGCCTTGATACCCTCACCGGGGGTGAGCATGCCGTAGACGGGGGAGTAGGCGTTTTCGAAACCCGGGGAGCCGGGCACCAACGTGTGGTTAAATCCTGGCCAGATCGCCGAGGCATCACGCTGGGCAAAGTGCAGGGGCTGCTCCTGCGTCACGGTTAGCGTGGGAAGTTCCACCGAGGAACCGAGCAGGTGCTCGGTCCACGCGCCGGCGGTGATCACCACGCGGCGAGCCTCAACTATTTCTTCACCGGATGCCGATTCAAGGACCAGACGCACTGTGTTTTCATCGAGGACCGTAAGTTCGCGAACCGTCACGCCGTGACGAATCTGGGCACCATGTGCCGCTGCCACCTTCTGAAAGCTGGGCAGGGCAAGATCCGGGTTCAGCTGCCCGCCATCGGGTAGATGTAACGCAGGACCGTTAAAACGCAGCCCGCTCCAGCGCTCGGCGGCTTCATTGGCAGAAACTTCTTCGGCTCGAATTCCAGCGCCCTTCAACGCTTGTAGGGTCAAGGCCTGGGTTTTCGGATCGCCGTGATTAACGGTGCCGGTGCGGGCGATCTGTTCTGTACCGCTTTGGGCGCTGAGCTTGTCCCATAACGTGAGGGATTCGGAAAGCATCCGGATGTAGGTTGGGTCCAGGTAACCCAGATTAAGATTTCGCGTGGTTCCATGCGATGCGCCCTGGGTGTGGCCGGGCGCAAACTGCTCCAGGAGAGTCACCTCACGGCCGCGTTGTGCCAGCTCCCACGCGGTGGCCGAGCCCATGGCTCCGCCTCCAATAACTACCGTGTCCAACCGTTCAACCATGTTCCGTGTCCTTCCCGACGACCTATTCCGATTTTAGGCCCGTCGGCTCTAAACACCGTGGTCATCTGTTACTTCACGAAACGTTGGTGCTGTGCGGGGGCAATTTTTGAGTCTAAATAGCGGCGTGATGCGCAGAAGCATTCCAGCAATCGGGGCTCTGACCATGCGCGAGACTCTGTTGAAATCCAGAGCTTAACTTGCGGTTCATCTCGGGGTGGTCGGCTGGTTGCTCTCGGAAGGGAACGTGGAGGGGTACCGACCACCACAGCGAGGGATCCCCCATGAAGTTTCGAACCATCACGCTTGGAACCTTGAGCTTGTGCATGCTTGCCAGCCTCTCCGCGCCGGCCGTGGCAGCGCCGGTTGCCGTTAATCAGGACGATACAGCGATCTTGATCGGGCACCGCGGTGCCGCCGGTGTTGCCCCGGAGAACACCTTGTCCGCGGTCATGGCAGGCAGCCAGTCAGGCGCAGACTTTGTCGAGATTGACGTGCAGCTGAGCCGCGATGGGGTGCCGTTTATTTTCCACGACGATACGCCGGCCCGCACCACCAACGTCGAAGATATTTTTCCCGAACGAGCGAATGACCCCATTACCTCGTTCAGCTGGGAGGAACTGCAGCAGCTGGATGCCGGTTCGTACTTCTCCGAGGCTTTCACCGGACAACGGATCCCGCACTTTGACGCGGTTGCCGATTCCTTGACCGGAAATACCGGTGTTTTCATCGAAATCAAGTCCCCGGCTAAGTCCCCGGGTGTCGAAAAGGTTGTTGCCGACGCACTGGTCCAAGACGCGGAATGGAACGCGCTGTTGCGCGGCGGCAAGATTGAAGTCCTCGGCTTTGATGCGAACTCCAATAAGCGATTCGCCGCGCTCGCCCCGGAGGTTCCGTTGCAGCAGCTGACCGGTTCAGTACCCAGCGCCGAGGTCCTCACCGACTACGCCAGCTACGCAGATTCCTTTGGTACTAGCTACCGGACGCTGACCGAAGAGGGTGCCGAACGGGTCAAGGCCGCGGGTCTGGGCCTGGGCGTCTACACCGTGAACTCCACCGAAGCCGTCGACGTATCGCTAGAGCTGGGTGCAGAACGTCTCACCGGGGACTTCCCGCAGCAGATCAACCGTCATTTGAAAGGACAAAAGGTGTTCCCGTCGAACAATGGTGTGATCATCTCCAACGCCGTGAATGACGTACCGGGCAACGACCTTCAGCCGGAAACCGGTGAGCACGTCATCCTGAAAAACACCGGTAACCGCGTCATCGACGTCAGCGGCTATGTCTTGCGCGATGCAGCGAACAACGTCATGCACATTGGTGATGGCTTTAAGCTGACACCCGGTGCCGAACTTCGGGTCTACTCCGGTGCAGGAACCGAAAGCGCCGAGGCGTTCTACCTGGGTGGTTCGGTGGCAGTGCTGAACAACGGCGGCGATTCATTGGCCCTCTGGAACGCCGAGGGCAAGTTGAGCGACACCTTCGCCAACTGATTCCGGCAGCATTTCCCGCCGGCCCACGACGGCCGTGCCCACCCCTATTCGCTCTACGGGTGGGCACGGTCTTTTGTGCTGTTTACAGCTCCCGAACATCGCGCCGGATCGGGTGGTTCTCGGGAACCTGGACAACAACGATCCGCGTCCCGTCTGGATCGTGGATCCACCCTTCGATCAGGCCCCAAGGCTCGGTGCGAGCCTCGCGAACGACGTCGACGCCGAGATCGGCCAGACGTCTTAGCTCAGCGTGCACGTCGCGGACCTGTATCCACAGCACCAGCGTCGAGGCGGTATCCGGTTCCCGGGTACCGGAAACCTCAAGCATTCCGTTGCCCAGGAAGAACACCACACCACGGTGCTCCCCGGAACCGAACTCGCGTGAGACGGCTAGGCCCAGCACGTCTCGGTAAAACGTTTGGGTTGCGGCCAGTTTCACGGGCCGCAACAACACCCTGCTTGAGAGAACCTCCATGCCGCCCAATCTACCCGTTGGCGCGGTACCTAGCGCCAGGTAATCTCGCTGGCCATGGTCTGGCCCTCGGCCACATAGTCAGCCATCTCGGCGGCCGGCACCATGGAACCACCCGTTGACCAGATGATGTGCGTGGCGTTGGCCAGGGCTGCTTCATCGAGTCCAAACGCCGCGCGGTAGCTCTCATCCTTGAGAATGCGCCACGGTCCGGCGAACCCTGCCGCGGCGGAGGGCTCCACATCGATGTTTTCGGTATCGTGCAGCAAGCCAACAAACGCCTTCATCCGTTCATCGGTGATAGTTACATATCCGTCGATCAGCTGCTGCAGGTGCTCGCCGACCAGCCGGGAGGGCCTACCCACCGCCAGACCATCGGCGGCGGTGAGCCCGCTCAGCCCAATGTCTGCCACGGAGATTCCATCGTGCAACCCGGTGCGCACGCCGAGCGACATGCAGGGTGAATTAACCGGTTCGGCAAAGACACAGTGCACGGCGTCTCCGAAGGCAGCCTTGAGCCCGAACGTCACGCCGCCAGGTCCGCCACCCACACCGCAGGGTAGGTGCACGATCAGCGGGTGGTGCGCATCAACGGTGATGTCCAACGCGGTCAGCTGGTCGGCCAATCGGGATCCGGCGACCGAATAACCGGCAAACAAACTCAGTGAGGCCTCGTCGTCAACAAACCAAACGCTCGGGTCGGCCTCGGCGGTGCGGCGCCCGGCGGCCACGGCATCGGAGAAGTTCCCCTCATGCTCCACGACGTTAACTCCACGGGCGCGCAACAGCTCCTTCTTCCAAGTACGGGCATCGAGGGACATGTGCACGGTGGTGTTAAAGCCGAGCTCGGAAGCGACGATTCCGATGGACAGGCCCAGATTCCCGGTGGAGCCGACGGCGATGCCGTGGGCCGATAGCAGCTGGCGCACCTCGGGGGCATCCAGTACCCGGGCATCATCACCAGGAGCCATCAGGCCGGCTGCGATGGCAAGTCGTTCGGCGACCTCGAGCACCTCGTGGATGCCCCCGCGCGCCTTGATGGAACCACTGACCGGCAGAGAGTCGTCGCGCTTGAGCCACAGCTTGCCGGGCAAGACGGCACCAAATCGACGTCCCAGTTCCGCCTGCATCGCGGGGATGTTGACCAGCGGGGATTCAAGGATGCCGTCGGTGGCCAGGGTGTCGGCAAAATGCTGCGCGAACCAGAGGGCGAAACGGCCAAAGCGTGCCCGGGCGTCCTCGATGATCGCTGGGTCGATGCCCGAAGCGTCGAGGCCCGCCGCGGTGTCGGTCGGCTTGGCGGCGAACCACGCGGTTTCCTCGGCCCGGGCCAGTGCCGCGACGATGGGGTCGGTGAGGAGTTGCTTTAGGTCGAAGGCTTGGTTCATAGTCGCTGGATTCTCCATGATTGCGGGCGGTCTGCTCCCCAATGTAGGGCACCGGATTGTCGGCGGCGAATCGGCGCTTCTCGGACCCGGCCGGAAGGATGTTCGTAAGGTCCCTGAGTGACGGGCGGACGAACCGGTGGGAACGACCGTGGAATTCTTAAGTGACAGCCGATAGCCTGAGTCCCGTGAAGAGTTTGCCCATCCAGCAGGAAGAAGGCACAACATGCGCGCGATAGTTTTCGAGGAATGGAAGCAGTTTCCGGCTCTCAAGGAAGTCCAAAAGCCCGAGCCAGGTCCCGGAGAAGTCCTGCTCAAGGTCGCAGGTGCCGGGGCATGCCATTCGGACGTGAGCATTTTCCAGGATTTCACGGCAGAGATTCCGGGCAACATGAAAGCGGGATTCACGCTCGGGCATGAAAACTCCGGGTGGGTGGAGTCAGTCGGCGAGGGTGTCAGCGGTATCAACATTGGCGACGCCTATTTGGTTTATGGACCCGTGGGCTGTGGCAGGTGCAAGGCATGTTCGCGCGGCCAAGACACGTACTGCGAAAACGCCGCGACCAATCCATATGCCGGGATCGGGCTGGGACGTGATGGCGGTATGGCCGAGTATGTCACCGTGCCTGCTCGCAACCTGATCCCGCTGGGCGATGCCGATCCGGTTGCCGCCGCACCGCTCGCGGACGCGGCTCTGACCCCCTACCACGCGATCAAGGGGGCACTGCCGCACCTGAACGCGGGCGGAAGATTTGCGTTGGTCGTGGGTCTGGGAGGACTGGGCCAGATCGCCGTGCAGATACTCAAAGCGCTCACCGGCGCCACCATCATCGCCACGGACACGAAGCCCGAGGCCATGGCCAAGGCCGAGGAGGCCGGAGCAATCACCGTTCCTTCCGGACCCGAACAAGTCCAGAAGATCCGAGAGATCACCGGCGGTCGAGGGGTTGACGCGGCGTTCGATTTCGTGGGTGTCACGCCCACCTTGGCGACCGCCACGGCTTCAATGGCGCAAGGTGGCAAGCTCGTTGTTGTCGGGATCGCCGGTGGCGTGCATGAGTGGAGTTTTTTCACCACTCCGTATGAGTCGGTCATTACCAACACCTACTGGGGAACCATTGAGGAGCTCCACGAGGTTGTCGATATGTATCGGGCGGGGCAGATCACTCCGGAAATCGAGACCTACTCGTTGGAGGACGGGCTGGAGGCCTACAGGAAAATGGTGGCTGGCAAGCTGAATGCCCGGGCGGTCATCGTTCCGCACCAGAATTAACGAATCGATGCCCCGTCGCTGACTGCGGAAGCTGCGACGGGGCATCCGTCATGGGGTCGTCGTTGATGCATGCCGCGCCAACGTGGCCCGGGCATGGCGCAACAGCGGCTCATCCACCATCTGCCCCTCAAACGTGAACACTCCGGCTGCATCCTTCGCCGCGGCAAGAATACGTGTGGCGCGCTCGACCTGCTCGGCCGAGGGCAAGAACGCCTGGCGGATCACGGGCATCTGGCCCGGGTGGATTGACGCTTTGGCCCCGAACCCGGAGGCCTGGGCGTCGATGGATTCGGCCAGCAGCCCTTCGTGGTCGGGAATGTTGATGTACACCGAATCAATGGCGAGCTTCCCGAAGGCACCGGCGGCCAGCAGTACCTGGGAGCGGGCGTGCAGCGCTACATCGCGGTAGTCGCCGGAATCGTGGCGCGAGGAGGAACCGCCTAAAGAAGCGACCAGGTCCTCTGCACCCCACATCAGGGCCACAACGTTGGGTGCTGCGGCAAGCTGCGGGGCATTAATGACACCCAGCGCCGTCTCGCACAACGCCACGACGTTGAAATCGCTGACCGCGGCCAAGTCGTCAAGGGTCTCGGTCTTGGCCAGCATGATGGTGCGGTACGCGGTCTGCCGGACCGCTGTCAGATCCGCGGCGAAATCTTCGGTGCCCGCCGGATTGACCCGCACGATGGTGCGTTGTGGATCCAGTGGGTTCGCCAGTAGTGCCTGCCGCGCTGTTTCCTTGTCGCCCGCGGCCACAGCATCTTCGAGATCGATGATCACGGCGTCGGCGCGTTGAAGCGCCTTGGCGTAGCGGTCGGGCCGGTCGGCGGGGCAAAAGAGGATGGCGGGTCCCATGCTAAAGCTCATCATGATGCCTCTGCTTCCGCGGTGTAGTCGAGGGTGGCGACGACCTGATTGGCCTTCACCAAGTCACCCACGCGCAATCGCCCGATGCTCACGGTACCCGCGCCGGGGGAGAACATGGGGTGCTCCATCTTCATGGCCTCGATCGTCACCAAGATTTCTCCGGCCCGGACCAACTGCCCATCGCTGACGCCCACCGCGATCACCGTGCCGGGCATCGGAGAGCGGACCTCCGGGGGCGCTTCTCCGGGAATCAGTGTGCGGTTAGCCAGTTCCCGGTGCAACAGTTCCCGCTGATCCAGGCTGCGCACTGCTCCGGCCCAGCCGTCGCGGCCGATCCAGAGGGTTGAATCATCACCAAATGCCGTGATCTGCTGCTCCTGCACTCCATTAATTGCGAAGTTGCCCCCGGGTAGCTGGGTCACCTCGAAGTCCTGCCCTTCCAGCGTGAAGCGTCGTCCGCCGGCGGTAGGCACCGAGGTCAGGGTCCAAAGCCTGCCCTCAACTTCGAGGGTGGTGGTCATGGCGGTGCGTGCTCCCAGCCGCCAGGAGTCACGGCTCCGCCAGGTTCCGCCACTCCCGGGAGACCGAGCGATAAACATGGCTGCCGCCAGCACCAGTTCGGTATGGGTAATGCTCCTAAAGATCATGTCCGGCATCTTGCGTTCGATCAGGGTGGTATCCAAATTTCCGGCCCGCACCTCCGGATCAATGAGTAACAGCCGCAGGTATTCGATGTTGCTCAGCACTCCCAGGATTTCGGTGCTGGCCAGCGCCCGATCAAGACGCGCCAAGGCACTGTCCCGGTCATCGCCCCAGGCGATGAGCTTCGCCAACATCGGGTCGTAGTGGGGGGAGATTTCCAAGCCTTCGACCAGCGATGAGTCCACACGCACGTGTTCACCGCCGGGTTCAAGAACGCGCAGCAGTCGCCCGGTGGAGGGCATGAAGTCGTGGGCCGGGTCCTCGGCGTACACACGGGCCTCGATGGCGTGACCGTGTAAGGAGACCTGGTCCTGGGTGAAACCCAGGGGTTCGCCGGCGGCAATGCGCACCTGCGCCGCCACCAGGTCCAGGCGCTCGCCGGCAACCCGCACCACTTCCTCGGTGACCGGATGCTCCACCTGCAGGCGAGTGTTCATTTCCATGAAGAAGAATTCGCCCGGGGCCTCGTCGGAAACCAAGAATTCCACGGTCCCGGCTCCCACATAGTTCACCGACTCCGCTGCGGCCACCGCAGCGGCGCCCAGCTGGGCACGGATGGAAGAACCGTCCTTGAGGTTTTCCAGCAGGGGAGCCGGTGCCTCCTCGATGACCTTTTGATGCCTGCGTTGCAGCGAACATTCACGTTCACCCAGATGTACGGTATTGCCGTGGGTGTCGGCCAAGATCTGCACCTCGATGTGCCGCGGGCTCCGCACCAGACGCTCGAGGAACAGCGTGTCATCACCAAAGGAACTCAACGCGGTACGCCTGGCGCTGAGTAGGGCAGCTGGGAGTTTCTCGGGCGAATCAACGGCCACCATGCCCTTGCCGCCGCCACCGGCCGATGGCTTGATCAGCACCGGGAACCCGATCGACTCGGCCGCGTCGATGAGTTCCTCGTCGCTGAGCTCGGGCTCGGCGATGCCGGGTGTCACCGGGACATCGTGGGCGGCCACGTGGTTCTTGGAGCGAATCTTGTCACCCATCAGCAGCAGGGCATCAATATTCGGTCCGATGAAGGTGATTCCCGCGTCCTTAAGCGCTCGGGCAAAGGCGATGTTTTCGGAGAGGAACCCGTACCCCGGATGCACCGCCCGGGCGCCGGATTGTCGGCACGCCTCGAGCACGTTGGTGATGTTCAGATAGCTATCGGGGGCTGCCGCCGAGCCGATCCTGATCGCCTGATCGGCCTCGCGCACGTGCCTGGCCCCCGCATCAGCATCGGAGTACACGGCCACGGATTTGATGCCCATGGCGCGCAGCGTACGGATGATTCGCACCGCGATTTCCCCGCGGTTGGCCACCAGCACGGTGGTAAAGAGTGTGTTTTTCATGGTGCATCACATCCTGAAGAGTCCGAAGGAAGTCTCCGGGAGTGGTTGGGTGGCACAGACATCCAGGGCCAGACCAAGGACCCTGCGTGTGTCGAGGGGATCGATGACACCGTCGTCCCAGAGTCGGGCCGTGGAGTAATACGGATTGCCCTGGTGCTCATATTGGGCCTTGAGTGGTTCCTTGAAGGCGGCTTCCTCTTCGGTGCTCCACGTGGAACCCGCGGCTTCGAGGGCATCGCGCTTGACGGTAGCCAGGACGGAGGAAGCCTGGGCCCCGCCCATGACCGAGATTCGGGCGGCCGGCCACATCCATAGGAAACGCGGCGAGTAGGCCCGCCCACACATGGAATAGTTGCCCGCGCCGAAGGATCCGCCGATGATCACGGTGAGCTTGGGGACCCGTGCCGTGGCAACGGCGGTGACCATCTTGGCGCCATGTTTGGCGATGCCGCCGGCCTCGTAGTCCCGACCGACCATAAAACCGGCGAGGTTCTGCAGGAAGATCAGCGGTACGCCGCGTTGATCGCAGAGCTCAATGAAGTGGGCTCCCTTGAGTGCGGATTCGGAGAAGAGCACCCCGTTATTCGCCACGATGCCGACCTTGTGACCGTGGATGCGGGCGAAACCCGTGACGAGCGTGGTGCCGTAGTTGGCCTTAAACTCGTGGAACTCGCTGCCGTCAACGATCCGCGCGATGACCTCGCGCACGTCGTAGTAGGCGTTCACATCGGTGGGAACAGCACCGTACAGTTCGCTGGGTTCCTGAAGTGGCGACGGATTATCGGTCAGGACGTCCCACACCGGTTGCGGGGTGGAGGGCAGGGTATCGATGATGTCGCGGAGAATCGAGATGGCGTGGGCATCGTTTTCGGCCAGGTGATCAACCACCCCGGAGGTCTTGGCATGCAGATCCCCGCCGCCGAGTTCCTCGGCGCTGACAATTTCGCCAATGGCCGCCTTCACCAGTGGGGGTCCGCCCAAAAAGATCGTGCCCTGGTTGCGGACGATCACCGTCTCGTCGCTCATCGCCGGAACGTAGGCACCTCCTGCGGTGCAGGAGCCCAGAACCGCGGCAAGCTGCGGAATCTTGGCGGCAGACAGGTTGGCCTGGTTGTAGAAGATCCTCCCGAAGTGATCGCGGTCCGGGAAAACCTCGTCCTGCATGGGCAAAAAGGCGCCGCCCGAATCAACGAGGTATACGCAGGGCAGGCCGTTCTCGAGCGCAATTTCCTGGGCCCTCAGGTGCTTTTTTACGGTCATCGGGAAGTACGTCCCGCCCTTGACCGTTGGATCATTGCAGACGACCATCACAAAACGATCGTGGACCAGACCGATACCGGTGATCAGCCCGGCGCCCGGGCACTGTCCGTCATACATATCTTCCGCGGCCAGTGGCGCGATTTCTAGAAACGGTGAACCCTCGTCCAGGAGTGCTTCGACGCGATCACGCGGCAGAAGCTTTCCTCGATCCACGTGCCGTTGTCGGGTTTTCTCCGATCCGCCGCGGGCTGCGGTGGCCAGACGGTTCTTGAGCTCGTTGACCAGCAGGTTTTGCTCGGCTGCATTTTTCAAGTAACCGGGGCTGGTGATGTCGAGTGTGCTGTCTAGCGCTTCCATGGATCCTCTTTCGAAGCAAAAACGGGGGAGGGAATGTCCTGTCAATCGGTGGATTAGGTGTTAACTCCCGGCGGCTCGCTGCCCAGCAGCACGGGCGGATCAATGAAGTCCACTCCCATCAGAGTGGAGGGATCGGCGGAGAGGATCTTGCAGGCCATGTCCACAAAGTTGTGCTGGACCTCGGAGAGCGTAAGTCGGCCATCGGGTCTATACCAATGGGCAACGCCCGTCCCCATTTCCATCAGCGCAAGACGGGCCATGGTGGAGTCAATGGTGGAAAAATCGCCGACGCGGATTCCGCGTTCAACAACCTGGGCGAAGAGGGCTTCGTAGTCATCGCGGAGCTGTTGCATCGCCGATCGATTTTCGGGTGCCAGTGCGCGCATTTCGTATTCGGCAACGCGGGCGGTCAGCGGGTTGGAGGCAGTAAAGCCAACATGGGATGAAACCAACGCCGCCAATTGGATGGTCGGTTCGGAGCTGTTGCGAAGCGCGGCCGAGCCCGAAGTGATCATGGATTCTAGGCAACCGCGCATGATCGCCACCAACAGCTGTTCCTTGCTGCCGGTGTAGTGATAGATCGTGGCGGAGTTGATGCCGACCGCCGCCCCCAGCTCTCGGATGCCGGTTGCGGCAAACCCCTGGCGGGCAAAGAGCAGAACAGCAGCCTGCTGGACTTTGACGATGTTCACCCGGGACTCCAATGTCTACTGAAAGTATCCGAGCCAATCAATCGATTGGTTCGGATACTCCAGCAAACACCGTGACGCCGGTCACTGTCAATCGTTTGATTGGAAATGATGCGGCCATCGCGATTAGGCGGCGACGGTCTGCTCTACCTCGGAAATCTTGGCATCCTCGTCGGCCAGGAGGGTCTTGCGATCACTCCACGTGTGGGTGAGGATCATCAGTGCGACACCGGCGATGAGCCATAGTCCCAATTTTAGGATGTCGAGACCGATTCCCTGACTCGGGAAGTAGGTCAGCGTTTGGACTGCGTGAAGCCACGCTGCGCCGTTCCAGAAGGCGTTGAGTGCAGCGAACAGGCCTGGCTGCACTTCTGGCATGAAGATGCCTCCCGAGCTGGTGAAGTTCAGTGCAACAAAGCAGAGCGTCAAGGTGGCCGTTGTCCAATGGCGCAAGATGGGGTGCAATCCCATGCCGATCGTTGTGATGGCGGTGGCGTATAGCCAGGAGATGAGCCAGATGGCAGCAAGGTTGTGGGTGAGGACCCCGTAGATGGGGCCGCTGATCGCCAGGGCGATCGTTGAAACCACCGCGCCGGATGCGGCAGCCATGACAAAGCGCGTGGGCAGTTTGACCTTTCCCATGAATCCGGAAAGCGGAACGGATCCCGCGTAGCCGCCAATGCTCAAGGCCACCAGAAGGAAGAAAATGCCCTGCCCGGTGCTGTCGTGTTCACCGGTGGGAACAACGTCTTCGACCTGGAAGGGCAAATGTTGGGCGTAGGCGATGGGCATGAAGATTTTTTGCGTGATGCCGGCGTTTGTCTCCGACGCGGCACTTGAGATAAATAGTGTTGCCGAGGATTTCTCCATGCTGAAGGCGGCGGCCACCTCACGGTCGGCTACCAATGCGCGGGCGGCGTCCGGCGTGGCAATCGTGCGCACGGACAGGGAGTCGCCGGCCTCATCCTTGAGGGATTGAGCGAACACCTTGGTCGCGGCCGTATCTCCAACGATGGCGACCTGCAGGTTGTGCGGTGCCGGCTGATGGAAGGCGCCCAAGTAGGCCAGACCCATGACCGTCACCAGAAAAAACGGAATCAGCATGGTGAGGCACAGCTTGCCCCAGCCGAGGCGTGGCTTCTGTTGGGGCGAGGATTTCTTGTGCGCGGATTTGGAGGGGCCCGAAGTTGGTGGGGCGATACTGGGTTTGGTGTTGGTGGAAGTCATCAACTTCCATCGTACGCTCAGTGTTGCATTATGCAACATTGAAAGTTGTTTGATGCAACACGGACTACAATCGACGCCATGGGAACAGACCAACGTGACGCGGACATTCAAGCGGTCTACAACCACATGCAGGTGATCACGCGCCGTGCGAATGCGCGATCGCGTCACCTCGCCGAGCCGCTGACCTTCGTGGAGCATTCGTTGCTGCGTTTCATCGCAGATACCCCGGGGGTACGCGCCATCGACATCGCCGAAGCGTTCTCGCTGAACCGATCAACGGTGTCGCGGCAGGTGGCTACGCTGATCGAACTGGGGTTAGCCAACTACGACGAGACCGATGCTGGACGCGGTCGCGTCTTGGTCCTGACCGACCACGGACATCAGCAGCTGGCGACGTCGGCGCAGGTGCACCGCGAGGTTGTCACCGACCGACTAACCGGCTGGAGTAATGCGGAGATCGCCTCATTTGCCGCAGCCTTAATTCGCTACAACGACGCCGACTCAAAATAGGTCGTTTGGCCCCGGTCGGGCGAGCTGACCTTTTCCAAGAGGCATTTACGACGCGAGGGCGCATCGCCATGTTCAAGACATCGACGACACGCCCTCGCGGGAGAGAACCGGCGGCTGTGCCGCCTATCTGGAGTTAGACGGCGCGCAGCACCACGGCACTACCCTGGCCGCCGCCGCCGCAGATGCCCGTGGCGCCAACGGAGCCGGACCCCAGTTCTGCTAGCTGGCGGGCGAGAGTACCAATGATGCGGGCACCCGAGGCACCGATGGGGTGGCCCAGCGCAATGGCACCGCCCTTGGTATTCACGATCTCCGCATCGATGCCCAGCTTGGCCACCGACTGCACGCCAACTGCGGCAAACGCCTCGTTGATTTCCACGGCCTTCAGGTCGGCTGCGGAGATTCCGGTGCCTTCCAATGCGGCAAGGATGGCGTTGGCGGGCTGCTCATGCAGCGAGACATCCGGGCCGGCAACCAGCGCGTGGGAAACGATTTCCGCGATCGGGGTCAAGCCCAGGCGATCGGCGGCAGCCTTGCTGACCAAGACAAGCGCGGCCGCACCATCGGTGATCTGTGAGGCATTGCCCGCGGTGATGGTGCCTTCTTTGCTAAAGGAAGGACGCAGCTTGGACAGCGACTCGGCCGTGGTGTCGGCACGGATGCCGTCATCGCTCGACACGACAACATCCCCGCGTCGCGAAGAAATGGTGAACGGCGCGATCTCAGCGGCGTGGAAGTCTGCCGCGGCAGCTGCCAATCGATGCGAACGGGCGGAGAATTCATCCTGTGCCACACGGGTGATGCCGTGGGTGGTGTTGCCATCCTCGGTGGAGGAACCCATCGAGCGCTTTTCAAAGGCGTCGGTCAGGCCGTCGTATTCCAAGGTGTCAATCAACTCAATGGCACCGTACTTGGTGCCGGCCCGGGCTCGCTGCACATGGGGTGCCAGTGACATGGATTCCTGGCCGATGGCCACCACCACGTCAACCTCACCGGCGGAAATCATTCGTTCGCCAGCGACCACTGCCTCGGTGCCCGAGAGGCAGACGGCGTTCAGCGTCATGGCCGGGACGCCATAGCCGATTCCGGCGCCGATCGCCGACTGGCGTGCGGGGTTCTGGCCGGCACCACCTTGCAAAACTTGTCCGGCGAAGACGCGCTGGACCTCTGCCGGATCGAGGCCGGCGCGTTCCATGGCTGCCGCTGCCGCGTGAGCACCAAGGGCAGTGCCCGGAACCGTGGCGAAGGCGCCGTTGAAGCGGGCGAAGGGAGTGCGGGCGTACCCGACGATTAATGCGCTCATGCTGCGTTTACTTCCTCAATCTCAATCGTGAATGGCGCGCCAGTTGCCTCGCGCAGATCTTCCATGGTGACACCAGGTGCCACGGAGCGCAGCACCAAAGCCTTGTTGATGACGTCAAATACCGCGCGGTCGGTGATGATCCTATCCACCACGCCGACTCCGGTCAGTGGCAGGTCGCAGGTCTCAACAATCTTGGGTGTGCCGTCCTTGGCCACGTGGTCGGTGATGACAATGACGCGCGGCGTTCCGGCAACCAGGTCCATGGCTCCACCCATGCCCTTAACTAACTTGCCGGGGATGGTCCAGTTGGCAAGGTCGCCATTGGCCGCCACCTGCAAGGCGCCGAGAATCGCGGTGGCCACGTGTCCGCCGCGGATCATGCCGAAGGAGGTGGCCGAGTCGAAGTAGCTTCCGCCGGGCAGCAACGTCACCGTTTGTTTGCCGGCATTGATCAAATCGGCGTCCTCTTCCCCTTCAAAGGGGAAGGGACCCATGCCCAGCAGACCGTTTTCGCTCTGAAGGGTGACGTTGACGCCCTCGGGTAGGTTGTTGGCCACCAGCGTGGGGATACCAATGCCGAGGTTCACGTATTGGCCGTCGGTGAGTTCGGAAGCGGCAATGGCTGCCATTTCATCGCGTGTCCACATGA
Source organism: Paeniglutamicibacter terrestris (assembly GCF_012271785.1). Taxonomy (GTDB): domain Bacteria; phylum Actinomycetota; class Actinomycetes; order Actinomycetales; family Micrococcaceae; genus Paeniglutamicibacter; species Paeniglutamicibacter terrestris. Next base: position 1,019,675 of record NZ_JAAWVT010000001.1, on the reverse strand, counting down.
TTTATGCCTCCGTTCGGACGCGTACGGTCCGCTGTTCGATGTCTTTGACGCCATCCGTTGCTACAACGTGGTGTACAAAAATGCCCGGTGTGTCGACAAGTGATGGATCTAGGTAACCAGCGTGGATCACCTCGGCCTCGGCGAAGGTGAGGCGGCCCGCGGTGGCGACCAGCGGGTTGAAGTTCCGCGCTGTCATTCGGTAGCGCAGGTTTCCCTCCGGGTCGGCTTCAAAGGCTCGGACCAAGGATATGTCGGCGACGATGCCGCGTTCTAAGATGGCGGGGCGTCCGTTGAACTCCATGACTTCCTTCCCCTCGGCGACGGGAGTTCCCACACCGGTGGGGGTGAAGAATGCGGGAATGCCCGCGCCTCCTGCTCGCAGCCGTTCGGCCAACGTGCCCTGCGGGACGAACTCCACCTCGAGCTCCTTGTTGAGGAACTGCTGGGCGAACAGCTTGTTCTCACCCACATAGGATGCCAAGACCTTGGCCACCTGCTTGTTTTCCAGCAGGACCCCCAGACCCTTGCCGTCGACGCCCATATTGTTGGAAACGATGGTTAAGCCGGTGGCGCCGGAATCGCGCAAAGCGGTGATCAGGCGATTGGGAATGCCGCTGAGGCCGAAGCCGCCCACCGCGATGATCATCCCATCGCGTACGCTTTCGGCCAACGCCTCGGCGGCGTCGGCTATGACTTTCGTTGCCATGATGCTCCTTTGTGCGTCCACGATGTGGATAACGTCTTTGTTCTCCCTTGACGGTAGCTAATTGGCGTATTCACGGTCAATGAATACAGAAAACTTTCCCAATACTGACCGAGAGATGACCGAATGGCGATCAATAGTCCATAATGTGGTCATGACTTCTTCGTTTCCCGGAGCCCAGGTCGTGGGCCGTATGGCAGCCGTGTTGCGCGCTGTGAGCACCGCGATGCCCAGAGGCGCGTCGACCGCCGACATCGCCCGCGCCACCACGCTGGCCCGGCCCACCGTGCACCGTCTGCTCGCGGCACTGACGGCCGAGGGCTTTTGTGACCACGACAATAGTGAGGGACTGTGGCTGTTGGGTCCGGAAATGTATCTGCTGGGTACGGTGGCGGCGGAACGATACGACATCACCGAGATTGCGCGTGACCATGTTGCCGCTTTGGCCGAGGCCACCGGCGAAAGCGCCTTCCTCTCGGTACGACGAGGAGACGAGAGTGTATGTCTGCTGCGCGCGGACGGTGCCTTCCCCATCCGTTCCTTTGTGCTTTACGAAGGCAAAAGATTCCCACTCGGAGTGGCATCGGCGGGCCTTGTTATGCTCGCATTCCTACCCGAGACTGCCGTCGACAGGTATCTAGCTGAGAACGACTTGGTGCCCGAGCATGGAAGCGAACACAGCGTCGAGGCCCTGCGCGAACGTATTGCTCAGACACGCGAACGTGGCTGGGCAATCAATCCGGGGCTGATCGTCCAAGGAAGTTGGGGGATGGGTTCGGCGGTGTTCGATAAAGCGGGGCAACCAGCCTGGGCCCTGAGCCTGACTGGAATCGAATCCAGATTCGCTCCTGAGCGGCATAAGGAAATGGGCGATTTGTTGTTGCATCATGCCCATGAGCTGTCTAAGAAGTTGCGCGGCGAGACGGCATTGCCACTTCGCTAATTCCGGGTTGCTGCATGCTGCGGCAGATTGAGAGGGCCGTCCGGCCCGACACGGCCACCATGAAAAGAATCACTGAGGCGCTCAAAAGAGATGGAAGAAAGGTGCGCAGCAGGAATCACGTTGGGCGCAAAGCCTCTGCTAGAGGCTTGGCCGCAGCTTGCGAGGCGCTGGAGCTCAACTGCTGTGTACGAACCTTCCAGTGGATGGAGAACTCTGGCCAGGATGACCGGATATGGCGTTCCATAAGGCGCGTTCCGGCTGCGGAGGGATGTTTCACGCCGCAGTCTTTTCAGTATGGTGGCCCGGTAGCGATCGTCTCGAAGATGCGTCACGGGTGTTCATACCGAAAATGGAATTTCCCGGTTTTCTGCGTCATGAACCACAACTTCGGGAGTCTCTTCGTATGCCGCGAAAGCGGAAACTCAAGGGTTTTGTTCATGAAACACTCAGTTTCCATGCGGAGACTGCTCAAGCGACGTGGTGTTAAACGCCAATCGACGATAGCAAGCAACGACGAGAGGACAAGCGTGAATTTCACAGAACAGGGAATTTTCCCATGTGCCTCAGCGACGCTGTCTGTAAGGGACATCCAGAAGGTTTCCTCCGATTCGCTGAAACTAACTAATACAAGCAGCACTGCTGGGGAGTTACTTTGAGCGTCGTTGCAGTTGTTGCCATCGTCATCGTGGGATGGCTCCTGGTGGGCGCCATCTTGGCCTTTGCGCTCGGACGAACTGTTCAGCTACGCGAAAAGTATGAGACGCCCACTGCTGGTGTTCGTGACATCGCGCATGAAAAAGATCTGCGGGTCACGGGTGGCTCCGGAATCGACCGGGACAACGTTGTTTATGTTGGCGCCTCCGAGCAGAAACGATGCAGCTGAGCCGTTCGCTGCTAGCGGCTTGAAGGCGTCCCGTCGCTTCGAAGTGCCGCCGCTTGGGCATGCACCCTGGCTATCTGCGCACCGGCAGCGCGCATTCGAGTTTCATCCGTGGCGATAAGAACCTGAGCGAAGGCATCTTGCGGTGCATCCTCGGTGAGCGATCCGACCACCGCATAGATAGGTACGGATCCGCTGCGGGCCATGATCACCGAGATGATCTTGCCCTGCAGGGTTTGGGAATCTAAGCGACCCTCGCCGACTACCACCGCATCCGCATCCGAAACGGCAGCCTCGAAGTCCATGGCATCAAGTACGTAGTCCGCGCCGGAGGACAGGTGCGCATCGAATTGCGCCCAGAGTCCGCCGCTGAAACCGCCGGCCGCACCCGTGGCGGGAACGCCGCGAGGGTCCTTCGGCAGGGTGGCAGCGATCTTATGCAGACGTTCGGTCAGTAGCGTGACCTCATCTGGACGGGCACCCTTTTGGGGGCCGAAGACGACTGCAGCATCCTCGAAGGGGGTGGTGACGTCGCTGAGAATCGTGATCATAGCTCCACGAAGTCCCCCATTGTCGGTGATGGCCATGATGGCGCCCGCCCCGCCATCCGTGGTCGCCGATCCGCCCGCCGCAACCACCACTTGCTTGGCGCCGCGGGAGATTGCGTCAACCATGATCAGCCCGGTGCCATAGGTGTCGGCGGTGAGGGGATTGCGTCCACCCGGAGCGGGCAGCGTGATGCCGCTAGCTGCGGCAAGGTTGATGTAGGCGGTACCGTCACTCGTCAACGAATAAGAGGCGGAGACTGGATCTCGCCATGGGCCAACCGTAGGTACAAAGATCCTGGCGGCACCCAACGCGGCGCCGAGGATTTCCTCGGTGCCTTCGCCCCCATCGGCTACCGGCATTTCCTCTGCGCTCGCACCGGTGGAGCGGATGCCGCCGGCGATGGCGGCAGCAACTTCGGCTGCAGTAAAGGTGCCCTTGAAGCTGTCGGGAACTACCAGGATCTTCATGGTGCCTTTCTAGAAATTGACGTTTGCGCGGCCCTTGAGCGCCAGCATTTCGCGGGCCTCATCGGGGGTGGCGACCTCGAAGTTCAGGGCCTCGAGAATGGTGCGAGCTCGGGTGACCTGCTCGGCGTTAGACACCGCCAGCTGGCCGGGACCAATCCACAGCGAGTCTTCGAGCCCGACCCGAACGTGCGAACCCATGGCCGCACCGATGGTGGCCAGCGGCATCTGATTCTTACCGGCACCCAGGATCGACCATTCGTAGCTCTCACCGAAGAGTCGGTCAGCGGTGCGACGCATGTGCATCAAGTCCTCGGGGTGCGCGCCGATTCCGCCGAGCAGGCCGAAGACGGACTGGACAAAGAGCGGGCCGCGGGCCAGCCCACGTGCCTGGAAATGTGCCAGGTTGTTCAAATGAGAGATGTCGTAGCACTCGAACTCGAAGCGGGTATCGTTCTTGTTGCCAATTTCCAAGATCTTCTGGATGTCGGCGAAGGTGTTCTTAAAGACCAAATCGCGTGAGTTTTCCAGTCCCTCACGCTCCCATTCGTGCTCGAAATCCTTAAAGCGATCCAGCATGGGGTAAAGGCCGAAGTTCATGGAGCCCATATTCAGTGAGGCGAGCTCGGGGGCGAATTCGATCACTGGACGCATGCGTTCTTCCACACTCATATGCGGTGAACCGCCGGTGGTGATATTGATGATCGCGTCGGTGTTGGCCTTGAGCTTTTGCAGGATGGGCTCGAAGTGGGCGGGGTCCTGTGAAGGGCGCCCGTCCTCGGGATCCCGGGCGTGCATGTGAACGATCGAGGCACCGGCTTCGGCCGCGCCAATGGCTGCCTCGGCGATCTCGTCGGCGGTGACCGGAAGATGCGGAGACATGGTTGGGGTGTGGATCGCGCCGGTGACGGCGGAGGTGATGATGACCTTGCGTGTATTTGCCATGATGGTGTCGAATTCCTTAGTAGAGCTTTTCGGTATTGCCGTCGACGGCCATTGCTTGGCCGTTGATGCTGCGTGCCATGGAGCTGGCCAGGAAGATGGCCATGTCGGCAATGTCCCCGGCCTCGACGAGCCGATTCAGCGACGACTGTCGGTGGTAGAGATCCGAGACCTCCGCCAGCGGGCGGCCGAGCATCTCGGCCTTGGCTTCGATGACTGCCTCGATGCGAGGACCATTTACCGCTCCTGGGCAGATGGCATTAACGCGGATGCGCTCGTCACCCAGCTCGATGGCCAGGGTCTTGGTCAGTCCGATCACTGCCCACTTGGACGCCGAGTAGGCGCTACGGCCAGCCATACCCAGTCGCCCCGCGGCCGAGGACAGATTGATGATCGAGGCGTCACTGGCCTCGCGCAGCAGCGGCAACAGATGTTTGATGCAGTGGAACTGACCGTGGACGTTCACATCGAAGGTGGTGCGCCACGCCACGGTGTCCAGGGTGTCGATGGGCCCGGTGGGGCCCGCGATCCCTGCGTTGTTGACCAAGACATCCAGCCCGCCAAATTCGCGACGGATGGCTGCGGCAAGTTCGATGACCTGAGCTTCATCCGATACGTCATTCACCAGCGCGGTGAAACCGGCTTCGCTAGCTGCAGCAACGGCGTCGGGGTTGATGTCGGTGACAAAAACCTTGGCCCCGAGATCTTTGAAGGCCGTGGCGATGGCCAGGCCGATGCCGGCTGCTCCTGCGGTGACCAAAACGGAGCGGTTAGTGAAGTCGAGTTTTGGGGTTCCCATTGTGAGAATCTTTCCGATCGTAGGCGGGTTTAGTGGGCGGCGACGGAGGACTTAGAGGGGTCCTCGGTGCCGCGCTTGAGCTTTCGAGTCAGCAGTGCGCCGATGGCGCACATCGCAACGATGAACCAGAGGCCCGAGAGCTTGCTGCCGGTGGTTTCCTCCATGAATCCCATGACGTACGGGCCGAGGAATCCTCCGAAGAGGCCCACGGTGTTCACGAAGGCGATGCCGCCGGCCAGCGCAGCACCGGAGAGTCGGGTGGCCGGGTAGGTGAAGAGGATCGGCTGCAGCGCAAAGAAGTTGAATGCCGCCAAGCAGAACCCGATCATGCCTAGGATCGGTCCGCCCACGGCCCCGAGCGTGAAGCCGGCGACAATGCCGACCATCGTCGAGGTGGCGATCAGGCGGGAGCGCGATGCGTTGGTGGCCAGGCGCGGCAGCAGTAGGGCACCTGCCGCAGAGAAGATCCACGGGATGGAGGTTAGTAGACCGATCTGGATGGTGTTCAGGGTTCCATAGCTGCCGATGATCGAGGGAAGGAAGAAGCTCAGCGCGTAGACGGCGATTTGGTGGGTGAAGTAGATGGCCACCACCAGCAGGATCTGCTTGTCCTTCAGTACATGGCGCAGTTTCGAGTTGCCCGAAGCTTTTGCCCCGGCGGTCTCCTCGGCGAGGATGCGGGCCTCGAGATCTTCGGCTTCCGCTTTAGTGAGGAACGTGGAATCGGTGGGCTTGTTGGGCAGGTACTTCCAGATGAAGAAGGCCAGGAAGCACGCGGGGATGCCTTCGATGATGAACATCCACTGCCAGCCGTGCAGGCCGCCGAGACCATCGAGGGTCAGCAGCACGCCACCGAGCGGAGCTCCGACGATGTTGGCGATGGAGACTCCGAGCAGGAACATGCCGTTGGCCTTGGCCCGATGCTTAATAACAAACCACTGGGTGATGAAGTAGATGACTCCGGGGAACAGTCCGGCCTCGGCGATGCCGAGCAACATCCGCAAGATATAGAAGGACCATTCGCCCTGCACCAGAGCCATACACGCGGAGAGGATGCCCCAGGTGATCATGATCCTCATGATCCAGAAGCGGGCACCGACCTTGTGCATGATCAGGTTCGAAGGAATCTCGGAGAAGGCATAGGTGAGGAAGAATAGCCCGGCGCCGATGCCGTAGGCGGTGGCGGAGATCCCCAGATCAATCTCCATCCTGTCCTTGGCCATGCCGATATTGGTGCGATCGATGAAGGCCATGACGTATGCGGCAATCAGCAGCGGCATGACGCGGCGGAAGATGAGCTTGTTGACGACTTCGGGTGACCTCATCGTCGTTTGGTGCGAAGTGGCTGACATGTCTTTGCCTTTATTTGGGGGCGTAGCAACGGGAAGGCGCGTCGGCCCCTGGCTGCTGAAATGATGGAGGTAGTGCTTAGTGGGCGGAGCCCGGAACGCACCCGCAGGTCCGTCCAATGTGGATCCGATGCGTACACACCGAATGCGCGTAGGTAGTTCGTGGGTGGGTGATTTGGTCCAAGAGAAGTTCGAAGGAGCGCTCGGCCATCTCCTTGACCGGCTGGACGATCGTGGTCAAACCGATCAGTAGTGAACGGCTTCGCGGTAGACCGTCGCTGCCGACGACAGCCACATCCTCGGGAATTCGTAGTCCCAGGGACAGGGCGTGTTCCACGACGCCGATGGCTATCTCATCGGATCCGCAGACGATGGCCCGCGGGGGATGGGCGGAACCGAGGAGTTTTTCCGCGGCCACCCGTCCGCCATCGGAGTTCAGCCGAGTGCTGATTTTTCGCTCCCCGGTGATCACCACTCCCGCGGCGCTTGCGGTGCGGACAAATGCCTGCTCGCGTGCCATCGAAGCGGTGGAGAAGCGTGGCCCAATGACCGTGGCGATTTCCCGGTAGCCGTGTTCAAGGATGTGGCCCATGAGTTCGGCCGCCGCTGCATCGTCATCGATTCCCACAAAGTCCCCGGGCAAGTGGTCCGAGCGCCTCGAAAGGTAGACATACGGGATGCGCTTTTGGCGCAGGGTCCGTAGTGCCCGCGAATCTTCGCGCAGTGCGGCGGCAATGATGACGCCGTCGACATTGCGAGCAGCCAGTGTGCTGGCGACCTGGGCTAGAGATTCCGGGTCGTCTTGGGTTGTTGCGACGAAGACTTCGAAGCCCTCCGCCGCAGTCGCGTTAATAATGTGTTGCGCCCAACCGGTGTACATCTGATTAACGATGTTCGGAAGGATGAGGCCCACCACGCGGGTCAGTAGCGGGTCGCGGCCCGCCGAGTTCCCCGAGGGACGGAAGCCCATTTCGTTGGCGATCTTCACGACGTGCCGACGAGTTTCGGTGGACGCCCCGGGTCGACCATTCATGATGTAGCTGACCGTTGCTGCGGAGACACCCGATGCTCGCGCGACCGCCGCGGCGGAAACCCGGGTGGGTCGATCCGTCGGGGTGTTCAGGGTGCTCGGCATCTTTGCCTCCTTCGCGGTGTTGGTCCATGACTGGCAGATCGTTGGCGTGTGATCACCATTACAGTCCACGCTAGGGTGTTAAGCAACGTTAAGTGCGCCCGCTCATCGCCAGTGAACACTTCCGTTGGTGACTGGTCGTGCTCAGTGGCGGACGGGGTTGACCGCGCTCAAGCTGCTGGCCTATAGCGCTCAGTGCTGAATGGTCAAAGCGTCAAACTCTATCCGGGCGCGAAAGGGCCATTTTTGGTTTCGCTCTTAGTTTTTGGCGCAACGGAGTTCGGCGCTGATCGCTGAAATGATCCTCGGGTGATGGTGATTCACTTGACCTTCCGCTGCCTCACCTCGACCGGAGCTTCGCCTGTGGGCGAGGGAAGGATCTATTTGGTCTGCACCTCGGTGTGGCCCAGACGGGGGGGGCTCAGCTATTGAGGTCCGAGGCTTGTTCAATCTCAGCCGCCAGCAGTTCCCGCGCCTGAGCCAGGTGCTCATCGAGGGCGATGGCTGCACCTTCTGGATCTCCGGCCGCGATCCGTTCCAGAATCGTGGCGTGTTCGCTAGCGATTTTTGCGGAATCGAGCAGCTCTAGAGACTGTACCCGCGTCATGCAAAGGCGGACCTCCCCGAGCAGGGACCTGTACATGGCGCTGGTCCGCGTATTGTCCATGGCATCAACAAGGGCCGTGTGAAAATCCATGTCGGGGCCGATAATTGTCGTAGCCGGCAGCGAAATGCGGGCGCTAATTTCGGCATTCGCGTGCACTGCCGCCGCCGGGACTGACTTGGTGGTTGCCAATCGACGCACCACCTCTGATTCGAGGTAGGCCCGGGCAAAATAAATGTCCCTGACCGAATCGGCGCCCAAGGTCTTCACGCGCGCCGTTTTGTGAGCACCGCGCTCGAGAAGTGAATCCGCAACCAGTCGTTCGATGGCTGCCTTGGCCGTCGGGCGGGCAACCTCATAGGTGCTGGCGACTTCGGCTTCGGTTAGTGCTGTTCCCTGTGCAATGTCGCCCTCGTAAATGCGCCGGCGCAAATCCTGGACGATTGCGTCAATGATGGAAAGCGCTGTAACGCGATGGCTCATGGCGACGGGGTCCTTTGGCTGGCGGGCAGACGGAAATCAATCTTGACAGATTTTCTTCAAGCTATCTTGAAAGACATGTGTACTTGCTAGACAATCATAGTGTTGGTATGTTGTGGGTCTCAAGACCTTAAAGAGCTTGCCGACATCTTCATGCTTGATGAAACGGATGAGATGACCTTGATTTCCGCACTACGCGGCGCGATGAGCACCGATGACCAGCTCACTGATCGTGCCATCGACCTCCATGCTTATGCCAACGACGCGTCCCACTTTCTGCTGACACCGCAGGCCGTGGCGATTCCCAACAACGCGGCAGAAGTTGGTGCCTTGCTCAAGGCCAGCGCCGAGCTCAACATGCCGCTGACCTTCCGTTCGGGCGGAACCTCGCTCTCGGGCCAGGGCGTCACCGACTCGTTGCTGGTTGACGTGCGAAAAAACTTCAAAGACATCGAGGTCATGGACAACGGCGCACGAGTGCGGGTTCAACCCGGTGTCACCGTGCGAGCGCTGAACGCACGGTTGGCACTCTACGGGCGCAAGTTCGGGCCCGACCCGGCCTCCGAGGCGGCCTGCACCATTGGCGGTGTGGTGGCCAACAATTCCTCCGGCATGCATTGCGGCACGGTGGACAACGTGTACCGGACCTTGGAGTCCCTAGTCATCGTGCTCACCAGCGGCACCGTAATCGACACCGGTACCCCTGACGCCAATGAAAAACTTCGCACCCTTGAACCCGCCATCTTTGCCGGCCTCGAGGCCCTGACCAAGCGGGTGCGTTCAAACCCGGCCTCGGTGGCGATAATCAAGCACCAGTTCTCCATGAAGAACACCATGGGCTACGGACTGAACTCATTTGTGGACTACGAAGATCCCGCGCAGGTCCTGGCCCACCTCATTATCGGTTCCGAGGGCACCCTCGGGTTCGTGGCCGAGGCAACGTTTAGAACCGTGCCGGTCTACAAGCATGTCACCACATCCTTGTTGGTCTTTGATGACCTGTTCACGGCCAACGAGTCGCTCGAGGCGTTGGTGGGATCCGGGGCGGCAACCGTTGAACTGATGGATTCACTCTCGTTGAAGGTGGGCCAAACCCTGCAGGGAACTCCGCAGCTCATCACCGACCTCAACGTGCAATCACATGCCGCATTCTTGGTCGAATACACGGCCTCGAGCGCCGAAGAGTTGGCGAATCGTCAGGAACAAGGACTAGCGCTGACCAAGTCGCTGAAGCTCAGCGCCCCTGCGCAGTTCAGCCCGGATGCAAAGGTCCGTGCCCAGTTGTGGAAACTGCGCAAGGGCCTCTATGCCTCCGTGGCCGGTGCCCGAACTCAGGGAACCACGGCGTTGCTCGAAGACATCGTGGTTCCGGTTTCGGCCCTGGCTCGGACCTGCGCCGAGCTGTCGGTGCTCTTTGAGAGGTACGAATACGAGAACTCCGTGATCTTCGGGCACGCCAAGGACGGGAACGTCCATTTCATGCTCACCGACGGCTTTAACACTGAAGCCCAACTGAAGCGTTACTCGGCCTTCACCGAAGACATGGTGGATCTGGTGCTCGGTGAAGGTGGATCACTGAAGGCAGAGCATGGCACGGGGCGAGTTATGGCACCATACGTGCGCCGCCAATATGGTGACGAGCTGTACGGCGTGATGCGCGAACTCAAGTTGTTGTTGGACCCGGCCGGCTTGCTGAACCCCGGAGTCATCCTGGATGAAGACCCCACGGCCCACCTGAACAACATCAAGGTCACCCCGGCCGTGGATCCGGAAGTCGACCGTTGTGTGGCCTGCGGATACTGCGAGCCAGTCTGCCCCTCGCGGAACCTGACCCTGACTCCGCGTCAACGCATCGTCACGCTGCGCGCCATCGAAACGGCTCGGCTGGCCGGGGATACCAAGCTGGTGGCCGAACTCGAAAAGGACTACTCCTACGAATCGGTGGATACCTGCGCGGTGGACGGCATGTGCCAGACCGCTTGCCCGGTGGATATCAACACAGGCACCCTGGTGAAAAAACTGCGGGCCAAAAACGTGAACAAGGTTGAAGGTGTGGTGTGGGATGCCGCCGCACAGCATTGGTCGGCGGTGACCCAGGGTGCGGGCAAGCTCCTGAGTGTGGCCGATAAGGTGCCGCTTCACCTGGTGCTCGGCGCCAACAAGGTTGGGCGCGCAGTCTTGGGCGCGGACACGCTACCGCTCTATTCGGCGGAATTGCCCGCCGGAGGGCGCAAGCGTGCCCGTCCTGCACCGGCAAAAACACCAGTCGCGGTGTATTTCCCCGCCTGCGTGAACACCATGTTCGGCCCGGCAGACCCGCACCAAGCGGGAATCCAGGAGAGTTTTAGCGCCCTGGCCAAACGCGTGGGTGTGGAGCTGCTGGTGCCAGAGGGCATCGATTCGCTGTGCTGTGGCACCCCGTGGTCTTCCAAGGGCATGGCCAAGGGTCGCGAGACCATGGGGGAGCGTACCGTCGCCGCCCTGCGTGCCGCCAGCAACAATGGCGAGTTGCCGATTCTCTGTGACGCTTCCTCGTGCACCGAAGGGCTGCTCCACAGCATTGAAAACGAAGTGGTTCCCGCCGGAGCCAAACCGTTGCGGATCATCGACGTGGTTCAATACACCGCCGAGCACATCCTGCCGTTGCTGCCCGCTGGGCATAAGGTGGCCAGCCTGGCCCTGCACCCCACGTGTTCCTCCACGCGGATGGGCATGAACCCGGCGCTGCAGGCAGTCGCCGAGGCAGTTGCCGATACGGTGCAGGTTCCTGAAAGCTGGGGCTGCTGTGCCTTTGCCGGGGATCGCGGCATGCTGCACCCCGAGCTCACCGCCTCCGCTACCGAGGCGCAGGCGGCCGAAGTGCGCGAGTTCGGTGCGAGCACTCATGCCTCATGCAATAGGACGTGCGAACTGGGCATGAGCCGGGCGACCGAGCAGCCCTACGAGCATGTGCTCGAACTCCTGGAGCGCACCACCCGGGACTGATGCGATGCCGATGCTTGCGCTCACGCTGCAGGCATCGGCACTAACTGTCGTCGCGATCGGCAGATCATGGGCGGCACGCCAACCGTGGCAGATCATCGGATTGACGCGTTGGTCTTTCGCCGAGTTCCTCCGGGTTCTACGCTGGGTACATGTCGCAGGAAGACCCGTCCTCCGCGGACATCGAAACGACCGACAGGCAGGCCGCCACCCGTACGACGCCACCGAACGCGGGGCATCGCACGTTTCTGCATGTGCTGGTTAATACGGCCCTGGCCAATATCACCACCAGTTTCCTCTGGTTTGCCCTGACCTTCTGGGTGTATCTGGAGACCCGTTCGGTGCTCGCCACCGGACTCATTGGCGGAACGTACATGTTGCTGGTCGCCTTCTTCGGGCTGTTCTTCGGCGTGTTGGTGGACAGGTACCGCAAACACGCGGTGATGGTGGGTTCCACGCTGTTCACCGTGGCCTGCTTCTTGGTGGCAGCGGCCATGTTCTTGATGGTTCCCGAGGCCGAATTGATGAGCCTGAAAGGAGTATGGTTCTGGCTTTTTGCCCTCGTGATTCTCATCGGATCGGTAATCGAGCAGCTGCGCAACATTGCCTTGTCCACCACCGTCACGCTGCTGGTGCCAGCAGATCGCAGGGTCAACGCCAATGGACTGGTGGGCACCGTGCAGGGCCTCGCATTTATGATCACCTCTGTTTTCAGTGGCCTTTCCATCGGGTTTTTGGGCATGGGTGGAACGCTCCTCATTGCGCTGGTGGCCTGTGTGGCGGTGTTGGTGCACCTATTAGTCCTGCGCATCCCCGAGCCCAAGATCATCCGGGCGGAAGGACGCGAGAATTTCGCCGAACTCCGTGCCGGCATCGCTGCGGTTCGTGCGACGCAGGGGTTATTTGCGTTGATCCTGTTCACCACGTTTAACAACCTCACCGGCGGGGTCTTCATGGCGCTGATGGATCCTTACGGTCTGACGATTTTCCCGGTTCAGGCCTGGGGTGTGGTGCTCGGGGTGACGGCCACCGGATTCCTGATCGGTGGGGGATTGGTGGCCAAGTTCGGGCTGGGCAAGAACCCGATTCGCACCATGCTGATTCTGGTTGCCTGCACCGGGGTGCTGGGTGCATCCTTCACGATCCGCGAGTGGTGGTGGCTCTACGCGGTGGGCATCTGGATCTACATGATGCTCATCCCCGCGGTGGAGGCCGCGGAGCAGACGGTGATCCAGAAGGTCGTTCCCTACAAGGTGCAGGGGCGGGTGTTCGGCTTTGCCATGACCTTCGAGGCGGCGGCGGCTCCGATCACCGCTTTCATGATCGCGCCGCTGGCTGAGTTCTGGATCATCCCGTACATGAACTCCCAACCCGGGCAGCAAAGTTGGGGCTGGTTGCTGGGGGAAGGAAACGCCCGCGGGATCGCACTGGTATTCCTGGTTTCCGGAATCGCCTCGATCATCTTGGGTCTTGTGGCGCTGACTACTCGTTCCTACCGGCGGCTCTCGGTTGCCTATGCCACGGCGCCGGAGAGCTCGCCGGAGCCATGACCGCGCAGCGATCGCCAACCCGGATCCGGTGCGTCGCTGGTAGGAAGACCCGCCGCTTAACGAACCCGACGCCTCCATCTTCGAGACCGAGGGGCCGCCGAGTCCACCGACTTACCCGTTCATCCAGAACTAGACGGGACTCCGCCGGGGCGCTACCTGCTTAGCGATTGCACAAAGGCGAGGCTCGTAGCCGAAATTTCGGTGCGAGCGTCGTCGCGGGAAAGCGTTGGCTCGCCGTCCCCGGATTGCGTCCCGTAGTCACCAAAGTTTGCATGCACACCGCCTTCGATTTCCGTGAAGGTGGTGTCCTTCGGAAGCATGGCACGTGAGGCCTTGATTTTTTCCGGGGTGGTCAAGGCGTCATTGGATGCTGAGATCGAAAGCATGGGCACCTGTAGGGAGCTGATGTCCGAGGCTGGATAAGAGGCAAAGAACAGTACCCCGGCCACGGGTTTGCCGGGGTCCTTGGCGGCGGACTGCGCGTCGATCGCTGCCACGACCCCGCCGAGTGAATGCCCACCGAGCACCCACCGGTCGACCGGGCGATGCTCGGTGCGTGCGGTGTTGAAGGCCCTCGTGGACAGGAAGGCAATGCCAAGGGGCTGTTTCGGGATGACGACGATGTGGCCGCTCTCGGCCAGCGGCCGCAAGACCGCGGCATAGGCCCGGGCGTCAACTAGGGCTCCGGGCTGAAAAAACACCCCGACGTCACTGGGCGTGCCGGTAGGTGTCATCAGAATTTGCGTTGGGGACTCCGTGACGGTGATCGTGCCGTCGGAGACCATGGCCGAGCGTGCCGCGGGTTCCGCGCTGTACGGCACGAGCCAGCCGGCCAGGGCAAGAACCCCGCAGGAGACCAGCAGGCCGAGGACGCGCAGCACCTTGAATCTTCGGTGCCCGGGCGTGTGCCGTCGCCAGGAACGGATGGCGACCACCGTGCACACGATGAAAAGCAGCCCGAGCAGGACCGAGTACGCCGGGTGCCCGTGCAAGAGCATGTCACCTGTGGCGATTGCCGCCCAGATTACGGCAACCACACCGAGGGTCGAGACCAGACGTACTGCCCAGAACAGAATCGCATCGGTGTGGTTCGTTGCCCGGCGGCGACTCGCGGCAGGCTCTTTATCTGCGTTCGGTTCCACGGTGGTCATCTTTCGTTCAGAACTTGCGATCCATACTGGTTTTTTCGTACGTGCGTGCGCTCCTCGGAGCCACAAAAATCATTCCATAGATCCTTCCATGGTGGAACTATATAAGAGTAGTGTGGCACACGTGGAAGCAAACAACGAGCGATACCGCAGGCTGCGCTGGTTTGGACTGGGCGCCATCAGCCTCTCGGTGGCACTGATCATCATGGACAGCACCATCGTTGCGGTGGCGGTCCCGGCGATCATCAACGACCTGGCTCTGAGCACCACCCAGGTGCAATGGATCCAGGAGATCTACACCCTGGTGTTCGCCGCGTTGCTGCTGGTCTGGGGCAGGGTGGCGGACCGGGTTGGCCGGCGCCGGATCCTAGTGTTGGGATTGCTGATCTTCTTGGCCAGCTCTGCCCTGTGTGCACTGGCCCCCGAGGGCGGCTGGCTGATCGCCGCACGTGCGGTGCAGGGGGTCGGTGGCTCGATGATTCTTCCTGCAACCCTCTCGTTGCTCAATGCGACCTTCCGCGGCAAGGAACGTACCATCGCTTTTGCCGTGTGGGGCTCGACCATCGGTGGCATGGCCGCCGTTGGACCGATTGTCGGCGGATGGCTGACCTCCTCCTACTCATGGAACTGGGCGTTCTTGATCAATATCCCGCTGGGGCTGATCGCGGCAGGAGGTGTCCTGTACTTCGTGGCCGGCTCCAGGGAGAGCAACACCGTGAAACTCGATGACTACCTCGGTGCCCTGCTTTCCGTGGTCGGCTTTGGATCCTTGGCCTTTGGCCTGATCGAAGGGCGCCACTATGGGTGGTGGGGCGCCACCACCGATGCGCCCTTCTCCGTCTTTGGGTTTTCCCCGGCACCGGTGGCCTTTGCGCTGTCGGTCCTGGCGCTGGGCGGATTCATTCTCTTGGAGCGTTCGCGGTCGCAGGCCAAGCGCAGTGTCTTGCTCGATCTTTCCCTGTTCAACATCTCATCCTTCTCGCGCGGAAACGTCACCGCCTTGACGGTGAGCCTGGGCGAGTTCGGTTTGATCCTTTCCCTCCCGTTGTGGTTCCAAAACGTCTTGGGACTCAGCGCGCTTCAAGCAGGGGTGGCGTTGGTGCCCTTGGCAGCGGGATCCTTCGTGGCCTCAGGGTCGATATCCGCGCTGTCCAAGTCGCTACCCGCGGTGCGCATGGTGCAGCTGGGTGTTGGACTGGAGATTGTTTCGGTGGCAACCCTGGCCCTGTTGATCCGCCCCGATTCCTCCACCTGGATGACCTCGGCCATCCTGTTTGTCTATGGAATCGGGGTGGGGTTCGCCACCGCCCAACTGACCCAGGTGGTGCTGGCCGATGTCCCGGTGCAACAATCGGGACAGGCGGCCTCCACCCAGTCAACAGCGCGGCAAGTCGGTTCAGCCCTGGGAATCGCAATCCTGGGCACCGCGCTGTTCACCACCTTGAAGAACTCCACCGAGTCCCAGGTCTCGGGGTTGGTGGCCCAGTTCCCGCAGCTCCAGGGTGCCGTGGATTCGGTGACCCACAGTTCGGGCGGCACAATCTCAGCCTTGTCCCAAAATCCGCAAACCGCAGCCATCGCCGACGCGGCACGCAATGCATTAACACAGGGTGTCTCCGTGGCCGCATGGATTGCGGCCGGCGCCTTGGCCCTCGGTCTGCTGACCAGCCTCAGGCTAAAGCCTGCGGTGCCGCCCCACGAAGAGCCGCCGACTGCCGAGGAAGCCAAGAAAAAATAAGCCGCGGTACGCCAAGGTCGCCCGGCCTATCGTGTCCCCCAGCCCGTCGCACCGGGCAAGGGACTAAAACACCCCAGATCCTTAGACGGGAACCTCGGGCACCACCAAACGCCCATCAGGTGCTGAGCCATTGAGCGCACAGTAGCGTTTATTTTCCGGTGGTTGCCTTGGCTAGGGCTGCCCGCAATTGACTGCGCCCAGCACCCTCCCGCAGGGATTGGCCCAGCGAATGCAGCTCGTCGCGGGTGTCCTGCGGAAGCGACAGCATGGCACCCAGAGCATGCCGGAGCTCTTGGACGGTGGCGGTGTTGGGTGCCAGTGCGGCACCAAAGCCGATGTTCTCCAGGGCAGCGGCGCCGGCGAACTGGTCCGTGGAAAACGGCAGTACGACGGTAGGAACCCCGAAGGTCAGGGATTCGGTGACCGAGTTGTTTCCTCCGTGGGTCACCGCGGCCGCGGCGGAACCCAATAGCGTGACCTGGGGCAGGAATTCGCCAACGAGCCAGTTTTCGGGGACTTCGCCCAGGGACTCGGCGCCAGCGGAGCCATAGGCCACTGCGGCACGAATATTTGATTCTTTCAAGGCCGTGACAACTTTGTTCAGCACATCCCCGCGCACCGAGAGGAAGCTGCCGAAGCTGACATAGACAAATGGTTCGTCGCTCTCGGAGATCCATGCTTGGACGTGGTCCTCAGCCGCTTCGGCGCGAACCGATGACCCAATGAAGACATGCGGGGGAAGATGCCCGGCACGTTCTTCGCTCATGAGTTCACCGGGGTAGTTGAAGACCAGCACGTCCCCGTGTTCGGCAAAGGCATCGGGGGAGGGCTCAAGCTCGGGTGCCAACTGAGCCAGGACCGAATTCCACTCGGAGGTAAAGGATTCGGACACCCTGGTGCACAGATTCCGCAGCTCCTCCATTTCCTGGTCCTCCGGGGAGAAAGCCGCCGGCCACGCCGGGGGAAGGCCGTACACTTCGGCTGCTGCCGGAAGTGGGAGGGCAGTGGGGTGGCCCAACACCACGTCGATGTGTTCGATCCCGGCGGCCACCATGCCCAGGCGGGCGCTGAAGGCCAGGTGGTCCACGATGATCGTGTCCGGTGCGATCTCATCGATGATTTGCTGCACGGCCCTTGCGGTCTTCACCGGTTCCCACATGAGGTCATTCATGCGTTCCTCGGCCTGGAAAGCCAGCGTCTGGACCATGCCCAGGCGGGTGGCGGCAAAGAATCCACGCAAGGCGTCGTCCTCACCCTCGGGCTGTTCCTCTGCACGGATCACCCCCGGGTTCGACCCCCGGCTCAATTGCAGGTGGACATGTTCGAATCCAAAGGAATCCACGATTGACGCGGTCGTCTCGCCGGTGGCAACCACCACTCTTTCGCCCGCTTCAAGCCAGTTGGTGCCCAGCGCGGCCAACGGATAAAGGTGGGAGGCATAGTCGGGACTGATGATCAGCAACGTCATGGGGCGGAAACCAGCTCTCGTTGAAGTTCCACGTCTGCGTGGTGTACATCGGAATATACCTTGGCCAGGGCACGAGCCATGGCTTGGACCGTGTAATCGGCCTCAACAACGGAGCGCGAATACAAGGCACGCTCCTGGCTGATTTCGACCGCTGCGGACTCCAGCGCCTCGAGGATGGCGGCGCGCAGCCGAGCGGTGTCCCAGGTGGCGGTGAGGAACCCGGTGTGTCCATGCTCGAGGTAGGTCGCCGGCCCTCCGGAATCCGGGGCCACCACCAGCAGGCCCGAGGCCATGGCCTCGAGCAGGGCTATCCCGAATTCTTCCTTGAGGCTGCCGCAGACATAAACCCCGGAACCTGCGGCAAGGCCGGGAACCCCGGTGCGTGCCGCGGCGACCCAGCGGGCCACAGTGTCGTTGGGCTGGTGCCCGGACAGGATCAGTCCGCTCGGTTCCCGGGATCCGGGATCAATCAGCGCGTTGATCCTCTCGAGCTGTTCGAGTTCGTCGGGGGAGGGATGGCGCAGGTTCCCGCCGACCAGCAGCAGGTTGGCCCGCTGCTGCAACTCCGAACCGGCCCAGGCCTCCACGATGGTGGCCATGCCCTTGACGCGGTGGAACCGGCCCACGCTGATGAGCAGCGGCTTCCCGCGGCGTTCGGCGGGAAGCCGCGCCAACAGTTCGCGCAGCTGCACCAGCGGTTCAGTGGCCGGGTGCCCGGCGGCATGCTCTTGAGCTTCGTTCACGGCCCGGTCGACGACCTGCAGATCGATGCCCTCGGGGATAACGGTGTGACGCTCGGGCTCCAGGCTCATGTCCAGGCCCACCAGTTCCTTCATGTCCTGGGCAAGTTCCGGGCGCGGGAAGAACACGGTGTGTGCTGCCGTGGCTGCCATGCGCTGGACCAGACGCGCACGGAACCAGAAATGCTCGACCTCGTCGATGTTCCCGAAGTTCTCCCGCGTCAATTGTCCGGAAAGATCCATGGAGTTGATCACCGCGTGCGGGTCCGGTGCCACGGTGAATACGACAGGGATTTCGAGGTTGCGGGCGACGTCGAACGCGGCCAGGCTTCCTACGTCGGCCATGCGTAGGTGCAGTGCGTCGACCCGTCCCATGGACGAGAGGATGCGGTGGATGCCGCGGCGTGCTGCCACCCGCAACGGCCATGCCGTCGCGGACGGCATGGGGCCCTGCAACAGGGGAACGCGGCCGTAGACGTGGCCGGTGGCGGTCTGACGAAGGGCGTCCAGGCTCCGCACCGCTTCGTCCAGTCCCCCTCGGGAAAGCGTTACCACGCGGCTGACCGTGGAACTGCGGTCCGCCTCGGGCCCCGCGGTGCCGGCCGTCGGGTTGTCCCCGTGGCCGTGGACCAGCGCATCGCCCAAGCGCACCAGCAGGGTGGCGATCCCGCCGGTGTCCCCGCTGCCGGCGTGGCTCAGGTCCGCGTCAATGTCCGCATGCAGGAACAGCTGGGCGATCGTGAGCCCCTGCCCGGGAGCCCCGGGCGCGGGCCGCGGGGTGAGGGATGAGGCGAGGTCCGCCAGGGTGAGCCGGGCAGCCTGGCCCAGTAGGTCGTTTTCCTCCGCGATCGCTTCAAGGTAGGTCTTGGTGTCCTCGGAGCACGGGTGCTGGCCCAGGGCAATGACCGCAGCCACCCGGATAGTTTCAGCCTCGTGGGTGTCCCGCGCGATGCGTTCAAGCAGAAGGATGGCCGTCTCGTGCCCCACCAAGCCCAGCGTTTCGGCCAGCCGATAGCGTCCCGCCTCGTCAGTGACGCCCAGCAGGGCGCCCTCGAGCCCCACGGTGATCATTTCCGGCACGGTGGCCGCCCAGTCTTCGAGGGTTCGCTGCGCGAGCATCCCGGCGAACCCACCGGTGTGCACCAGGCCGATGAGTCGGCCCACGGATTTACTACGCGGGGTCCGGGAATCGTGGGCCCAGGCGGCATGTTCGCGGATGAACCCTTGGTCGCTGGAGAGCAGTTCGGCCAGGTGTTGGTCGGCTTCCTCGTCGCTGACCTGGGCGAGGGCGTGGATGGCGGCGATCGCCGTGACTTGGTCGGGTCCGGAGATGGTGCTGCGCAGCAGACGCAGGTTTCGCACCCCGCCGTCCCTGCCGGCTTCCACGGCCAGTTCGTCGGCCAGCCGCAACGCATCGACCAACCGGTCGGCCTTCTTTATGGCATCAAGACAACTTTGGATCCGCATGCATACACCTCGTCCAGGAATGGTCCACTTGGCACGGCTTGTGACCCGCGATTCCCACCCTACACAATCCCTAACCAAGCTAGCTATCTGTGTTGCGACCTTGGCATCCTTCACGCGGGACGCCGAGGACGCGGCAGCTCCGATCACCGCCTTCGTGATCGCGCCGCTGGTCACGTGCTGGATCACTGCCTCTATGAACTTCCAACCCGGGAAGCAACGTTGGGGTTGGTTTCTGGGGGAGGGAAAAGCCGGGGGGTGCACTTCTATTCCTGTATCTCCGGCATCGCCTCGATCTTCCGAGGGCTCTTTGCGCTAATGACCCGCTCCTAGTGGCGACTCTCGGCCGCCTGCGCCACGGCGCCGGAAAGCGCGCCGGCGGATGCCGCCGAGCTGGATCCCCATGAGTGGGGCTCGACGGGAGGGTGGCAGTCGAATCATCGGATCCGGCCGACCTGGTGCCATTGACGGGGCGGGGCCTCAGGCCGGCGATGTGGCCTTGGCGGCCCCGATGATCTGCCGCACGCCGGCCAAGAAGATCTCCCGGTGATCGAGGGCGAGGATCTCCTCGCGCAGCGAGGCAACGAGCGGGTGGCGCGAGGGGTCGGCAAATAGCGGTCCAGTGAACCACTCGTGGGAATCGGAGTCGGCCGATTCCGCATGGTCCCTAGCCAACCCGGCCGCACTGGCCAGTACGTAGGCGCCGAAGATCGCATACTGCTCGGCCAGGGCGCGTCCCTCCAGTCCGGCTTCGGAGAAGCAGGCAAGCATGAGTTCGATGCTGTCGAGTTCCCCTTGCCCCCTGGTGGTCAGCGAGGTCGCCGTCACGGCGATGGCCGGGTACTCAAGGAAGGTGTCGAGTGTTGCGCCGGCAAACTCCGTCAGGCAGTCTTCCCATTGCGCGGTGGGGGTTGTCATTCTGGCGTGGGCCATCTTGTAGAGCCGGTCGAGCAGCTCTTCCATGAGGCTTTCCTTGCTTTGGAAATGCCGGTAGATCGCCGTCGGGTCGACCCCCACTTCCTTGCCGAGATCGCGGTAGGTCAGGGTCAGCGTATGTGGGCGTGAAGCCAAGCGAAACGCCGCTTCGACGAAGACCTCACGATCCAGCGGCGCCTTCGCGGGCTTGCCGGTGGATGATTTGCCTGACACGCGGGCCTCCGTTCTACCCGCCGGGGCGGGAATTGTTGGTTTCTCCGTTCATCCTACATTCGATGGTGACAACGTCTATGTCAACACCATTGACAGCATGGTTGACTCGACCTAGTGTCATAGCTAGCCCTCAAAAGAGACGGGGGTCACAAGGTTGGCGATTCCGGGATGGGGCGCTTCGGACGGGGAAATCCCCGGCGATTCGCGGCAACGCGACGATGGGTCATTCAGATGCCATGGGTGGTCTTTGGACCCGCTTCCCGGAAGGTGTCCGTTGCGGCTGCCGGCCTCGGGCGGAACCCGCCGCAGGAGATGGGTGGCCCACTCATTGCCGTGTAGATCGTCGTGCTGTTTCCACCTGAACTAGGAGCCTGAAAATGAGAAACAAGTCCCTACGGCTTGCGCTGGCGGCAAGCGCCGTTTTGGCGCTTGCCGCCTGCTCTGCCTCGCCGAATGAGGGTGGGGCTGCCGCGACGCCGAGCTATGAGGTGACGGCGAATACTGCTGAGCCATCGGGCGAGCTGGACAAGCTGACGTGGTCCACCTACGCCGAGCCGTTTTCACTCGACTACGTCTACGCCTTCGACTACGCGGATAACCAGATCCTTTCCAACGTGTGTGAATCCCTGGTTCGCCTGGAGGATGACATGTCGATTTCCCCCGGCCTGGCCACGAAATACGAGAATCCGACACCCAAGACCTGGGTCTACACCATCCGCGAGGGAGTAAAATTCCACGACGGCACCACGCTGACCGCGGACGATGTGGTGGCATCCCTCAACCGGCACCTTGACCCGGCCGTGGGATCGTTCTGGTACTCGGTGTACCAGAACGTTGAAAGCATCAAGAGGACCGGAGCGAACCAGGTCACCGTGACGTCGAAGACGCCAGATGCGCTCTTCAACGAGTCAATGTCCGGAGCCGCGGGCGTCATCGCCAGTGCCGCGAGTATGAAGAAGCTCGGTGCCGAATACGGCAATTCCTCCGGCGGGGTGAACTGCACCGGTCCGTTCGAGCTGAAGAAGTGGCAGAGCGGCGAAAAGCTGTCCCTGACGCGCTTTGAGGACTATTGGGACGAGGGGCTGAGAGCCAAGGCCAAGGAACTCGACTTCGTGATCATGACCGATCCGGTGGCCCGCGTCAATGCGATGAAGTCGGGCGAGGTCGACGGTGGCTGGTTAGTTCCCACCAATGCCGTGGGAGAACTGAAGGCCTCGGGCGCAGGCCAAGTATTCTTCGGCATGAACACCGCAGTGCAGTCGCTGGTCGTCTCAAACCCCGAGGGTCCGCTCGGCAAGCCGGAAGTCCGCAAGGCACTGTTGATGGCCATCGACCGCAACGGACTGGTTCAGGCCGCGGCATCGGGGTACGGCAAGCGAACCAACTCGCTGACCGCCGAGTCGGTGTGGAGCCATGCCGATCCGGCTACCCGGGAGGCCGCCTTCAAGGATCTTGCGGACTACCCCTATGACGTGGCGGCGGCGGCCGAGATCATCAAGGAACAGGGTGTCGAGGGCCAAGAAATCACCATTACCACTGCGCCCATCAGCCATGACTTCGCCGTGATATCCCAAGCGACGGCGGCGGCCGCCGAATCGATCGGCCTCAAGGCCAAGATCAACACCGTAACTCCCAGCGCCTACACGGCGCTCTTCTCGGATCCGGAAGCCCGTAAGGGGACCGATCTGTACTTCACCAGCTGGTATCTTTCCGTGGCCGACCCGCAGGAGATGTTCTCCATCCTGCGCACCGAGGACTTCTCCAACTATGGCAGCTGGTCGAGTCCGCCATTCGACAAGTCCGTCAACGAAGCGGTGCAAACGATGGACCAGGATGAACGCTTCACTAGGTCCCTCGAGGCGCAGAAGATCGCCAATGCTGAGATCCCGTGGCTACCGCTCTATGAAAGCCCAAATCTGCTGTGGATGAACGACAAGATCACCGGAGCGTCGCCGTCGATCAACTTCATGTACTACCCCTGGGCGGCAAGAATCGGAGCCAAGTGACAGTACGTCAAAGTGGGCCCAGGTAGCGGCCCGGCAGGACGGCCTGCTGCTCGAGAGATTCTCGGGCAGCAGGCCTTCTTGTCGGCGGGTCACGGGTCGTGTTTTGCGCGCGGGGCGGGAGTATGGCGCAGAGGCCCCGCGCGTCATGCGGCGGGCTGCCTGGGCATTGGAGGTGAAGAGGGTCCGGAATGTTGAGCCTTTTCTTTCGCTGCGGCAACGATTTGCCCAACGCCTGCGAGGAAGATTTTCCTTTGTTCAAGGGCCAGGATGTGGTCGCGGCTCGAAGTTGCCAACGGGTGGCGTGTGGGCTCTGCCAGCATGGGTCCGGCAAACCAAGCGTAGGAACCGTCGCCCGCCGGGTCGGCCAGATCTCTGGCTAGCCCGGCGGCACCGGCGAGAGTGTAGGAGGCGAAGACCGCGTACTGTTCGACGAGGTCTCTGCCGTGCAGGCCGGCCTCCCAGAAACAATCGAGTGCCAGTTCCATGCTTGCCAGTTCGCCCGGCCCGCCGGTGGTCAGGGACGTGGCCGTCACGGCGATGCCGGGGTACTCCAGGAACGTATCAAGGGTCGAGGCCGCAAGCTCGATCAGGCGGTCTTCCCATGGTGCCGTGGGGTGTGCCGCCCTGGTGTGGGCCATCTGAAAGACCCTGTCCAGCAGCTCCCGCATGAAGCTTTCCTTGCCGTGGAAGTGTCGGTAGATCGCCGTGGGATCAACGCCGAGTTCCTGCCCGAGGTCGCGGTAGGTCAATGACAGGGTGCGTGTTTGCGAACAAATGCGCAGCCCTGCCGCAATAAAGGCATCCCGGTCCAGGGGAGCCTTGTGGCCCTTCGACTTCGAGGTTTCCGCTGCCATCCGTTCTCCATTCTTCCCGCGGTGGGCGGGGGCTGGTGCTGCGTCCATCAACCCTACAATTCTCGATGACAACATATCTGTCAACAGCATTGACAGGCCCGTTGACCTCCCTTACTGTTCTATCAG
This sequence comes from Paeniglutamicibacter terrestris, assembly GCF_012271785.1. Taxonomy (GTDB): domain Bacteria; phylum Actinomycetota; class Actinomycetes; order Actinomycetales; family Micrococcaceae; genus Paeniglutamicibacter; species Paeniglutamicibacter terrestris. Next base: position 995,605 of record NZ_JAAWVT010000001.1, on the reverse strand, counting down.
GCAGACTATGGAGACGAGGGTCACATGCAGGACATTTTGGAGATCGCATTCCGCGGGGGCAGTGTTTTTACCGGTTCCGGGGAACCGCTTACGGGGCAGGCCGTGCTTGTGCGCGACGGCCGCATCGCGGCCATCGTTCCCGAGGAGGAACTCGAATCACACGTGGGCTCCGACGCCGAGATCGTCGAGCTTGACGGCGCACTACTGGTTCCCGGATTCCAGGATTCGCACATCCACCCGACCGGTGGAGGGACCGAATTGCTCCAGTGCAATTTGTCGGAAGCCGGCAATGCCGAGGAGGCTGTCGCTCTCATCGCTGCCTATGCCGTGGCAAACCCCGAGGTCCCATGGATTCAAGGTGGCGGTTGGTCCATGGACCACTACGCGGGTGGAGCGCCCCTGGCCTCGTTGATTGACGCCGTGGTTCCCGACCGCCCCGTCTCGTTGGCCAGCCGCGACCACCACTCCATGTGGGCCAACAGTGCCGCCTTCCGCGCCGCAGACGTTGACGCCAACACCCCCGACCCCGCCGACGGGCGCATCGAGCGCCTGGTCGACGGATCGCCCGCGGGCACCCTGCATGAGGGAGCCATGGGCCTGATCGAAGCCCATGCCCCGGCCGCGACCGTCGAGCTACTGGTGGCCGGTCTTGCCCGTGCCCAGGACGAGCTGATCGCCCAGGGGATTACCGGCTGGCAAGATGCCATGGTTGGAGCAGGTTCCGCCATCCCCGATCCCAAGGACGCCTACTACCGCTTGATTGCCGAGGGCCGGTTGAAGGTCCGCGTCCGCGGGGCGCAGTGGTGGAAGCGTGAGGCGGGCCTGGAACAGGTCGATGCGATGATCGCCACGCGTGCCGAAGCCGAGGCGCTGGGACTTCCCGACCACTTCAACCTGGGCACCGTGAAGATCATGGTGGATGGCATCGCCGAGAACTTCACCGCTTCGATGATCGAGCCCTACCGTGACAAGTGCGGGCACAATACCCACAACAACGGACTGTCCTTCATCTCCGCCGCGGATCTGGCCACCTACGTGACCGCCCTCGATGCAGCGGGATTCCAAGTGCACTTCCACGCACTGGGTGACCGTGCGGTACGCGATGCGCTGGACGCCCTCGAGGCGGCCCGCGCAGCGAATGGACCCAGCACGCTGCGCCACCATCTGGCTCACCTTCAGGTCGTCTCCGCGAGCGACGCGGCGCGCTTTGCCGAACTCAACGCCGTGGCCAACCTGCAACCGCTGTGGGCCTGCCACGAGGAGCAGCTTGATACGCTCACCCTGCCGTTCATGCCCGAATCCGCCCAGGACCGGCAATACCCGTTCGGAGACCTGTTCAACTCCGGCGCCAGGCTGGCCGCAGGCAGCGACTGGCCCGTCTCCAGCGCGGACCCCATCGCCGGCTCGCACATCGCCGTGAACCGCATCTCCCCGGAAACGGAGAACGTGCCGCTGGGCGGCGACAAACAGCGCCTGGACCTGGCCACGATCCTGGCCGCCTACACCTCCGGAACCGCCTATGTGAACCACCGCGACGATGCCACCGGCAGCATAGCCCCGGGCTACTTCGCCGATTTCGCCGTGGTGTCCCCGAACCCGTTTGAGGTTGCGGCCCGGGACATCTTCCGCAGCCGTGTGATCTCCACCTGGATCGACGGAAAGTGCGTTTACGCAGCCACCGACGTTCCCGTTGCATCCAAGTAAGGCCCGGGAAGATGATGAATAAGCCCCTAAAACTTGCGCTCGCCGCGGGAGCCGTGCTGGCCCTTGCCTCCTGCGCGGTGACCCCGAGCGAGGACAGCGCCAGCGCCGCGAAGCCCAGCTTCGACCTCACGGTCAACACCGCGGCACCGTCGGGGGAACTCGACAAGCTGAGCTGGTCGCTGTACGCCGAACCGAGCTCGCTGGACTACGCCTACGCCTTCGACTTCTCCGACAACCAGGTCCTAGCCAACGTCTGCGAGTCGCTGCTGCGCCTGAACGCGGACATGAGCGTTGGCCCCGGCCTGGCCTCCAAGTTCGAGAACCCGAACCCGACCACCTGGGTCTACACCATTCGCGAGGGCGTCACGTTCCACGACGGAAGCACGCTGAGCGCGGACGATGTGGTGTTCTCCATGAACCGCCACCTGGATCCGGCCGTGGGCTCGTTCTGGTACTCGGCCTACGCCAATGTTAATGACATCAAGAAGACAGGAACCCACGAGGTCACCGTGACCACCAAGGTCCCGGACGCCCTGTTCAACGAGTCGCTCTCGGGTGCCCCGGGCGTCATCGAATCGGCTGCAACCCTGCAGGCTGCCGGCGGCGACTACGGAAACTCCACCGGCGGGGTGAATTGCACCGGGCCGTTTGAACTCAAGAGCTGGCAAAGCGGCGAGAAAATCAACCTCACCCGCTTCGACGGCTACTGGGACAAGAAACTTCTGGCCAAGGCCCAGGAAGTTGAATTCGTCATCCAGTCCGACCCCGTGGCACGGGTGAACGCCCTGAAGTCCGGCGAGATCGACGGCGGCTGGATGCTTCCCTCCAACGCCATCGGCGAATTGAAGGCCTCGGGCGCCGGCGATGTCTTCTTCGGGCTGAACTCGGCCGTCAATAGCCTGGTCGTGTCCAACCCCGAGGGCCCGCTGGGAAACGCCGAGGTCCGCAAGGCGTTGTTGATGGCCATTGACCGCAACGGCCTGGTGCAGGCCGCCGAGGCCGGTTTCGCCACCCGGACCAACTCGCTGACCACCGAGTCGGTGTGGGGATCGGCCGATGCCGCAACCAAGGCTTCAGCCTTCAAGGACCTCATCGACTACCCGTACGATATCGAGGCCGCAGCCAAGATCATCGAGGAACAGGGCGTGGCCGGTGCGGAGATCACCATCACCACCGCACCCATGGGCAACAACTTCGCGGTGACGGCCCAGGCCACCGCCGCCGCAGCCGAATCGATCGGCCTGAAGGCCAAGATCAACACGGTGACCCCAAATGCGTACTCCGCGCTCTTCTCGGATCCGGCGGCCCGGGAGGGGACCGACCTGTTCTACACCAACTGGTACCTGTCCGCCGGCAACCCGCTGGAGATGTTCTCGATCCTTCGCACGGGAGACTTCTCCAACTACGGCAGCTGGTCCAACACGGAATTCGACAAGGCAACGAATGCCAGCTTGCACACAAAGGATTCCGTCAAGAGCCTTTCCTTAGCCGTGGAATCGCAGAAAATCCTCAACAAGGAACTTCCCTGGTTGCCGCTCTATGAGAGCCCGACCAATCTGTGGATGAACAACAAGATCACGGGTGCTTCACCGTCGGTGAACTACCTGTACTACCCCTGGGCGGCCCACATTGGCGCAAAGTAACCTCGCCGCAGCAACCCCGCCGGCACCGGGGGCCGCCAAAGCCCCGCGGCAGGCGGCTACGGCACTGAAACTGGCGGCCGGCAAGATCGGCGCCTTCCTCTTCACCGTGTTCGTTTCCTCGGTGATCGTGTTCTTCTCCCGCTGGCTGGTGCCGGGGGACCCGATCAACTTCCTGCTGCGCGGGCGAAGCCCCAACCCCGAGGCCATCGCCGAGGTCACGGCCATCTACGGCCTGGACAGGCCGCCGCTGGAACAGTACTGGAACTGGATCACCGGGGTGGTGCAGGGCGATTTCGGCCGCTCCCTGCAGTACCGCCAGGACGTCACCGAGGTGATTCTGGGCCGCCTGCCCGTCACCCTGGGACTGGTGGTCATGGCAGGTGTGATGATCGCGATCCTCGGCCTGGCTGCGGGAATCGCGGCGTCACTGCTGCGCGGTACTTTCGCGGACCGGGCGATCGTGGCCTCCATGTCCGGGCTGGCAGCCATCCCGTCCTTCGTCGGCGCCATCGTGCTGATTGCGATCTTTGCGGTGCAGCTTGGCCTCTTCCCCTCCTTCGGGTCGGGAAACGGATTCGCGGACATGCTCTACCACCTGGTTCTTCCCTCCCTGGCCCTGGCACTGTCCTTCATTGCCGTGGTGGGCCGGGTGACCCGTTCGGCCATGGTCGAGCAGTTCGCCCGCGAACACGTCGAGGTGGCCCGTTCCCGCGGCATCACCCCGGTGGCCGTGGTGATCCGCCACGTGCTGCGCAACGCCACCGGCCCGATCCTCACGGTCTCCGGACTTCTGGTTGCGGGCCTGCTGGTGTCCTCCGCGATTGTGGAACAGGCCTTCGGCCTGGCCGGGCTGGGTTCGTTGCTGGTTTCCTCCGTGGACCGTTTGGATTTCCCGGTGGTGCAGGCCATCGTGCTGATCGTCGTCACCGCCTTCGTGGCCATCAACACCCTGGTCGATCTCCTGGGTCCCGTCATCGATCCACGCCTCAAGGCGGGGGAGGGAGCACGATGAGCATTCAAGCCGCTTCGCGCTTGCCACTGAAACACCTGTCCCTGAAAAACCGCAGGTGGGGGCTGATCTTCTCCACGAGCTTTTTGGCGCTGATCCTGTTGGCGGCGGTCCTCGCCCCGCTCATCGCCCCCTACCCGCCGGCCACCGTCGATTTGCTGCGGGTCAATTCGGGACCGACGGCCCAGCACTGGCTGGGCACCGACGCCCTGGGGCGTGACATCTTTTCACGCATGATCCACGGTTCGCGCACCGCTCTGGCCGGTCCGGCCTTCGTGGTGCTGCTCTCCACCATCCTGGGCCTGCTGTGTGGTTTGTGGGCGGGCTGGTCCGGCGGCAGGATCGATGCCGTCATCTCCCGCGCCTTCGACATCGTGCTGGCGTTCCCCGCGCTGCTGCTGGCGATCCTCGCCGTGGCACTGTTCGGCAAGGGCCTCATCGCCCCGGTGCTAGCCATGTCCATCGCCTACACCCCGTACATCGGGCGCCTGACCCGCCAACTGGTGGCCACGGAAAAGAACCGGCAATACGTCTCGGCCTACGCGGTGCAGGGGTTCTCCGCACCGTGGATCGCCACCCGCGCCGTGATGCCCAACGTGTTGGGCGTGGTCGGATCGCAGACCACGCAGAACTTCGGGTACGTGCTCGTCGAGCTTGCCGCCCTCTCCTTCCTGGGACTGGGCATCCAGGCGCCGCAGGCCGACTGGGGCAACATGATCAACGAGGGCCAATCCGCATTGGTCAGCGGCAACTTCCTGCCCGCCCTCATCCCGTCGGTGGCCGTGGTGCTCGTCGTTGTGGCTGTGAACACCGTGGGCGGTTGGCTTTCCGACAAGCTGGGAGATCCCTTCGCATGAAAATTCTCGACATCAAGGAACTGAGCATCCGGGTCGCTGCGGCCGCAGCGCCCCCGCTGCAGCTGCTGGAGAAGGTATCGATGCATATCGAGCGCGGGGAAACCGTCGCGCTGGTGGGCGAATCGGGATCCGGAAAGTCGTTGACCGCCCGCGCGGTGCTGGGCCTGTTGCCCTCCGCGGCCCAGGTCACCGGCGACATCGACCTCGGCGGCCTTGCGGTGCTCAAGGCCTCCGGTGCCCAGCTGCGCGCCATGCGCCGCGGTCGGGCAGCCATGGTCTTCCAGGACCCGCGCTCCTCCATCAACCCGGTGCGTACCCTGGGGGCCCACCTCATCGAGCCGATGATGCAGGTGCCCGGCGCTAACAAGGCGATGCTTGAGGCCCGCGCCGTGGAGCTGCTCGCCTCGATGGGGCTTAGCAACCCCGAGGCCCGCATGAAGCAGTACCCGCACGAGCTCTCCGGGGGCATGTTGCAGCGCGTCATGATTGCCGGCGCCCTGATGAACGATCCGGAGCTGCTGATCTGCGACGAGTCGACGACCGCGCTGGATGTCACCACCCAGGCGGCGGTGATCCGGTTGCTCTCGCGGGCCGTGTCCGAGCGCTCCATGGGCATGCTGTTCATCACCCACGATCTGGCTCTGGCCGCGTCGATCGCCGACCGCACCTATGTGCTGCGCCACGGCGTGCTCCAGGAGCACGGCGTGACCCGCCAGGTCTTCGAGCGGCCCGTCTCGGAATATACCCAACAACTTGTCGCGGCGACCCCCGGCATGCGCAGCGCGCCGCGGTCAGGCTCGCAGCCCAGCGGATCCGCCGGGGCCCCGGTGCTGAGCGTGGAGAACGTCTCCAAGACCTATCAGCTGCGGGGCCAACCGCCGGTTCGGGCGCTGAAATCCGTGTCGCTGGCCATCCCTGCCGGCGGCGGCTTGGCGATCGTCGGGGAGTCGGGATCGGGCAAGTCGACCCTGGGACGCATCGTTGCCGGTCTGGAACACGCCGACAGCGGGGAGATCACCCTGGCCGGCGGCGCGATCACCGGCGGTAGCGCCAGGGAACGCCGGCTGAAAACGGCCTCGCGCGTCCAGATGGTGTTTCAGGATCCCTACCAGTCTCTGGATTCGCGGCTCACCCCGGCCAAGGCTCTGGCGGCGGTCCTGAAACTGCACTACCGGCTCGACGCCAAGGCCATGAGGGCGCGCATCGGGCAATTGCTTGAATCCGTGGGTCTGGAGGAAAGGCACGCGAACCTCTACCCGCGCAAGCTCTCGGGCGGCCAGCGGCAGCGCGTCGCGATCGCCAAGGCCATGGCCCTGAACCCGCGACTGCTGGTGCTCGACGAGGCCACCAGCGCACTGGATGTCTCGGTGCAGGCGCAGGTGCTAGAGCTGGTCAACAAGCTGCGCAAGGACAGTGGGGTCGCGGTGCTGTTCATCAGCCACGACCTGGCCATCGTCGGGGAAATCTGCGACGAGCTGCTGGTGGTCCAGGACGGCGCCATCGTGGAGAGCGGCCCGACTCGGGCCGTGCTGGGTAATCCGCAACACCCCTACACCCAGACCCTGCTGGCCTCGGTGCCGCGCCCGCGGTGGGAAACCGACCCCGGCGCCGGCACCGATCCAGATCCCCGCCACGGGGACCTGGAACCCGCACGGAACAACAGATCCTAGAGAAAAAGGCCATGACAATTTCAACGCCGACGTTCTTCGAGAACGCCGAAAAGACCATCGACCCGGCGCTGTGCGCCGCTGCCCTGCGCGACACCAAGCGGGCCGTGTACTGGCTCGATTCTCCGCTGCGCCCCGGCATCCACGAACCGCTGCGCGACCGGATCGAGGCCGACCTGCTGGTGGTCGGCGGCGGCTACACCGGGTTGTGGACGGCGCTGCAGGCCAAGGAGCGCAACCCCGAAACCACGATGGTGATCCTGGAGGCCGGTTGGATCGCCTCCGAGGCATCGGGGCGCAACGGCGGCTTTTGCGAGGCCTCGCTGGTGCACGGCGAGTCCAACGGAGAGGCGCACCTGCCGAAGGAAAACGCGCGGCTGACCGAGCTCGGCATCGAAAACCTGGCCGAGCTGGTTCAGACGATCGAACGCTACGGCATCGACTGCGACCTGTACCGCGAGGGCGCGCTGGCCGTGGCGACCGAACCGCACCAGGATTCCTGGCTGCGCGAGGAATCCGATGGCGGGGACGCGCTCTACCTGGACCGCGAAGACACGTCCAAGATGATCAAGTCCGAGGCCTTCATCTCGGGCTCGTGGAGTCGCGGCGACACCGTCCTGGTGAACCCGGCGAAGCTCGCCTGGGGCCTGCTGGCGGCCTGCGAAGGCCTTGGTGTGCGCATCTTCGAGCAGTCGAAGGTCACCGGCATCGAGGAGGCAGAGGGTTCAATCGTGGCGAAAACCGCCACCGGGCAGGTTCTCGCCTCGAGGGTCGCGCTGGCCACGAACGTGTTCCCGTCCCTACTCAAGCGCAACGCGCTGATGACCGTCCCGGTTTACGACTACGTGCTGGTCACCGAACCGCTGACCGCGGCGCAGCGCGCGGCGATCGGCTGGGAAACTTTGCACGGGCTGGTGGATTTGAACAACCGCTTTCACTACTCGCGCCCGATTCTCGACGAGAACGGGGATTTCCGCATCCTCTACGGCGGCTTTGATGCGATCTACCGCTTCGGCGGCAAGGTTAACCCGGAGTTCTACGACAACGAGAGCACTTACAGGAAGCTTGCCGCGCACTTCTTCGCGACCTTCCCGGACCTGCGGGACCTGAAGTTCTCCCACGCCTGGGGCGGGGCGATTGACTCCTGCAGCCGCTTCTTCTCCTTCTTCGACCTGGCCTACGGAGGCAAGGTCGCCTCTTGCGCCGGCTTCACCGGCCTGGGTGTCGGGGCTTCCCGCTTCGGTGCGAAGGTCATGCTGGATCTGCTCGAGGGCAAGGACAACGAGCTCACCAACCTGCAGATGGTCACGAAGAAGCCGCTGCCCTTCCCTCCGGAGCCTGCCGCCTGGCTCGGCGTGAAGCTGATGACCGGTGCCCTGGCCCGTGCGGATCGCCGCGCGGGCCAGCGCGGACTCTTCCTCAAAACCATGGATGCCGTGGGCATGGGGTTCGACTCGTGAGCGGGGCCAGTAACCCGCAACCGGCCACGCTCGTCAGGCGCCCGCGTCGCACCGTGAACGCCCCGGAGGTCAGGCTCGAACACGAGTCGGTCCCGGCCGTGCAGGTCTTGGCGGGGAACCCGAGCACCGCAGCGAAGCGTCTGGGCGAGGTCTTCGGCGTCGAGTTCGGGCTCTGGGAAATGAGCGCCGGTTCCATGAGTGACGTGGAGGCCGAGGAACTCTTCATCGTGCTCAGCGGTTCGGCCACCGTACAGATCCACGCGCGGAACGGCTTCGAGGCCGCAGAGCTTCGCCTGCTTCCGGGCACCGTGTGCCACTTATCCGAGGGCATGCACACCAGCTGGACGCTGGATGGGCCACTGCGCAAGATGTACCTGGCCCCGGCCGGGTAGCGGCAGGGAAGCCAGAGCGCCCGGCCACTGTGTGGCACGGCAAGGTCCCTTCGTGGGGATCAGGTGAGAATCCGCCGTGGCCTTCTTTGGGAATGAACGACGCCGCCCCCGTCATGCGGGGGCGGCGTCCGATACATCGATTCTCGTGCCGGTATGGCGGCGGTCGACTTCGCACGCCGCACGACGGTTTCCCTAGAACGTCCGGGAACCAGCGGCCCGAGAACTCGGGACAGCAACCGAAGGTTACTTGTTCCCTGCGACGAACATTGATGGGTCCAATGGCGTCACGGTCAGTTTCTTCAGCTGTGCACTCCCGCCTTCGGCGAACAATTCCATCTTGTCTGCCCCGGCATTCGGGAAGACCTGATCGGTGATGGTCCGCAAACCATTTTGGGCGAAGACCTCCACCGAGGAGTGATCAAGATAGATCCGCATGGTGACGTTGCCGTCCTTGTCTAGGGCGATCGGGGCATCTTCAATGGAGGCGAAGGCGGAGTGGAATGCCGTGTTGCCGGAGTTTCTGCGATCAACAAACATCTTCCCCGTGGTGGAGTCGTAGCCGATGACCGTGGAGGATTTTTCATCACCCAGCACGGTGATGCCGGATTTTGTGGCGGTCCCGGGGTTGAAGGTGATGTCTACCTGTTGGACCTGGCCGTTGGTGGACGCCGGAAGGGGAGTACTTCCCTCCCGGATGACACTGGCTTTTTTGCTCGAATAGCTCGGCTTCTGTGCCAGCTTGTTGGTTTGTTGTACTGCGCTTTGTGTCAGTCGAGGCCCGTCGAGAGTTTGCGTGAGCTTTACTTGGCGCGGCAGTGCCATGGCACTGCGCCACGGGTTGGTAGGGATGTCATTGGCGTAGTCCCAGTTGTTCATCCAGCCCAGCATGACGCGTTTGTCATCTGGCATGTTGGCGAAGGAGACGGAGGCGTAGTAGTCCCGGCCGTAATCCAGCCAATCGTAGGTATCCAGTGCCGAGACCACGGGTTGGTCGGACAGCATGAATTCATCGGCGAGGATGTGTCCCCAGCCGTCCCTATTATTGTCCACGATGGTGATCTGTGCCTGCTGTCCGGCGAATTCCTTAACGTTCCAAGAGGCCAAATCGAGGGCTTCGCTATTGGCGCCGGTGGTCGTGCGGACGACCTTTCCGGCAACTTCTAGATTGACCGTTGTTTCATCCGAACGGAGAATTGCCGGGGCATCGGTCTGCATCAGGTGATCGAGGGTGAGGTGTCCCCAACCGCCGGTGGCTGCATCCACGATTCGCACTTGCGCAGGCTGGCCTTCGAATTCCGCCACATCCCAGGATTTCCAGTTCATCGCGCCCATATTGTCGCCGGTCACCGAACGGACAACCTTGCCGTCGATGAGCAGCTGAACTTCTAGACTCTGCGTGGGGTCATTGGTGCGGTGACCTCCACCGATGAGCATGCTGAGATTGTCCTTATTGATGGTGAACGTTGGTGAGGTGAGTGTGCCCTGTCGGTCATCCCCTCCACCGTTGGTTTCAAAGGTGTTGATCAGGTGGCTACCGATGGCTTGGTTGCCGCCTCCGCCAAAGGGCTGGTACTTCGATGCCAGATCTTCTGTTCCGGTCCATCCGGAGTCGGCCAGAGTTGTTCCGGCAGGCACTTCGAACCCGTCGAACAGCAGCTCTCCCTCGGGCGGAGTGTTATCCAATTTGTTTGATGTCCTTGGGTGTTTGCCGCCTCCGATGAGGAAGTTGATGTAGTCCTGCGAAATGGTGAAGGCAGGGGACTTCATGGTGCCCGTTGGCCAGTCTCCACCGTTAAACGAGTTGACTAGCCCCTCGCCGGTGTAGCCGGTGACGCCCTGCTGTCCGGGAAGAGCTCCGGATGCGGGAGCAGTACCAAACGGTCCTTTAGCCTCGTTGCCCGTTTCATTGTTCACGGTCCAGTCGGCGTAGTTGCCGTCGTTAAATCCTTCAAGGACGGTTCCGGCAGGAAGCTCGGGGACGGGTTTGGTGGTATCCGAGGTGAAGGTCTTGCCATCGAAGTCGCCGACAAAGTATTGTCCGGCCGAGCCGCCGGCGATGCCGCCCGGGTTGATGTTCACGACCATGACCCACTTGACGTTGTTCTTGTCTCCGTCCACGGCCAAGGGGAACAGGTCGGGGCATTCCCATATCCCGCCGGTCGCGTTGGCTGGCCCAAATTCGCTCAGGGCACTCCACTTCTTGAGGTCGGTTGACTTGTAGAGCACCACCTTGTGCTCGAGGGCTTCCACCGCGGTCATCACCCAGTAGTCGGCACCGGCGGGATTGTCATACCGGAACACCTTGGGATCACGGAAGTTGGCAGAGTTGCGGTTCAGGACGGGATTGCCGGAGTACTTTTTCCAGGTTTGTCCGGCGTCCACACTATAAGCTAGCGACTGCGCCTGCAGGCCACGATGCTCGGAAGCTTCCTTATAGGCGCTGGTGTAAATGGCGATTAAGGGTGGGTTCTTGGCCGTACCAAGTCCTGAGCTATTGGTTGAATCCACGACAACACTGCCGGAGAACACGTCTTCCTCATCGTCCGTGGAGATGGCCAGCGGCTGCTCTTCCCAGTGCAGAAGGTCCTTGGATGTTGCGTGTCCCCAGGACATGTTGCCCCAGGTGTTTCCGGAGGGGTTGTGCTGGTAGTACAGGTGGTAGACACCCTTGTAAAAGACCATCCCGTTGGGGTCGTTCATCCAGTTCTTTTCCGGCGTGTAGTGATAAGCCGGTCGGTGTTGTTCGTCCCCCAGTGTCACGGCCGAGGCGGGTACGGAACCTGCGAATGCTGCTGCCAGAGACAGGCTGGCCAGTGTTAAAACGGCGGCGCCTCGTGTCCGATACATCGTGGATTTTTTCAATTTTCGCTCTCACCCTTCATCGCGTGTGTCAGATAAATAGACAACGTTGTCAGTCAGTGCGTTGGACTCTAGGAGATGTCCGTCGGACAAGTCAATGACTTTAAAGGGACGAATTGTGCCGGGGCTATTTTCGCTCCGAGAGCAGAGCGCACCCCTGACCCCGCACCAGTTTGGGGCGGGGTCAGGGGGTCAAAAATTCAATGTTGGAGAACGCTCAAACGTCTCGGTGCCGGCAGGGGGAGCAATTACTGCAGCGGCGTCAGCCAGGTCAGTTGGGAGGCTGGCTCTTCGATATGCAGGGCCAGTTCTTCGTTAAATCGCGCGCCATAGGCGGCAGTGATGTGTTCCTGGAAGGCGGCGTCATCCCGGTAGACCTCAAAAACGAAGTATTTGCGGGGTTCTTCCTCACGCAGATACGGCAGGAACAGCTCGTTCCCGGGTTCTTGCCGCACGAGTTGGGTTAATTCGAGCATCATCTCGGCAACACGGGTTTCGCTGCCTTCCTTGACGGTGAACTCGGCAAATAACGTCTTGGTCATGGTGGTCCTTTCGAGGTACGAAGGTGAGAATAATGGAGGTTTTTTGGGCTAAGCCGGAGGGCGGATTTCGCCGGATCCGCGCTGAATCAGCTCGGAGGGGACAACATAGGTGCGCGGTGGTTCCTGATCGCCATCAATCCGTGCCAGCAGTCTTTCGGCCGTTCGGACGCCGATGCGATCGGGATGTTGGGCAATGACCGTCACGCCGGGATCCATCATGTCGGCGAGGGTGAAATCATCGAATCCGACCAGTGCCACCTCCCGGTTTTTGCCCAGTTCCTTCAGTGCGCGCATCGTTCCGAACGTCACGAGGTTCTGACTGGAGAAGATCGCGGTGGGAGGGTTTTCGGAGGTCAGAAGCTCAATTGCTGCCTGCCTGGCCGTTTCCTCGTCGTGCAGGTTTTCACGGATGGGCACCGAGGAGGAAGGAATTCCGGCTCGGCCGATTTCTTCGAGGAACCCTCGTTTACGTTCCCGGGCCGTTTGGATATCGGTGCGGTCGCCAAGATAGGCGATTTTGGTGTGTCCGTGGGCCAATAGGTGGGCGGCGGCCTTTGCGGCGCCAATGGCGTTGTCGGTGACTACCGCATCTGCATCCACACCCACGGGCTCGCGGTCAATGAAAACCATGGGCAAATCTCGGGAGTGCTCGGGGATTGTGTACGACTGGTTTTTGGCTATAGGCGTCAGCACCAACCCGTCGACGCGACGGCCGAGAAATGCCGCAATGATGGACTGCTCGCGCTGTGGGTCATCATCCAGGCTGGCAGCAAAAACTGCGATGCCCCGAGCGCTGAGTGCATCTTCGAGCGCCCTGTTGATCTCGCCGCTGAACGGGTTGGAAACGCTCGGCAGGAGCAACCCGACGGAGAGAGTTCGTCGTCCGGCGCGACGCAGGGACCCGGCCGTGACATCCAACTGGTAGTTCAGTTGGCGGGAGGCTTCTAATACTTTGGTGCGGGTTGCCTCCGATACGCCCGCCTCCTCATTCATCACCCGTGACACCGTTTTGATCCCGACGCCGGCAAGCGTTGCCACGTGACGCATGGTCGGCCGATTCGGGGATAGCGGTGGCTGGTAACGATTAGACATCGTTGTCAAAGAAATCGCTCCTTCAGTTTGAACCCTATTGACATTGTGGATGTGATCCTGCTTACATCGTACCTGACATCGTTGTCGAGGCCAGTCCGGCCGCAAACATCAGGAGATCGAATGTTGAGTTCCAAAGCCCCCTTTTCAAAGTCCACACGAGTTCTAGCTGCAGGCGCAGCTTTGACCTTCGCAGCGTTGAGCCTCTCGGCCTGTGGCTCAACGTCCGACGCTGCGGGTGCCAGCGACGGCGCTTCGGAAGAAAAAGTGGGGGTTTCGTTGATCGTCAAGACCACCACCAACCCCTTCTTCGTTTCCATGCAGGACGGAGCCAAGAAGGCTGCGGATACCGGCAACGTAGATTTGACGCTTGCCGCAGGAAAGGCCGATGGGGACGAAGAAACCCAAATTCAAGCCATCGAGAACGCCATCTCCAAGGGTGACAAGGGAATCCTGATCACACCCAACGGCCCATCGGTTGTTGACGCGTTGAAAAAGGCCAAGGACGCCGGACTCTTTGTGATCGCACTGGACACTCCTCCGGATCCGGCGGACGCCGCCGACATCACCTTTGCCACAGACAACTTCGCCGCCGGCGAGCTCATCGGCAAGTGGACTGCCGCACAGCTGGAAGGCCAAAAAGCCACCATCGCCATGGTTGACCTCTTCGACGACAAGATCGTCTCCGTGGACTACAACCGCGACCAAGGATTCCTCACGGGACTTGGAATCGACACCGCCGACGCCAAAAAGAATGGCGATGAGGCCAAGACCGGTAAATACACCGGCGGCAAGGGTGGGGACTACGAAATCGTCGGCAACCAGGCATCTCAGGGCGCCGAAGACGGCGGCCGAACGGCCATGGAAACCCTCTTGTCCATCAACCCGGACATCAACGTGGTGTACACCATCAATGAACCTGCCGCGGCTGGAGCCTTCGAGGCCCTGAAGTCGGCAGGCAAAGACAAGGACGTTCTGGTCGTTTCGGTTGACGGCGGCTGCACCGGCGTCAACAACGTCAAGGACGGCGTCATCGGCGCCACCGCCCAGCAGTACCCGGTGAAGATGGCCGAACTCGGTGTTGAGGCAATTGTTGAATTGGCGGCCACGGGCAAAAAGCCTGCCAATTCCGAGGGCCTGGACTTCTACAACACCGGTGTTGAACTTGTCACCGACAAGCCGGCCGACGGCATCAAGAGCATCGATACCACCGCGGCCGCAGATATCTGCTGGGGAAAATAACTCTCCCACTCCGCTTCCCGTGCTAGCTACGCGCTAGCAACCATCTTCGAAGATCAGGATCCATCGTGACTCAGCAACAGACCGCCGGCCCGCCCACCACAGGGCAAGCCGATCTGGCCGAGGAATTCCTTGACCGCCAGACCCCACTTAACCGGGTACGCAATGTATTGCACCGTTATCCAGCCGTCAGCCCCGCCCTGGTACTGCTCATTGCGGTGATCGTTTTTGGTCTCCTCAATGACAGGTTCCTTCGGGTGGAAAACCTCTCGCTGATTACTCAGCAAGTTTCGGTGGTTGGCACCCTGGCCATTGCTCAGACGCTCATTATTCTCACCGCGGGCATCGACCTGTCCGTGGGCGCGATCATGATCCTCTCCTCGATGGTGACGGCCCAACTCGCGGTCAACAACGGACTTCCCGCGGCTATGGCGTTGCTGGTGGGGCTGTTGGTTGGACTCGCGACTGGAGCCCTGAACGGACTGTTGGTGACCCGACTGAAGCTTCCCCCCTTCATCGTCACCCTGGGCACGCTGAACATCTTCATTGCACTCACGCTGCTCTACTCCAACGGAGCTACGGTGCGCGGTACCTCCATGCCGGGCCTGCTGACCTGGACTGGCACGACCTTCCCGGTGGGTCCGGTACGGATCTCCGTCGGTGTGGTCGTGATGATTCTGCTCTACGTTTTGATCGCGTTTATCCTTGGCAAGACCGCCTGGGGTCGCCACGTTTATGCCGTGGGTGATGACAAGGAAGCGGCACGTTTGGCCGGCATCGCCGTTAACAAGGTGCTCATGAGCGTCTACCTGGCAGCCGGCGCCGTACTGGCGGTCGGAGCCTGGATTCAGATCGGTCGCACCAATGCGGCCAGCCCCAACGGCGGAGTTGACCTGAACCTGGATTCGATCACCGCCGTGGTGATCGGCGGAACTAGCCTCTTTGGTGGCCGCGGATCCGTCTGGGGCACCCTGCTGGGCGCGCTGATTGTTGGCGTCTTCCGCAACGGCCTGTCGCTGGCCGGTCTAGACGTGCTCTACCAGACCCTTGCGGTAGGCGTTCTTATCATCCTCGCTGTGTCCATCGACCAGTGGATCCGAAAGGCGAAATCATGACCGAGACCCAATACCAGAGCGCTCACACAGAGACCCGCCAACCCATCATGCAGGCCCGAAACCTCGTCAAGACCTTTGGTCGCGTCGTGGGCCTGGATGGAGTGAGCCTTGATCTGTACCCCGGCGAAGTCTTGGCCATCATTGGCGATAACGGCGCGGGAAAATCCACGCTGATCAAATGCTTGACCGGTGCCGAGATCCCGGACTCGGGAGAGTTGAGAGTCTCGGGACAACTCGTCAACTTCAAACGCCCACAGGATGCCCGTGCCCACGGGATCGAAACCGTGTACCAAAACCTCGCCGTCTCACCGGCACTCGACGTGGCCTCCAACCTATTTCTGGGACGTGAAGAACGACTTCCCGGTCCGCTAGGAAAGTACTTCCGCGTGCTGGACACCAAGGGAATGCGACGCAAGGCCAAGCAGGAATTAACCACGCTGGGCATCTCCACGCTGCAGGATGTCACGGTCCCGGTTGAGAACCTGTCGGGCGGACAGCGCCAGGCTGTTGCCGTGGCCCGCGCGGCGGCCTTTGGCTCCAAGGTCGTGGTTCTGGATGAACCGACGGCGGCGCTGGGCGTGCGGGAATCCAATCAGGTTCTGCAGCTAGTCAGGGATCTGCGTGATCGCGGCCTGCCGGTGATTCTGATCAGCCACAACATGCCCCACGTGTTTGATGTGGCCGACAGGATTCACATTCAGCGCCTGGGCAAGTGCGCCGCCACCATCACGCCGCAGTCACACAGCATGACCGACGCCGTGGCAATCATGACCGGTGCTGCCACCGCCTAAACGCGGCATCGGCAGCACCAACATCCGACAGATACCGTCCGCGGGCCAGTAGTAGGCCCGCGGACGGACCCGTGAAAGGCCCCTCCTCATGTCCAAGCTTCCATCCACTGATCCTTCCGCCTCGATTCCAGAGGTGATCGTGATCGGCGAAGCACTGACCGATATTGTTGTTTCGCCCACGGGCACGGTGGGGCATCCGGGCGGATCACCGATGAACGTTGCCTATGGGCTGGGCAGGCTCGGTGTTGCTACGGCGTTGCTGACCAGTATCGGTGATGATGAGCGCGGCCTGGCCATCGAAAACCACCTGGGCGGCGTCGGCGTCGGGCTCTTAAGTGGTTCCAAGACGCCGGGGAAAACGTCCTCGGCCGTGGCATCGCTGGCAGCCGACGGTTCGGCGAGTTATGAGTTTGACGTCCGCTGGACATTGGAGCCGACGGCGCTCGAAACTCTGCCAAAGCTGATCCATACCGGATCGATAGCTACCTTCTTGGCTCCGGGTGCCACCACGGTGCGAACCCTTTTGCAGCAGGCGAATGGCCAATGTGTCGTGACGTACGATCCGAATATCAGGCCGGCACTTTTGGGTTCGCAGGCCGAGGCTTGCTCGATCTTCGAGGACCTCGTGCCGCTGACGGACGTGGTCAAGCTCAGTGATGAGGATGCCGCGTGGTTGTACCCAACGTTGGATGCCCAAGGCGTTGCCGCACGAATTCTGCGACTCGGCGCCGAACTGGTGGTGGTGACAATGGGCGCGCAGGGGTCACTTCTCGCCACCACCGCTGCCGAACTACATGTTCCAGCGGTTAGCTCAGTGGTTGCCGACACCATTGGTGCAGGGGATTCCTACATGGCCGCGCTGATTCATGGGCTGCTTGACCGCGGGAGGAGAGAACTTAGTAACGAGGCACTGGCAACCCTGGGTCGCGCGGCATCTGCGGCCGCAGCCACCACGGTGCGTCGTCATGGGGCTAACCCGCCCACCCTGCATGAGCTCAGCGAGATGCTCGTCTAGGATAGCCCGCATATATCGGGGAGCCGCGAGGCAGAGGCACTAGGAGATTCGGTTGCCTCGTGTCCAAAATTAGCCCTCAGCCTGCGCTCGAAAATTCCAAGTATCTCGTTGCCAGATATTGGCCGTTTGTCAGAATAATTCAATGCACAGATCCTCTTGAGCGCGCTTAAACGGCAACCCGCTGGAGGTCCAGTGGAAGCTCCTCCGCGGTGTCCATGTACCCCAAATAGGTAGCGGTGCGGCGGGAGAAATGGTCGTGGACCAACAACGATCGATCGCAACCCGCGCAGTCCGCCAACTGTCCGATACCAGCGGTGGTCAGGGTGATGGTGGTGCAGTGAGGGCAGTAAACGCGGCGATTTTCGGCCTCGGTGACACGCAAAAGCAACTCCGATTCGACGGCACCAAACTCGATGGCCACAGCACGTGCAGCAAAAACATCTGACTCCGGGCCGGCCAGCACGATGTGTACCGAGCCCGTGGCTCCGGCCAGCGAGGTGCGCAAGGCCCCAAGAGCCGAAGGATGTGCAGCAGGGATTGCGCTGAGGACGGCTGGTACGCCGTCGGCAGTCTCGGTCATAAATTGTTCTGCCGCGTTGAGCCCTTTGGTTCCAAAGGCCATGACCAGATAAGAGGTAGCGTCTTGGTGTTCTCCGCTGGCTGAGGGGCGCTGGATGCTGGAGAACTTTGAGACTGCCGATGTCGTTTTCATGTTTCCTTCGGGTGGATCACTAACGTATTTCTATCCTGCTAGAGGGTGACGCCCGGTGGGTTACCCCTTCGCTAAGACCTCGTTTCATTCTTATTAACCGCCCTTCGGTAGGGCCTTCGCGCAGGTCCTGCGCGCGATGCGGACCAGCTGAGTCAGCGAAAAAGGGCCGGTTGGCTGGTCACGAATAATGAGTTCGGGACCAACCAACCGGCCCTTGACCGAGCTACGAGGCAGGAAGAAATCGGAGACGAGACTCCGACAAATTCCTTCTCCGTTTCGGCCTCGGTTTCTTCGAGCTCAACCGGGGGAACTGCGTGGTGCATCAGCACCGGGATCTCGGTGCGAACCGGCTTGATCTTGTCGATGATAAAGACCAGTACCTAAGGAGATTGCTCCCCAGATGCCGAAGGCCAGCAGGTGGTGTCCCACGACGTCGCCATCAAAATAGCGGACCGAGCGGCTCGACTCCACAGCGGCAGGCATAGGCAGGAAGCCGAGCAGCCACGCGAAGAACGCCGGTTCCATGTGGATGGGCAGCACACCGTTGGACGCGGGAACACCCAGGAACATCATGATCTGTTGGTTGGTGATCTTGCTGCGACAGTGAACTGAAAGACCATGTTTTGTATTATTCTTTGTGGCACTGTTGATGCTTTTTTGTGGAACTACCCAGAGCGAATCGTCCTTGAATGGGGCTCAGGCCCACGCGCTTTCGCCGAGGCACGGACTGCGTGAAAACCCCACCGTAGTTCCCTTCTCAAGAGCTGTAGATATCAGCCGTCAACGCGTCGAATTCGACTAGATAACGTTCGGTAGCTCCGCCACGCTGCCCAAGACCCAGTCGTGCGGGTGCTCTTCAAGCTGTTCGCGGCTCAGGGCACCGGTGAGCACACCCAAGGTGTGCACGCCGGCATGATGTCCGGCGAGCAAATCGACCACCGTGTCTCCGCCGGCCACCACGGAGCGAACATCATGGACGCCGGTGGCTTCCATGACGCGGTGAATCATGTAAGGCGCAGGACGCCCGGCGGCGACCTCGTCGCTGGTAACGACGGCATCAAGCAGCTGGCCCTCGCCGATGCCCCAGCCCAGGGTCTCAAGGATTGGCGCAGCAACATCCCGGGAGAACCCGGTGGTCAACCCGATCTGGATGCCGCGAGCCTTCAGGGTCTTTAGTGCTTCTTCAACACCAGGGAGCGCTTCGGGAGGTGTTTTCGCGTAAAACGCCGCCAAAATTTCGCGGAAGAGGGCAAACTGCTTTTCCACTAATTCCGGGGTGGGGGTGATCCCACCAAGCTCCAAGAGCGCCGCGATGGCTTCGGTCTTATCCGCGCCCATCCAGCGCTGCAGGTCCTCGGTCTTCACCGTTGCACCGGTGGCCGTGACCGAACCTTCCAGCGCCTTGTACACGTCTCCGTGTTCATCCACGGTGGTGCCTGCCATATCCAATACAACTAACTTGATCATGTGATTTTCCTGTTCGATAAAGGGGTTGGGGGCGTCTTTATGACTGGTGATAAGTGATGGAGTTTCGCAGGATGCGCCCGGCCGGCGGAAGCATCAGCGTGCCGAGCTCGGCTGCCGGCTTCGGGGCCGCCACCAAGAATGCCCAGTCGTGGGTGAGGTTGGTGGCGGCGAGGAAGTCCATGGCTGCTTGCAGATGCCGGGGCTCATAGTTGTGCACCCCGGTGATACTCAGCAGCGAGCGGACCATGCGTTCGGGATCCAGGGCCATGGCGGGTCCCGGTGATACCGATCCGGCAAGGATCAGCGACCCGCCGATGTCCAGTGACTCAAAGGCAGCAACCACGGCTGGCTGTGCACCGGAGAGCTCCACAGCAATATCGAAGCTCTCGGCCGCGTTCTGGCCGCCGGCCACCGCGGTGGCGGTGGCCCCGAACTCGCGGGCAAGCGCCAAACGTTCCGGGTTTAGATCCCTGACCTCTACCGCCGCGGCTCCGCGATAAGCGGCCACGGCGCAGGCAACGATGCCCAGCATCCCCGCACCACTGACCAACACGCGTTTTCCCGCAACGTCTCCCGCGGCCTCAAATACGGCCATGACCGTGGCGGTGGCACAGGCTGCGGGGGCGGCCACGGCATCGGAGATCGAATCGGGAACCGAGACCAGAGTGATGCCCCGGGGCAGATGGATATGCGATGCATAGCCACCCGAGATACCCCAGCGCCCATCCAAGGGTTCGTGTCCGGTTTTGAGCAGGGACCGACATTTGGCGCTACGGCCGGCGAGACAGCGATCGCAGCTCCCACAGGCCACCGTGACGCTCCAAATGACACGGTCACCGGTATTCAGCGCCGTTCCGGTGAAATCCGTCAGGGTTCCGGGGCCGATGTCCTGAAGACGTCCCACGGCCTCATGCCCCAGGATGGAGGGGAAGGGGCCGGACCTGCGTCCGGACACGGTGTGGATATCGGATCCACACACGGTGGCTAAATCGATGGCTGCGATGGCCTCCCCGGCACCCGGTTCGGGTAGCTGAAGGGTGCGCGTGTCGAAGTCAGATCCGCCGTTCCACAACTCGGCGCTCAGACTCAGGCGACGTGTTTGCGTATCCACGCGGAGATCCTTTCGATCATAAAGACGATGGCAAAGATGAGCAGGATGATGGTTCCCGCCAGATTAAAGTTCAGCGTTCGTATGGATTCCATCAGCAGGAATCCGATGCCACCGGCGCCCACCACGCCCAGCACCGTGGAGGTCCGGATGTTCACATCCAGCATGTACATCCAGTGACCAATCAGTTGCGGTAGTGCCTGCGGGATGACCGCATTGCATAGTTGGTCCCACCAGCTGCCGCCCACGGCGCGCACCGCTTCGAGCGGGCCCACGGGGATTTCCTCGATGGAATCGGCCACTAGTTTGCCCAAAAAGCCAATGGTTTCCACGGCCAGAGCCATGGCACCGGCCATGGGGCCCAGCCCGATTGCGGCGACAAAGACTACCGCGAGGATCAGCTCGGGGATGGCGCGAACCACCAGAATCAGCATCCGTGCCGCGGCAAAAATGGGCCGCGCAGGCGAGATGTTTGATGCCGCCAGGATGCCCACGGGTATGGCAAGCAGTGCTCCGATAACGGTGGCAACCAAGCCAATGGCCAGGGTTTCCACGACGGCCGGAAGTAAGAGTTCCTCGGCACCACTTATGGAGGGCGGGAAGAGTCGGCCAAAGACGGCTGCCAACTCACCAAAGCTGGTGATCGGCACCAAGGGATTGATCCGTAGGTGAATCAGGGAATAGATGACGGCGCCGAGGAGTAGGAAGCCGGCGATGGTGCGCGTTCGCCTGTCCCCGCTCCACGGTGGCAGCAGGGCAGAGGAAACATCCGGCACGCGGGGTGCAGGTCCGGCGCTGATCGGATTCAGTAGGGTGCGGCGCAGCGCGATGGAAGCAATCTCCATAGCGGCGATCGCCACCAAGATGATCAGCACGATCCCCATGGCGCTTTCATACATCAGCCCGCGCAGAGAATCCTGCAAGGCAAAACCAATGCCACCGGCGCCCACAAAGCCGAGCACCACCGAGGTCCGCAGGTTGATGTCGATGCGATAAATGCAGGTTCCCAGCCAGGCGGCGATGACCTGGGGAAGTACTCCCATGATCAGTTCGCCCATGCGACCGGCACCGGTGGCTCGCACTGCCTCGCGCGGACCTGCCTCACTTTGTTCGATGGCGTCGGCAAAAAGCTTGGCCATCATGCCCACCGAGTGTAGGCCAAGAGCCAGGATTCCGGGCAGGACTCCAATGCCCAAGGCGCGGACGAAGAGCACCGCGAAGACCAGATCGGGGACAGCGCGGCACATGGTGATGAGCATGCGGGCGCCGCGGTGTACCAGCGGGTGCGGGGTGGTATTTGCTGCGGCCAAGAAGGCCAACGGAACCGAGATGATGGTGGCAAGGACGGTTCCTAGCAGTGCCATCATGAGTGTTTCAAGCAGTAGTTCAAAGACTCGGGGTGGGTCGTTGACTTCCGGTGGGAGCATGCGCGCCAAAAGGTTGGCCACGTCCCCGAACCCGCCGCCAAGCGCTCGCAGATCAAATTCGATGTGTTCGGCGCTGGCCAGGGTCAGTGGAATCAGTGCCGCGAGGATGATCCAGAGCGTCACCTTTTCGCGGGTGGGCCGTGGAATCAGAGATTCCGGGGTGCGCGGTGAGGTGGTGATTTTGCTGGGTTCCGGGTGGGCCTTGGTGAGCATCATGAGGTGGTGATTTCGGCATCGGGGTCCAGCTGCTGGTAGACCTCAAGCACCCGTTCCTTGCTCAGGCTGGCGGTGGACTCATCCAAGACCTTTTCGCCGCTGCGCAGTCCGACGATGCGGTTCGCCCATTGCAGGGCAAGATCCACCTGATGCAGCGTGCACACCACGGTGATTCCGTCTTCCCGACAGACTTGGAAGAGTAGATCCATGACGTTGGCTGCGTTCTGCGGGTCGAGGGAAGCGACCGGCTCATCGGCGAGGATCAGCTCGGGCTTCTGCATCAGGGCGCGGGCGATAGCCACGCGTTGTTGCTGTCCACCGGAGAGTGAATCTGCCCGCTGGAAGGCTAAATCTCCGAGTCCCACGCGTTCTAGATGTCCCAGTGCTTCACGGCGTTGGGCCTTGGTGTAGCTGAGCAGTCCGTAGCGGGGTCCGCGGATCCTGCCCGCGGCACCGATCAACACGTTTTCCAGACAGGTCAGGCGGTTCACCAGATTAAAGTGCTGGAAGATGAAGCCCACGCGTGAGCGCAAGGCGCGCAGCTTGCGGGCCTTGGCCACGTGTACCGCTTCGCCCAGGACCGTAACTTCACCGCTGGTGAGCTGATGCAAGCCATTGAGGCAACGCAACAAGGTGGACTTGCCCGAGCCGGAGAGCCCCAGCAGGACGGTCATTTCGCCCTTGGCCACCTTCAGGTCAACGCCCTTCAGTGCGTGGGTGGAACCGAAGCTTTTGTGCAGAGCGGTAGCCTCGATGGCGATGTCAGCCTGGATATTCCTGCTGTGGTGAGAGTCGATGTCAGCGTCAGCCTCAGTATTGGTGATTTGGATCAGGCTCATGATTCACACTTCTCGGACTTGGTGGAGGCGCAGACGCTACGGATACCGTCGTAGTCGGCATCCGTCGCTGGCACCACGCCCCACGCGTGTTCGCCGGTGATCAAGCAGTCTTCACCCGAGCAGTAGCCCTGGGATTCGAAGTAGTCGGCGTTGGCCTTTTCACTGAACAGGGTGGTGAGCTTGTTGGTGGTGTCTTCACCGACTGAGTTACGTACCGCGAAGACCGAGCCCGGAATCAGTTCCGAGGTCCATACCGATTTCAGCTCACCCTCTGCCACTTCACCCTTGGCCGGCAGCGTCTGCTCGACCATGGACTGCATCGCGAAACCGACCTCACAGTCACCGTTCTTGACCGAGAGAGCCGACGCGTCGTGTCCACCGGCGTAGATCGGCTTGAGGCCAGCGCTGATGTCAGATTCCTTGCCGCTGGTGACCACGCCGGCCTCGATCAGGCCCGCCGAGGGGTAGAGGAATCCGGAGGTGGAACCCGGGTCAACAAAGCAGGTGTCCTTGCCGGCGAAGTCCTTGATGCTGTTCACCGCGGTGTTCTTGCCCTGGGTGATTCCCAGTGCGTGGTAGCCGGAGGGCTCGCCCTTTTCTCCTGCCAGCGCGCCGAGCGGTTTGATGTCTGCCTGATTGGTGGTGGCGATGACGTAGGAGAAGGGGCCGAGGAAGGCGATATCAACGCGGTCGGCGATCATGCCTTCCACGATGCCCGCATAGTCGCTGGCTTGCTGCAGCTTGACCTTGGAACCGGTTTCGGCTTCGAGCATCTTGATTAGCGGTTCGTAGGTGCCGGTGAGGTCCGAGGAGTTTTCGTTGGGAATGGCACCAATGACAATTTCGGCAGGGAAACCCGCGGCAGTGGTTTCGGCTTCGGCCGGGGCACAGGCGGTGAGGAGGGCTGCTGCTGCGATGGCAGCGGTGAAGGCGAGTGTTTTGCGTTTCATGGGGGAGTACCTGTCTGCGTTGCGAGTGGTTTGGTGGCGCTTCGAAGTCGGGCTTCGGGACGCTCGTTCCTATTCAGCATGACCGGGGGGAAGTGAATTTGTCTAGACAGATTATGGTCGTTTGTTGATTGTTCATCTAAGGTTTGTTACCAGTATTCATAAGGAATTTTTGGGAAACTGAGTTAGGATCGGAAGATGCAAGCAGAAGCCACCTATCTCAAGCTGTCCCAACAGATCTTGGAGCAATATGCGGATCTCCCGCTACAGCGCCCACTGCCGTCCGAACATGAACTTGGCGCCCTCTTTGGGGTTAACCGCCAAACCATTAGGGCTGCTTTAGAGGAGCTGGAACGTCGCTGGTTGATTCGGCGCGTCAAGGGCAGTGGAACATTCCGCACGCGTCGCTATGAATACAGAATTGGGCCAGACATTGCCCCCTCCTTCACCGCGACGGTTCGAGCATCCGGTGGTGATCCGCGCACCGAAAACGCCAAACCTGTAACGCGCCCTGCCAATGCCAGCGAGCGAGAAATCCTGGGGCTGCCCGCCAACGCTCAGGTGACGGTGCTGGAACGTGTTCGCTTCATTGATGGGGCAGCGGTGAGCACCGCAACCTCGGTATTGCCATCGGCACGTGTGCCTCGCCTGGCCGCAGTCATCGCACCCGATGACTCGCTGGATGCGGTGCTGCGTAGACACTATGGCTATACCCCGGTGCGGCAATGGAGCCAGAGTCGGCTGGCATCTCCACCTGCCCAGATCGCTGAGGTGCTGCGCTTGCGCGGCCGACCCCCACAGATTCTGCTGCGAGGGCTTGTGTCCTGCTCCGAGACCGGGCAGAAACTCGAATACGTGGAAAGTTTTCTGCGCCCGGACGTCTTTGACGTCGTGACAGAGGTCGGAAAATGGTAACCACCTACATCCTGGGCCATGTTCGGGTGCTCAAGGATGAGCGGATGCTCGAAGACCAGATGATCAGCGTCGTTGATGGTCTGATTCAGGAGATCCGTCCGCACCGAGCTGGCCTCGGCGCAGATATCGACGGTGCTGGGAAACTCTGCCTACCGGGCATCGTTGATCTGCACAGTGACGCATTGGCGCGTGAATATCGGCCGCGCCCCGGTGCCTGCATGCCAGTGGACCTAGCCATGCAAGCGGCCGAGGGAAATCTCATGGCAGCGGGGGTCACCACCGCTTTTCATGCGGTGTCGTTCCAAACCAAGTCGGCCGTGGGGATCCCCATCGGTTCACCCCAGGCGCCCGATGTTCATCACGCCATCAGTCATTATGAAGAACCACGGATGGACCACCGGGTGTTGCATCGCCTCGATGTGCGCTGTCCCGACGGGGTTCACATGTTGCGCGATCATCTCGGTGGGGCAGAGGTTCCCCTGGTTTCCTATGAGGATCACACCCCCGGCCAGGGGCAATATCGCGACCGCACGGTGATGGAGCGATGGCTGCGCGAAGCCCAGCACATGGATCCCACACAAGCCGCCGAACATGTGGACAGATTGATTGCCGAACGCGATCAGCAGCTGACGTTTAAGCAACAAACATTGGGGTGGCTTGCCGAATTGGCCGCAACCGGAACCATCCGCCTCATGGGCCACGATCCGGTGACACCACAAGAAATTGATGAGCTCATCGCCCGCCATGCCGTGATCGCCGAATTCCCCACGACGTTGGAGGCGGCTCAGTGGGCCCACCTGAAGGGAGTATCCACCGTGGCAGGGGCGCCCAATGTACTGCTCGGAGGATCACATTCGGGCAATGTCTCGGCCTTGGAACTCGCTCAAGCGAAAGTGCTGAACATCTTGGCATCTGATTACCTGCCCTCGAGTCTGCTGTCCGCGGCTTTTGAGCTCGCACGGTTGGGCTACGCCACACTGTCCGAAGCCATCAATATGATCACCAAGAACCCGGCGGTCGCCGCGGGACTCAATGATCGAGGGATCTTGGCTCCGGGCTACCGTGCGGATTTGGTTCTCTGCTCGGATACCTTGTCGCGCCCACGCGTGCTCCAAACCCTGACGGCTGCACGCTAGACGGAGCTTGGGTGCTGTCGGTGCGCTGTAGCCTTGCACGCATGACACCAAGCCAAATCACCCTCGGAGCCATCAACCTCGAAGCCCGGAACCCGGCAGACCTCGTTGCCTTCTGGGCACAGGTCACCGGCGCGGAACCCGCAGCCGGCGGCGATAGCTACTACCTTCCGCCGAATGGTCCGAGCGGCTTCGGGATGTTTTTCCAGCCCGAAAGCGAACCGCGCGCCGCACGCCAGATGGCCCACTGGGACCTCACCGTGCCATGGGGCTCACGCGCCGCCGAAGTTGAACGCCTGATCTCACTGGGTGCCACCCACAAATGGGATGTCCTTGAGGAAGTAGCCCACGTTCGGTGGACCACCCTGGCGGATCCGGAAGGCAACCTCTTCTGCATCGCCGAACACCCGCCGTTGGACCAGCAACGCTGAGAACACGGCCTGCGCTCGCGGGCGGAAGGGACGTCATTTCTCGACATCATGGAATAGGGCATGAAGCGCTGAGGTTGGCACTCGTGGCGGCACCACCTTGCCGCAGCACGAATCGATCATCATCAACAAGGAGTGCGCATGAGTATCCTCGGAACCTCAAACCTCGATGTCTTTCCCCTCAACCTCGGAGGTAATACCTTCGGTTGGACCTCCGACGAAGCCACCTCACACCAGGTGCTGGATGCTTTCGTTCAGGCCGGCGGCAACTTCGTGGATAGCGCCGATGTCTATTCGGTGTGGGCACCGGGGAATTCGGGTGGCGAATCTGAGGCCATCATTGGCTCCTGGTTGGCCAAGGGGCAGCGCGAACGCCTCATTGTGGCCACCAAGGTATCGCAGCACCCAGAATTCCCCGGGCTCTCGGCGACCAACATCGCTGCCGCGGCAGCTGCCTCACTGCAGCGCTTGGGTACCGATTACATTGATCTGTACTACGCCCACCAACCCGATGACAACACCCCGGTCGCCGAAAGCGCTGCAGCATTTGACGCCCTAGTGCGCGCGGGAAAGATCCGACACATTGGGCTCTCCAACTTCTCGGCCGAGCAGATTGATGAATGGTTTGCGGTTGCCAACGAGCATGGTTTTGTCACCCCGGTGGCACTGCAGCCGCAGTACAATCTGGTGGCCCGTGCGGAGTTTGAAAACGAGTTGGCCGCGGTTTCGGCACGCCACCAGCTGGCGGTGCTGCCGTACTTCTCGCTGGCCAGTGGATTCTTGACCGGCAAGTACCGTTCTGAAGCCGATTTTGAGGGCAAGGCGCGCGCTGGCATGGCCGGCCGCTACCTCAACGAGCATGGACTGAGTGTCGTGGACACCCTGGTTTCGGTCGCGGCGGAGCTGAAGGTGGAACCCGCCACCGTGGCGCTGGCCTGGTTGCGCAGCCGCGAGAGCATCGTGGCCCCGATCGCCAGCGCTAGTTCTGTGGATCAGTTGCCGGCGCTCATGGACTCGGCCACCTTGGAGCTTTCCGGTGAGCAGCTGGAGATCTTGGATGCCGCCTCGGAGCCGGTACAAGTCAGCTAGCACCGAACGCCGGTGGCCAGTCGGTGTTCAACCTCATGAGAGCGAAAACCAACTGGCCACGGAGCGCAGTGAGTGAGGGAATGATGCGCTCAGTGTTCCGCCTCACCTTGGGTGCCCCGCGGGGAATACCTGAGTCGGAGGAGCGGTTAGCCCAACCAAGACACCTCTCCCCAACCCCCAGGAGTATGTTCCACCATGGACCTGTTTTCCCCACTCACCCTCGGTGACCTTCAGCTTTCCAACCGTGTCATCATGGCGCCACTGACTCGTTCGCGCTCCCGTATAGACGGCGTGCCTAACGACGATGTGGTTGAGTACTACCGCCAGCGTGCATCGATGGGCCTGATTGTCAGTGAAGGTGTTTACCCCAGTGCGGTCGGTCAGGGCTTTGTCCGCCAGCCGGGACTTGTCACCGACGAACAGATCGCCGGATGGAAGCGCGTCACCGACGCCGTCCATGCCGAAGGCGGACTCATTGTTGCTCAGGTGATGCACGCCGGCCGAGTCACCCACACCGAAACCACCGGGCAAGACATCGTGGTGGGCCCCAGTGCCATCGCGGTGGACGGTGTCACCCGCACCTACACCGGCAAGTACGACTACCCGGTTCCGCACGCACTCACCGAGGCGGAACTGCCGGGCATTATCGAAGAGTTTGTGCAAGGATCTCGCAACGCGATCGCCGCAGGGTTTGACGGTGTTGAACTGCACGGCGCCAACGGTTACCTGCTGCACGAATTCCTGGCCCCCAGCTCCAACACCCGCACCGACGGATATGGTGGATCCCCGCAGAACCGGGCGCGTCTGGTGATCGAGGTGGTCACCGCCGTGGCTGAAGCTATTGGCGCAGGAAAAACGGGCTTGCGCATCTCCCCGCAGCACAATATTCAGAGTGCGCTGGAAACCGATACCGCGGATGCTGCCGCCACGTACGGTGCTCTCATCGATGGGATCGCACCTCTGGGTCTGGCCGCACTGAGCATCCTGAACGCCGATCCGGCCGGGGAACTCGTCCAGGATCTGCGCTCGAGGTTCGGTGGACCGGTACTGCTGAACACCGGTTTCCAGAGCATCACCACACTTGAGGAAGCGGAGGCTGTTGCCGCCAATGGTTGGGGCGAAGCCGTGGTGGTCGGCCGTCCGGCCATCGCCAACCCCGACCTCGTGCGCCGCTGGAAGGAAGAATTGCCACTGAATGTTCCCGACGCCTCCACCTTCTACACCGAGGGCGCCGTCGGTTACACCGACTACCCGTTCTGGGCGAACTAACCCCCTAGGTTGATGGCTGCCATACACCTGATGGGTGTGCGGCAGCCGAAGCCTGTGCGGATCGTCCCCGTGGGTCGGTCGCAATGTTGCGAGGCTGAGTTAGGACCGGGTGCGCTTTCCGGCGCGCAGCGAAAACTCGTCCAGGGCTTCGATGACGGCCGGTGCGATCCATATTCTGCGGCCCTTGATGTGGCTGCTGGCTTTGAGTACACCGATGGACTCCAGGACAGTGATGTTGCGGTAGGCGGAGCTTGAGGATTGGCCCGTCATCTCAATGAGAGATTCTGCGCTCAGTGCTGGTTCCCGTACTAGACAGCGAATGCTTGCGCGCATGCTGTCGCTGGGCTTCTGCGGAAGTGCGGCATGAATGTCGAACTGGATTTGGTTGATACTTGCGGCCAGGAGTCTGCCATTCTCCGTGGCAGCAAAAGTTGATTCGGCGAACATTTCGGCGATCGGTTCAGGGTCTCCCTGTTGGTACGCGCCCAGAGCCTCGAAGTATGAAGCGGTGTTGGCCAGCAGCCCGGATGAGACGGGGATGGTGACTTTCTGGGTCACTCCCTTGTTTCTCAACAGCGCGCCGACCAGGGCCCTGCCGGTCCGACCGTTACCGTCAGCGAAGGGGTGGATTGTCTCGAAGTGAGCGTGGGCGATGGCGACCTGAGTCAAGATCGGCAGGTCATCGCGGCGCATGAAGTCGACCAGATCCACCAAGGCGGTTTCGATCCCTTCGTGGCGTGGTGGAACGAAGCTGGCGGTGTGCGGGGAATTGCCGCCAATCCACACCGGTGCTTTGCGCAATTCACCGGCGATCTGCGGGTGCGAGGACTGAAGCAGGGCTCGGTGCATGGACAGAATATTGGGCAGGGACAGGTCGTCGGACAGTGTTATGGCAGCGTTCATGGCCGAGACATTGGAGGCGATCAGTGATGCGTTTGCGCTGGATCGGTCTCCCAGTTGGGCCAGCGCGATTTTCTTGGCTCCCGCGGTGAGATTCTCGATTTCGGAGCTGGCTACGGACTCGCTACGCAGTAGCAGTGCCGCGAAGGGGGCGGCGCTCTCGCCCAGATCCCGGTCGAAACGGACCATGTCAATAGTTGCTTCCTCGGCCAGAGCGAGGACCCGGGTGCTGATGACGGGGCTGGCGTCCGCGATTGGCGGCACGATGGCAGCTTGGTATGGACCGCGGGCCCGAAGCCGCTGACGACGGGAAGCGCTGGCGTCGGCGGGCGCATCCCATTGGACTTCCTCGAAATGGATCGAGGGCCAAGCGGTGCTGTTGATGCTCATGGGTGCCTCTGGTGGTCCCGGTTATGTGGTTCGGTCCCGGAGGATGCTGGGAAACTAGAACCCCTGATTTCCCAATAGTATCCGATACTGGGAAAATGGGGCACTCCATTTGTCGCTGGATGCATATGGGGGCGACAGCGTTAGCAGGTTGCAAGGTCGGCACTTCGCAGTGTTCGGATCACCGGTGTGGGTTGAACGCGGCTGGACCACTTGGTGTGGCCACGTTGAGCATCCTGAACGCCGATCCGGCCGGGGAACTCGTCCAGGATCTGCGCTCGAGGTTTTATGAACGTTCCCGACGCCTGCACCTTCTACACCGAGGGCGCCGTCGGTTACACCGACTACCCGTTCTGGGCGAATTAAGTCTGAGGCTTTCCGGGCTAGCGGGCAATGAGGATCTTGACTCCCGCTGCCCGGAAAGCCTCCAGCTGAGCATCACTCGCCGCGGCGTCGGTGATCAGCGTCCACGCCTCGGGCAGTCTGGCCCAGGCGTGGAAGGGGGTGTGGTTTAGTTTGGAAGAATCGGCCAACACATACACGGTGTTGGCACGCGAACACATCACTTCCTTCAAACGCGTCTGGACCATGTCCGCCTCGCAAATCGCCTCGGGGGTGACCCCGTCGGCGCCCAAGAAGACGGTATCAAAGCTCATTCGTTCCAGGCAGTACTCGGCCAACGGTCCAACAAAGGCCGCGCTGCTGTGCCGCAACGTGCCACCGATGCATTCAACGTGAATCTCCTGGGCCTCGGCGAGTTCATCGAGCACCACTAGTGAGGTGGTGGCGAGCTTAAGCTCGCTGGCATCGCGCAGTTCGTGGGCCAGCGCCGCGACGGTGGATCCCGAGTCGAGCAGGATTGATTGCCCCGGTTTTACCAGGGCGCGGGCCCGTCGCCCGATGGCGCGTTTAGCAGCGGTGCTTTGCTTATTGCGCTGCCGGAAGGTTGACTCGACCACCTGCCCATTCAGGGCCATGGCCCCGCCGTAGGTGCGAGCGATCTTGCCCTCGGAGGTCAATCGGGTGAGATCACGCCGGATCGTTGAGGCTGTCACGTCAAAGCGTTCGGAGAGTTCCTCGACGCTTGCCAGACCGCTGGTGTGCGCGAGCTCAAGGATCTGTCCCTGGCGCACCCTGGCACTTGTTGACATGTTGACCTCCTTTAATGTTGTTGAGTTGCTCTTCGCCGAGTGTATCGGTGAAGCAATCAGAGTGCTGGAACCGAGGCCAGATTGACCGCCTGCGTCAGTGCCTCAATCATGCTGCCAACCTCCACCACGCCGGTGCCGGCGATGTCGAAGGCGGTGCCATGGTCAACCGAGGTCCGGATCACCGGTAGTCCCACGGTGATATTCACTCCGGCCTCGATGCCCAAAACCTTCACCGGTCCGTGGCCCTGATCGTGGTACATCGCCACAATCAAATCGTAGTCCCCGCGCCCGGCGAGGAAGAACGCGGTGTCTGCAGGAAGCGGACCTACCGCATTGATACCGTCGGCACGCAATTTTTCCAGCGCGGGAATGATCTTGGTTTCCTCTTCGCCGTACCCAAAGAGACCGTTTTCTCCGGCGTGCGGATTGATGGCGCACACACCGATCTTGGGGTTGGCATTTCCGGCCCGGACCAATGCGTCGTGCCCGCGGCGCACCGTGCGCTCCACTAGCCCCGGTTCGATCTTGTTGATGGCGTCAATGAGCCCGATGTGGGTGGTCACGTGGATGACCTTGACCTTGGGGGTGGAGAGCATCATGGAGACCTCCTCGATGCCCATGAAGTGGGCCAGCAGTTCGGTGTGGCCGGGGTAGATGTGCCCAGCGCTGTGCAGCGCCGCCTTGTTTAGCGGTGCGGTACAGATGCCCTGCACCTCACCCTTCATGCCCAGCTCGCAGGCAATACGGATGTAGTGGTAAGCGGCGTTTCCCGCCTCCGCCGATTCCTTGCCCCAGGGCAGGTCGGGGGACAGCAGATGCGGGTCGATGACATTGATGCGTCCCGGGATGAAGATGGCCTCGGAGATCGCCTCGATTTCCACGATCTCCACCGTGGCGCCGAGTGCAGTGGCGCCCAGACGCAGCCGATAGGCATCCCCGATAACCACCGGACGGCTGGTGGCGTAGGCACGTTCATCGATGAGAGCTCCGACGGTCACCTCGGGGCCAACCCCGGCGCCGTCGCCCATGGTCACGGCGATGTAGGGGCGGGTGTCCTGCAATGTTTTGGTCATGGGATCGTGCTCCTGGGGTGTGGTGGTGCGCAGTTCGCGCAGAGTTTTCAGGGATTGGGTCAGGATGCCGGTGCTGCCGAAGGTGCCGGGTTTGGTGCCGACGAGTCGCCCCGCCGGGGTGCGGCAGATGACTACACCGGGTTCGAGTTGAAGCAGGGGATACAGGATGTCGATGTTCTGGTCATCAAGGATGGCCCTGGCGGTTTCACCACCGGTGAGGAAAAGATCCGCGGACGGCTGGTCTTCCAGGAGCAGGGCAGCGTTGTGACGCAGCGTGGTGAGAGTCGCCGCGGGATCGCCCGGCGTCGCGGGGGCCGCGAGAATGGCGGGGTTTCCATCCAGCAGTTCGGCCGCTAGATCAGATGCATTTTCCCTGACCCTTAGTCCGGCCTTGCGAGCATGGGCAAGTTGTTCTCCGCTGCGGCCGGAGGCGGAACCGACCACTGCGAAGAGTTGGTGCTGCCCGCGGGCAGGTACTGAGGTTGACTTTGATATCGTCTTCTCGCTCTCGTTGGCATCGGGAACGAAGAGGGCGGCATACGCCGTGGCGATCGCTGCGTTCAGCGCACCGGTGCCCACCAGTGCAATGGGAGTGGATGCCGATGGCAGGCGCTGGAGACAAGAGGAGGCGATCGTGGCCAGATCCGACTCGGTTTCGCAGTCAATGATGATGACCTGGGCGTTGTTGAGGCCCGCGTCCAATTGTGTTTCCCACTGCTGGTCGTTGGTGCCGGGCATTGGGAGGTGCCTAGTGGAAAGACCAACAAGTAGATCACTGACGAGCACAGGCGGCGCCGCCGTTTCGATGTTCCACGCGTCCGTCGCCGCCAGAGGGATGCCCTGAATTAGCAGTGCACCGTCCCTGACCGAACGGTGAAGGTGCGGCAGTGCCCCGGCAATGACCAAACGATAACCCGACTTGACCAGCGCCAAAAGCTCGGCAGGAATATTGCCGCGCCAGAGAGAATCGATCTTTTTGATCAGCAGTCCCGTGGGCACATGTGAAGCCAATATCGAACGTGTGATGGTTGCGGCCTGCGTGGAAGGTAATCCGCGGGTATCGGTGTCGATGATATGAACCCGCGTGGTGCGGACCGCGCTGGCATCTAGTGTGATCGCCGCACCGTATCCGAGTGATTTCCAGGGCAGGGCCACCTCGCAGGCACCGGTGAAGTCATCGGCCAAGATAAGTACTTGTTGGTTCTCCGGGGACATTGCTGTTGTCGGTGGATCACTAGCGATTGGCTGCATGGCTGAATTTTCACCTCCTAGGTGGGGTCTAAGAAGGCCATGGACCTTCGACTGATGTCTTCATCATGACACAGTTGCGCGAAACGCGCTATTGGTATTGCGCATTACGCGCAATCGTGACAGAGTGACCTGAGTTACAAATGCTCAGGAGAGCAAGGTGCCCCAATGGGTTGGGTCAACGATGCTCCAATACGACGAATCGAGAGGTCAATCATGACCGCATCATTCCCTGGCCACGACATGTCGCGTCGGCAATTGCTGCGACTTGCCGGAGCGGCAGGACTCTTCGCGGGGATCGGATTAAGCGCCAGCGCCTGCGCAGGTCCCACCGGCCTGCCCGGTGAAGACACCCTGACCCTGGCACTGAACCGTTCGCTTGTCTCGCTGGATAACAAGCTGAATCAATTTGATGCGGCAGTCACGGTACAGCGCGCGGTGCGTGAAGGCTTGACGGCCATCGGGCCGGAGATCACTCCTATCCCCATGCTGGCCGAATCCTTTGTGATGCTTTCTCCGACGCGCTGGAAGGCCACACTGCGCAAGGGGGTCACTTACTCCGACGGTCGACCGGTAGAAATCAAAGACGTTTCCACCGCGCTGCAAATGTACCGCGAGGTCCAAGGTTCCTTTGTTGCAGGCTTCTTCCCAGAATTCCCGAGGATCACCGCCCTGGACGAACGCAGCTTCTATCTTGACTCCAAGGCACCGATCCCCATCCTTGACGCCCTCATGGCGCTGATCTTGATCACTCCGGCGGCGGATAACAAGCCTGAAGAGCTGCAGACCGGTGTCGGCACCGGTCCCTATACCGTTGAATCCTTTAACCGCGGCGCTGGCACCTACCAGCTGCTGCGCAACGAAACGTATTGGGGAACGGCCCCGGCCGTCCAGCGCGTGAATGTGCGCTTCCTACCCGAAGAATCCTCCCGCGTGATCGCTCTGCGCAGCGGTGAGGTCGACGTCATCGACTCGATCTCCCCAAACTCCATGGAACAACTCAGCGGTCTGCCGGGTGTCACCATCGAGACGGCGTCCTCTCTGCGTATGAATCAGATCTTCTACAATTTCCGCAAGCCTTCCTCCCACCCGCTCAGCGATGTGCGGGTCCGCGAGGCGTTATCCTTTGCCATTGATGGCCAAGCGCTGGTGCATGACGTGCTGATCGATTCTGTCGAACAGGCTCAAGGCGTCACGCCCGCCAGCCTCTTTGGCCACGCCAAGACCGGTGACTTTGTTTATGACCCGGCCAAGGCCAAGTCACTGCTCAAAGATTTGGGTGTCAGCGACCTAAAACTCAAGATCATTTGGGAAACCGGAGAGTTCCCCTCCGATACCGCCATCATGGAGGCGTTGGTGCAAATGTTCTGGGACATCGGCGTGCGCACCGAGTTGCAGCAATTTGAACCCGGCGGAAACATCCTGCAATGGCGACAGGGCAAAGAAGGCGACTGGGATTTGCTCGGAAACGGCTTCTCCAGCCCCACCGGATTGGCCATCACCATGCTGCAGGGCATGTATGCCGGAACCCCGGAAAAGGAAAAGACCCGCGACACCTACCAGGGCTACGTCAATAAGGCGGTTGCCGCGAAGATCGGTCTTGCCGCAGCGGAAGTTGATGAGGCCAAACGCGAGGTATACCTCAAGGATGCCCAACAGGGAGCCTGGGACACCTGGCCCTGTGCTTGGGCCTTTGTGCCCAAATCGATCCTGGCCCGGCGCAACCGGGTCCAGACACTCTCTCTGTCAGCGGCCAACTCATACCCGTTGTCCCACATCGGATTGGAAGCCTGAGAATGCTCACCTATCTCCCCAAACGACTGGGCCAGGGACTGCTGACCGTCTTCTTGACGGTCTCGGTGGTCTTCCTGCTCATCCGCCTCGCACCCGGTGACCCCGCTGCGGCCTTCGCCGGCCCGCTGGCCACCAGCGAAGAGTTGGCCGCGGTACGCGAACAATTCGGCCTCGACGCCCCGATCTTCCAGCAATACCTGATCTTCATTGGCCAACTTTTCACCGGCAATCTCGGCACCTCTTACTCCTTCCAGGCTCCCGCGATGACCGTGGTCATGGAACGCCTGCCGTACACGCTGACCCTGGCCACTTCCTCGATCCTGCTGGCCGCGCTGGTCGCGATCCCGCTGGGCATGTGGATGGCCCGCCGTGCCGACACCGGTGGCGAGGTCGGAGTCAATGTACTGACAGTTGCCGGGCAGTCCATGCCCGACTTCTGGACCGGCATCATGCTACTGACCGCCTTCTCGGTGGTCCTGCCGATCTTCCCCGCTTCCGGCTTCACAACCTGGGGTGGGTTGGTCCTGCCCACCATTACGGTGGCGATTCTGCAGGTCGCATTAATCTCGCGCATGGTGCGCCGGGAAATGGTCAACAACTTCAATTCTCCCTATCTCACCATCGCCCGCTCCCGCGGTGTCTCTGAACGCTTGCTGACCTGGCGTTACGCCCTGGGCAACGCCGGCATCCCAGTATTCACCGCCCTGGGTACACGCTTTGCCGCGATGCTCAACGGTGTGGTCGTGGTGGAAGTCGTTTTCGGTTGGCCGGGGGTTGGCTCGTTGATTGTCCGAGCCTTGGAAACCCGGGACTACCCGCTGATCCAGGCTACGGTGCTCATTACCGCTCTGCTGGCCGTCGCGGTTCAGCTGCTCATTGACCTGGCTTACCCCTTGCTTGATCCCCGCGTTCGACTCGGAAAGGCGGCATCGGTATGAGCACCGCAACGCACATCACTCAGGCACCTGCAACATCCAGCGCACCCTCGGCGGTGACCGCGAAGGCGCTCAAGGCTTCGGCTTCGGCTAGGCGCGCACGCTCCGCAAAAATCAAGCTCTGGGCAGGTGCCATCCTGACCCTCTTGGTTTTCCTACCGATCGTGCTGGCCAACTTCTTGCCGCTGGCCGATCCAAACGCTCAGAACTTGGGCGCACGGCGCCTGCCGCCGCTGAGCGACGGTTATCTCTTCGGCACCGACCAATTGGGCCGCGATCTGCTCTCGCGAATTTTGTTCGGTGGGCAGACCTCGCTGATGATCGGTGTGTTGGCCGTGGTGGTCTCCGGCGCCATCGGTGTGATCCTCGGATCGATCGCCGGCTTCTACGGACGCTGGGCAGATGTGCTGATCTCTCGCGTCTTAGAAGCCCAGATGTCGCTGCCGCTGCTGATGATGCTCCTGCTGGTCGTAGCCCTCTTTGGCCCATCCATCCCGGTGATCACCGGTGTCATCGCCATAGCGCAATGGCCTGAGGTCGCTCGGCTGACCCGCTCCCTGGTGTTGGTGGAACGCGAAAAGCCCTATGTGGATGCCGCCAAGACCCTGGGTCTGCACAAGATCTCCATCCTCATCAAGCACGTAATCCCCAACGTCTTCAAGCAGGCGAGCCTGGTGATCCTGCTGTTGTTGGCCCAGGCCGTACTGCTCGAAAGCGCGCTCTCCTTCCTGGGTGCCGGACCGCAGCGTCCCTTCGCCACCTGGGGCCGACTGATCTCCGACGGTCAGGACTACATCACCACCTCCTGGTGGATGGTGACCCTGCCCGGCCTAGTCATCGTGGCTCTGGTGGTCGGCGTCAACCTCCTCGGAGATGCCCTGCGTGATGGTCGTCCCCGCCGCAAGAACCGGAAGGAAGCCTGAACATGAGCACCCTTACCCACAACGAAGCGCCGCCGTATACCGCGGTGCTTGAGGTCAAGAATCTCAGCGTCGAATTGATGACCGACAACGGAGTCTTCAAGGCGGTTGATAACGTCAGTTTCAGCATCGGGCGCGGCGAAACCGTCACCATTATCGGTGAATCCGGTTCGGGCAAATCCACCACTGCCATGGCGCTGTTGCAGCTGCTTCCACGAGATCTGGCGGTGCTATCGGGTGCGGTCCGGATCAAGGGCAAGGACGTGTTGAGCGACCACCAAACCATAAAAAAGTTCCGCGGCCGTGGTCTGGCCCTGATCCCGCAGGATCCGATGACAGCTTTGAGTCCGGTGCTTTCGATTGGTTCGCAATTGCGCGAAGCCATCAAGATCACCGGCAAGGTCAAGGGCAAGGAAGCCATCCATGCCAAGGCCATGGAACTGCTTGGCCAGGTGCGCATTCCATTGGTGGAAGAGCAACTGAAGAAGTTTCCACACCAGCTCTCCGGTGGCATGCTGCAACGCGTCCTGATCGCCATCGCGTTGGCGAGTGAACCCGAGCTGCTGGTGGCCGATGAGCCCACCAGCGCCCTGGATGTCACGGTGCAAGCCGGAATTTTGGATCTGATGTTGGAAATCCAAGAAACTCGGGGCACCGCAATCTTGATGATCACCCACGATATCGGGGTGGCTCGATTGGTCTCCGACACCATCCATGTGATGCAGCGCGGGCGTTTTGTTGAATCTGGCGACGCCCGCCAGGTGGTTGAAGAACCATCCGAAGAATATACCCGCAAGCTCCTGGCGGCAGTGCCGCGTCTGGGAGACTGGGACGAATCGATGCCAGTGGAGGAATCCCATGTCTGAGACAACCAGCACGGCTGCCCCGTTCCTCTCGGTGAAGAATCTGGTGGTGGAGTACTCCACCCGCACCGGACCCTATCGCGCGGTGAATGATGTGTCATTTGATGTGGCTCGCGGCTCGACACTGGCGATCGTGGGTGAATCGGGTTGCGGCAAATCAACCGTGGCCAAATCGATCATGCGCCTGCTCAAGCCCACCAGCGGATCCATCCATTTGGACGGCACCGATCTGTTGACACTGTCCGAATCCGAGCTGCGCCCGCTGCGCAAGAAATTCCAGATGGTCTTCCAAGATCCCTACGGTTCCCTTGACCCTCGCCAAACGGCCGAGGAGATCATTACGGAGCCATTAAAGATCCAGAAGATGGCCTCGGCCGCCGAGCGAACCCAGGAGGCTAAACGCCTGTTGGATCGGGTGGGTCTTCCCGCCAGTGCGCTGTACCGCCGGCCCAACGAGTTCTCCGGCGGCCAGCGCCAACGCATCGGCATTGCCCGGGCGCTGGCTTCCAAGCCGGAGCTGCTGGTCTGCGACGAAGCTACCAGTGCGCTGGATGTTTCGGTGCAGGCCCAGGTGCTGCAGCTGTTGGCCGAGATTCAGGCGGAGACGGGGATTTCGTATCTCTTCATCTCGCACAATCTGGGTGTGGTCCAGGAGATCAGCGAGCAGATTGTGGTGATGCGCCGCGGTGAGTTGGTTGAGTCGGGGCCAACCCGCCAGGTGCTTTGTTCTCCGTCCGCCGACTACACTCGCTCG
This sequence comes from Paeniglutamicibacter terrestris, assembly GCF_012271785.1. Classification (GTDB taxonomy): domain Bacteria; phylum Actinomycetota; class Actinomycetes; order Actinomycetales; family Micrococcaceae; genus Paeniglutamicibacter; species Paeniglutamicibacter terrestris. The sequence goes on along the minus strand of NZ_JAAWVT010000001.1, from coordinate 956,648 downwards.
TTGCGCCGGGCGGCTCTGGATCCCAGCCGCATGCAGGGGATCAAACCGCGCCACCTGCTCGCCGGGCTCGCCGGTTAACAACCCTCGCGCCACCCCACTTCACCGCCACCTCACAAAGGAAGAACATGAGCACCACAACGTCAGCGGCCAATCTGGTCCTGGGAACGATGACCTTTGGCGATACCGCCGATGCCGCCACTAGCGCGCAGATCCTGCGGACCGCACTGGATGCCGGGATCCGGCACATCGACACGGCCAATGCCTACGTTGGTGGGGTGACCGAAGAATTGTTGGCCACACTGCTCGAGGGCAAGCGTGATGAAGTCTTCTTGGCTTCCAAGGCAGGCATGCCGCACGCGGATGCGGGGGACGATGCCCTGCTATCCCCGGCGGCGCTGCGACGCAGTGTGGAAGGGTCGCTGAAAAGGTTGAATACCGACAGGCTTGACCTGTTTTACCTGCACCAGCCGGACTACAGCACGCCGTTGGAAGAGACTCTCGCCGAGGTAGCCAAGCTGCATACCGAGGGCAAGATCTTGGCCCTGGGTGTATCAAACTTTGCCGCGTGGCAGATCGCCCAAATTCAACAGGTGGCTCACGCAGTCGGTGCACCCCAGCCGATCGTCGCCCAGCAGCTTTACAACTTGGTTGGCCGCCGGATCGAAACCGAGTACCTGCCCTTTGCCGCAGCTACCGGGGTGGAGACCATGGTCTACAACCCGCTGGGCGGTGGACTGCTCACGGGTCAGCACTCCTTCACGCAGCGGCCCACCGGTGGACGCTTCGGGGATTCACGTCTGGCCGAAATGTACACTCAGCGCTACTGGGACGCCGACCTCTTTGCCGCCATCGACAAGCTTTCGGCCATTGCCGCCGAGGCGGATATTTCCCTGATAGAGCTTTCGCTGCGCTGGTTGGCTTACCACCGTCAGGTGGACTCGCTCTTGCTCGGCGGATCAAAGGTTCAGCAGCTGCAAGCCAATCTGGTGGCGATTGCTGCCGGACCACTTGACCCCGAACTCGCCGACGCCGCGAGCGCTGCGTCTGCCTCCCTGCACGGCCCCATGCCGGCGTACAACCGCTAATAGCCGTTCCCTCAGCTTCGATAGAAAGAGAAACTCATCATGACCTCCGCAGTTGCCACCGAATTTGCCCGTAAAATCCGTGAGCGTGAACGCGCCATTGGCTACTGGGTTGTCCTTGACTCACCGGTCTCAACCGAACGCATTGCCCGTTTGGGTTACGACTATGTGGCACTAGATGCGCAGCACGGACTAATCGGATACTCCGGCATGCTGCATGGACTGCTGGCCATCGACGCCTCGGCCCAGGCCGCCGGTGTGGTCCGAGTGGAAGCCAACAATGCCACGGCCATTGGCAAGGCCCTGGATGCCGGAGCCGTGGCCATCATCGTTCCGCTGGTCAATAATGCCCAGGACGCGGCCGATGCCGTCCGCTATGCCAAGTACCCACCGCACGGAATCCGTTCCTACGGGCCCATGCGCTCGGCCCTGCGTGTGGGACCGGTGCCGGCCGAAGCCGACGCGACCACGCTGGTTTTTGCCATGATTGAAACACCGGGCGGATTGGACAACGTCGAAGAGATCGCGGCGGTGCCGGGCCTTGACGGACTGTACGTGGGCCCGAGCGATTTGGCCTTGGCTATTGGTGCGGCGTTCCCTGGCGACCCGGCCATCAAGGAGGAATTCGAGGCTGCCTTGGTGCGCGTCTCCGACGCAGCGCAGGCTGCGGGAATCGCCGCGGGTATCCACAACGCCAGCGGCGAGCTGGCCCACGGCCGATTGAACGAGGGTTATACCTTTGCCACCGTCGCCTCAGATCTCACGCACTTGGAAGCTACCGCTGCCGCGCATTTGCGATCGGCACGCACCACGATCGACGCCAAGTAGTCCAGAATTTCGCAGTCCTCCCAGCCTCACCGATTCTTCGAAGGATAAAGGTTTATGACTTCCGCAGCATTCTCCACCATCGCCACCGACGGGCTTGTTCAGCAGGACGGAGAAGTGAACTACGCCTATCTTCCGGCGCCCACCGTGCAGTCGCATGCTGCGAACCTGATGACGCTGGGGGATGGGGGGTTGGGCTGTGTGTGGTTTGGTGGCACCCAGGAAGGGGTGGCTGATATCAGCATCTACTTCTCCTCGTTGGAAAAGCTGGAAAACGGCGAATGGGCAGATCACTGGTCCGAGCCACTGCAACTGTCCTTTGACTCCACCCGTTCGGAACAAAACCCGATCCTTTTCCCCTATGGGGAAGAGCTCTGGCTTTTGTACACGGCCCAACATGCCGGAAACCAGGACACCTCGGAGGTGCGCCGTCGGATTTCACGCGATCACGGGCGCTCCTTCTCCGAAGCCGAGACGCTTTTTGCTGCTACGGAGCACGGCGGGGTGTTTGTTCGCCAGCCACCGGTTGTGGTCGGGGAGAACATCCTGGTTCCTGTCTTCCGTTGTGCCACGGTTCCCGGGGAGAAATGGGTGGGGGACGCCGATGATTCGGCCCTGATGGTTTCCGCCGATGGTGGCACAACGTGGCAGGAGCAGCTGGTTCCCGGATCCATCGGGTGTGTTCATATGAACCTTGCACCACTGAAAGATGGCGGGCTGTTGGCTCTGTACCGCAGCCGCTGGGCGGATTCGATCTATTCGTCGCGCTCGCAGGATGCTGGAGTGACCTGGTCCGAGCCGGTGCCCACCGAGCTGCCAAACAACAACTCCTCGATCCAATTCACCGCATTGGATGACGGGCGCCTGGCCCTGATCTACAACCACTCCCGCGCGACCGCAGAAACCGAACGCCGACTCTCGCTCTATGACGAGATTGATGATGAAGGTCTGGACGAGGCGGTGGATGGACCGGTGGCCTTTGAGCCCCTGATCGGTCGGGATCCCAACGAACGCAAGGCATTCTGGGGTACCCCGCGGGCACCACTCACCGTCGCCATTTCCGAGGATGAGGGTCACAGTTGGCCGGTGCGGCGCAATCTGGAAGTTGGCGACGGCTACTGCCTGTCCAACAACTCACGTGAAGGATTAAATCGCGAGTTCTCCTACCCCTCGATTCATCAGGGTGAGGATGGGGCGCTGCACCTGGCCTACACCTACTTCCGCCAGGCCATCAAGTACGTCCGGGTGGACCCGTCCTGGGTCTACAAGGGGGACACGGAGTAAATGAAAAGCGCACTTGTTACGGGTGTCAGCTCCGGCATTGGGGCAGCGATCGCTCTGGAATTGCTTGGTGCTGGTTACCATGTCACCGGACTGAGCCGGCGTCAACCGGAGATCCCCGAAGCACATTCCGCGTCTTTCCAGTGGGTGCAATCTGATCTGGGTGATCTGGAGACCTTGGAAGAAGTAGCCCTGGGCTTGGAGGCTCCGCAGGTATTTGTGCACGCGGCCGGCTTTATGCAGACCGGTGCACTGGGCGAGCTGGAGGCGGGGAACTTGGCGGGGATGTTTGCTGTGCATGTGCAGGCTCCGGCGGTGCTGCTTAATGCGTTGGCACCGTCCATGGAACCAGGTTCCCGCGTGGTGCTCATCGGCAGTCGCACCATGACCGGGGTGGCTGGAAAGAGCCAGTATTCGGCGACCAAATCGGCACTGAGTGGGCTCTCGCGCAGCTGGGCGATTGAATTGGCGGAGCGTTCAATCACCTGCAACGTGGTGGCTCCCGGTCCCACCGATACCCCGATGATGATCGATCCGCGCCGGGCCGGCGTGCCACCGCAAGTGCCGCCGTTGGGCGCGTTGGTGGACCCAAAGGATGTCGCCGCGCTGGTTGGTTTCCTCGCTGGTGAAAATGGGAAGTCAATTACCGGCCAGGTGCTGACTGTCTGTGGAGGGGCGTCACTGCGGGGCTGAAATACAAGGCCCCATAACAAACACTCCTTATTGCGCCTCGCCTAGGCGAGTGACAGAACCGGGCCGGCAGCGTCTCCGCTGCCGGCCCGTTCCCGTGGCTAGACCTTTTCGGGTGCTGCCGTATCCGAGGAAACTTCCTCGGCCTGAGGTGTTGCGTTGTCCGTATACCAGTCGGTGAGGGCGGGATCGTCGCTCTCGAAGTCCGCGCCTGCGCCATCCTGCTCCGCAACCTGCGAGGTGCCGAACACGAAGTCGTCACCGTGTTCATCGATGCCCATGCGTACGCCGCGCCTGATGGCCTCTTGCGCGTACCTGCGTCGAATCATCAGCGGATCGTTGCGCAGGTCCCTGGCCCAGGAGACCATAACGCCGATCAGGATGATGGTGAATGGCAAGGCGCAGGTCACCATGATCGACTGCAAGCCCGAGAGGGCGTTGCGGCCGCCAGCCAGCAACAGGAACATGGCAATCAACCCGAGCGCCGCTGCCCACGTGATGGTCACCGACTTCGAAGGCACGGGTCGGCCCGACTGCGACATCGAGCCCATGACGTTGCTGGCCGAGTCGGCGGCGGTGACAAAGAAGACCACGATGGCCAGCAAGCAAATGATCGACGTGACGTTGCTGAAAGGAAGGTTGCCCAGCAAATCGAACATGACGTTCTCGCCGGCGCCCTCCACGGTCATGGCCTTGCCGTTCATGTTCATCCAGATCGCGTTGCCTCCGAAGACCGTGAACCAGCCGATGGAGATCGCAGAGGGGACAAAGACAACAACCGTGACAAATTCGCGCAGGGTGCGGCCCTTGGAAATCTTGGCGATGAACATGCCAACAAACGGGGACCACGAGATCCACCAAGCCCAGTACAGGGTAGTCCAATTGGTCAGGTAATCCTGTTGGGCCGTGCCCTGGCTGGCAAAGACGGTGAGCATGTCCGGCAGATTGTCGACAAAGGCGATGAGCGAGGCCGGCAGCAGGTCCAGCAGGAAGAACGTTGGACCGGCCAGCAGCGCGAAGACCGCCAGCGCAATGACCAGAGCCATGTTGGCATTGGACAGCAACCGGATGCCGGTCTTGATGCCCGCCACGGCGGAGATCGTGAAGACGATGGTCAGCACGCTGATGACCACGACGACAAATCCATTGCCCAGCTCCTGGCCAGTGATGATCGAAGTTCCGGTGCGAATCTGCAGGGCCCCGATGCCCAGCGAGGTTGCTGTGCCGAACAACGTGACCAGGACGGCAAAGACATCGATGATCTTGCCCAAGATTCGGTTGTTGCCATCGGGGAAGACCGGCTCGAACAAAGAGGAGATCAGCGGTAGCCGCCCGCGCCGGTACGAGGCGTAGGCCAGCGCGCCGCCGACCAAGGCGTAGATGCACCAGGCGAAGGTGGCCTGGTGCAAGAAGGCGTCGGTCATGGCCGGCAGGACCGCAGCGGTGGTCCCGGCCTCGGCATCCGTGGACGGAGGCGGGGACAGGAAATGGGTGAGCGGTTCGAGCGGCCCGTAGAAGACCAGCCCGATGCCCAGGCCCGCGGCGAACAGCATGGAGATCCACGAAAGAGTGGAGTACTCCGGGGTGCTGTCATCGGCTCCGAGGCGGATCTTGCCGGTGGGGCCAAAGCCGACCACTAGCATGAACCCCACGATGGCGACCACGGTGGCGTTGAACAGCCATCCGAAGTGTGTGACCACCCAGCTCTGCATGGTGGTGCCGACCTCGTTGAGGTTAGCCGGGGCGAGGATGGCCCAGCCGAGGACCGCCATCGTGAGGGCCAGCGCTACGACAAACACGCTGCGCCGGGTGGGGAACTTCGCTCCGGTGTCTTCGACACTGATACCCGGAACCAAGCCGGGGTGGATGCCGAACGCCGGTTCCCTGGCGGCATGGCGCAGTGCGTTTCGCACGCGGCCACCGGGCCGACCCGGAGTTGATCCGTGCTCCCGGGGCCCGGCTACGGGTGCCCCGTCGGTACTTACAGTGGCTTGTTTTGGACGTGACGGTGGAGAATCCATAACATTCAACTTTAGTGGAAAGGGCCTCATGGCTCCGGGGTTCAGGCGGTTGTGGGGGTCTCGGGCGTGCAGCCGAGGGCGTGTTTTGTGTCGCAATCAGCACCGGATCCACGAAGGGTGAAAAACCGAGTTGTCGGTCAAAGCCGGGCCGTGAATCGCGGCTCCATCGCCCAGATTCGTCGAACCGGGATGGAGCGCGTGAAATAGCAGTCAAAGCCGGGGATTTGAGGGTTATCGCAATGCGCCCGGCGAGACCGAACGCCCCGAGCCGGCAGTCGCGTAAGGCGCGTGGTTGCGCGGCGCACAGCGTGTTGTTGGCTATTGGTGGTGCTGCTCGCACACTTGGACCGGACCTGTTGCTCAGGGGGAGCCGTCGTCGCATCAAAACCGATTGATGAACGGCTTGAGCGTATCCGCAGAGCAATGTTTCCAGCAAGGGATACTCCGTGGTGTGGGCAGGAGAATCAGCGGCGTTTCGAAAGCCTGCGGGCGAACACTACGGCAGAAAATGTGCGAACGGTGTACATCCGGGTGTGTCGGGCGCGGAACGCGGCGCCCAAGTTGGTGGAAACCGGAGTAGCTACTCCGTTGGTGCATCAACGCTGAGGCGCAGACCCAATCGCAAGCCCTAAGAGTCGGTGCCCGTTGGCGATTCTTGGAGGATATTCATCGGTAGCTGCGTGTCTTGCATCTGGGCTTGCCCGGATCCGCTTCGGCCCAGCACCGAGGCAAGCAGTTAACTACTATTGCACCTCGCGCAGGCATTCCATGAAGGCCTCTGCCGCCGGGTTCGCCGAACCGCGCGCCATGTACAAGATGCTTTGCGGGTTGGAGATGATGGGTCTGAAGGCAACGCCGGGCATTTGGAAGCGGGCGACCGAGGCGGGCAAAATCGACATGCCCAGCCCCGCTGCGACCAGCCCCAGAATGGTCTCTTGGTGGATGGCCTGCTCAACAATCTTCGGCTGTCCGTGACCATCGAAGAGTGAGTGAACCACGGAGAAGAACCCGCTCATGTGCTTATAGGGGAAGAGAATGAATTTTTCCCTTGCGAAGTCGTCAACCGATACCTTGGTCAGCGCCGCCAGTGGATGAGCTTCGGGCAGCACGAGGACCAAGGGTTCGGTATGGATCTGTTCCAGATTCATACCGGGTAGGCGCATCGGGTCGCGCAGGATACCGATGTCCAGTCGACCCTCAACCAGCAGGTCGACCTGTTCGTCGGTGGTGACGGGATTCAGTGCCAGCTCCACCAGCGGGCGACGTTCGCGGAAAAGACGCACCGCTTCGGGTATGACCGTATAGCTGGCCGAGCTGACAAAGCCGATGGTCAGCTTGCCACGGATTCCGGTGTTAACCTCCGAGACCTCGGAAACCACGCGACCCAAATCGGCGAGAACCGGCGTCAGTCCGTCGCGGAACATCTGCCCGGCCGCGGTCAGCTTCACGCTGCGGGTCGAGCGGTCAAAAAGGAGCACGTTAAGTTCTTTTTCCAGCTTTTTTACCGCCACCGTCAGTGGGGGTTGAGACATCGAGAGCAGTTCGGCGGCCCGGCCAAAGTGAAGCTCGTCCGCCACCACAAGGAAGTACTGCAATTGTCGAAGTTCCATGGCCTCATTCTTTCACGATCGCGAACAATATCCATGCAAATGATATTGGACGCAGACATGAATCTTGTGGATTACTTGAACCTAGGAGCGGCAAACGAGCTAGCCGCACAGTGATCCCAGGAGTTTTCATGAGCCAGCAGACACCACGTGAAACATCGGAATACGTCGTCATCGGGGCGGGTCTAGCCGGTTCCGCCGCAGCATGGAAGCTGGCTCAGCGCGGATATGAGGTCACGCTGCTGGAGCGCACCACCCCTGCCAATGCCACGAGCAGCTCCCACGGCTCGGCGCGCATTTTCCGCTACGCCTACCCCGAGCCGTTCTACGCGGATCTGGTGAAACAGGCGAAATCTGGCTGGGACGAACTGGAATCGATCGTAGGCACCCAGCTGATCAACCCCGTGGGGGCCGTTGACTACGGACCGACCCGCGATCCTCGCAATCTGGCCAACATTTTAGAGCAGGTCGGTATCGAACATGAGCTGTTGGGGGCTGCCGAGGCACGCGAACGATTTGCCGGCATAGCGTTTGATACCGAGGTTTTGTGGCAGCCGGGGGCCGGTGTCATCGACGCCGAGGCGTCGGTCTTGGCGATGGTTGCTCAGGCCAAAAAGCATGGAGCACGCGTGGAAAACAACTGGCCGGTGAAAAGTATCGAATCCACCGCCACGGGGTACCGGATCCACGCAGAAGACGGACGAACCCAAGACTGCGCCAAGGTCGTCGTTGCCGCCGGTGGCTGGTTGCCGCGGTTGTTGGGTAACCTGTCGCTGCCCAGCGGGTTTGTCTCGGGAATTCCCTCCTTTGAGGTCTTCCAAGAGCAGGCGTTCCACTTCCCCTATGCAGATTCCGTCCCGGAATCCATGGGTGCATGGCCCACTTACATCCATAAGGCAGCCGAGTTCCAGTCCTATGGACTGCCGGGAGGCCGTGACGCAGACTTCCGTGGACAGAAGGTTGCCGAATACAAGGGTGGACGCATTATGAAGGACGCCTCGGAACAGGATGGTGTGGTCAGCGCAGCTAACCGCGAGCGCGTGATCAATTACGTGAAGACCTTCCTCCCGGGTCTGATTCCGGTGCCCTATGCGGAGACTACCTGTATCTTCACCAGCACACCCACCGAAGATTTCATCCTTGATGAAACCAACGGCATCACCATCATGTCCCCATGCTCGGGGCACGGTGCCAAGTTTGCCCCGCTGCTCGGTGATCTGGCAGCAGATCTGGCCACCGGAGCTGCGGGTGTGCCGCAGGTCTTCCGTCCGGGTTCACGGGCCGCAAGCCTGCTGGTCTAACCAAGTAATCGCTCACCGCAGCCTTGCTCAATATCACCATCCCGGGAGAATTCATGCAGCAGTCAAACACCACCACGCTGAGTACCGTTACCGGGCTCATGAGCCAGATAGCGGAAACGGGTCGAGACACACTTCGCGGGGGATACACCCGCCCCGTTTACTCTCACGCGGAGATCGAGTTACGACAGTGGTTTATCGAACAGGCACAGAGCCGTGGTCTTAGTGTGGAGCAAGATGGCAATGGTGCACTGTGGGCTTGGTGGGATCTTCCAACGGGGGACCGCACCGATGCCGTGGTCACCGGTAGCCATCTGGATTCGGTTCCAGGAGGCGGACCCTTCGACGGACCGCTCGGTGTTGCCAGCGCACTGACCGCCCTGGACATGCTCAAGTCCCGGGTGCAAGAACGCACCAGAGCGCTCGCAATTGTGGTTTTCCCGGAAGAAGAAGGATCGCGCTTTGGCGTGGCCTGTCTCGGGACACGAATGATGACCGGTGCCATCAGTCTGGAGAAGGCGCTGAACCTACGGGATCAAGATGGCACCACTTTTGCCGATGTGGCGCGGAGCAACGGACTCGATACGCGTCTCATGGGACCTGACCCCACACGTCTGGCTCACATCGGCGCTTTTGTTGAGTTGCACGTGGAACAAGGACTCGGGCTGGGGGAGCTGGATCACCCGGTGGCCATTGGCGGTTCGATCCTGGGCCACGGTCGCTGGCGCCTAAGCGTCACCGGGCAAGGAAACCATGCCGGAACGACGCTCATGGCGGGGCGCCGGGACCCAATGGTGGCAGCAGCCCAAATGGTGGTGGCCATTCGAAACATCGCCCGCGAGCAGCCTCACGCCCGGGCCACGGTAGGACGAATCGAACCCGTACCCGGCGGCACCAACGTGATTGCCTCCGCCGTGAACTTCTGGCTCGATGTCCGCCACCCGGATGATGCGATCACCGCAGCACTGATCCAACGCATCCACGACACCGCCCTAGATCTTGCAGCATCCGAAGGATGCGAACTGAGCCTGAACCAGGAATCACTGAGCCCCACCGTCACCTTTGATGCAACCCTGACCTCACGCCTGCAAGGACCGCTGACAAACGCTCCGGTACTGGACACCGGAGCCGGCCACGACGCAGGAGTGCTTGCAGCCCACGTACCCAGTGCCATGATCTTCGTGCGCAACCCCAGCGGCATCTCGCATTCCCCTGAGGAATACGTCGAGGACGCTGACGCCGAGATCGGGGCGGCTGCGCTCGCCGATGCCCTGGCCGGGATGCTGAATTAGCCTCGGGTTGACGGTGGAATTTACGGAAGGGACAGTCGACTGAGCGACTGACTCTTGCTTCTTTTTGACCAGCGTAGTTCCTACCGGTGCAGGGGTTGACGCCCATGGGAGTCCGGAAATTTTCGGAGGAAAATCCGATGCACAGTTGCTGTGGCAAGAGCCAAGCCCCCATCGAGCTCAAGCTCGATGGGGGCTTCTCAAGTTAATGGGGTGAACCTATTTCTTGAGCTCAACCTTGGTCGTGGTTCCAAGCGCGGTAACTTTGTAGCTGATGGTTTCGCCATCATAGGTAAATTCTTTGGTGTCATCATTAGATGCTAGAAGTGCTGATTCGGTGGCTTTCACATCCCGCTTGGATGACCACACATAGGGCGCTGCCGCGTCCGTCGGAGCTTTAAATGTTCCGATCCAATACGTAGAGGTCGTATCGCCACCATCGGAAACCCACTCCACAGTGATCGTGTCGTCGGTGATCGTGGCGTGCTGGTAGGAATCTTCGCTGGCGGAGTTACTCTGCTTCCATTTGCCAGCCAGATTGGGAATCGTTTGTGTCTCCTCGGCGGGTTTGGCATCCGTAGTAACGGTCGGCGTGGCAGTTGTTCCGCCGCAAGCAGTCAGGGTGAGTGCAAAAGCGAGAACGAGTGGCGTGAGGATTCTTTTCATAATCGAATCTTGGCACACGCTTACGACGCAAAGTTATTTGTGGTTGTTCGACCAATACAAATATGACGGGGTATATGTTCGAAGGTCTCGTATAAGGCAATTGGCCACCAACAACAAAGTTGATCCCGGAATACTCGGGGGTGCTTCGCCGATGGATCACGGGGGATGTCCTTTCGGCGGCCGCATGCCAACTAATGGTCGAGTCGACTGAAAAGCACGAAGGGCTCGTGCACCACACCACGGGATGCACGAACCCTTCGAATATGTGGGGGACTACGCCATGACCGGTGCTGCCCAGAGGTTTAGCACCTGACCAATGTCCTTCTCTTCGGCGGTGCGGTACAGCTCGGTGGCCCAGGCGACGTCTTCGGTCGGCATGCCGCCGACCGAGTAGAGGATGATCTCCTCGTCGTTACGGCGGGCGGGAATGGCGCCGGTGGCAACGTCTGCGATTTCCTCGAGCTTGGATTCATCAAGCTTGCCCGCACGCATCAGGTCGTGGAAGTGAGTGCCGGGAATGCCCAACAGCTGGTAGGCCTCGGCCTGGTACTCCTCGGCCCACGCGTTGTAGAGGCCGCGGGCATCAAGGATCAGGCGGGCGTCGTTGATGATGAAGTCATCATCGAAGCGTGCCGCTGCCGGCAGCAGCAACAAAGCGCCGGGCTTGATTGCGTGCTTGGGGAAGTACGGGAAGGCATCGGAGCCGGCGATGTCTGTTGTGGTGGTCGCGATGACAATGTCCGCGTTGGCGATGGCAGCCTCAATGGAGTCGGCAATCTCGACGGTGGTGATCTGCGGGTACTTGTCCTTGACATACGCGGCGAAGGTTTCGGCACCGGAGGTGCTGCGTCCCTTGATCGTTACGGTGTGGATGCCCGGGCGCAGCGTCAGCGTTGCATCGATGACGGACTTGGCAATGACACCGGGGCCAACCACTGCAACAACTTTGGAGTCTTCCCTGGCCAGGTGCTTCACGCCAACACCCGGGACGGCACCGGTGCGGTAGGCGGAGAGCAGGTTGGCACTCATGATCGCCAGCGGGGCACCGGAATCGGTGTCATTCAGGGTGAAGAGGTGAATGGAGCGAGGCAACCCCTTCTTGCGGTTTTCGGCGTTGGAGCCGTACCACTTCACGCCGGTGGTGTTGAAGCGTCCACCGAGGTAGGCGGGCATGGCCATGAATCGACGGTCCGGACCATCCTCCGGCATACCTGCATGCTGCGGGACCTGCGGGAAGGTGATCATGGCACCGTGGGAATTGCCGTTCTCACCGGCCATCATGTAATCGCCCTTGCGCATCAGCACGAGGGTTTCTTCCATAACATCAACGCAACGGGCGATGTCCGTGACGCCAGCTTCGATCATGTCTGCTTCGCTCAAGTAGCGGAAGTCGATGTTGGTCATGATGGGGGTCCTTTCTCAAGACACGTAGCAAATCTGGCCCGTGGCTGGGCCGGTGATGATGAAAAGTTTTGGTGCTGCTGCGGCGGCCAATCGGTTTGGCGCAACCGGCGCGCCGCCGCAGCAGGAATGTGGGGGATGGAACCTAGATTGCTGCTTCGCCTTCTTCGCCGGTGCGAACGCGCACCACACGTTCAACCGGCGTGACCCAGACCTTGCCGTCACCGATCGCTCCGGCGTCTCCGGTGCGGGCATTGGCAACAATGACGTCGATGGCCTTGTCGACGTCTTTCTCGGCGACCAGGAGCTCGATGCACATCTTGGTGCGGAACTCGACGGCGAAGGCTTGGCCGCGGTAGTACTCCATGCGTCCGGCCTGGGCGCCGCGGCCCTGCATCTCGCTGACGCTCAATCCGGTGAAGCCGGCCTTTTCCAGTTCCTTGGATACGGTTTCCACCCGGATGGGCTTGATGATTGCGGTAATGAGTTTCATGATTTGATGTCTCTCACTCGGTGTTCGATGCTGCGGGTGGGATTTTAGAAGGTGCGGCCTTCATAGGCCGTTTCGACATGGAGGGCTCGGTCAAGACCAAGTTCCTCTTCTTCAACGCTGACACGGATGGGAACAATCTTGTTCATGGTCCACGCAATCGCGTAGGTCATGGCGAAGCTGTAAACCATGGTGACAATCAGGGCCAGGCCTTCACGCCACAGCAGATCCATCTCGCCGCCGCGCAGGATGCCGCTGAATCCGGCAGGTGCCGCAGCGTTGGCTAGGAAGACCGCGAAGAGTGAACCGGTGATGCCGGCAATGCCGTGGATGGCGAAGACGTCCAGTGCATCATCGATCTTGTGGCGGCGCTTCCACGTGATGGCCCAAGCAGCTGCGGCCGAGGCGAGGAAGCCGACAAAGAGTGCGCCGACCGGTCCAACGGCGTCGGCCACTGGCGTGATGCCTACCAAACCCGCGATGGCGCCGGTTCCGGCTCCAAGCATGGTGGCATGTCCATCACGGATCCGTTCAATCGCGATGAAGCCGAGGATGCCACCAGCCAGTGACAGGATCGAGGTCAACACGACGTACTGGGCCAGGAAGTTGGCGCCACCGGCGGTGCCACCGTTGAACCCGATCCAACCGGTGGCGATCAGGGCAACGCCCACGAGCATCAGTGGGAGGTTGTGTGGACGCCCGGCGGGAGCATTGCGGCGGCCAAGGACCATGGCCAGCGCCAAGCCTGCGGCGCCAGCGTTGAGGTGAATGGCGGTGCCGCCGGCGAAGTCGTGCAATTTGAGCTGGTTGCGCATCCAGCCGCCAACAACTCCTGTTTCTTCATTCGAGAAAGCGAACACCCAGTGGCCGAGCGGCCCGTAAACGAGCACCACCCACAGGGCCACAAACACGAGCCAGGAGCCGAACTTCATGCGGCCGGCGGCGCCGGAAGCGACCAACGCGACGCTGATTCCTGCGAAAAGAATGTAGAAGGCGCCCCAAAGCGGTCCGCCGCTTCCGTCATCTTCCATGAAGGAGGTGAAGAACGAGTACTCGAAGGGGTTGCCGATGATCCCGGCGCCTCCTACCGAGTCACCCAAAACTAGACCGTGACCGATGATCACGTAGACAACTGCGGTGACTGCCAGCGAGCTCATGACCATCAAGACCATGTTCAGTACGTTGCGTCCGTTAAGCATTCCGCCGTAGAGCATGGCGAGGCCGGGGAACATGAGTAGAACTAAGGCGATGGCTGTCAGTATCCAGGCGATATCTGCGGGTTCCATGTGTTGCTCCCTTCCCAAGAAATTCTGTGCGAGTAAGAACAACTTATCGAGGCCGGATGCCGCGCGTCTTTCCGATTTGTTTCGTGCAGAATAATCAGCACGGAAAGTTCTGATGATTATTTCTGGAATGTAAATTCATCGACATCCGAAGAGCGACTCGTGAATTTCGGTTGACGGTTCGAGGGTGGTTCGCGTAGTTGCACGCAGCGCGTGGGCTTCAGCTGATCGCGTGGTAGGCGTTTTTGTTTGGCACACGGCTTTTCCCCGGATCGAGCGGCAACTCGTCGAGGATTCTGATGCCCGTGAGGTTTCTTGGTGAACTGCGCTTTGCCAAGTCAAATGGCGCTGATGTTCGAATAGATTGCTCGTCTTGGGGATCCGAGTTACTGCCAAAGGAGCGGTGCGAGGGTAGGCACTGCGCCCTCGTTCGAAGTAGTGCGCGTCATTTCTCATTCTTAGCGGATTGCTAATTGTAGCGACACAGAAAGTATTGGACGCGAATATGTGGTTGACGATTTACTGGTGGTAATGATGCGCCTCGTGGTTCGATGGCGAGGCGGCTTGGGTGACTATGATGCCGTAGGTTGATTTCAACTATGCGTGACGAAACGTTAAATAAATCTCACAAACATTGCGTTGAATTTTGCGCCATTCTCTATTTTTGCAGAGTGTTGATCTCACAGTTCGCCGGGCAACGCTCATCGAAAAGCGAGAGAGTTGCGCCGGCCTACCGGTTGTTAAGGAGGCTCCGGGTACTGAGACTGTTATTCCCGAACGCACATCAGCAAAGATCCGGGAGGTGCCTCAATCCCCGAGACCATGTCACTAGGTCGAATTCCTAACCGGGAACATCCCACCCGCACCAACACACTCAGGTGCACCGGATGGGCCTCTGCACGTCTTCAGCGCAATAGTCGCATCGCACATCCACGAGCACGGCCGCATGCGCCCTGCATGAAAAGTGAAGGCTGCCCCGCAGATGAGCAATGACCTTCCTGCAAAGTTGTTTGAGCGCCCTTTGGGAAGCCCACAGAAATCAGGTCACCACGCCGCGGGTGGCTCTGCCGTTCTCATCCAACAGCCACCCCACGCGCTTCGGGTACGCCAACGCCACGGCACTCTCGGCAAACCGAATTTCCGGAATGCGCTCGGAGATCGCCAGCTCGACGTCCATAACCTCCGCCACGGAGCGAAGCCAGAGGACAAACGTGAAATTTGTCGTCCCGGTGGTGGAAGCGCAAAGACGCAGATTCCGGAAGGACCGCAAGATCTCCGCTGCCTGTTGATGTTGTCCCGGCGGGACCACAGCGAACCATTGGCAACTAACCGGAAAGGCGGAATCCAACTGCGACAACTCGCAGCGAAACGACAACACGCCACTGGCCAGAATGCGGTTCAACCGCCTACTCACCGTTGTGGGGTGCATTCCGATCTCGCGCGCGATCTGAGTGGAACTGGCCCGACCATCGCGAATCAGGCATTTCACCATGCCCTCATCGGAGGCGGTGAGCACATACGGCGGCCCCGTGATGGGCGCGGCCAGCGACTCCAGTTGGGCCTGTTGGCTTCTATTCAAAGCGTCGAGGCGCCAAATGTGACCCTCGGAATGCACCCGGGTGCAGATGGAGGCCTCGTACTTGGTGATTCCCGGGATTCGAGTCAGCATCGGCACGATCTTGCGCCCCAACTCGGCGAGGTTCGCGGTTTGCACCTTCAACAGCAGATCGCGGTTGCTAGCGGATTCAAGGATCGATACCACCTCGGGTATGGCGCACAGCTCATCGATGGCCGAGTGACGTTCGGTCACCGTGCATTCGACGTCGAAGAGGGAAAACGTCGACTCCATGGAGGTGCTGATGGCATTGGCCGTGACCCAGGCCAGCCCCGCGGCCTGAAGCCGTTGCCAACGCGCGGCCAACGTCGTCGGATGCGAATCAAGCACCCGTGCAGCGTCGATCCAGCTGACCCGAGGCGCAATTTGCAGCGCGTGGATCAGCATCAGATCCTCTTCCGATACGTCCGATGTCATGTACGACCTGCACCATTCTTCGATATTTCACGGTAGTTGCGCAGGATTCCAGCGACTCGGAGGCCCGCAAGCATCCAACATATACGCTCATCCGAAAGTAGATCTACAGCACGCAAAGGAAATCCATGTCACATCTGCACAATGCGCGCCAGTTGGAACCCGAGTTGATTCGGCTCCGCCATGCACTACATCAGGAACCCGAGATCGGGCTCGACCTGCCACGAACCCAAGAGCGGGTCCTGAGCGAACTCGAGGACTTGCCGCTGGAAATCACCCTCGGCCGACAGCTGAGTTCAATCGGTGGTGTGTTGCGCGGAACGGCGGATGCTGCCGGAACCCACACCTCCGATCGACCCGTGGTGTTGCTGCGCGGAGACATGGACGGCTTGCCGGTCCAAGAACGCACCAATGTGCAGTATTCCTCGCGCATCGACGGTGCCATGCATGCCTGCGGACACGATCTCCACACCGCCATGCTCGCCGGTGCCGCCCGGCTGCTCGCCGAGCGCCAGAGTCAACTGCCGGGCGACGTGGTGTTCATGTTCCAGCCCGGCGAGGAAGGCTGCAACGGAGCCGGCATCATGATCGATGAGGGGATCCTGGATCTTGCCGGTCGCCGCGTGGACGCTGCTTTCGGCATGCACGTCTTCTCCGGCCAGACCGACCACGGAAACTTCCTCACTCGTCCCGGCATCATGATGTCTGCCTCGGACACGTTGATCGTCACCGTTCAGGGAACCGGTGGCCACGGTTCTGCACCGTACAAGGCCCAGGACCCCATCGCGGTGGTCACGGAGATGATCTCTGCCCTGCAGGTGGCAGTCACTCGGCAGTTCGACATCTTCGACCCCGTAGTCATCACCGTTGGCTTGCTCCGGGCGGGGACCGCGTCAAACATCATTCCCGATTCGGCCTACTTCGAGGCCAGCGTACGCACCTTCTCCGAAGCCAGCCGAGATCGACTCAAGCGTCTTGCCCCGCAGCTGCTCGGCGGGATCGCCCGCGCCCACGGGCTGGACGCCGATGTCGAATTCCGGCCCCGATATCCAGCCACCGTCAACAATGACGCCGAGGCACAGGTTGTCATGGACACCGCGGCCGAATTATTCGGCACCGAGCGCATTATCCAGATGAAGCAGCCGTTGGCCGCCTCCGAGGACTTCTCTCGGGTGCTCAACCAGGTTCCGGGCGCATTTGTCGGACTGGGTGCAGCGGCTCCCGGCGTTGATCCGAATTCGGTTCAATTCAACCATTCCCCATTTGCGTCCTTCGACGACGGGGTCTTGGCCGAGGGTGCTGCACTTTATGCTCAGCTAGCGGAGAACCGGCTTCAGCAGCTGGCCCACGAACGCCGCGTTGTGGCGACCGCAGTGGAGGTCCATCAATGAGCACTCTGACCAAGCAACGCCCTACGAAGGTGATGGACAGGTTCCTGACCGGCGTGGAGAAGGTGGGCAATAAGCTGCCCGATCCTTTTATGCTCTTCCTGATTCTTTTCACCATTACGGCGGTTCTCTCCACCGTGATGGCCTGGATGCAGGTCAGTGTTCAGCTCCCGGGCAGCGCGGATGCCACGGCGATTCGGGGACTTTTCACTCCCGAGGGGTTGAGCTGGCTCACCGCCAACATTGGAACCAACTACCTCGGCTTTCCGCCTCTGGCCACGGTGCTTCCCATCCTGTTGGCCGTGGGCGTTGCCGAGAAGTCGGGCATGCTTGCGGCGATGATCCGCAAGGCCTTTGGCTCTGCACCACGGTGGGCGTTGCCCTACGCCGTGGGTGTTGTCGGGGTGGTCGGGTCCATCATGGCGGACGCGGCATTTGTCATCATTCCGCCGCTGGCGGCACTCGTTTTCAAGGCGGCGGGACGCCACCCCGTGGCGGGATTGTTGGGCGGCTTCGCCGCCGCCGGTGCCGGTTATTCCACGAACTTCCTGGTCACCAGCCTTGACGCCCTTTTTGCCGGCATTACCACCGCCGTCACCGACACCATGCCCAACGCCGGGGCGGCTGTCACTCCGGTCTCCAACCTCTTCTTCAACATCGTTTCCTCCTTTGTGCTGATGCTCTTGGCCGGATTTATCATCGACAAAGTTCTTGAGCCGCGGTTGACCCGTCAGGGTGTGCCGACGGTGGCGACCGATTCGGAAGGGAGTGAGGTCGAAGCGGCCGAGACGCTTAACCCGGAACTGACCCCGAGCGAAGCACGGGCGCTGAAATTCTCGGTGGCCGCTGGTGTTGGACTGGCCGCGCTGATGTTGGTCGCCGTCTTGTTGCCGGATTCGCCCTGGCGTAACGAGGACGGCGGTTTCCTGCCCAAGTCACCCCTGCTGAGCTCGATCGTTTTCATTGTGTTTTCCATGTTCATGATTCCGGGCTTGGTTTACGGAAAATTGGTCGGCATCATTCAGCGTGGAAGTGATGTCCCGAAGGTCATGGGTGAGTCCATCCGGGACATGGCTGGATTCTTGGTCCTGGCGTTTATCCTGGGTCAGTTCATCGCACTGTTCAACTGGTCGGGAATCGGACAGTGGATCGCCGTGACCGGTGCCACCGGCCTGGAAGCCATTGGCCTGACCGGTTACCCGGCCATCCTCGCCTTTATTGTGCTGGCCTCGTTACTGAACCTTTTCATTATCTCCGGCTCGGCGATGTGGACGCTGATGGCGTCCGTATTCGTACCATTGTTTGTACTACTGGGCTACGAACCAGCCTTCATCCAGGGCGCATTCCGAGTGGGTGACTCGGCAACTCAGGTCATCACCCCGCTGAACCCCTACATGATCGTTCTACTCACCATGTTGCGTAGGTACGAACCTCAGGCAGGGCTGGGGACCCTCATTGCCCGCATGCTGCCCTTTGTGGTCCCGTTCTGGCTGGCGTGGGTTGGCATCCTGAGTGTCTTCTTCTTCCTAGATCTGCCGCTTGGTCCGGGCAATGGCATCTTCCTGGAGCCATAATTACGTTCTTGGTCGAGCGTTCCGACCTGACATTTCGATTGCTCCGTAATGCACCCGGTGGGGTCGGTACGAACACAACGTGTTCCTATTGACCGCACGGGGTGCATTTTTGTGAGCATCTCATAGTTGGTCACCGAAGAATGGGAAAGGGGAGTGAAGCTACGCCCTTGACGGTGTTTCGGTTATTCCCAAGAGTCTTTGAACCCCGGCGGCAGGCAGCTGGTGATCTGGGGCGCGTGCGAGTTCAGCACTGCCACCAGGTCAGCGATTCGCTCCTCGGTCATGTAAACGCTGGGTGCGGACACCGAGATTGAGGCGACCGGCTGTCCACTCAGATCCGGAATGGGGATGGCCACGCAGATGATGCCGAGCTCATTTTCCTGGTTATCCAGCGAGTAGCCGCGTTCACGAACCAGGGTTAACTCGCGGTCAAAGTCCTCCACGGTTTTGAGCGAGAAATCGGTGATGGTGGCGGTGGGGTCAAAATGCGTCAGCGCCTCCGCACGCGGTCGGAAGGACAGAATCATCTTGCCCATCGCGGTGTTCTGAGCGCGCAATCGCCCGCCGGGTCGCGAGGCCATTTCTATGCCGCGACTGCCGCGGGCCTTAGCCAGGTAGAGGACGTCGTCGGCCTCCAGAATGCCCAGGTGTGTGGTGTCGCGGGTGGCGTCGGCGATTTCTGCCAGCCTGGACTGGATTTCCTCGGGCAAGTTCAGGCTGCGCTGGGTCTGGGCACCGAGTTCCATGAGTTTGAGACCGAGCCGATAGCGGTTATCCGGGCCCAGGGAGAGGTAACGCCCGGCCACCAAAGAGGTCAGCATGCGGTGAGTCGAGGAGCGGCTCAGTCCCGCCGCAGCGGCGATGTCGTCCAGCCGATCGACGCCGGCTGCCACGTGATCCAGCAGATCAAGGCCGCGCTCGAGGGTCTTGGCTCCGGTCGGTTTTTCCATGCAATAAGTCTTGCATGACTTCGGCGCTCACCTGCCGCAATACAAGATCGTGTGACGTGGGTTGCATTCGGAGGTGTGATGTGGCTTATAGTTGATTTATTGAAAGTGGGACGTCATCCCGATAATAGGTATGACTCAATTCTTTGGATTGGTAACTATGAACGAGAACAACGGAGTTCCCGCCGGCGGAACAGTGACGGCTGGCGCACAGCCAGCCGCGACGACGGCACGGCACGACCAGAAGAATGTCCGCCGGGCCGCTTGGGCGGGACTGGTCGGTACGGCGCTTGAACAGTACGACTTCGTGATCTACGGAACCGCGTCGGCGATCATCTTCAATACGATCTTCTTCCCCAACGTCAGCCCCGCGGTCGGCATCATCGCATCCTTCGGCGCCTATGCCGTCGGCTTTGGCGCACGTCCGCTCGGCGGACTGTTCTTCTCCCGCTACGGGGACCGGCTCGGACGCAAGTGGGTGCTGGTCTGTACCTTGATGCTCATGGGCGTTGCCACGTTCGCGATCGGCCTGCTGCCGACCTACGCTCAGGCCGGTGTCTGGGCGCCGATCCTGCTGGTGGCCTGCCGCTTCCTGCAGGGCTTCGGTGCCGGCGCCGAACAGGCTGGCGGCGTGGTGCTGCTGACCGAGCTCGCCGCCAAGGGCAAGCGCGGACGCTTCGCCTCGCTGGTCTTTGTGGGTGCCGCCGCAGGTACCGCCATGGGTGCCGTCGTTTGGATGCTGGTACAGCTAATGCCGCGCGAAGCTCTGCTGTCCTACGGCTGGCGTCTGGTCTTCTTCTCCTCGATCTTCGTTACCATTGCGGCCTGGTTAATCCGCCGCAATCTCAAGGAATCCCCGGTCATGGCGGAGCTCAAGGCAGAGGTCGGCATGGCCGAACGCCAGGCAACTCCCGCCGCCGACGTTTTCAAGAACGGTCGCCGCGGCCTGTTCAGTGTCTTCTTCATGAATGTGGGCGCCAACGCCCACTCCTACATCTTCCAGACCTTCATGGGCTCCTACCTGATCACCTACCTGGCCGTGGATTCCACCTTCATTCCCAAGGTCCTGTTCATCGGCGCCATGTTCGCCTGTGTCTCAGCCTGGATCGCCGGCAACCTCTCCGATAAGTTCGGACGCCGACCGCTCTACCTGAGCATCACCGGATTCCTGTTGCTCTTCCCGTTCCCCGCCTTCATGCTGCTGAACACCGGCAGCTTGTTCTGGATCGGCGTGGTCATCGTGCTCGGCTTCATCTTCGCCGCGCAGGGCACCGTTGGTGTGCAGGCAGCCTACTTCCCGGAGCTCTTCGGATCCCGCTACCGCTATGCGGGCGTGGCCCTTGGCCGCGAATTCTCCTCGGTCTTCGGTGGCGGTATCGCCCCGCTGATCTGCTCCGCCCTCGTCACCTGGGCCTCCGGATCCTGGATCCCGGTGGCCATCTACATGACCCTGATGATGGCTATCACCTTCATCGCCGCACTCAAGGCTCCCGAAACCCGGGACCGCGACCTACTCACGGAAGAAGACGCCCACAAATGAGCATCCGTATCTTGATCACCGACTGCGACCACGACTCGATCGCCGTCGAGCAGGAAGTCGCAGCAGCGGCAGGGATCGAACTGGTCCTGGCCCAGTGCCACACCGAGGAAGAAGTCATCGCAGCAGCAGCCGACTTCGATGGCATCGTGGTGCAGTACGCACCGATCACCGCACGCGTCATGGACGCCCTGCCCCAGCTCAAGGCCATTGGCCGCTACGGCGTGGGCGTTGACACCCTTGACATCGAGGCAGCCACCGCACGCGGCATTGTTGTCTCCAACGTCCCGGACTACGGCACCGAGGACGTCTCGGACCACTCGATCTGCCTGGCCGCCACCCTGGCCCGCGGGATCACCCGCCTGGACCGCGAACTGCGCGCCGGCTCCTTCTCCCTGGAATCGGTCAAGCCGCTGCGCCGCATCCGCGGACGCGTCTTTGGTGTGATCGGTCTGGGCCTGATCGGCGCCGCCACCGGACGCAAGGCCAAGGGCTTGGGCTACCAGGTCATTGGTTCTGATCCGGCCCGCGAAACCGGCACCAGAACCGAAGATGGCATCGAGGTGTTCACCATGGAGCAGGTGCTCGAGCAGGCAGATGTCATCTCCCTGCACGTGCCGCTGAACGCGCACACCCACCACTTGGTCAACGACGACTTCCTGGCCAAGGTCAAGGACGGCGCGGTACTGATCAACACCTGCCGTGGCGGGGTCGTCGAATCCGCAGCCGTGGTCCGCGCCCTGCGCAGCGGCAAGCTCTACGGAGCCGGTCTTGACGTCTTCGAGGAAGAACCACTGCCGGTGGATTCGGACCTGCTCACCGAGCCCAATGCGGTATTAACCCCGCACGCGGCCTGGTACTCCGAGGAGTCCTACACCGAACTGAAGTCACGCGCCCTGCAAAATGTCATTGACGTTTGTGCGGGCAAGGAACCACGCAACATTTACAACCCCGCAGCACTCGCTGCTTCTCGCTAGGAGCTCTACCGTGTCCACCAACACGACCCAGACCGGGGGAGTCTTTGACATCACCGGTCGCACCGCAGTGATCACGGGAGCCTCCCGCGGCATTGGACTGCATATTGCCGCAGGACTCATGCGCCAGGGCGCGAATGTCATCACCCTGCAGCGCGGGGAGCTGGCACCGGAACTTGAGCAGTTGGCCAAGGAAACCGGGCGCACCGCACAGGCCATCGCCGTAGATTTGAGCGATGAGGCCTCGGTCGCCAGCGCAGCCGCGCAGGCGCTGGCCCTGGGCCAGGTGGACATCCTGGTGAACAACGCAGGAACCCAGATCCGCCACGACGCCGTGGAATTCCCGCTGGTGGACTTCGATACCGTGATGAACGTGAACATCCGCGCGGTGTTCCAGCTCTGCCAGCTCTTTGGCGCACCGATGCTCGAACGCGGCAACGGCAAGATCATCAACCTAGCCTCGATGCTCACCTTCCAGGGAGGCTTCCGGGTTCCGGCCTATGCTGCCTCCAAGGGCGCTGTGGCGCAGCTGACCAAGGCCCTGTGCAACGAATGGGCAGGGCGTGGAGTGAACGTGAACGCTGTGGCCCCCGGCTACATCGCCACCGACATGAACGAAGCACTGCTGGCCGACGAAGCGCGCAACGAACAAATCCTGATGCGTATCCCGGCCGGACGCTGGGGCAACCCGGATGATCTGGCGGGAGCCGTGCTCTTCCTGGCCAGCGGTACTGCCGACTACATCCACGGCACGGTCCTCGCGGTGGACGGCGGGTGGCTGTCGCGATGAGCAAGAATACTAATCGCCCGGCCCCCGGTGCGCTGCTGCGTGAAACCCCGATCGTGGCCGTGCTGCGTGCCAAACACGCGAGTGAATACGCGCCGGTCATCGACGCGCTGGTCGCCGGAGGCGTCACCAGCATCGAGCTGACGCTGAGCACAGCAGGCGTCTTTGAGGAGCTACCCGTGCTGCGCGGCCGCTACGGAGCAAACGCAGATATCGGAGTTGGCACCATCACCACGGTTGAAGATGCCGAGGCCGCCATCGCCGGTGGCGCAGGTTTTATTGTCACGCCGATTACCGACCCACAAATCGTTGCCACCGCTGTAGCGGCCGGCATCCCGGTTTATCCGGGTGGCATGACGCCCACCGAGCTGTTCGCCGGATGGAAGGCCGGGGCCACTGCGGTGAAGATCTTCCCCGCATCCCAGGTAGGTCCCGGTTTCCTCAAGGACCTGCGCGGTCCCTTCCCGGACATCCAGGCGGTTCCTTCGGGAGGCGTCGATGTTGCCGAGGCAGTTGAATGGATCCGTGCCGGCGCGCTTGCGGTGAGCGTGGGTGGCCCACTGCTCGGAGATGCGTTTAAGGGTGGGGACTTAGCGGAGCTCACCGTCAGGGCGAAGGCTTTGGTGAACGCCGTGGCCGAGGCCAAGGACGGAGTAAAGGTATGAGTGACATCAAGTTCACCGATGTGGTGACTCTTGGGGAGACCATGGCGTTGATGCGCGGCACCAGTGCCGGTCCGCTGGCCCACGCCTCCACCCTGGGACTGGGCATGGGCGGCTCAGAGACGAACTTCGCCATTGCCCTGCGCCGTCTGGGCACCTCCGTTTCGTGGATCGGGCGCTTGGGAGCAGATGGCCTGGGCGATCTAGTGCAACGCGAGCTCCGAGCCGAAGACGTGAACACCGTGGTGGTTCGCGACGTATCAGCTCCTACGGGCCTGATGATCAAGGAACGCCGCACCGAAACCCACCAAAAAGTCTGGTATTACAGGTCTGGCTCCGCAGGGTCCAAGCTATCCGCCGCAGACCTTCCGGTTTCCTTGATCTCCCGGGCCCGACTGCTTCACCTGACCGGGATCACCCCCGCGCTTTCGGCCGAGGCCGCCGATGCGGTGGAGACCGCCATCGCGATCGCACACGCCGCCGGAGTATTGGTGTCCTTCGATCTGAACTACCGAGCGGCGCTGTGGAGCGAGCAAGAAGCGGGGAAGGCCTACCGAGGCATCCTGTCCAAGGCCAATGTGGTGTTTGCCGGGGATGAGGAAGCTGCCATTGCCGTGGGTCCAAGCGAGGACCCCATGGAGCTGGCTCGTTGCATTGCAGAGCTGGGTCCGCGCCAGGTCATCATCAAGCTGGGGGACGCAGGCGCCGTGGCATTGATTGACGGTAACGAATACCGTCGAGATGCGATCAAGGTGCCGGTGGTTGACACCGTCGGTGCCGGGGATGCCTTTGTTGCCGGCTACATCGCCGAACTGCTCAACGGTCTGGATCCGCACCAGCGGTTGGAAACGGCGGTGCGCACCGGGGCATTTGCCTGCATGGTTCCCGGAGATTGGGAAGGTATGCCGCGCCGCCACGAGCTCGGGATGCTCGAGCAAAGCGAGCCAGTGGCTCGCTAAGAAGTCCAGGCAAGGGCCAACGGGCAAGCCTAGATAGACATCAACTAAGGAGTTGTAGTGAAGGCAGTAGTGGTGCACGGACCCAAAGATCTGCGCGTGGAAGACGTGCAGGAATCCCCTCTTGGCCCAGGGGAGGTGGCCGTGGATATCGCCTATGGCGGGATCTGCGGCTCCGACCTTCACTATTGGCAACACGGCAGCAATGGCTCCTTCGAGGTTAAGGAACCGTTGGTCCTGGGCCATGAAGTGGTCGGAAAAGTACGCGAGCTCGGCGAGGGCGTCACCGGCTGGAGCATCGGGGATGCCGTGGCGATCCACCCGGCAAGTCCCTGCCCTGAACCAGGTGCCGAACCGGCCGGTATGCACCTGATCCAAGGGGGCACCTACCTGGGAAGTGCGAGCACTACGCCGCACACCCATGGTGGCTTGGCTGAGGTGTTGAACGTCCAGTCGCGACAGCTGCGCCGATTGCCCGAAGGCTTGGACCTGCGCACTGCCGCTCTGGCCGAACCTCTGGCGATTGCCTTGCACGGAATCGACCGAGCTGCAGGTCGCATAGAGGGCGCTCGTTGCTTCGTCAGTGGTGCCGGGCCGATCGGCCTGCTGGCAGCGGCAATCTTGAAGATTCGAGGTGCGGTATCGGTGGCAATTGCCGATTTGCAGCCTCGCGCTCTGGAAGTGGCTCGTTCCATGGGTGTTGACGAGACCTTCAACATCCTGCAAGGCGAAGGTCCTGAAGCACTCGGCTATGACGTGAGCGTGGAAGCGGCCGGTGCCGCTGCGAGCCTGCAGACCGTGTTGGATGCGACCCGTCGTGGCGGCACGGCGGTTCAGTTGGGGATCTTGCCCAAGGAAAAGGTGTCGATCTCGCTCTCGGAGCTGGGTCTGCGCGAGTTAACGGTGTTTGGTTCGCAGCGTTTTGAAACGGAGCTGGATGAAGCCGTTGAGTTGTTGGCTGAGCACCCGTTCCTGGGGAAGGTTATCAGCCATGACTACTTGATGGCCGAAGCCGAGAAAGCCTTCGCCATGGCCCTGGATTCGGCCGCGTCCTCGAAGGTTTTGATCAGGGTCGGCGATTTCGAGATGTAAATGCCGACGGCCCCTCGTTTTGCACGGGGGCATCATATGTTCTGAGTTCCCTAATGCCCGCCTTCGGAACAACAGTGCTCCTTAGTCCCGCACGCCGAGGAAGGTCTCATCGTCGCGCAGGTGATGCATGCTGGCCGTGTCACCCTCCCCGAGACCACCGGGCAGGGACAGATCGTGGCACCGAGGACCATCGCTGTGGACGGCGTTTCCAGGACCGACACTGACAAGCACGCCTACCCCGTCCCGTACGCCCTCGGGACGTATGAGCTGCCGAGCATCGTCGAGGAGTTCGTGAGCGGATTCCGCAATGCGATGGCCGCCGGCTTTGACGGCGTTGAACCGCAAGGCGCCAACGGCTACCTGCTGCACGAATTCCTAGCCTCCAACGCAAAAACCTGCACCGACGCCTACGGTGGGTCCCCGGAAATTCGGGCGCACTTGGTCATCGAGGTTGTCACCGCCGTGGCTGCAGCCATTGGTGCGGGAAGGCGGGCCTGCGCATTTCGCCGCAGCACAACGTTCAGGGTGCACTGGAAACTGATCCGGCCGATGTTGCCGCCACTTACTCGGCACTCATCGACGGGATCGCACCGCTTGGTCTGGCGGCGCTGAGCATCCTGCATGCCGACCCGGCCGGGGGAAATCGTCCAGGATCTGCGTTCTAGGTTCGGTGGACCAGTCCTGCTGAACACCGGTTTCCGGAGCATCACCACATTGGACGATTCGGTGGCGGTTGCCGCCAAGGATTGGGGCGAGGCCGTAGTGGTGGGCCATCCGGCCATCGCCAACCACGACCTGGTGCACCGTTGGCAAGAGGGCCTGCCGCTGAATAAACCCGATGCCTCCACCCTCTGCACCGGGGGAGCGGCCGGATATACCGACTACCCGTTTTGACAGAACTAGCGGAAGTTCTTATTTGTGTTTGGCGGTGGTCTCGTTGAGACTCAGTACAGCCGAAACCAGGCTGTGAGTGTGGGCAAACGTAGTATCCACCGCTTTCAGGTATTCGAATCCATCATCCGCGTGGCCTGGCAGGACGCCCTTACTTGAAAAGTTGTTCATCGCCCTTTCCGTTGGCATGGGCCAATCGAAATGCCCGGACTGAGATTTGCCGATTCCGATGATCAGATCTGGCGCTTGTATGCTTTCGGGCCACCCACTATGACCGCGTTCTCGCTCGGATGGCTGGAATGCGGCATAGATTTCCCCCAAAGTCGGCGACCTGTTGAGTCGTCCCCATTCCGCAGGTTCGGTCCAGCGTTTGAAGGGGCTCGAAGTATTGATGTGAGTGAAGATCAAATAGTTGTCACCAGAGAGCACCTCAATTCCAATCGTCTCGGAGACGTTGAAATAAGTTCCACTCTTCTTCAGTATTGTGATCGCTTCCTCGGCCTCATCCGGAAGTTCAAACAAGCTTCCCGTACCCCTATACAGGTGAGATCGCGTATCGTGCCATGCGGTGCGCATTTCCGTGAGCTGGTAGAAGGCGGTACAAAAAGCTGCTTCAACCGGTAGTGACAGCGCATGCGCATCTGCGCTTTTACTTATTGGTCTTAACCAGTGTCTTGATTCCATCTCACTCATTTCTTGATTATCTTTTTCGACGTAGCACCCTGCGTTGCTCGTGGGGAAGACTGTGTCGGCTCTGGCCCGGCCGCAGGTCCTGGCTGACCGAACCAGTCCTCGGGGCCCAATGCGAACGACGCTTTGGAAGTCTCGCCTATAAGGTGGTGCTTTCCGTGCCTATCAGCTTCTGCGCAGCAGACGAAAAGAGCGCGTATTCAAGACGATCTGCCCTCGGCACTGGATCAAATAGGCGACGGGTCTCGTCCATCACGGCCAAGTAGTCCTCGTATTCCGCGGTGCTCCACCAGGTCTTGGCGGGCCACCCAATGGCCTTGGCGATCCTCTGGTCCAGGATCAGGGGATGCCCGTTGTGGTCGGTTGTGGGTTCCCTGGCTGCGAAGTAGAGCAACTTGGTGAAGAATGCAGGCCCGAGCCCTGTCAAATAGGCGGTATCTGTACTTCTGAAAGCGTCATACCCCGCGATGGCGGATCCGCCTGGCCCCTGAAGTTTCTTGATCCCGCGCAGCAGGCGCTTTCCCGCATCCGGGTGCCTTAAGGGGGCGACACGTCGGTATACATCCCTGGCCTTGTTTCCCACTCCCCATGAGCAAACAGCAACATAGAACTCGATGGCGTCGGCGGCAGTATTGATTCTTTGCCCGAGAATGAACAGGTCTTCACGGGTGAGCCGTTTACGTCCGCGAGCGTCCAGCCCTACGCTTTCGAGTATCGGGGGGATCTGTGGCATGTGTGGACCGTCCCATTTCGAGAGCCAATGACGCGGGTAAAAACTAAACCCTTGGGAGCGGACGGCTTCCTCAGTGGGGAGGGGGCCGCTGGCGAAGAGGAGCTCTGCGATCTGTCCGGCGGTCTTGCGGGTTCTGGCCACGTAGTAGCTCCTGGAGGTTTCGTTGGGGCGTTGCGGGGAGAGCGCTCTGGACGTCGTTGTCAGAACGCGCTATCGGCGACCACCCAAAGTGTGGTTAATGGGATGAGCGCACGCCAACGTTCTGGAAGGCGCGCGTAGTGTTCGAGTACGAGCGAGACTATGTCTTCACCGGTTAGCAGGCGGATGCCTGGTCGTTGGCGTTCAAGGGCGAGAGCTTCGCGGCTGTAGGCGCCCAGGGTGACGAAGAGGGCGAGGTCCCCGGGTCCCTGGGTGCCGCTAAGCTGTTGGACGTCTGGCGCACCGATCGTGCCGGAGGTGTGTTTGCACTGCACCTTGATCAACGGCGGCTCCACGCCGAGGGGGTCACGGTGGGCGATCACATCCACGCCGCCGTCCTGGGAATACTGGGTGACCCTGGCTTGGTATCCGAGTGCACGCAGTAGGTCGGCGGTGAACTCCTCGAACTGGCGATGGGAGATCTTTTCCTGAAGTGCCTCGAGCACGAAATCGCGGGTGTGCCTCTCAATGCGTGAGGCACGGGGTTCCGCGGTGGATTCCTCGTAGACCGCATTCTTTGCGGCGACTTCTTCGACGACCTGTGTCACTTCTTCGACGGACTCGGCCCGAGTGGAAAGGGCTGCAAGGAATTCATGGTCATGGTTGCGAACACGAAACATGGTGAGCGCCGACCCGATCTCGTAGAGCGCGGGTTGAGTGAACACGGTTCGCGATAAACCGACCTTTTTCCATTTCACGCGGCGCCGATGCCGATGCGTGGGTTCGGAGGCGACGTATTCGTAGTTGCCGGAGACCACGCCAATATTGATGGTGCTATTTGGCTTGTACGGGGCGACGATCACGTCTCCCGGCTGGATCTCATCACGAAACCGTAGAAGGACGCCGGCCCATCCCGGGATCGCTTTGTAGTCCTCTTCGGAAACCTTGTCTGCAAGTGCCCGCTTCAGCCCCTCCCGACCATCAGAAATCAGGGTGAGGTCACCCATCATGTCCCATCCAATGCTGACGAAACTTTCATCGACCAGTTCAGTGGTCAACGTGTCATTGTGAATACCCCAAACGCGCACTTCACACGCCCTTCAGTTGTTTGCGAGATTTTTTCATTCTAGAGCCGGGGACCCACAAGTAAGCTCTCCATTGAAGTTCGTTACCACGCTTCGAGCATCGCAATTCGCGCCGTTTCTATCGACAGTAAACTCCTGGTCTCACCTATGACAATGAAACGCGTCGTAGTACAAACGAACGCAGCTACGATGTTGCAGACATCAGACTGTTCGAATGGGGCCAACGATGACTGGTCAGGCATCGGGCTCAGTTGGGGTTATTGCGGTTTCACCGTAGCCAAGAGCTTGGCGACGCTTTGCACGGAATTCAACGTTTTATCATGGGGCCCTGGTTTTTCCTTTAGCTCAGCGAGCGTGAGTTGTGCTAGTTCATCTTGGCCGAACATTGCCGTCATCTTATGACTGCTGACCGTGTTTCTCCGGCGACTGTCAGGGACGCGACATACATCTGCTTCGAGGATTTTGGCTGGGAAGGCTTGGCATGTGGAAGAATTCCATTTTCCATTCACGCTGAAGAAGATATCGACTTTGTCGCACGAAATGAGCCCTCGAACACGATCGATACCGTTCTCATCCGGTGAGTATGCGATGTATAAAGGCCTTGAAAGGTAATTGTCGCTGTTCTTGAATCCGGGTTTACGTTCGAGAATCAGTTCCTTGCTGGGCTTAGCCATGATCTCTTTTTCGGTTAAACCCATGTAGCGACCACCACGAAGGTTGCCGATGGACTTTTGGAACTTGAACGCCTTCTTTGCGTCTGCCCACGTGGCGTTCGGATTCGGCATCATTGCTGTTAGCTCCTTC
Source organism: Paeniglutamicibacter terrestris (assembly GCF_012271785.1). Lineage (GTDB taxonomy): Bacteria > Actinomycetota > Actinomycetes > Actinomycetales > Micrococcaceae > Paeniglutamicibacter > Paeniglutamicibacter terrestris. The sequence goes on along the minus strand of NZ_JAAWVT010000001.1, from coordinate 926,428 downwards.
GGGCTGAGTGGAGTAGTTGCTAAACGTAAGAATAGATGGAGCCGGCATAACCGGCCGGAAGGCCCCTTCCAGAAGCCCAACTCATGAGAATCTGTACGGCTTCCGCAGGGCTGAGCTCTTGCAATAACGTTGCCACTTCGTCTGGTCTGTTGGGTTCGCTTATGGCAGCCACACCTTTGCCGACGCGAAGGTTCAAAGCGCCGTTTGGCAAAAACATTGCGAGTTCGACGGTAAACTTTCCATTTTCCAATCGCATGGATTGTGCGTATCTGGTTTCAGGGTCGTCATCTTGGACAACCATGAAATCCTGATCTTCGGGTAAACCGTTGATGAGCTGTGCCAGATGGCTGATTCCTTGTAGTTCTTGCCATTCGGTGGCCTGGCCATTGATTGACTCGTACCAAAATAACGGTCGCTCCGGCTGCGGGTCTTCAAGCAATGCATTCCATGCCAGTGCATCGATCAGCGTGCCGTGTTCAAGTGTTGAGATGCTCTCCAAAGTAGTCATATCGTCACTTTATGGATTGCCGCCTACAGTTTGAAAAGTTTTCGAGTTGGAATTATCTGGTTCATCGAATTTTGGCTACGACGCCGTTCATCCGAAAAGTCGGCGAAGCGAACCGTCCAACAGCGCAGGTTGCCCCGATTCTGCAAGTCGGCCCTCACTGTTGGCAAGATATTGACTTCGTGACGAGCCCGGAAAAGAAGTTAGACAGACTTCCCGCAAATGAAGCTTGTGGAAACCCATCCAACAAACTTTTCGGTGACGGCAAGAAGGCGTCGCGCTTGGATTTGACCCGGAATCTAAGGCGCCGGACGATTTCTCAACGAAGTTTTGGAAATCGATGGACTCATAAGGTTCAACTGCAACACACCCATGAAAAGATCAACATAACGCTAAAGTTTGATCACGTGCATGCAGAACACAAAGGGGATTGATCCGGTGGGCGGAACGATGACAGCAACAACGGACCGTCCGGGTTCAGTGACAGGAACACAAGATTACCAATCCTTCTCGCGGGCTTCTGTGCCGGAAGCCTGCATCCCGGCCGTACGGGAAGAATTCATCCTTTGGTTGGGCACGAAAGGCATTGAGACGCCCGATTCGCCCAAGCCTGTAGGGGGCGGGAGCAGCAAGGCTTCCGTGGAGCTCCTACAAGACGGCAATCATGAACTCTTGTTGTGTCGCCTAATTGAAGAAACAAAGACCGGGCGATTCACGACAGAGATATACACGTCGTCGGAGGGCTGGATCAATATTTCAGTCCGAAGCAGTTCAGGCCAATTCGTAAGCGTGCCCCGCATTGCAAAGGCGTTGATGCGCAGGCTCGACCTCTTCGACGCCTCACTTCAACTCATTGACGAGCCAAAGGTCTGGGATGTCGACAAGGTCGGCGACCTGGTGAAGTTGCTTGAGGACTCTGATCGGCACGGTCTGGTGTTTGTCGCCGGCAGCCGGAAGGAAGAGCAAGCGCTCTTTGATCCGTTTGTGAATGTACTTCCCAAATGGGCACGAGAAGTGTATGGGCTGGCGCAAACCATCGCATTGACACCGGAAGCAACCCTGGAGCTCGGATCCCGGGTTGGCCACTACGGCGTTGGCCCGTGGAATCTGAGGACATACTTTCCCGGAGTCGACCATGAGAGCCCGGTCGACTCCGTACGCCACCGTTATCTCAAGACGGATAGGTTGGGCCGGCAACATCCCGCCAAGGTTTCCAAGTTTTTGGGCCAGGCAGCTCGAAAGCATGCGGCGACGCGGGCTGAACCCTTGGAGCTACTGCATGCCCGACGAGCCTTTACTCGCGCTGCTACGCGTCGACTCATCGATGGAATTGAACAATCCAAGTCTGTGGCGCTGCCCGCTGCAGTTACCGACGAAGCGCCACCGTCTGTAGTCAAGAGCCCGGTACCGCACACCAGAGAACCGGATGTTGTCAGTCCGAAGACCGAGAACGTTGACAAGCCTCCGACTACTTCAACGCCTCAGCCGGACCCAGCACTTACGGATATTCAGAGCCAGTTGGATCTCGTTCGGATCGTCTTGGGGATCCAGAACCTGAACGAGCAATCGATTCGTGATGCCGCAAGCAAGCTGACATCTGCTTCCGAAGCGCTAAACGACGAGGCAGCCGAGCTGATTGAAACGCAGCTGGTCCAAATTGAGCAGTTGGAGGACGACGCCAGGCAGCGCGCCGACGTCCTTGTCGACATGGAATTCGAGCAAGCCGAATACCAAGAAGACATCCAGAAACATCAATCCGAGATTCGTTGGCTGCGCGAGAAACTTCGGGAGGCTGACGACCACGCAAGCGCCAATGACTTGGCACCGGTCGACGAAGATTGGCAACGTCCGGAGTCTTGTCGCGAAGTATTGGAGAATCTCGATCCTGCGTCCGCGGTGGTGTTCACGGGCAGCTACGACCATGCTGATTACGTGGACAATCGGGACCAGCTGGGCCGAGCAGCATTCAACTTGATTCATGTGTGCTGGGCGTTGGATCGCTACGCAAGGCTAAAACTTGCTGGTAGCTTCACGGGGACAGTGGACGACTATTTGCGGAACCATCAGGATGGACGGGCATCGATCGGTGCTGATAAACACGCGATGAGTGAATCAAAGGTGACCATGGATAGATGGGGAAATGAGCGCATGTTCAAAGTGCCGAGAAATGTTGCTCCCGAGGGGAGCGTAGCCATGAAAGCTCACTTCCGGCTCACTCGAGCGGGAATGGGCAGCGCAAGGATGCACTATTTCGATGATGTTCAAGGAAGTGGCAAGGTCTACATCGGCTATGTAGGTGCCCACCTAACCAACACACAAAGCAACTAGACGGTACTCAAGCTGGGGGTGTACGGGCCTGGCGACTTCCAACAGCCTGTACGCGGGCAAAGTTCTGCCATGGAAATAGCGGTTGCTGTCAGGTGTTGTAGGCCCGGTGCATTAGATTCAAAGAAGGTTACTAAGGCTCACTTGCCGTGGGGTCGCTACGTTTTTGGGGGATGGAATATTGAGGTCCAGTCGGAGTTTTGTCGGATCAGCCGTCGAGGTCATGTCAGAGGCATTGGGCGGCTACATAGAGACGTACCTCGAAGGCCGCATCGCAACCGATGATTGGACCAGGTTGCTCGCTGCTCACGATGCGAACAACGGCAGACCGGCCTACCCCATAAAGAAGACAGACCTTGCGGCACAGCTTCGGATCATTACAACACCGTTCGGCAGCCGTGGCCACCTGTTTGACTTGTCCCGCCCCCAACAGCGTCTAGTTGGCGAACTCCGTGACTTACGGAATGCGTGGGCGCACGGGGGCGATTTCGATGCTGCCGATTTGTTCCGCGCATTGGATACTTGCCTTCGACTTCTGAAGTCCCTTGACCTTGCAGATGCGGCTGCCGCGATCGTGGGGCTTATCCAAGAGTCACGAGCTTCGGCTCTTCAAGCTGGAGAATCAGGAAGTGCTGGACCTACTGATCCCATTCAGGTTCCGGAACTTGGTACGACGATGCCTGCTGGTATCGCAACACCTGCAAGTTCCACAACGAGTCAACATGACCCCTCTGAAATTGTCCTGTCCATGGAGGGAAAAACGAGTAACATTGCGCTGACGGTTTCGCACAGCACTTCCATTAACTACGCAACGGTGCAAGCGCGCTTCCCAATTCTTGACCGTGTTGAACTTGACTACACGGGTGCTGCGCCGATTTCTGTCCTGGTGGATGCGTCGCTTACGAGCGATGGCACAGCAGTTTCTACCATCGCTGAACGTCGCATGGATCTTATTCCTGGTAAGACGCCGCTTCATGATTTCGAACTTGAATTGGACCCGGAAGTCTTCTCCAAGATTGATTCCAGGCGGAGGGGCAAACTCGTTGTTCGAGTCCGGAAGGGGGATGAAGAACTTGCGGTATCCGCTTCCCCCGTAGACCTCCTACCTGGAACGCATTGGTCTGGAGCCGGGACACAAGCAGATGCAGAGCTCTTGGCCGCTTTCGTGCAGCCCCAACATCCACAAATCTCCAAGATTCTGTCCGACACCAGTGACTTGCTGCTTGACCGCACTGGCGATTCTGCGCTGGACGGCCATCAAGCTGGCCCACAGCGTGTCGATGCGATCGTTGAAGCGGTATTCGAAGTTCTCAGCAGCCGCGAAATCAGGTATAGCAACCCTCCTGCAAGTTGGGAACTAGCGCATCTGGGCGGCCAGCATGTCAGGTCCGCAGAAGAAGTCCTGAACGAGCGTTTCGGAACATGTCTAGATACTTCGGTCCTGTTCGCTGCCGTTCTGGAGCAGATAGACATCAACACCACCCTGTGGCTTGTCCCGGGACACGCCTTTATCGCCTATTGGCGATTTGGAGATCGACCGTTGCCAAGCACGAGCCTCGACGGCGAAGCAGCCGGAACCCTTTTCAATATGGTCAATGCGGATATCCTGCGCATCGTTGAAACCACTGCCCTGACCAACGAGAAGCGAGCAACCATTGAGGCTGCATCCGACGGGACCAAGCGCAAGCACGCCCAAGGCACGGAAGCCGCGGCGGCACTGGAGTTTGTCATTGATGTCATGCAAGCTCGCCGCAGTGGTATTTTCCCGCTGCCTGTACGAAGCCTGGGGGAATCCGGCGATGTCACGGTGGTGGAATACCGCCCTGCCGCTTCGCAGACGCTGGCAGATTTTTTCAAGGAAAAATCGGCACGCCCGATTGCGGCACCTACGGGCACAGGTGATGTTGTTCCGCCTCGGGTGGTTCAGTGGAAAAACGGGCTGCTGGACCTCTCGCTGCGCAACAGGCTTTTGAACTTTACTCCTGGCGCCCGTTTCCCTCTCGCGATCCCTGACAGCGCCGTGGCTGGCTGCGAAGACCTCATCAACGATGGCAAAGCCATTGAGTTGTTGCCGGGAGATGCCATCGGCGCGGTGGATCTGGAACGTTACAAGACCGGCGGCTTGCTGCCGATCGAACGCCGAGTGGAAATGCTGCTTTCCAAAGGCCAAGCTTTCACCCAGGTTTCAGCCGCGACCTACAAGACCAAGCTCCGAAAGATGGCCGCTGACGCCAAGACCATCGTGGACCAGAGCGGGGCAAACAACATGTACCTGGCCATGGGAACGCTGTCGTGGTCTATGGACGGCAAGGAACTCAGATCTCCACTGATCTTGATTCCGGTGTCCCTGCAGCCGGCCGGCCGAGGTGGGCATTTCCGAGTGGTTCGTGATGAATCGGGTACCTCGACTCCGAACTATTGCCTCGCCGAGAAGCTGCGTGAACAATTCAGCCTGAGCATTCCTGCCTTTGAGAACCCGGAGCTGGACTCCTCGGGAATTGATCTTGAAAAGACGTTCGCCGCGGTCACCCAGGCGATCATGGCTGCGGATTTGCCGTTCCACGTGGAACAGACGATTGATCTTGCAATCCTTCAATTTGCGAAGTTCCGCATGTGGAAGGACCTTGACGAAAACTGGAGTACCTTTCTCAAGGCCCCGCTGGTCAAGCACCTTGTGGAGACGCCAACGAGCGGGTTTGCCGATCCAGTCAGCAGCGACGAACTTGATGAAGCTACGGATCTCGACGACCTGGCATCCCGTCTGCCGGTAGCCGCGGACGCCTCCCAGCTTGAAGCTGTGGCATCGGCCGAACGCGGGCGGACATTTGTGTTGGAAGGCCCTCCGGGAACCGGAAAGTCGCAGACCATTACCAATTTGTTGGCGCACGCCATGTCATCCGGGAAAAAGGTACTCTTTGTTGCCGAAAAGCGGGCGGCCCTGGAAGTGGTCCGCAAACGTCTCAACGACGTCGGGCTTGGGGCCTACGCGCTTGATCTTCATGACAAGGGATCAAGACCAAACGCGGTGCGCAAGCAGATCAAGGATTCCATCGATCATCTCGTTTTCGCAGACGATCAAGGCATGCAACTGGTAAAGAGCGATCTGCGCGCAGCCAGGCGAAAGCTAGCTTTCTACGCCTCGCAAGTACACGAGGAGAACGCCGCCGGTTACTCCGCCTATAGTGCCAACAACAGCATCCTCGTCGTTGATGACGATATTCCTGCGCTACCCGTGACTGAACGCTTCGCATCGGAAACGGATATTGCCGTCATTTCCGCAGTCCGTGATGCCATGAGCGAATTGCTGGAGACTGCGGAGTTTGCCCACCCCCAGAAACACCATCCCTGGGGATTCATCGATGCGCCGGTGGACATGGATGCCCAGACCGCCGTTCTGCAGGCAAATGTCGTCCTTGGTTCTACGCTGTCCAATGCCCAGTACCTGCTGGGAAACGAATCCGCGGGCAAGCTACTGTCATCCGCCACAGAGCCGCATCAGCTCCGTCTTTCCGCCCACTTGATCGGTGCACAGATGCCGGTGGCCATCTTGGATGAGGTATGTAGCGACGGCTGGAACCGGCGACTCGATGCCCTGCAAGCCGGAGCCGCAAACTTGGTCGGGACCATGGCGTGGATTCCTGTGACGGTGGATCCAAGCGTGTTGCTCGTCGACCACACCGTCGCCCGTGATGCCGCCGCCGAAGTGGAATCCTCAGGATTCTTTGGGCTCGGGCGCAACAAACGACGACTGCAGGTAATCGCAGAGCACTTTGGTGATGCCTGGCGTGGCAGCGAAGAGGACGTCAAAAACCTCGTATCCATTGTCGGCGGTCTGTCGGAGGCCAGAGCCAAGTGTGCTGAGCTCGTCGCCGGGCTCAATGAAGTCGCAGGAATCGAACTGCACGCCGCATGGAACCCATTCAATGTCCACGACCTTGAAAGCCTTGCTGTACGCCGTGCTGAACTCACGGAGCTGGCGTCAACGCTTCCCCGCGGTGCATCGAAAGAAGCTACCACCACGCAGCTTGAGGTCCTGCGCGCTGTTCTCGCGGAACCGCTGCAGGACGCACAACATGTAGCAAAGGAACTCTCCGCGATAGCCACTGCTTGGGAGGATCTCAACACGTTGCTTCCCGGCAATGCAAACGGAACACAGACTTGGGCTGGCGAGCAGGGCTTCCTGGACCGTTTCGCTGCGACACGTGCCGAACGCGAAGTCGCCGGTGTGGCGCTTCGGGGACTCAACCGGTGGGTGGCGTTCATTTCGGCCTTGGAGATCCTCCGGGAACACGGATTGTTCGGTGCCCGTGAGGCCCTCCTGAAGGGGGAATACCCGGCAGAGGACGCCTTGCGCGGATTCATGCGGGGAACTGGAGAGGCAGCATTGCGTGAGCGCTTGGGTGCCAGCGCCCTGGATGATTTCAGCGAAAGCGCGCACCTTCGGAACATTTCCCGGTTCACGACTGCATCGAAGGATATTCGCGGCCACTTGGTCAGCGCACTACCGGCCCAAATCTCAGAGCGTCGAGCTCCATTGCTGCGCAAGGCAGACATCCGGATGGGCGAATTGCAGCGGCAGCTCAATCGCCGCAGCGGCGGCCAAACGGTGCGCCAACTCATGACCAACTACGGGGACCTGATCACTACCATCATGCCGTGCGTATTGGTGAGCCCGGATTCCGCGTCAAGGTTCTTCCCACCGCGTGCGGGACAGTTTGACGTGGTGGTTTTCGATGAGGCCTCACAAATAAGTGTGGCAGATGCGATTGGCACCCTGGGTCGCGCCAATTCCGCGGTGGTGGTGGGGGACAGCAAGCAAATGCCGCCCACGTCGTTCGGCGGCACTGCGTTCGACACGGAATCCGCGGACGACGATGTTCCCGTAATAGCTGATGAAGAGTCCATCCTCAGTGAATGCGTCCAGGCCCGCGTACCGAGACAGTGGCTCTCCTGGCACTACCGCTCACAAGACGAGTCACTGATTGCCTTCAGCAACCAGCAATACTACGAGGGCAAACTCTCGTCCTTCCCTGCACCCCGCAATGGCCAATCCGGGGCAGGAAAGAGCGGTTATGGCATTAGCCTCGTGCGCGTAGACGGAAAGTTCCATCGCTCAGGTGCCGGGGCTCTGTTGCGGACCAATCCGATTGAGGCCGAGGCAATCGTGGCGGAAGTAAAACGTCGATTCGACAAGTCGCCGGGGGAGAACCCCTCCATCGGAGTCGTGACGTTCAACGTCCAACAAAGAAACTACATCGAAGGCCTCATTCGGGACCTTGCCGATGACCGGCTAACGGAAGCATTGGACACTGACGGAGAGGGCCTGTTCGTAAAGAACCTTGAGAATGTCCAGGGGGACGAACGCGACGTGATTCTGTTCTCGACAGCGTTCAGTGTCAATGAGGCCGGAAAGCTGCCATTGAACTTCGGTCCGCTCAACAACTCCGGCGGCGAAAGGCGACTTAATGTCGCCGTGACGCGGGCCCGGCGCCAGGTCATCGTGTTCTCCAGTTTCAACCCCGAAGACTTGCGAGCCGAGAACTCGACGTCTATCGGCATCAAGCATTTGCGTGCTTATCTTGATCTTGCTGCCCAGGGTACACGGATCCTCAACGACGGATCGCGCCGAGCGCTGGCGGAAGACCGCTATCGGGACCAGATCGCCGGGCAGCTCCAGGACCAGGACCATATCGTTGAAACTAACGTGGGGCTTTCGGAGTTCAAGATCGACCTTACGCTCTCGACCAAGGAGCGTCCTGGGGAGCCACTAGTGGCTATTCTTTTGGACAACGAGCCGTGGGCAGAACGTAAGACGGTAGGGGACCGTGACGGCCTTCCGGAGGAAGTCCTGCGCAACCTTCTGGGTTGGCGGTCCGTGGTGAGAATTTGGCTGCCTGCCTGGCTACAGGATTGTGCTGCGGTCCTGGAACGCGTCACCCAAGAAGTCCAGCGTGCCGACAAGGAACGAACAGCCGCGGAATTGCAACGAGAGCAAGAAGAAGAGGCCGAAAGCCAGCTCCATGGGGCCGGTGGTGAATCCGAAGCGGGCGTCGTGGAAGAAGTCGACCAGCCAGCGCCACAGAGGATCGACACCGAACCGGTTGAACCATCGATTGATATCGATCCGGCGGGAACTATCGTTGTGACCGACCCGGACACTTTGCTGGAAGAACCCATTCAGCTGGGCTCGGGTGGATTCAGATCGAATACCGCGGTGGTGGAGGTCGAGGACTTGGCTCCGGCCATAGAGGCAAAGGTACGTCCCCACAGCGCATGGAATCAGCGAAATGTGGGTACCCTTGACGAACTCGACGAACTTGAAACCCGCCGTGCACGAATGAAAGCTTCGGAGCTGCTGAGCGAAATTGCTGCCGCGGAGTGGCCTCTGCCTGTGAAGCGGCTGTCGAAATTGGCCAATGGCTCGTATGGGCTTTCTAAGGTCTTGGCTGCACGTGAACAAGCAATGGTCGTTTGCTTGGACCGTTCGACATACGTTGTGGACACCGATGGATTCGTCTGGCCGATGTCTATTGAACAAGTCGAGTGGATGGGTTGCCGGACCGGTTTCGCGGACAATGGGTTGGCCGTGACTGACGTCAGCCCGCGAGAAGTTTCGAATGCGATGTGTGAGCTGGTCGCGAAAAATGCCGGCCTTGATAGCGAGGGCCTCAAGAGGGAAACGATGGCCTTCTTCGGCTACAAGCGTTTCACCACGGGTATTTCCACGTGGCTGCAACAGGGTCTGGAGCTAGCCGTTCGGGAGGGCCGCCTGAGGACGGTTAACGGCCAAATCCTTCCGGGTTGAGTTCAAGCCCCGGCACAAGGTTGCCGTCCTCCAAAAATGGGGGACGGCAATCTTGTGCCGGGTGCCCGGGGATAAGCCCTCGAACGGAGAGTTTGCCAAGTCTGCCTTGGTTGGAATCCGCCGGTCAATGAAGCTTGCAGCCGAAGACCGGCCGGTACATGATAAGAAGTTTTGGGTAGGGAAATGTCGGAAGAAACCACATTAGTTGAATCGGTAATGGCCTTGGCTGCCGGAGCCCTGAGCGAGCATGTCGGCGAGTACCTCACGGGGGATCGGCACTCCGCCGAGTGGCATGAGCTCTCTGAAGCGCTCTTGTCTGACGAAGAATGGTCGAGTCAACCGACAGAGCTATACGATGTTCACGGTCTGCTCGCCCTTTTCTCCCTGGAGGTGCCTGGATACGGTCAGATCTTCGAAGTGTCCGGTGGCCAGCTAAGAAGAATCGAATCTGTCGGAGCCATGCTGCGGGGCTGGAATGGTTCTTACAACTTGATGGATGCTTCCGACGTCGATGTTCTTTGTGAACAGCTGGGGGACCTGCTGCTGAGCTTCAACTTGAAAAATGCGGCGTCGGAGCTGCGGACGTTGATCGCCGAGGAAGCCGTCAGGTCGGCAATTACCTCGAATGAGTCGTTTGAAAGAACGCCCGGAATAAATGACCTCGGGGTGGCTGGGCTCGGTACGCCGCCAGATCCGTCCTCAATTCGGATTGACATTCATGCCAGCAACGTCCTGACTCCAGAAACTCTCAGGAGCTCGGAAAACAAATTTAGCGCGAAGCACATGGTCGAGTGCGTGGAAATTCGAAGCCTTGAATGGTCGGGTTCCGCAACTCTGGGCATCAGCTACGTTGCAGGTGGGCGAATGATATCGGAGCCCCTCGAACGCGTTATCCAGGTGGAATACGGTGTAACTCGGGTGGACGGGTTTGCCATCGAATTTGATCCCAGAGAACTCGACGATATGGCTCCAAGCTTAGACGGCCAGTTGGTTGTACAACTCAGGCATGGATCATTGGTGGTCGCGGAATCGCGGCAATCGGTCCAGACTCTCGCTCCATCCCGGTGGCAAGGGGCGAGCGACACTATCGGTGCGGAGAGCCTGGCTGCGTTCGTTCTGCCGCAGGATCCGGAAATTCAAAAGTTGTTGGAGTCTGCGAATGCCATATTCACGCAACAGACAAATTCATCGATTTTCGATTTCTACTCCGCCGTGGATGCAAAAAGCGCTGCCGAACGAGTCGACCGGATCGTGGAGTGCATTTACGAGTCGGTCGCGCGGACTGACATCAGCTTGATCGATTCAAGTCCATCCTGGAGTGGTACGCCGTCGGAGGGAATCCCCATGGGGACCCCGACGGACGTTCTCGTTGGACGTCGGGGGACCCGGATGGACATAGTCCTCACTCTGGCCGCCGCTCTTGAGGCCGCTGGAATTAATTCCGCTCTCTTCCTGGATTCCAGTCGAGTATTTGTGGGTTATTTCCGAAACACAAGTCGTTTACGATTGGCTTCAGGTTTCGATTTCAGCGAGGCATTGGCAAAAATGCACAACGACTCCCTGAGAATCATTGATCCAGTGGGAATGACGTCGAGTGCCAGAGCCTCAATCATGGACGGTGCCGCTCAGGTCCGCTGGGAGATCGCGACGGCCGGATCGCAGACGCAACCCCAAGACACCAGGGTTGTCTTGGATCTTCAGGCGGCGCGACTGGCTGGCATATTCCCCGCGGCAGGGGTGGTGGCGAATGGTCGAAACGCGAATCGAGTAGCCAGTTACACGTCGATGCAACAGAACTTGCTAGGCAAACCGCAAATCACCGTGGCCTTCAACAACGCTCCCATTAAGATGCCCACACTTGCCAAGACGGCTTCGCGATTGGGTACAGCGCGGGCCGTAGGAGGCGTCGGTCAGGCATCACGGGTGGAGCAATGGAAGAAACAATTACTTGACCTGACATTTCGAAACAAACTCCTCAATTTCGCTCCGCGTGCGAGATTCCCATTGGCTGTCCCGGGCGATGCCTTGGCTGACTTCATTGAACTCTTGGAGAACGACAAACCATTTGCGTTGGTTCCGTCAGATCAACTCGATTCTGGCTCGACTGCTGAAAAGTGTGTAACCGTTTCTCAACCGCACGCCAGGCGCAGACAGTCACTGGTTAATGCGCGACGGATACAAGTGCCACTGGCCGAAGAAAAGTACGTCCGACAGCTGCGCAGCATTCAGGGGGCTGCCCAATCAGAAGCTCAAGAGGCCGGGGCGAATAGCCTGTTCTTGGCGGTTGGGACCTTGCGATGGATCTTGGGCTCGAGCACGTATGTATCGCCATTGATACTGGTTCCGGCTGCCTTGTCGACGTCGAGCGATGAGCAATTCAAGATAGAAATTGACTCTGCGGGCACCGTGCAACCGAATCTATGTCTCATGGAAAAGCTCCGGTTGGAGTTTGGCATCGAGACGCGTGAGTTGACGGAAGCCTCAACAGGCTCCGAGGGCTTTGACATCGAGGGCTTTTTTGCCGTATTCCGTGGAAAACTGAGTGCGGCTGGAGTGCAATTTGAGATTGAACGAACCGTAGACCTGGCCAATCTGCAGTTTGCGAAATTTAGAATGTGGAAGGACCTCGACGAACACTGGACGCAGATATCTAGAAACACGGTGGTCAGCCACCTGATGCAGGGAAAAGCCAGACCTTTCGCCGGTGATCGGCGCAATCGATTGAAGCAGCAAATCGTCGATCTTGATGTGCTGGCGGAAAATTGCCCGCTGCCGGCAGACTCGACGCAGCTGACGGCGATCTCTCGAGCTGTGAATGGTGAAACCTTTATTCTGGAGGGCCCTCCAGGAACCGGTAAGTCGCAGACCATCACCAATATGATTGCCGTCGCCATGGCGCAAGGTAAAAGTGTTCTCTTCGTGGCAGAAAAGCGGGCAGCTCTCGACGTCGTCAAGCGTAGATTGGAAGCCGCCGGACTCGACAAATACACGCTGGATCTTCACGACAAGCATGCCAGGATTTCGCACGTACGACGACAAATAAGGGTCGCCCTGGAACACAAGGGAGAAGGCACTGCAGGAATCGACGCGGGGCTTCCGGAGCAACTGCAACAGGTTCGGAGTGAACTGGCTACGTATGCCAAGAAACTCCACGAACCGAATTCCCTTGGTTTTTCGCTGTACAGCGCGCGGACGCAGCAACTAGCTATCAACGATACGGTTGTGGCGTTGCCGATCCCTGAACAATTCGTTCGGCAGCGTGGCGCACAAAGTGTTCAACGGCTGCGCCAGCAGCTAGACGATCTCGCCACGACCGCGGCGCCTGCAAAACCGGCTGTAAGACACCCCTGGGGCTTCCTTGGCACGTCCGTTCCCGACAGCTCGCTCTCAGGGATTTTCAAGGCTGCCGAAGCCTATTCCAAATCACTGGAAGACATCGTCTCCAGCGTTTCAGACCCTGATGTCGTTCAAATCGTCGAATTAAGTGTCACTCCGGGGAACTTCCGGTTGATTGCCAAAGTCTTGCGCGCCGGAGTGCCGATTCGGTTACTGGACAAAGTTTCGATTCCGAACTGGCAGGAAAAAACGCATTCATACCTATTGCGCTTCGAAGAAATCCTGGGTATGTCTTCCCCCATGTATGAAATCTTTACACACGAGATCCTTGACCTTGATCTCGACAGGCTCGTCTCAGACGCTGAAACGGCAGTCCAGAGCGGTTTCATGGGGATCGGCCGCAAAAAGAACGTGCGCGCGGTCATCGAATCGTTGGGAAATGCCTGGAGGGGGATGCACACGGATGAGGCCACCATTGTTGTGTCCTTGCGCAAGGCACAGACGTTGCATCGGAAGATCCAAGACCTGCGTCGTGACATCAACGCACACAGCGGATTGGAACTACCCGACGATTGGAGCCCCTTGGACGCCCAACACTTGGGCGATCTGAAAGGACGAGTTGAGAGCCTCACGGAGAGCTCAAGAACCTGGCAGGCGTTGAAGAAGTCTGAGAAGCTCTCAGTACTTGCACCAGTCGATCGACTCGTAGACAAGAGCAACGCTCGGCATCGGGCAGCTGATGATTTGCTTGCATTTGCCGCGAAGTGGCAGGACCTTCTCGAGCAGATCCCGGGCACGCAGGATGCTGTAGATGTGTGGGCAGCGGGACGTCCGTTGGCAACTAGCTGGTTCAAGACCGACTGGGAACGGCGCACCGATTGGAGTGGTGAACGTGACCTGCGAGCCTGGAATACCTTCCAACATGCACTGAAGCCGATCCATGACGCGGGGCTCGAACAGGCAGCCGATCTCTTGCGCACCGGGCGTTACCCGTTAGAGAACGCCGTAGTGGGTTTCGACAAGGGGCTCGCAAATGCCTTGGTCGCCGAGCGCCTAGGTGCGACCGAACTGAAAAGGTTCAATCCCGTGGATCACGAACGGAAGGTCCAGGCCTTCAACCAACGATCCAAGGAAATGCGCCAGCAATTGCGCAGAACTATTCCCGAGGCAATCATACGGAACAGGAACATCGCCTCGGCAGACCACAAGAGCCGGGCAAAACTGTTGAGGCAGGCGATCAAACCCGCGGGTATGGGCACCAGAGAGCTGATGGTTACCTTTCCCGACGTAATCACTCGCGTAATGCCCTGTACTTTGGTGAGTCCCGACTCCGTTGCCCGGTTTTTTCCTGCCGAGGCTGGAATGTTCGACTTGGTCATTTTCGACGAAGCTTCACAAATCCGTGTGGCGGATGCATTGGGAGCCATGGGACGAGCAAAGGCTGTTGTGGTCGTTGGTGACAGCCAGCAGATGCCACCGACATCCGTCGCGATGTCCTCTCTTCAAGACGAGAATGAGGGACTTGATGAGGTCGTCATGGACGAGGAATCAATCCTGCGCGAATGTGAGCAGTCCGGAATCCCCAGGCTTTGGTTGTCGGGTCACTATCGAAGCCAGTCTGAATCGCTCATTGCGTTCAGTAACCAACACTTCTATGAAAACCGACTGACAACGTTTCCGGCACCACGCGTTGATGGGGGCGAAGAGCAGGAAGCCGGATACGGTATTAGCTTGGTCAAGGTGGACGGACGCTTCTACCGGAGCAATGATTCCGGCATCGACGCCAAGCTCAAGCGCACCAACCCCGTCGAAGCGCGTGCCATCGTGAACGCCGTTAAGCTGCGGTTTGCAAAGTCTCGGAACGATGTGCCGTCCTTGGGCGTCATCACCTTCAACGCCCAGCAGCGTGACCTCATTGAAGGCATGCTCCGGGACGATGAAAATAGCCGACTGGAAGCGGCGCTCGAGGGTGATAACGGGCTGTTCGTCAAGAATCTTGAAAATGTGCAGGGCGACGAACGCGACACCATCTTCTTCTCGACAGCTTTCAGCCCCGATGAAAAAGGGATCCTGCCCCTGAACTTTGGGCCGTTGAACCACGCGGGTGGAGAACGGCGACTCAATGTTGCGGTAACCAGGGCCCGCAAGGAAGTGATCGTGTTTTCGAGTTTTGCCCCGGAACAGTTGCGTGCCGAGAACTCCGAATCGGTGGGTATCAAGAGATTGCGTGACTATCTCGACGTGGCGCAAAAGGGAACCAAGATATTGTCGAGCAATACACAGAGCGCCCACCGGGTCGACCGACATCGGGAGCAAATTGCGGAGCAATTGCGGGCGCGAGGATTCTTCGTTAAGACGTCAGTGGGATTATCGAATTTCAAGATTGATCTCGTAGTTTCTTCACCTGAACGACCGGACAAGCCGCTCGTTGCGATCCTGCTGGACGGAGAAGACTGGGCGGAACGAAAAACCGTCGGAGACAGGGACGGACTTCCTCAACAGGTCCTGGAGGGTGTTCTAGGCTGGCCCGCTACCATGCGCATATGGATGCCGGACTGGCACAGCAACGCCAACGCTGTGTCCAACCGGGTTCGTTCCAAGGTAGCTACCGCATTGCGCGAGGTTGGGCGCAAAGAAGTTCAACAGAGGCGGTCGGAAGAGGGCGTCTCCGTCGAGCCGTCTCCAGTCGAGAAGCGCGTCGAAGTCCTAGACGACGTGGACGTGAACCGTCAGCATCCTTTGACTAGGGAACAGAGACGGATTCCCGCCGGAATGGAGCCGCTCTTCTCCGAAGATCTTCTCGCCGGCGGAGGGCCTTCAAAGGGTATTGAATCCAGACCGGATGCCGTCCTGAACGTGCAGGAGCAGATGCACGAGCGAAAAGATGCCGCCGTGAGCGCATTCGAACCATGGCGACCAAGAATTGCTGGTAGTCGAGCAGAACTTGATGAGCTTTCGAGTAGAAAAGTCGCGGGCCGTGCCTGTGCGCTGCTCGGTGAGATCGTCGATGCTGAATGGCCAATCAATTCCAGCCGGCTCGGCACACTCGCCAACCGGGCATTCGGTCTGTCCAAGGTTTCAATGGCGCGCGAGCTAGCGATCGTTCGACTTCTGGACCGTACCAAATACAAACGCGATTCAGAAGGTTTTGTGTGGCCCAAAAGCATCGACTTTGGCCGGTGGCGGGGATACCGGACAGGTACGGTTTTGTGGCCTGACATGTCATTGGTCCAGATCAGCCCCACGGAAATCGCGAATGCAATGGAGGCGATTTTAACTGTCAATGGCCCAATGGCTAGGGATGATCTGTTTAGAGCGACGGCGCTTGAGTTTGGTGGCAGACGTCTGCCAACAAGCTGGAGTGCAACTTGGGTAGATAAAGGACTCGACGTCGCACGACAGCGGAAATCTATTCGACTCACTAACGGCTTCTACCAACTGGTGCAGTAAATGCGGTTCCGCTCCTCCGGCTTCTCATTCCCCCACCGCGATGGAAGAACACTCCTGCAACGAATGCCCTGGTATCTACGGCGCATTTATGGTTCAAAGTTGGGCAAACGGAAACGGGCGAACTGGTGATCTTATACGGCTGGAGTGAATTTCACTCATAGCGCGATTCATTTAGCGCGGCATGCAGTCAATGGTCGAAGGTTCAACCAGCCCCTGGCCTAGTATCTATAAGGGGGGCGATGCTGGAATTGCATGAGATTTCGCCTCTGTACATCGGCTAGATATTTATGGGGGAACCATGCCAGCAAGCGCGGTCGGGTTGAATATTGCACCAGGATCCGTAGTCCGGGTTCGGGATGAAGAATGGCTGGTAACAGCGACCGAACCTTCGGTGGACGGAACCCTGGTGAGGGTTCAAGGCCTGACGGAGCTGGTCCGCGATACGACCGCAGCTTTCTATTCGGCCCTCGACACGATTCATGTCGTTGACCCACGCATGTCCACTGTTGTGGCCGACGACAGCCCCGGGTACCGCAAGGCGCGGCTCTTTTTGGAGACCACGCTGCGCAAGACACCGACCCCGCAATTTGATGAGCACCTGACAGTATCCACCGGCATGCTCGCCAACCAGCTCAGGTACCAGCACCTGGCAGTACAGAAGGCGCTGGATCCAAAAAACATCCGTCCTCGCATCCTGATCGCGGACGCAGTGGGCCTGGGCAAGACGCTGGAGATCGGGATGATCCTCAGCGAATTGGTCAAGCGCGGACGCGGCGAGCGAATCTTGATTGTCACGCCCCGCCACGTGCTGGAGCAGATGCAGCATGAGATGTGGTGCCGCTTCGCGCTTCCGTTTGTACGGCTGGATTCTGCAGGCATCCAAAAGGTGCGGCAAAAGCTGCCGGCAACACGCAACCCGTTCACCTACTACAAGCGTGCAATCATCTCGATCGACACCCTCAAGAGCGCCCGATACCGCGCGCACTTGAGCAAATTGCGTTGGGACGCGGTCGTCATCGACGAAGCCCATAACGTCACCAACGTGGGTGTGCAAAATAACGAGCTTGCTCGTCTCTTGGCTCCCAACACGGAAGCTCTCATCCTTGCATCTGCCACTCCGCACAACGGCAAGAACGATTCGTTCGCAGAGCTCCTGCGTTTGCTTGATCCCACGGTGGTCCGCCCGGATGGTTCCTTCGAGGCCAAGGACGTTGAACGTCTGATCATTCGCCGCCACAGGCACAGCCCCGAAGTTGCGCAGGAAGTTGGTGCCGACTGGGCAGAGCGGAGCGAACCCGACAATCGCCTGATCCCTGCCTCCGGACCGGAAAACTCCGTTGCACAGGAGCTCTCGGCAACCTGGCTCTACCCCGAGCACGGTGCATCGCCCTATTCTGGAAACACCCCTGGACTCTTCGGCTGGACATTGGCCAAGGCCTTCCTCTCCAGCCCTGCCGCGCTAGCGGAAACCGTCAAGGAACGACTGAAGAAGCTGGATGGGAACCTAGCCTCGGAGGCCCGAGAGGTCGAAGCCCTCAAAGGGCTGCAGCGTCTTGCCGAAGCCTCGAACACTGGCGAATCAGCGAAGTACAACGAGCTCGTTGCTTACTTGAAGAGCATCGGGGTGAAGAAGTCGTCACCGATGCGCGCGGTTGTCTTCGCCGAGCGTGTGGCCACCCTCAAATGGCTCAAAGAGAGTCTCCCAAAGGCACTCGGGCTCAAGGCCGAGAACATCGAGATGTTGCATGGTGGTCTTAGTGATGTCGAGCAACAAGACATCGTCGATAAATTCAAGCGCGGTAACTCCGAGTTGCGTGTCTTGGTGACCGGCGACGTTGCTTCAGAAGGTGTGAACCTGCATTCCCAGTGCCACCACCTCATTCACTTCGATATCCCGTGGAGCCTGATCCGCATCGAGCAGCGTAACGGTCGTATTGACCGTTACGGGCAGAAGCACAGCCCGCAGATCACCACGCTCCTGCTGGATCCAAACGACTCACAATTCTCCGGTGACCTCAAGGTCATCGCCAGGCTCATGGAACGTGAGAACGAAGCTCATTCCGTACTTCAGGACGTCGCTTCGCTCATGGGCAAGCATTCAGTGTCCCAGGAAGAAGATGCCATCCGTGAGGTATTGCTTGGCCAGAAGAAATTCGAGGAAGTCGTCCACGAACCAGACGAGGTCGAAGGCTTGGACGCCTGGTTCAACGAATTCGACGTGGAAACGGAAGCAACGGAGCTGACCGCCGTCGGGGTCCCCGTCGCGACGCCCCTTGGCCTCTACAAATCGGACCTAGACTTCCTCGACGAGGCACTCACCCAGGCCTTCGCCGATCCGGCCAAGAAGATCGGATGGCAGGTCCACAAGGCCCACAGCATCGCGGAGTTGACGCCTCCGCGGGACCTCCAACACCGGCTCGGTCACCTACCGCAGGACTACCTTGGTGAACGCAACGTCACGGAGACGCTCAAGCTCGCCACATCGATTGACGCCGGTCAGCGGGAGCTAGACCGTGCGCGGGAATCCCAGGACAGCATGTGGCCCGAAGCCCACTTCCTGGGTCCATTGCACCCGGTCCTGGACTGGGCCAGCGATCGGGCCCTGGCGGAAATATCCCGCAGCCAGGTTCTCATCGTGCGTGGTGAAGTTGATGCCCCACAAGTACTGCTCATGGGGACGCTGATGAACAAGCGCGGCCAGGTGATTTCCAAGGCCTTCTACACAGTGGACTTCCCGAACCCGGCCAATCCGGACTTCCGGATCCCGACGCCGCTTCCGGACTTGGGAGCGCATCTGGCCGAGATCGGCCTTAGCGCCAGGGCCGCCAACCCCGGCCCCGTCGCCGACCTCAATGGTCTGCAAGCACTGATCCCGCTGGCAGTGGACAGCAGTGCCCAAGCCATGGAGCTGACGTTTGCGGCGGCTGAAGAAGCGGCTAATGCACGTCTCGACACCTGGCGCCAACGTGCACAAGGTTGGGAACAGCTATCCCTGGACCTGGCGCAGACCAACTCGGTTAAAACCCAACGAAAGCGGGTGTCCGATGAACAGAAGATCGTGGAGTCACTCGTGCCCGCGCAGCGGCTGATACGCCCGCTGCTGGTGATCGTCCCTCGCAACACTCCGGCCGCTGGCCTTTCGGAAGGAACCAACTAATATGCCGTCCTTTGACTCGATCATCGTCGGTGAAGACTGGATCAGCGAACATTATTTCACCACCGACTCCACGAAGGAATCCTTCCAGGGCGAGGTGCTCAAGCGCCGTAAAATATGGGATGAAGGTGGCAAGGCCGGTCATGAGACGGCATTGACCAGGTTCTCCCAGCACCGGGGAGAGCTGCAGGTCCGCCTGGCCGAGCTGGCCGAGGATCCAACAGGTGCCCATGACGCATACAAACTGCTGCGGACCGCGCTCGGATTCAACGGCGTCGTCTCGGCAATCACCGCACAGCGCAGCGGCACGGAGACCGTGGTTCCGTTTGTTTGGAACGGGGCCGGGGGAGAGATCCTGCTCCTTGAATCCGCGCCTGCGGATTCGATCGAGGACTTCCTGGGCGCTAGCAAGCCGCTCGGACGTGTCGTCGCCGACGGCAAGGAAGATACCGAACGGACGACTGCAAAGCTCATCTCCGAGCTCTACCTCGCCGACACGCCGCCAAAGTACATCGTTGCCATGGCCGGGAAGTGGCTGGTGCTCACCGAACAAGAACGCTGGGCAGAAGGACGGTACCTTGCAGCCGATGTGTTGTTGGTGGCGGACCGCAACGACGGGAAGAAGGGCCAAGAGATTGACCGCTTCCTGGCAGCCCTCGGCCGAGACGCGCTAATGCCCTCCCCTGACGGGACCATCTGGTGGGATGAAATTCTCGAGAGCTCCGTGAAGCACACGGTGGGTGTGTCAAAGGACCTGCGCGAAGGCATTCGCCGCTCCATTGAAATCATCGCCAACGATGTCCTCGCCCGACGTGCCCTAACAGATACCCAGCTCGAAGCAATCGACGGTCAAATGCTAGCGCGCCAGTCGCTGCGCTTCCTCTACCGCATCCTGTTCCTGCTCTACGCGGAGGCTTCGCCCGAGCTTGGAGTGCTGCCGGTGGGAGCCGGCGAATACAACGAGGGCTATGGCCTTGACCGACTGCGAGAACTGACGCTGGTTGAGATCCATGAGGACAGTTCGCTGCGCGGAACGCACATTTTCGAGTCCCTGAACGGTCTGTTTGAGCTCGTGGATAGCGGACACGACCCCGTTGCCGGTCTGGATGAGGGAACAGATACATCTGCCAATGAAGGACTGAGATTCGATGCGCTAAAGGCCGACCTCTTCGACCCAAAGGCCACATCGCTGATCAATGAGACCAAGCTCAGCAACTCGGAACTTCAGAGCGTGCTGCAGTACCTGCTGCTGAGCAAGGAATCACGGGGCAAAGACCGTGGCTTCATCTCCTACGCGGAGCTGGGTATCAACCAGCTGGGCGCCGTGTACGAGGGACTGATGTCCTACACGGGCTTCATCGCCGAAGCTGACCTGCATGAGGTCGCCAAGGATGGTGATGCTTCTAAGGGGTCATGGGTGGTCCCCACCGATCGGTCCGAATCGATCGAGTCCAAGCATTTCATCAAGGAACGAAATGAACGTACCGGTGAGCTTGAAACCGTCGTGCACCCGAAGGGCTCGTTCGTTTTCCGCCTCGCTGGCCGCGAACGTCAGCAGTCCGCGTCCTACTACACTCCCGAGGTCCTTACGACGTTCGTCGTGTCCCAGGCCATTGAGGAACTCTTGGACCAAAATGGAACGCCGACGTCGGCTGATGATATTCTGAAGCTCACCGTTTGTGAGCCTGCACTTGGATCCGGCGCGTTCGCGATCGAAGCGGTGCGTCAGCTTGCCGGGGAATACCTGAAGCGCAAGCAGGATGAGATAGATGTCAAGATCCCTGCCGACGAATACCCACAGGAACTTCAAAAGGTCAAGGCGCAGATCGCCTTGCACCAAGTGCACGGTGTCGACCTCAACTCGACGGCGGTTGAACTTGCAGAAGTCTCGCTGTGGCTCGACACCATGGCGAAAGACCTGCAGGCGCCGTGGTTTGGACTTCGACTTCGCCGTGGCAATTCACTCATTGGTGCCCGCCGGGCGACTTATTCGGTGGACGCGGTGAGGTCAAAAAGCCACCTCACCGATGAACCTCAAGCTAATCCGCTCAAGGGGCTTGTTGAAGCGCTTGAAAACGATTCTGTAGATTCTTCTGTCGACGGACGGATTCACCACTTCTTGCTACCGGGTGAGGGGTGGGGCGCTGCGTCCGATGCCAAAGAGGTCAAGGATCTCGCTGCTGAGGAGCAGAAAGCTCTCAAAACGTGGGCCAAGAGCACACGCGTGGCGCTGAAGAAGCCGCAGATCGAGCGGCTAAAGTCGCTGTCTGAGCGTGTTGAGGTGCTGTGGAAAGTCGCGCTTCGTCGACTTCAGATAGCTGAATCGCAGGCGAAACGATTCGTGGACTACTGGCCACACGAGCGCGCTGAGGAATCAACAACTGTCACGCGTGCCGAGATCGAGTCTGCGTTGAGCGATCCGAACGGCGCCTATCAGCGGCTCAAACGGGTCATGAATGCATGGAATGCACTGTGGTTCTGGCCGCTGACAGAAAGCGTCGTTGAACCACCCTGCATGGACGAATGGATCGATGCGCTCGAAGCCATCCTAGGTAAACCGATCGCGGAGTCGGCCAAGGGACCACGCAAGTTTGGTCAGAGTGCGGGGCAGACGAGCGTACTTTCTGCAGCTGGATGGAACGACTTGGCAATGTTTGAAGTCTACGATTTCCCGCTGGCCGGTATGAAGGACTCGGAAGAACTCGTCGAGTCCTTCCCATGGCTTGTTGTGTGCGATCGAATTGCCGAAGAACAGGGGTTCTTCCACTGGGAATTAGAGTTCGCTTCGGTGTTTGGCCGCGGTGGCTTTGATCTGCAGGTCGGTAATCCGCCGTGGGTTCGTCCGCGTTCTGATGAAGCCGCACTGCTGGCTGAGCACGATGCCTGGTGGCAGCTGGTGGAGAAGCCAACCCAGGCCGTCATCCGAAAGAAGCGCGAAGAGACTCTCGCGCTGCCAGGTGCCAAACGAGACTATATCGATGCCGCCGTGCCCACACCTGTCCTCGCCGAATTCCTGGGCGCGGCCTCGCAGTATCCCGTATTGTCAGGATTGCAGCCCGACCTGTATCGGTCATTCATGGCGAGAACATGGATGAGCGCTTCACCGGATGGCGTGGTTGCACTGATCCATCCGGAATCGCACTTTACGGAGAAGAAGGCCCATAATCTGCGGGCCGCAACATATCGCAGGCTGCGCCGTCACTGGCAGTTCCGCAATGCAATGCTACTTTTTGAGGTCCACGACAGTGTTTATTACGGTGTCCATGTTTATGGAGCGAGTCGGGAGAATCCGCATTTTCAGATGGCAGCATCGCTGTATCACCCGGATACGGTCGCGCGGTCGTTGGCCCATGAGGGCGGAACTGAAGTCCCAGGCCTGAAGACAGCTGAGGGTAAGTGGGATACCCGCCCGCATCCCGAACGAATCGTCAACGTCGACCTTGACGTCCTGAAGGTATGGGCCGACATCCTCGACGAGCCGGGGACATCGCCATTGCAGGCACGCATGGTCTATCCGGTCAATCGGGCCAGCATGAACGTACTGGAGAAGCTCAGCAAGGCACCACGCGTGCGCGAGCTGGGCCTTCAATACTCCCGGGGGTGGGACGAATCAATTGACCGTAAGAAGGGATACTTCGAAGTCGGGTCCAAGATTAATAACTCGTGGGACGACGTGATCCTTCAGGGTCCACACTTCACCGTAGCGAACCCGTTTTATAAAGAGCCGAATCCGACGATGAAAAGCAACCAGGACTACATCGAGGTTGACTTGGAAGCGCTCCCCGAGGATTTCATTCCGCGTACCAGCTACCAGCCGGTGCGTGATGGCAGCGTGAACTACGATCGTGACTATACGACCTGGGAGTTCGAGGGGGAAAAAAGGTCGGCTCGGGACCACTTCCGAATTAGTTGGCGTCTTATGGCAGCAACTTCAAATGTTCGTACGTTCTATCCGAGCATAGTGCCGCCTGGCACCGCTCACGTAAATGGTGTCATTTCAGGATATGGGACTGTCTTTGATAACAGTGCAACTATGCTGGAATGTGCCGGGCTTTTGGGATCGATAGTGGTGGACTTCTTGGCGAAAGCTGGTTCATTGGGTCACTTCTACGGCTCAGTTGTGGATGGTCTGCCTATTAAGCTCGGAGGTTTGCTTCAGCAACAGATCGTTAGCAGAACCGCCGCTCTTATTTGTTTGACGGACGCTTATGCGCATATCTGGAACGGTTCCATGGACAAGCCTTGGCGGCCGGAAATGGCTGTTCGTGTAGCTGCGCAACGTCGTCATCTGCAAGTTGAACTTGACGCTCTGGCGGCGATAACGCTCGAATTGACAGTCGACGAGCTCTGCACGATTTATCGCACCCAGTTCCCAGTGTTGCGTGGGTATGAACAAAATGATCTCTACGACGCCAACGGGCGCAAAGTGCCGGGCGAGATCAACAAGCTTTATCGACAGCGCGGAGAGAGTCTTAGCGTCGAAGAACGTAGCTGGGCCCACCCGCATAGCGGCGTCGAATACGTCTTTGAGTTCCCATTCCGAGGTTTTGATCGGGAAGAAGACATGCGAACGGCCTATGCGCACTTCGAACAGCTACTTGCAGAGAAGCAGATCGAGGAGCTCGTGAAGTGACCGAACTTCTGCCCACCTTCCAGGCTGCGGATCTGCGCCGTGGACTGTCAGACTATCTGGCAACCACGTTTGCGTTGACGGACGGCACAGCCCAGTCTGCGATCAAGGGCTTCCTGGGACATCCCGAGGACGGCTTATTCAAGGGACCCTATATTCGGTTGCGTCTGCCGTTCGAGCCGGCTCAAGTTGGATGGCGCGATTGCCTTGATTGGTACCAGGGATATGATCCCTATGGACATCAAGCGCGGGCCTTCGAACGGCTAAGCAGTAAGAGCTCGGAGGCAGGCGCTCGCCGTCCGCAGCCGACTTTGGTCACCACCGGGACCGGCTCGGGAAAGACCGAAGCATTCCTGTACCCGATCCTTGACCATGTCTTGCGTGCCAAGAAAGACGGCGTCACGGGAACCAAAGCGCTGATTCTGTACCCCATGAATGCGCTGGCGAATGACCAAGCAAACCGTCTGGCAGCGCTGTTGACGACTCACCCAGAGCTCTCGGGTATTACTGCAGGCATCTACACCGGCCAAATGGATTCAACACGGACCAGGGTGTCCGCGGACGGGCTGATCAACGACCGTGATGTGTTCCGTGAGGATCCGCCTGACATCCTGCTGACCAACTACAAGATGCTGGACATGCTCTTGTTGCGCCACCAGGACGCACCTATTTGGCAAAAATCCGCTACGAGCCTTCAATACGTGGTCCTGGACGAATTCCACACATACGACGGCGCCCAAGGCACCGATGTTGCGATGCTGCTGCGCCGACTCGGAATCACGCTCAAGAGCCACTGGCCACAGAATCTCGATGGCCATCGCTGCTTGACGGAATCCGATCTCCAACGCCCGCTGGGAATGATTACTCCCGTGGCAACTTCGGCCACTCTTGGTAGCAAGGGCGATCCTGAGGCAATGCTTCGTTTCGCCGAAACCGTGTTTGGTGAAACGTTCGACGACGCGGCTGTGATTACTGAATCCAGGATGGATGTCGCTACGTGGAGTTCGCTGGCAAACGTATCGGCGTCACCACGAACCCTGCGTGAGATCAACCAAAACCTTCTCGAACGCGTTCACGAAATTGCTGAGCTCATCGAAGCCACCGGGGATCTGCACTCGGCGCTGCCTACCATCGTCGGGCATCTATTCGCGACGGAACCAACCAACCTGCTCGATGGGCTGCGCCAGCACCCACTGATCTTGGCGCTTCTTGAGCATGCGAGCCAAGCCATCAGTCTCCCAGATCTGGCAGAGAAGGTCTTCCCCTCTCGCGCGCTGGCGCAGGGGACACGCCCCGAAGATGCCCAGGAATTTATCTCCCACGTCCTGGCCCATATCAGCCACGTGCGGACCGAGGAGGGGCGCATAGCCCCAACCGTGGAAACCCATCTGTGGATCCGAGAAATGTCGCGCGTCGATGCGGCAGTGGACCCGGCACCACGCTTCCGTTGGTCGGATGACGGTGTGGACCAGTCCGAAGATAGATTCTTCCCAGCCCTGTACTGTCGCCACTGCGGCCGAAACGGATGGGCGGTACTGCTGGCACCCACCGGAACCGATCTGGATCTGGATGACGCCAAGATCCGAACCGCTCGTCTGTCCAACAATGGCAGGTTCCGGGCCCTGATCTCAGCCGCCAACGAGGCGGACATGATCGAATACGGCAAGGAAGGCTCGGAAGCTGTTCAGGGACTGCGTTGGCTACATACCGTCAACCGCACCCTCTTGAAAGAGACACCTGCAGAGGATAATCCTGATCTCAGTGAGGGCCGGATCATGCCCGTGCTTATGCTCGACGGGCCAGACGCCGACGATTTGTCGATGCAAGACACATGTCCGTCTTGTTTGAATAAGGACGGCATTGCGTTCATCGGTAGCGCCGTGGCGACCATGCTTTCGGTCACTATTTCCAATCTCTTTGGGGCCGAAGCACTGGCAGACGGTGAGAAGAAGGCGCTGGTCTTCACAGACAGCGTCCAGGACGCTGCCCACCGCGCTGGATTCGTCCAGTCCCGTTCCCACACCATGACTTTGCGCACCGCTCTGCGCCGAGCCCTGGGCGACGGACCTGCGACGCTGGCAGAACTCGTAGACAGCGCAATTTCCAGTGCGGTGACACCAACTGATCGCTACCAAATCATTGCGCCTGAGTTTGTGGACCGCGATCTCTTCCGTCCTTTCTGGGATCCCCAGGCCAAGCCGGCTGCGCAGCTACCTGCCCGCCGCGCAGCCAAGAAGAGATTGCTCTTCGACGCATCACTGGAATTCGGCCTGCAATCACGCACCGGACGCACTCTGGAACTGACCGGCAGCGTGGTCGTGGAAACAGACGCCGGGAGTGCTGCACGCATCACCGCACTCGCCCGTCGTGCTTATGAATCCACCGCCCACCAGGTTGCACTCGACTACACGCCACCCACCGACGCGGAGCTCATCCATTGGGTCCGCGGCACACTGGAGCGTATCCGCATCCGCGGAGGAATCGCGCACCGGTGGCTGGCCAGGTACATCGCCACCGATGGAAAACGCTTTCAGATCTGGGGAGGCCGCCCTAAACACGAGGGCATGCCCGCTTTCCCGTCCGGACGGCCCGCCCCGGCTTTCCCACGCATGGGTAAGGCCGAAGCAGCGACCGAAAACCTGGACCCGGTAACCTCATCCGCCAGCTGGTACGCACGCTGGACCGAACGGTGCCTGCACGCCAGCCGCGCCGACAGCGGCTACATGGCCAAGGCCTTGATCCTGGCCCTGGCGGAAGACGGCGTGCTCGGCAGCTCGACTACGGATTCGGGTGCCGCCGCTTACTGGTTGGACCCGGAGAAGATCGTATTGAGCTCACCCGGCACTGCCGCCCTCGCCACGGGAAAGCACCTGCTGGCATGCAACACCTGCAAGGCGATCACGCCCGGCAGCGCTGCGGTCATCGACCAACTTGATGGTGCACCCTGCCTTCTCGTTCGCTGCTCCGGGACTCTGGCACGCAAGAACGGCGAGGTTCGCAACTACTACCGCGACCTCTATGCCTCGACGGACAGCAAACGCGTTGTTGCCCGGGAACACACCTCCCTATTGGATGACACGAAGCGGCTGCAGTACGAGCGAGAGTTCCGTGATGGCGCCGAGAATCCGGACGCTCCCAACGTCCTGGTGGCCACCCCCACCTTGGAGATGGGTATCGATATCGGTGACCTTTCCTGCGTCATGCTTGCCTCCCTACCGACGTCAGTTTCTTCCTATCTGCAGCGTGTCGGCCGTGCCGGTCGTCTGACCGGTAATTCGCTGGTCTTGGCATTTGTTCGCGGGCGCGGCGAGCACCTGCCGAAGCTGCACGATCCGCTTTCGGTCATCAATGGGGAAGTCCGCCCGCCTGCGACGTTCCTTGATGCCGAGGAGATCCTACAGCGACAATACGTGGCACACCTCGTGGACCGGTTTGCTCGGCGCAGCGACCGCCCGCACCCCAAAGATGCCATCCAGGCACTCGGCAAGGTTGATCCTGGCACTTTCATCGGGGACCTGATCGAGGACGCTACCGAAAATTCGAGCGTGTACCTTGCGGAGTTCTTCACCCAATTCTCCGGGCACCTCGCCCAGGAAAGCCTGGACCTACTCACCGGGTGGGCCACGGAACGAACCGACGGGGAACCTAGCGGGCTTTCACGCCACCTGATCCGGGCCTCGGGACTGTGGGTCGCGGACGTCGCTGAGTTGGTGGAACGCCGTAAGCAGATCGAGGCGGCACTGCCTGAACTAGAGGCAGCAATTGCCCGGACCCAGCAACTGGGAGACGACGAACGCGACGATCTCCAGGCATTGCGCACCGCCAAGGCGACGCTGGGCATGATCGGAGGACAGCTCAAGGAACTGCGCGGAGGCTACTGGATTTCCGTTCTCGAGGCCTACGGCATCTTGCCCAACTACACCCTGCTGGATGACACCGTCACCCTGGACGTCGGCCTCTCCTGGAAGGACGCTGACACCAATGAATTCCAGACCGATTCGCTAAGCTACAGCCGCGGGGCGTCCATTGCCCTGTCCGAGCTGGCGCCCGGCGCCACCTTCTATGCCCAAGGCATGGAAGTCTTGATCGACGCGGTGGACCTGGGTCCGCAGAACAGCCACATCGAGAAGTGGCAGCTGTGCCCAAATTGTGGCTGGGCCAAAACCGACGTGGCAACCAGCGCATCCGCTTCCACTTGCCTGCGCTGCGGCAGCGCAGGGATTGCGGACATGAGCCAGGTCCTGGACGTGGTGGTCATGAAGAAGGTCTCCGCCGAGGTCAGGCGCGATGAGGCTGCCATTGGCGACCGCCGGGAAAACCGTATCCGCGAACGCTTCAACATCCTGGCCGCAGCGGACATCGACCCACAACACATTCAGCGGACCTGGTTCCTCGAAGGCTACGATTTTGGTGCCGAATACCTCAACCGTGTCGATATCCGCTGGATCAATGCGGGCAAGTCGGTGGCGTCCGGTGGCACCCGGACCATTGCCGGTGAGGAAATCAAGGCTCCCTTGTTCAGGCTTTGCTCTCACTGCGGGCAGCTGGATCAATCAGCCAAGGAAAACAAACCCACCGAACACCGTTTCTGGTGCAAGTACCGCAAGGCCGAGCAGGAAAGTGTCCAAGAAGTTGCCCTGGCCAGGACACTGGGGACCCAGGGAGTGGTGCTGCACCTGCCGCTGGATGCCACGTTGGGAGATGACTTCTCTGTCCCGAGCCTGCAGGCTTCGATCCTTCTCGGCCTTCAAAAAGTGATCGGCGGTGCGCCGGACCATCTTGACGTCATCCGCATTAGTGACCCGTCGTTCGACGGCGGCCGGCTCGCCCTATTGCTACACGACAAGGTGCCCGGCGGCACCGGATATTTGGCGCGCTTTGGCGACCCGTACCGCGTCTGGGAACTTCTCGAAGCGGCCTGGCAAACAGTGGCCAATTGCTCTTGCCAGCACGAGGAAAGGCTGGCATGTCACAACTGCCTGCTACCGTTCGCCGATCCCTGGAACGTCGACAGGATTGCCCGGGCCACGGCGGAGCGCCTGCTGGGCAGGATCCTGCGTGCAGGCAAACAAGCTGTTGAAGGTGGCACGCTGCCTTCCTACGCTGTGGATTGGACGGTCACGGAGGATGCACCTGTCCACATCACCAACATTGAGTCGCTTTTGGAGCAGCGGTTCCGTCAGGCGTTCGTGAAGCGGCTCAAGGACTCCGGTGCGTTCCACAAGATCATCCCGGGGGCCGGGGCTGACACCATCAACTTCCGCATCCCCGGCCAGCCCTTTACTTGGCAGCTGCTCCCGCAGGTGGACCTGCACGGTACCCGGCCCGATTTCTTGCTCAAGGCACCGGACCCGAACATCCCGGACCTAGCGATCTACACGGACGGATACCAATTCCATGCCTCGCCGGAGCACAACCGGCTGGCCGACGATGCCCGCAAGCGCGACATTCTGCGTGCGCACGGAGTCATTCCGTGGGCAGTGACGTGGCAGGACGTTGAAGCATTCAGCTCCCCGGATTCGGTCAGCGCGCCGCCAGCCTGGGCAAATGCCCAGCTGAACATGAAGCTCCAGGCGAAGTTTTCACCCTCAGCTTCCCTCATGGCATTGCTCGGGCGCGACGCGATGACTCAACTGTGGCACTGGATCCATGAGCCGGATTCATACGCATGGGGGAAGTTCTCCGAGCTCGTACCGTTCATGCTGCGCACGACAGCCGGAGGGAACACCGATCCGGACGCCGTACCGCACTTGGCGCAGGAGCTGGCTCGAGGTGGTTCTCCAACCCTTCCGGCCGGTGCCGCCGTCTTCTGGACCAGGCAACTGGGCAGTGTGGCATTCGCTTGTGCGGCACCGGGCCAGTCGCCATCAACCTTCTCGGTGGGATTGAGCCTTGATGACCGAACCGAGACCGTGGAACGCGACAGCTTCGATGAGTCGTGGCGCGAGTGGCTCCGTCTGTCCAACCTCATGGCCTTCAAAACCATCGGTCTGTCGATTTCCACCGTTGGGTTGGAGATCGCGGAGAGCTCGATCGACGAAGCATC
The DNA here is from genome assembly GCF_012271785.1 of Paeniglutamicibacter terrestris. Taxonomy (GTDB): domain Bacteria; phylum Actinomycetota; class Actinomycetes; order Actinomycetales; family Micrococcaceae; genus Paeniglutamicibacter; species Paeniglutamicibacter terrestris. Next base: position 896,177 of record NZ_JAAWVT010000001.1, on the reverse strand, counting down.
AACCCGCAAGGGACACGTGGATCTTCCATCAGGGTGGGAGGGACTGTTGGAGGAAGCCCTGGAGGACGAACGCGTGCTGCTCGTTGCGCTGGCGAACGCCGGGGTCGACACTCCACCGGACCTCGGCCTGGAATCAGTATCTGGGTATGTTTTGTCGCTGGCATGGCTGGATCGAAAGATTGGTGTGCTTCTGGATGACGATTCCGATGCACGCGAATCCCTGGAAGCCGAGGGGTGGACCATCATTGGTCCGGACGTTGCTGCCATCTTGCGAACTCTCGGAACCAAAAAAAACGATCCAGGCAGTGAGACAGACATTCTGCTCCCGGCCGGCTGGAAAGCTCTGCTGGTCGATGCCCTGGATGATGAACGTGACCTGATGCTGGAGCTTGCCGCGGCAGGGCTGGACCCCATGCCTGTCATGGGGATCGAGATCGGCGACGGGTATCCAATGCTCTTGGCCTGGCCAGAATCGAAAATGGCCGTGGCCTATGACGGCGACGAAGATCACGGCGATCTAGTGTCGGCGGGATGGACCATAGTGGGACCAAAGGCACAACAAATTCTTGACATGGTGAATGGGAAAGGACGATAGCAATGCCTGGAATAGTCTTCGCAAAAACTAAGGACAAGCTCGACAACTCGGTGAAATCGTTGGTCATGAACTTCCTTGAGAAGCTTCAGTCTGACGATACAACCCACGGGCTAAACATCGAGCCACTTAAGAACGTCTCGGACCCTCGAGTGCGCACCGGCCGTGTTAATGACATGTGGCGTGCCGTTTTGTTCAAGTTGAACACCGCTTCGGCCCCGACTTACGTCTATTACGGAACGTGGCCACACGACAAGGCCATAGACATTGCACAGCGCAGTGTGCTGCAGATGAACCCCGTCTTCGGTATTCCGGAAATCATCGAACAAACGATGCCGGAGAACGAGGAAGAGCGAGTCGAGTCGCAGGGGATCGCAAAGGAACCCTTTGCCGAACCGAGCGTTCCACGCACCGAACTTACCTGGACTAACGGACTGGCGGAACACGGGTACAAGCTCGATTTCCTGATCGAGTCCGCTGGCCTTGACCCGATCATTGCTCGTAAGGCGCTCTTGGCTCCAACGGCACAAGCCTTCCACAAGGTCACCGACAAGGCGCCGGATTGGCAAGGGCTGCTGATCCTCGACTTGGCTTCGGGCAAGAGCTTGGATGAGAGCAAAGAAGACCTGGGCCTGATCGACCAGCGGACACTTCCAGAGGAACTGGAGCAGGACAAGCACGAAGATGACGTGATCGCCGACGGCTTCGGTAAGGACGCCGCGAAACTGCAGTTTGCATTTATTGGAGACACACCGGACGCTCTGCGCGATGTCATCGAAGGTGGCAGTGCCGATGCCTGGCGCACCTTCCTTCACCCCGAGCAACGCCGCTATGCCGACGGTTCCTGGAACGGTCCGTTCAGGCTCTCCGGTGGAGCGGGAACGGGAAAAACCGTGGTGATCCTACACCGAGCCAAGACTCTGGCTGAGCGCAACCCGGCAGCTCGAATCATTGTTACGACCTTCACCCGCACTTTGGCTACCTCTCTTAACCAGAGCCTGCGCAAGCTCGATTCGAACCTTCAGCTGGCACAGACAGCTGGAACTCAGGGGACATTCACCTGCGGTGTTGACTCCTTGGTCTCGCAGGTCTTTAACTCTGCGACACCGGATGAACGTAAAGCAGCGCTGAAGGAAGTCTTTGGGGAAGCGCACGCATCTTCCAACTTCCGACCCAGCGGAGTGACTGCACAACAGTGGAAGGACGCGCTGGAAAGCACGGACCATGGACTGGACCCGGAACTGGCCAACCCCACATTCCTGGAACAAGAATACATATCCGTGGTCTTGGCGAATTTCGTTGCCTCACGGGATGCCTACGTCAAGGTGCCACGGGTGGGCCGCGGCACTGCCTTGACGCGTCCCAAGCGGCTTGGTGTCTGGAAGATTTTCGAGGCATTCCGGCAGGAACAACGCGTAGCAGGAAACATCTCGTTCCCCGAGTTGGCTGCCGTTTCCGCTGTGCTGCTGCGTCACCGCACCGATGCCGGAAAGCCTGCAATCGCCGACCACGTGCTCATTGATGAGGCACAAGATCTGCACGCGGCCCATTGGCTGTTCTTGCGAGCTCTGGCCGCCCCAGGACAAAACGACTTGTTCATTGCGGAAGATTCGCATCAGCGCATTTATGGACAAAAAGTTCCACTGTCCAGGTACGGAATTGCCATCGTGGGGCGATCACGCCGCCTGTCACTGAATTACCGCACCACCGCCCAGAATCTTGCCTATGCTGTCCGCCTCCTCAAGGGCGCCGAAATCGAAGACTTCGAAGGTACACCGGAAGAAGTCAACGGCTATCACTCGGCACGCAGCGGTCCGAACCCGTCTGAAGCCGGCGCCGCATCTCTTGCAGATGAACTGGACGACGTCCAGAAACACATCACGAAGTGGTTGGACCAAGATGTGCAGGGGAACATGATCGGTATTATCGCGCGCACCAAGTACCAGTTGCAGAAACTCCAATCCGGGATGGCCGAACGCAAGGTCGAAGTCAGGGATGTGGACCACCCCGGAGACGGCACCAAACCGTTATACATGACGATGCACCGCGCAAAGGGAATGGAATTCTTCAAGGTCATACTCTTCGGAGTTAATGAGGGCGCGGTTCCATTGTCATTGGCGACCGATGGTCTGGCCGAAGCCGAGAAGAATGACGCACTGCTTCGTGAGCGTTCTTTGCTATATGTGGCAGCCACTCGAGCACGTGACGAACTGGTGGTTAGCTGGAGCGGGAACCCCTCAGGGTTGTTGCCCGCGGCTTCCGGCAAAGTGTCGGCCAGTTGACGTAGCCTGGCCAAATAATTGAAAAACGATTCAAGGGGGAATTGAAAATGGGGGAAACCGGCTTCGGTCTGATGACTGGGGGTGTTCTGACTAGTGGTGTGGCAGCCAGCTATTCGGAATGGAATGAAGCGCTGAGCGCGGCATTTTTCAACGCGGACCGGGCCGGCCAACTTGTTTATTTGGACCACGATGATCGGGGTTTCGCGAGTGCCTGTGAGGCACTCGGTCTGCAACCAAATGCTGAGGCTGTGGAGTCCTTGGCCGCAGCCGTCAGATCGAAGTTATGTTGGAGAGAAAGTCATCGGGCAAGTTTTGCCGAATTCGACATGATGACCAAACGGTGGGTTTTTGGTCGTCGGGCGGCGGTAAAGGCCAAACGTGAAGTTTTGGCGCCTCCCAATATTGCTCTGCTGATGTTGCTGTCCATTGCAGCCGAGAGCATGGGCGCCCTTAGCGCCAAGGGAGAGCAACATGCCGGGAGTTACTACACCCAGCTGGAAAGAATCCTCCGAATCCCAGCTGGCGAGGGTCCTAGGCTGCGAATCTCATTCATGGAATCGAGCGAAGCCTACTGGGAGGCACTGAGCGTATGGCTTGAAGATAACGTTGGAGACCGGGGACTCCCAAGTGCCTATGCGTTAATGCACCGATACGTTGGCCTACCGATCTCACAGGCGCTGATTCGAGACACTGAACGTCGAAACCTTGAGAAGTTCTTCGACGAGCAAGGATTCGTGTCCGGTGCTGCCGTTTCCCATGCTGAAATGCATGCGTCTCTTGATATCTGGCTTCATGCGTCAGGAGGTAGCGCCAATCAAGCGCTTCGTAAGATATGGGCAGTCTCGGGAAACCAAGACCGTGTGACTGAACTGGCGTTGGCAGAGTTCTCCGCATGGGATGGCCCAGTAGGGCGGGCTAGTGGGGGTCGCACAAGCAATAGAGGTACCCGTTGCCTGTTGACATGGCGTTCGGAACGTAAGTTCCTGACATCGATATCTAAGTTCGGGCTCGTTGTCATGCAAGGTATCCAAAATGGAGGCTCGGGAACTGTTGAAGCCGAAGATGGGTCTCAACTTGAAGTAAGTTTTCGTCCGGCGGGGAACAACACGTTTGGAGTGAGTTTCGGGGACCACGAGGTTGATCCCCAATCAATGGTTGGCGCGGAAATCAGGATTACGACGTCGGATAAACAGGTGCTCCGGCGTGTACCCAGAAACGTTGCGATTTTTGCACATGACTCCATGACCGCGTCATATGTTGAAGTGGACCGAGCGCTGGCCGGAACAGAGACTCGAATCTTGGTCAAGGACACCCATGCTTTGGCATCGAGTGTGGAACGTATTCTCGATGATGCAGCACAACCGGGATTCTCCAAGATTGTTGGCGGATTCAAGGACGGGATCCCACCGGGTTGGATTGCTTATGTGGACGTGACGTTCCTTCGGTCGCCGGCAGATGAGCTATTAATCAGCCCCGAACTCTCGGCATTCCAACCTCGAATGACAACTCAAATGTCGCTTCAAGGGGGGTTGCGCCTGCCCGGTAGGACGCGTCGTTGGAGCGCCTACGCGCCGTTAACCCTCGTGATTACGACGGACGACAACTCGAAAGTTGATCTTTTCCGCGTCGATCGCAACCCTGACTCGCTACGCGCCACCGAGGTGTTGGTTCAAAGCGACCTTCAACCGCCAGTGGAACTCCGCGTGGATGACTTGCGGAATGGCCAAACGGACTTCACGCTGTCGTTGCGACGCAAGCTATCAACGCTGCAAAACTTGTCGATCAAGTTGCGAGGTGCCGACGAGGGTGAACCGAACACGATAGCGGAACCACGAGCACTTGCTCATGCGGTCGGTGAACCCCTGTGGCCGTTGAAAAGCATTGAACACAGCGACATCGCAATTGGTTGGATTGCGGGGACAACAGTTGATGTCGAGCCCTTCGACGACGATTCGAATAGCGCCCCGATTCCTATCCGAGTTCAGTGGTCTGGTCCCAACAGAGTTGCACAGTCCCGAAAAAAGCTTCGGCTCCCCGGTCCTGCCGAAAATTCTTGCATCATTACCGGCGCACATGTATTCGTATTCCCCAGCTTTGACGGAAAGTACCCTAAAACCGCGTGGATGTATGGGGAGTGCCGTGGATGCGGAATGAGTAAGCGGCAACCAACCAGAATCAAGAACGCCCAGAAACACGAACTTCAAGTTGCCGTTTCCCCGCAACGCGCGGCGCTTCCGCAGCCGGTCGTAAAAGCCACAGGTCCGGACCTCAGCGCATTCCTAGACGCCTTGATTTATTTGGGATGCGGTACGAGACGGGACTTTTCAGTATTGGCCCGTCAGCTTGAAGATTCGGCACTTTTTGAACGTCAATTGCTGATGTCACTCGAATCCATTGCATTCTTGGAAGTGGAGCGCGATGGGAATCTCGATGTGGTGGCATGGGAATCGGTATACCAAGGTATCGCGGGTCTGGACAACGGTGACTGGCTGTTGGCCGGCCCCTGGACCGAATCTGAGAAAGAAGAACTTCGAGAATCAGTAGTAGATGTCGGAGGAAAATTTCGCGTTACGGACGCTGAAACCCGCAGTTTCTCTTTCATCGAAGGAATCGGACCAGAAACCATGCCAATTGTGGCGAAAGCCCACGTCGATTCCGAGGTCATCACGCCTCATGCGGCTCACAAGCTGGCCGCGGCACTGCCTCCGCTTTCCCAGATCGTCGCGGAGCTGCCTCGGGCTCCATTCCCAATGGCTGCAACCTACGAGTATTTCAACGTAGGAAATGCGACCTGGGCAGAAATTGAAATTGCGGGCTTACCGGGCCTATATCGTTTGCCCCGGGTTCACGGTGCTGGATACTACCTTCGAACGGTTGAAGATATTGAATCCGGGACGGGTGCCCGCGTATGGGCCGAGCTTGGTAAGCACCTAGCGGCGAACATTCTTGGTCGCCTCCTGATTGCCTATGACCCGTTGACCAAGAACCTCAGAGTCCCGTTGGGGGCGGAGCTGCCCGGGCTCTACGGTCGAGTAGCAGTAACTGCAGCTGGACAACTGCCCACTGCCGAACCCCATTTCCATTCGATGACCTATGAGGGTTTGAGCCCCGAAACCGTATCCATCCTGAGCCGAAAGCTGACGTCATGACTTCTAAGCCGCACCCCATCAGCGTTTCAAATGATCTGCGGGAGGCTTTCCTCCGGTACTTCAATACGAATTATCGGCTCCGGTCCCCAGGCCTCACGGCAGATCGTGAAGACCTTGTCGGAAAAGAAGGACAGATTTTTCGGGAGCCACTCGTGGAACCCGTGCTTCCTTATCCAGCGGCAGATGACTTCATGGACGTGGCAACCCAGGCAGGCTACTCCGAAGAAGTAGCAAGCATTGTCGGTTCGGCATTCTTCCGGGACTACGTTGTCGACGGACAAAGGCTGGCTTTGCGACGTCACCAAGCCGAATCGATCCTCGTTAACCGAGGCAAGGGTGAGGCCGGCAAACACAATATCGTCGTAACTTCAGGCACCGGCTCAGGAAAGACCGAAGCTCTGTTGCTACCGATCCTACTCAGGCTGGTTGAAGAGTCCGAAGCTTGGTCGAAGCCCGGACCAGTTGAATGCTGGTGGCATGGAAACTCCGCGAAGTACCAGCGAATGCGGGCGGGCGAATCCCGCCCGGCTGCGGTTCGAGCGATGATCCTTTATCCGACTAACGCCCTGGTCGAGGACCAGCTGACTCGCTTGAGGCTCGCGTTCCGTCGAATCGCCTCCGACCGACCTCAAGCGCGCCTGTGGTTTGGTCGATACACCGGGGCGACGCTTGGTGCCAATCGCTTGCCCGCGGCCAAGGACAAATCGATGGTCTCGGCGGTCTGCCAGGAAATCCAGGAGCTTGAACAGGAGTTTGCAAGCCTCCGGGATTCAGCTGAGGTCAAAGAATCGGACCTGGCCTTGTTTACGGATCCAACTAGTAATGAAATGGTCACACGCTGGGACATGGTTCAAGACCCTCCCGACGTCCTTGTCTCAAACTTCTCGATGATTAATGCCATCTTGATGAGAAAGTTCGAGAACCCCATCTTCGAGCAAACCAAAGCGTGGCTGGAATCTTCTCCAGAACACGTCTTTACGCTCGCAGTCGACGAACTCCACTCGTATCGTGGAGCCTCCGGCAGCGAGGTCGCGTTGCTGTTGCGGCGGTTGCTCGACAGGCTGGGCTTAGAGCCGAACAGTCCTCAGCTGCGCATCGTCGCCGCATCGGCCTCGTTGGACGCAAATGAAGCTGGTCTTGAATTCCTTGAAGAGTTCTTCGGTGTCGATGGCTCTACGTTCGCTGTTACGGCTGGCCGACCGAAGGAGCTCGCTGACCGTCCGGCACTGAACCGCGATCAAATTCTGGCGTCCGCCAAACTTGGTACTCTGGCATCCCGTTCTTCGGAACTGTCGGAATCCGTAGCGCGTGCTTGCTATTCTCCTGCGGATGAACGATACCGTGCTCAGTATCTGACGACGGTTGCTGAGCGCCTATTCGAACAAGACGATCCCGGTCTCGAGGGGCTAACGGCTGTCTTCGACGCGATTAGCAACGGTGCCGACACCTCGGTACCGTTGCGAGGACACATTTTCGCCCGTGTTTTATCGGGCCTGTGGGCATGCACCAACAACGGATGCATAGGTGTAGCGACTGAACGCCAGGACGAACAACGGCGGGTGGGGAAGATCTTCGGTCAGCCATTGTCTGTTTGCGACGATTGCGGCTCGCGCGTCTTGGAACTCATCCTGTGCAGCGAGTGTGGTGATGCGAGTGTTGCCGGATACGTGCTGGCGTTGCCGCACCACACTGAGTCTCTGAGCGCAACACCCACGGGTGTTCTCGGCGATGCTCCGGGGCTGGCCACCAGGCGAGAACGTAAGAACTATCGATGGTTCTGGCCGGCGACTGACGAACAACCGGTAGGCGCCGGCAAGACCTGGCAGACGCAGGGGTTCACGGTTTCTTGGACGCCCGCAAGAATGCAAAAGTCTGGCTTGTTGGAAGTCGGAGCAATGGATGGGGTCAATGGCTGGGTCGTACAAGTCTCAGGGGGAACCACGTCAGGTGACGCTCCGGCTATCCCCTCTAAGTGTCCTCACTGCGGCCAGTCAAACCGACAAACTGAGGAATTCAAGCAAGGTCAGGTAAATTCCCCTCTTCAAGGCCACGCCACTTCACCGGCCCAGGCGACGTCAATCTATCTTCGCCAATTGCCTCGTACTCTGGGATCTCGGCCGGAAGACTACCGAACAATTGTCTTCACGGATAACAGGGATTCGGCAGCTCGCACGGCAGCTTCACTGGCAACGCGCCAGTATGGCGATATTTTGGTCCAAATGCTGCGACGGGGGCTTAAGGAAGCCGCTCAGTTGAACATCATTGATCTGTTGACGCGTTTTTCGGCCGACCCCGCTTCCCTCGCGGCGCAGGAACAAGCCCAAGCAAAGCATATCGTTGGCACGAACCCGATGCTCTTGATGGCCGTGATGCTCCACAACATGGGGAATGCGACACCGGATCAAGAAGCCATGATCGAAAAGGCTCGGTCAGAATCCGCGGATGGTATCGGCTGGGGAGACCTGCGGGCTCGAGTCGAGAACCAGATGATTGCGCTTGGGCTGAGTCCAGCCGGTAGCTCAATGGCGGCGCAACATGTTTCAGGTGAACCCTGGTACACGTTCTTCGCTCCGCCCGAGAAAGACCTGTGGATACAAGCCGACGCTGCATCGTCGGCGCAGGCCCAAGACCGATTCCGTAAGATGCTGGATGATGAACTTGCTCGCCAAGTATTTGACTCGGGTCGACGTGACGTTGAATCGACACACTTGGCTTGGTTCCCAGTCGATATCCCCATCGGAAATGTTGGACCGCTACCTTCCGAAGTGGGCTCGCAGATCCTAGCGAGTTGTGTCCGCATGCTCGGGCTGGAGAAGAGATACCAGGGTTCTTGGTCGGGAGACAAGCCGGAAGCCAAAGCCCCTACTGTCATCAAGTCGTATCTGACCAAGGTAGCTACCGTGCATTCGGTGGACCTGGACGCACTTGAAACGTGGGTCTATTCAATCCTGCGTGACACCGGTGTCTCCGATGGTTGGGTACTGCAACTCCATGGTGGAACGAGCAAGGTCCGGTTTGCCATGGCAGGCGGTGAAGCGTGGGTTTGCGTCAAGTGTGGATTCCAGCACCTACACGGGTCGGCAGGTGTTTGTGCGAACAAGGGATGCGAATCGTCGACTCTCGTACGCAAGCCCATTTCTGCAGATGCCCGTGACTACTATGGGTGGCTCGCCGAGCAGGAAGTTCGCCGCATTGCCGTTGCTGAATTGACCGCACAGACGAAGCCAGCCGCCGAGCAGCGACGTCGTCAACGCTGGTTCAAGGGCGTCCAATTGCCGGCGCCCAAAGAGAACCGGCTGACCTGTGAACTTGATGTCCTCAGCGTGACGACGACGATGGAAGTCGGTGTCGACATCGGCTCGCTGAATGCAACGCTCATGGCCAATATGCCACCGCAACGATTCAACTACCAGCAACGTGTGGGTCGAGCAGGTCGCGCGGGCCAGGCGTTCTCCTTCGCCATTACGTCCTGTAGGGACTCGGCGCACGATGAGTATTACTTCAACCACGCCTACCGCATGACAGGAGATATGCCGCCTCAGCCCTTCTTAGATCTTGGGCGAATCCGGATTCTCCAGAGGGTTGTCGCTGCAGAGGCACTCAAGAGGGCGTTTGATTCCCTTGTTGCACGTCCTGAGTGGGGACCCGACAGTCTTCACGGTACTTTCGGGACAGTGGAAGGATGGTCTGCCCGTAGATCTCAAATCGCTGCGTGGCTTGCGTCAAACAACCAGGTCAGCGGGATTGTGCATCGATTGTCTACGCATACGCGGCTCTCTGCGGCCGACGTGGATTCTGTTATTCAGTGGGTACGTGGTGAGGTTGTCAACGAAATCGACAGGATCATTGCGCAGCCAGATATTACGGAACCCGAACTCAGTAAATCGTTAGCACTAGGCGGCTTGCTGCCAATGTTTGGGTTCCCGACGCGGGTCCGAAACCTATACGGGGATAAGTTCCCCACGGCAAAGTCTCTCGAAAGTAAGATCGTGTCAGACCGGCCTTTAAGTATGGCCATTACTAACTATGCACCCGGTGCCGAAGTCGTCCGCGACCGGATGGTCCACGTCGCAGCCGGGTTCGTTAACTACGATCGTCGGGGCGGAAAGATTGTTCCCAGTGACCCACTCGGGAAAGGGCACCAAGTTTCCAGCTGTCCTCAGTGTTCCACAACACTCATCGACAAATCAGAGGTGGAAGTTTGTCCGAGTTGTCGGACGAGCATGGATCTCTTCACGCTCTACGAGCCTCTGGGATTCCGTACTACATACGTGCCTCGTCCGTACCGGATTGATCAGTCGCGTTCGCAGTCCAAGAGCTTGCCGACTTTCGTTTCCACGGGTTCTGAGCCTGAGGGTGAACACGTTGAAAGTGTTGAGCTGAGGCTTTATGAACAGGGAAAGCTCCTTCAGTACAACGATAATCGTGGACGGTTTTTCGATCTGGTCAAAACCGACGAAGACGAGTCAGTGGTAGCGGTTAATTCTGCACTCTATCGCGGAGGGTGGAGGGGAATGCCCACGGGACTTGAACTCGGAAAGAGCGCGATTGGCGAGATTAGAACTACGGACGCACTGACGGTGGATTTCGTCAGATTGGCTACAAATGGTGGCTTTATGCCAACGGCGCCGCACGTGGTGCCTGCAGGTGAGGCTGGCCTGTGGTCAATGGCGGAAGTCTTGCGAACCGCGGCCAAACATGCCCTGGATATCGATCCACAGGAAATGCAAGCGGGACTTCAACACAGAATGGTGGGGTCGGTGGCATCTGCGCGTGTTTTCCTTGCCGACACTCTCGATAACGGAGCCGGCTATGCGGCACAGATTGCCAAGCCGGACGTCTTCGGAAATCTACTGAGGGAAACACGAAAGAACCTTCAGGCAGAATTTGAGGATGCCGAGCACCAGGGCTGCTCAACTTCTTGCCCGGATTGCCTCCGATCTTGGGACAATCAGCGCTTACACGGAGTCTTGGACTGGCGGCTGGCGCTGGACATGTTGGACTTGTCCTCGGGACTCGAATTGAACCTTCAGCGTTGGTTCAGTAGGGACTCAGAAATCCGCGCCATCGCGAAGGGGATTCACGAGGACATTCGAGTTGAACTCGTAGGTCCGGATTCAGCACCCATGCTCCTACTCGACTCCGAAAAGGTAGGCGTACTCATCGGCCACCCATTGTGGTTCCGAGAGAGGGAGACTCCTATGCCGAAACAGCATGAGGCACAGGAAGCAGCGCTTGCGAAGGCTCCAGGCTATCGGGTTTATGAGAGCGATTTTGTGGAATTCGGGCGTCGGGCACTTCCTGTCCTGGATGCTGCGGTCAGCGGGCTTGCTCCGGCGCTGAAGGGACAAATTTAGAGTACTTTGTTCGCCGTGTACTGCTGCTTTCCATCTGGCTGGGATTGTAGGCCAGAGGTTCACAAAGCGGATGGCACTAGTCAATTCCCGAAACGACCACGGTACTCATACGCGAATCCTGAAATGGTGTAACGGAGCCGATTGGAGGGCTCGGAACTAGCAGGGCAATCAAAAAAACAAATCCGAGTCACAGTCGAGACATCAAGGAAAACGTGAAAGGCTATTTGCTGTCGATGATAAACGGCTTGGGAGGTTGCAAATAATGGCTGGACGTCTTTGGACCGTTGAACGCGATAGGCGATTACGTGAAGAAGCCATTGAATGGCTTAAATTTCGCACCGATGACGGAGCAATCCCGCTGACTCGAGCTGAAATTCGGGATTTCAGCTTCGAGGGTGAGCCATTTGCCCTGCAAGCAACCCAGCAAGGAATCCGGAAGCCACGTCAGCTTGAGGCTGCGCTCTCGATCCAAACTGTTTACCGAACTCCTGGGCAATCGAGACCGTATGAAGACACCGTGGGGTCGGACGGATTGATCCGTTACATGTGGCGAGGAGACGACCCCAACCTGCCTGAAAACCGTGCGTTGAAGTCCGCAATGGAGAATGATCTTCCGCTGATCTGGTTTATCGGTGTTGGCATGGACCCAGCCTTGTTCCAAGCTGTGTGCCCGGTGTATTTGATCGATGAGGAGCCTGAGCTCAAGCGATTCGTTATCGTCCCGCACGATGAAGAGGCTTTCTTCCCACGCGAGGCAGGGGCGAGCACTGTCATACAGGAAACCGTCAAACGGTTCCTGACTCGTGAGACAAAGATCCGTTTGCACCAGCCGGTATTTAGATCAACAGTTCTGAGGGCTTACGAAGACAGATGCGCCGTCTGCAACCTTGCGCATAGGGTGCTCTTGGACGCAGCCCATATCGTTCCGGACTCGCATGAGCTCGGCATTGCTTCCGTGGTGAATGGCATGGCCCTGTGCAAAATACACCACGCCGCTTTCGATTCATCCATCCTCGGAATTCGTCCAGATATGGTGGTTCAAATACGGCCCGATCTCTTGGAAGAGATTGATGGACCGATGCTTGAATACGGTTTGAAGGAAAGACACGGGCAGAAACTCATGATGCTGCCGACGAAGAAAATCGAACGACCAAGAGCCGATCTACTTGAAATCGCCTACGAACGGTTCCTCCACGCCAAGCCGGCGTAGCCATTGAACTTCCAGGATTCCGTGAGACGGATCCCTGGGCCCCCGTTACAAACGTTCTGCTCGTTCAATGCTATTTGGTATTTGTCATTGGCAGCTCATTCTCGGAGCGGTACTGCTCGACAGTTACAAATTCAGAAGGAATCAGATGGCAATCAATTTTACTCTGACAGAGCGTCCATCATTGGATGCTGCCCGGGACCCAATGGGCAGAAGCTGGGTCGGATGGGACTGTAATCGCACCGATGAAGAACTATGGGAACAGAACCGAGGAATCTGGAACCTGCGGTCAAACGTGGTTGACGATGAAGAATTTGCCACGCTATCTTTCGATGGGGTGATTCAAGTGGTTGCGCGGATTACTGGCTTGGAACAGGTGGCCGTCCCTGAATCGAAGTCAGGTTATAAGACAGCACTCAAGGGAGAAGTGCTGCCTCTCGGAGACAGCGTCAGAGATGCCCTCGTTGGGACGACCGTGCCGCCGGTTCGAAATCCAGTTCAGTACTTAGCAAAGGAACGGGAAACCGTACGTGAGGCGACTGAAGAGCTGATCCGTCGATCAGTTCTGCTGACTTATAATCCAGCTTCTTGGTCGTGGGAGCCGGGAATCCATGCTCAGTTGATTGCATCGACCGCTTCTGGCCTGCGCGTGAAAGACCGGTGGTCCACTGGAAATACTGTTCACAAGATTCGCCCCGGAGACAGGGCCTTTCTTCTTCAACAAGGTGTCGGTATCCGAGGCATTATCGCCTCGGGTTTGGTAGGGAGCCGAGTTTTCCAAGCGGAGCATTGGAACGACAGTGGAGACGAAGCAAACTACGCCCTCATCGAATGGGACACAGTTCTTGATGAGCAACATGCATTGTTGCATGAAGACCTTCTTGCGCTGACACCGGGTTTCGGATGGACTCCTAACTCCAGTGGGACCGAATTGAAAGCCCCCCATGCGCAGACCGTTGAACGGGCTTGGTCCTTGCACGCCGGCAAGTTACAGTCGACTCCGCCGGGTACGCCTGGAAGAGGTCAAAGCTGGTCTGACGATCCGGTCAAGCGAAAGCTCGCAGAGGATCACGGCCAGAAGATGCTTGAGCGGCACTATATTGATCGCGGCTGGGCGGTGCAAGACACCAGAATTGGCAATCCCTACGATGCTGTTGCCACGAAAGGGACAGCAACGCTGTACCTCGAAGCCAAAGCAACACAGACCACTGGTAATAAGGTTCTTGTAACGCCGAACGAGGTGAGGTTTGCTCGTGACAACCGTGGCCAATGCATCATTGGCATTGTTTCGGACATCCTCTTCAATCCAGATGGTTCCCTTGACGATTCTTCTGGCAGACTTCGGATCTTCGATTGGACAGCGCATGAGACTGAACTGAAGGCAACTGGATTCACCTGGACTCCTTCTGACCCTCCGATAGCCTGAGGCTGGGTACGCTCTACAAGCTTAGCCCGCGGAGATAAACTCCGCTGGCTGGGAACCTCCGGGCGTCCCCGACGGCATCATTCGAAGTGCTGTCGAGGTCATTAAGCGGAGTGAAGCGCCGGTTAGCCTGCGCGCCGCGCCGGAGACTGAGAGGAAGTTAGAAACCATGGATCGTCGCGGCACACGAGGTCTCCTATGCCATGATCGATTCCGGAATCTCAAGACGATTGATCAGCGACAGGCAGGTAGTCTCGGGTCGGCCAAAGACTCATCGGTCTGGGGGATCCGGACCTGATTTCCGGAAAGGCGCACCGTCGATCAACCACATACACGCCATCATCGTCCCTGGCCCCAACGATCAGCGTCACCTAGAAATGACCGAAAGAAATGCCCGTGGGCGTTTTTATCTCGGTAGATGCTGTTTCCCTCTAGATTACCTCGGCGGTATCGGCGAGGTTCGCGGCCAGCAAACGAACCGCGGAGCTGTCCTCTCCGTTCGGCAAAGCGAGGACCAGGTGGCCCTGCGGATGCACCTGGACTGGGGTGATATTTGAAGCCACCAGACGCAACGGTTCACCGGAGACCGACCGCAACTTCTCACCAATCTTGGAAACGTCAACGGCGCGCGTTCCATCAAAACGGGCTCTCGGACTTTGAGCGTGGTGTCATCAAATGAGTAAGGCTCGCAGCCCTACGGAATTATGGGTGTTGTCTAGACATTCATAAAACCAAGGACTACGAGCCGTGTTTAACAATACGGGGGCAGTTGATGCTGCGTCGACTCTGTTTAATCTTGATGACCATGTGGTGCTGAGCGTTGAAGGAACTGGTGATTCCCGCTCGGTGCTGGTTGAGCCCCTCAACCCTGAAGCGCCATGCCCTGAATGCGGAGTATTCTCCCGCCGGATCCAGGCCAGACCCGTGCACCGGGTCAAGGACATAGCCTGTGGTGGCCAGGGCCTGGAAGTGATGGTGAAGAAACGCCGGCTGGTCTGTCTGGAGGATGCCTGTCCCAAGCGGACCTTCGTGCAGGTCACCGACCAGATTCCGTTGCGGTCCAGACTGACCACCCGGCTGGTGGGTGAAATCGTTGAAGCGGCCATCCACGAGCTACGCGCTATCACCGGCATCGCCAGAGCCCACCGCGTTTCCTGACCGACCGTCATGCGCAAGCTCCTAGTCACCGAACAAATCGTCCTAGACGTAGACCAGCGTCTCGTGCGCCAGCTGGGCGTGGATGAACACCGTTTCCGTAGGGTGCGTTTCGTGCTGGGAACCACGGGCAAGATGATGCGGGTCGAGCCGTGGTCAATTGTATTCACGGACCTGAGCACCGGAACGATCCTTGATGTGGTGGACGGGCGCCGTGGCAAGGCAGTGACTACCTGGATGGCTCAACGTCCGGCGTCGTGGAAGCGGAATATCGAGTACGTGGCCATGGATATGTCCGCAGAATTTCGGAAGGCCATCCGTGATTCTTTGCCTGAGGTGCGGATTTCTGTTGACCATTTCCACATCATCCAAAGAGCGAACCAGATGATCAACGCGGTACGCCGACGCCGTTCACATGACCTCAATGACCGCCGCGGGAAGATGATCGACCCGGCCTACAGGTACCGGAAGCTGCTGGCCTGCAACATCGAGAAACTCTCCAACAAGCAGACCGATCGACTCCGAGATGTTCTGGCATCGGATGCAGAGCTCGGGGTCGTCTATGCCATCAAGGAACACGTCCGAGACCTTCTAAAAACTCGTGACCGGGACTCGTTCGCTACGGCTTGGGAAAAGCTCCAAGCCTCCGTGAAGGCCACCAGCATGCACGAAGCCAAGTCACTTTTCCGGACACTCACGGCTTGGAAAACGGAACTGGAAACCTTCTGCCTGACTCGGCTCACCAACGCCCGCAGCGAGGCTGCCAACCTCACTGCCAAGAACATGAAAAGAATTGGCCGCGGCTACGTCAATCACGAGAATTACCGATGGAGGATATTGTTATACACGGCACGCCTCCGGCCGTGCTGAACACCCGGTCACCACGTCGAAAGTCGGAGAGCCTCAAAACGAAGGATCAGATGTTCGCCCTGCTCGGTATCTCTACTCTGATGATCAGCAGAGGGCCGGACGGTGGCGAGGCGCCGCGCGATCTCTCATGGCGAGCTCCGCCTAAAGGACTCCGATAGGCTCACCGTTGTGGTGTGCTCGGGATTACTGAAGACCAACCACACTGGACCGTGCTCAACAACTTTTCCACCGTCGATCACGGCAACTTGATCGCAGATCTCCTGGATCATGCCCGTCTTATGGGTGATCAGCAAGATGGTGACTCTGCGTTCACGGTTGATGGCGCGCATCAAATCCAGGATGGAGCGTATGGTCTCCGGGTCCAAGGCGCTTGTGGCCTCGTCGGAGCGTAGGGTTTCCGGTTCCTGGACCAGCGCGCGGGCAATACCCACACGCTGCTTTTGCCCACCGGAGGGCTGCGCCGGGTAGGCCAATGCCCGATGCTCCAAACCTACGAGTTCCAACAATTCCGCAACCGCTGGTCGGTGATGGCATCATCAACGACGGCCAGGCGCCACGACAGAAGCACGTTCTCCCACACGGTCTTGGATGACATGAGGGAGAAATGCTGGAACACCATGCCGATGCGGCAGCGGGCATCCCTCCGCTCACTTCCCTGTACCTGCGTGATGTACTCTCCGTCTAGCAGGATGCGCCCTGAGGT
Organism: Paeniglutamicibacter terrestris; assembly: GCF_012271785.1. GTDB lineage: Bacteria > Actinomycetota > Actinomycetes > Actinomycetales > Micrococcaceae > Paeniglutamicibacter > Paeniglutamicibacter terrestris. The sequence continues at coordinate 879,439 of NZ_JAAWVT010000001.1, read as the reverse complement.
GGGGCGCTCCAGGAGGTCGACGGTGTGAAGCAGTGTGGATTTGTCGGCGCCCGATCGCTCCGATGATTTGGCCAGCCGGCAACCCCAGTGATCTGTCCGCAAGCGCATGGACCGGGGCGCCACTGGAACGCTTCTTGACCGAATGGACCTTGCTGATGGACTCGAAGTCAACGCTTCCGCGTGTCTGCCGGGTATCGGTGACGTCCTTCTTATTGGACTGTGATTCCTCGGGTTCTTGAGCGTGATGATTTTTTGTTCCTCCAACAGAACCAACGCGCGTCCGCGTTTACCAGGTCATTCGGGACCGCAACGATTGATCCTTCGGCGACCTCGCCCAAGGCCTTGAACTTTGTGGTGTAGGCGCCAAAGGGTTCAATATGCAAGGCCACGGTCGAAGCCAGATAGTTGAAGTATGGTTGCAAGTCGCGACAACCATTGCCACAATCGGTCGGCATGTTGCCAAGTGCGGAACCCTGCTACCGGCAGTAAAGTCTCGTGGCGAGTGAGTGCCAACCCATCGATAACGCTTGAAGCTTAAACTAAATCGTGTATCGTAGAGGGAAGAGCCACAAACGCTCTTACCCCACTGATGCCAAAGGAACCGATCCCCGAATGATCCCCACTCTGCGCGACGTGCGCTCGACCGGCTGGACCACCAGTGAGGCTACCTCCGAGGTCGTCATCTTCCTGCACGGCTTCGGTTCGAACGAACAGGACCTCAGCGGCCTAGCGCCGGCACTCGGACTTGACCTTCCTTGGGCGTCGCTTCGGGCTCCACTTGAGCTTGGCAACGGCGGGGCAGCTTGGTTTGAGATCACCACGCCGGGCGCCCCGGATGCGGCCCCGGTCGAGGAAGCTACGGCGGCCATTTGGGCCTGGATCGAGGAAAATGTCGACCCGTCCACCCGTATCGTTCCGATCGGTTTCTCCCAGGGCGGACTCATGGCCAGCCAATTGCTGCGCACCCGCCCCGAGCGAGTGATTGCTCCGGTGATCCTCGGCGGATTTGTTCTCGGCGCAAGCCAGCCGGGCGACGAATCCCTGCGCGAAAACCTTCCAGCGGTATTCTGGGGTCGTGGCGCGGTAGACCGGGTCATCGCTCCGGTTGCGATCACCCGCACCACCGAATTTTTGCCGACCCACGCCACGCTGATCAAGAAGGTATACCCGGGCCTGGCCCACGGCATCAACGCCGCAGAACTCGACGACGTGCGCGACTTCATCACCGCTCAGCTCGGCGCCGAGGTGTCGGCCGGCGCATGAGTGCCGACAATCCGTTCGAGATCGGCATCTTCACCTTCGGCGAGCTGACCCGCAACGCTGAGGGTCAACCGATGGACGCCGCAACGCGTATGCGCGACATTCTCGAATGGGCCAGAGTTGCCGACGAGGCCGGCCTGGATGTTTTTGGCGTGGGGGAGCATCACCGCGAGGACTTCGCGGTGTCCTCACCACCGGTGGTTCTTGCAGCCGCTGCCGCACAGACGACGAACATCCGGCTGACCAGCACGGTCACGGTGCTCTCGAGTGCCGACCCGGTCCGCGTCTTCGAGGACTTCGCAACGCTGGATCTGATCAGTGGGGGCCGAGCCGAAATCACCGCGGGACGCGGCGCCTACCTGGAGTCCTTCCCACTCTTCGGTCAGGATCTGCAGCGGTACGATGAGTACTTCGATGACCGACTTGAGCTGTTGCTGAAGATCCGCGACGAAAATCCCGTCACATTCAGCGGCACCACCCGCGCGCCACTGCATGAGGCAGGGGTCTTCCCACGCCCGGTGCAGGAATCACTGCCAATCTGGGCTGCCGTCGGCGGAACACCAGCATCCGCGGTGCGCGCCGGAAAATTAGGAATGCCGCTCTATCTGGCCATCCTCGGGGACCCGCCGCGCTTCGCGCCGCTGGCCGAACTCTATCGTCGCTCCGCTGCGGCGGCCGGCCGGGAACCGGGGCAGATCGGGGTGACCTCGCACTTCTATGTCGAGGAAACCTCCCAGGGAGCAAAGAACACGTTCTTCCCGCATTACAGCTCCTATATCGGGCAGAACATGCCGCGTGCCGGCCGGCTGGACCGTGAGGCCTTCGACGCGTGGGCCTCAGCGCGTGGTGCCTTGTTCGCCGGAAGCCCGGGGGAAATCGTGGAGAAGATTCTCTGGGAGCACGAAATCCTCGGCCACACCCGTTTCCTTGCCCAGGTAGGCCTGGGAGGTTTGTCGCAGACACAAACGCTGCGCTCGATCGAGTTGCTGGCTACCGAGGTGCTGCCCGCGGTCCGAGCCGCACTGCAACACTAACGGCACTTAGAACGAGGCCGGCCCGTGCGGGCCAGCCTCGTTCCGCACCGTCACTCCACGCGCGAAGAACCCAGCTCATCGGGGATAATCTCCGGTGCTGCCTCAACCGCCTTGCGCGATCCGGGCATGAAGAACAGGCTTCCCGCGGCGAGGAAGCAGAGAACCGCGGCGGTGATCCACGCAATCAGGTAGCTGCCCGAAATGTCTCGACCGATTCCCGCCGTCAGCGCGCCAACTCCGGCACCGACCATGTGGAACGCGAAGACCCAGCCAAAGACCACCGATGCTCGCACCGGACCGAAGTATTCGCGGCAGAGAACCACCGTGGGCGGAACGGTGGCCACCCAATCCAAGCCATAAAACAGAATGAAAATCCACAACACCGGCTCCACCGTGGGGCCGAGCAACGAGTGCACCGTCAGCAGCGATATCCCGCGTAACCCGTAGTAAAAGACCAACAGCAGCCACGGACGAACCCGGTCGGTCAGCCACCCCGAGGCAATCGTGCCAATGATGTCAAAAACACCAATCAAGGCCAGAAGCCCCGACGCAGTGGTGGCCGGCATACCGTGGTCGTGAGACGCGGGAATGAAATGGGTTTGGATCAGGCCGTTGGTTGACCAGCCGCAGATCCAGAACGTGAACGCCAAAATCCAGAAGGCCCGAAACCTCATGGCGTGACGCAATACGCCCACAGTCTCGGCCATGGCGCCGCTGGAGGGCCGCGGTTTTGTCGTGGGTTGCTGCGTTACGGTTTCTTTGGTCGCCCCATAAGCGGTGGTCTTGGCCTCGGCGGGACTATTGGCAAAGGGCCAGAACAACAGCGGGACGATCAAAAGCGCAAACCCGGCCACCAGCAACGAGGCGATACGCCATCCGTGGTGACCACTGAGCTGGACGATGGTGGGAAGGAAGATCAATTGTCCGCAGGCATTGGCCGCGGAGAAGATTCCCATCACCAGACCACGTCGATGAACGAACCAGCGGTTCGCCACCACAGCACCAAAGACTAGAGCAATGGCGCCGGTTCCAATACCCACCAGCCCGCCCCACAACAGCCATAACTGCCAGATCTGGGTAATGAAGATGGCCAGGCCGGCTCCCGCCGAGACGAGGACCAACGCCGTTGCCGCAACAAAACGAGCGGAGAAGCGTTCCAGCAGGGTCGCGGCAAAGGGGGCTACCAAGCCGTAGACCACCAAGTTGATGGTCACCGCGGTGGAAAGCTGCGAGCGGGTCCAGCCGAATTCGGTTTCCAGCGGTTCAAAAAACGCGCCGGTGGTGGAACGGAAGGCAGCCGCCGCCACGAGGGCAAGCACCGTCACCGCGGCCACGAGCCAGGCCCGATGGATGAGAGGAGTTTTGCTTGGCACAGCGTTGCCGGTGGGATCAGCTGGTGGTGAAGGCAGTGTCAACGGTTCTGGCTTTCTCGCAAGGGCGGGCGGTCATTCAACGCTTACGCATCTGGAACAGTTCGTCGAAGTATGTCGTGCGGCTCCGGTGGAACCGGGTCTCTTCCGGGTCCCCAGACAGCACGCTCCAATGGACATCGCGATAAATCCGACACTGACCCGGGGATCAACGTTCGATTCTCTTTGCTGCGGGGAACGTACCGCTAGCTTAGAAGGAAACCGTCGAAATGTGCTTGCTGATTCTTGCCCTATTCCAACTTCAGAAAGTAGAAATATTCTTTCAGGACCTCTTTGGAGCGAGAATCTATCGACGTAGTGCGCGCCGGGGCGGGGCCGCGAATTCTCACGGGGACTCATCGCGGAAATACAGAGGTGGGGGATTGATGAATCGCACCCCCCACCTTGAGATGATTACTGCTGTTATGGCGCCTGAACCGGCTCCGCATCGCCGATGTGGCCCTCGGCGTTGGCGTCCAGGACGCGGGCGACGAAGGCGCCGAATTCGCTCATGTAGTGACCGAGGAAGTCTGCCGTCCCGCTGTCTGATACATTGCCTTCGGCGTCAAAGATCTCGGGCTTGAAGGCGATGTAACCCTCGGGAGAGTTCAGCTGCGGGGCGTCCAAGAAGCTGAGTACGCTGCGCATGGAGGACTGCATGACCGCGGTGCCGATGGCCCCGGGGGATGCGCCAATGATGCCGGTTGGCTTGCGGGCGAATGAATTGGTGCCCCAGGGGCGCGATCCCCAGTCGATGGCGTTTTTCAGGGCGCCAGGGATGGAGCGGTTGTATTCGGGGGAGATGATCAACAAACCGTCCGAAGCCTCGACGGCCGTCTTGAATGCCGTGCCCTCCGGAGGGTAGCTGGCGTCAAAATCGTAGTTGTACAACGGGAGATCCTTGATAGAGATCTCGGTGAATTGAAGGTTGTCCGGAGCCAGCTTGATCAACGCCTGGGAGAGGGTGCGGTTGATGGATCCGGTGGACAGGGAACCGACGATGTAACCAATGTTGTAGTTAGTCATGGGGACAGTCCAACATGGGGGCCACGGCATCGTCCATAGCTACTGGCCCAGTATCGGGTGAACGCGCACGCCTGCTGCATGTGTACCTTTCCCGGACGCTGGTGCCATACGATTTGGCGGCATTCACCGATTCGCGGATTCGAATGGCCGCCGTCAGCTGTCCGACCCTTGGATTAAATGCTCCGGGACCCGTCCGCGGAGCACAAGCAGGAATCCTTCACCGCGTCTCAAGTCGCCCGGAACCAAGCTTCTGGTGCCAGCGTCGCCACACCCCTGCCGCAGCGCCGTTGAGTTCCAAGGTCCGCAGCGCCACGCCAACGGAATCACGGAGACCGCCCTTTCTGGAGAAAATCCGTCCGGCGGCTCCAACCCGCAGCTTCCTATCGAATCTTGTGATCGCGCCGGGTTCGAGTTTGCAGGTGAACTCCAAGTCATCATGAAGATTCAGGTTCCCCAAATCCAGTTGCTCGCTCACCGCCGGCCAGATTTCGCGGCGGAACGCCATATTGGACCCCCAGAGCGGCACACGGGCGACGGCTCCGCCGATACCCAGGAAATATGCCGAAGCATAGAAGAACGAGGCCATTACACTGATGAGGCTAGGCAGATCATAGAAACGACCGGGACCTGTCAACGCATCCAGTTCGCCGCTACGCGTGAAATGTTCGTCGATCCGGCGCAGCCAGTCGCTTGGCGGCCGCGTATCGGCGTCGCAACGGATGATGAGATCGCCCGTCGCCGCCTCGTAGCCTGCAGCGGCAGCCGCCATGATTCCGGGTAGCGGTTGGTGGATCACTCTTGCGCCCGCGGCCTGGGCCCAGAACACGGAATCGTCGGTTGATCCGTTGTCGACGACGATGATTTCGTCCGGTGTCTTTGATTGCCGGGCCAGCAGGTCGAGGAGTACTCGCAGATGCTGAGCATCGTTGAGTACTGGGACCACCACGCTGAGTGTACTCATGATGCCCTGCTGCAACGGGACGAGCCGTGGAACCAGAATGCGGCGATTAGCGACCCCAAGGTGCCAGCGACCAAATCCCCGAGCGTGTCTTCATAACCGACTCCGACGTCCGGGTTGATGAAGGTGTGGCCAGCCCATTCGCCGATTTCCCAAAGCACGGCGAGCAGGACTCCCAATCCCGTCAAGGCCACCAGAATTCCTGCTGCCTGGCGCCGGGTTGAGGCATCCGGCAACATCGCATGATGGACCAGCATGTTGGCGAGCGTCTTGGTCAAGACCGCGAGCATCAGCAAGTGGACTAACAGATCCAACCATTCGACTACCTTGTAGGTGCCCAGCACGCTGAACGCCCCACCGAGAAGCAACACGATCTGGCCCGCGAGATCCTCACTCCGAGTCCGGGAGTAGTAGCGCAATGCCCACGTCCCGCCGGACACCAGCAGCATCGTCAGTGCCGAGAGCGGACCCGAAACGATCCACGCCGCGGGAATGGCCAACAGGGCAACCAACCTCAAGGCATCTCCGAGGTGTGGAACGAAGATTTGCTCGTACGCGCTTGCCGGTTCCTTGACGAGCAGCAGACAAACCCTCGGGTTAATGGCAGCGGGTAACCTACTCACAATGGTTCCTCCGTTGGACTGGCCTCGTGATGGCGTTGCCCGTGAGTTCGGCGATCTTCCTTCATTTGCGCCTCAAAAAGGTGACGACGACCCTCGACGAGCTGTTGGCGAATCTCTTCTTCCAGAGTCTTGAAATCTTTGTAGTACCCATCGTCGTATTCCTCCATGACCTGGAAGGTCCATCGTCCTTCCAAGACATTGCGCCCCACCATGGTGTCCTGCAATTTGCGGGCGATATCTTCGTATCCTGCTTCCTTGAACATGTCCACGGCTTCGCCCAGTGCCAGGTCTGCCCTGCCTGTCAGACGATGAAACCGATACAGACTTCCACGGGCATCTTCCACGACTTCGAGGGCTTCGGAGAGTTTTCCCAATGCATCGATGGTTTCCTTCGACGTGTTCGGTGGCGGCAGATGCCCGGAACTTGGATTTTCACGATTCTGGCTCATTGAAGGTCCCTTCCCCGATGGTTTCGCTACGTGGCGAGCTTAAACCACCACGTAGCAAAAGTCAGCCAATCGCACAGGGTGGTGCCCGCCAGCCCTGGGTCACTTCCTGCAGTGTGCCGGGGGAGCTCCCTGCTTCAGACAGACTTCCTGCCTTGCCGCCGGTGACTTTACGCGAGCGCAAGCGATTAGAAGGGTGCCACACTCTGGGCGCGGTCGAAGGTGTTGCTTGGTGGGCGTCCCTCGTTGAAGGCGTTGATGTTCTGCGCGATTTCTGTCGCGCGACGCACGAAGGTCTGGAGGGCGTGGCCGGAATAGTGTGGGGTGGCGATGACATTGGAGAGTGGGGCGAAGCGCGCCACCGATTCGGGTGCATCGGTCCCGTTGGGGGCATCCCACCAAACGTCCAGGGCGGCCCCACCAATGGTCCCTTCCTGAAGCGCCGAATACAGTGCCTGCTCATCAATGATCGCCCCGCGGGAAACATTGACTAGCAGGGCGTCGCTGCGCATGAGCTGAAATTGCTTGGTTCCCATCAACCCTTTGGTTTCCTCGGTGAGCGGCAGGCACAGCACCACCACGTCGCTGACCGCCAGCAGTTCTGGCAGGTACTCCATGGTCTTGACCCATTCGAGATTGGTGTCGGCAGTAGCCGTTTTTCCGGGATTTCGGCGCACGGCAACGGCCTTCATGTCCAGCGAAGTGCACAAGCGCACCGCCTCGGTCCCGATCCCGCCAAGGCCCACAAACCCGATCGTGAGTTCATCCAACGTACGGTGCATGGCCGTACTTGGTTCGGTAGCCACCGAACGCCAAATGCCTGCGCGCATCTGATCGGTCACGGACAACAACCGGCGCTGGTGAGCCAACACCACCATCAGGATGTGCTCGGCTATCGAGCGTTCGTGATGCGAAGTCCGCGTCACGATCGTATCGGCGGGCAGCTTTGCCACGGCTACCCGGTCGGCACCGGAACCGGTGATGTGGACCAACCTCGCGGGGCAGGATGCCGCATCCTCGGGGCTCAGTTTGGCACACACCAGCACTTCGGCCCGGGATATCGCCGCCGACTGCTCCTCGGGCGAAAGGTCGGCGACAAATTCCCAGTCGTTACCGGGAGTGGTCTCCTGCAAGAGATCGGCGAACCTAGAAATGATGGGGTCGGTGACAACGATGCGCATGGTACTCACCAGCGCGGGGTGGTGAGCTGGAAATCCGGCTGGATGCTTTGCATGTAGGTGGTGTCATCGCGTTTGGTCAGCCCGCACTTCAGATATTGCTGATGCATCCGCTCCAGCGCTTCCTCGTCGAGTTCCACACCAAGCCCCGGTTTGGTGGGGACCTTGACCGAGCCATCCTTGATTTCCAGAACTCCCGGGACGATGACATCATCGCTGGCCAGCTTCCAGGGCCAATGGGTGTCGCAGGCATAGTCGATGTTCTTGGTGGCGGCCGCAAGCTGAATCATCGCGGCGAAGCTGATGCCAAGGTGCGAATTCGAATGCATGGACAAACCAAGTTTGAAGGTCTCGGCGATGCTCGCTAGTCCTTGCGAGCGCCGTAGACCACCCCAGAAGTGGTGATCCGAAAGGACGATGTCCACGGCGCCCGCGGCGATGGCCGGCGGCACGTCGTTGAAGGAGACCACACACATATTGGTAGCAATCGGCAGATTGACTGCGGCGCGTACCGCTGCATTGTCAGCAATGGATAGGCAGGGGTCTTCGAGATATTCCAACACCGGTTCCAGCCGCTTCCCGACCTTGATGGCCGTCTGCACTGTCCAGACGCCATTGGGATCAATGCGCAGCGGCATTTCGGGGAAGGCTTCGCGTAGAGCCTCGATCGTGGCGGCTTCGATCTCCGGTTCGAAGACACCGCCCTTGAGCTTGAGCGCGGTGAATCCGTAGTCGTTGACCATCTTGCGGGCCTGGGCCACGATTCCTGCCGGGTCCACGGCCCCGCCCCAGGCATCCGGGCTCTGGCCCGGATGCCCCGCCCACTTGTAAAAGAGGTAGCCACTGAAGGCGACCTCATCGCGCACCGCACCACCCAAGAGCGTGCTGACGGGAACGCCTAGAATCTTGCCCTGAATGTCGAGGGCTGCCACGTCGAAAGCCGAGAGAACTCGATCCTGAAGGGAGGTGGTGGTGACCATTCCGCCAGTGCCGTGGCCACCGAGCCCCTGATCCTCGAGCAGAGATTCGGCGACCAGTGCGGAAATCTGATTGATATTGAACGCATCCGCGCCGATGAGCAGAGCAGCGGCTCGGTTCAAGCGTGTTACATGGGCTTCATCCCCATAGGTTTCGCCCAGACCGTAAACGCCGTCCGCGGTGCGTACGACCACGATGGCTCGCAGCGCGAAGGGCTCGTGCACGCCGACGGAATTCAGTAACGGGGGATCGGCAAAGGCCACCGGGGTCACGGTGACCTCAGTGATGATGGCGCGGTGCGTTGCTGTTGCGCGGGGTGTGAGGGTGGAGATCGTGACGTCTGGTCCAGAAGTCGACATGTTGGTGCTCCGTATCGGTGGGCGGTGGTTAGACTCACCCTAGGAGCTTGCATTGATGCCTGTCCAAGCTAAAAATGACAACCAATCATTCAAGGAGTGAATCGATGTTTTCGTTGATCCAGCTCGAGTCATTCGTCGCGGTGGCCGAGGAATTGCACTTCGGCGCGGCAGCGGACCGGCTGAACATGACCCAGCCGCCGCTGAGTCGGCAGATTCAACTCCTTGAGCGCGAGCTCCAAGCCCAGCTCTTCATCCGCAACTCCCGGCGGGTGGAGCTCACCGCCGCAGGCCGGGTGTTACTGCCCAATGCCCGGCGCATCCTGGACCTGAGCTCCAAGACCAGCCTGGAAGTCTCACGGGTCGCCACCGGAGATGCCGGAACCGTGGTCATCGGCTACACCGCTGTGGCGGGGCAGGCAGTGCTGCCGGATCTCCTAAGCCAGGCCTCCAAACACCTGCCACACGTCACCCTGGTATTGCGCGAGGCAGTTTCGGTGGAACAGCTAGATGCGCTGAGCAAGGGGGCCATCGACATTGGCATCCTGCGCCCGATCGTTACGCGCCCCGGTGTGGTGACGCAGCTGATCAAGAAGGACCGCTTGGTCGTGGCACTTCCGGAGGGCCACGACCTGGCCACGGGCAAGGGCGTGTTCATCAAGGAACTGGTCGGTCTTCCGTTGATGATGTACTCGACGGGGGAGGCTCGCTACTTCTATGATCTGGTGCTTCGGCTTTTCGACTCGGTTGGTGCCCGCCCAAACATCGCCCAAATCGCGAGTCAGATCCCTGCGCTCTTGGCCCTGGTGGCAGCCGGCTTGGGTGTCACGCTGGTACCGGCGACGGCCATGGAATTTACCCCGCGCGGCGTGGTTTTCGAGGAAATCGCCGGGGCCAACGGACTATCAAACCTGAACCATTCGGACATGTACTTGGCGTGGGAGGAATCTTCCGCCAACCCCGCGGCGGAGTTGCTGCGCACGATCTTCATCAATTCGCTCAGCCCCGAAGACGAGGAACCGCCTGCCCCACATGAAACTGCCTGATCTCAGACGGAGATCGTCAGCGAGCCGATCAGTCCGGTGCTGCCCTGAGTGAATTCATGGCGTAGATCCACCGGGCTGCCGGGAAAGTTGCCATCCACGCGTATGTTGGCGATGGCGCCCTGCGCACTCCGGCTACTTGAGATCAACGTTTTAGTGATGGTGAATTCGCTAGCGGGGCCGGTGAGCCAGTCGAGGATCTCACGGTGTCCGGTGTAGCCGTGGCCATCGTCAATCACCACGGCGTTGGGATCGAACACCGAGAGGACTTCGGTCTTATCGCTGCCTTCCATGAGATCGAAGTAGCTTGCTACTGCCGGGAAAAAGTTTTCATTGATCATGATCCAACCCTCGCCCTTCCCCTAAGGGGAGGGTCAAATACGCTCCGCCGGCGGTGAAGAGGTAGTGCTGATTGGCCAGCCAATTTCGGTGACGCTCTCCTGCGAGCCACCAGGTCGACCCTCGAGATACGTTTCGCGGATGGGCCCCGCAAGGCTGATGCCCTGACGCGTGACGTAGCGTCCGAGTTCCCCATAAACCTGCATGATCGTGTCATCGGTTCCCCGATGTGTGGCCACGGCAAGCTCAACCGCGGGCAAGAGCTCGGAGTGAGCTCGCCCGGGAAGTCTCGGCACAGGGGCATGAGTCGGTATGAAGAGTGCTGCACCGCCGTGCTCGTTGAGGAAAAGCTCGGTGTCCCAGATACCTCCGCGTGGTCCGGCGGGGGAGACCTTCGCGGTTGCCACCAGCGCATCCAACTCGTCCATGGCACCGGTGTACCAGGCTCCGAGATCCGCGAGATTAATGGTTTCGCGAATGATGACCACAAACTGAGGTTCAAGACTCCGCCGGATAACTTCAACGGGAGCGAGTGAGGGATAAAGCATGCCACGCAGGGAGACCACCGCGGAGCGGGTCGCTTCGAGTTGGGCTTCCATCCGAGCCAGATGCCCCGCGATCAGAAGATCGCGGTCGTGGGGACTCGGAGCCGAGAGGACGCCTCGAATCACCTCCACGGGCATATCCATTAAGCGGAAATTACGGATCACCTGTGCAGCGGAAATTTGTTCCGTGTCATAAAAGCGGTAGCCATTCACCGGATCCACCCGCACTGGTACGAGCAACTCGACCTGATGATAAAAACGCAGAGTCTTTGCACTCAATTTGGTGGCCCGCGAAAAATCGCCGATGGACATCGAAGCTTTCATGGAACCATCATGGACTTTCCCGTGGGGGAAAGGTCCAGCGGCAGGGGCGCGCCGATCGTGGCCATGCCCACGGTGGGGGCGCTGGTGGGATCGTTCAGCGGTTCGCGAGATACGTACGGACCACGCTGTAGCTGGTTCGCGCGATAAGTTCTTCCGTCTCCTCACTCAGTTCAGCCAGAGTGGCCGGACCCTGGGCAATGGAATAGGCGGCCAAGATTCCAGCGCCGGACAGTTCCTCGGGGCTGAGCTGAACGCTGCCGGCAATCACGATCACGTCGCTCTCCGGGCGACTGGCCAATCGCACCCCGTTAACCACCTTGCCGTTCAGGGACTGCGAATCCAGCCTGCCCTCACCGGTGAGCACCAGGTCGGCATTGCCCAGGATGTCACGGGCGTTGAGAATCTGGGCCACCAGCTCCCACCCCGGAACCAACTCGACCTCACAGAACCCGGCCAACGATGCAGGTAAACCGCCGGCCGCCCCCATGCCCGGAACTTCATCAAGTTGGCGTCCGGTGAGATCGCTAATGACGGTGGCTAGGCGCCGAAGCCCCACATCCAGCACGTCAACGTCCGTCTCACTCGCCCCCTTTTGGGGCCCGAACACGGCGGCGGCCCCGCGCTCGCCGACCAACGGATTGGTGACATCACAGGCAATCTTCCACGACACCGCGCGTGCTCGTGGATCCACGCCGGCAATGTTAATGGAGTCAAGCTTCTCTAGGGATCCGCCGCCTGCGGGAAGCTCATGACCGTCAACGTCTAGGAAACGTGCCCCCAACGCGCGCAACAATCCCGTGCCACCATCGGTGGTGGCCGATCCGCCGATGCACAAGACGATTTCCGTGGCGCCGGCATTCAAGGCGGCGGTGATGAGTGCACCAATGCCGAAGGTGGTGGCCTCCAGGGGTTGTAGCGGCACATCGCTGACGGCCGGCAGACCGTTGGCCTCGGCCGCCTCAATGATGGCGGTGGCACCGTCGGGCGAGAACCCAAAACGTGCGGTGATGGGTCGGCCGAGTGCATCGGTGGTGGGCACGCTATGAGCGGTCATGTCCCATGCATCCAGAACGGCATCCAGTGTTCCTTCGCCACCGTCGGCGAAGGGCAGGGTGCTGATCAAGACCTCCCGTCCCGCAGCCGCCGCGGCAGCACTGGCCCCGCGGGCCATGGATCGGGCAACGGCGCCGGCTCCGGCGCTTCCCTTGAACGAATCGGGAACAATCGCGATGGACAGCGGAGGCAGATCGTGCGGCTGATCGAGAGACATCGGAAGGCCTTTGTTGGTGGTGAGATGAGCTAAGGGAAGCGATTCCGCCATGCGGTCGTGCGCCGACGGTTATCCTAGCGGTGTGGCGCCAGACCTAGAGTCCGGCGAGGTCAACGGTCGCCGGGTCGCCCACAACCACTCGGTCAATCAAGTACTTTTCCAGCACGTCCAGATCCGGGGTGAATCCAAGACCGATGGAGTCCGGGAGATCAATCATTGCCCGGGCGGCATGCAGTGGATGCAGATGTTCGTCCCAGATCAGCAACGGGAATTCCAAGGAAACTTCCGTGGACATGGCGGCAATGAACTGGGCCGTGGCCACCTGCGCCGGTCCGTAGTAGAAGCAGTGCGGAACCACGGCAGCCGCATCGGTGCGCGGTTCCAGGTAATGCAACATGGAACTGATGCCGCCGATCTTGCCAAGACTCGGCTGGGCCACAGACAGTGCTCCACCCTCCAGCGCCGCATCCAGGCCCTGGACTCCCGAGGCATTTTCGCCGCCGGCCAATGGAATTCCGCGGGCACTCAGTCGACGGTGCGCGGCCACATCGTCCGGCGGCCAGAGCGGTTCCTCCAACCACGACAGGTTCAGGGGGAGAAACGAATCGATGGCGGCGGCCGCGTCGGCCTCGTTCCACCGGCAATTCACGTCCACCATCAGCGGTGCCTCGGCTCCCGCCTGCTTTCTGGCCGCGGCAATCGCCTCATAGCTGGACTCATGTAATTTGAAGGCGGTGAAGCCAAGATCTTGGCCGCGGGAAATCTGTGCGGCCACCTCGGAGGGGTCCTCGCCGTAGTGCACCAGGCTGGCATAGGCGCCAATGTTGTTCCGGGCCGAGGGCTTCAGCAATTGGCGCAGTGGCTTGCCGGCGATTTGTGCCTTGATATCCCACAGGGCAATGTCGAGGGCGGAAATGGCGTAGAGGACCGGCCCGGTGCGGCCAAAGGCATGAAAGGCGCGTTGCGCCTGATCGTTCAGGGCCTCGGGATCCACGGCTTTGTTCAGGTAGAACGGGGCAACAAGTGATCCAAGGGCGCTCCAGGTAACCTCGTTGACCTTGTGTCCGAACGCCTCGCCCCAGCCGATGAGTCCTCCGTCGGTTGTCACCTTAACCATCAGGGATTCCATGGAGGTGAAGGTACGTGAGGAGGCGTTGAATTCATCAATGCTCTCGTGCGTCGGTTCGGTGCTGCGGGCAGCGTTAAAGGGCATGGATACTCGCAGCAGCTCCACCGATCTAATGATGTGCTCGGGCTGCGGATCTGTCGCTGGCATGGGGAGGCTCCATCAGAAAGTGTGGTTTTTTATGTGGCAGATTGCCGGGCGGACATGGGGCGGCTTCCCACACCACCCGAATATAGGGTCGCGTCCATGCGCTGTCTAGAACCAAAAGTGGATGGGTCGATGCCATATGGGCATGGTCTCGATCCGCGCACCCGCATTACCTAGGCCAGTAGGGGCTAGACGGGTCCGGGATGTTGTGGAGACTGCGGAAATGGAGTCGTTCTTGAGCAAAAATCACTTTAGGGTGTTTGACGTCACATCGTGCTGCGTTTAGTGTAGATGCAACGCCGGAAACCGCTTTCCCAAATCAGGAGAACGAGTATGTTGAACGTCCATCGTCCGCCCAACAGGAGCAATGTTCCTGCCCGCGGCACCACAGCAAAGGCAGGTTCATGAGTGCTCTCGGAGAACTCTCCCAACTCAAAAGGAGTTCGGGGCGGACCAAGATCAAACACAAGGATAATAAGGCAGCCTATTGGTTCCTGTTGCCTTGGCTGATCGGGCTGGTGGCCATCACCATCGGTCCGATGTTCATGTCGCTTTACCTCTCCTTCACCGACTACAACCTCTTGCAGGCTCCGGTCTGGAGTGGCTTTGAGAACATTGAGCGGATGATGGGGGACGCGCGACTCCACAACTCGCTGAAGGTCACCTTCATCTACGTCCTGGTGGGTGTTCCCTTGCAGTTGGCACTGGCTCTGGGCGTCGCCCTGCTCCTGAACCGCGGCATGCGCGGGTTGGCCATTTACCGTTCGATCTTCTATCTGCCCTCGCTGCTCGGTTCTTCCGTGGCCATCGCGGTGCTGTGGAAGCAGATCTTCGGCACCAGCGGACTGGTTAACCAGTTCTTGGCCATGATCGGCATTCAGGGTCCGGGCTGGATCTCGGACCCAAACACCGCACTGGGAACGCTGATCCTGCTTAACGTGTGGACCTTCGGATCTCCCATGATCATCTTCCTGGCCGCCCTGCGCCAGGTTCCGGTGATGTACTACGAGGCCTCATCGATCGACGGTGCCTCACGATTCCGTCAATTTGTGACCATCACGCTGCCGATGATCAGCCCGATCATCTTCTTCAACCTGGTCCTGCAGGTCATCGGTGCCTTCCAGTCCTTCACCCAGGCGTTTATCGTCTCCGGTGGCAAGGGCGGGCCCTCGGACTCGACCATGTTCTTCACGCTCTACCTCTACCAACAGGGCTTCGGACGATTCGATATGGGCTACGCCTCGGCCATTGCCTGGCTGCTGGTGGTCATTGTCGGTGCGTTCACGGCTGTCAACTTCCTAGCTTCAAAGTATTGGGTGTTCTACGATGACTGAGCAAATCAAATCCCCTCTCAAGGACGACCAGAAGGCAGCCACGAGCGCGGATGAACAATTCGAATTGATCGCCGCGCAGGCAGCGCTGGATGAAGAACGACTTCCCCGCGAACAACGCAACCGCCTGCGGGCCCTGCGCCGCAGGGAACGCAAGGCCAAGTACTCGGTGCTCAGGTCGCTGCTCAAGCACCTGATGATCATCGCGGTGGCTTCGGTGATGATCTACCCGTTGCTCTGGATGGTGGTCAGCTCGCTGCGCCCCACCGACGTCATTTTCCGCGAACCGGGACTGTTCCTGCAGACCTTCGAATGGCAAAACTATTCGGAGGGCTGGAACTCACTTTCGCACCCGTTCGGGCACTTCATGCTCAACTCCGCGATTGTGGTCCTGGGCTCCATCATCGGCAACCTGGTCTCCTGCTCCATGGCCGCCTACGCCTTCGCCCGGCTTGAGTTCAGGTTCAAGGGCCTGTTCTTCGCGATCATGTTGATGACCATCATGCTGCCGATCCACGTGATCATCGTGCCGCAGTACATCATGTTCTCGCAGCTCGGGTGGGTCAATACCTTCTTGCCTCTAATCGTGCCCAAGCTGTTGGCCACCGATGCCTTCTTCATCTTCCTGATGGTGCAGTTCATCCGCGGCATTCCGCGCGACATCGATGAGGCGGCCCGCATCGACGGCGCCGGTCACCCGCGCATCTTCCTCCAGGTGATCCTGCCGCTGATGATTCCGGCCCTGGCCACCACCACGATCTTCACCTTCATCTGGACTTGGAGCGACTTCTTCTCCTCGCTGATCTACCTGACCGATCCGGACATGTTCACCGTTCCGGTCGCGCTGCGCGCCTTTGTTGATGCCACGAGCGAATCTAACTGGGGCTCACTGTTCGCGATGTCGATCGTGACCCTGCTGCCGGTGTTCATTGCCTTCGTCCTGGGCCAGAAATTCCTGGTCAAGGGCATCGCCACCACCGGCATGAAATAACCACGCACCTCCAGCAGACCCACCGACTGAACCACCGAGGAAAGGCCCACGTACGTGCAATTCGAGGACACACCCCAGGCACGAAGCCGCTACGCCATCGTTGGCACCGGTAATCGGTGCGAGATGTACATCCATGCCATTCTGGGTGAGCACGCCGACGTGGCGGAACTCGTGGGGCTGAGCGACACCAATCCCGGCCGCCTCGAATATTTCGAGGACCTCATCGAGCAGAGCTACGGCGAGAAAATCGAGGGCTTCGCCCCCGCGGATCTGGCCGATTTCATTCGCTCGAAGAACATCAACCGGCTCATTGTTACCACCCCCGATTTCACCCACGCCCAGATGATCTGCACCGCCCTTGAGGCCGGCGCCGACGTGGTGGTGGAAAAGCCGCTGACCATCAATGCCGCAGACGCCCAACGCATCACCAACACCGCCGAGGCGACCGGGCGCAAGGTGATCGTGACGTTTAACTACCGCTATTCCCCGCGGAACACCGCGCTGAAAAAGGCGCTGCTTGAGGGGCAAATCGGGAAGGTCACCTCGGTGGACTTCACCTGGATGCTGGACACCGTCCACGGGGCCGACTACTTCCGACGCTGGCACCGGCAGAAAGCGAACTCCGGTGGCCTGCTGATTCACAAGTCCAGCCACCACTTTGACCTGGTCAACTGGTGGCTCGATGATGTCCCGGCGCGCGTCTACGCCGCCGGATCTCTGGCCTTCTATGGCCCGGAGAATGCGGCGGATCGCGGGCAGCACCGCGAGCACGAACGCGGGACCTTTGAAGGTTCGCAAGCCGATCCGTTTGCCCTGGACTTGCGCAGTGACCCGAAGCTGAAGGGCCTCTACCTAGATAACGAACACCTGGATGGCTATCGGCGCGACCAGGACGTGTTCAGCGGCGAGATCAACATCGAGGACAACCTGGCACTGACCGTCACCTACGCCCGTGGTGCACTGCTCACCTATTCGCTGAACGCTCACAGCCCCTGGGAGGGCTACCGGGTGGCCATCAACGGCACCGAGGGGCGACTCGAGTTGGATGTTATCGAACGCGCAGCGGTGCTCCCGGCCGCCGGCGGATCCCCGGTGGACCCCTCGGTCTCGGTGGACGGGCAGGATTCTCTGGTGCGCCGCCGCGGCGAGCGGCTGGTGTTGCAACGGCACTGGGAAGCCGCGGTGGAACTGGAGATCCGCAACGGCGAGGGAAGCCACGGTGGTGGGGATAAGCTCCTGCTCGCCGACATCTTCCGCGGCGCCGTCGAAGATGACTACGCCCGTCCCGCGGGTCTGAGCGACGGGGTTGCGGCGATTGCCGTGGGCATTGCCGGCAACGATTCGCTGAGCACCGGATCTCCGGTGGACGTGGCGGATCTCGGGCTGGAACTGGGCATTGCGAAGAGTGCGCACCCGGTTCCGGCGGGGCGATAGGTTGGCGGACATGGGATATAGCGAACACATTCTGGTGACCGGCGGCTCGGGACGACTTGGACGCAGCGTGGTGGCAGGACTGCTGGCCGCCGGCCATAGAGTCACCTCTATTGACCAGCACCTGCCCGAGGCCCCAGAGCCCGGGGCCAACTACCTCGCCGTGGACCTGATGGACACCGAGAAAACCTTCGAGGCCTTTGTCTCGGTGCGTCCGGAGGCAGTGATCTCCCTGGCCGCCATCGCCGTACCCTTCAGCGCACCGGAACCAGTGATTCTGAAGACCAACGCGACGATCGCACACAATGTCACCGCCGCAGCGCTGGCTGCGGGATGCCGGCGGATCGTGCTGGCCTCCAGCCCCACCGTCATCGGTTATGGAGCACCTGCCGGGTGGTTACCCGATTCCTTCCCCATCACCGAGGACACCATCCCGCGTCCATGGAATGCCTACGGTCTGTCCAAATTGGTGGCCGAACAGGTCGCTGCCATGTTTGCCGCCGAGTACGGTGAGACGGCACGCTTCGCTTCCTTCCGTCCTTGTTACGTGATCGCACCGGAAGAATGGCAAGGGGCGCCGACCCAGCAGGGGCACACCGTTACCGAACGACTCGAAGATCCACAGCTCGCTGCACCCTCGCTGTTTAACTACGTGGATGCCCGCGATGTCACCGACTTCCTTTTGTTGCTGCTGGTGAAGATGGATTCAATTCAGAACGGGTCCACCTTCTTTGTGGGTGCAGCGGATGCCCTAGCTACCCGACCGCTCAGCGAATTGCTGCCGCACTATGTGCCGGGCAGCGAAACATTGGCGGCCGGATTAACCGGAGCCGCTCCCGCCTTCAGCATCGAGCGCGCCCGCACCGTCCTGGGTTGGGAGCCCAAGCGCAGTTGGCGCACTGAGCTGGTGAATCAGCCGAAGCCGGTGCTAAGCCACTAAGGCCAGGGAGGCACAGTAGGCACGTTCTCTTCACCCGTTCGCTAGGGTGAAGAGAACGTGCCTTTTCTGCTGTTCGGCGCTGGGGTCTGGTACCGGTAATGGGCTTCCATTGGCAAGTTGTAGCCCAGTCGCCAACGGGATCAGCTCGCCATTAACGTACGATTTTTCCGCTTTCTGCGGCGGTCCCGTTTCGACTTAGACCTCATCGTTTAGATTTCTGATCATCGGTAACTCTCTACATCTGAAGATGACGTTCAATGGAAGGGTTGAGAAGACGATTATCTGTGTTATTCGGAGAATATTGACAAATATTTCGATTTGACAATCTCCTCGCCATGGCCAAAAATTCTATACGATCTACATATCGTCTCTTGTCAGCGGGCAGTTCCGACGACAATCGATGCTCTAGTGGAATCAAGTTGGATAAAAACTTGGTGAACATAAAATTTAGCCAAACAATGGAGGCTGTCATGTTGGGCAAAAAGATTCGAACCGGCGCCCTGGTGGCAATTCTCGCGGGTGGGGCATCCATAGCCGCCGCAAGCCCAGCGATGGCCGAAGGTGACTGGCAGTCTAAAATCACAAATGCACTAACTGGCTTCAAATCCCGCTCATGGCAGGATAGTCACACCGACAAGGCTGCCACCAGAACGGTGCTAACAACCTGCACGGAGACATGGAGCACCCCAAAGCCCGTGGGCAGTGTGACACTGAACCTATTCAACGAAAAGGGGCTTTTTCCCGACCAAAATATGGGCGCGAAAACAAGCAACTGTGGCACATTCAATTGGGGAGAGATGCAGCGGTCCGATCGCTACTACTTTACGCTCTCCAAAGTCGCCAACCACGATAGCGGGGTAAAACTAACGGCGAAGTCAGTCAAACAGTACTTCTAATGAAAAAAATTGATATTTCCTCAGTAAATTTTTCTTATTCGTCTAAAGTGCGAATTTTTCAAAATCTGAACGTTAAATTCCTTCCCGGAAAAACAGCACTACTGGGTCCGAACGGTGCAGGAAAATCCACCCTGATTTCCCTGATGGCAAGCGTACTTTCCCCGTCAGCAGGAACCATTGAGGTAACCGACTCAAGCGGGAATCAGGTTAACTCTCGTCAGTTGCGAAAATTCCGCCGACGTGTGGCATGGCTACCTCAAGATTTCTCCCCTGTAGCCGGACTCAGCGTCATAGAGCATGTCAGCTATGCAGGCTGGCTCAAAGGGATGTCGCGCGCAGCGCTCAAACACAGAGCGCCCCATGCAGTCTCCGCCGTCGGGCTGGAGGAGATATCTCATAGGAAGGCCACTGAACTATCGGGCGGACAGCAGAGACGCCTCGGCTTGGCCGGTGCCCTAGTTCACCGGGCCGGCGTGGTTCTCCTCGATGAACCCACCGCAGGCCTTGACCCGGGACAACGCGAAAGATTCCGTCAAATCTTGGCCTCGCTCAACGACGATCACATTACCGTGGTTTCGACTCACCAGACAGAGGACATTGATGGCTCATTCAATCATGTCGTCGTGCTCGTCGACGGGAGCGTCAGGTTTAGCGGATCCGTCAGCGATTTCATGGCAGCGGCACCTGTCAGCGCCGTAGACCCCCGAGATCGGGTCCGCTTGGCCTATGCCGCTTTCGTGGAAGGTGAGATCTGAGGATGCTTCCCATCACACGTCGGCCCGCTTGGTGGCTGCTGGCTCCGGGAGTGATTCTGGCGACCCTCTATATACAGCAATATATTCCCAGCCAGCGAATCATTGCCCACAGGGAATCTGCGGTCGCGGCTTCGGCATTGCTGCTCATTTTTTCTGCGTCGCTAGTGAGCGTCACTGCCGCAATGGAAGCTGGTCGCGATCGTGCAAGCCGAGGGATGACCGAGGTTTCAGTACGCAGCAAGATATCGATCGTTGCAGCTCGGCTCTGGCCGTGTCTTACTGCAGGGGCCATTGTCCAAATAGTAGGCATTGTCCTACTGCTGAGCAAAGCTGGCCCCACACCGGACGGATTCCCTGTTCTAATCACGGCAGGATTGCTTGCTGCATTGTTCGTCCACGCCGGCATCGGGTTCTTCATGGGCACGTGGCTGCGATCGCTCTTTGCCGTCCCGCTTGCGTTGGCGATCTCTTACCTCTGGCTGGGGTTCGCGTGGAGCTTCGACTTTGTTCCGGTTCGGTACCTGGCCGGGGTGGCTTTGGAAGGGTGTTGTTCCGCGAACGAAACCATGGACGTTTCTGCTGTCATCTCTTTGATGACATTCTCTGTTGTGGCCTTCCTCGGGTTTGTCCTGATGGCAACGGGTATCACCGACCGGAAGTTGACGCCACGTGGAACAAACAAAAGAATGCGCGTAATCGCGGGCATAACAACACTTGGGCTGGCGACCTCGCTGGGGCTTTTCGTTGCCCGGGACATCGGAGTCGTCCCTACGATACCTCTCCCACTATCGGACGCGGAATGTTCAAACACATCGCCGGAGGTCTGCTTCCTTCCTGTCCAATTGGCCCGGGGCGATACACGGCAGGTGTACGCCGATACGTTCACAGAGCTAGCGGCCGTGGGGATGCCCACGATCGCTAAGGTCATTTCAGTAAGTGGTGACCAAGAACCTGTGTTGTCCGCGGCGGGAGTCGCCAATGTCGTCGCAACACCAGGACAGTCCCGTTCGAGTGCCCTCCAGTCAGCAGCCAGCACCTATGCGGTAGCTGTTTCCGAACATGAGTGCGGGGGGGATGCTTCCCCGGACCTCTATGGATGGAGCGAAGTGTTGAAAGTCTGGTTAGTTCATACCGCGGCACTGGAGGTCCTCGATCCTGATGAACGTGACGGGATTCCAGACACGAGCATACTTGAGGGCAACTCAGGTCCTGGTGAGATGGACTTTGCCGGACAATGGGAGATTTTGCAGGAGGCTGATGAACGGGCCCAAATCGACTGGGCAACGTCAGCTTTTAGCGAGCTGAGTATGTGTCGGGTTCCCGCGCCGATCAAGCCTGGGCAAAAGTGAAGTGGGCGATGATGGTTCGCCGGGGGTGGCTGACGTTCCCCACTGCAGCCCTTGCTGGAGTCATGGGAACGGCGTCTGGGAAGATCGACCTTCCGATTCCATTTCTGAGTTCACTTTTGGGCCCATCGACGATGCCTGCAGCCGTTATCCCTAGCCTGTTGGTCGCAGTCATTGCTTCCGGAATGATCCAATCCGCAGAAATGCCGTGGACCTCCGCATCGGTCAGGAACGTCATAGGTCATTCAGTGGCAACGGCTGTGGGCATAGTGTTAGTCGTATTCGCTGTATCTTCCTTGACCGGAGTGTTTGTCGATGACAACAATTCAGCTTGGCTTATGGTGCGAAATGTTACCGGCTTTTTGGCCCTTTGGTCCGCGGCTAAGGCACTTGGTGCGTATCGGTTTGCCGGGCTCGCCCCTGTTATCTACTTACTAGTTGCGGCTACTTTTGCGCGAAATCCGATGGGCGACGTGCGAGGGTGGGCCTGGATCCTAGGGAGAAACCCGGGAGATCCGTGGGGAATAGCAACTGTCCTCTTGGGTGGACTCTTGACTCTTGTCTATTTGCTTCGACGCCGGACACTAATAGGTAAGGCAAGGGGTTTGGGCACCTTGCCTTAGCACTTAGCTCTTAATCCGCCATAATCGGGTTTTGGAGGATTGATGACAGGTGACTTCCCCTTGCACAGTACCTTCCGAATCCCAGCAGCAACTGATTGCTCGCATTGCCCGATTCCACGTGCAATGCGGCCGATTGAACGCATCACCCACGGACTTTTTCGTCTCCTAGAGCGGCTCTTTCCTCTGATCGGCCGCGTCCTGCATTTCAACCAACTCGAAACCATCACCGACGACGTCTTCAAAGCGGTCGTCAGCACCGTCATCATCGGCAACCACAAAACTAAAGTTCGGCTATCTGACAGGTAAGGAGTGCCCA
The DNA here is from genome assembly GCF_012271785.1 of Paeniglutamicibacter terrestris. Lineage (GTDB taxonomy): Bacteria > Actinomycetota > Actinomycetes > Actinomycetales > Micrococcaceae > Paeniglutamicibacter > Paeniglutamicibacter terrestris. The sequence goes on along the minus strand of NZ_JAAWVT010000001.1, from coordinate 856,748 downwards.
GTTAGGGTTCCTTTATGGAACGATCTGAACCGAGTGTCGATGCGTTTCTTGGTGTGACGTTTAGCGTTGGAAGCCATAGTTGTATGTCCATGGACGCGTCTGGATTCTCTGAGAGCTTTCATCAATTCGCCGTGGTGAGGCAAGTTCTCGATGCGACCCCGCAAACAAACGAACCCGTAGTTTCATCCTGCAAATGGCGCATAGGAATCGGCAGTGGACGACAGGCTCCAGCCGGTGCCGTCGGCCCGGCGAACAAAGTAATCCGGAACGTTCCAGATGTGGGGGCACGGGCATTTTTGGTGCGCTGCGTGAATCCAGCCTTCATGCCACCTTGCGCCCCCGGCGCTCGCTACCTGGTGCCTACCCACACCCTCCGCGTTGGACCGGGGGAGTCCGTTATTGGAACAAGTGTGCCGGTGTTGGTGGGCGCAAATGCGAGGACCGCCAATGCAGCGGCAATAATGCCTAGGCCGGTCCAACCCATCCCGCTGAGGCGCTCGCCGACAATGACCACCGCCAGGACCGCCGCAATTGCCGGCTCACTCAGCGTGATGGTGGTGGCAGTGCTGGCGCTCAGGCGGGCCAGTCCATACCCGAACAGCAGATAGCCCAGGAACATGGGGACTAGGGCCATGTAGGCCGCGACGCTGAACGCCTGTGGACTGGCGATCAGCGGTGCGCCGGTGAAGAACAGGACTGGCAGCAGCAAAATGCCGCCGGTCCCGAATACGGCACCCATCGATGCGGCGCGACTCACTCCCCGGCCCATGAGTTGTTGTGCGCACCAGGAATAGGTGGCATAGGTGGCGCCGGCGACCAGTCCGAGGCCAATGCCAATCAGGCTTGCTCCGGCACCGGCGGGATCGTGTGAAGTTTTGGAAAGGCACAGTATGAGACTGCCGGTGAGACCGAGTCCGGCGGCGAGCATCCACCAGCGGCTGAGCGCCACACGCTGCACAAACCGCTCCAGCAGACCGGATGCCAAGGGCGCAGAGGCCAGAGAAATTACGGATCCCAGCGCGACTCCGGCCAGATGCATCGAGCTGTAGAACGCCAGCGGATAAATGGCCACGGCCATCGCGCCCAGGACGATCAGGGGCAGATTGGCACGTAATTGCATGCGCCCGGCACGCAACGCGGGCAGTGCGATGAGCGCTTGCAGAATGCCACCAATCCCCAGTGCGGCGGCTCCGATCGCCAGTGGTCCGGCGGTGGGTGCGAACGTGGCGGCGGTGCCAGTGGTGCCCCACAGTATGGAGGTCAGGCTGATCGCACCGATGGCGAGCGCGCGTTCGCGCCTCACGCCGCGTCCAGAAGCGATGCGGTGATGGCGCGGGCATGGACTAACCGCTTATCCGAACCTTCCAGCCCGGCACGGGCCACCGCTCCCTCGAGGATGAACGCCAGTTGCTCCGCGAGATTCACGGCTCGGTCCGCGTCCATGATCTCGGTCAGTCCCTCGAGCAGGAGCGCTTCGACCTGCTCCTTGTGTTTGCGAACCGTCACCCGGCCCGGAACTCCGGCGGGCAACTCGGCCGCGGCATTAAGCAGCCCGCACCCACGGAACCCATTGATGTAGGCGGCATTGGCATGGTCAATATAGGCATCGAATACCGCCAGCACGCGGTCCCGTGGGCTCTGCGCCGTGGCTGCACGCAGCTCGTACAGAGCCAGCCACTCCCGGTGACGTTCCTCGATATAGGCAAGTATCAATTCGTCCTTGGACGAAAAATTGTTGTAAAGGCTCTTTCTTGCAACACCTGCCCTGGCGGTGATGGCATCGATGCCAGTGGCAGCCATCCCCTGGGCATAGAACAATTCCGCTGCGGCCTGCATTAGCCGTTCACGCGCCGGACGCTCCCGGCCCACATATTCACTCAACGTCGTCCCCGTCATTTGGTAGGTAGACCAGTCTACCTACCAAAGGACGGGGAGACTAGAAGCCCACCGTTCAACGTTGATTCCTGCCTCGAATCGGCGGTTAGAGCTTCAACACCGCTGGGCGCTGAAGACCGGCAACCGTCACACTGGGCCAGCGTAGATCAACACTGAGTACCTCAAACCCGTCATGACCCAGCAACATGGTGTCCTCCACCTTCACGCCGGGAGCCGAGGGGTTCCAGGCGAAAGCCTGCCCCGCGACGATGGTATCTTGCACTCCCGGCACTAGGCGCGGATCGCGGCCCGCGTAGCCGGTGGGCCCACCTTGGTGATGACGCATGATTTCATCCGGAGCAAAGCCGTGGCGCGGATAGGCCTGTTCGATCACCGGCAACAGCGATTCGAGGCTGACACCGGGACGAGTCGCGGCGAGGATTTCGGCTTCAACCGCAAGGATCGCCTCCTCATCACGCTGCTGCTTCGCGGTGTGTGGAGTGAAGGAGACCCAACGGGTCACATTCGCAATCAGGCCATCGCGCCTGGCACACAGCACCGCCATCATCCTGTTGCCCACCGGGGAATCGGTCGGCAACGGATGCCTGTTGCCCAGGCGCTGTTCTCCGGCGACCAGCACCACCAGCGGATCGCTGCCACTACCCACCACGCGGGCGGCAAGACGTGAAGCAATCTCTCGCTCACTGTGTTGCGGCGTGGCACCCTGGAGCACATCGGTCAGGATGCGGGCGGTGTCAACACACAGTCGCCGATAGCGGTCCTGCTCAACGTCAAGTAATGCTGCGCGGGCAGCCCGCAGCTCCAGCGCCACGTCCGCCTCCGCCAATACCTGAGCAAAACCACGTTCCTTCGCCAGATGTGCGCAGTACTCACCCAGCGACGCGTGCCAGGGTACGGAGTAGATTTCTAGTCCCGCCGGCAGCTCTTCGGCCACCAGACGTTCGGCTTCGTTGTTAAAGACCAGAAGGCAGGCACCGCCCCGGTGAATCAGCATGTGGGCCACAGGAGTACCGGCGAGTGAAACGTGGGTTCGGGCACCGGCCAAGAACCAACTCAGCGCCGCGGGGGAATCCAACACCAGGGCGTCGGCACCACGTGCTTCAAGGATCAGCAGCAGACGCTGGTGCTTGGTGGTGAGCTCGGGGTTCAATAACGTCGCCACGTGGCTCATGCCCGAATGCCTGCCCCGGATAAGAGCTCAAGTACCTCGTTGGCGCCCAGCCGGCCGTCGGCAACGATGACCCGCACTCCACGGGACACTGGGTTCTCTCGGGTGCTGGTCGCCGGGGTGTCCCAGGCCAGCGAGCGCCCAACGCCCGGGTATCCGGCGCAGCGCACAAACCACGGATCATCATCCGTGGCATGGAAAATCAGCGTCGCCGCGGAGCCGCCGAAGTCAGCCGCAAAGGCCAGCCACGGGGAGATGGACCCGTGCACGTTTTCCTCACCATGTGCATCGATGGTGAAGATCTCCGCGTGCTCAACCGCTGGCAGACGCCAGAAGAATCCGCCGTAGCCACCGGCCACCCGGCCATTGGAGCCCGGGCTACCCAGGGCCACCGGCGCGGAGCCGTGCGGCGTCAGGGTGAAGTCGTAGCCAAGTTCCCAGCTTCCGTTGGCACCGGGCGTCGCGGTGATGGTGCGTTCCTCGTCCAGGATGGTTTGTCCATCCGGCCCGATCCAGGCGAGGGTATCGTCTCGGCGCCCCTCATCGCCGGTGGAGGAGAGCAGCTCGATATGGCCGTGATCCTTGCGCCAGATGTAGCCGCCAGCCTCGCGAGTGTAGGTGCGACCGCCCCAGAAGTTCACCCCGTCAACGTCCTGAATGGCCACGCCAACACCCAGATGCCAGGTGTGGTCAAGCGGCTGCTGATCGGTGAGGACGGTGCCGGTGAGCGTGGACACCGGGTGCAGGAAAGGTCTCGGTGAGTTGGTGGGGGACAGCTCGGTGCCCAGTCGCACCCCTGCGACCTCCCTACCTGCTACCAGCAGCGGCTTTCCGGCGGGCGCGGGGTCAGCCCAGGGCGCGCCGAGTGAGGAGAATGTTGCGGGGGACTTGATGGCCCGTTGTGCCAGTTCTTCGATCCCCGGGACCACCACATATTGGGTGGGTCCCTGACCGACCACGTTCAGGTGCTCCGGATTGATGGCGGTTGGGTCCTCGGCGGTCCGGACCGCCTCCAGCACGCGCATGAAGGCACCGGTGCGCTCCAGCGCACTGAGCAGTTTGATGCTCTCATCACCGCGTGCGGCGATCAGGTTGGTGAGCAGATCAGTGCGACCATACGTGTGCACGGTGGTTTGCCCGTCGGCGCGCGTGATGGCTAATTCATCGCGGGTGTAGTGGAAGATCGCCTGCCCCTCGGTGCCGGAGATCGTGATGAAGGGATCCTGTTGTTCGGCGGCGGTGGTGGCCAGCACGCAGGTGACGGGTATGCCGTGTTTCGTTTGGATGCGGACCGTGGAGGTGTCATCTGCAGCGATGTCATTGGCGTGGAATAGCTCGGTCTCCAGCTGGAGGATGTCGGTGGTTTCTTGCGCTCCGGCAATATGTAGGGCGGTCATCACGGCATGGGCTAGGGGATTGGTGATCACCCCGTCAACCACCTGGACCCCATTCAGGACGCGTTTGCCCGCCCATGGGGAGCGGGAGTAGTAGGCGGCGTCGCGCTGCCACATGCCCGTGGCCCCCACGGCACGCAATTGACCAATGCCACCGGAATCCAACAGCTCCCCGACGGCACTCAGGGCGTGCGAGCCCAAGGACTGGAAGCCGACCTGGATGCGGGTCCCGGCCTGCCGAGAGGCTGCCAGCAATTCCTCGAATTGTGCCAGTGTTGCCGTTGGCGGCTTTTCCAACAGCAGATCCGCCCCCATGGAAACGGCGATCATGCCCAACTCGAAGTGCGTATTAATGGGAGTTGCGAGCACCACGATATCCACCGGTTCTCCGGATGCTGCGACGGCGGCCAGCGAGTTGTACATCCGCACGTTCGGACCCAGGGGTTGATCACCGTCCTGAACGCATTGATCTGCGGCGCAGCTCAGCACCACAAGTCCGCTGGCTTCCAGCGCACGGATGTTTTCCAGGTGGCGCAGGCCAAAACCGCGAATGCCCACGAGACAAATGCGTGTAGCGGGGGTACTCATGCTCGCTCCTTCAGATGTTGGGCGGAGATGATCCGCAACGCTCAAAATGATGCCGGGGGCAGCAACCGCGTTCGATCGATGCCCCCGGGTCAGGCGGTGTTACACCAGCGCGCTGGCAGTCTGCAATGACGGCAAGACCAATTGCTCGTAGCGTTCCTTCATGGTGGCCAGCGTGAGTGCCGGATCCTGGTTGTTGATTTCTTCGTTAAAGATCTCCACCTCAACCGGACCGGTGTACCCGGCCTGCGCTACAGCCAGGGAAATAGCGCTGAAATCAACGTAGCCATCGCCCATCATGCCACGGGACTTCAACGCGTCGCTGGCGATCGGCAGGTTGAAGTCACACACCTGGTAACTAGCCAACCTGCCCTCAAGACCTGCGCGCGTGATGGCCTGAGCAAGACGCGGATCCCACCACACATGGAAGGTGTCAACGACAACTCCCACGGCCGAGGCCGAGTGCGGAGCAGCGAGATCCAGAGCCTGATCCAGCGTGGAGAGCACGGCACGGTCAGCGGCATACATCGGATGCAGGGCCTCGAGGACCAAACGGACCCCGTGCTCTGCGGCGTAGGGCACCAGCTCGGCCAGCCGGTCGGCGACCCGGGCCCTGGCCGCCGCAACATCCTTGTCGGCGCGGTCTCCAGTGCCGCCCAGTACGTGGGCTGCCGCCGGCAGTCCACCGACCACCATGATCAATTCGCCGGTGCCCAGCGCCGCGGCTTCGCGGATGGCCGCCCGGTTTTCTTCCAGCGCGGCCGCCTGACCTTCGGCATCGGAGGAGGTGAGGAATCCGCCGCGGCACAGCGAGGAGACGCTCAGGCCCGCCGCCGATACTGCCTTGGCTGCTGCCTCCGCACCGTCCACCAGCAGGTGGCGCCAGAGACCGATGTGGCTCAAACCTGCCTCGGCGGTATAGCGAATCGCCTCATCAAGAGAAAGGTTCGGTGTGGTCCCGGTGTTCAGGGATAGTTCAAAACTCATTAGATGCCTCCGGTGGTGAGTAGTGCGCTCATCCGGCGTGCGGCATCCTCGGGGTCACGCAGTAACCCCGCCTCATCGGCCAGGGCAAAGGTGGTGGCCAGGTGTGTCAGTGAGCGCCCGGAGTGCAGACCGCCCACCAGCTGGAAACCGCTCTGGTGTCCGTTGAGCCAGGCCAGGAATGCGATGCCGGTCTTGTAGTAGAAGGTGGGAGCGGAAAAGATGTGTTTGCCGAGTTCCTGGGTGGAGGCCAAGATTTGGTATCCACGCTCCGTGTCCCCGGCGTCGAAGGCCTGCAGGGCGGTCGACGCAGCGGGATAGATGGCGGCGAAGATGCCCAGCAAGGCATCGGAGTGAGACTGCCCGTCGCCGCGGATCAACTCGGGATAGTTGAAATCATCCCCGGTGTACAGACGTACTCCCGCCGGCAGGGCTGCCCGCAACTGGATCTCGTGTTCGGCATCCAGCAGCGATACCTTCACCCCGTCGATCTTCTCGGGGTTCGAGTTGATCAGTTCCAGGAACGTCGCGGTGGCGACCGATACGTCGGCGGATCCCCAGTATCCGGCCAGAGCTGGATCAAACATGGTGCCCAGCCAGTGCAGGATGACCGGTTGGGAGGATTGCTTGAGCAGAGCGGTGTAGATCCGCAGGTAATCTTCGGCATTCCGCGCCACTGCGGCCAGGGCACGCGAGCACATGATGATGGTTTTGGCACCGGCTGCCTCAACCACCTCGAGCTGTTCAAGGTAGGCGGCCTGAACGGCATGAAGTCCGGCCTCGCCGGTGGGGAGGTTTTCCAACACCAGCTGGTCGGTGCCCACGCCACAGGAGATCAGATCCCGCACGCTTTTGCCGCGCAGCGCGGCCGGCGCGCTGTGCACCACGGAGGCTGCTTCCGCCGCCGAGCGGGAAATCAGTTCCTGAGTGGCTGCCCAGTCCAAGCCCATGCCGCGCTGCGCGGTATCCATGGCATCGGCAACGCCTAGACCCCAGGACCACAGTTCATGGCGGTAGCTCAGGGTGGCCTGCCAGTCTAAGACCGCCGGGGATCCGGGAGTATTTTCCGCATTCATCTGCGGCACCACGTGGGCGGCCGCATACACGTTGCGCGAGGTGATGGGCGCGGACGGCTTAGTCCAGGCGCCGGGGGCCTTCATGATGTGCTCGCGCAGTCTTCCATCGGATGAGGGCAGGAGCAGGGTCGTGCCGGTTGCCAGGCTCACAGCACAACCTCGGGGATGTCGATGGTGCGGCGTTCGGCGGCGGATTGCAGGCCGAGTTCCGCCAGCTGCACGCCGCGCGCGGCGGACAGCAAACCAAAGCGGTGCTCGCGGCCGTAGGCCACGTCTTCTAAGAATTCTTCCCACTGGCGCTTAAAGCCGTTGTCGAGTTCGTCGTTGGCCGGGACCTCAAGCCACTGATCGCGGAACGACTCGGTGACGGGCAAATCGGGGTTCCATACCGGCTTTGGAGTATTGGCGCGCTGCTGGGCCACGCACTTGTTAAGGCCGGCAACGGCCGAGCCGTGTGTGCCATCAATCTGGAATTCGACGAGTTCGTCGCGGTACACGCGCACCGCCCACGAGGAGTTGATCTGTGCGACCACCGGGTCCCCGGCGGGGGTCTCCAATTCGAAGATGCCGTAGGCGGCATCATCGGCGGTGGCAGCGTATTCATTGTTCTGCTCGTCCCAGCGCGCCGGGATATGGGTGGCAGTTTTGGAGGTGACCGACTTGACCTTGCCAATGATGCCCTCAAGCACGTAGTTCCAGTGGCAGTACATGTCAGTGGTCATCGATCCACCGTCGGCCAATCGGTAGTTCCAGCTGGGGCGCTGGGCCGCCTGGATGTCGCCCTCGAAGACCCAGTAACCGAATTCCCCACGCAGCGAGAGGATCCGTCCGAAGAACCCCTCATCAACGAGTCGCCGGAGCTTGACCAGACCCGGGAGGTAGAGCTTGTCATGCACCACGCCCGCGGTGATGCCCTTAGCCTTGGCGATCCGAGCCAGTTCGATGGCTTCCTCGAGAGTTTCCGCGGTGGGCTTCTCGGTGAAGATGTGCTTGCCGGCGTTGATGGCCTTGGTGAGCGTTTGTGAGCGCAGGGAGGTCATCGAGGCATCAAACACGATGTCGACGGTGGGGTCGTTAATGACCTCATCAAGGTCGGTGGTCCAGTGTTCGATCTTGTGGATGCGGGCGAGTTCTCGGATCTTTTCTTCATTGCGGCCGACCAAGATGGGCTGCACGGTGATCTTGCGTCCGTCGGCCAGAGTGATGCCACCTTGGTCACGAATCGGAAGGATCGAGCGAAGGAGGTGCTGACGGTAACCCATGCGACCGGTGATACCGTTCATGGCGATACGAAGTACTTGTGTTTCCGGCATGGTCTTCTGACTCCTGAAATCGGGTCGGTATATCTGGGGAAGTGGGTGGGAATGCGCTTTCCAAGATATATTCGTTTAGATCAGCGTGTCAACTGTCACAATGACGTGTGTGGTTTCGGCAGCGTGCCGAAATTATTGAAAGGTGGTTTTCCAGATGGTCGTACGGCTGGCAGATGTGGCCCGCGAGGCAGGAGTCTCTCCGGCGACCGCGTCCCGGGTCCTGAACGGCTCCTCGCGAAGCCCAGCGGAAGCGATTGCCGAGAAGGTTCGCCGTGCCGCCGAGCGCCTGGGATACTTCCCAAACGCTCAAGCCCAGGCGCTCGCCCGCTCCTCGGCGGGCCTGGTGGGTTTGATCGTGCACGACATTGCCGACCCCTACTTTTCCTCCATTGCCCACGGGGTTCAGCACGGGCTCCATGGCTCGGGATTGCGCGTCATGCTCTCGAGCACCGATCGGGATGGCGAGACCGAAATGGAAGCCGTGCGCGCCTTCATGTCCTACCGGACCGAGGGGATTGTGCTGGCCGGATCGCGCACCGTTGACGGCGATGAGCCGCTGATTGCTGCGGTGGAAACTTACCGAAAAAATGGCGGCAAGGTCATCATGATCGGCCAACCATTGCCCGGAACCCTGGGCCTGAGCGTTGATAACCGCGGCTCCGCGACCGAGCTGGTGCGCCAGCTGGTGGAGCTTGGACATCGACGCTTTGTGATCCTGGCCGGAGATATGAATCTGGTGACGGTGAAAGATCGTCATGCCGGATTTATTGAGGGACTAGATGAGGCCGGGCTGTCGGCCTTGGCGGTACTGCCAGGGGTCTTTACCCGCGATGGTGGGTTGGAAGTCATGACCGAATACCTTGATGCTTCGGGTGCTGAAATAGCTCAGGGACAGATCTGCGTCCTGGCCGCCAACGACGTGATGGCCCTCGGCGCGCTGACCGCTGTGCGCCGCGCCGGTTTGCGGGTTCCGCAGGACGTGGCGCTGGCAGGATTTGATGACATCGCCACGCTTGAAGACATGATTCCTTCGATCACCACCGTCCAGCTGCCCCTGGATTCCATGGGGGAGCAAGCGGCGCTCATGCTATTGGGTGCCGAAGACGCTGCCTCCGTTCGAGTGATTGACGGGACCCCGGTTTTGCGCGAAAGCACCACTTTCTGTCCCTGATTTCTATGATTGCCAATTGTGTATTGATGCATGCGCAAAAGGAATCATGAAGATCGCTAGGGCACTTGACGAGTGATTCCAATCACACATACGGTGTTGGAAACCGCTTTCCCAAGAGCGGGCGACCGTGCTCCACCACAAGACTTGAGGATTCGATGATGAAATTCGCTCGACTGGCAAAATTTACGGCGGCGGCCTCCATAGCCGCGCTGGCGCTCACCGGCTGCGGCGGCAACGGGAATGCCGCAGACGCCAATGGAGACGTGACGTTGCGCTTCTCCTGGTGGGGTTCTGAGTCGCGGTCAGCGGCAACCCAGAAGATTATCGATGCCTTCGAAGCCAAGAACCCGGGCATCAAGATCCAGGGTGAATATGGAGATTGGGGTGGTTACTGGGACAAGCTGGCGACGCAGGTTGCTTCCAATGATGCGCCGGACATTATTCAGATGGACGACAAGTATCTGCGTGAATACGCAGACCGTGGAGCATTGCTGGACCTCTCGGACATTGATGTCTCCAAGTTCGACGAGGCAGCCATCACCAATGGCACCACCGAGGACGGAGTCGTCGGCATCACCACCGGAATTAATGCCATGGCGATGATGGCCAACCCGACGCTCTTCAAGGAAGCCGGCGTCGAATTACCTGATGACAAGACCTGGACCTGGGATGACTACAGTGACATCTCCGCGAAAATTACGAAAAATACCAAGGTATTTGGTGCCACCGGACCCAATGAGCCAGCCGGTTTCCAGTTCTGGCTGCGTCAGGACGGCAAATCGTTGACTACCGCCGAGGGCACTCTCGGATTTGAACCAGCGGATGCCGTCTCGTACTTTGAAATGCTCAAGGGACTCATGGAGGCCGAAGCCATTCCGAGCGCCTCGGGAATCGCCGAGGACCAGAGCCCAGGCCCGGACCGGTCGTTGACCGGTACCAACGGTGCAGCCATGGGCATGTGGTGGACCAACCAACTCACCGCCCTTTCCGGCGCCTCAGGTGAGGACCTTGTCCCCTTGCGCATGCCGGGTCGCAGCGGAGAAGCCGGTGGATCACAGACCTTCTTCAAGTCATCGATGTTCATGTCCGCCACCAAGGGCACCAAGCACCCCGAAGAGGTCAAAAAGTTTATTGACTTCATGGTGAACTCCGAAGAAGCTGGCCTGCTCAACCTGGCAGACCGCGGACTTCCCTCTAACCTCGATGTACGTAAAGCAGTAGTTGCGGCCCTTGATGGAGCGGACGCTCGCTCGGCCGAGTTCATGGCCGACATCGAAGACGAAATTGCCGCCGCCGAGCCGGTGCCACCGCGTGGGTTTAGCGGTCTGCAGGACATCCTGTACCGCTACGGACTGGAAGTGTTCTTCGGACGTCTGAGCACCGAGGACGCTGCACAGAAGATGTATGAGGAAATGAAGATCGAAATCAGCTAGTTCGCACTGGCGCTGTGGTGGAGGTAAGGCCGTCGGTCTTGTCTCCACCACAGTTGTTTAATACCGTTGTCCGGCAGATGACGACTTCCGTGATCATTCCTTAGCGCTTCTGCGGCCGATTCAGTGCGATCAGGCTCAGCGACGTGAGAACCCCGGATCCGAGCGCTAGGGCGGCCACGACCCACCACTGGTAGCCGGTGGACCAGAACCACGCTAAACCGCCACAGAGGCACAGCAACATAAAGAAGACCACGAAGAAAATTATCGATAGCCACATCGAACCCTTGTTCATGCCTCAAGCGTCGCACAAGGAACCGTGCCCCGCGGAGCGAATTGGCCCGTGGCGTGGAGCAGTTCGAGCGAGACGGCGGCATCCTTCTCCGGAATGACGCGACTGCCGTAAATACGAGGGATAGACAGCTGCCGTGATTACCCGAGTAGCAGCGTAATCACCAACGTCACCGGCAACGCCAGCAGGGTGCTGCAGAGGATGACCTCCCGGGCGACGGTGGTTTCCAGGCGGAACTGTTGGGAAAAGAGCAGCACGTTCTGGGCGGTGGGCAGCGCCGCCATGAGTACCACCCCGAGCAGTGCGGTTCCCTGCAAACGGAAAACAAAAGCGGCAAACACCCAGGCCACCAGCGGCATAAAGAGCATCTTGAATCCGGTCGCCAGGAATACCTCGCTGCGCAGCGACTTCTGTGCCAGCGGCCGCTGCCCATAAAGCGAGAGGCCAAAGGCCATGAGCAATAGCGGGATGGAGGCCTGTCCCAACATGTCCAACGGGATGTGAATGACCTCGGGCAGGCGAAGATCAAAGGCTGCGAAGAGCGCACCGATGAACGTGGCAATGGTGACGGGGTTGGCGATGGAGCGAAGGATGGTTTTACCCAGCGGAGTCTTGTTCGCTTGGCTTCCGGTCGCACGAGCTGCCAGGGCAAAGAAGCACAGATACACCGGAGCGATCATCAGCAACTGCGCAATGAGGACCGAGACCACCGGGTCGGTACTGCCCACCGCGTAGAGTGCCAGCGGCACACCGATGTTTCCGGCATTAACGTAGCTGGTGGACATTGCTGCGCCCGGGAGTCGGGTCGTGGGGACCTTGAAGAATAGTTTGGCGCTGAGCGCATAGAGCCCGCCGGTCAGCGCGGCGGTGATCAGGGCTATCGGAGTGAAGACGCCGATGACCGAGCGCAGATCGGTCTCGGCCAACAGCGTGAACATCAGCGCCGGATTGGTGATGTAGTAAATCAGCGGGGTCAGTCCGGTGGCGATGGATTCACGCTTGCGCGGCAGGAACCGTGCCGTGGCCAATCCGATGAAGATCAGGATCAGTACGATCGTGAACCCCTGGAGCACTCCTTGCATATTCTCTTCCTCGGTTGGTCCTTGATGATCGTGGTCGCGGACCAGACCTGAGATTAAGCACGGCAGGGACGCCGAGATCGTTCTGTTAAACGATTCCGGCGTCCCTACTGCTACCTACTACTATTCAAATCATGGTGCTAGCGAACCAGCGCCGGGGACTTCGCGTTGAATTCCCATCCCGGAATCAGGTACTGCATGGAGGCTGCATCATCGCGCGAGCCCAGCCCGTGCTCCAGGTAGAGCTCGTGAGCCTCGGCCAGACGGGTGCGATCCAGGCTCACGCCTAGACCAGAACGATCCGGCACCTTGATCTCGCCGTCACGAATCAGCAGCGGTTCCTCGGTCAACCCCTGACCGTCCTGCCAGATCCAGTGTGTATCCAGTGCCGTGATTTCGCCCGGCGCCGCGGCAGCAACCTGGGTAAACATGGCGAGGGAAATATCGAAGTGGTTGTTCGAATGTGAACCCCAGGTCAGCCCGAACTCGTTGCAGAGTTGAGCCACACGCACCGAACCAGCCATGGTCCAGAAGTGCGGATCGGCCAGGGGGATATCCACGGCATTGGTGCGGATGGCATGGGCCATTTCGCGCCAATCGGTGGCGATCATATTGGTGGCCGTTGCCAGGCCGGTGGCCCGACGGAACTCGGCCACCACCTCACGTCCGGAGAACTTGCCCTCGGCGCCACAGGGGTCCTCGGCGTAGGCCACAATTCCTTGCATCCGCTTGCCCAAACGGATGGCGTCCTTGAGCAGCCAGCCACCATTGGGATCTAGGGTGATGCGTGCCTCGGGGAAGCGCTGCTTCAGCGCGATGACGGCGTCAACCTCCGCATCCCCGGCCTGCACGCCACCCTTGAGCTTGAAGTCCTTGAACCCGTAGCGCTTCTGAGCTGCCTCGGCGAGCTTCACGATGGCCTCCGGGGTCATGGCTTCCTCGCGGCGCACCTTCTCCCAGTCATCGGTGCCGTGTGGCTCGCGCAGGTAGGGAAGATCGGTGTCGTCGGGGTTGCCCACGTAGAAGAGGTAGCCAAGCATCGGCACGGCATCACGCTGTTGTCCGTCGCCCAGCAGCTCCGCTACGGGAACGCCAAGGAACTGGCCGTGCACATCCAGCAGCGCCGACTCGATGGCCGTAACCGCGTGCACCGTGGTGCGCAGGTCAAAGGTTTGGGTGCCACGTCCACCGGCATCCCGGTCGGCAAAGCGGGTGGCCACCGCGCGCAGCAGCGTACGGTATTTGGCCACCGGTGCACCGATGAGCAGTTCCCCAGCCTCTTCAATGGTTCTGCGGATCGCTTCGCCACCGGGTACCTCACCGAGGCCGGTGCGGCCATCGGAGTCGGTGATGATGGTGATGTTGCGAGTGAAGAACGGGCCATGGGCGCCGGAAAGGTTCAACAGCATCGAGTCGTGCCCGGCGACCGGAACCACCTCGATGCTCGCGATGGTGGGTTGTGTCGGGCTCATGCGGTCTCTCCGGCGTTCTTCAGGGTGCCGTCGATGCGGCGGGTCAGCTTCCACGGGTTGGATCGCTGCAACGCTGCCGGCAGCAAGGCGTCGGGGATGTTCTGGTAGGCCACCGGGCGCAGGAAGCGTTCGATGGCCAGGGTGCCGACCGAGGTGGTGCGGGTATCCGAGGTGGCCGGGAAGGGTCCGCCGTGCACCATTGCGTGGCCAACCTCTACTCCGGTGGGCCAGCCGTTGACCAGGATGCGTCCGGCCTTGCGCTCCAGGATGGGCAATACCGCAGCGACTGCCTCATGATCGGACTCGGTCAGCTGCAGGGTGGCGGTGAGCTGCCCCTCTAGCTTGGACAGGGCGGTGGCCAGCTCGGCAGCATCCGCGTAGCGGATGACCAGTGAGGCGGCACCGAAGATTTCCTCATGCAGCACCGGGTTATCCAGCAGTTGCTCCACCTTGGTGGAGAAGATCGACGGGGCCGGGGCATTCTCGCTGCTTCCCTCGGCGCCGCGGCCCAGAAGTTCGACTCCTGGCTGGGAGCCAAGATTCTGCACACCTTGGACCCAGGAGTTGTAAATGCCCGCGGTGAGCATCGTCTGGCCGGCGGCGTTTGCGGTTTCGGTGCGAAGTGCGGCGGCGAACTCGTCACCTGCCGCACCGGCGGGAACAAAGACCAGCCCCGGGGCGGTGCAGAGCTGTCCACTGGAGCCGACCACCGATCCCAGGTAGGCCTTGGCATGAGCAGTCGCGTCCTGGGCCAAAGCACCGGAGAAGAAGATCACCGGGTTGATGGAGCTCATTTCTGCGTAGACCGGGATGGGTTCCGGACGCGCCGCCGCGGTAGCCATCAGCGCGGTGCCGCCGGAACGGGAGCCGGTGAAGCCCACTGCCTTGATGCGTGGATCGGAGACCAGCGCCTGACCGATGCTTGCGCCGGGTCCGTAGATCAGCGAGAAGATGCCCGGGTGCAGGTTCAGCTCGGTGATGGCGGCGGTGATGGCCCGGCCCACGATTTCGCTGGTGCCCGGGTGGGCGTTGTGGGCCTTGAAGATGACCGGGCAGCCGGCTGCCAGCGCCGAAGCGGTATCCCCACCGGCGGTGGAGAAGGCCAACGGGAAGTTCGATGCACCAAACACCGCCACCGGACCCAGCGGGATCTTGCGCTGACGGATATCCACCCGCGGCATCGGAGCACGATCCGGTAGTGCCGGATCAATCCGCACCCCGTGCTGATCACCTTGGCGAACCACCGTGGCGAAGAGCCGCAGCTGATTCACGGTGCGCCCGCGCTCGCCGGTTAAGCGTGCCTCGGGAAGTCCCGTCTCTTCCATGGCGCGGGCCACCAATTCGGTGCCCACTGCCTCGATGTTTGCCGCGATGGTCTCGAGGAATGAGGCGTGGGTTTCCGGGTCAAGAGCACGGAAGGAATCGAAGGCATCCTCCGCCGCCGCGGTGGCCAGTGCCAACTGATCCTTATCGATCAGCGAGAAGGCCGGTTCCAGGGGCTGATTGGTGGCGGGGTTAAAGCCGCGCACCTCGCCGCCGTTGCCGTGGGAAGGGATTCCGGCGAGGATGGACTGGCCGGTGAGTTGCTGGGTATCCGTGGACATATGTGCTCCTGCGTCGGAAGATGGGGGAGGAAGGGGTGGTGCTTTAGACGGTTGCGGGGGCGGGCATGAGGCCAGCCTGGGCGATCAGTGCGCCCAGATCTGCCAGGTCGGCCTCGGTGAGGTCCTGAAGCGGGGTGCGAACAGATCCTGCATCGCGGCCAACTGCCTTCAGGCCACCCTTGACGATGGAGACGCCGTAGCCGGCCACACGGTCACGGATGTCCAGGTACGGCAGGACAAAGCGCTTGAGCTTCTCGGTGACCGCGGCGTTATCCAGGTTGCGCACGTCCTGGTAGAAGTCCAAGGCGAACTCCGGAACGAAGTTGTACATGGCCGAGGAGTAGGTGCTCATGCCCAGCTGCAGCAACGGCAAAGCGAAGGTCTCGGCGGTGGGCAGACCACCGAGGTAGAAGAGCCGGTCGCCATTCTTGGCCACCACCTTGGTGATGTGCTCAATGTTCCCGGTGGCGTCCTTGAAGCCGATGAAGTTCTCATGCTTATCGGCCAGTCGGGCCACGGTGTCGGCCGAGTAGATGGCATTGGCGCGGTTGTAGACGATGACGCCGGTGGTGGTCGAGGAGCAGACGGCCGAGACGTGAGCGAACAGGCCCTCTTGGTCGCATTCGGTCAGGTACGGGGGAAGCAGCAGTACACCCTGGGCGCCGGCGGCCTCGGAATCCTGCGCATTTTGGATGGCCTGCTTGGTGGACCCGCCGGCCGAGCCGAGCACTGGGACGCGGTCTCCGGCTTCTTCCACTGCCATGCGCACCACGCGGGACGCTTCCTCCGGGGTGAGTGTGAAGCCCTCGCCGGTGCCGCCGGCGGCAAAGAGGCCGGCAACGCCGAAGCTGGACTGCCAGTCGAGGTGCTTGCGGTAGCCCGCCTCGTCAATCTCTAGGTTGGCATCAAATGCCGTCACCGGGAAGGAGAGCAATCCGTCTTTGAGCTTGTTGGCAAGTTCGGCGGGGGTGTAAGTGGCCATGAGGTGATACTCCTAAAACTTTGGGGTGCCTCCACGACAACGTCGGTGGGTGTGGCGGTGGACGATGGTGTTGTTCGTTGACCCCAGCCTAGGGAGCACCGTTGATGCATGTCCAAGCCCATATTTGTATGGTTTGATACCCGGCGGGTATCGCTCCGTCGAGTGCAGGCGCGCATCCATGAGCATTGTTGCCTCAGGCCCGCAGCGAACTGCGCACAATCTGCGCAAGTTTGGCCAAGGCCGGATTGCGCGTATCCCTGTTCCAGATCGCATGTAACTCCACGGCGTCCTCCGCGACATCCTCGAGCCGTAGGTAGGAGACCCCGTCAACACCTAAGAGCTTGGCGCTTTCGGGGACAAAGGCGATGCCGCGTCCTGCCGCGACCAGCGTGATCATGGTCAGGATCTGAGAGACGGTGTGAATAACGTTCTGATGCTCGATATCGATCTGCCGCACCACGAGGTCATAAAAATAGCGGGCCTTGGTGGGCGAGTGCATGATGAGGGCTTCGCCTGCGAGGTCTTCAATGAGGACCTCGCGCGGAAGCAGGTCCAGCCGATGTCCGGTGGGCACCGCAAGGCAAAGTGACTCGGAGAAGAGTAGTTGGGATTCAAGGGTTTTTTCATCAAAGGGCGGGCGTGCCAACCCCATGTCAATGTCCCCATCCTGCAATGCGGCGACTTGTTCGCCGGTGACCATTTCAAATAGTTCAAGATGCACGTTGGGTAGGTTGGTGGAGATTTCCGAGAGCAAGGGACCGAGCAGACTGAAGCCCGATGCGGCGGTGAATCCGATGCGCAGTTCCCCGAACTGTCCCGAGGCAATGCGTCGAGCATTCAGGGGAGCGCGTTCGGCGGAAATCACCAACCGTCGCGCGTCGGTGAGAAAGGCCTGCCCGGCCGCGGTGAGAGATACCTTGCGGTTGTCACGTTCAAGCAGCTCTACCCCGACACTGCGCTCAAGCTTTTGGATTTGTCGACTCAAGGGAGGCTGGGTCATATTCAGCCGTTCGGCGGCTCGCCCAAAGTGCAGCTCCTCGGCAACGGCGACAAAACTGCGGGCTTGGTCCAAGGTGAACAATTGATACCTTTCGGGAATCACTCTATGCATAGATGGGGTTGGACAAGCATCATAACTTTTTTCTAGGCTCAGGCAGAAGCAAAAAACGTGTTGTGACTCACTCGCAGGGCGGCATTGCCCCACAACACGCCTCGCTAACAAGGAGATCTCGCAATGAAGCAGAAAATCACCCGACGTGTCATGCTGTCGCTTGCCGCAACCACGGCCGCACTGTCCTTGGCCGCCTGTGGAGGAAATGTCGGCGGCGGCTCGGCCGACGGCGCGACCTTCCCTAGCGGCCCGGTCACCTTCACCGTCGGTCAGGCTCCGGGCGGATCCACCGACCTGATCGCCCGCGCAGTGGCCGAAGGCATGGCAGAAAAGTTGGGCGTTGCCATCCCGGTCGTCAACAAGCCAGGTGCCAACGGCGCCCTGGCCACCGAGGAAGTCGCCGCCATGAAGGCCGACGGCCAGAACCTCGTGCTGCTTAATGCCTCGCTGATCACCATCACGCCGCTGGCCGTCGCGGCCGACGAAGCAGTTTCTCTGGACAAGCTCGACGTCATCGCGGGCCTGTCCCAGGACGACTACGTCATGGTTGCCAGCACCAAGTCCGGGGTCAAATCGGTTGAGGATCTGACCAAGAGCACCTCCAAGCTGTCTTTCGGCACCACCGGCGTGGGCACAGGCTCGCAGTTGGCTCAGGCACTGTTGTTGGCTCAGGCCAAGGTCGAGGGCACCATCGTTCCCTTCGACTCCGGCTCCCCGGCGCTGACCGCAGTCATGGGCAACCAGGTCCAGGTTTCCACCGTCCAGCTCGGCGAAGCCAAGCCACAGATTGATGCGGGCACCGTGACCCCGCTGGTGGTCTTCTCCTCCGAACGCAATGAATTCCTTCCAGAGGTGCCGACCGCCATTGAAGCCGGCTACGACGTTCCGGTTTCGCAGTACCGCGCGATTGCAGCACCCAAGGGTCTGAGTGCCGAGACCAAGACCGCCCTGGTCGAATCGGTCAAGGCTGCGGTTGCTAAGGACACCTACAAGTCCTTCAATGAGTCGACCCTGTTGACCCCGAAAGAAATCTCCGGTGAGGAAGTTGTCACCGAGTGGAACGCGCTGGCCGCGAAGTACAAGAAGCTGACCGAGCAGTACAACATCTCGCTGGCCTCGAACTAACATCTAGCCCGTTCCCCACCCCATGCGCCACTCAGGTGGCGCACTCCAGATCAAAAGGAAGCACGTTATGCGAGCAGATCATGCGCCGCACGTCGAAGAAGCCGCGGTTCAGGAAGAAGAGATCCTGACACCCGAGCAGCTTGCGGAGGTCTGGGCCGCCGAGGCGCCCGAACCCGCCGGCCCGGTGGCCAACCTGCTCTCCTCCTTGGTTGCCTTGGCCCTGGGTATGGGCGGATTGGTGCTCTCGCTGAAACTGGGATTGGGAACGCCGGCCGAACCACGGCCGGGCATGTGGCCCTTTGTCGTCAGCCTGGTGGTGGCCGTGCTCTCGGTCGTCCAGATCGTCATCGGGCGCACCGGCGGGAAGGACGGAGAAAAGTTCTCCGCCTATTCCTGGTACGCAGCCATCGGTTTCGCCACCCTGGTGGGCATGGTGTTGCTGATGCCGGTGATTGGCTTTGAAATTCCGTCGCTGCTGTTGTGCTTCATCTGGATGAGGTGGCTCGGCGGTGAGCGCTGGCGCTCGGCCACCATGTACTCGATCCTGATTGTTGGCGCGTTCTACGCGATCTTTATTGCCGCACTCGGAACCACCATCCCTCGACTTTTCTAAGTCACAGACCTAAAGGTAAAACGGCATGGATTTCTTCGGCCCGGTCTTGGACGGCTTTGGTGTTGTCCTGGACCCAACCAATCTTTTGTACTGCCTGCTTGGCGTCGCCATCGGCATGCTGATCGGCGTGCTGCCGGGCCTCGGCCCGGCAGCAACCATCGCGATTCTTCTTCCCATGACCTACGGGGTGGAGCCGGTCACCGCGATCATCATGTTGGCGGGCATCTTCTACGGTGCCCAGTACGGCGGCACCATCACCTCGGTGCTGCTGCGAATTCCCGGTGAGGCCAGCTCCGTGGTCACGGTCTTTGACGGCTACGTCCTCGCCAAGCAGGGCAAGGCCGGCACCGCCCTGGGCATCGCCGCCATCGGTTCGTTCATCGGCGGCACCGTGGGCATCATCGGCCTCACCTTCTTGGCCCCGCTCGTGGCGGGATTCGCCCTGGACTTCGGACCTCCCGAATACACGGCCTTGGCCTTGCTGGGCATCCTGTTGGTCGCCACCATCTCCGGTGGATCGAAGATCAAGGCGCTGATCGCCGCAGCCTTCGGCCTGTTCCTGGCCACGGTGGGGCGCGACATCTTCACCGGGGCCGAGCGCTTCACCTTCGATAACCTGTCCTTGGCAGACGGCATCGACTTCGTGCCGATCGCCATGGGCCTCTTCGGTCTCGGCGAGATCCTTTACAACCTCGAGGAACGCCACCGCGCAGCGGCCGCCCCGGTGGCCGTGGCCAACGTCTGGCCCTCACGCAAAGACCTGAAACAGTCCTCCGGCGCCATCGGGCGCGGCTCGGTCTTGGGCTTCTTCCTGGGCATCCTGCCCGGGGGAGGCGCCACCATCGCCTCGCTGGCTGCTTACGCAGTGGAAAAGAAGCGCGCGAAGGACCCTTCACGCTTCGGTAAGGGCGCTATTGAGGGTGTTGCGGGTCCGGAATCCGCGAACAACGCCGCCGCGACCAGCTCGTTTATCCCGCTGCTGACCCTGGGCATCCCGGCCAACGCCACCATGGCCATCATCTTTGGTGCCCTGCTGATTCAGGGTGTGACCCCGGGTCCACAGCTGATCACTGAGCAGCCCGAGCTGTTCTGGGGCGTGGTGAATTCCATGTACATCGGCAACATCCTGTTGCTGATCATGTCGATCCCACTGGTGGGATTGTTTGTCAGGATCTTGCGGATCCGTGGCGCCATCCTGGCCCCGATCACGGCATTGATCACCATGCTCGGTGCCTACACCATCCGCAACTCGATGTTCGATGTGATGCTCGTGGTGCTCTTCGGCGCACTGGGCTACCTGATGAAGAAGTTCGGCTTCGAACCCGGCCCGCTGGTGCTGGCCTTTGTGCTCGGCAGCCTGCTCGAGTCATCGCTTCGCCGTTCGCTGCTGGTGCTCGAGGGTGATCCAACGGGGTTCTTCACCCGTCCGATCTCCGGCACCCTGCTGGTCATCTTCGTCATGGTCGCGGTGTGGCCAATGGTCAAGACCGTCATGAACAAGCGCAAGAAGGCAAACGCCCTCTCGCTCGAAACTAAGGTTAAGGAAAAGGTATGAGCATCCTAGTGGGATACGTTCCGACCAAGGTCGGCGAGGCGGCGGTCCGTGCGGCCATCAAGGAGGCCAAGCTCCGCGACGAGGAATTGCTGATTGTGAACTCGGTGCGCGAGGGCGCATTGGTGGATAAGTCCGTTGCGAGCCCACAAGACATCGAGCGCGTCACGGCATCCACCGTGGATGCTGGCATCAAGGCCAGGATCCTGGAGTCGGTTCATCGCGATGACCTCGCCGAAGAGATTCTGGAACTGGCAGAGAAGCACGATGTCTCACTGATTGTCATTGGACTGCGTCAGCGTTCCCAGGTCGGCAAGTTCATCATGGGTTCCCACGCCCAGCGCATCCTGCTGCAGGCAGAACACCCGGTGCTAGCCGTGAAGGCCGATCAGGTCTAGTAAGACTGCGGCAACCTATCGATGGCCGCGTTGCCCCTGCCGCTTTTGCGGTGGGGGCAACGCGGCCCTTTTTCTGGCCACACGTCGCGATTACCAGTATTTGTCACTCGGCATCTGGCAAAGGGGGCATTGATGCCCCGTCTGTGGTTTCGAACCATGCCCGTCCGTGCCGGTACCGGATGGCAAACCCTTTAAGTCCTGCGGGTGTGAGGTCAATCCGGTCCACGATCCCGCCAATCGGCGGCTGGGGGCGGTCCCACTGTGATTCGTTTACATGCGGATGGCTTTCGTCAATCATGAAACCCGCGTCGGGTTGGATTTCTGCTGTGCCATTCGTGAAGCGTGCAGGCAGGCCGATGAATGTCTTGCCCGCATAGCCAATGAGTAAAGTCCTGTCTGCTTCGGCCTGCATGGACATTGGCAGCAGGGAATCTTCGTCCCAGAGCCAGGTACCGGTGGCGTTGGAACGAAACTGTTCGGAAGTAAGGGAATTAATCTGCTCGATCCCATGAACTGGACAGTAAGCGGCAGCCGTAATGCCCATGTCCCCGTACAGGTCCCTTTCGTCAGGGTTTGCGCGCATAAATTCGTCGATGCAGGTACACGAGGGTAGTGATTGAGCGTGATCAAAAGGCACCGTGCCGGCGTCTTCGGAAAGCGATGACCATAGCCCTTGTATCGGGCCGCCAACAATCGGGACATGCCACACCATATTGCCTACGCGTCTGCGCGCTAGGAACCTCCAGCCGCAGCGGTGCCACTGGGCTAGGGCCAGAACACTCACGGTTGCGGCAGCCGTTCCCAGATAGTCGGATAACACCAGATCTTCGAGTTCCTGATAGGTGCGACCGATTGCGGTGGGTAGCGCCATCGCAGTAGCCAACCAACCGAAGATAGCGATCGCGCTCAAACCCGTAGCCCAGTGCGTGCTGCGTCGTTTCATGCGGTTCAGAGACTTGCGCGCAGCCGGGCCTAGCTCAATTGTCATGTCTACGTTCGACTTTGTGGCGAGATCCCGGACTGCGTGAATCTGTCGTAGAGAGAACTTTGTCTGGATAAGCCACCAAAGGGCTGCTGCCATGGTGCCGGCCCACCAGATGGCGGCATTATCGGTGGGGTCGAGTGAATACGCTACGGCCGCGTAGAGCAAAACGATGGGTGCGATCGCAACGGCCATACGACCAAAAAACCAGCCGATAAGAGAAAAGAATATGGCAACGAGCGTCGCAGAGAGCCCGAACATGTCCGCGATTTGGTAGGTGTGTTGCCAATATTCCGGAGGCAGGTCCTCCCACGCCCGGGCATCAATGAATGAGGCAACCGTTGTCATCAAGACAATCGCACAAGCCGCAAGCATTTGTCGCCACGTGCGAGGGCAGAGAGGAAGGGCGGCCCATTCCTGGGAATCCGGCCTGACTAGGAAGTAGGTTTTGCTCACGTTGAAACCACGGTGTTCATGAAAAACATTCTCGCACCGAAATGTGAGTCGGTTGGTCTCGGTTCCCGGTGGTCTCCAGTGCCTGGTTAGTTAACCTGCAACGACGAATCTACGCTGAGTCTTCGAAGCGAGCCTGGTTGTTGGATGGAGCATCTCACGACGCGGGGTGCTCCCTGTAGACGGGGCGGTTCAGGTAGAGGGCTCCCTTTGTGGAGTGGTGGGCAGCGATCTTCTCAGGGGGTGGGTGGTGAAACTCCTGCTTCGATCTCGAGCCGGTGCAAGGAATTGGCCAAGTGCACGCGCATGGCCGCCGCAGCGGACATGGCATTGCCCGAAGCGATGGCATTGCGGATGCTCAGGTGTTCCTCCGCGACCTGTTCCAGCCGGGGGAGTCGGACCGATTCGGTTGAATCGAGGCGCTGGCGTGGCATGGCAATCATGGCCGGGCCGAGGTGGCGCACCGCGTCCAGAAAGTAGGGGTTTCCACTGCCGGCGGCCACGGCCGAGTGGAACTCGAAGTCGCAGCTCATGGACAGTGCTGCGTTAGTTCCCGCGTTGCGGAAGGCTTCGAGTGCCGTATCTAGCGCGGGCAGGGTATCGGAGCTCCCTGCAATTGCGGCAGCGGCGGCCGCCTCGGACTCAAGCCCCATCCGGAACTCGAGCAATTGCCGGCGCTCGGACAAGGTCCTGGGGACCCTAGCTTGCGCACCGGTTTCCGGGGCTGGGGGAGTGAGGGCAAAACTGCCAGCCCCGCGGCGCGTATGAACCAATCCTTCGGCCTGCAGCCGGGTCACCGCCTCGCGCACCACGGTGCGCGAGACTCCATGCTCGGCGATCAGGGAGTTCTCGCTCGGGAGCTTGTCTCCCGGGGCGATTTCTCCGGAACTGATCTGCTCACGCAGATGTTCAACCAGGCCGGTCGTCAGATTGGGTTTCATAGAAGGAATGCTTTCATGCGCGCCGCGGTGAGGAGCTTAGGCTCGGCCGAATTCGACGGTGTCGGTGGTCCAGGCGCGGGCCTGGTCGCTGAAAGTGAAGCCGAGTCCCGGACGGTTGGGGACCAACATGCGACCGTCCTTGGTCTCGAGGCGCTCGTTGAACAACGGATCGAGCCAGTCGAAGTGCTCCACCCAGGGTTCGCGAGGGTAGGCGGCGGCGAGGTGCAGGTGGATCTCCATGGCGAAGTGCGGTGCCAGGTCCAAACCCGCCTGATCAGCGAGCGTGGCCAGACGCAGGAACTGGGTGATGCCGCCGATGCGCGGGGCATCGGGCTGGATGATGTCGCAGGCGCGGGTGGCAATCAGACGTTCGTGCTCGGCCACGGAGGCGAGCATTTCGCCGGTGGCAATCGGGGTGTCCAGGGCTGCGGCGAGTGCGGCGTGGCCCTCGGCATCGTAGGCATCAAGCGGTTCCTCGATCCAGACCAGATCGAACTCCTCTAGCTTGCGGCCCATGCGCAGTGCAGTGGCGCGGTCCCACTGCTGGTTGGCATCCACCATCATGGGCACGTCCGGGCCGATGTGCTCGCGCACCGCGGTGACTCGACGCAGGTCCTCGGAGGAATCGGGCAGACCGACCTTGATCTTGATGCCGCCGATACCTTCTTCGATGGACTGGGTGGCGCGGTCCTTGATCTCGGCGATGGAGGCGTTGAGGAATCCGCCGGAGGTGTTGTAGGTTCGCACCGAATCGCGGTGGGAGCCGAGGAACTTGGCCAGCGGCAGGCCCGCGCGCTTGGACTTTAGGTCGTAGAGGGCGATGTCGAGTGCGGCGAGAGCCTGGGTGGCGACACCCGAGCGTCCGACCGAGGCGCCTGCCCACAAGAGCTTGGTGTAAAGCTTGGCAATGTCGTTGGGATCCTCGCCGATCATGGTCTCGGCGACTTCCTTGGCGTGAGCGAACTGTGCCGGCCCGCCAGCGCGCTTCGAGTAGGAGAAGCCCAAGCCTTCGTGGCCTTGCTCGGTGGTGATCTCGGCAAAGAGGAAGATGACCTCGGTCATCGGCTTCTGGCGACCGGTGAAGACCTTCGCGTCGGAGATCGGGGTGGCCAGGGGCAGCCGCGCGGTGGACAACTTGACGTGGCGAATGGCATCGGGTGTGTAGCTCATGGCGGGTCTGTGCTCCTGGGAGTGAATGGCGAGGCTGTGGTGCTGAACACAACTTATCGTATAAGTCTAAGACTTATTACACAAGTGATTTCGAGTAATCGGCTCAACAAATTTCCCGGACGGTCATGAACGTGGGGCCTCACTTGGGTAGTTGGTCATTAGGGGGTGGGATTGACTGATGAAAAGTGCCGCCTTGTACCGAAGGTGCAGAGCCGGTGATAGATCGCAGACAATCTTTGCCGATCCCGCGATCTCGCACCGGCTTCTTGCTGTTTAGGCGGTGGGGGAGGCAATCTGAATAGCGTTCCAGGACGCGCAGAGTGGTGACACATGATCGTTAACGAAGGCCACGTGTGCGGGAGCCTCGATGTATGCGCGCCATGACTGCTCGTCAGCGAACTCCGCAATGATGACAACTTCG
The DNA here is from genome assembly GCF_012271785.1 of Paeniglutamicibacter terrestris. Classification (GTDB taxonomy): domain Bacteria; phylum Actinomycetota; class Actinomycetes; order Actinomycetales; family Micrococcaceae; genus Paeniglutamicibacter; species Paeniglutamicibacter terrestris. The sequence continues at coordinate 831,536 of NZ_JAAWVT010000001.1, read as the reverse complement.
GAATTTCCCGAATTGAGACCGAGATCGGATCCCGACTTGAATGAGGCGACACCCTCGATCTGCGAGGGGAGGGCCGCCATGGCGGTGCCGAACGCTGCACGCTGTTCGGCCGTGCTCTGTTCGGTGAAGGTCATGCTCCATACGTGGGTAATCATGGTGGTTCCTTTGTTCGTGAGGGTTTTTGGGTTTACCTGTGAAAATCTGGTGACGGCATATCGGGAAGACATAGGGTGTCCGGGTCCAGACGGGCTGCCATTTTTCGGATCAGTGGTTCCAGGGCAGGACGACTAGTTTGCCGCGAGCCTCGCCCGACTCCATCAGCGTGTGAGCCTCACGGATCTGGTCGAGTCCGAAGACTCGATCGATGGGAACTGTCGCCCGCCCGGAGGCCGCATCGTCAAGGAAAGATTGGAGCACCTCGGGGGGCAGGTTCTCCGAGGACCCGGAATAGGCGGTCAAGCGCACTCCCTGTGGCAGGTAATCGATGGGATAAAAGCTCTCCACCGTCCACTGGTTGGAGAGCATCCCGGTGAAACACACGGTGCCATGGACGCGGACAGAAGCTAAGGTGTCCGGCAGCGTGGGGGTTCCCACGAGCTCGATGGCACCATCAACGCCATCCGGCAGGATCCTGCGGACCTGATTGGCAACCTTGCCATCGTCCAGAAGGACGTGGTCAACGCCCAAATCTTTGAGTGCCTGAACCTTCGAGGGGTCGCGTGTTGTGGAGAGCACCGTCGCGCCGAGGCGTTTGGCCAGTACCGCTGCGGCCATCCCGACCGATGATGTGCCGCCACGCACCAACAGGCTTTGGCCGCCAGTGAGATCCAGCCCGATGCTCAGCGACCCGTAAGCGGTCTGCAGCATTTCGGGAATGGCGCCAAGGACGTCCCAAGGAAGATCCGAGCTGAAGGGGATCACCTGAGACGCTGGGACGCACGTGTATTGGGCGTATCCGCCATCAAAGGTGCGACCCATCCCTCCCATCATGGTCATCACCTGTTGCCCGGGCGCGAAGGTACCGGAGGGATCGAGATCGACCACGCCCACGGCTTCAATGCCCAGGACGCGTGGATAACTCACCGAATCCCCGGCAAGACCGAGTCGGGTGTGAAGCTCGGAGCGGTTCAATCCGAAAGCCTCGATCTTGATCCGGACGTCGCCTGGGTTCGGAGTAGGAACCGGTAATTGCCTCAGGTGCAGATTGGTGACAGGTCCCGGTTCGTCGATCATGATGGCGCTCATGCTCTGGTTCACGTGGTTTCCTCCTGTGCTGTGGTGGCCTTTAGGACCCCATGGATCCAGTCTCGCTCGGCACGATTTGTTGCCCGGGCCGAGATGAGGATGCCCTGGCGGTAGGGGTCGGTGAGTTCTGCAGCGCGCAAAGGCTTTTGGCCGTCGTAGAAGAAGCTCGCGGGCTGTTCAAGGTAGTCCAGGCGCCTTCTCAGGACGGCGTTGCGCTCGGTCTCCAGCGGCAGCATCGAGAGAAAGCTGAGCACCACAAAAAAGCGGCTACCGTCGGTGATGTCATGATCGGTGGCGTCCCGTAGTCGGGCCATGAGTCGTTCCCTGCCGGCGTCGGTGAGGTGCAGGGTCTGTCGTGGCGCACCCGACTTGCTAGCCTCGGACTCGCGGGTGATGAAGCCCGACTTCACCAAGCGGGCGATCGCCGGGTACAGCGTCCCGTCACTGATGGTGCGGGCGTAGCCATGAAGATGCTCCATCTGGCGGCGAAGTTCATAACCGTGCAGTGCGCCCTCGGCCAGGAAACCTAAGATCATTGTTTCAATCACTCTTCCAGTGTAGTACCTCGATTCGCTATACCTCGAATCGAGGTACTAGGATGAATTTCTGCCAGCGCTGACGCGGTAGCAGAAGCCAACAGTTTGTCAGGGAAAGAAGAATTGATGATCGAGTTCAGGGCGGTAAGCAAGTCCTTCTCCGGTGGTGCAGTCGCGGTGGAGGAATTCTCCTATGTGCTGCCCTCGCATCGGACGGTGGCCCTGGTGGGGTCCTCGGGCTCCGGCAAAACAACATTGCTGCGGATGGTCAACCGCATGCTGGAACCAGGCTCGGGTACCGTGCTCATCGACGGACGCGATGTGCGCGAGTTCAACAAGGTCGCCCTGCGCCGGTCCATCGGCTATGTGATGCAGGACGGAGGTCTGCTGCCACACCGCACCGTGGCCGAAAATATCTCAACCGTTCCGGTGCTTAACCGCGTTTCGCGAAAAGAGGCCAGAGTAACCGCCCTCGAACTCCTTGAGCAGGTTGGCCTCGATCTCACGCTTGCCGACAGGTATCCAGCCCAACTCTCCGGTGGACAGCGCCAACGCGTTGGAGTGGCCCGTGCTCTGGCCGCGGATCCCAACATCCTGCTCATGGACGAACCCTTCGGAGCAGTGGATCCAATCGTGCGCCGTGAGCTGCAAAACCAGCTCCTCGCATTGCAATCTCGCCTCGGCAAGACCATGGTTTTTGTCACCCACGATATCGACGAGGCGCTGTTACTGGGCGATGAGGTGATAGTTCTTCGTTCCGGTGGCCGCATCGCTCAGGTGGGACCACCGGCGGAGATTCTCGCGGCACCCGCCGATGCCTTTGTACGTGACTTTATCGGAGCTGACCGTCCCGAGCGTGTGCTGCGTATCGTCGAGACCCAGGGGCGGAAGGTAGTTCTTGATCAGGCCGGCCGCCCGGCCGGAGTACTGGCCTCATGACCTGGTTGTCAACGAGTTGGCCTCGGGTACTGGAGCTCACCTGGTCTCACCTGTTATTGAGCCTTCCCGCAATTCTGCTCGGAATCATGGTTGCCGTTCCGCTGGGCAGGATCGCCTCGCGGTGGCCGCGGCCGGGCGGCATCGTTTTGGGTGCGGCGAGCCTGCTTTACGCGATCCCCGCGCTGCCGCTGCTGATCATCATTCCCTTTCTCTTCGGATTCCCCCAGCGCTCGCCGACGACATTGGTGGTGGCGCTGGGTGTGTATGCTGCTGCCGTCTTGGTACGCACCTCGGCTGACGCGTTCACCTCGATCGACTCGAAGGTTCGAGAATCCGCCATCGCGACGGGGCATTCCGCCGGTGCGATGTTCTGGCGAGTGGATTTGCCGCTCGCCGTTCCCGTCTTGGTTTCGGGCATCCGCGTCGTCACCGTCAGTACCGTCGGACTGGTGACCATCTCGGCTTTAATCGGCGTGCCGAGCCTGGGCACGCTGTTCACGGATGGCTTTCAGCGCGGCATCACCGCCGAAGTCATCACCGGGATCCTGGCGGTCATCGTTGTGGCCTGCGTCCTTGACGCGATTTGTGTCGTCATTGGCCGGAAGCTCACTCCATGGTCACACACAAGATCCCAGCCCAAACGCACCCACGAACCGGCCGGGGAGGCCAAGGCATGAGCATGTTTCTCGAAGCATTCACTTGGCTCGCAGACTCTGCCGCGTGGATGGGGGCAACTAGTATCGGACATCGACTGGGACAGCACCTGATCATCACCATGATCGTTGTGGGCATCGCCGCCGCCATCGCCCTACCGGTGGGCATCGCCATTGGCCACACTGGCCGCGGCCGTGGGTTTGTTATCGCCGCAGCGGGTGCGGCCCGTGCCGTTCCAACGCTGGGTTTGCTGACGATTCTTGCTCTCGCCATGGGCATCGGCATCACAGCGCCCATCGTTGCACTTATTGTTTTGGCCGTCCCGCCTCTGCTGGCCGGAACCTATGCCGGCATCGAGAACGTTGAGCGGACAACGATCGATGCAGCCCGGGCTGCAGGTATGAATGAATTCCAGATCATCGTTCACGTCGAGCTCCCACTCGCCGCTCACGTCATTCTCGGGGGATTCCGCTCGGCAACACTGCAGGTGATCGCCACCGCCACGCTTGCTGCCTATGTCTCGGACAGCGGCCTGGGACGATACATTTTCGCCGGCCTCAAATCCCGGGACTACCCCCAGATGCTGGCAGGAGCGCTCTTGGTTGCCGCCCTAGCGATCCTCATCGATCTCGGTCTTTCCGTTCTACAACGAATGGTCCGTCGCTCCGTTGAACCACGTATGCCCCGGCCGCGCTCCCGCGTTGCCGGTCCTTCCTTGAAAGGAGCCTCATGAGGCACCGAAAAATCCTGGCAGCACTAGCACTCTCCAGCTTCCTGCTGCTCACTGCCTGCTCACCCGGTGCGCAGAATTCCGTAACTTCAGATACTGCCGACAACAAGAACACGCCCATCGTGATCGGGTCCCAAGATTATTACTCGAGCGAGATCATCGCGGAGATCTATGCCCAGTCCTTGGAATCCAAGGGATATTCGGTGGACCGCCAGTTCCGCATCGGTCAGCGCGAGATTTATGTCCCGGAGATCGAGGCCGGCAGCATCGATCTCTTCCCGGAATACAGCGGACCGCTGCTTCAGTACTGGGTGCCGGATACAACCGCGCGGCTCGCGGATGACGTATACGCCCAACTTGCTCAGTCCACGCCGGACGGCCTGCGGGTGCTTGACCAGTCCGGTGCCACCGACCAAAATTCGTACACCGTGACTCGCTTGTTCGCCGAGAAATGGGGGCTAGAGACCCTTGATGATCTGGCCAAGGTCACCGACCCCTTGATGCTCGGTGGGAACTCGGAGGGCGCGACCCGCCCGGACGGACCTGTTGGTATGAAAAACCTGTACGGCGTTGATCTTGATTTCACGCCCATCGAAGATGGTGGGGGACCGTTAACCGTCAAGGCCCTCAAGGACGGTGCCATCAATCTGGCCATCATCTACTCTGCAGATCCTTCCATCGGGCGAAACGATCTTGTACCGCTCAAAGACACCGAGGGCCTGTTCCTGGCCTCTCATGTTGTGCCACTGGCCAGTGACAACCTAGACGCCAATGCCACGGAAGCCATCAATCAGATCAGCCAAACGATGAGCGACAAAGAACTTGTCGCCCTGAACTCCCGCAGCCTCGACGAGGAGCTGCCAGCAGAAACCATTGCTCGCGACTGGCTGAGTGATAAAAACCTTCTCTGATTCATAACCATCAGCGGATCTTTAGTTTGAAGTGGGGCTGAAATCCCTATCTTCAAGACCCGGCTTGCCCATGGTTGCTTTCGTCTCGAGCTGACTGCTGGATGCCTTATCGGGAAGTGCCGTGGCGAGTCGCTGGTGTCTTCATTCGCACTTTTCCATCGTGGCTGCCGAACGTAGCCAAGATGGAAAAATCGGCACTGCCGGAGGCAAGGTCGTATAAGCGAGTTGTACGGTGATTTCATCGGTCCCCGGTGTGCCCGAGTGTGTTTAACAAGAAAGCCGTGCACCCGGAGCAGCTGCAGATCTATCTGCCAGCCTGCTGGTTTCAGCAACAGTTCGGAGAGGTCAAATCCTCAGGTTGGCACTCACCCATACTTCATGGGGTGGCTACACGGTGTCTTGTGCGAGCAATTCACTGGTGCGCACGATGGACGCTCGCCGCCGTTGTAGATCGGGTGCCCCGGTAAGTACCAGGTGGATGTTGGGTGTCGACACCCAGGCGTTGCAAAGGGTCACGATGGTCAGGAGCAGGTCTTCGGCTTCCCTCATGGTGGCCGACGGTAAAGCGTTCTGGATTTCGGCCACTTTGCCCGTTGAGCGCAGGGCCCTCTGCTCGGCACCGACTGGGTAACCACGCTCCAATCCTTCCCACACGGTGAGTCGCGCAAGCGCGGTACGCGTGGTGGAGAAATCAAAGTAGCGGCCCGCGAAATCGGCGACGGCCTCCGGACCTGTGCCCCGAACAGGTACGTCATCCAGGGCGGTGACCAGTTGTTGAACGAGGGCAGCTTCAAAGAGCCCGATCTTGTTGTCGAAGTAGAAGTAGATCCGCTCGCGGTTGCATCCGGATTTCTTGGCGATCTCCTGAATTCGAGCTCCGGCAAAGCCGCGCTCGGCAAACTCGTCGATTGCGGCATTCAGCAGTTTCTGCTTTGTTGCTTCCGTGTCCCAAGCCATGGCACCATCCTATCTCCAACTAAACGTTTGGTTAGGCGCAGTGTTGTGTCGTAGGCTTTCTCCAACTAAAAGTTTGGAGATTGCGTGGATCACGAAGGAAAAGCACTCGCCGCAGATGAGGTTGATGCACACCACGAGAGAATCGTCGGGTTAGCTTCAGTCCATGTAAGAGCAGTGGTGACGTGGCTGGCAATTTTTCCGCTTGTCGCACTGGGCATGTGTCTGTTGTCTCTGATCGGGCCGCGCTGGAATCCGGTCTTACGGGCGCTCGTACTAACTCTCATTGTTGTGCCCACAACGGTCTACTTCGTCGTTCCGCGACTACTATCCCTCTACGCGAGAGCAGCGTCGATCAATCGACGAAAAAAGGGTATGCGAGCCATGAAAAGGCAGCTCAAGGCCAACCACTAGGCCAAGGCAAACTTCATCCCGCATGGGTGGAAAGACGGGAGCCTCGTAGCCGGCCAAGCGATGAGTAGCTGGAATCAGGTGTCTCTTCCAATACCCTAATCTGGCCTCAGTCGAGCGGGGTTCCGCGACTGAGGCCAGAGTGTCCATGGGGCAACGGCCAAGGTGCACATGATCCGGATACTTGAGGGGATCTGTCACCTTCCACCAATTGCTCGCCGTTATCAAACGCGCGAGGGCAGGTGATCATCTCCCTCATATGTGAGCTTATGATCGCCACGAAATGTCATCTTTGAAGCCACACGATTCTGCTAACAATGGGTCGTCACCGTTTAGACTCACCGTCTAAATGCACGTATCTAATCGCAGCAGCCCCATTTGGCTGCGTTGGATTTAGGGGTGGCGGATGAGTTTCTTGTTGGCGAATTCATTGAGTCCGAACTTTCCCAGTTCACGGCCGATGCCAGAGGCCTTGACGCCGCCGAATGGCAGGTCGGGGGCGCTCTTGATGGTGGTGTTGATGCCGACCATGCCAACTTCTAAGCGGTCGCTCACATATGCGGCTTCCTGTTGGTCGTTGGTGAAGACTGCTCCACCTAACCCGAACGGTGAATCGTTGGCCAGCTCGATGGCTTCTTCGGCGGAAGCAACGCGGTGCAGGACGGCGACGGGCCCGAACAGCTCCTCGTGGAACGCTCGCATCTCGGGGGTGACTCCGGAGAGTACCGTTGCTGGGTAATATGCGCCCGGGCCTTCGGGAATCTGTCCACCGGTATGGACGGTAGCGCCCTTGGTGATCGCGTCGGCAACCTGGGCCGATAGGTCTGTCCTGGCTTGGAGTGAGGCCATGGGGCCCATTTTTGTGGATTCCGCCAACGGGTCGCCGGTGGTGAATTCCTGAGCGTGCTCCACGAAGGTCTCCACGAACGTTTCCCATTGGGATTCATCGACGATCATGCGCTTGGAGGAGGAGCAGATTTGTCCGGCGTTGCGGAAGCGGCCCTCGGCTGCGGCCTTGGCTGCGGCGGTGGCATCGGCGGAGGAGAGGACGAGGAACGGATCGGAGCCTCCGAGTTCCAGCACGCACTTCTTCATGTATTTTCCGGCCTGCGCTCCAACGATGCTTCCGGCGCGCTCCGAACCGGTGAGTGAGACGCCTTGGAGTTTGGGGCTGGCAATCAGATCAGCGATTTGATCGGAGGTGGCGAAGATGTTTTGGTAGACGCCTTCCGGGGTTCCGGCCTCACGCAGGATTTGTTCGATGCGTAGGGCCTGTTGGGGGCAGCTGCTCGCGTGCTTGAGCAAGATGGTATTTCCCAGCAGTAGGTTCGGTGCTACGAAGCGTGCCACCTGGTAGTAGGGGAAGTTCCAGGGCATGATGCCCAGCAGTGGGCCGATTGAGGCTGTTCGCACTACGGCTTGACCGGAGCCGGCAATTTCGAGTTCTTCGTCGGCTAGCAGGGTGGTTGCCTCGCGTGCGTAGTATTCGTAGATGGAGGCGGAGAGCTCGATTTCGCCCTTGGCTTGGGCTAGGGGCTTGCCCATTTCTAGGGCTGTCAGGTGTGCCAGCTCGGTGCTGTGGGTGCGGTGTGCTTCGGCGATGGCGAAGAGTACCTTTTGGCGTTCTTTTAGGTCCTCGCGGTGCCAACTGCGGTAGGCCGATGCCGAACGCTCTAATGCCGCTGTGGCCTCGGCGTCGGTGAGGCTGTCGAATTCCTCGAGAACTTCACCATTGGTCGGGTTAACGGCGGCATATTTCTTCAATCGAATCTCTCCTGGGTCGTTGCAAGGCCGCAGGGAGGCCGACAGTATTGTCGGTCTCCCCGGGGTTCGGATCTTTGGGTTAGACGCCCACGGACAGCTGGGAGTCGGTGGTGAAGTTGGGGAAGCCCAGTTTCAGTTCTTCGCTCACCACGGCGCGGTAGTTCTTCAGGCCGCCGAGGTAGAAGAGGACTGAGGGTTTTTTGCCGGGAATGTTGTGTCCGAAGATCCACGAATCAGCCTTCGGGAACAACGTTGCGTTGGCAATCTCGGTGCAGGTCTCGGTCCACTTCGCTTCTTGCTCGGGCTTAACATCAATCCACTGGGTGTCGCTGCCCTCGATGATCTTAATGGCCTCGCCGATCCACTCGACCTGCGACTCGATGGCCGGAACTAGATTGGTGAAGGGGCTATTTGGGCCCAGGATCATGAACATGTTGGGGAAACCACTAGTGGCAATGCCCATGTAGCTGGTGGGGGCGTCCTTCCAATGCTGCTTCAAGGTTTCGCCGCCTCGTCCGGCGATGTCGACGCGGACGTAATTACCGTCCACCGCATCAAAGCCGGTAGCGAAAACCAAGACATCCAATTCATGTACGGTGCCATCTGCGGTGACGATGCCATCCTCAGTGAGTCGGCTAATCGGGTTCTCCTTGATGTTCACCAGGCTGACGTTGGGCCGGTTGAAAGCTTCGTAGAAGCCGGAGTCGCACTGTGGGCGGCGGGCATAGAGATCGGTAGGTGTCAGGTTCTTCCTGGTCTCCGGATCCTTGACGATCTCGGCGATCTTCTTGCGGATGAATCGTGCTGCCTCTTCATTGGCGTCCGCGTCGGTGGCCATGTCAGAAAACGTCTCAAACATGAAGCGGAAACCGCCACCTTCCGTCCAAGCCTCCTCGAAGACGCGCTCACGTTCCTCGGCCGAAACACTGAAGGTCGGGACCGCACTTTCGGTGAAGCCGAAAGCCACCGACGAGTTGCGCACCTGTTCCCAGGTGCTGTCGAATTTCTCCTTATAGGCCTTTTCCTCATCGGCGGACAAGGAACGGTTCCCCGCCGGGACGCTGTACTGCGGCGTGCGCATGAAGGACGTCAGGTGACCCGCGATCGGGGCGGTGGCGGTAATGACCTGGTTGCCCGTCGATCCATTGCCAATGACACCGACTCGCTTGCCGGTGAGGTCCAAGTCCTCGGGCCAAGCGCCGGTGTGCACCACGGTTCCCTTGAATGATTCGATGCCATCGATCTGGGGCATGTGGGTGGCAGAGAGCAGACCCAGGCCGGTGATTAGATACCGGACTTCGTAGGTGATTCCACGATCTGTGCTGACCGACCAGGTTCCGGTTCTTTCGTCAAAGGATGCTCCGGTCATTCCGGTTTCGAGTCGAATGTGCTCGCGCAGTTCAAAACGGTCAACGACTCCATTGATGTAAGAGAGGATCTCAGGTTGGCGCACGTACTTGTTTCGTAGCGGCGCATCCGTGTACAGGTCGCGGTCGAAGGAATACTGGTAGACAAAGGCTTCGGAGTCGGACAGTGCTCCCGGGTACTTGTTCCAGTACCAGGTACCACCGACTCCGCCTGCTCGATCGATGGCCACGGCGTTCATGCCGAATTCGTTGCGCAGCTTGTGCAACGAATAGATGCCACCAAAACCAGCACCAACTACGAGTGCATCGAGCTTGTACGTTTCCGCTGAGACGACGTTGTCCATGGGTCAATCCTCCGAGTTATTCGAGTGATGCAGTTCACTTTGTTATTCAAGTGTGTGCCGAGCACCCTCGGTTCATGCGTTCCACTTTGGAACACAATTAGGCCTCTCAGTGGACGACTATTGATGCCTCTGGCGCAATAATCTGGAATGCGTTGGATCCACTAGTAAGATCTTGATTCCAGTGGAAAATCAGGGGCAATGGGGGTGGGAGTGAACGATCCAATTCGTGAGGCGCGCGACCGCCTGATCCACGAAGGGCTGCAAAGTGCTCTACGTGGTGTCCACGGTGTGCCGGAATTGGTTGAACGAAGCTGGCGTAGGTCGGTGGGCAACGCCGTTGAAAGCTCCAAGCCACCGAAATTTCGTGAAGAAATCGACCTTGAATCGGTGTTGCGACGTGCAGCCGTTCCGGTACTTGAGCATTGGCAAAACCAGCTGGCTGATACCGGGACTACGCTTTTCCTCAGTGATCGCGGTGGCCAAATCGTGGCACGACGTTCCAGCGACCCGGGCGAGTTGCATCGCCTCGACCGGGTCCACGCGGCCGAAGGGTTTGACTACTCCGAGGATTCAATTGGGACCAATGCGTTGGGAACGTCGCTCGTTGAAGCCGTCCCGCTATTTATCAAAGGAAGCGAACACTTCAGCGACGCACTGATGGTCAACGCTTGCGCTGCGGCACCACTGTTCGCCCCCAACGGTTTAGTAGTTGGCTCGATTGCCCTCGGCAGCTCGCGTGAAGCGGCCAATCCTATGATGCTCTCGATGGTCAAGGAGGTCGGACGGCAGATCGAGAGTCGATTGCGTTCTTCCTCGCGCCCTCAAGATCTTGCCTTGGCGCTCTCGTTCATGCGCTACAGCAGCGCAGCGCGACCCACGGTAGTCATGGATCAGGAAACGGTTCTTGCCAACACCCCTGGCATTCCCTATGTGACAGTGGCAACCCATGTCATGCTCTGGGAGCTGTTTCGATCGCACGATTGGTCGCGGCGGCCGCATTTTAGTTACGAGATAGAAGCCGCCGCTCTAGAAGTAACCGCCCGCCGCGTCACCGACGCCGCGCACGAACACTACATCGTGCATTTTACCGATATGGCGAGCTCAGCGCAGATCCTTTCCGTAACGCCGGGCAGCGGCACGACATCCTTCAACGCTGCTGCCGGGCTTCCCCCAGCCCGCCGGACCATCGGCGCGGTGGGCCTCGTCGAAGGCCCTCGAGGTTCAGGACGCTCCATGAGGATCCAACGGTTGCGGCGGGGGCTGCCCGTCGTTCTCCGTGATGATTTCGTGGCTGCTGCAGGCGAGGATCTGCCGTGGGACAAGATCAACAGCTCGCTGGGCAACGGCCGGGATGTTCTGATCCGCCGTTGCGAGGAGCTAGGGCCGGATGGGGCCCTGAAATTCTCGGATGTGTTGAAAAAGCATCAACAGACCTGGGCCGTCGGAATGCGCTCGAGTACCTTGTGGATCACGGTGTCAATGGATGCAGCAGTCCCGGCCTTGCGCTCCGTTGTGAGGGATCTGAAACCTCTTGAGCGCACGTTTGCCCTCGACGCCGCCCCGGAAACAATCCCTGGTCTGGTCAAAGACATCTTGGAAACCGTCGATGCCGAGGCCAGGCATACGATCTCTCCAGCCGCACTCCACGCAATGACCCGGTGGAACTGGCCGGGCAACATCGTTGAGCTGAAACAGGTTGTCACCAGCGCCGTCCAGCAAATCCACGGCTCGGTCATCGAGCGGCGCCACCTGCCCAGCCACATCCAGATGGCTGCGCCACGCAAAAAATTGGGAATGATCGAATCCGCGGAACGCGACGCGATCGTCAAAGCGTTGGCGGCCACGGGAGGCAACAAGTCCGAGGCCGCGGAAATCCTGGGCATCGGACGCACCACTTTGTATCGACGGATCCGTCAGCTGCATCTGGAAACAGACGAAAAATCGATCTGAGCTAAGACTCTGCGGGACCTCGGCGACCTCGGCGACCCCGAGCACCGAGCGGCACTGACTGTTCGCTGACTGTCTTGCCCGCATTCGCCGGGCCAGATCGCCGGCAGCAGCCAGCCGCCCCGGCACCTGTGCTTAGGCGTCGGGGCGACTGGCGGCTCGATATTCGAGATGCCTTTATCCATGAAATATGCGCGCGATTCGCGGGAGAAGCATGACCTTCTACTTGGTGTTGTCAGCTTTTGCGGCTGCCAACGAGCATCGCCGACAAGAAGCAGCTGGGCTCTAGACCAGGACCATTCCGCCGTCGATCATGATGATCTGGCCGGTCATGTAGTCGGAGTCCGCGGAGGCGAGATACAGGGCGGTGCCGGTGACGTCGTCCGCTGTGCCGGGGCGGCCGAGGAGGATTCCACTAGAGAACTCGGAGAACGCCTCGCCCGGTGCCTTGCTGTCGCCTAGTTCCATCAGATCGAGATCGAGTTTTTTCCACAAGGGAGTATCCACGACACCCGGTGCGAAGGCGTTGCAGGTGATGCCGTGCTCGGCCAAGCCGCGGGCGGCGGCCTGGACCAACGCGGTGACAGCGAATTTGCTGGCGCTGTAGGGAACAAAATTCGGGTAGCCCTGCCGTCCCGCGATGGAGGAGGTTAAAACGAGCTTGCCGCCGGTGCCCTGGGCGATCATTGCCTTGGCCACCTCCTGCTGGCAAATGAGGGACCCAAGACCATTGATGTCGAGGGTCGTCCGCCAGTTTTCCTCCGTGACGTCGAGGAAATGCATGGGTTTGATGATGCCAGCGATGGCGAAGAGGACATCGATGCCGCCGTACTCATCAACGCTGGCCTGGACCGCAGCAGCCACGTCCGAGCGCTCGGTGACATTTCCGGCGACAACGATGGCTTGGCCTCCGTTGCCCGCGATCTCCTCGGCCACGGTTTTGGCGGCCACCTCGTTGAGATCGAACAGAGTCAGGCGGGCACCCTCGGAAGCCAAACTCAACGCGATGGCTCGTCCCATCCCGCTGCCCGCTCCGGTAACGAGGATCCTTTTGTTTTCGATGCGTCCAGTCATGATCTGTGGTGACTCCTTGGTCTCGGTGATGGGTAATTCCCCTGGCCGTGGAACAGCATTGCGACGCACCATGGCGGTTCGGGTTTTATCAATACTGTGACGACAGGCACACTGGTGACAGGATGTGTTCAAAATCTGAACAGCTTCTTTCCCTCCGCCCACGCGGCCACCCCCTCGGCTTTATCCGGTCCGCAGGAATGGAATCGTGAGGAAAAACTTCGCTCAGACCCAGAGGATCACCATGTCAGTGACGGCCCCGGAACGGGCGCCCTTGGCGCGCATTGCCACAAAATCGCTAGCCTCGGCCCGCCAGGCGCTCGAGGACACCACCACGTGGTTGGCAGTGAGTGACGTCGACGGGCGTGTCGTATACCAATGGTCCTCCACAGCACGGCTGCGGCGGCAGCTCGAGCGCGCCGATGTCTCCACCGGCACTCAGTTGGCGCTGAAATCAGCGGGTGCTAATGGAATCGGAATGGCACTGGAACGCAAGGCGCTTGCCATTATCCGCGGAGCAGACCACGACGATGAACGCTGGCAATCGCTGACCTGCGCCGCGATCCCGTTGCTGCATCCGCTGAACAGGCAAATGCTCGGAGCGGTCAATGTCACGTGTCTGGATACCGAGGCCAACCCCTACCTGAAACTGACCTTGAAGCACGTCACCGAGGCAATTCAATCCACCTTGATGCGCGCTTCCCAAGCTCGCCACGGCCGTTTGCTTGAAAAGCATTTACGAGTCAAATCCGGGACTCGTGCGGTGGTGCTCACTCTTGATCGGTACACCATGATCGTTGATGACGGTGCTGGCCAAGGCACCATTGACCGCACGAAGATCTGGGCGCTCGTGGAGGCAGCAGGAATTGGCGCGGCTGAACTGGTGCTGCCCACCGGGGAACATGCCCAGATCCTGCCGATTGACCCAGCGGATCCGGCCAGAGGATGTTCCTTGGTCATGAATCGTTTTGATCCGGGGGCTTTTGTACAGCTTGGTCGCCGCGCTGAGCGCGCGTGCGACCCGACGGCATCGAACAGCCCACTTCAGATGGCTGAACGTGAAGTCATCGCAGAGATGCTGCGCGAATGTAGTGGCAACAAGTCGGAGGTCGCTCAGAAGCTGCAGCTCTCGCGGGGTACCTTGTACGAGCGGATTCGCCGCTACGGACTCTGATACCAGACTGCCCCCGGACTTGTGCCAGGTTCAGCGACTCGGCGTACTCTTCACGATACGGGGCAGTGCAGGAGTTTCGCTGTTTACTCTTCCGAGTCCGGTTGCGCGTTCTCGATTCACGCGATGGCCATAATGGGGCCGTGGCCAGTTGGCCACCACACGGGTTTTTCCTCCCACTATTGCGCAGGGTGCATCAATCGGGTCAAAACCAGTATTGGACGTGACTCGATTGCGGGTGCAACGCTGAGGTCTACCGGTTACGCAATGTGAAATATGGGCGATCGTGCGCCCCTGCATCAGCTGTCTTGAGAGTCGCTTCGCGACCAGTGGCCGTGACCACCCATTGGCCGCAGCAGTATCGGCATTCGATGCAACGAAGCTGCTGGCCACAACACCTAGTGAAAGGAATTCCATGCGCGCAGTCATTTACAACGGAGTAGGAAAGATTGATGTGCAGGACCTGCCCGTGCCAGAAATTGGTCCCAAGGATGTCCTCGTGAAGAATATGCGTGCCGGGCTCTGTGGCACCGACTTGGGTGCGTACCTGCACGGTGGTGACGATGTTGGGATCTTGGTGGGGAACCAGATTGGTCATGAGTTTGCCTCTGAGATCATCGAGGTCGGCCCCGGCGTCTCAGACCCGCGGATCGTTCCAGGTCTGCGCGTGTGGATCAATCCGTCGAACTCCGCCCGTTCGGGCGAGGGACGTTCCTTCCTAGAAATTACTGACTCTGCTGGGGGCCTTTCGCAATTCATAGCGGTGCAGGAAGCAGAAATTGGTTTCAACCTTTTCCCGCTCCCGGAGAACGTCACCTGGGACCAAGCGGCCCTGATCGAACCTCTGAGTGTTGGAAACCACGCGGTGAACACCGCGAATGTAAAGCCAGGCCAGAAGGCATTGGTCTTCGGTGCGGGAGCTGTGGGACTTAGCGTGCTGTGCAACCTACGGGCACATGGCGTTGACCAGGTAATCGTTTCGGACATTGAGGAAAACCGGCTCAAGGTCGTGGAACAGCTCGGCGGCATCCCCGTTAATGGACTTCAGACCGACCCGATTCAGTTCGCCATAGACCAATTTGGTGCCGTGGAAGATATGCAGGGCAACAAGAAGCCCGACATAGACGCATACTTCGATTCCTCCGGGGCACCCAACTCCATTCCAGACTACGTCCGTGGCGGCAAACCAGGCTCCGCCATGGTTGTTGTGGCCATTGGCCACAGTTCGATTGAAATCCCACACTCTGCATTTGTGCTCTCGGAACTCAAGGTGCTCGGATCGCTGGCGTATTCGGTCGAGGATAATGCCGAAGTCGTTGCGTTCCTCGCTGAGGAAAAATATGATCCTACGCCGATCATCACCCACCACTTTGCCCAAGAGGACGTTGCCGAGGCCTTCGAAACGGCCGTGCGAGACAAAGGAAGCGCGATCAAGGTCGTTGTTAACGTCCACGCCTGAACCTTATTTAGTGGCATCGCGGCAACGGCTCCGGTGGCAGAGAAATCAGCTGGACCAACAATAAATACGAAGGAAGTAAAGAACATGGCACGGATCGAAAATGGCAAAGTTGCACTCGTTACCGGTGGCGGACAGGGCATTGGGCAGGCTACCGTGGAGCGGCTGCATGCCGATGGATTCAAGGTGGCCATCGCCGATTTGAATTTGGAAACTGCG
Source organism: Paeniglutamicibacter terrestris (assembly GCF_012271785.1). Taxonomy (GTDB): domain Bacteria; phylum Actinomycetota; class Actinomycetes; order Actinomycetales; family Micrococcaceae; genus Paeniglutamicibacter; species Paeniglutamicibacter terrestris. The sequence goes on along the minus strand of NZ_JAAWVT010000001.1, from coordinate 815,817 downwards.
GGCCAACTCGCCCAGAAGTTGGGCGGAAAGAAAGGCGGGGCGATCGCCGTCCACGTTGACGTGGCTGATCGCGATAGCGTGTTCTCGGCCGTCGAGCAGGCCATGTCCGAATTCGGTGGATTTGACGTCATCGTCAACAACGCAGGCATCGCACCGCAATCCCCGATCGAGGAAATTACACCGGAGAGCATTGCAAAGATCTTCTCCATCAACTTCAACGGTGTTGTATGGGGCATCCAGGCGGCCACCGAGGCGTTCAAGAAACTGGGTCACGGCGGCAAGATCATTAGTGCTGCCTCGCAGGCTGGCCATGTGGGCAATCCGGGTATTGGCCTGTATTCCGCGACGAAGTTCGCCGTGCGTGGTTTGACTCAAACAGCGGCCAAGGATCTGGCCAAATATGGAATTACGGTCAACACCTATGCTCCGGGTATTGTCCGGACTCCACTGATGGAGGACTTGGCGAAAAAGACGGCAGAATCCGCCGGGCAGCCAGAAGCCTGGGGCTGGGAACAATTCACCCATGGGATCACCCTTGAACGCCTCTCGGAGCCATCGGAGGTCGCAGGCATTATCTCGTTCCTGTCCGGACCGGACTCGAACTACATCACGGGGCAGTCGATCCTGGTCGACGGAGGAATGGTCTTTAACTAATCTTCAGCTTTGCCCGCTGGCCAGTGCCCCGTTGACCGAACGTCAGTCAACGGGGCATTTGTCATGGCCCCGAATCCCGGGAACGCCCAGATCCTCAGCCTCAGGTTTAGGTTCAACCCCGATAGGGAAACCGAGACTAAATTCTTGCCCATATTCGTCAAATTCACCGCGGTTGGTAACGCTCTAGGCTATGGCGTGAACGTTTCGGGGGAATTAACAGGAACAGAGTAGGTATTGCCTCCATCCGCAGTTCTGGGTTCAACCTCCGTAGGGTGATCCCAGATGGACTTGGCCTCGTTGACTACCCGCGGCAGGGCGGGATTTTTATTGCCGGACAGCCATGCCATCCGCAGCTCAATGGGGGTGGTAACGTCCGTAATGGGCACGAACCGCAGATGTTCATCCTGCACATTCTCCTGCACCGAGTCGAGCGTGAGTAGGACTCCGATTTCGGCGGCAACTAAGGCCAGAGCGGTCCAAGTATCGGGTGCCCGTTGCACGATGTTCGGTTCAAAATTTGCCGCGTGTGCCAACCGGATGAGCCGATCGTGAAGGACAGACTTGGTATCCGTTAATTCGACGAACTGCTCCGTAGCCAGAGCCTTGAAGTTGATGGCCGTGGCCTCGGCCAGTGGGTGGCCCCGAGGTACCGCAAGGACGAGGGATTCCGTGCAGACCAGACACGATTCGACGTCCGGTGGCAGGAAGTCCCAGCGGCCAAGGCCGATGTCGACCTCTCGTTTGAGCAAGCGGTTCAGGGCGTCCTGAGCAAAGCCCTGGCTGTGGAAAGTTGTGCTGATTCCGGGATAGGACTGCCTGAGTCCACGCGAAAGCTTTCCGACTAGGCGGTGCGTGGAAGCGCCAGCAAAAACGATATCGATGTGTCCGCTTGCTCCGTCCACCGCAGACTTCACATGGCTTCTTGCTTCCTCGATCGCCTCGAGAATCTTGCGTGTGGAGGCCAAGAGGCTCACTCCAGCAGCCGTCAATTCCACCCTGCGGGTGCTGCGTTCAAAGAGTTTGGCGCCAAGCGATTTTTCAAGCTGTGCCACAGCCCTGCTCACTGGAGGCTGGGCCATGTGCAATCTTTCCGCGGCACGCCCAAAGTGTAATTCCTCTGCGACGGCCATAAATATCGATAGCTGGTTGAAGTCCATAACATCCCTTCAAAATAGGTATGAATAATTCCCATATTAGGTATTGGACGCGCACTAATCAACAGTGGGAGAGTGAAGTAGCCGACAGCTCAACGCACGACGTGTACATCTTAGGGAGCACCCATGAACAACCAGCCCCACGACATCAGTGACTTGACCGGGCCGATGGACTCTACGTCGGGCCCGCTGTCGGGCATTGTGGTTGCCGATTTGAGCCGTGTGCTTGCCGGCCCATACGGAACCATGCTTCTAGCAGACATGGGTGCCACCGTGATCAAGATCGAAAGCCGGCAGGGCGATGACACACGGGCTTGGATGCCGCCGGTGCTCGATGGGAAGTCGACATACTACATGTCAATTAACCGCAACAAGCGCTCCGTGGCATTGGATTTTAATGACCCCGAAGACCTAGAAACCGCTCGACGCATCATCGGTCGCGCCGATGTAGTGGTGGAGAATTTTAAACCCGGCTCGCTGGCGAAGTACAACCTTGACTACGCCACCATTGCCGCAACGCAACCCGAGGTCGTTTACGCTTCAATCACAGGTTTTGGAACAGCCGGGGGAGGAGCCCTACCCGGATACGATCTGATGGTCCAAGCGATCTCGGGACTCATGGACCTCACCGGCAGCCCGGAAACCGAAGGGTTCAGGTCTGGGGTGGCGATCTTTGATGTCATCACGGGATTGCACACCACGATCGGTATCCTGGCTGCCTTACGCGAGCGCGAGCACACCGGTAGGGGTCAATTGGTGGAAACGAACCTTCTGTCCTCGGCCCAATCCGGGTTGGTTAACCAGACTGCAGGGTACCTGCTCAGTGGATCCGTTCCCGAACGTATGGGAAACGAACACCCGAGCATCTATCCATACGAGCCGTTCCCCACCGCCCAGGGACCGCTGATCATTGCCGTGGGCAACGACGGACAATTCCGACGGCTTTGCAACGTATTGGGGATTCCCGGGATCGCCGCCGACGAGCGTTTTTGCACCCCGCCGCTGCGCAGCCGCAACAGGACCGAGCTTCGGCCAATCCTGGTGGATGCACTGTCCACGAACGATGCGCAGTCATGGTTTGACCTGCTAACCGAGCAAAACGTCCCGGCCGCACCAATCAACAGCATTGCACAGGGAATTGATTACGCCGAGTCGATTGGGCTAGATCCCGTCGTTCGGGTGGGGCCAGCGGGGGAGATGCCCGGGATTCGCCATCCAATCGGATTCTCCCGCACGCCGGCGCGCTACGACTTACTCCCTCCGGACCTTGATGCTGACCGCGAACACATCTTGAACTGGCTGGGGGCCGAAAGCCGCCTAGCTGCGCAATCTCGGGCCTAAGCCCAATCCACATCGCTCGCCTCCACCAATTCCTTAGGAGCCATTATGACTGCGATTGCAGCCTTCGAGGACATCAACTCTGATTTCCTCAAGATCGACCAACTGCTAGGCGGCGACGACCGTACGCTGGTACTGAAGCTCCGCGATTTCGTCAACGCAGAGGTCCTACCGATCATCAACGAACACTGGGAAACAGCGGATTTCCCGTACCATCTGATTCCGAAGATCGCGCAGCTGGGCATCATCGGAACTTCCATCAGCGGCTACGGTTGTCCCGGGCTGACTCGGATGCAAACCGGTCTGGTGGCCATGGAACTCTCCCGAGGCGACGGCTCCTTCAACACCTTTAATGCGGTGCACTCGGGTCTGGCCATGGGCACGATCTATCTCCATGGCTCCGAGGAACAGCGTCAGCGTTGGCTGCCCCAGATGGCTCGGTTGGAGAAGCTTGGCGCCTTCGCATTAACCGAGCCCGACCATGGATCCGACACTGTCGCATTGGAAACCTCGGCAAGATTCGAAAACGGGGAATGGGTACTCAACGGTGCGAAGCGTTGGATCGGACTTGGACACGTTGCGGATCTGGTCATCGTATGGGCCCGCGATGAAGCCGATGGCAAGGTCAAGGCCTTTGTCGTGGAGAAGCAGGACGGGCAGTACCCACAGGGCTACTCCGCTGAGGCCATTACCGGAAAAATCGCCAAGCGCGGCATTCAGCAAGCTGCTATAACCTTGGAGAACGTCAAGGTGCCGGCGGGCAATCGCTTGGAAAATGCCCGTGGCTTCCGCGCTGTCACCGCGGTACTGAATCGGACTCGCACCACGGTTGCGTGGGAAGCACTGGGGCATGCTCAGGCATCCTACGAGTTGGCCGTCCGATACTCGCAGCAACGCAAGCAATTTGGCCGGCCCATCAGCCACAACCAACTCGTGCAGAACAAGCTAGCAACTATGCTGGCTGACCTGACCGCTATGCAGCTGATGTGTGTGCGTTGCGGACAGCTCCAAGACCAGGGAGACCTGACCCAACAGCAGGCCTCGCTGCAGAAAATGTTTGTCTCCGACAAAGCCCGCGACTTATGCAGGGATGCTCGTGACCTGATGGGCGGCAACGGCCTGCTTCTGGAAAACCACGTGGCACGCCACATGCTGGACATGGAAGTGGTCCACACCTACGAGGGCACACACTTTATTCAGTCGCTCATCGTCGGTCGAGAAATCACCGGTCACAATGCCATTTCATAAGACGCGGGAACCACACGAGGTGTCTGCAGTAGCCACACGACAGGTCGAGGAAATGAAGCAGTGACAGGAGAACAGGATTTGATGCCGTCGGTTGAACACGTGACTTCAGCTGAGTACTCGGCTTTTGGGAATTTTGAGGCTATTCGAGTAACCGAATTCGAGGACCGGCTCATCGCCCAGCTTGATCGTCCTGCTGTGCGTAATGCTATTGATCAGGGCATGGTTGCTGAGCTGCATGCCATCTGCGGGTACCTCGAATCGGCGCCAAAAATCCTCATTATTACTGGAACGCCGGCTGATCCGGTCGCCGGTACCAAAGCATTTTTTGCTTCGGGTGCGGATATTTCTCAGCTGCGGGACAGGCGCCGCGATGATGCCCTGCGCGGGATCAATTCCACGATCTTTTCTAGGGTCACGGCGCTGCCGATGCCTGTGATCGCGGCTCTGGATGGCTTTGCATTGGGTGGTGGTGCGGAATTGGCTTATGCCGCGGATTTCCGTATTGGTACTGCGCAGTTGCGCGTTGGTCAGCCCGAGGTGGGACTGGGGATCATGGCCGCCGCTGGTGCGGTGTGGCGGCTTAAGGAGTTGGTCGGTGAATCGTTGGCCAAGGAAATGTTGATGACCGGAAGAATTCTCTCCGGGACGGAGTGTCTAGCGGCCGGGATTATTTCCGAATTGGTGGAACCAGACTCGTTGATCGAGGCTGCCGGGGCTTTAGCTGATCGGATTGCCAAGCAGGATCCCTTGGCGGTGCGGCTGACAAAGCTCGCTTTTCATGCCCCGCGGGAGGCTCATCCCGTTATAGACACACTTGCTCAGGGAATCCTTTTCGAGTCTGATGCCAAATTCGAGCGAATGGATGGTTTTCTTGCGCGCAAGAAAACCTCGTAGAACAGAAAGAGGATGATGAGAGCTTTGCAAGATGACAATGTGGTGAAAAACCTCCCGGTGAAGGTTGGTGTGCTTGGTGGTGGTCGCATGGGGGCGGGTATTGCTCATGCCTTCTTGACCAACGGTAGTTATGTCACCGTGGTGGAACGTGATGCTGCCTCGGTTGATGCTGCCCGAATCCGTATCGAAGACGCTGTGAGCAAATCTTTGGAGCGTGGGCTCGCTGGCGAAGCCGGAGACTATCTTGCTCGTCTGTCGGTCACGGAAGATCATCAAGCGTTTGCGTTGATGAATCTGGTGGTTGAGGCCGTGCCGGAGGATTGGAATTTGAAGGTTGCTTCGTTGCGCAAAATTGAAGCTGTGCTCTCCGCTGATGCGGTACTTGCCTCCAATACCTCCTCATTGTCGGTCACAGCGTTGGGCAATGAGCTGCAGCGTGCTGAAAACTTTTTTGGGCTGCACTTTTTTAATCCCGTTCCGGCTTCGACATTGATCGAGGTTGTTATTGGTCAGCGGACGCGGCCCGAGTTAGTTGAGACTTCCCGTGGGTGGGTGCATGCCCTGGGTAAGACCGCCGTGGTAGTGAACGATGCTCCGGGTTTCGCCTCTTCGCGTTTGGGTGTGGCCATCGCTTTGGAAGCGATGCGCATGCTTGAAGAGGGTGTGGCTAGTGCCGAAGATATAGATAACGCGATGGTGTTGGGCTACAAACACCCGACGGGACCGTTGCGCACCACGGATATTGTGGGTCTTGATGTGCGCTTAGGGATAGCTGAATATCTGACCGAGACACTGGGTGAGAGGTTCTCCCCACCTAAGATATTGCGGGAGATGGTTGATCGTGGGGAGCTGGGCCGGAAGACTGGCAAGGGGTTCTACGACTGGAAGTAAGATGCCCGCAAGGGCTGCTCGGAGCCACCGTTCATTTCCCCCAATGGGTTCTTGATTCTCCCTATGTACTACCAAGGGATGGGCGACCAGGAAACTGTTGCCCCACAGTTGCTGTTCGCAAGGTATCATTTGGCAGCCCATGTCGATGATGCGTGGCACCGGTGGAAGCAGGGGTAGCGCTCCGCCCCTGATGCATGGAGGTTTCAGTTGACGTCGGACAGTGTTGTCAGCAACGAAATGGTGATGGATTTTTCATCCAGCCATTTGCCGTGGCGCCTAGATGTGGGGCGTCATGAAGCGTTGCGTCATAAAACTCGGACACTCGGGGAATTCTGGGCGGTCGGATGCACATTGGGCGGGATATCCGGGCGCCGCGGCGCCACCGAACTTCGTCGGACCGAAGGGGAATATCTGGGCGTCTTGCTGGTACGGAAAGGTTCCGAGATCTTCACCCAAAACGACAAAACGGCGCTGGTCGGAGAGGGATGCGCAGTGATCTGGGACGGTGTTAAGTCCGCAGAATGCCACAGCGCCGGATCCTTGGAGAAGTTCACTTTCTTCTTGCCACGGGAACTGGCCCGAGAGGCATTGCCCGGATTCGAGTCCCTTATCGGCAGGCCGCTTGAATCCTCTCCCAGCCTTCGCTTGCTCTTCTCCTGGATGGAAACCTCCATGGGAGCCGCCGACATGGACGACACCGCCGCGTCGACAGCCGGCCGTGTGGCCGTCGACCTGTTGACATCAGCGATCGGATCGTCGTCAAACATGGTCTTAGATGCCCGATCTATCCGGCTGATGGAGGTGCGCGACTTTATTGATGCACACCTCCGTGACGCTGCATTGGGCGTGGTAGAGATCGCTCAGGCAAATGCGGTGTCCGTCCGATACCTGCACCTGCTGTTCAAAGAATCTGGAGAGACTTGCGGGCAGTATCTCTTGCGTCGGAGGCTTGAGGTGGCACAGCGGCTGCTCACCGTTCAACCTGGCCTGTCGGTCACCGAAATCGGGCTGCGCTGCGGGTTTTCTAACCCCTCATCGTTCAGCCGGGCGTACCGAGTTTCCTTCGGAATCTCCCCCAGAGCCGCGCGAAGATCGTAGTCATAATCGAGGTTGTGCACTTCAGGCGAAGTATCGTGCACCTAGCGGCATGCATGTGAGCTGCGTTACAGACATAGTGGAGGAGACAACAAAAGCCACGAGGAGAATCTAGATGACTTCCAACGCCTCCACCACAGCATTCCAAATCCCAATGGGCGATGCCTCGCCACAATCTCACGCCGCATTGTTCCAGCCCGGCGCGATCGGACGGATGAAACTGCGCAATCGTTTTGTCCAGTCCCCGATCTTCACGCAGTACGCGGGCACCTTTGGCGATGTCAGCGAGCGCATGATCGACTACTACCGGGCCCGCGCTCGGGGTGGTGTCGGCCTGATCATCACAGAAAACACCTCCGTCGACTGGATGGTGGGTCGCACGGTTGGTCACCCGATGCGGATTGACCACGACCGGTTCCGCTCCGGGCTGGCAGCCCTGACCGAAGCTGTCCACAATGAGGGTGCGAAAATCGCCGTCCAGCTACACCACACCGGACGCCAGAACTCACAGGGCAACACCGAGCGGAACGAACCGCCGATCGCACCGACCGCCGGCATCACCAGCGCCTTCGGCACACCGCCCCGGGCCATCGAACTCGATGAAATTCCGGGCCTGATCGACATGTATGCGCAGGGAGCGCGACGTGCCGTCCAGTCGGGATTTGACGCAGTGGAACTGCACGGAGCACACGGGTACCTTTTGGGTCAATTCCTGTCCCCGAAGACCAATAAGCGCACCGATGAATACGGCGGATCCCTAGAAAATCGCGCACGATTCGCCCTTGAGGTTGTCCGTGCCGTGCGGGACATTGTTGGCCCGGATTTCCCGGTCATGTATCGGCTGAGCGTGGAGGAGCCCTATGAGGGAGGCTTGCCGCTGGAGGAGGGCCTCGCGTTCGCGCAGATGCTCGAGCAATATGTCGACGCGCTGGATGTCTCGGCCGGCAACTACGATACCGCCGACGTGCTGCTGCCCATGTACCCGCCGGGCAACCTGGTGCACTACGCCAAGGCCGTGAAGGAACGCGTGTCGGTGCCTGTCATCGGCGTCGGACGGTTGACGTGGCTGCTCGACGAGATGGACGAAGCGGTCGCCGCCGGCGAATTAGATTACGTTTCCCTTGGCCGAGCACAGCTCGCCGATCCCGAGGCGGTGGCCAAAACCCGCCGCGGGGACCACGCCCACGTGCGTCGCTGCATCGCCGTCAACGAGTGCATTTCACGCTGGATGTTCAATGGCCAGCGCACTCAGTGCGTCATCAATCCCGCACTTTCCCAGGAAGCACGCGCAAAAGATGCGCTGCGCCTGGCGGACGTCGCCAAGCGCGTACTGATCATCGGGGCCGGACCGGCCGGTTGCGAGGCGGCCATCGTCGCAGCTGAACGCGGTCACGCGGTCACCCTGATCGAACGCGAACCTGAGTTGGGAGGCCAGCTACGTGCGTGGTCAGCAGCAAGCTTCTTGAACGCCGAAATGACCAGCATGATCACCTTCTACCGGGTCGAACTCGAGCGGCTGGGAGTCAGCGTGCGTCTCGGCAGCGAAGCCACGCAGGAAGATCTTGACAGCCACGATGCCGTTCTGTTGGCCACCGGCACCAAGGCCGCCGGGATGCCCGAAGGTGCCGTGGATGCGGTCGATATGCTCACCACAGGAAGCGCACCCGAGGGCCAGGACGCCACCGTGCATGGAGACACCGAAATTGCGATGTTCGCCGCACTCTGGCTCGCCGAACAGGGCCGGAACGTCACGTTGAGCTCGCCGTCAGGAGACGTAGGGCTGGACACCAACGACATGCAGCGCGCCCGGCTTGCCCAATTGCTCAGCGAAGCCGGTGTCACGACCCTTACCGGGCAACAGGCGCCGGAGAGCGGCGTGGTGGTGTGGGCTCAGGAACGCATCGCCAGCGATCTGCTCGAAGGCCAGATCGACGACGAGAAGGTCCGTGCCATTGGCACGCGGATACGTGGTGGTCGAATGTACGAGGCCACCCAATCCGGGTTCTGGGCCGCGGCAGAGATTTAAGGGGATATAAGCCATGAGTATCCGTGCCATTGAACATATCGGCATCACCGTTCCAGACCTCGAGCAGGCCACCGATTTCTTCACCCGGGCCTTCGGCGCCGAGAAGATCTACGACATGCTTGATGAACCCTTGTCGGGTCCTGAGGTCGAGGCCGGTCTTGGCATTCCGGCCGGGGCCACCATCGAATCCATCAGGATGATGCGCCTAGGTGAGGGGCCAAACCTCGAGCTCTTTGTCTACTCCGGGGTGGCGCAGCGTGAACCGGTTGTCCCCAGTGACTACGGTCTGCAGCACTTCTGCGTCTACGTCGATGACATTGATCAGGCGGCAGCCCAACTTCAGGAGGCCGGCGGGACACTGTTGAGTCAGCCCAATGATCTACCCGGAGGTGACGCGGGAGCGGGAAACCGCTATTTATACGCCCGTACCCCCTGGGGAAGCACGGTGGAACTCGTGAGCTACCCGTCGTCGCAAGCCTACGAGGCAGGAACGCAGCTGCGCCGTTGGCGTCCTTCACGGGTTTCCGATGGGACCAAGCAGGAACGTTGAGCAACTCGAACTAACTCCGGAGGCAACCTGAACTGCCCCAATGGATCATTGGCCATCCATCCACTGAAAGTCTTCCGGCGGATGGATGGCAAGTTGAATTTGTTGGACCTGTTCCGCAGGTGGGCAGCGCCTGCAGAATGGCGAACCATGTGCTAGAAAATGTGAACTTTTCAGTACACGGGGCCGTCGAGAAAGATGGGTGCCTTCCGAAAAGCACCACTATGGTCGGATCAAGAAATCAACCGCCCCGCTGCAAGCCCGTGTTTCACCCAGAAAACCGGGTGAAACACAGGCTTTTGGCTTTACCCGGAACGGAAAGCCTGGAGCGCGCTAGCCATAGAAGCTGCTGAGTTCTATGTGTCCCATGGGGATGAGAAGATGAACCCTAGCGATCGAGCCCTTTATGAGGAATTGATCGATGTAATTAATGAGGCTACTGACGGACACGGTCGTGTGCGAGAACAAAAGGACGATGACTAAGCTTGAATGCAGGATCTACTGTGACTGAATGGATTTCAGTAATAATTGCTGGGCTGACCTTCTTGACCGCAGCAATCGCCTTGGGCTATGCCAAGAGTCAAATAACGGAATCGAAGGCGTCCCGAAAACAAGTCGATGACATAGAGCTGAAGAAGGCAGAGCCTTTCGTCGTCGCCCATATGGAACAGGGTGCTGCTGCTTACGTCCAGGATTTTGTCATCAAAAACTATGGGCAGACCCCTGCCTATGACGTGGTCGTTAAGAGTAATCCGTCTCTGATGAGATCTGCTTCAGCAACGGGAAGTGAAGTTGAACTAGTAGCGATTCCAAAAATCATCCCGTACTTGGCTCCAGGCCAGGAATGGAGGACTTTGTGGGACGTAGTGCACTCCCGTGTGAAAAACCCCGCTCTTACCGAAGCACATGATGTGACTGTTTCGTTCAAGGGAACAGATGGCACTGACTTGAAAAGTACCGCAATATTGGACTGGGGCCTCATGAAGTCCAAGCGGTTCCTGCAAATCTACGGAATGCATGATCTCGCAAAAGCCATGAGAGATATCAACAAGCGTACGAAAAAATGGACAGATTTCGATGGCGAATTTGGCGTGCTAGTTCGTTCGGGCGCCAAGAAGGACAAGAAATGGCGTAAAGAGATGATGCGGCTACATGCATTGAATGAGCAGACGACCGAGTTCGAGGAGCGCGGTTCTGCCGACCGGGCTAATGACGGTTCAACAGGCGTGTAGCCTCAGCAGAAGAACTAGAGGCATCAATCTTGAGAGGGACTCCACTTGCGGCCGCGGATACATTTACGTTGTTGTGTAGATTGAAAAATTTATTAATTTACCTTCTATTATATTAATAGATAGATTTTGGTAAATAACAAAACACTCACCCGTGTGAATTGGTCTGATTATGTCCGGCGAAACAGCCTTCCATCAAGCCACTGTTGATAAGCTTGTTCGAGTATTCATTGCAAGTAGGGGGCCCGTTGAAGGTTTTTGTAAGTTGGTCAGGTAAGAAAAGTCATGCAGTGGCTGAAGTGCTGCATGAATGGTTACCAACAGTCATCAATTCTGTTGAGCCCTGGATAAGCTCTGAAGGGCTTCGCGCAGGGTTGAAATGGAACCAGCAACTGGAGAAGGAGCTGAACGGCACAAGTTTTGGAATCATCGTGGCAACGCCACGGAACCAACATGCGCAATGGCTCAATTTTGAAGCGGGTGCGCTGTCAAAGAAAGTGGGTGGGGCAGAGTCCCGAGTTGCGCCGCTGCTGATTGACTTCAAAAAGGCTACTGATCTTGTAGGCCCGCTTGCCAGCTACCAAGCAACAATGCCAACCCGTGAGGGGTTTCATGACCTGGTCGCCTCGATCAATGAGGCGTTAGGTGAAGACAGTAGAAGCGTTGAACTGCTGGACCGCGGCTTTAACGTATGTTGGCCAGCGCTGGAATCGAAGTTGGCCGAAGTGAATGATAAGTATGAAGATGAGGCCGACCTTGTAGCGCTTCCGGACCCCGTAGTGCCGCGATCACCTGAGGATATGTTGTCTGAGATACTCGAGACCATTCGCGACATGAACCGCTCAGATACGAGGCTGAAGAACGCAATTGATGATCGGAGAATATCCTCGATCTCTCACAACGTCAGTTCAGCAAAATCTCGCAAACGTGGGGGACGGCTGGGCGCAGTTACTGAAGCACTGGAGTCTCTTGGCTACAGCACCATGGGTGCTCAACAATTACTTGATGGAACCACCGTTATCTTCTTGCCTCAAAAGATGTCGGACGACGAAGAAGGAACCGTCTTCGATTTCCTCAGTAATCGCGATCTTGTTTCGGGTCCGGTCAGGTTTGAATACATAGATCCTTCTGGGCCCTCGAATCAGCGATTGAGAGTTCCAACGGATCCTACGAGCTAGATTTCATCTGCCGGGTGCAGTTTTCAGGTCAGGAATATCTTTTGATTATTCTAGAATATTAATAGTTTTGATAAAACTACGTGAAGTCTCATAGCCATGCGCAGAAGCGACCGCACCCAGTGATTGCTACGCATATGTAAGTCGGTGATTGAAGTGGGTTGGAAGTCGGTAAGAACTTCAGACATCAGTGGTGAAGTTCTCGCTGATGACAAGGTGATCACGGTAGTGATCAGGAGTGAAGGAAAGCTGTTCGACGTTTGGGATGAAGAACTTATCGGACTCATGCGGCTGACGAACGTAGTGGAGATCGAATTCCGCCACGCGGACGGTTCGACGGAGGTGATCATGGTGAACAAATCGGACTTCGACCAGATCGTCACCCCTGAGGTGTTGGCCGTCGATGACAACATTCGAGGACGCAGAAAAGGATTCAAACCCACGGCCGACTGACCGAGTTCGTCGATCTATGCGGACATCCGCATAGATCGACGAGCTGGGGTATCTCGCGCTTCCTGGGGAAGCGGCGTCGGCGTTGTCCCAAGTCATCAACCATCGGTATTTGAAACCCAGCATTGTCATCACGACCAATCGGCCTGTTGGTACTTGGGGTGAGATCCTCGGGGACACCACTGTTGCCGCGGCCATGCTCGACAGGCTGTTGCATCGGTCGGTGGTGCTGAATCTTGATGGCGAATCGTGTCGGCTGCGTACTCCTCAGGCTGCTGCCGAGCAACTCCGGAAGGTCACTACCGGGACGCCAGCAAATCTGCTAATTCAGCTCTAGCGAGTTGGGGATTTTCGGTAAGCAACTCTGAGGAATTTCCATGAGCGCCATCTTTACTACGAGATGGGAGTAACGAGTTCCCCGGATTCCACATAACTGCGCAGGTTATCCAGCACCAATGAGGCCATATCGGCACGGGTCTCGTGCGTACCGCTGCCCAGGTGCGGCAGCAGGACCACGTTCTCCAAGCCAAAGAGTTCTTCTGGAACGTGTGGCTCGGAAGCGAACACATCCAGACCGGCTCCGGCGATGGTGCCAGCCTGCAGGGCCGCGACCAGCGCCGGCTCGTCCACCACGCTGCCGCGGGCAATGTTGATCAGGAAGCCCTTCGGTCCGATCGCCTCCAGCACCGCTGCATCAACCAGCCCCGCCGAATCTGGGCCGCCAGCCGCTGCCACGATCAACACATCCGTGGCCTCGGCCAGCGCGGTCGCCGACGGGTGGTACGTGTAGGGGCTGCCGGTGATCTCCGAGCGGTTGTGATAGTGAATTTCGCAGTCGAAACCCTCCAGGCGCTTGGCAATGGCCGCGCCGATCCGACCCAGACCCAAAATGCCCACACGCTTTGAGCTGGCGCGGGTGGCCAGCGGGAAGTTTACCCCCGTGGCCCAGGTGCCATTGCGGACAAAACGCTCCGCGGCGCTCAGCGTGCGCAGTGTGTCGAGGTACAGGCCCAGAGCGGTATCGGCGACGCAGTCGGTCAGGACATCGGGAGTGTTGCTGATCGGAATGCCGCGCTCGGTGGCCTGAGCCACGTCGGTGGCGTCGTAGCCGACACCAAAATTCACGATGGCTTCGAGGTTTGGAAGCCGCTTCATGGTCTGCGTGTCAACGCCGATCTTTCCCGAACATACGGCAACCCGAATGGATGAACCGTGTTCCGTGAGGAATGCCTCGCGCTGCGCCCCGGCATCGGGCAGGACCAATGAAGCGTAGTTTTCAAGCAGCGCCTGGGCGACCGTTGGGTTGACCGGGCCGACGCGCACAATGGCGTTCCCGGAGATGGGGCTGTGATCGCGTCGCGTGGAGGCGCTGGTATCTGTTGACATACCTGCATCCTAGGAAGTCTCAAGCATGCACGTCCAACACGGAGAACGCATTGATCAATACCGTTGAGGCATTGATGCTCTTTCAGCCGCCAAATGTAGCGGAAGTCACATTCCCTGTCTCGTTCGGTTCGATGCCGTGCACCCCAAAACCGCGTGTTCATGCTGAAGCAATGCCTTGACGCGCTTCGGCCCGGCCGTCAAAGCTATGTGAACACGACCGGCAGTTCCCCTCGCATTGGTCGTCCACACTCGTCCAATTCGCTCACCGCAGAGGAAACACCGATGTTTTTATCCAGCAAAGCAACGACGCCCGTGACCCGCACCCGTCGACTCTCCATGGCCGTGGCCGCCGGTGCCCTGTTAGGCGTCACGGTGCTCTCGGGCTGCTCCGTAGCCAACTCCACCGAAGCTTCGAGTTCCGGTGGATCCGGAGCTCCGGCAGCGGGGGACACGCTGCGGGTCGTCCTGCAGCAGGAACCACCAACGCTTGAAGCCTGCGAGTCGAACCTGACCAGCACCGGAGTGGTGGTGCGCTCAACCATCACCGAACCACTGATCGAACGTAATCCCACCACCGGTGAGCTCGAGCCCAAGCTCGCCACTGAATGGACCAGCACGGATGACACCAACTGGACGCTGAAGCTGCGCGAGGGCGTGAAATTCCACGACGGATCAGACTTCACCGCCGAGGATGCCGCGGCAACCATCGATCGTGCAGTCAACGGCAAACTCGGCTGCAACGTCGAAGGTTATGTCTTTGGCGATGATGACCTCAAGGTCAAGGCAGTTGACGCCACCACCCTGACCGTGACGGCTCCCAAAGCCGATCCGATCCTGCCGCTGCGCCTCTCCTTCCTTGAGGTCGTGCCCTCCGAAACCTCCGCCACCGAGAAGGTACGCGAACCGATCGGCACCGGCCCCTACAAACTGGATAAATGGGATGCCGGCCAGTCCATCAATGCATCGGCCTTCGCCGACTACTGGGGCGAGGCCCCCGCCTTCGACAAGGCCAACTACCAGTGGAGAAGCGAGGGCAGCGTCCGCGCCGCCATGATCACCTCCGGAGAGGCAGACATCGCCACCGGCCTGAGCCCCGAGGACAACATCGGGGATCTGGGCGTCTCCTACCCGAACAACGAAACCGTTGCCTTGCGCATGCACGCGGATAGGGCACCTTTCACCGATATCAAGGTCCGCCAGGCCGTGAACTACGCCATCGACAAGGAAGCCATCGTCGCCTCGCTCTACGGCGGACGCGATAAGGTCGCCGCCCAGCTGGTTCCCGAGGGCGTTGTAGGACACAGCGATGAGCTGGCCGCCTGGCCATATGACCCGGAAAAGGCCAAGGCCCTGGTTGAAGAGGCCAAGGCCGCAGGCGTTGACACCTCCGCGCAGATCAGCCTGATCGTGCGCACCGCCCAGTTCCCCAAGATCGAAGAACTCGGCCAGGTCATCCAGGAACAGCTGAGCCAGGCCGGTCTGAATGTGAAGCTGAAGATGCTTGAGACCAGCCAGCACCTGACCTACCAGGTCCGCCCGTTCCCCACCGATGATGAGGGAGCGATCATGCTCATGACTCAGCACGGAAACCAGGCAGGTGATGCGGCCTTCACCGTCGATCAGTACATGACGTCCAAGGGAGCCCAGTCGGCCTTCGGCACCCCCGAACTCGACAAGCTCATCGCTACGGCGGATGCCGCCACCGGCGATGACAGGCAGGGTGCCTTCGAGAAGGTCTTCTCCTACCAGAACGAGAACGTGGTTCAGTTCGCGCACATCGCCCACCAGACCGGCATGCTCGGTATTGCCGGGACCGTGGCCTACACGCCGAACTCCTCCTCGGGCGATGAACTGCGCCTGGCAGAAGTCACCGCCAAGTAGCTCCCATCCAAAGGCCCTTCGCAAGGAACTGGCAATAATGAATTCGACGGAAAGCAACTAAGGATCATGCTCACCTATTTGCGTAAACGGATTATCTCCTCCGCACTGCCGCTGGTGGTTGTGGTGGTGGGTGTCTTCGCCCTGGCCCGGATGACCGGTAACCCGGCAAGCCTCTACCTACCACTGAACGCCACCGACGCCATGCGCGCGGACTTCATTGCCAAGAATGGCCTGGACCAGCCGGTCCTGGTGCAGATGGCCGACTACTTCGGTGGTCTGCTGCGATTGGACTTTGGAACCTCACTGCGAACCGGGGAGGATGCCGCGGCCATGGCGCTGCGCGCCTTCCCGGCCACGCTGCAACTAGCGGCAACAACCATGGTGATCGCCATCATTCTGGCGATCATCGTGGGCTCCGCCGCCGCGCTGAAGCCCAACGGGCTACTGGACCGCCTGGCGTCCTTCGTCTCGATGGCAGCAGCCTCCATTCCAGACTTCTGGTTGGCCATCGTGGGTATCTGGGTCTTTGCCATCTACCTGGGCTGGCTGCCCACCTCCGGGGTCATGGGCGCAGCGGCCTGGGTGCTGCCGGTGGCCACACTGCTCATGAGGCCCTTCGGGGCACTGGTGCAAGTGATCCGCGGAGCCATGGTCACCTCGCTCTCCGAGCCCTACATCAAGCTCGCCCGCTCCAAGGGCGCCTCCGAGTACCGCGTGGTCACCGCCCACGCACTGCGTAACGCCGCGGCGCCAGCACTGACAGTGGCCGGAGACCTAACCGTCGGGTTGGTCAACGGGGCGGTGGTGGTCGAGACGATCTTCGGCTGGCCAGGCATTGGCAAGCTGATGATCGACTCGATTCTGCAACGTGACTTCGCCGTCCTTCAGGCGTGTGTGTTGATCACGGCCATCGCCATCTTCATCCTGAACATCCTGATTGATCTGGGTTACGCGCTGCTTGACCCGCGGGTTCGTCCCACCGCCGGGGCTAGGGGTAAGCGCAAGGCGCGAACCATCACCTCCACTACCGAGCCAACCACGCCGAGTGAGCCCACCGTCCCTGCCGTCACCGGCGCGAACGCCTAGGAAAGATCATGACACAGACATTAAACGCGCCCACCGGGCAGCAACGTGCGCCGAAGCCGTCCAAGGTGCGTCTGGGCGGGCCGAGCATGTTCCGGATGCTGCTGCGCGATAAATTCGCAACAATCGGCGCCCTGATCCTGGCCGTGGTCATTTTGGTGGCGCTGATCGGTCCCACTCTGATGGGCGAGCTGGCCACTAAGCAAAACCTGATGTTCATGAACAAGGCACCCTTTGATCCAGCCAACGGTTGGGCCTACATTCTGGGCTCCGACTCGCTGGGCCGCTCGATGCTCGCTCGGTTGATCGTCGCCACACGCACCACCTTGATGGTCGCCGTTCCAGCGGTGTTGGTGGCTCTGCTCGTCGGTTCGCTCTGGGGAGTCTGGGCCGGATATCACCGGGGGCGACGCGAAAACATCTCGATGCGCATCGCCGACATCATCATGTCCTTCCCCTCGCTGCTGCTGGCGGTGGTGGTGCTCTACGTTTTCAGCCCCTCGGTCGCCAACATCGTGCTGATCCTGGCGCTGACGCGTATCCCGATTTATATGCGTACCGCCCGCGCCGAATCCGCCGAACTGCAGTCCCGTACCTTCGTGGACGCGGCGCGCACCTTCGGCACCAAGCCCAATTCGATCATCGCGATGCACGTGATTCCGGTGGTCACCCCGACGCTGCTGACCCTGGCCACCCTGGAATTCTGCTACGTGATGCTGGCCGAATCCTCACTCTCCTTCCTGGGCATTGGCATCCAGCCACCGGATGTGAGTTGGGGGTTGATGGTGGCCCAGGGACGCCAATACCTGCAGACCGCTTGGTGGCTCTCGATCCTGCCCGGCGCCGCCATCGTGATCACCGCGATTGCCGCGAACCTTTTGGCCGCATGGCTGCGCATCGCCACCGATCCGGCCCAGCGCTGGCGCCTGACCCTCGAAAAGCCTGCTCGCAAGGCTCTGAAGTCCCTGTCCAAGGAGGCAAAGTGATGATGGAACTACTTGATTCCCAAAGAGCGGCCGAAAAAACCCTGACCACGGTGCTGGCGGTGACGGGTCTCGACGTGGATATCCGCACCCCCACCGGCACGGTGCGAGTGGTCAACAAGGTCAGCTTCACCGCCTACCAGGGCCAGACGCTGGCACTGTTGGGCGAATCCGGTTGCGGTAAGTCCATGACCGCCAAGGCCATTGCCGGTCTGCTTGACCCGGTGGCCTCGGTGGCCGGGGGAGTCGTGGCCCTGGAGGGCAAGGACCTGAACACCATGAGTGCGCGGGCACGCCGGGCCGTGGCAGGTCCTTCGTTGGGTATCGTCTTTCAGGACGCACTGACGGCCCTGAACCCCGTATATACGGTGGGGACACAATTGGGTGAGGCCTTTAGGATCCACCGCGGGATGAACAAAAAGCAGGCGCGACTTCAGGCCATCGAGCTGATGCGCCGGGTCGGCATCCCGGAACCCGAGGTTCGCGCCTCGGCCTACCCCCACCAGTTCTCCGGCGGTATGCGCCAGCGCATTCTCATCGCGATGGCCGTGGCGCTGAGCCCGCGGCTACTGATCGCCGATGAACCCACCACCGCACTGGATGTCACGGTGCAGGCGCAGATCATGGCCCTG
Organism: Paeniglutamicibacter terrestris; assembly: GCF_012271785.1. Taxonomy (GTDB): domain Bacteria; phylum Actinomycetota; class Actinomycetes; order Actinomycetales; family Micrococcaceae; genus Paeniglutamicibacter; species Paeniglutamicibacter terrestris. The sequence continues at coordinate 797,151 of NZ_JAAWVT010000001.1, read as the reverse complement.
TTGCGCCGGCTGCGCGAAGAAGAGAACATGGCGGTTGTGCTGATCACGCACGACCTGGCCGTGGTGGCCGAGGAAGCCGACAACGTGGTCGTCATGTATGCCGGCAACGTGGTGGAACGCGGGCCGGTGGCTACGGTGTTCTCCGCCCCCACTCATCCCTATACCAAGGGCCTGCTCGAATCCGTGCCCACCCATGCGGTGCGCGGGGATGAACTGTCATCGATTCCCGGCAGCCCGCCGGAACTCAAAAACATCCCCGCCGGTTGCGTCTATCAAGACCGCTGCCCGATGGTCGCGGCGATCTGCCGCGAAACGCGTCCCGAGCTGCGCCAGACGGGTGAGAATCAGTTCTCCGCCTGCCACTTCTCCGATGTGTTGGTCACCCAGGCGGGGAACCCAACGAATGATCATTCACTAACCTCTCCACAGCTTGAGGACAACCAATGAGCACCCACACCATGGCGAACCCGGGGAAAAACGTCCTCGAGGTTCAGGATCTCTCCAAGTCCTTCACCGTCTCGGCCGGTTCCGGCGGATCACGCAAGCTCAAGGCCCTGGATGGGATTTCCCTGTCCGTGGGCAAGGGGGAGACCCTGGGCCTGGTGGGGGAGTCCGGCTGCGGCAAATCCACGCTGGCCCGCACGCTGATGATGCTTGAGACCCCCGATTCGGGCTCGGTGCGCTTTGACGGGGCCGACCCGTTTGCCTTCAAGGGCAAGGAGCTACTGGCCTGGCGCCGGCGGGTGCAGATGGTTTTCCAGGACCCCTTCGCCTCGTTGAATGCGCGGATGAGCGCTGGTCAAATCATTTCCGAACCCTTTGCCACGCATAAAGATCTGTACCGCGGATCCGCGGCGCGTTCCAAGCGGCTGAACGAGTTATTGGATCTGGTGGGGTTGCGCAGCACCGATGCGTATAAGACCCCGCAGGAGTTCTCTGGCGGCCAGCGCCAGCGCATCGGCATTGCCCGCGCGCTAGCGCTGGGGCCGGATCTGTTGATCCTGGATGAGCCGGTGTCCGCGTTGGATCTCTCGGTGCAGGCGCAGGTGCTGAACCTGCTTAACGAGCTGCAGCAGCAGCTGGGTGTCAGCTACATCTTCATCTCCCACGACCTGTCGGTGGTGCGCCACGTGACGGACCGGGTAGCGGTGATGTACCTGGGACGAATCATCGAAACCGGTGTGACCGAGGATGTTTTTGATCGGCCGTTGCACCCGTATACCGCCGCGCTGATGTCTGCCTCGCCGAAGTTGGATCCGGCCATGCGCCCCGCGAAGCGGATTGTGCTGAAAGGCGAGTTGCCCTCACCTCTGGATCCGCCCAGCGGGTGCAGGTTCCGTACGCGTTGCTGGAAGGCCCAAGACATTTGCGCCTCGCGCCGGCCCGAGGCCACGGGGCTGGGTGCGGACGGCAATATCTCCCTGGGGTTGCCCACCATTGGTCCCGCCGAGCGCGCGCACATGGCCGAATGTCATTTTCCGGTCTCCAGCCCGGCCGAGGCCGGGTTGGTGCCGGCCTGAGACAAGGTGTGGCGCGGCTTTAGGGCCGCGCCGGTTCGGCTGCCCCGCTCTGGGTATTAGCCAGCAGTTCGCGGGTGCGTCGCTGAGCATCGGAGTCGCGAATTTCCAATCGATCCACCAGCTCGGAGAGCGCCTGAATTTCGGCAACATAGGCGGCATTCAAACGCTGGGCCAGCGGTCGGGCGGCCAGATCATCGGCCGTCCGCCAGGCCACGGCCAGGGAACGCTCAAAGATGCGCTGGTCGGCCTCGCGACTGCTGGCCGCGGGGCCGGTGCCGAGCACCAGCACCGTATTTAGTCGGGATTCGTCCAAGCCCAGGGCCAGTGCGTCGAGCTTGCGACGTAGCTGGCGCAGTAGCTTTCCGCCGCGTCCAAAGCGACCCAGCTTCATGGAGATGGTGCCGCCAAAGATGAGGATCTGGATGAGCGTTGTCGCACCGAGGGCGAAGGCCAGGCTGAGCAACCAGAACAGGAGTGTGGAATTCACATCGGTTTCCACAATTCCATTTCGCTGCAGCCCGCGAGCCAACGACTCGATGGTCGTGGCCATCGCAGGTTCATCAAAACTTGAGAGCGAGTAGCTGCCGTATTCCCAAGCACCTCGGGATAGTTTGCTGTGGTCCCCGGAGGCGGGGGTGCTACTGAGCCAGGTGGGGGTGGTGACGGTGCCGTTGTCAAAAAGATACACCGGGACGAGGTACTGGTTGGGGTTCAGTTCCTGGGTGATGGCATTGCTCAGCTCGGGGAACTCTGCCTTGAGTCGCCACAGCGAATCAACAAGCACCGATGGATCAAGATCTTCATCCGGAGCGCCGCTCAGCGGGTCAAAGCTTCCCACGGTATCGAGGTAGTCCTCGGCATCGCGTACCGCGAGCGTGATGTCAACATCGTGGCTAAATCCGTCCTGCAGGTAACCGCGGAGCTGATCTTCATCGAGGGTTCCGCTGGGGTCATCAACGGTGAGCGAGTGCACCGGCAGGCTCCCGGTCAGATCCCAGCCGGGGCGCTCGGTGATCTTTTCTTCCGTGACACCCCCGAAGATCAGCGCGCTGATTCCTATGACAATCCCCAGCGTGATCCACATGGCCCGGGGCGGCGCCTGGAGATTCCAGGTACTCCAGCGATGCCGGGCACGCGGTACCTCGGCGGGTTCCGTGGAGCCGGGCAGTGGACCGAACAGTGCCCGTGCCGCGGCGTTGGCATCGTCTAAGACGTAGAGGACTTGTTTGGTTCCACCCGCCGCCAGACCCAAGCTCATTCGAAGCGCAGCCGTATCATCTCGACCACGGGAGGCTCCGCGCACCCGAGCGCGCCGATCATGGCGCAGGGCGTTATAGACGGAGTGGGCGGTACGTTCGAGCTTTTTCTCGGCCTTGGCCCAGGTCTTGAGTCCGGCGGTGGAATCCCCATCCCGTGCCCCGGCTGCCAGGAATTCTTCCACTGCCTGCTCGAGTGCGGTGACGTGCTTGGGCGATATTGCGCCCTGCGGGGCAGCGTGTAGCCGGGCAAGTAATTCACGGGCGGCCAAGAGTGTTGGCGCGGCTAGCCTGTCCAGAACCCTCGCTCCGCCGGCGAGCTCGCCGAGTATGGATCCGGCACCCATCAGGGCATCGGACGAAGTCACCATGGCGTGCGCCTTCGTCTCGAAGGTAGCGACGAGTTTGGCGGTTTTCGGTGAAAGTGATGTCGAGGAGTCGTAAACGGCGTTGATTACCGCTTGTTCGGTCTTGGCCAGCGACAATGAATCATCGCGAATTTGTGTCCAGGACTTGGTGAATCCGGCGGTCCGCTTCGCCTGGTCCGTTCCGAGGTAAGTGACTTCCAGCGCCTCTAATTCCAGCACCACGCCTGCCAGTTGGCGCTGCGCGGCGGTGAGTCGACGGAAGATCCCTTCGCGGCGTCGGCGACGGCGCAGTGAGAAGGCGAATGCGAGCACCGTGAGCAGCAATCCGGTGGCCGTGCCGGCCACCCAGAATTCGGGAGATCTGATGCGCCCGCCATCTAAGACATCCGCGGCGCGTTGGGCGGCAGCGGCAACGGCCAACGGACCGTGACCCAGCCCGACATTGTCGAGATAGGCGTTAGAAATGGCGTATCGGTCCGAGAGGTTCTCGTCTTTATTCGGCTGCGCGGGATAGATGCCCGCGCCGGTAAAGCGCTGTTCCTTTTCGGTTTCGAAGGTATCGCTGTCGATAAGCGTGGTCAGGATGACGTCGGCTCCGGGATCCGTCCGACCTTGGAGTTCGTCGTAGCTCAGGGCCCGATCCGTCACTCGAATCGTGAGGGGCTCCCACGCCAGGATCGGCTCGGTGATCACTGCATCGAGCGTTTCTTGGGAGATGTTGTAGGGGTTCTGCCCCTCGATCATGATCTGCACCGGCGCCGTGGGCTCGGCGGTGACGGCGTTGAATCCGATACCGGCAAAAATGCTGGTGCCAAGGCCTAGCACCACGGCAACCCACGGAAAGCCGAATCGCGGTTTGTTGCGTGCTCGGATCAGTGGGACGTCAGCGGTATCGGAAGTTTGGTTCGGGGCCACAAAACATGATTCTAATGCTTCTGGACTAATCTAGTCCCACGTATGTCGTTGTACTTAAGTGCACGCGTGATCCCTCCACGGAGTTTGCGTCCATGGCGCTATTGCTCGGGAATCATCGGGCGATGCGGGTGCGCCTGGCTTTTAGCAGGCAAACGGCCAGATCCTTAACCCGAGGGGAGGATCTGGCCGTCGAGATAGTGCTTCTTCTACTTGCCGACCTTCGAGAACAGCGCGCGGACAGCCGCCTGCACGCCGGTGCTCAGCGTCGGTTCGATGACCGGGGCGAAGAAGGGCGAGTGGTTGGCCGGCGGGTGGCCAGCGGCCAGGGTTTCGGCGGAGTTGCCACCGAAGAACCAGAACACACTGGGCACATCGATCGCCGCGGCCAATGCACCGAAGTCCTCGCTGCCCATCACCGGGGAGCCGGGCAGTACCCGCTCCTCGCCGAACTCGGCACGGAATTCCTCGGTGAGCTTCTCGGTCTCCGTCGGGTCATTAAACAGCGGCGGGAAGTTGGAGATGTCCTCGATCAGCGGCTCCGGAGCCCCCGAAGCCTCGGCCTCGGCGGCGATGATGCGACGGATCGAGGAGAGCACGATCTCGCGCACCTCGGTATCAAAGGTGCGCACATTGATCGTGAACACCGCGCGGTCCGGGATGACGTTTTCCTTCAGCCCGGCGTGGAAAGACCCGATGGTCACCACGGCGGCGGACTGCGGAGCCACCTGGCGCGAGACGATGGTCTGCAAACGCAAGACCATGGAGGCGCCAAGCACGATCGGATCGATGGAGTGCTCGGGCATGGAGCCATGCGAACCCTGCCCGAAGACCGTGACCTTAAACGAGTCGGCGGTGGTCATCGCGGCGCCGGCCAGCAACGTCACGGTGCCGCTCAGTCCGTTCATCACGTGCTGACCGAACATGATCTCCGGCTTCGGAGCCTTGTCCCACAAGCCGTCCTCAACCATGGCGCGGGCACCTGCGGCGGTTTCTTCACCGGGCTGGAGCACAAAGACGATGGTCCCGGCCCACGCGTCCTTGGCGCCGGCGTAAAGCTCGGCGGTCTTCAACGCTGTGGCCATATGGGTGTCGTGACCACAGGCATGCATCGTGGGGACCTCGGTGCCGTCATCCAGGACGCCGGTGGCGGTGCTGGCGTAGTCCAGACCCGTGTCTTCGAGGACCGGCAGCCCGTCGGTGTCCGCACGCATGCCGATGACCGGGCCCTCGCCGTTGCGCAGCACGCCCACCACGCCGGTTCCACCACAACGGAACACCTCGAGCCCCAGCTCTTCAAGGCGCTTGGCTAGGTAATCAGCGGTCTTGTGTTCCTGCATCGACAGCTCGGGATTCGCGTGCAGATACTTGTAGGTTTCGCGCATTTCCGCTGCCGAGTCGGTGCTCAGGCTCAGGGACTTCGGAATGGTGGTGTTGGTCATGGGGTGCTATTTCCTTAGCTTTTCGGTGGCGGTGGCACCGAGGGGTGCCACCGCCTATTTATGCCATGTTGCTGTGTAGCTAGGCGCTGTGGGGCGCCGGCTCACGCGGAGCGGTTAGTAGACCGGGCCCTCGGGGAGGGCATCAGATTCCACGTTTTCCGTGGCACCCAGGGTCTTGCGATCACGTAAGACCCAGGCGAGCACCGCGGTGGCGATCACTGCCACTGCAGTGGCAAATAGGTTCATCCCGGGAATCAGCGGAACCAACACGAAGATCACGATCAGGGAGACAGTCAGTGCGATGATCGCCGAGCGTGGGGCCTTCTGGCTCACAATGGCCTGTACGATCACGGCGCCCAGAACGGTGGGCAGGATGTAGAACTGAACGGTCTGCACGATGTCGGTCGGGATCACGCTGACCAGCCAGGTGCCCAGCAGTCCCACGAAGACGAACAGCGAGGTCAGGTGGACGGCTGCGGCACCGCAGATGGCGGCGACCGCGGCAAGTTCACCCTTGCGGGTACCGGGCTTCACTCCGATGGTCGCCTGCGCGATCATGGCCGCGGGCAGCAACTTGTTGGAGATATTGCCGATCATAAACGCCTGGTACATCGAGGACGCGCCAAGGATCGGGAAGTAGGTCAGCGGCTCCACAATCCAGATGACGCCGAAGACCGCGGCCAGCGCGGCGAAGGCCGCCAGAACCGAGGCGACTTCAATGTCCAACCCCGAAAAGAAGACCAAGTAGGCCGGGGCGGCCAAGGAAAGGATCAGGCCGATGATCATGGTGATCCGGCCCCAGCGGGAGGTGGTTTTGTCGAAGGCGCCTAGCGCCTCGTGCATTTCTGTTGCTTTGCTCATCATGTGCTCCTGGAAGTCTCGGCGGCGCTAAAGGCGGGTTGCGGCGTAGGTGATGGCCAGGGCGAGAATGATGGCGATACCCAGAGCCCATTCCTTGATCCACGGCTTGTTCACGCGTTTGGCGATGAGCATCAGGATGGTCATGATCCCCGCGGAGGATAGGAAGGCGACTACGTGTATCCATGATTTGGGCAGTTCTGCGATGCCCAACACCATGAATGCGGCAATCATTGCCGCTCCGGGGACCACCAGCATGATGGCGGGGTTGACCTTACGCAGCGCCGAGTCGCCACGCTTGAGCAACGGAGTCAGGATGAGTGTGGCGATCATCCACATGGCTCCACCTAGGCTCATCGCGGCCAGGGCCAGGCCGAAGACGGCCTGGGTATAGGTGGGGCCGCCGAGCTCGGCACCAGCGGTTTTTGCGGCGATGGCAGCGGCGGCCGTTTCGTAGGAGACCGACCCGATCAACCCGATGCGCACCAGCACCGCGGGGGTGCCGAAGATCGTCAACAGGGCGACGGCGACCATGACCACGGCCAGTGAGGGTCCCAGCGCCGAGATAGCACCGGCGCGGAAACTGGTCTTGATTTCATCCTGCGTCATGCCGATGTGGGGTGCGGCAGTCTTGGCTGCCTTCATGTAAATAACGCTCTGGACGATGATGACCAGAAAAACGCCAATCGCACAGGCCCAGAGGACCGGTGAGTTGGCGATAGCGAGGATATCTGTGGAGTTGGAATCCGCCGCTGCGGGCAACAAGGCCGGGATATTCATGGGAAAATTTCTACCGTTCATCGAGGGAATCAAGTAGGGGAGCGAGGACCTTGTGTGATGCCGGTCGCTACCGTGCCCGCTCTGTTCCTGAACCTGAAAGATAAACCGTTGCGTAGGGGCAACGGCGTGCTTCGTCGGTGAGCCGCATAAAACGACTGCTCTCCAGAGTTTCCTTGCGCAGCTGTCCTTGGTACCTGAGAGATTGCGGGTGCTTGCCCCTTCGGTGCCCGATTGATGTTCGAGGCTCTCCAGCTGCGCGTGATCGGAAGACTATTTAGTTTTTTCCGGTGGCTCCGTGGCCACTTGTTTCTCACGATATATGACACAGATTACAAGCGCATTACCAAACCTGGATAATGTCTTCCGACCGAACGGTCGTGAATCTGTATTTCGGATGCGGAGCGCGGTGCCTTATATGGACTGTGGGCCGAGTGTGCCTAGTCCGGACGGACCACCGAGAGGCAGAAGGGGTGCCCTGCCGGGTCCAGCAACACGAGCCATTGCTCCGGGGAAGCCTGATGATCGGCCTTCGAGGCACCGAGAGCGAGGGCGGCGGCGCTCGCCGATTCCAGATCGTTAACGGCGATGTCCAGGTGGAGTTGCTGTCGCTGAGGTCCTTCGGGCCACGAAGGCGGCACAAAGCTAGCTACTCGCATCACCGTCAGCATCGGCCCCGCACCGGCCAACGCGATCACACCACGATCCGGGGTGGCAAAGACGTCTTGAAGCCCCAAAAGTTGCGAGTAAAACCTCGCCAATTCGTCGGTGTCTAGGCAGTCTATGGAGATGGACGCAAGGGTTCCCACTGGTTCGCTCATGGCTCTAACACTAGGGTGGCGCGCCGACACTCGGGCTGGAGGTTGGCAGTGAGGCGATCGTGCCTTTGACACCACGGCGTGATGGTGATTACTATGAAATCGATTCCATGGAATCGATTTCATAGATAAGCAAAGGGGCTTATTCGTTATGAATGCCGTCACCATCAAAGACGTCGCATTGGCCGCAGGGGTATCGCCTGCGACAGCCTCGCGCGTGCTCTCCGGAAACCCGGCAACCTCCCCAGCGGCACGCACCCGGGTTGAGGCAGCGGCAAGGGAACTTCACTTCCTGCCCAACGCCCAAGCTCGTTCCTTGCGCTCCACCAAGACCGACTCCATCGCACTGCTGATCTCCGACGTGCGAAACCCCTACTTCTCGGATCTCGCCCACGCCGTTGAACAACATGCGCGCGCTGCTGGCCTGATGACGTTTATGGGCAACGCGAATGAATCCACCGAACAGCAAGATGAATTTTTGGCCACGGTGCTCTCGCGCCGCGTTGACGGAATGATCGTTGTTCCGCAAGGTCTCAGCGAGCAAGACGGAAACGCCACCGAGATGCTGCGCCGGGTAGTGGACTCCGGCATTCCAATGGTCTTTGTTGACAGGACCCTGGCCGATATCCAGGTCCCACGCGTCATCGCACGCAGCCGCGAAGCACTTGAAGAGGCCATCGCTGAGCTAAAGTCCCACGGACATGAGCGCATCGCCTTCATCGGTGGACCCAAACATGCCTCCACCGCCATGGAACGCCATCAGGCCTTCGACGCGGCCATTGCCGCCAACGGTCTTGTCACGGCGCCTGAGCTGCACTTTGCCGGTGACTTCCGCTTCGCTTCCGGTGCGCAGGGTGCTCGCTGGTTCCTAGAGAACCCGCTGGCACCCACCGCCGTGATCATCGCCGATGCTCCCATGGCCATCGGAGCACTTTCCGTCTGGCGCGAACGTGGTTTGAACATCGGGACGGATTTCTCGGTGGTCTCCTTCGATGAGGTCGACGCGCTGCTGCTGCACAATCCACCCATCGCCACCATCTCCCATGACCTCGAATTGATGGGCCGCGCAGCGGTCCAGGCACTGCTCGCCGTCATGAAGAACGAGTCGGTTGCGCCAGTTGAACTCCTCAGTACCTTCACCCCCCGGCCCTCGGTGGGCCCCGCCCCGGACAAAGATGTCCACTCGGAAGGAATGCCACGCGCATGAGCAAGAACCCCTTACTGGTCCTGGAGAAGGTCTGTAAGTCCTTCGGTGCCATCCAGGTCATCAACGAGGTCACCGTCGAGGTACACGCCGGAAAGGTCTCGGTACTGCTGGGCGAAAACGGCGCCGGCAAGTCCACCCTGATCAAGATGATCGCCGGCGTACACCCGCCGGATTCCGGCCGCATCCTGCTGGACGGTGAAGAAGTGAAAATCACCGATACCAAGTCCTCCGAGGCACTGGGCATTGCCACCATCCACCAGGAACTCAACCTGGTGCCCTCCATGACCATTGCCGAGAACATCACCCTCGGCCGGGTCCCGCGCCGCTTCGGCATCATCAACCGTCGCGAAATGCGTGCCGTCGCTCGCGCGGCCCTTGACCGCTTGGATCTTGATCTCCACGTGGACACGTTGGTGGGGGAGCTGGGTCTGGCTCAGCAGCAGTTGGTGGAAATCGCCAAGGCCCTGTCCATGGATGCACGCGTGCTGATCCTCGATGAGCCGACGGCGGCGCTGACCAATTCCGAGATCAGCCAGCTCTTCGCGGTCATCAACCAGCTTAAGGCCAAGGGTGTTGGCATGGTCTTCATCAGCCACCACCTCGATGAAATCGCCGAAATCGGTGACTTCGTCAACGTGTTGCGTGATGGTCAGTTCATCGCCACGGTTCCGGCCGACACCCACGAGAACGAACTGGTTCGTTTGATGGTGGGCCGCGAAATCGACGAGCAATTCCCCCGCGCGCGCACCGACGTTGCGGACACTGTCCTGCTCTCGGTCAAGGATCTCTCGGTCGGCATGCTCAATAACATCAGCCTCGATGTCCGTCCCGGTGAGGTGGTGGCACTGGCCGGTCTGATGGGTGCCGGACGCACCGAGCTGATCCGAGCGATCGCCGGAGCCGACGCCTATACATCGGGATCGGTCACCGTTGCCGGTGCCCCACTGGCCGGGCACGACGTGGCCGCGGCAACCCGCGCCGGCATCGGCCACGTTCCCGAGGACCGCAAAACTCAGGGTCTGGTGCTCGACGCCTCGGTGGCCGAGAACATCGGATACGCCACCATGGCCTCGAGCTCCAAGCTCGGCCTGGTGGACCGCAAGGGCCAGCGCAAGCGTGCCGAGGATATCGCCGCACGCCTGCGCATCCGCATGGGTTCGATTGATCAGCCCATTCGTTCGCTCTCCGGAGGTAATCAGCAGAAGGCAGTGTTCGGGCGCTGGTTCACCGCCGGATCCAAGGTCTTGCTGCTTGATGAACCCACCCGTGGCGTGGACGTTGGCGCGAAGGTGGAAATCTACGAGCTGATCAATGAGATCACCTCCTCCGGAGGCTGCGTATTGATGGCCTCCAGTGAATTGCCCGAAGTGCTGGGCATGTCAGATCGCGTACTGGTCATGAGCCAGGGCCGCATCACCGGCGAGCTTCTCACCGCCGAAGCCACCCAGGACAAAATCATGGCCATGGCCGTGAGCAATGTGCACCGTGAAAACGAATCAGGAAACAACTAATGAGCAGCGTAGCCATCAAATCCAAGGGCTTTGACTTCAAGGCCTTCCTTGCCAACAACGGCGCTCTGGTGGGCCTGGTGATTCTCTGCCTGGCCCTGTTCATCGCCACCCCGCGATTCCTGACCGCAGCGAACCTCGTGAACGTTGGCATCCAGGTCTCCACCATCGCCGTGATGGCCTTTGGTCTGACTTTCGTTATTGTTGCGGCCGGCATCGACCTCTCGGTGGGTTCCGTCGCGGCACTCTCGGCCATGGTCTCCTCCTACTGGGTGTCCACCGCCGCATTGCCCGGCGGCCTAGCCATCGTGATCGGCCTTTTGGTGGGTGCCGCCTGCGGTTGGGTCACCGGCGCGATGAGTGCCTACGGTAAGTTGCCCACCTTCATTGCCTCGCTGGCGATGCTGACCATCGTGCGCGGACTGACCCTGGTCATCTCCGATGGGCGCCCGATTCCCACCGGTGATGCCGTCTCCTTCCTCGGCTCCGATGTGGGAGTCATTCCGGTGCCGATCATCGTGTTGGTGCTCTCGGCGATTGTTGCCGGTTTTGTCCTGAACTACACCGTCATCGGCAAAAATGCCTTCGCCGTGGGTGGCAATACCGAGGCGGCCCGTCTCTCCGGCATCCCGGTCAAGCGCGTACTGGTCACGGTGTTTGTCATCTCCGGCATCTTCTCGGCCCTTTCGGGCATGATCCTGGCCGGCCGCCTGGACTCGGCCCAGCCGACTCTGGCCTCCGGCTACGAGCTCGACGCCATTGCCGCGGTGGTCATCGGTGGGGCATCGCTCTCCGGTGGAGTCGGACGCATCTCCGGCACGCTGATTGGCGCACTGGTTCTTGCCGTCATCCGCAATGGCCTGAACCTGCTCTCGGTCTCGGCCTTCTGGCAGCAGGTTGTTATTGGCCTGGTCATCGCGATCGCCGTGGGCTTTGATGTCTTCCGCCGCAAGAACGTCAAGCACTAATAGTTTTCGTTTCATCCCCCTCGCTTCACCCCCCCATCACGTTCAAAGGAGAACACCTCAGATGAAGAACATCGTTCGCAAAACCGCAGCACTTTCCGTGGGCCTGGCCCTGGTGTTGACCGCCACCGCCTGCAACCGTGGCGAGGCCTCGGCCGACGGTGGCAAGGTCACCATGGCCATCTCTACCCTGAATAACCCGTTCTTCGTTGATCTGCGTGACGGAGCTCAGGAAGAAGCCACCAAGGCCGGCCTCGAGCTGACCATCGTGGATGCACAAAATGACTCCGCCACCCAAGCCAACCAGCTGGCCACCGCCGCCACCGATGGTTCGGTGGGCGTCATCATCAACGCCGTCGATTCCGACGCGGCCGTCGCGGCATTGGCTCCGGTGACCGGTGCGGACCTGCCGATTGTCTCGGTTGACCGCTCCGTGGGCGATGTTAAGGTTGCCTCGTTTGTTGCTAGTGACAATGTTGCAGGTGGCGAGCAGGCAGCCACCGCGCTGGCAGAAAAGCTGGGCGGCAAGGGCAAGATCATCGTCCTTGAGGGCGTCCCCGGCGCATCCTCGACCAACGAACGCGGCGAGGGTTTCACCAAGGGTCTGGCAGCCTTCCCGGACATCGAGGTCATCTCCTCGCAGCCGGCCAACTACGACCGTGCCAAGGCACTTGACGTTTCCACCAACCTGCTCCAGGGCAACCCGGATGTCGCTGGCGTGTTGGCCATGAACGACGAAATGGCACTTGGCGCGATCCAGGCTCTGGGCGACAAGGCCGGCAAGTCGGTCTCGGTGGTCGGCTTTGATGGCACCGCCGATGGCTTCACCGCCGTCACCAAGGGCACCCTGTTGGCCACCATCGCGCAGAACCCCGCCGAGCTGGGCCGCCAGAGCGTGCAGATCATCTCCAAGTCGCTGGCCGGCAAGGACGTTGAGGCCACCGTCTCCGTCGCAGTGAACACCGTGACCTCCAAGAACGTCGGCGAATTCACCAAGTAATACCCCGGTGCGGAGTCCTTGATAGCCAGGGGCTCCGCACCATCGCTTGAAAATACGCACCATCACCCAAAGGACAGAGACATGGCAACGACGACGCAAGTAACCATCGTGGGATCTTCCAATGTGGACATCACCGCCATGATGCGCCGACTGCCTTCCCCGGGTGAGACGGTCCTTGCCGATTCGTACCGGCTAACTCCCGGCGGTAAGGGGGCCAACCAGGCTCTCGCGGCCGCTCTTGCCGGTGCGACCACCGAATTCATTGGCGCGGTGGGCAACGATTCGCATGCCGAGATTGCCTTAGGTCAGCTCGCCGAGGCTGGCGTTGTTTTGGATCGCGTGAAGCATATTGATGGCGCCACCGGTGTGGCCATCATCAGTGTTGACGCACAAGCGGAGAACAGCATTGCGGTGATTTCCGGTGCCAACTCCGCCATGGATGAGGTTGCGGTTCGTGCCGCCGGCGCCCTAGCGGGTGTGTTGGTGCTGCAGGGAGAAATTCCAGCCTCGGGCATCCGCGCAGCCATCGATGCTGCCACCGGGCCCATCGTCTTGAATCTGGCCCCGGTGATCGAGCTGGATCGTGACTACCTCTGCCGGGCCAACCCACTGGTGGTGAACGAGCATGAGGCGGCGTTGATTCTGGCTCAGCTTGAGGGCACCGCCGAACTGAGTACCGATCCGGAAGCCGTCATCGCGCAGCGTTTGTGCGACCAAGGGCTCGAATCGGTGGTCATCACCATGGGTGGCGACGGCGCGCTGGTGGCGCAGCGTGGTGAAGATTCCGCCAGCATCACCACCGTGGCGGCCAGCAAGGTCACCGCCGTCGATACCACCGGTGCCGGCGACGCCTTCACCGGCGCCTTGGCCGCGCGACTGGCTATCGGTGAAACGCTGATCGACGCCGCAGGATTCGCTTCTCGCTTTGCAGCACTGAGCGTGCAGGGACATGGGGCTCAGGCTTCGTACCCCCGCTCGCTCGAAAACCTCTAGACCTTAGACCCATAGATTCCGAAAGCCCAGGACCTCCCGTGCTCAAAACAGACATCCTTAACGCTCCGCTACTCAGCGCCTTGGCCACCCTGGGTCATACCGACACCGTAGTCATCGCCGATTGTGGTCTGCCGATTCCGGCCGGACCCATCCTGATTGACCTTGCCTTGGTGCGCGGTACTCCCAGCTTCACCGACATCCTCGAAGTCCTGAGTCGGAACCTCGTCATCGAGTCCAGCACGCTGGCCAGCGAAGCTCGCGGTACCGGAGTTCTGGAGATCTGCGTGGAGCAGGGACTGAACGCCAGCTTCATTTCCCACGAACAGCTCAAGGCCCACCTGCCGAAAGCCAAAGTTGTCGTCCGCACCGGTGAAGTGACCCCCTACGCCAACGTGATCCTGCACTGTGGAGTCGATTTCTAACTCCATCGTGAGCCGGCCATGTCCACTTCTTCCTGTTGAATCAGGTGCGAAGCGGACATGGCCTTTTGTTTTCACAGTTAGATCCGCAGTGGGGGCACTTCCCCAAACTGGCTTGTTATCACACTGTCGAATCTTTTTCCTAGCATTGTCAGGTGGAAGTCCAAAGTGTCGTTGGGGTTTTCTATAATAGAGGTATGGCAACGACGTCATCACCTCAGACTCCCGGCACCCTCTGTGCGGTGCCCGGTGAGGATGCCTCCAGCACTGCGTTAATACAGCGTGGGGTAGAGATCGGTGCGCTCGTGGCTGAGTATCTTGCCACGGCAGGGGCTGCCGCTCTGCGAGTCTTGGCCACAGTAGTTAATGAGACTCCAATAGAGGGGACGGCCTTTGATCAGGTCGAGGCGTTGGGTGCCTTCGAGTATTTGAAGTCTGCGGCCAGTGCCCGTCAAGCGGATCTTGCGTGCGCTCATGAGGATGCTGTCATCGCTTCGCGCAAGTCGGCGGGGGTTCGGGAGAAGAATCCTTCCTGGGGTATTGGCGCTGAGGTGGCGTTGGTGTTGCGGCAGCCGCGTTGCTCGGGGGTGGAGTTTTTGCATCTCTCACGGGTTATTTCTCGAGATTTACCGCTCACGCGGGCTGCGGTGGGTGATGACACGATCACCTTCCATCAGGCCGAGATTGTGGCCCGTGGGGTGCGGCATTTGAAGAAGGAAAACCAGCTTCTCATTGAGGAGCTGTTGCTTACCGACTGTCCACGGTGTTTTAGCGGTGGGGATGCCTTATTGCGTGAGTCGATTCATCAGTGGGCGCTGCTGTTAGAACCTGAGCTGGAAGAAGATTCGGAGCAGAAGGCTCTGGCGGGTCGTTATCTTCATGTGTATCGCTTTGATGCGTATCGGATGCGTATCGACGGTTTGGTGCCGGTGGAGTACGGGGCGGCGATACTGCAGGTTTTGGCTAGGGAAGAAGGACGAGGACAAGCGGCTGGGGATGAACGTAATCGGGGGCAACTAGCCGCGGACTATTTCTTGACGTCGATGACGGGTTTCAAGGATCACGAGAATATGCGGGTGCGGTTGAATCTGGTGATGACGGAGGGAACGTTCTTCACTGGGGGAGGGGAGCCGGCATTGATTCCTGGTTATGGATATATCAGTGCGGATCGCTCACGCAAGCTCTTACTGGGAACGTGGCAGCATCCGGAGGATATTGAGGTCGTTCGGCTCTATACGGCACCGGGTACGGGGGATTTGGTGGCCATGGATTCTAAGGCCCGGGTGATTAGCGGGAAACTGAAGTGGTTTGTGATGTTACGGGATCAGCATTGTCGAACCCCGGGGTGTAATGGTTTGATTCGGGAGATTGATCATGTGGTGCAGGCAGCTCGGGGTGGGCTGAGTTCGGTGGAGAATCTTGATGGTCGATGTCGTAGTTGTAATGCGACGAAGGAGTCTCCGGGGTGGGTTGAGGAAACGATTCCGGGTGTGCGGCATGGGCTGCGGGTGACGACGAGTAGTGGGCAGATGTATGAGTCGGTGGCACCGCGGTTGCCTGGGTTGGTGGAGCAGCTTTTGTGGCGACTGACTGCTGATCGAGCAGCGAGTCCAGTGGCGAAAGACCGCGACAAAGCATGAGCCACAGCCCACCCGATATCCTTGCACCTTCTGTGCAGAGACTGGACTGCGAGGATAATCAAATAGTTGTTGCTCGGTTCCAGAATGTACTGATGGGACCGGGCAACAACCATTTGTATCGGGCGATATGAGGAAAGCTAGACGCTGGTGGTGGCAGCGTCGACAAGTCCAGCTTCAATGACCACTTTGACCGTTGCCTCATAATGTTCACGAAGTAGCTGAGCCAGGTCGTCGGCATTTCGATTCAGCGCGGCTTCAAGCAAAAGTTCGTGCTCACGTTCAACATTGCGACCACCGGCTGCGCTGGAGGGTGCCGCCCAACGACGGTACAGCTCAGTGGAATCTGCCAAGTTTGACGACAATCTGACCATAGGGGCGCAATCGCACGCCTCAAGGAGCTTGAGGTGGAATTCGCGGTGCGCCTTGGACCACTCATCATTGACGTGGTCCGGGTCCTCGGGTCGGCGTCGGGCGGTCTGCGCCAGTGTGTGATGGGCAGCAATGAGGTCTGCTTCCCAGGCTAGAGTCCCGCGTTCTATCGACAAGCGGGCAGCCAAAGCCTCGGTGACGCAACGCAATTCGGTAATATCGGCCAGCTCGCGCAAGTCGAGCTCCGTGACGAAGAAGCCGCGATTGGGCCGAATCATTACTAAGCCTTCGCCCGCCAATCGAGTCAGCGATTCACGGATCACGGTAGTGCTGGTCTCGAACCGAGTGGCCAAAGTGATCGGCTGTAGGCGTTCGCCGGGGGACCACTCGCCTCGAAGGATGGTCCTGCGGATGCCCTCAATCGAGAGGGTTGATGCTTTTGCCACGATTCCAACCTCGTATTCGATGTGGTGGTTTGAGCCCGAAAATATTATCCGCAACCACTCTCAATAAACGAGAATAGTACGAATCTTCAAAGCCTGCGCTTCATTGGTCACTGGAGCTGGGCCGCATGTCATTGAATAAGCGAGTGTTCGACGGCGGGGTTTACTGCTCGCTGCGAACTGGTGCCCGGGTGAGCAGTGGAACCTTCGCACCCATCGATGCCAGCATTGCTGCCCGCTCTGCAATAGGGGCGATGCCTCCAACGTAACGGTCGGGACGAACCAGTAGGACCATGCCCACCGCGGTCGCGAATACTCCCTCAATATCGGTTGTTGTGGTGCGTTTTCCCTCAAGGTCCTCAAACACCAAACGGTTGCCGCTGGTGACTTCCAGCAGCGTCCAGTTCTTACTGAGCAGTTCGTCCAAAGCCCGAGCGCCGGTTTTGGTTTGTATCACTGGTTGTGGCAGTGAGCGGCCTACTAAATTCGCAGCCGCGGCAGGAACTGCGGAGGGAATCGGGGCCACGGTCCCGGTGGTGTAGTGGGGTTGCTTGAGGAATCGCATCTGGGTGAGCCAAGCGTTTAGCGGCGGTAGCGCCCGCGTGGCTAAGACGATGGCATCACGGACGCGAGTGATCACCGGGTTGGTATTCATTACGACCCATCCGATGCGCTTGGACAGCTTGACCATGTCTTCGGCGTGGGGCCGGCGCTCGGCGGCATAGTCGTCAATCAGGGCGTCAGTTCCCTCGCCAGCGATGTGTGCGTCAACGCGCCATGCGGCGGCTGCGGCATCACGGATACCCGCGTTCAAGCCTTGTCCGGCAAAGGGCGGCATGAGGTGTGCTGCATCGCCGGCGAGTAATACCCGACCCACACGATACTTTTCGGCGATGCGCTGGTGGGCGGTGTAAACGGTCGCCCGGCGCACGGTAACGGTGGAAATATCTTGGTACGGCGACACGAGCTTGGTGATCGACGCGGCGGAGATCATCTCCTGCTCATCTTCACCCTCAAAGAGCATGAATTCATAGCGGCGTCGTCCCTTAACACCCGGCACTACCACGGTGGGGCGGGTGCCATTGCAATGGAAGGAGGCAAAAGGTTCGGGGGTACCTGGCACATCGAGCAGATCCACCACGATCCACTTTTCCACCTGAGTCGATCCGCTGAGCCCGATGCCCAATTCGCGCCGGGTGAAGCTGCGCCCACCATCACACGCGATGACCCAGGCCGCATTGATAGTCAGCTCGGTTCGCTGGGCATCAGCGGCGGGAGTGTGGTCACTCTTGGTGTTCCCGGCAATGACGCCAGAAACACCGCGACTACGATCCCCGCGACGCACCGCGTTGACGATGACGCCGGTTTTGTGCTGGACGATTGAGGTCGCCTCGGTATTAAAGTGCAGCTCAATGTTTTCACGTTGTGCTGCGGCTTCGAAAAGCAATCCCTCCATGACCGGCTGGTCGAACTGGGACTTTCCGGGATGCCCCAATCGGGGACTGCCCGGTCGGACCTCGGCGATGATTTTACCGCCGCGTCCGTAGTATCGAGCCCCGGTGCCCATGAGCATTTCGGGAGCAAGAGCGTCAAGGATTCCGATCTGGTGCATCACGCGCAGCGTTTCATCGGTGGCACTGATGGCGCGCGGCTCATCGCCGGATCCCCAGTGCTTCTCGATCAACGCAACGCGCAATCCTTGGTCAGCGAGCAGGTTCGCCGTGCTCAGACCGGTCGGACCGGCCCCGATGACCAATACATCGGCATCAATGTGCTCCGCCATGCTCTTGCTCCCTTGCCCCGGAGGGTCCTTAGTTGATTTCGTTTGCGACAGTGTTGCGCAGGATGCCCAGACCGGTGATCTCAACCTCAACAACATCGCCGGCATTCAACAGGCCACCCTCGCCCCAGAAGAGACCAACGCCGCCCGGAGTACCGGTGACAATGACGTCTCCCGGGTTCAACTTGGTGAAGCCGGTGACATAGGCCATGAGCTGCGGGATGGTGAAGACCAAATCCGAGACCGAGGCCTTCTGGCGGGTCTCGCCGTTAACTCGGGTTTCGAGGGTGAGTTCGTTGACGTCGCCCAGATCTGCTGCGGGAACCAAGTACGGGCCGAATCCACCGGTGGAGGGGAAGTTCTTACCTGGGATCCATTGGCTGGCGGCCTTCTGCCAGTCGCGCACGGAGAAATCGTTGTAGGCGCCGTAGCCGGCGATGTAGTCCCAGGAATCTTCCTCAGTGACGTGCCAGGCGTCCTTGCCGATGACCAGCGCCATTTCACCCTCGTAGTCGAATTTGGTGGTGGAAGCCGGCTTCACGGCATCGGCCAAGTGGCCCATCTGGGAATCGGCGAAGCGGGTGAAAACGGTGGGGGCGGTCTGCCCGGTCTTGCCCGATTCTTCCTGGTGCGCGCGGTAGTTCACACCGATGCAGATGATCTTGCCCGGGTTGTGCAGCGAAGGAAGGAAGGTGAGTTCGGCTTCGGCGTAGGTCGGCGCACCGGTGAGATCAAGGTCGGTGCCGAAGATCCCCTTTTCGATGGACTCACGGATGGTGGCTGCGAGGTTCAGACCGCTGGGTCCAAGATCGTGGGCGACTTCGTCGATGACAACGCCCCAGGTCTCGGAGCCATTGGGAGCAAGGAAGGATGCATACTGCATGATGAGGTAGGGCCTTTCGAATCTGCGATGGTGGGGGAAATGCTATTCAGGGGAATCAAGTTCCCCGCGGGTTTTAGTGGAACGTCTTGAGTTCGGTGACCGAGCGGATGCCGAAGGTACGGAAATCATCGGTGCGGCGGTTGGACCACATGTTCCACCAGTTCTCGTCCTCCGCCCAGATCACCGGTTCGCGCTCGTCGTCATAGATCTGCTCGAGGTCGGTGTAGAGCTCAACCACCGCACCGGAGGTTTCGACGTAGTAGGCGGCGATGTTGTGGCCGGCCCCGTGACGGACCGGGCCCCAAATCAATTCGCGGCCCGCGCGCCCCAGACGGTCGCCCAACTTGGCCAGATCGGCAATGGACTGGACCTGCCAAGCGTGGTGGTGAAAGGTGCCGCCACCGGCGATGAGCGCGATGCCGTGATGATCGGGGTTGCAGCGCATGAAGTAGGCGTAGTCGTCGCCGATGACATCCGAGAGTCGGAAGTCAAAGATTCGGCGCAGGAACTCCATCATGGAACGCGGGTCCCGTGGGTGGAAGTTGATATGCCCGTAGCGGTCTGGGCCAAAGCCCTGCAGCCCCGGATCGCTTTTCTGCATTCCGGTGTAGATCTCGAAGATCCACCCTTCCGGACCGATGAAGCTGAAACCGTCTTGCACGCCGGCGCTGACGGCGGTGTGTGAAACGAACTTGAAGTTCTCACTTTCGACGCGGCGGCGGATTTCCCGCAGAGCGTCGCCGTTCTGCGCGATCAGGCCGATGGACTGAATGCCGTTGACCTCCGACTCGACGTACACCAGTTCGTGGTGCACCGAGTTGGCCGCCAGATAGACCTCGTTCGCCGTACGTTCGGTGACTCGCAGCCCCAGAAGCTGTGTGGCATCGAAGATCGAGCCTTCGACGTCATTGGTCTGGATGGACACATGGCCCATCTCTCTAATCAAACCCCAGGCCATGGCCCATCCTCTCGCGATGAATACTTGAAAATACATTATCACGACAAAATATGATTATCCATACTTTTTGTGATCCAGCCTACGCTTGAGCTTTTCCGCCAGGTGGGCCCTCGCGGGCAATCGCGGCTCGAACGGAAGGCTCGAATGGTGCTAAGTCGGGAGTTGAAGTGAAATATGCTCAAGTAACTTGATCAAGTTGGTTGTAGACTTTTTTCATGACTAGTGAAATATCGCCGGACCCGCAGTCGGTGCATGAGTTTGTTGAGGTCTTGTACCCGTTGCTCGCAGCGATCCGCTCAGAACGCACCATTTCTCCGGGCAAAATTGGGATTCTGCATCACCTCTCGGTGCACGGGCGCGCGACCACGTCGGAATTGGCGACTGCCCTCCGCGTGAGCCCTCAGGGAATTTCACTCGGTGCCAAGGAACTTGAGGGATTGGGATTCATCGAACGTGTTCCGGATTCTAACGATCGGCGTAAAACGTGGCTGGTCCTGCGTCCGGCGGGCAAGGAAAAACTGGCCTCCGAGGTGATGGCCGGGGAAAAGCGAATCGCCAGAGCCATTTCCGAACGCCTGACGGATACGGAGCGGACGATTCTCCAGGCAGCTTTGCCGGTCCTGCGGAAAATTGGGACGGATGAACCGCGTGGCTGAAACTCGCTCAGCGATGGTTCCGGCATTGATCTACGCGGCTCTATCCACGGCGATCGTCTCATCGTTGGGCATGCTGCTGGTGCCCTCGATTTCCTTAGAGATGGGAGTTCCGGTCAGTACCGCGCAATGGATGCTGACTCTGAACCTCCTAGCGGGCGCGATCGCCACCCCGGTCATGGGCAGGCTCAGCGATGGCCCGCACAAGAAGAAACTTCTCTTGGTTTCACTCACGATCATCTTGGCCGGTTCCATCATTGCCGCGGTGGCCCCGAACTTCACCATCTTTCTGATCGGACGGGCGCTCCAGGGTCTGAGCTACGGCATTGTGGCGGTGACGATCTCGCTGGCGCGCCGCTACGTGGCCGAACATCAAGTTCAGGGCTCGATCTCAAGCCTCTCGGTCACCGTCGCTACAGGTATTGGCATCGGCTACCCGCTCACCGGCATCATCGCCGGCATGACCGGGTTCCGGTTCGCCTTCTGGTTCGCCGCACTATTTGTCCTCACCGCCATCATCGTTGTCATCCGCGTGATCCCTGACGGGCCCGATGAGCATGCACTCAAGACTCCCTTTGACTCGAAGGGAGCGACACTTCTGGGTCTGGGACTCGGTACGCTGCTCCTGGGAATCAGTGAAGGCCCGCACTGGGGTTGGTCCTCGCTGTCCACCATCAGCGTCCTGATACTGGCGGCCGCTCTGCTGCTGGTCTGGATTCGTGTCGAATTGCGCAGTGAGCATCCGTTGATCAATCTTCGGGTGTTCCGCAACGGGGACGTGCTACTGGCCAACCTCACCGCCATTGGCTTGGGAGCAGCGATGTACATCGGCCTCTCGGTAGCCAGCCTGGTAGCCCAGTCACCGGCAACAACCGGATACGGGTTATCTCTTCCGGTGTTCTGGGCGGGCTTTGTGATGTTCCCACTCTCGGTGGGCAGCTTCACCGCCAACCGCCTAGTGCGTCGGCTGGGCCGCCGCATCTCACTGGCAACGCTGCTGCCCGTCGGTGCCGCCTTCATGGCCAGCGCTGGAACATTGTTGTGGCTAGCGCACACCCAGCTATGGGAAATCCTACTGGGGATGTTGGTCTTTGGGCTGGGCATGGGCGCTGCCTACGCCGCTATGCCCGCACTCATTGCGCGCTCGGTAGCGACACAAGAACTCGGCAGCTCGGTGAGCTTCAACCAGGTGCTGCGCACCATTGGTAGCTCCTTCGGTACGGCCATTTCCGGAGCCGTCATCGCGGCCCATACCGGTAGTGACCACCACGCCACCGGTACCGGCATCAATCTGAGTTTTGAGATCGGTGCCGTGCTCTGCCTTGTGGTTTTTGTTTCCTTGCTGGTGAATGCAGGTGTGAAGCGCTCGCATCGGGCAAGTTAGGTCTATCTGCGGAGGTTCCTCCGGGAACTGAAGTGGTCGGGTTAAAGGTTTGAGCACCGGCTGGAAGATTCGGGGGAAAAATCTTGGTTCCAGCCGGTGCTCGCATCACTCGCACCTACATGAGGTAATAAAGACACTACGGGCGGTGCCTATGGATTTGATGTGTCTGGCCATCGCGTTCCATGTGAGGTGTGGAATTTGGCCACAAGTGACGGGTTAGGCTGTGACGCGCACCCTGATTTGGGTGCCCCACGGGTCGCTTGTCACCAGTGTCCCGGTGCTACTCGTGAATGGAGCGTTGATGGCGGATAGTCGCGCGGCGAGCGACTCCAACTCGGTCTCGCTTGATAGCAAAATGGTGACAGTTCGAAGCCCGAGGGTCTCGGGTCGTTGTCCAGCTCCGGAGGAGGACCAGGTGTTGACGGCAAGATGGTGGTGGTAGCCATTGGCCGCCAGGAAGATCGCTCCCTGTGAGCGGGCGCTCACCGCGAATCCCAGCCCGTCTTCGTAGAACCGCTCGGCCTCGGTCAAATCGCCACCGCGCAGGTGGACATGTCCCATCGATACTCCTGAAGCCTGAGTGGCCGGGGCGCGGTTGCCCAGGTGCTCGGCGATGAAGGCATTCGGGTCTAGGGCTGCCGATCCCATCGTGACAAGTCCATCGTTCCATTCCCAGGTGTTCTCGGGGGTGTCAACGTACAGTTCAACGCCGTTCCCGTCTGGGTCGGCAAAATAGAAGGCCTTGCTCACCTTGTGGTCGCTGGATCCTTGGAACGAGGCGGGTGTCAGGGTCGCGGTGCGCAGCACTGCGGCTGCCAGCTCTTCCTCTTGGTCAAACAGGAACGCTGAATGGTAAAGGCCGGCCTGGGTGTAGTCATCCGGGGCGGCGTCGGGGGAGTCGGCGGCAATTAGGCGAAAGAGCTCGGTGTTCTCGATGCCCAGGACGACATCGTCTTCGTCGCTGCTGATGATGCTCAGGCCAACACCTTCGGTGTAAAAGCGCTGGAGTCCGTCGAGATCCGATGTCACCAATTCGACGGGGCCCATGCGTAATCCTGGACCCAGCGCACTGGTTGCGGGACCGCTGCCCGTGGCCGTAGTGGTGGGGTTTGTTCCGCAGGCCGCGAGGATAAAGGCGAAGGCGGCAAGCATCGCAGCGAACACCCATGGTGTGCGTCGAGTTCGGTGGGGGCCGCGCGCTAAGACTTTGACCATGGTGGGATTCCCGTCGTGGTTGAGATCAGAAAACTTTACTCTTCAACTAAATTCTACCTGATCTGTTTCTCATGAGGGTTGTTCGCTGACTGAGGTGTCCGCCATGGTGCGTCCGGAAGGGCGTTGTGGTGGGCATGGGAAGCTCGCCAATGCAGTGGTGAGTTTCCCGGCGGTGCGGACCGAGTGAGGCAATGGCCGGGGGTTATTGGCCCGCTGCCGTAGATGACTTGATGCGTTTGGTGCGGGACCGCAGCAGGAGCAAAAGCGCGATAACCGAAAGAACTACGATGAACGCCGCGTATCCGTAGACCATATTCTGCAGACCAATCGTGGGTATCAGTAGCCCTGCCACCAGGGTGGGTCCACCAAACGCCACGTAGCTGACGAGGTAGACCGAGGAGAGAGTGCCGCCGCGCTGGGTTGCGGGAATAACTTTGCATCGAAAAGTGGCTCTTAAATGTTTGAGCACCGGCCGGAAGATTCGGGGGAGGAATCTGGTTTCCAGCCGGTGCTCGCATCACTCGCACCTTCATGAGGTAGTAACTACTCTAGGGTCAGAGCCTATGGATTTGATGTGCTCAACCATGGGGTTCGGTGAGAAGCCTGTTGATACCTCGGATCGCCGGTGGATCTATGTTTTGTTGGGGTGTCAGTTCAGACAACTTCGCACTAATCGAACGTTTCATAGGCCGTCAATAAGAGTGCGGAAGGACGGCCTCCACGGTGTCCTCGCCAATTCATGGATGAGATCCAGAGCGTTGCTGCCGCGGAACGCAAACGTTGTTAAAAGCGTGAGCACCGGTCGGTTCAAAATCATGGGAAAGATTTTGAACCGACCGGTGCACTCATCACTCGCACCTTCAAGAGGTAATAACGACTCTAAGTGCCATTGCTGTGCAGACCATATGCGCAACCATCAAGTTTCATGTGTTGGTGTGCAGGATAACAAGCGGCCCGGGGAATCAGTGACTACCGGTGCGAAAAGCTCACCGAGTTCTGCCGGCTAAGCAAGACCGTGGCCATGACGATGCCGACTGCTGCGAAAGTGCAGGTCATCCACCAAGTGGCTGACCATCCGCCAGTGGCCGTGGCCAGCCAAGCGACGATCATAGGACCGGTGAAGTTTCCGATGTTGAAGATCTGTTGCATCAAACCCATGGCAGCGGGAGCCGAGCCACCCTCCGGGGCCAGATCCACTGCCATGCGTGTCATTGTTGCGGGGATCATGGCCCCAATCAGCGAGAAAAGCCCAACGCAGAGCAGCTGCCACCCCAACCCGCCGGGAACCGAGGTCCATTCCACAGCGAAGGTCAGTGTACTGAAGAGTGCCATCAGGCCGAAGGAGGTGTAAAGCAAGGTGCGGGCCGGGGCGCCGCGCTGCAACAGCATGCCGGTGAGGATCGCACCGACCCCGTTGAGCCCTCCGACCACCGCCGAGAGCACACCGGCGTGTGCACCGTTGAGCCCACGTTCGGCATAGATCGTGGGTAAGAATCCCACCACGGCCATCCATTGGATGGTGTAGGAACCAAAGACCACACCGGCGATCCACACCTTGGAGGATCGGGCGGTGACGAAGATCCGCCCCGCAGCGGATCGGCTCCCGCCGGGTGCTGCCGGTAAATCCTTAGGTACAAGCGACAAGATCAGCGGCACGGGTGCCAGCGTGACGGCGGCCATGACCCACCACCACATCTGCCAGGTGCCGATCTGCAAGAAATAGGCGCTGGCGATCAATCCCACGAAGGTGGCTGTTCCCTGATAGGCGCTCCAACAGCCCACTGCCAAGTTCACCCGACGAAACGGCGTATGGCGCCGAATTAGTCCGGGGCTCACGACCGTGGCCGCAATAAACCCGACGCCCTCGATGGCTCTCGAAGCCAAGAGAGTGTTCGCTCCCGTCGAGAGGGCTCCCAATGCCGACCCTAGGCTGAGCAGGGCCAGACCCAGGATCAGGGCGCGACGCTCACCGATGACTTCGGCCAACATCGAGACTGCCAGTCCGCCGACCATTCCCGCCACCTGCACAATGCCCAGCAGCACACCTGCGGACACCAACGACAATCCAAGGTTCTCTTGGATCAGTGGGAGTGCGGCGGGCAGCTTCCAGATATGCAGGGCCGCGGTGATGCCCGCAATGACGAGAACAATCCATACCCCGTCGCCGCCGGTAGTGCTTCTGAGTTTTGGCTGGATCATGGTCACGTCAGTCGGTCCTTCGTTGGGCAGATGATCGGATTCTTCCATGTCAGACTCGCGAACACGAAGATATGTCGAAGTGAGGGGGAAAGAGTAGGCCCGCTGCCATCAGTCACGGCACGGTGGGAGATTGCTCAAGCGGTTGTCGGGTTCCTTCAAGACCACGTCCATGCGAGAAGTATTCAATGGAAAAGCAATCAACGATCCAGACCGATGAAGGATGTTTAGCATGTCCACGGAACCAAAAACCCAGGGCGCGACCGGAGAGCACACGAACCAAGGTGTGCCGCACGGATACACCGCGCTGACGCCGTTCATTGTCGTTGACCCGGCCCAGGCGGCGATCGAGTTCTATCGAGCAGTGTTCGGTGCCAAAGTGCTCTCGGTGATGCCCGGCGCCCCGCGAGAGGATGGCAGCGGAACCGTCGCACATGCCGAACTCGATTTTGGCAATGGCATTCTGCAGCTATCGGACCCCCAAGCCTCCTACGGGTTAGTGGCGGCCGATGCGCAACACACCAACAATTCCATTGCGGTCTACGTTCACGACGTGGATGCGGTCTTTTCCCTGGCGCTTGAACACGGGGCCACCGCGGTGGAACAACCGGCCAACTTTGTCTCCGGGGACCGCTTTGCCACCTTCGCCGATGCCTTTGGGCGGCGCTGGAACGTCATGACACGCGTGGAGGATCTTTCCCGGGAGGAATCCGAGCGCCGGGTCACCGCTTGGCTGGCGAGCTTCAGCGCGGCCGAAACCCCCTAGGGGCGGTGACCCAAATGTCAGTCGCTGGTGGGTCCGGCCTGAACCTGGCGTACATATTCGCCGGGGCTCATCCCGGTGACACCAGCGAAATCCCGCGTGAAATGCGCCTGATCCGCATAGCCGAGCGCGTGGGCCAGGCGTGACAGATTCGGGCCCACGCCCTGGCCCATTAGCACCGCAGCTTCCTGGAGACGATGGCGCTGTAACAGCCATTTTGGGGTGATACCCATGCGGGTTCGCACCAACCTCTGCAAGCTGCGCTCGCCGATTCTCCACCGCTCACAGAGCTGCGTTACGCGCTGGAGCCCCGGCGTGGACTCGATATCCGCACAAATTCGGTTCATCAGGAGCCCTTCTTCATCCGCCCCGTCGGGGAGTCGAAGGGACAGCCAGTGCTCAAAGATCTGGATCGCCGTCAGTTGTCCTTGCTCCGCGGTCGCCCCCGCATTCAGGGCAGCGTGGATGGATTCGGCATCTCCCAGCCCACAGTCGAGGGCAGGGACCGAACCGTCCACCAACTCCGCGATAGGCACCGGGCTGAGCAGAAACGCGGTACCGGGTCTGAAGAGCACTCCAAAAGCGCGTCCCGAACCAGTGAGCCGCTTGAGCGACAACTGCGTGACCGGCCCATAGAGCGTCCCGACACCGTCTTCGATCCCAAGGTTGCAGCCGGGAAAGGTGAGGATCCGCTGTTCGTGACTGGCCCCTGCCGGAATATGCCACGTGGGCAGCCAATAGTGCACCACGAGATCACGCAGTGTCACCGACGGCTCGCGTCGAATCACCTGCGCGGTTCCTTCGCCGGTCGGCATCAGTGGGCCGCGTGGAGTATCCATGGAAAACAGTATGACCTTATTGCTGGTCCGGCTGGGGTGACCGAACGCCATGGGCAGGCGAATCATCCCGGGATTCGTGGTCCAGTTCAAACCCCGGGACCATCGTTGATGCTGCCTTACTTGGTCACGAAGGCCAGCAAGGCAGCGTTCACTTCCTCGGCGTGAGTCCACAGCAGGCCGTGTGGCGCGCCTTCCACTTCAACGTAGTCGGCCTCGGGGACCGCCTGGTGGAAACGTCGGGCCGTGGCGTCGATGGGCAGGATGTTATCCGCCGTCCCATGCAGGATCAAAACGGGTTTTCCGCTGGCCCGAACCGCCTCAACGTCGCCACGGAAGTCCTCAATCCAGGCCGGAACCACCGCGTAGGCTGCCACCGGCGCACTGGAGACGGCGGTGTTCCAATTGGCGGTGACCGCTTCCTGGCTGATGCGCTCTCCGAGGGTGTCGCTGAGGTTGTAGAAGTTGCTAAAGAAGTTGGTGAACCAGGCGAAGCGATCATCCTTGGCGTGGGTGATGATGTCATCGAAGACCTGTTGGGGGACGCCGTCGGGGTTATCGTCGCGCGCGACCAGGAATGGTTCGAGCGAGGCGAGGAAGGCCAGCTTGGCCACGCGCTGATGGCCAAAGGTCGAAACGTAACGCGCCAGTTCTCCGGTACCCATGGAGAAACCCGCGAGGATGACATCTCTCAGGTCGAGGGTCTCGAGCACGGTGTTCAGATCGGCGGCAAAGGTGTTGTAGTCATACCCGGTGCCCACCTTGCTGGAGGCTCCGAATCCCCGGCGGTCGTAGGTGATGACGCGGTAACCGGCCTCGAGCAGCACGCGGGTCTGGCGTTCCCAACTGTGGCCATCAAGCGGGTAGCCATGGATCAGGACGACCGGTTGGCCGGACCCCTGGTCTTCGTAGTAAAGATCGATCGACGTGGAGTTCTCGGTTCCAACGGTGATGTAGCCCATGGTGCGTTGCCCCTTCGGTCAGGCGGTGAGACTGGTTGTTCTCACCCTGTGTTCCTTAGCCTAGGCAACGGACCTAACCGTTGGGTGAACATGAACGAAGGTGAAGCCTAGAGGTACACCAAAGATGCAGCACAAAAAGCGCGGGCCCCGGGTTCATCGTGAATGATCCCTCAGGAGCCCGCGCTTGATGTTGGTGTCCGCCGTCTAGTGAACCTAGGCGCCGGGAGCGCTTGCGACCTTGTGTGCGGTGCGGCCCAAAAGGTGCGTGGGCACCTGGTAGGTTTCCTTGGCGGTCAGTGCCGAGACCGTGGCGATCAGTGCGATCGCGGCGGTGAACAGGCTGATGACAACCCAGCCGCCGGGCTCCAACCCGCCCAGGGCCGCAACGATGGACGGGGCGAAGCCCGCCATCAAGAATCCGAGCTGGGTGCCGATGGCCAGGCCGGAGAAACGGACCTGCGAGGAGAACATCTCGGCGTAGAAGGACGGCCAGACTGCGTTGGTCGCCGCATAAGCGCAGGAGAAGACCAGCAGTGAGAGTGCGAATTGCAACACGGTGTTGCTGGTTTCCATGGAGCGCAGGTAGAAGGGCATGAGGGCCGCCGAGCCCAGCGCACCGTAGATGAACACCGGCTTGCGGCCGATCCGATCGGCCAGCTTTCCGAAGAGTGGCTGGGTGAACAGCGCGCCGATATTGCCGGCAACCACCAGCCACAGGGTGACGGATTCATCCAGGTTTCCGATGTTCTTGCCGTAGGAGATGGCCAGGGTGCCATAGACGGTGGACACCGCGGCGATGAAGGCGCAGAAGACCACGCGCAGCACATCGCGCCAGTGGAAGCGGATCAGCACGCCCAGGGGCAGCTTGGCGATCTCGTTGTTCTTCTTGGCGTTCTCGAACTCTGGGGTTTCGTGCAGCGTGCGGCGAATAAAGAAGGTAATGAGGACGACCACCGCGGAGAGCCAGAACGGGATGCGCCAGCCAATGCCGAACTTGAACTCGTCGGGCATGGCCACCACGGGGATGAAGATCAGGGCGGCAAGAATCTGCCCGCCTTGGGTGCCGGTCAGCGTCCAGGAGGTGAAGAAGGACCGGCGATTATCGGGAGCATGTTCTAGGGTCAGCGATGAGGCCCCTGCCTGCTCGCCCGCGGCGGAGAGTCCCTGCAATAGGCGTGCGAATACCAGCAGGGCCGGGGCCCACCAGCCGATCTGGTCGAAGGTAGGCAGGCAGCCGATGGCGAAGGTTGCGGCGCCCATCAGTACCAGGGTGAACATCAAGACCTTTTGCCGCCCGATCCTGTCCCCGAAGTGGCCGAGGATCACGGCACCGATGGGACGGGCGACGTAGGCGAAGCCGAAGGTTGCCAGGGACATGACGGCGGCGTTGGTCCCGGCGTCGGGGAAGAATACGTGCGGGAAAATCAGGGCGGCTGCGGCGCCGAAAATGAAGAAGTCGTAGTACTCAACGGCGCTACCCATGAAGCTGGCAAGCGCCGCCTTGACTGGCGTCCTGCCTCCGGTGCCGGGCGCTTCCTGCGCCGGCGAATGATCGGTGTTGGGCATCGGATGCTCCTAAGGTGTGGCGTGAAATCTGGGGGACGGGCACTTCTTTGTGCGCAAAGCGTACAGTTGTACGAATTCCGTACAACCATTAGAGTAGAGCTAAATCACATTCAAGACAATCCATACGAGAAATAATCTCAAGGACTGGAGCAGTCATGAGCACCACCACGCAGTCGTATCTTGTTGGCCTGATTGGTGATGGGGTCATCCCATCGCTGACTCCACCCATGCATGAGCGTGAGGGCGACGCCCACTCCTTGCGCTACCTTTACCGTCCGATCGACCTCACGATCATCGGCAAGGAAGCCACCGACGTCGGAGAGTTGTTGTCTGCCGGAGCGGCCCTGGGGTTCAACGCCTTTAACATCACCCACCCCTGCAAACAACTGGTGCTTGAACACCTAGATGAGATCAGTGATGAGGCCAAGGCGATCGGTGCGGTGAACACCGTGATCATCAAGGACGGCTCGTTCCACGGCTTTAACACCGATGCCTCGGGCTTCGCCTGGGCACTGGCCAACGGGTTGCCCGACGCCACCCTGGACACCGTACTGCAGCTAGGTGTGGGTGGGGCCGGTTCGGCCGTCGCCTACGCGCTGCTGGCCTCGGGAGTCAAGGAACTGTTCCTGGTCGATCCGGAAGCCACCCGCGCCGCGGAACGCGCCGCGACCCTATCCATGCAATTTCCCGAGTGCACGATCCTGGCCTGCGACATTGACCAGGTCCCCGTCCTGCTGCCCAAGGTGAACGGTGTACTGAACGCCAGCCCCGTGGGCATGCACCATCACCCCGGATTGCCCTTTGACATCAGCGGACTGAGTGCAGAACACTGGGTGGCCGATGTGGTCTACCGGCCCGTGGATACCGAACTCATCACCGCCGCGAAGGCCCTTGGCTGCCGCACACTAGATGGCGGGAACATGGCGGTGGGTCAGGCAGTTGACGCCTTCGAAATCATCACCGGCATCACCCCGGATACCGCACGCATGCATGCCCACCTGCTGGAAATGCTGGAGGCCGGTCTCTAAATGCGCACCTCCATCGCCACCGTCTGCATTTCCGGCACGCTTGAGCAAAAGATGCTGGCCTGCGCCAAGGCCGGATTTGACGGCATCGAGATCTTCGAGCAAGACCTCACCGTCTCGCCCATGTCGCCCGAGGAAGTTCTGGCCCTGGCCAACCGACTCGGCCTGAGCCTGGACCTCTTCCAACCCTTCCGCGACTTTGAGGGTGTTGACGAGAACACCTTCGTCGCCAACTTGGCCCGTGCCGAAGCCAAATTCCAGCTCATGAACCGCCTGGGTATCAGCACCATGCTCCTGTGCTCGAACGTGGGCACGGCAACCATCA
The DNA here is from genome assembly GCF_012271785.1 of Paeniglutamicibacter terrestris. Lineage (GTDB taxonomy): Bacteria > Actinomycetota > Actinomycetes > Actinomycetales > Micrococcaceae > Paeniglutamicibacter > Paeniglutamicibacter terrestris. The sequence goes on along the minus strand of NZ_JAAWVT010000001.1, from coordinate 766,110 downwards.
ATGACGATGAACTTTTTGTCACACAGATTCGCGCACTGGGCGAATTGGCCGCCGGCTATGGAGTAAAAATTGCTTACGAGGCCCTGGCCTGGGGCACCTTTGTTAACACCTACGGGCACTCCTGGCGCATTGTTCAAAAGGTGAACCACCCCAATGTGGGGCTCTGCCTTGATTCCTTCCACATCCTCTCCCGAGGAGATGACCCCGCGGGAATCGCGGCGATCCCGGCGGAAAAGATCTTCTTCGTCCAGCTGGCCGATGCCCCGGTACTCTCCATGGACATCCTCTCCTGGTCGCGCCACTACCGGGTGTTCCCCGGCGAGGGTGCCTTCGAACTCGACGCCTTCATGGGGCATCTGGTGCGCTCGGGTTATGACGGAATCGTCTCGCTGGAAATCTTCAACGATGTCTTCCGCCAGTCCAATGTGGAGCGCACCGCCGTGGATGGGATGCGTTCGCTAATCTGGCTTCAAGACAAAACCGCAACGCTGCTGGGCGCCGGCGCGACCACCTACCCGCTGGGTATTTCCGCGCTGCCCGGTGCCCAAGAGGCCTCCGGATTCGACTACGCGGAAATCCGCACCGAGGATCCCGAAGCGGTGGCCGGAATGCTGGCCCAGCTGGGCTTCAGCTTCCGCGGCCAGCACCGCCGCAAGCCGGTCACGCTGTGGAGTGCGGGGAACGCACGGATCATCATCAACACCCAGCGCAGCCGCGGAATTACCGCCGAGGTCTCCGGCTTTGGCATCCAGGTTCCGGACGCGACACTGGGCACGATGCGTGCCACAGCGCTGAAGGCACCGGTGGTGCCACGCCACCACACCGTGGGTGAGCAACCGCTGCACGGCTTCACCGCACCGGATGCCACCGAGGTCTTTTTCGGGACCACCGCCACCGAACCGGCCTGGACCGCGGAATTTGGTGACGGCTCCGCGCTGAGCGATACCGGGTCCATCACCGGCATTGACCACATCAACCTAGCCCAGCCGTGGCAGGCCTTTGATGAATCGGTGCTCTTTTATACCTCCACACTGAACCTCGCCGCCCGCCCCGGCACCGAGGTTCCCAGCCCCATGGGCCTGGTGCGCTCCCAGGTGCTGCGCACCACGGACGGTGCGGTACGGCTGGCGCTGAACATCGTGCCGCACGGACTAGAAGGCACCGGCGATCGCGCCCCGAGTTATCCCGAGCATATTGCTGTGCACACCGATGACATTATTTCGCTGGCTCGGCAGGCCGTGGCGGCGGGCATGGAATTCTTGCCCGTGCCCAACAACTACTATGAAGACTTGGCGGCGCGGTTCGCACTGAGCGGGGAGACCCTCGTGCAGTTGCAGGAACTGAACCTGCTGTATGACCGCGACGAACATGGCGAATTCCTGCATTTTTATACCGAAACGGTAGGCTCGATGTTCCTTGAGGTTGTTCAGCGTCGCGGAGGCTATGACGGTTATGGGGCACCGAATGCACCGGTGCGTCTGGCCGCCCAATTCGAGCGCAACCGTTTGACCACGTATTAGCAACAAACAAGGGGACGAGTGGGGCCATGGCCGAGCAGCCTGATTACTATGTGAAATCGGCGGAAAAGACGCTGGCGGTGTTGCTGGCCTTTGACGCTGCGCATCCGCTGCTGACGGTGACGCAGGTGGCCGAGGCCATCACCGTCTCGCGGGCTGCGGCCCGCCGTTTCCTGCTCACCCTGGTGGATCTGGGATACCTAGAAACCGACGGCAACGCCTTCCGGCAGACCCCGCGGGTGCTGGACATTGGGGCTTCTTACCTCTCCGGACTCACGCTGCCGCAGGTTGCCCGCCCGCACTTGCAATCCCTGGCCGTCGAGCTCGCCGAGACCACCGCGCTGTGCGTGCTTGATGACCAGGACATCCTCTACGTGGAGCGCATCGCCGCCCCGCGCATGCACTCGATGAACGTGAGCATCGGCAACCGACTCCCGGCCTGGGCCACCTCCATGGGCCGGGTGCTGGTCGCCGAACTGCCGGAGATGGCACGCGAGGAATTTTTGCGCAAGACCAAGCTGACCCACTTCACCGCCAAGACGGTGTCAAGCATCGATGAGCTGCGTACCGAACTGGACGCCGTGCGGGCCCAGGGCTGGTCGCTGGTCGCGCAGGAACTTGACGAGGGGTTGCGTGGGTTGGCGGTTCCCGTTTACCGCGGCGCGCAACTACTGGGTGCGCTGAATGTCTCGGTGCAGCCAGGGCGCATCGGTTCGACCTCGATCACCGATGAGATGCTGCCGCTGATGCGTCGGGTCGCCCAAGACATTGCCGATGACTTCGGTGGTCGCACCGCTGCGCGGACGTAAGTAGCGCAGAGAACGGACGAGCGCACCACCGTGCTCCACGGGAATATCCGATCGGCTTTTTCGGGTTAAAACACTCGGTGGGGGAATAGACTGGCGTGAGTTTCCGTCGAATCGAGGCGTTCGCCATGCGCGGGCATTCCACCGTCAATCCTTTTGCCGTAACACGTCTGGCACTGCTACTGGTGCTCGTCGTGGCCACCACTGCCTCACCACTGGGGCCACCTTCGGCGGCCCAGCGCCCGGAGAGTCCTTCGGCCCCCGTGAGCGCACCGCTTGAACGCACGGCCGTGAACATTTCGGCGCTAACCCCCACCCAGACACTGAAAACGCTGAGTCTTGAGCAGCGCGTGGGTCAGGTGCTGATGATGGGTCTTCCGGCCACCGGGGCCAGCGCCACGGACCTATCGATCCTCACCAAGTACAAGGTGGGCAACGTTTTTCTTAAGGGCCGTAGTTATGCGGGAGTCACCATCACCAAATCCGTGGTCAACAAGCTCAACGCCACCGTGTCGCTGAGCAGCACCGGTGGTCAAAAGCGCTTCATCGCCACGGATCAGGAAGGCGGCTACGTCCAGGTTCTTCAGGGGACAGGTTTCTCCGACATGCCCACGGCCCTGCACCAGGGCACGTGGTCAACCACAACGTTGCGTTCCAAGGCCACAGCGTGGGCCAAGCAGCTGCACTCCGCAGGACTCAACGTGAATCTGGCGCCGGTCGCCGACACCGTCCCCTCCGCCGAGTTTGCGCCCTACAACTCGCCCATCGGCTACTGGCACCGCGAGTTCGGCTACACCTCCTGGAGCGTCGCAGATGATGTTGGTGCCTTCGTGGCGGGAATGCGTGCCGGCGGCATCGCGCCGGTGGCCAAGCATTTCCCCGGTTTGGGCAGGGTCACCAAGAACACCGATACCTCCTCCAACGTTAAAGACACCATCACCACGCGCTATAGCGTCTACCGCCGCCCCTTCATCCGGGCCATTGCTGGGGGAACCCGCTGGGTGATGATCTCCAACGCGATTTATACCCAAATCGAACCGAACCGTGTTGGGCCATATTCCTCCATCATCATGAAGTCCATGCTGCGCCACGATTTGGGCTTCACCGGGATCGTGATCTCCGATGACATGTGCAACGCCAAGCAACTCGCCGCCTGGAGTTATGCCTCGCGCGCCAGGGCCTTCTTTAACGCCGGTGGCACCATGATGCTCTGCGTGAATGCCGCGGAGATCCCCACCATTCACAAGTCCATGGTGGCTCTGGCCAAGTCCAGTCCAAGCTTCCGGGCCAAGATCGATGCCGCCGCCCTGGAGGTACTGCAGACCCGCGCCGGGCAGTAACCGCCAAGGCCTGACACTCGGCAGAAGTGCGTGGGCGTTGGTGCCGGGTGCACCGCGAGCTAACGGCTACGTGCCGAGTCCGGATTGACGTAACCATGCCTCGATCGCCGGTGCGGACTCGGCGACCAGCTCACCGCGCACGGCTAACCCGGTGCGGACCTCAGCAGTTGGCAGCGACGCGCGGTACTCAGCTTCGACGCTACCCATGCCACTGACGGCGTAGCTAACAAACGGCAGGACGGTCTTGCCGCTGAGATCGACCGCGTCAAGGAACGTGGAAAGGATCATCGGTGCCCGCACGTTCCAGACCGGGCTGCCGAGCAATACCGTGGTGTAGCGGCCGAGCTCCGGCAGCGGGCCGGCAATGGCCGGCCGAGCGTTGGTGTTTTGTTCCTCGGCATTGCGCTTCACGGTGTTGTCGTACGACTCGGGGTAGGGCTCGGCCTCAAGGATCCGGTACACATCGGTCTTGATCCGATCCCGGATCATCATCGCCAAAACCTCGGTATTGCCCACCTGAAGATCGCGCCGTCCGCCGTTGTAGTAATTTTCGCCGGCTCGCGAAAAATAGACCACCAGCGTTGTGGCGCCGGTTTCATCCTTCGGCCGTGTGTTGGGCAACGGCTCGTCAGCTGCGCAACCGCTCAGCGCGCCCAACAGCGCTCCGCCGCCGACCAGCGCGGTGCCAAGTACGGCCCGTCGATTCACGTTTTTGGCCATACGAAGTATCCGATCCATTAGTTGGAGTGACTACGCGGTGCGCTGCTTGCGGGCGGCCAGCTCGGCCGGGAGGACCAGCACCAGCGCGGAAGCCAGTGCCATGACCATCATCAGGCTGCCGCCCGCGTAGGCGTCAGCCACCCTGCCGGCCAGGCTGCTGGCGCCGGCGGCGACGGACGTTAACACCGCGACGCCCAGCGTGCTGCCCAGCTGGTGGGCGGTGTTGACCAGCCCGGATGCCGCGCCAGCGTCCTGCGGCAGGGCCCCGGAGATTCCGGCGGAGGTCAACGGGCCAAAGGCCAGCCCCTGCCCCAACCCGATGACCAGCAGGGGGCCCACCATCCCCACGAGGTAGGAGGTCTCCGCACCGATCTGGGCAATCCACAGCATTCCGCTCAGCACCAGCGCGAAGCCCACCGTAAGCACCGGGGCATGACCGAATTTGGGCACCAAGCGTGAAACCGCCAGTGAGGCAACGAACTGGATCACTGTCATCGGAAGGAAACCGAGACCTGCCTGAAGCGGGGTAAAGCCATAAACGCCCTGGAAGAATTGCGTGGTGAAAAAGAAGAAGCCGATCATGGTGCCGGCAAAGAGCAACCGCGAAATGGCCGCCCCACTACGTTCCCGGCTGCGGAAGAGCCGCAACGGCAGGATCGGCTGGTTAACCCGCCATTCGTTGAGTACAAAGACCACAAGAACCAGCGCTGCAAGCACCAGTGATCCGATGGTTAACGGAGCCAGGAAGCCCTGTTCGGAAACATTGATGATCCCGTAGACCAGGGCGCCCATCCCAATCGTTGAGGTCAGCGCGCCCACCACATCAAAACGCCCACGCGCGGTGGGGAACCTGGGCAGGAACTTGGCCGAGGCGGTGATCATGAGGATGGCGATCGGGACGTTGATAAAAAATCCTGCACGCCAGGAGATCGCGCCGGCTAGGGCGCCCCCGGCCACCAGACCGAGGCTAGCCCCGAGCCCTGCGGTGGTCCCATAGGCGGCAATCGCGCGGGAGCGCTGTGGGCTGGCCGGGAACAATGCGGTGATTAACGACAGGGATGCCGGAGCAACGATGGCGGCGCCAATGCCCTGAAGGGCACGGGCCGCGATGATCCAGGTCGCATTCTGGGCGGTGCCGACCAACAACGAGGCCACGGCAAAAAGTACCAAACCCACCACAAAGACTCGTTGGCGCCCCAACAGGTCTCCCACCCGAGCCCCGAGCAGCAACAGCCCGCCAAAGACCAAGGTGTAGGCGTTTTGCACCCAAGCCATGGCCGCCGGTGAGAGATCCATACTCGTGCGGATCTGCGGAAGACCGGTGAAGATGATCGAGTTGTCCAGCACGATCATGAAGTAGCTCACGAGCACGATCGCCAGGATCATGCCACTGTGCGCCGGGGCGGCGGGGGTGGTGCCGAGTGGCTGCGCCGATGTTGTTGTTGATTCCATAAACACCAGTTCACCGGGCGGGCGAAAGTTCAGGAAGTCTCTGATGTTCCGGGTATTGCCAGTACCTCTCTGAGATACAAGGCAGCGCTGAACCTACTGGGTGGCTTCGGCGTGCTCCTGCCGATGTGTCGCGGCCCAGATGGAAAGCAGGCGCAGGCGTTCCTCGGTCACCGAGCCGGGTTCGGCACCGTAAACGATCAGGGCTTGTCCGCTATCGGCCGGCAAGTCCATGACCTCAAAACTCAAATCCAGATCACCGACCATGCTGTGGTGCAGTGCCTTGGATCCGGTGTCGTGATACCGCACATCGTGGGCGGCCCAGAGTGTGGCGAACTCGCGGCTCTGCGTGCAGAGCTCACCGATCAGCTCCTGAAGTGATTGATCGTGCGGGTCACGCCCGACCTCGGTGCGCAGGTTCGCCACAATGTCTGCCGCTGCCTGATCCCAATCTCGGAAGAACTCCCGGGCACCACGATTCAGGAAGAGGTAGCGCACGGTGTTGATCGTGCCATCCGGGGCTGGCTGTGCATACAGCTCGGAGTACAGGGCACGTCCCAGGTCGTTAGCGGCCAAAAGATCCCGGCGATTATTGCGCACAAATGCCGGGGCCTCCGCCAGACCGTCCACCACGCGCTGCACCGCTGGCCGCACGACGGACGATACGGTGCGTCGGCGTCCGGGCTTGATGGTGGCCATATTGGATGCCAGGTGGAAAAGGTGTTCCCGCTCCGGCTCGTTCAGTTGCAGCGCCTGGGCCAGGGCATGGAGCACACTTTCGGAGACGCTGCCGAAATTGCCGCGCTCGAGCTTTGTATAGTAGTCAACGCTCACCCCGGCAAGCATCGCCACTTCTTCGCGACGCAGGCCGGCGACGCGGCGGTTGCCACCGTAGGCCGGCAGCTTCGCCTGCTGCGGGGTGATCTTCGCACGGCGCGAAGATAAGAACTCTCGTATTTCATCGCGTGGATCCATAACATCCAACGTTACGCCGTCGCGATGCACCTAAAGAGGCCCTGACAGTACCTCCCCACCGCGGGTGTAAGGCCCTAAACCATGCGCAATACGATCTTTCCCATCGCCTGACCGCTGCCCAGCCGTTCCAGGGCCGCGGCCGCCGAGGCGAGTGGCACCACGCTATCAACCACCGCCGTGAACCGGCCCGTGGCCAGGGCGGGAAGTACCTGGGAGGCGAGGTCGCCAAGCAGGTCCCCAATGACCTCCGGCGGTGTGAAACCGTAGGAAACTGCGTGCAACGTGACCCGGTGGCGGGCGAGTGCAAACAGATCCACCGTTGCCATGGAGCCGCTCAACCGGCCAACACTGATCACCTTCCCGCCATTGCTGGTGGCCGGAATCGTTGCAGCGATCATGTCTGCGCCTACGTGGTCAAGCACCGCGGTGGCACCCCGACCATTAGTGACCGCCAACACCGTGGAAACCACGTCTTGCTCGAGGGTGTTGATGACAATATCGGCACCCAGTTGTTCCAGCAATTCACGCTTGTGTGCCGAGCGCGTCGTGGCGATCACCGGTGTAACACCGCGCAACCGGGCCAGCTGCACACCGATCAGTCCAATGCCGGAGGAGGCGGCGGTGATCAGCACCGAATCACCCGGGCCGATACCCGCCACGGACAGGGCGCCGGACTCGGTCAGCAGGGCAGTGGGAAGTGATGCGGCGTCCTCGAAGGACAGCGCGTCGGGCAGCGTGATGACGTGGCGGTGGTGGACGCTCACGTATTGGGCAAAGGCAGCGGGCGCGGTACCCGCGACGCGCGTCCCGATCAGGGAAGGATCCAGATCCGCCCCGGCGTCGATGACCTCACCGGCAAATTCGTAACCGGCGATGCGTTCAGCCCCGCTGCGGTCTAGGTCGGCGTTGTTCAGTGCCACCGCTCGGGTCCGCACCAGCAGCTGGTCGGCCCCGGGTGCGGGAATCGGGCGGAGAGCGGGGCGCAGCGTGCGATCGTCTCCGGTTAACAAAACGTCCATCGTGCCCAACGACATTGGCATTATGCGCTCGCCTTGCGCAGCGTGTCTAGGTCCCGGCGTACCCGCTCGGGTTCGGATCCCAGCGGCATGTTCTCGCGGTCCCGCACCCCGTCGAAGGACCCGTTTCGATCCTTCAGCGCGGCTTCAAAGAGGGGAGTCAGATCCGCCGGGGCAGCGCCGTGCTCGGCCACCAACTCAACTGTCACGTTCTGTGCTGCAGTACTGGAGAGACTATCGATGAGCACGCGGGCAATCTGGTGCCGGGCAATGACGCCGTCGGCGGGACTGCCGGCCCGACGATCATCACCCTGAAGCAGGGTGATGGCCAACTGGTTCTCCTCGTTGTAGTCAAACCATCCCGGACGCACGATGGTGTAGCTGTTGCCGCTGGCGCGCACCAATCGTTCGCCGCGGCGCTTCCAATCGTGGGTACCGCCAGGAACCGTCACGCCGATGGAGGTCATCAAGGCAATACGCACCCGCCGACCGTTGAGTGCTGTCAACACGTTCTTCACCGCGCCGTAGTCAACGGCTTCGGCGGCCTTGGCATCACCGTAGGCTGACCCGTGGGTGAAGATGACCGCATCGACGCCTGCCAGTGCCGCATTCAGGCTCTCTGGAAGGGTCAGCTCACCCACCACCAGCTGGGCCGCTTGATCGAGGCGACTGGCCCGTGAGGCATCACGGACGAGGGCGCGCGTTTCATACCCCTGGTTTATGGCCTCGGCCACCGCGTGACGGCCCACGCTGCCGGTGGCCCCGATGACCAGGACGGTGCCGATCTTCGCTGCGTTGTGTTCCATGGTGCTTATTCCTTTGGTGTTCGTGATGGTTGGCCGGTGATCCGCGCGGCTATGGTGGCTCAAGCCTCGGGAATGTCTCGGCCGAAGGTTTCGAGGGTGATCGATTCGGGGGCCGGACCGCCGCGTACACCGGTTTCGAGGGTGCCCATGATCAGCATCTGCTCCGGAGTCAGTTCGAAGTCAAAAACATCAAAGTTTTCCTTGATGCGCTCGGGGCGTACCGACTTGGGGATGACCGAATGGCCGAGCTGTAACTGCCAACGCAGCATGATCTGTGCGGCAGATTTGCCGTGAGCCTCGGCAACGGACAGGATCACCGGATCAGTGAACGTGCTCTTCTGGCCATCTCCGCGATAGGAGGTGATGCCGCCGATCGGCGACCAAGCCTGGGTGAGGATGCCGGACTCCGCGTTCGCCGCGCGCACCTCGGGCTGGGAGAAGTAAGGGTGCACCTCGATCTGGTTGACGGTAGGCACGATGCTGGTGGCCTCACGCAGCTCTGCCAGATGATGTGGCATGAAATTGCTGACGCCGATGGCCCGCACACGGCCGTCGCTGTGCAGCTGCTCGAGGGCCCTGTACGCGGCGATCGTCTTGTCGAATTCGCCGGGAAGTGCCTGGTGCAAGATGAACAGGTCCAGCGTTTCAACGCCGAGCTTGGCGGCGCTCTTATCGAACGCGTGCAGGGTTTCAGCAAAGCCGTAGTCGCTGATCCAGACCTTGGTCTCGATGAAGATCTCCGAGCGCGGGATTCCGGAGCGCCGGATGCCCTCTCCGACCTCGCGCTCGTTGGCGTACGCGGCCGCGGTGTCGATGTGGCGGTAGCCGACCTCGAGGGCCGTCGCGACGGCATCGGTGGTGGTCTCGGGTGGGGTTTGGAAAACGCCGAGCCCGATGGCGGGCATGGAGACACCGTTGTTCAGGGTGATGTTCATTGTTTTTTCCTTTTCCTCGGAGTTAGGGGCGGACAAGTACTTTGAGGGCTTCGCGGGCGGCCATGGCCGCATATCCGGCGGGAACCTCGTCCAGGGTGATGGTGCGATCAAAGACCTTGCCGGGGTTGATGCTTCCGTCAAGGACGAGCGGCAGCAGCTCATCGATGTAGGCGCGGGCGGGTGCCACACCTCCGGTGAGGGTGATGTTGCGCATGAATTCGCCGAAGCCCAGCGGCACCGTGGAGAACTGTGGTGCCCCGACGCGGCTGATGGTGCCGCCGTCGCGCACCGCTCCGATGGCCATCTCGAGGGCGGGTGCCAAGCCCACTGCCTCGAGCACCACGTGGGTCCCATCGCCGTTGGTTAGTTCCCGCATCTTTTTGATGCCGGCTTCGCCGCGCTCGGGAACCACGTCGGTGGCACCAAACTCGCGGCCAAGGTTGGTACGGGACTCATGTCGGCCCATCAAGATGATGCGTCCTGCACCCATGAGCTTCGCCGAGATGACTGCGCACAGTCCCACCGCTCCGTCGCCGATCACGGTGACCCACTGACCGGGGACGATGCGGGCCTTGGCGGCCGCGTGGTATCCGGTGGCCATGACATCGGAGAGTGCCAGCAGGGAGGGGAGCAACGCCACATCGAAACCGGCCGGAACCTTCACCAGGGTTCCGTCGGCCTGTGGGACGCGGGCCATTTCGCCCTGGCCGCCGTCCGCGGACCCGCCCCAGTGTGCGCCGTTACGGCAGGAGGTCTGCAGTCCCTCACTGCAGAAATCGCAGCTGCCGCAGGAGGCAACAAACGGTGCGATGACGAAGTCACCCACCGCCAGGGACGTAACAGCGGAGCCGAGTTCGGTGATCACGCCAACGAACTCATGTCCCATCCGGGAGCCTTCGACGCTCGCGGGTCGCGAGGCGTAGGGCCACAAGTCGCTACCGCAGATGCAGCCGGCGGTGATGCGCACGATCGCGTCGGTGGGTTCGGTGATGGTGGGGTTGTCTACTGTTTCTATGCGTACATCGCCGGCTCCGTACATTAGTGCTGCTCGCATGTTCCAACTCATTTCTGCTTGTTTGATCCTTGGCTTCCAGTCAATACCGTCTCGTGTCGTTGGGGGAGTCCCCGCTATTCCGGGTACTGGCAGAGCCCCCTTTGCCCGCGCGGTACATCCTTGAGCGTAGAGCTCGGAACGTTGTGGGGCTCAGTACGTGGTGGCGCGGGAGAACGCTGGTTCCCAGTTGCCGCCCCGCAGGGCGAAGGTGGTGCGCATCTTCAGCGGCCAGATCGCTTGTGAGCCCCAAATGGTGGCGTCAACGAGGTTTCTGGCAACCAGCTCGGCGCGTGTCCCGTTCACGCTCACGCTCACTTCCTCTTCGGTGATGAGGTGGTAGCTCATCTGTCCCGAGCCAATATGCTCCAGCCACTCGGCCTTGGACTGCTCATAACCGGTGATATGTACCAGGACGAAGCCGTCGGCCAACAAATCGTTAAGCCCGTCGGTGTCGCCCGCAACCATCAACCGGTTTTCTTCGGCGTTGACGGCGCGGATGGCGGCTTCCGCCGCATCGGTATTCGGCTGTGTCATCGTTTCATTTCCGTTCGTACGGGCCACGGAATGATCCGTGGCCACGGTGGTTTTACTCCGTGAGGTCTTCCGGTGCCAATCGGAGTTCCTCGGCATCCATGGTGCTTTGGAGTTGGCGCAGCACCGTGTCGTCGATGTGTTCCTCGTTGCGCAGTCGCACCATGGTGGCCCGCTTGTTCTCGAGGACGGCCAAACGCAGTGCCGTGTATTGCTGGTGGTGGCGCAACTCTTCCTCGGCCTCGACAAGACCTGCTCCCGCGTCTAGAACTCGCAGGTGGGTTGCGTATTCCTGGCGAAGCCGTTCGGTGACTGGCGCTTCGGTGTTCAGCTGCGCGGCAAGGCGATCAATGTCCATCAGCACTTCTTCGGCCGCGGTTCGCTGGGCCAGCAGCTTCTCCTGCTCGATCGCGGTGTCCCGGGCCAGGGCCGCCCAGCGCAGTACCAGCGGCAGCAGGATGCCCTGCACCACGATGGTCACCACGATGACGCCGGCCGTGACGAAGACCAACATGTCGCGCTCGGGGAAGGGCTCCCCGGAGGAGAGCAGTAGCGGAACACCGAGTGCCGCGGCCAGGGATACGGCGCCGCGGAATCCACAGAGTCCGCTGACGATTCGGGCCCGGTAGCTCATCCGCCGCAGGCGTTGAGCCGGGCGTCGATCGAGCAGGCGGATCAATTGCGTGCTGGTAAAGAGGAAGACGATGCGCACCACGATCAATGCGACGGAAACCAACGCGATCAGCAGCAATCCACGAATAATCAACGGAGCTTCCAGAGCTCGTATGGCGGCCTGCAGTTCTAGGCCCACCAACACAAATAGCGAGGCGTTCAGCAGGTAGGTGGCCAGTGACCAGAAACCGTCTGACTGTCGTCGTGTTCCGGCGCGGGCTCGACGCGGTGCCGCCTGACTCATGATTAGTCCGGCGGTCACCACCGCCAGTACTCCCGAGGCCTCGATCATTTCCGCCAGGAGGTAGGCCAGGAACGGGGTCAGGATGCTCAGCACGGTTTCCTGCACCGGATGATCCAACCTGGCGCGCGTCTTGAGGACCAACCACGCCAGCGCGGAACCGACGAGGATTCCGCCGCCGTAGGCCAGCAGCACCAGCCAGGAGATGTGTGCCGTGGTGATCGCTTCTTGACCGAGGGTGAAGGTGACAGCGATGCCATAGATCACCAGGGCAGTGCCGTCGTTAATCAAGGACTCGGCGCGCAACAGGGTCACGTTGCGCCGCGGCAGGCTGCGGGTCAATGCACCGACGGCCGTCGCATCGGTGGGAGCTAGTGCCGCACCCAGGACCCAGGCCGGACCCCATGGCATCCCAAGGAAATGGGCGATCACCGCCACCACGCCGGCGGTGGCCACCACCAGTAGCGTGCTGGTCATCACGATGCCACGAAAGTTCGCACGAATCTCACGCAGTGAGGTGGTCAGGGATTCCCAAAACAACAGGGCAGGCAGGAAGAGGAAAAGCACCACCTCCGGGGGCAGCGACACCTCACGCAACACCGGCACAAATCCCAGCAATACCCCGCCAATCAGCAATATCACCGGCGGGGCCACCCGCAGAGAATGGGCAAGACCTGTGCCAACAAAAATGGTGACACCCAGAATCACAACGATCTCTAATCCGAACATGGGGAGGCCTTTCATGTGGAGGGGGAGTGAAGCCCCGAATCAAATTCGGAGAACTTCATCGGCCCCCAACCATCACGTGGTCATTTCCATAGGAACACGCCAGTGGCGCGCAGCGGAAGGCTCTGCTTATACCGGTACCCGCACTACCTCTTTATGACGCTGCAACGTGCCAACGGCCCGGGAACTGGCAGCACTGCGCGCACCGAGCGTGGAGTGTTCTTAGGTCTGTGCCTAAAAGTTGATCCGCATGACCAGCCGACGGGGTGTCGGATGGCTGACCTCGCTAAATCCCGCGTCGGCAAAGATGGAGAGGCTGCCCACGTACATCTCTCCCCACATCGCTGCCTTACCCTCGGGCAAAAGTATCGGGTAGCCCTCCAGTGCGCTGGCTCCGCGCTCTCGGGCAAAGTCCACCGCAGCGGGGACCATGGCCCGGCTGATACCCCTGCGCCTGTAGCCGGTACGCGTGACAAAACAGACCAAGGCCCACACGCCCTCATCGTCCGGATCTTCCTCGCGCCCGCTCCACGGGATACGTGAGGTGCGCAAACGAGGGTAGGCGGTGCGGGGCTCAATCGCGCACCAGCCAACCGGCTCATCCTCCAGATATCCGACCAGCCCGCTGGTGGCCGCGGCCCGCGGATTTCCGCACGCGGTCGCAACGCGCAAGCGCTCGGTCCGCTCCTCATCGGTGAGGGCTGCAAAGCTCTTTCCGGGATTTTGGAACCACTGGCATTGGCAGTGCCCGGGCTCGCCCCGGGTGCCGAAGATCAGCCCCAGCTCCTCGCTGCTGGCCTGATTGGCAGGAACTATGCGCAGGGCAGCGGCCATGGTGGTCGCGGGGATCGGTTCCATACCTGTGTTCTCCTGCCGGGGTCCGGGTGCGTGCCGTTGAGCCGTGGGTCCTTCCGGTGTTGAGACTGCCACCGCGGCGCGGGGCGGTCAAGAGCATAAAGAAGGGGCACGGAAGAGTGTGCTCTTCCGTGCCCCTTGGCAGCCGATATGGCCGGTATTACTTGGCCTTTTTGGCCGCAGCTTTTTCGGTGCGGGTGTCCTTGTTGGCCAATTCGCCCTCGTTGTTTTCCAGATGCGAGCGCATGAACCACTGGAATTGCTCCAGCTCACCGGTCTGGCCAATGAGGATGTCCTCGGTGATCGGGTCCAGCTTTCCGACCTCCTCGATGGTTTTGCGCATCGCGGTGATGATCCCGGTGTAGACCAGATCGAGCGCGGCGAGGTGTTCGGTGGTGCTGGCCCGGCCGATCTCGTAGTCGTCCCACGCTCGTGCCGCAACCAGGGCACCGGGCAAACCATTAGGTGCCACACCCATGGTTGCCATGCGTTCGGCCAGTGCGTCGATCATGGCGCGGACCAGATCGATTTGCGGGTCAAGCATTTCGTGGACGCCAATGAAGTCGCGTCCCACCACATTCCAGTGTGCGTGCTTGAGCGTGAGTTGTAGGTCGTTGAATGCGTGGATCCGCATCTGCAGAGCGCTCGCAACCTCGTGGCCGTTGCTCAGGCTCAGTCCCGGAACCGTGAATCCTGCTGTGTTTGGTGTTTTTGCTGCCATTTCGGCCTCCTCGATCTTCGACTGCTGGAGTCGTGCGTGGATACTCCTGTAATGAAGCTGTGCCAGAAACGTATCACGCACCGAAGGCGAAACGCCCGGGGATTTCGCGAAGAGAAAACATTGCGCCGGTGATGCCGCTCAAGTTTACGGAGCGCAGTTTATTGATCCGGAAGCGTTGAACGAGGGGTGACGATCCGCGGCAGGATCAGCAGCAGGAAGAGGGCAGCGGCCATGAGGATGCCGCCGACGATCAGGCCCGTTAGCCAGCCGTGCAGCACCTGGAGGACAAACCAGACGCACCCTGCCACCAGCACCCCCACGCCCACAACAACCACCCGAGAAATGTTGTGGCCCAGGTGGACGGTGGTGGCCTTGAGCTGCTGCCCGAAGAAGTGCCGGTGCACCGCCACCGGTGTGATAAGCAGCAGAATCACCAGCGCCGAGGCGACCAGCAAAGCCAGATAGAACCGTTCATCGGGAACCTCTAGGGTGTCGAAGCGGGACTGGAAGGGCAGGACCACCAGAAAAGCCGCAAGGATCTGCGCACCGGTTTGCATCACGCGCATTTCTTGGAGCAACTCGTTCCATTTACGGTGCAGCTCCTCGTCGTTGTCCTCGGTTTTCTGAGTGGTGCTGTTGTGCTTGGCCATGACTGCTCCTCGTGCCGGGAATGGTTTGTTAAAAACATAAGGGGATGCAGCCGTGCAGGTGGCGGCAACAGGCCGTACGGCGATGCCGAATCGGTCACTCGGGTGGAATTGATGCGAGCGCCGGGCCTAGGGTGGATAAGGTGAACAGCTATACGCAGGACACCGAATACACACCGATTCCCAGCACTCATGACGGATTTGTTCATGTGCGAGGCGCGAATGAGAACAACTTGCGGGACGTGGAGGTGCGCATCCCCCGTGATGCCATCGTGGCGTTCACCGGGGTCTCCGGTTCGGGGAAATCCTCGCTGGCCTTCGGCACCATTTTTGCCGAGGCGCAGCGCAGATTCCTGGAATCCGTGGCACCCTATGCCCGCCGGCTGATCGCCCAGGGTCATACGCCGAAGGTCGAGTTCATCTCCGGCCTGCCGCCGGCGGTTGCTCTTCAGCAGCGCCGTGGCACCGCCAGCTCCCGCTCCACCGTGGGCACGCTGACCACGCTGTCGAACTCGGTGCGAATGCTCTTTTCCCGCGCTGGCGATTACCCCCAGGGTGCGCCGCGGTTGGAATCGGATTCGTTCTCACCAAACACCGCCGTCGGTGCCTGCCCGATATGCCACGGTCTGGGCATTTCCCATGCCGTCACCGAGGATTCTCTGGTCCCGGATGCGAACTTGAGCATCCGTGAGGGGGCGATCGCCGCGTGGCCGGGAGCCTGGCAGGGCAAAAACCTGCGCGACATCACCTCGCATCTGGGCTACGACGTGGATGTGCCTTTCCGCCAGTTGCCCAAGAAAGAACGCGATTGGCTGCTGTTCACCGAGGAACAGCCGGTGGTTGAGGTGACGCCCGAACGTGACAGGGTGGCAAAACCCTACAAGGGTCGATTCTGGAGCGCCCGGCGCTACGTCCTGCACACCGTGGCCGAGTCCAAGTCCGCATCGATGAGGGCCAAGGCACTGCAGTTCATGCACACCGGGCCCTGCCCAGAATGTGCTGGGACAGGTTTTCGCCCCGACGCGCTGGCCGTCACCTGTGCGGGGCTCAACATTGCCGAGTTCAACGCGACCGCCCTCGACGGCCTGGCCGTGCTGCTGCGCCCGCTGGCCGAGGCCCGGAACAAGGAATCCGGGGGTATGAGCGGTGAGGTGGCAGCCTCGATCGCCACAGATTTATTGGAGCGCATCACGGTGCTCACCGGCCTCGGCCTGGGTTACCTGAGCCTTGACCGGGGTACTCCCACGCTGTCGCCGGGCGAAATGCAGCGCCTGCGCATCGCCACCCAGCTCCGTTCGGGTCTCTTTGGGGTGATCTACGTGCTCGACGAACCCTCCGCCGGCCTGCACCCCGCCGACGCCCAACCACTGCTTGAGGTGCTTGAGGCACTGAAAGCAGGTGGCAACTCGGTCTTTGTGGTGGAACACAATATGGACGTGGTCGCCCGCGCAGACTGGATCATTGATGTGGGTCCCGGGGCCGGCGCGGGAGGCGGCAAGGTGCTCTACAGCGGACCGGTGGCTGGGCTCGCGGACGTCAACGAGTCGGTGACCCGGCAGTTCCTGGAGCCCCGCGACTCAGCCAACGAACCGCGAACACCCCGCGTGGCCGAGAAATGGCTCGAGCTGGACGGCATCAGGCTGCACAACCTGGTGGGCCTGGATGCGCGGTTCCCACTGGGGGTGCTCACCGCCGTCACCGGCGTCTCCGGATCCGGCAAGTCCTCCCTGGTCAGCCAGGCACTGGCAGTGGGCCTCAGGGACCAGTTGCGCGCCGGCGGGTCAGTCACCAGCAGTGAGCCCACCGAAGCCGATGGCACGGATCCGGACACCGAAATGGCGCGGGCAACACTTGGTGAGGTCCGTGGGGCGCAGCGGATCGATCGGATCGTGGCCATGGACCAAAAGCCCATCGGGCGCACCCCGCGCTCGAATCTTGCCACCTATACCGGCCTCTTTGACGCCGTGCGCAAGGCATTCGCCCAGACGCCGCTGGCCCTCGAGCGCGGTTATGGCGCCGGTCGGTTCTCCTTTAACGTCGCCGGCGGGCGCTGCGAGACGTGCCTGGGCGAGGGGTACCTGGAAGTGGAACTCCTCTTCCTGCCCGGAAGTTATGGTCCCTGCCCGCAGTGTCACGGCTCGCGCTATAACCCCGAGACCCTCGAGGTCAGCTATGCGGGCAAGAACATCGCCGAGGTGCTGGAGCTGAGCGTTGATGACGCTGCAGAATTCTTGGCCGAGATCCCTGCTGCGGCGCGTTCGCTGCAGACGCTGCGCGATGTGGGCCTGGGTTATCTCTCCCTGGGCCAACCGGCACCCGAGCTTTCCGGAGGTGAGGCCCAGCGCATTAAGTTGGCCACCGAGCTGCAGCGCGCCCGGCGCGGGCACACGCTCTACCTGCTCGATGAGCCCACCACCGGCCTGCACCCGGCGGATGTGGCCCTACTTCTGCAACAACTGCACCGCTTGGTCCAGGAGTCCAACACCGTGGTGGTCGTTGAGCACCATATGGATGTGGTGGCTGCCGCCGACTGGGTCATCGATCTGGGCCCCGCCGGGGGAGATCAGGGCGGAAAGATCATCGCCACCGGGACACCTCGGGAATTGGCGCTGAACCCGACATCCAAGACCGCACCCTACCTCGCCCGACGCCTGGGGTTGGCGGGATCCAACCCGGTCTAGCCGGCGAGCGCGGGGAGATAAGGATGGCAGAATCAAAGGCGTGGAAAATCAACCCGTACCGCGATACCCCCTAGCGCCTCCCGAGGTGCAGCTTCGCACCGAAAGCTGGGCCCTGTGGGTGGGACTTGGCGCCACGGTACTCGGCGGCTTGGTGGGGCTGATCGCCTTCGCCGGATATCGACCGGATCTCTCCGGGACACGTTCGGTGGCCGTGACCGCCGCGGTACTGGCCGCGATCGCCGCCACCGGTGGCAGTGTGCTGGGTTATGTGCAGTTTTTGGCCAAGAGCCAGCAGTGGCTATCGGAACTGCCGATCTACCGGCAGATCACCAATGCGGTGGCCCTGGTGATCCTGCATGGTGCGATGTCCTCCATGGCAGCGCTGGTGAGCTTCCGGATCATCCAGAACGCGTTTTTAGGTCTCACCGTTGATAGTTATGCGGCGGCGTTGATGGTCGGTGTCTGTGCGGGTATCAGCGGGTACATAGCACTGGTCTCCGCCGCACGGATGAGCGCCCAATCTCTGTCTACCCTGCTGGCGGTATTCATGGCCACCGGAGTGTTCATCTCCATGCAGGCGGCGGAGAACCCCTATTGGTGGCAGTCGATGTTCTCCGCACTGGGCACCCGGGCCGCCGGGCCCACTTCCTTTTGGACCTTTAACTTCACCCTGGTGATCTCCGGGCTGGTGCTCTCGATGCTCACCGCATTTATCGTCCGGGATGTGGGCCTCTTGGCCAGTATCCGTGACGAGTATGCCGATGTGATCGGAAAACCACGAGCCACCATCATCCGGCCCAGACCGCTGGTGGTGCGTATCTGCCTGTTGGGCCTCGGGCTCTGTGTCATCTTTATTGGCTTGATCCCGGTGAGTCTCTCGCCCACGGTGCATTCGGGGGTGGTGCGCATCGCGGCGGGATTCATTGTGGTGCTCCTGGTGGGTGCGGCACTCTGGCTCCCGGGATTCCCCGCCATCTTCCACCTGCTGTCCTTTGCCTGTTTCCTGGGGCTGGTGGGCGCAGCCCTGCTCTGGCAGCCGCTGGCCTACTACAACCTCACGGCCTTTGAACTGGCGGTGGTGGGCATCGTCTTCGGCTGGTTGGTGGTGTTCATCCGCACCACCGCCGCGGCGCTCGCCGTGAAGGAGAAGGAACTCTTTGACGTGCTGGCGGCCAGAAGCTCGGCGCTCTAGGCGCTGGCCACTTCGAAGTGGGCCACAAACATATCCGGGCGCACCAGTAGCACCGAACCATCGGGTAGCGAACGCTTGGGGGCCGGCGCAAACTCGTGCAACGGCACCGAGTATTCATCGGCCAACGTCTGACCGCGCTTTCTGCCCAGCGGCCCGTAGACGTGGACCTGCCAGCTCGCGTCGTTGAGCACCTCGAAGTTATCCGGATACTCCCCGCTGCGATTGGGCACCCAGGGAAGTCGGCGGCCCAGCACCGCGCCGCGTCGTCGGGTTCTGGCGAAGCCGGTGGCCAAGGTGGCGCGGTCCGCTGCGCCGTCGTCCATCCAATAGTGGATACGGATCTGCGAGAGGTAGCCGAAGGCCCGGCGTCCCGCGGGGATCCGCCCCATCAGGCGGATGGCAATCGGCCAGATCATGGGCAACAGCCGGGTGCGTACCAAGCGGGCCAGGGTGGTGTTGGCTGTTGCCGCGGCGAAGAGCTTGTCGGTGGTGGCCACCAGGCGTAGGGCCACCGGGCGTCGTTCGGCCTCATAGCGCGCCAGATAGGACTCCGGCATGCGCCCGGTCAGGACGTCGGCGAGCTTGCACACCAGATTGTGGGCGTCCTGCAATCCGGTATTCATGCCCTGCGCGCCGATGGGTGAATGAATGTGGGCGGCGTCCCCGGTCAGGAAGACTCGACCCTTGGCGAAGTGCTCGGCCACCCGGTGGTGCACCCGGTAGGTAGTAAACCACGCGGCCGAGGAATAGCGAATGCCAAATTCTTCGCGCAGGTTATTTCGGGCGCGGTCCTCATCGATGTCGGGCCTCTGGGACGCGGTGGCAGGATCGTGCAGGATACCGAGCAGACGGCGGCGTTGTGCCCCATCGGCACCCGGGCCCATGGGGAAACCGAGCATGAAGTTCTCTTCGGAGAAGCGCAGATTGATGCCCGATCCGGTGCCGGTGACCCCTTGGGCGTCAAGGACGTAAAAGACCTCGTCGTTGGTGTTGCCTTCGAAATTGATGTCCAGAGATTCACGGACGGGGGAGGCCGCCCCATCCGCGGCGATCACGTAGCTCGCGGTGATATCCACCGGGCCGTTGGGCCCGGTGCACTTGATGAGCAGATGTTCCCCGGTGTCCTGGAGTGAATCAAAGCCGTGTCCCCAGAGGACTTCGTGGCCGCCGGCAGCCAACTGTTCGGAGAGTAATTCTTCATTGGCGCTTTGTTCCAGCATGGTCAGCCCGGCATAGGCCGTCTGAGAGTAGCCGAGTCGGTTGAGCTTGATGCTCTTGAAACTGCGCGCTCCAATGCCGGGGCGCAGCTCACCGGCGGGCACGGCACGCTCCTTGACCTTCTCTGCCAGCCCCAGCTGCCGGTAGATCTCCATGCTGCGGGCCTGTAGCGCCAGCGCGCGCGATTCGCGGGTGGGGCCGGACTTCGGGTCAATCACCAGGGCGGGGATCCCGAATTTTTGTAACCAGGCCCCTGCCATGAGTCCCGTGGGACCTGCGCCGATAACCAAAACGTCTGTGTGAAGTAGCGTCGCGTCCATGGTTCTCACGCTACGCCCGAAAGCTGTGCAAATCACCGGTGTACGCCGAGTGGCGGGTAATCATGGGGCAAATTCCGGGTCCTGTGGATTTCTAGGGTTAGGGGCACGAGCGGATTTAGCGGCCCAGAACGTAGAAGATTAGCAGCATGGTCACCAGGAACCCCGTGAGGTAGTTCAACCAGAGGAAGCGCCGCCATCCGGTGTTGGCTTCGGCGGAATTCTCGTTGGTCAACCGCGCGTAGGGCAGCACATTGGCAATGTAGGGCAGCGCCAGGGCCGCGGCCAGCGGGCCGGGCCAATCGGTACTCAACAGCAGTAGACCGGCACAGAGATAGGCGGCGGCTGCGAAGCGGACGGTCCATTTGGCACCGAGCACCGTGCCGATGGAGCCCAGGGATGCGGCGCGGTCGGGCACGATGTCTTGCACCGCACCGAAGGCATGCGAGGCCATGCCCCAGAGGAAGAAGGCCAGCAGGATCGCGACCGCGGCGAAATCCAGGTGCGCCCCGGCCAACACCAGGCCGTAGAGCGCGGGGGAGACAAAGTGTGTGCTGGAGGTCAGCGAGTCTAGGAAGGGGCGCTCCTTAAAACGCAACTTCGGGGCACTGTAGGCGAAGACCGCCGCCATGGAGGCCAAGAGCACCAGGTTCGCTTGCCAGGAACCTGCCACCCCCAGCACCACCAGGAACGGGACGCAGAGCACCGCGCAGGCCAGCAGGATTCCCCGGTGTCTGCTTCGATCCACCACCGCGCCCTCCGCCCCGCCCTTGCGCGGGTTCAACAGGTCCGATTCGTAGTCAAAGACGTCGTTGATCCCGTACATGGCCAGGTTATACGGGATGAGGAAGAATAGGGTTCCCACAAGCCAGATCCAGTCGATCCGCCCCGACGCTAGTAGATAGGCGGCGGCAAAGGGGTAGGCGGTGTTGACCCAGGAGATGGGTCGGGACGTCAACAAGAGTTCGCGCAGCATTTCTAGGCGTCCTTTCCGCGGCCGGGTTGGGGCGGCAGAACCGGCTCGGGTGTGTTCCCGGAGAAAGCGCCCCCGGCCAGTAGCCACAGGGCCGGGACAAAAAGCGCCGCACAGATGGGGTAGCTGAAGTCCTCCAGTGGGGCCAGTCCCACGCGGATGCCGAGCAGGGTTTGGTTGTTGTAGTCGAAGAGTCCCGAGCCGATCATGACGTTGTCGAATACCGCGGTCAGCACCAGCAGTACCAGCATCGTGAGCCCGATCGCGGGGGCCACCTCGCTCAGTCTGCGGCGGCGCACGCGTAGTGCCACGGCGAAGAGGAGCAAGGAGCCAAGCATGAAGTAGCTGGATAAGTGGGCGAAACTCATGAGCGTTCCTCCAGATTCGTTACGGGTGCTGAACGGTGGCGCCGCGCGTCGCGGCGTATCTTCAGGGTCATGGCGCCGGTGAACACGATCATTGCGTTGTAGCAGAGGAAGAAGAGGAAGAAGGCCTCCTCCAGTGGCAGCTGATGACCGAGCATGAGCCCGGTCATCAGGCCCGACTCGCGGTGCAGAAAGATCCCGAAATCGATGGCGATCACGTCCCACAGCAGGAACATCGCGGTGCCGCCGAGCAGCGCCAGTGCTGCGGGCAGGGGATTGGCGAAAACGAAGAGTCGGTATTTGGCATCGATGGCGGCCATGCAGGCGATCAGGAACAACAGGATCAGCAGGTAGGTCACGGGCGTGCCTCCGGGGCCGCCGTGGTGGGCGTGAGCGACCATGCCGGATGCTGGGGGTCGATGGGTCCCTTGTCCGCGATCCCGTTGATCTTCTTGGCGATGATTTCCGCGCTGATTAGGCACATAGGAATGCCGATGCCGGGGCGTACCGAGCTGCCGGCATAGTGCAGGCCGCGGACCTTGGTGCTGTGGTTCGAGGGACGGAAGAAGGCAGACTGGCCCAGCGTATGGGCCAGCCCCAGGGCCCCGCCCTGCCAGGCATTAACGTTCTGCACAAAGTCGCCGGGGCCAAAGCTCTGGCGCACCACTACACGCTCGCGCAGGTCATCGATCCCGACCCAGGCGGCCAATTGCTCCAGCGCGGCATCGGCAACCGCCTCCACCTGTGCCGATCCGGTGCCGTCCGGCCCACCGGTGCCCCACGCGGGAAGCGCCGGTGCCGGAATGAGGATAAAAAGGTTCTCGTGGTCCGCCGGTGCCACGGAGGGATCCGTGGCGCTGGGCATGCAGACATACAAACTGGTTTCCTCCGCGAGGTCTTCCCCGCGGTGAATGCGCCCGAAGTTGTCATCCCAATCGGCGGTAAAGAGCAGATTGTGGTGGTTGAGTTTCGGGAGCTTACCCCGGATGCCTAGGCAGAGTAATACGGCGCTGGGCCCCGGATCGCGCCGCTTCCAACTGGCCGCTGAGGAGGAACGATGTTCTGCCGGGAGCAGCTCGGTCTCCAGATGGTGCAAATCTGCGGCTCCAATGACCGTCTGCGCCTCGAGGTGCCGCTGCGCGCCGTCTTGCACCCAGCGCACACCCCGGATCTTGGCCTTCGCACCGGTGCCCGAAACATCGATTCCGGTGACCTTGGCCCCGGTGATGATCTCTACCCCAGCATCCCTGCAGAGTGCGGCCATGGCATCAACCAGCGTGGTGAAGCCGCCCATCGGGTACTTCACGCCCTGGGTAAGATCCAGGTGGCTCATCAGGTGGTAGAGCGCCGGGGTGCGCTTGGGGCTCGAGCCCAGGAAGACCGCGGGATAGCCCAGGATCTGGCGTAGGCGCGGATCGCTGAAGCGCTTGGCCACGAAGTTCGCTAGGGATCCGGCCAACAGCGG
This sequence comes from Paeniglutamicibacter terrestris, assembly GCF_012271785.1. Lineage (GTDB taxonomy): Bacteria > Actinomycetota > Actinomycetes > Actinomycetales > Micrococcaceae > Paeniglutamicibacter > Paeniglutamicibacter terrestris. Next base: position 742,888 of record NZ_JAAWVT010000001.1, on the reverse strand, counting down.
TGCGAGCTTGGGCAGAAGCGGCACTAGCCGTGGATCGAGCACGGAGGCGGGGGAGGAAAGATCGGCGTAGAGGAAATGCTCGAGGGCTAGATCGTGGCTTTCGGCGGCCTTTTTCAGGTAGTCATCCAGTGCTTCGCCGGCACCTGGCTGCAGGGATTCAAAGGCATCCCGGGCCCCTGCACCGGACGGCATATCCAGCGGGGTGAACTCGTTCTGGAACCAGGTGCGGTAGCCGATGGGCAGATCCACCAGATCCAGGGCGCGCTCGGTAGAGGTCCCCATGAGGGTAAACCAATGCTCAATGACCTCGGGCATGAGATACCAGGAAGGACCGGTATCGAAGCTGAATCCGTCGCGCTGTAGCCGTCCGGCGCGACCTCCGAGATCGTCCTGCTTTTCCAGCAGGGTGACTCGGTGTCCGGAGATCGCGAGCAAGCCGGCGGTGGCCAACCCGGAGAATCCTCCGCCGATGACCACCACCTGGCGTTGCGCCGGCAGGGATGCCTTTTTCATGGTTGTCCTTTAGTTGCCGGGTCGGTGGTGGTGATCGAGGGGCGTCGGCCCAGCGCGGTACGCAGCGCGATCATGGCCTTGTATCCGTTGGGCACCGAGATCCGCCGGGTCATGAGCTCGGCTGCGGGGGTGCGTTCGAGCCGGTGGTTGAGTTCGCTAAATAGTCCGTGGGCCATGGCCACGGCGCGGGCGGCGCGTGGAGCCAGATGCGCGATGCCCAGCGCGGCGGCGTCGAGGTCGGCGCTGATCTCCCGCACCAAGGCGTTTTTGTGCTCGTCGGAGAAGGCCTTCGGGTCCAGTCCGGGGAAGTAGCTGCGGCCCAGCTCCGAGGTGTCGGTGGCCAGGTCGCGCAGGAAGTTCACCTTCTGGAAGGCAGCGCCTAGGCGGCGGGCGGCGGTTTCGGTTTGCGCCTCGTGCCCGGCCGGGGCGTCGGGCATACAGCGGAACACCGCTAGGCACATCAGTCCCACGACTTCCGCCGATCCGTAGATGTATCCCTTGAGGGTGGCGTCGTCGTGGCTGGTGACCAAAAGGTCGCTACGCATCGAGGCGAAGAACGGGCGAGTCAGCTCCGTGGTGATGCCTTGGGACCTCGCGGTGCAGGCGAAGGCGTGCACGATCATGTTGGTGCTGTAGCCGCTGGCTAGCGCTGCCTCGGTTTCGGCCTCGAGGTGCTCCAGAGCGGCTGCCACCTCTTGAGCTTCCAGGCCCGCCTCGCGGGCGACTCCGTCGACGACCTCGTCGGCCAGCCGAACCAGGGCGTAGACGTTGGAGATATGCTCGCGGGCCGGGCTGCCCAGCATGCGGCAGGCCAGCGAGAATGATGTGGAATACCGGGTGATGACCACCCGGGCGCTGCTGCTGGCGGTGGCGGAATAGCGCTGCAGGGCGGTGGGGCCCGCGGTGCGCGCTAGGGTATGTCCGTTCATAATCTAAGCACCCCGGTTCAGGATCAAATCGGCAAAGCCCTCGAGCTCGGAGCTGACCCGGTCCGGTAGGTTCAGCGTGCGCGAGGCCGACGTGGCGCCGGCGCACAGGTCCTGCGCCAATTGCCGGGCGAAACGCTCGGCGCCGGTGGCTTCCAGGGCCGAGCGCATGGCGGGCACGTTCGCGTCCGGATCGCGGAAGAGCTGCAGGTGGGCCGCGAAGCCGGGAGTGGCGGCGGCCATGGCCGTGAGGATGGTACTTTTGCCCTCACGCAGGTCCGATTCGATGGATTTGCCGGTCTGTTCGGGATCTCCGAAGGTCCCGAGGATGTCATCGATGAGTTGGTAGGCGACGCCCAGCTGGCTGCCGATGTTGGCCAGAGCCGCGGCCTCGGCGGCATCGGCGCCGGCGAGCAGTGCTCCGGTATGCAATGGCACCTGGAAGGAATAAGCGGCGGTCTTGAGCTTTTCCATGCGCAGCACCTCGTGCACCTGTGCCGGGACGGGGTCCAGTGAGAAGAGCAAGTCCTCGAGCTCTCCGGCGCCGGCATGATGGATCCCTTGGTGGAACGAATCTTCAATGGCGTCGGCCGCGGGAAGTGAATCCGCGGCGCGCCGCGCCAGCTTGATAGCGGCTGCCAGCAGCAGATCGCCGGCGATGATGGCCGCCGAGTGTCCAGCATGCTCGGCATCCTGCGCGGACTTGCCACGGGCCAACGCATCGTCGCGGTACAAGGCCGAGAGTGTGGGGCGCCCGCGGCGGGTGAAGTCGCGGTCAATGACGTCGTCGTGCATCAGCAACGAGCCGTGGAGCAGTTCGAAGGCGCAACCCATCTGGATGACACGTTCCAGGCCATCCTCGGGGGCGGTTCCCTGCTCGGTCCGAGCCGCAAAGGCCTCGTGGCCCAGCAGCACCAGTCGCGGTCGGGTGAGTTTGCCGCCCTCCAGGGCCAATTCGATCCGGGACCATAGTGTTTGGGTGGCCGTCGAATACGCTCCGGCGGCATCCCGGTGTTCGTGGATGATGGCGACGAGGCGGCGTCTGACTCGCTGCTGGAGAGCGCCAGATTCCATGGAGGCTGGCGGGCTGCTAGTCTGCGCGGGACTGTGGCTGGGCAGGCTCATGATCGTTCGTTCCGTTTCTTGGTGGCGGCGGGAGGAGTCAAGGTGTCGATACGGTTCTGCATGGCGGCGAGGATATGTTCGAGGTAGTGCACCACCGATCGCTGCCCCTCAGGGGAGAGCCCGTGGATGCCGTGTTCCGCATCGGCAAATAGGGGGCGCAGGGCCGTCATGGTTCGAGAAACGGCCAGGGGGCTGGGGTGAAGCAGTAGGCTGCGCCGGTCCGTGGGGTGGGCCGAACGGATGACGAACCCGTGCCTGCTCATCCTGTCGATCAGGGCGGTGGTGGCGGCGCTGGAGATGTTCAGCTTCGCGGCGAGGTCCCCGGGCGTCATCGGGTGATCCAGCATCAGGTGCTGCAGGGCGTGGAAATCTGTTTCGTTGATTCCAAGATGGAGGCACAATGCATGCTCCAGGACATCGTTGAGCCGCAGCACCGAGTGCAGCAGCATGGACGCCGTGTGTGGGTCCGATCTCTCGCCCGGGGGGAGCTCCGTCATCTATTCCTCGATAGGTTGATTACTAGTTTAGTTAGATACATGATGGATTACCAAGCACCGATTTGTCGAGAGGTGCAGATAGATTTAGTGGATATTCCCCGGAGCAATAACTTCCCACGTGAGTTTCTCTGTGGGTACGAGAGTGAATAGCGCACGATCAGAGCCAGCCGATTCGGGCACTGCGCCCTTTTCTACCTGAGCCATATCGCGGCCGGAAGCGGCCTTGGTGCCCCGCCGAGCCGCCGTAGCGCCTGACCGGTCGAGGACTCGGTGTTCAGCGTCCCGGGGCCTGCACGATTCGACATGGCCTGCCACCTCGGAGACACGTTTTTGGGCATGTCGGCCCTCAGCTCGGTGCCGCATCGGGTCCACTCCAGTGCGCACTATCGCGGTAAAGCGGTGGTCGGGCACTCAATGGTGCACGAACGTTCAGCGGCGGGAGCGGAGCTGGATGGTGGTGCCCAATCTCACCGCACAGATAGCAGATACCCGTGGGACAATGGAAACGATGACTTCCCCCGAAATTACCCCAGAGACCGTACCTTCCGCTGCCGAGCCCAATGCAGCCGAACGGGCAGCACGCCGAGCCGAGCAAGCTGCCGCCCAGGGCGCCCAGCAGATGCGTATCTCCGAATCCCGGGCCAAGGCAGAGGGCCGCGCTCAGGTGCGCCCCACCGCCGAAGGGTGGAAGCAGGCCATGGGCGAGGACGGCCGCCCGCAGCTTCAGTTCACCGCCAAGGCTCGCGTTTCGCAGCCACCGGTGCACCTTGCTGACCTCACGTTGGCCGAACGTGCCGACAAGCTCAAGGAAATGGGCCTGCAAGGTTTCCGTGCCAAGCAGCTTTCCGTGCATTACTTCCAGCACTACACCACCGATCCCGAGCTCATGAGTGACCTGCCCAAGGAGCGTCGCGCCGAATTGGCCGCGGCCATGTTCCCCAAGCTGCTCACCGAGGTCAAGCGTCTTGCCACCGATGATGGCAAGACCATCAAGTTCCTGTGGCGCCTCTTCGACGGCTCGCTGATCGAGTCGGTACTGATGCGCTACAGCAATCGCATCACCCTGTGCATCTCCAGCCAGTGCGGTTGCGGCATGAACTGCCCCTTCTGCGCCACCGGACAGGCGGGGTTGACCCGCAACATGTCCACCGCCGAAATCCTGGACCAGATTGTCCAGGCCAACCGCGTGATCGCCGAGGGCGGCCTGGGCGGTCAGAAGCACCCCGAAGAGCGCGTGGGCAACATCGTCTTCATGGGCATGGGTGAACCCCTGGCCAACTACAAGCGCGTCATGAACGCCGTGCACCGCATGGTGGCAGAAGCCCCCGAGGGTCTGGGCATGAGTGCCCGCGGCATCACGGTCTCCACCGTTGGACTGGTGCCCGCCATGAAGAAGCTGGCCGAGGAAAATGTCCCGGTCACCTTCGCCCTTTCGCTGCACGCGCCGGATGACGAACTGCGTGATGAAATGATCCCGGTGAACTCCCGCTGGAAGGTCGACGAAGCCCTAGATGCCGCACACACCTACTATGTGAAGACCGGGCGCCGCGTCTCCATCGAGTACGCGCTGATCAAGGACATGAACGATCACGGCTGGCGCGCGGACCTGTTGGCCCGCAAGCTCAACGCCCGCGGCCGCGGCTGGGTGCACGTGAACCCGATCCCACTGAACCCGACCCCGGGCTCGGTCTGGACCGCATCGGAGCCGGACGTCACCGCCGAATTCATCGACCGCCTCGAATCCGCAGGCGTCCCCACCACGCTGCGCGACACCCGCGGCAAGGAAATCGACGGCGCCTGCGGTCAGCTCGCCGCGGCTGAGTAGGCTGTAACCACCACGTTGGGGCGCCACGCGCCATTGATGAGATGAGTTTTTGATGTCGCTGTCAGCACCGTTCTTCCTCGACAAGTCCGACACCGCCAGCTGGAAGGCCCTGAACGGGCTTTCGCTGAAGGTCAAGGAAGCAACGGCTGCTGCAGGGCTCGAGACGCGCCTGATCGAATTGCTGAATGTGCGCATCTCCCAAATCAATGGGTGCTCGTTCTGCTTAGACATGCATGCACGCCTCGCGCTCGAGGCTGGCGAGACCACTCAACGCCTGGCCGTGCTCACCGCGTGGCGCGAAACGTCGCTTTTCAGCGAGCTGGAAGCTGCTGCGCTTTCCGTGGCAGAGGCCGCTACGGTGCTACCGGACTCCGAGACCCGGATCGCGGAACTTGCCGCTTCCCGCCAAGTCCTTGATGATGCACAGTTCTCCGCGATCCAGTGGGCAGCGATCGCCATGAACGCCTTCAACCGGGTCTCGATCCTCTCCCAGCACCCGGTGCGCCCGCGCTCCAACTAGGGACAGCGCGCTTCGGTGCCAGAAGACTCGGATAAACCCGATCTCCGGGCTTAGCGTGGTGTAACTCCCGTTTCTTGTTCGGAACTCTCGGCTCGAATCCGACAGAAGTAGCTCAGAAACTAGGTAATCTTAATTCACGGTTGTGCGAAATGCGCCGCCTTCCGATTGATGGAGGAATCAAAATGGCCGGCGGTCTAGTAGCACTTCTTGATGACGTCGCTGCACTGGTGAAAGTCACTGCAGCTTCTCTGGATGACATTGCCTTGGGTGCCGCTAAGGCCAGCACCAAGGCGGTAGGTGTGGTCATCGACGACGCGGCCGTCACGCCGCAGTACGTTGACGGTCTCTCTCCACAGCGCGAGCTCAAGGTGGTGTGGAAGATTGCGGTGGGTTCCATCCGCAACAAACTGCTCTTCATTCTGCCCCTGGCCCTGGTCCTGTCGCAGTTTGCCCCCTGGGCACTGACTCCGATTTTGATGCTCGGCGGATGCTACCTAGTCTTCGAGGGCGCCGAGAAGATCCTCGAAGCAGTGGGACTCATCGGGCATCACGGTGGGGAGGCAACCGAAGTTCGAGATGAGAAATCCATCATCAGGGCCGCGGTGCGCACCGACCTGGTGCTTTCTGCCGAAATCATGGTGATCTCGCTGAATGAGGTTGCCCACGAGAGCTTTATCAACCGGACCTTGATCCTTATCGCCGTGGCGATCGGTATGACGATCGCTGTCTACGGTGCGGTGGGCCTGATCGTGAAAATGGATGACATCGGGCTGCACTTGGCACAACGCAAGTCAAAGTTTTCCCAAGCCTTCGGTCGCGGACTGGTCAAGGGAATGCCGCTGGTGATGTCGTTCCTGAGCAAGGTTGGCGTCATCGCCATGCTGTGGGTCGGTGGACACCTGCTGCTGGTTGGCCTGGATGAACTCGGCTGGCATGCTCCATACGGCTTCGTTCACCACCTCGAAGAAATGGTTGTTCACGCGACCGGGTCCTTCGGCGCATTCCTCGGCTGGTGCGTCAATACCGCGTTGTCCTGCGTGGCCGGTCTCATCATCGGTTCAGGGATCACCGGCATTGTCATGGGAATTGGCAAGCTGCGTAAAAAGCACTAAAACCACCGGTGGTGGGCTGCCTTCAAAGTGCTGGCCCACCGCGGCGCGTGGGGCGCAGTGAGTCTGGGGCTCGGAGCTAATTCGCAGACCGAGCTGGGAGAATAGAGTCATGAAACAGCCCAGCGAGCAGGGAATTCTTGCCCACTACGCCCCGGAGAGTGTGTATCTGTTGGGCGGTGGACGCGCTATCCTGTTGCAGCTGGCGATGCCCGGAGTTGGCCATGGGGTGGCGCAGCATTCAAACTTTGCCAGCAACCCGTTGGGCCGACTGAACGGCACCCTGACCTACATTTATGCCTTGAGTAACGGCACCGACGAACAGCGTGCCAAGATTCGCGCGATCGTGCACGCGGCCCACGCGCCGGTTAAGGCGCCGGCCGCCAAGGACGGATCGCACCCGGCCTACTCGGCGCGTGATCCGAAGCTGCAGTTATGGGTGGCCGCCACCCTGTACGACTCGGCCATGACCATCCAGCGGGCGGTATTCCCCGCGCTTGATGATGACACGGCCGAGGAACTATATCGAGACTATGCGCGCCTTGGCACCGAGCTGGGGATGCCAGCGCACCTGTGGCCGGCCACCCGCTCCGACTTCGCCATCTATTGGTCTGAGGCCAGCGCGAAGCTGGAAGTTGATGCTCGTGTGCGTCAGGTCGCTCATGATCTGCTGGCTGCCAAGCAGGCACCGCTCTGGATCCGTGCGGTGATGCCGCTGGCCAGATTCGTCAGCATCGGTCTATTGCCGCAAGAAGTTCGCACCATGTATGGGTTCAATTTCAGTGACCGTCAGCAACGCCGGCTGGAATGGGTGCTGCGCTGCGCCGGTGGCGCCGTGCGCGTACTACCGCGCGCGATTCGACACCTTCCCATGAGGTACTACCTCAAGCGGCTAGACACTCACTAAGAGCAGGTGAGCTTCTTGTTAATTCCCAAGAGCCCTGCTGTTCCGTGGACCGAATCGTAGATAACTGGGGCCGACTCCCATGAGCCGTAAACCGCCGAAATTTTCACGGTGAACCTGTTGTCGAACCCAATCAAGAGATTCAGCAACGAACCCAGCAGGCCCGTATCGGCCGAGATCGAGGTTCTGTAGCTGAGGGTTCCGGCCGGCAATGTATCTGTCTTTGGTGCTGTGGCTGATCCGTTGAGTTGACCCGTTACCTTGTAACTAGTGGGGGCAGGGTTTGCCGCGGCCCAATCAAAACGGATCGTCTGGGCGTTTGTCGCGTTATTTGTGCAGGTGACCCCCGTGAGCGGAACTGCCGTCAAAGTGGTTGCGGACGCGCTTGCGCTAGCGGACCCAGAAAAAGCTGCATCGGTCCGTTCCGCTCCGGCATTACCCCCCCCGTAGGCATCCCTATTCGTAAAACCTATTCGTTGGGAATCAGCCCTTCCTGTAGAAGATTCGGAAAATTTAGCATTATCGATTACTTTTTCGCTAAATTGTTGCCCTTGGTCATTTGCGACTAGAAACCGTACGCTTGGCGGAATATTCTGCGAACGAGACCGGTCTTGACCCCCATGAATCTTGGTGAAACGTGACAAGGTTGTGACTTTAATCGAGGTGGGACCTAACGATGGAACCTGAATTTTGTGTCCAGCATCAGTGGAAGTCTCGAGGACATCAGCCGAATCGTCACGCCGCTGACAACAACCTCGTGAGAACGCGAGTGGGGCCCGGCAAAAGCCGGGCCCCACTCGAGGAGAAATGTTGACTAGTTGCAGGAACAGCGATCCGCAATGGCAACATCACCAAGAGCATCTTCAATGTGCTCGCCGCAGCCTGCCCAAGTTGGCTTGGCACAGCTGTCGCAGGTGACTTTTTTACACATGTGGTGACTCCCTCAAAGGTATAAAGATACTGATCGGAATTTTACCCCCGCGGGTATCGTTATGCCATTTGAGGATTCGATACGGAGTCCGCGGACACCTCTCTCGAAGGGACAGAACATCTATGGCTTCCATGGAACTGACAGCAAAGAACTTTGAACCGACCATCACCTCTCCGGGTACCGTCTTCGTGGATTTTTGGGCTGCGTGGTGCGGCCCCTGCCGCAATTTCGCACCCGTTTTTGAAGCAGCAAGCGAAAAGTACCCTGACATTACCTTCGGCAAGATCGACACCGAAGCCGAGCAAGGGCTAGCTGCAGCAGCCAACATCACCTCGATTCCCACCCTGATGGCATTCCGCGACGGGATCCTCGTTTTCTCGCAGCCCGGCGCGCTGCCTGCTGAAGCGTTGGAGGACCTGATCGGACAGGTTCAGGGTCTGGACATGGACGCCATCAAAAAGGACATCGCCGCCAGCGCCACCGCATAACTTAAGGCACCAAGAAGACTCCTGGGGCCCCGCCGGCAATTGTGCCGGCGGGGCCCTCGGGCGTTAAAAGGTTTTGTTGAGCAAGTAAACGCACTCGCCTTGAAGGTGACACCAGTTTCCCCATCGGCGACCATGCGAATCGTCCCATCGCCGCAGCGAACTTCAAGGTAGAGGAAACCACCACCAACCCGCGATTGCACTTGCCGACCATACCGGCACAAATTGACTCCAAAGAAAAGTCGATGAAATCAGTGGGTTTCAGTGGCAACCGAGAAACCCATGGCTACGAATAACCATCAGAAAGGCGACATCTTGACGAGCAAGGTACAAACCATCCGCACCCATCCTCCACCTCCGGCAGGAACACACCATGCAAACCCCAATCCACACCATCGTCCGCAAAAACCCCTACGCTAGCCCCTCTTGGCTCGTCTACCACGGCAGCATCTGGATCGGGTCAGCCCATAGCATCCACATCGCCCAAACTGCTGCCGACATCACTGCCCGCCATGCCCACGGCATCAACCCCTCCAACTGTGGCAGCCAATATCTGATCGATAACGTCTACACGGATATGACAACCCGCGGTTTCCACGAATATTGGACCCCTGCGCCTTTACTCCCTCAGAAAAACCAAGAACAAATTGCCGCTTGACCCTCCTTGGGTGACGTTGAGTGATGTGGCGTTTTCTGAACCGTTCTCGGGCTCCGATATTTTTGATGCACTACTTTGGCCGCCAACATTCGGCGAAGGCTCGGGGGACCGCTCCGAAGCATTGGATTGGTTCAGGATGTGGACTGACTGCTAACGCTCGAGGGACACGTGCGAAGCGACCGCCCTTCGGATTGACCGAGCTGGTTGAAGGGCTCCAGTGAGTTGGATGTTGCCTCAAGTTTGGTCATTAATGGCCGTGGCTCGTGATGTCCATGGCCCACGCGCCGACTAGCCGACTACGAGTCCAATGTGTTCTATTCGAATGGACGCTAAAGCTTGACGCGTATCGTGTGCGAATCAATGCAATGGCGTCCGCACTCGCCGTACACGATCCATGCGACCATCAGTCCCTTGATATTAACGGGAAGAATTCCTGGTTACCGGGTGTGTACTCTTCGGACCGAGAATCGGGACAACGTCGGATCCTTTGCTTTTCACTATCTTGTTAATTTCGACGCCTGTGACACGCTTGATCAAGAAGCTAGTGATTCGGAGGAACAATGCAGCGTAGTTTGAAGGTCGCAGACCGGGCCAAGGTTCCGGCCTTTGAGGTCATGAATATTCTGGACAGGGTGGCCCAGCTGCGCGCCCAGGGCAGAGACGTCATTTCCCTGTGTGCAGGTGAACCAAATGCTGGAGCGCCCGCCGCAGTTTCTCAACGCGCGGCCGAAATTCACGGCTCGGGCTCACCCATGACCTACACGCCCGCTCTGGGAATCCTCGAACTGCGTGCGGCAATTGCCGGGCACTACAAACATTGGTACGACATTGATGTTCCGGCTCGCAACGTCGCCGTGACAACGGGCAGCTCTGGTGCCTTCATGCTCACGTTCCTCACGGCTTTCAACGCAGGTGACAAAGTGGCGTTGGCTCGTCCCGGGTACCCCGCCTATGCCAATATTCTGCGCACGCTGGGCATTGAGGTCATTGAACTGGACGCCGGGCCGCTCTCGCGATACCAGCCCACTGTTGCGTTGTTGGAAGCGGCCTGGCAAGAACATGGGGAGCTGGACGGACTGATGCTTGCCTCCCCAGCAAATCCGACCGGAACGATGGTCACCGGCGCCGAACTGGCAGAGCTCACAGCGTGGTGCAGGGCCAGAGGTGTGCGACTGATCAGCGATGAAATTTACCACGGCATCGATTACCCGCAGCCCGGGATCGAAGCCAGACGCTCGGTCTGCGCCTGGGAGCTGGACACCAACGCCATCGTGATATCGAGCTTCTCCAAATACTGGGGCATGACCGGCTGGCGGTTGGGTTGGTCGCTGGTCCCGGACGATATGTTGCCCACCGTTGACGCGTTAGCGGGCAACGTGGCACTCTGTCCTCCGGCCCCCGCGCAATACGCTGCGCTGGCCGCCTTCAGCGAAGTCTCCTACGCCGAGGCCGAAGAAAGGGTTGCCGAATTCGCGCGGACCCGGGCCGCTGTGCTTGGTTCGATTCAGCGGCTGGGGTGGGGTGAGCATGCGCCGGCTGACGGGGCCTTCTATGTCTACGCGGATCTGGGTGAGGCACTTGGCACCTATGAAAACTCAACTCAGTATTGTGCCGCATTATTGGAAAATGCCGGGGTGGCGATCGTCCCGGGCACCGATTTTGATCCAGTGCATGGGGCCCGGCATGTGCGGTTGAGCTTTGCTGCCGGCTACGACGCCGTCACCGAGGCCATCGAGCGCATCGTGCGATTCCAGGCCAACATCGAAAAAGACGACTAATCAGCGCTTCCCCGCACCACTGCTGCGTCGACGCTGCGGCTATGCACCGTAGGGAGCAGCGCAGCTGCTAGCCGTAGCGCATCGGTTCCATGATGAAGACTCCACCGATTCAAGGAGCCTTCATCATGGAGCAATACACGGTCGACGAACTTGAGGACGCACTCAAGGTCGTAAAAATGCTGATTCCACAGCGTTACGAGTGTTTGGCGTGTTACCTGAACCGCATGCTCAGCCACGGGTGCACTGGCCTGAAGTGGTGCACCACGTACAGGGATCTGCGGGCGCCTAGGGCCACCGCTTTGGAGCGAAAATTCCCCGCGCTCGGCGGGCACTGTGATTGCGAAGTCATGATGAACGTGTTCAGGGCCAACGAGGCATTCTGGCCTCGAGAAGCTGAGAATCCAAGCGATGACAGCTACGTTCCGCCATGTCACAAGGTGCGGCTGGGTACCATCAAACCTTGCGAACTGTGGGTGATGCGCACCGGAATCCAATGGGGCGCCGGAGTCTTCCGAGCTGAGACCAAATGCGCTTAACCCGGACTAGGCGTGGATGCCTTGTAGTGAACCGGAGGTCTTCACGCCCGAAGGGTCGCCAATCAGGCACTGAACGATCTTGTCGCCGTCCGCCCAGCTCTCGACGGTGGGCTGCATGACCGTGAAATCAAGCGCGGATTCCTAGTAAGGAACGCCTACGAAGGTTGTGAAGGCGTTCATGCAACCTGACTCCGTTAGCTCATCCATGGCTTCGACGGTCTCCGGGAACTTTTCTTGATCGATGGTGAACTCGTGAAAGACCTCAAATTCGTGTGGTTTTTCGCAAGGGACCACTGGGACCCGGTCCAGATCGCCTTCGCCGGGATCATTGATGCAATCGCCAAGGCGGATGGAGAACGCGTCAGCGTTTGCTTCCTCACTAATCGTTCCGTCATCGCCTCGAGGTGCTTCCTTAGGGGGAATCAGAGAGCAACCACTCAAGGTCAGTAGCCCCGTGAGAAGTAACAATCCAGCGGCCGTAGATTTAATCATCTTTTCCTTCACAGGGACGAATTTGTAAATGAATCCTAGTGGAAAATATCATTCCTGTCTTCGCAAAATTTCGATAAATGAGAAAGTTCGATTGATGCTCCTCGCTGAAGTTTAATAAGATTCCGATCCGGAGTTCTCGGCACGGCGGAACTGCTGATCGCGTTGATGTCGGCTTCGGTATGGATTGCCCTGGCCTCGTTTGGTCCAGCAACGCAGGACTAGGTGGCAACCGGGGGACACGATCGCCGGTCGCTCGCCTGCTGCAATGTTCAGCCTTCTGCTGTATGGCGTCCGAAATCGCTGCCGGGGCACTGATTCGGAGTTGCGTTCTGCCCTCCACCTGCCGGGACGCAATATCTCACGATTTTGACGAAGTGTTGTTAACCAAACCAAAGATGACGTTTCCGTCGCGTCACGGAAGGTGTTCAACAGGAAACATAAGGTTCATATAAAGAAACGTGACGACATGCATCCGGAGCGTATTGCCCACGCCACCTAGCGTTGAACGCGCAATTATTACCCACGCGCTCGGAGCACCAGTTATGCAGCACGAATCAGCGACCACGACCTCTAGGCGAAGAGAGGTTTCCGGCTTTGGTCCAGCTGCTCAAAGATCGCAGGCTTCGGATTCAGAATCTTCGTCCGGACTGCAGCGCACCATGGGTCCTCGTCACCTCATCATGATCGCGATGGGCGGTGTCATTGGATCGGGGCTATTTCTCAGTTCGGGTTACACCATCGCACAGGCCGGTCCGTTAGGTGCCGTGTTGGCGTACCTCGTCGGCGCGTTTGTGGTTTATTTGGTGATGTCGTGCCTCGGCGAGCTGGCCATTGCCTACCCGGTGGCCGGAGCTTTCCACATTTACGCAGCCAGGTCCATTGGACCGGCAACCGGATTCACGACCGCGTGGCTCTACTGGCTATGCTGGGCCGTTGCGCTGGGCTCGGAGTTCACGGCCAGCGGTCTGCTGATGCAGCGCTGGTTCCCGGACGTGGCGGTTTGGGTGTGGTGCCTGGTGTTTGCCGCTCTGGTATTCGGGCTTAACGCTTTCTCCGCACGCCTCTTTGGAGAGGCAGAATTCTGGTTGTCCCTGGTTAAGGTGGCAACGATCATCGCTTTGATCATCTTCGGTGGCGCCGCTTTGGTGGGATTCCAACCCTTGGCAACCGACGGTGGAACGCCGCAGCTGCTGAACAACTTTGTCACGAGTGAGGGCCTGTTCCCGCAAGGATTCTCAGGCGTCTTGGTTACCACTCTTGCCGTGTTTTACGCGTTCTCTGGCTCGGAACTGATTGGTGTTGCCGCAGGCGAAACGAAGGATCCGGCGCGCTCCATTCCTAAGGCCTTGCGGGCCACGGTCTTTAGATTGCTGATCTTCTTCGTTGGCGCCATTACGGTTATCGCCGCCACCGTGCCCTATGAAAATGTGGGACTGGATGAAAGCCCGTTCGTAACGGTGTTCGGCAGCTTGGGAGTTCCCTACGCGGCGGACATCATGAACTTCGTCATCATCACCGCGTTGTTGTCCGCGGGCAACAGTGGACTCTATTCCTGCGCACGTATGCTGTTCTCCTTGGCCGATGAAGGTCACGCGCCGAAAATGTTCCGAAAGCTCACCCGTCGTGGCGTTCCGTTGATAGCGCTGAGCATCAGCATGCTCGGTGGGCTGGCTTCACTTCTTTCCAGCGTCATGGCGGCCGAATCTGTATATCTGGTCTTGGTATCGATTGCCGGTTTCGCCGTGGTGGGTGTGTGGATGTCTATTTCCGCTTCGCACTTCTTCCACCGCAGAAACTTCGTCCGCGCAGGCGGAGACGTCGCCGCCTTAGTCTACAAGTCACCGCTCTACCCGGTGGTGCCGATTCTTGCCTTCACCCTGTGTTTCATTTCGGTTGTCGGGCTTGCCTTTGACCCAAATCAGGTAGCCGCGCTCTACTTCGGCGTCCCGTTTGTGGCCGCTTGCTACCTCTTCTTTTATCTCCGCCATGGTCGCCGTTCCGCGGCCAGCCTGAACGAAAGCGTCACGATTCGATGAGCAATTCATCCCCTTATCCACTTCTCTTTTCCCTTTACGAGCAGGCCAGCGTTGGTTGCGGCGGCGCACCGAGCCTTTGGACTCACCCGCTGGATGACCGTCTTCAGGTCAATTCCCTGGATCGATGGAAAAACGTTGCCATCACCGCCGAAGAGGCAAACCTTGACGCGCTCTTCTTCGCCGACGTGCTGGGCCTCTATGACGTTTATGGCGGGTCAGCCGATGCCGCGCTCAGCTGGGCAGTGGAAGCTCCGGCGAATGACCCCTTCGTTTATGTACCTGCCTTGGCCGCACTGACCGAACGTCTTTCGTTCGTGATTACCGCATCAACGACCTACGAACACCCGTTCGCTCTCGCCCGCCGATTTGGCACCTTGGACCACATCAGCAACGGCCGTATCGGCTGGAACATTGTGACCTCCTATCTCTCCAGCGCAGCGCGCAACTTCGGCATGGACGAGATGCTTAAACACGCAGACAGGTATGAGCGGGCCGACGAATTTATGGACGTCATCTACAAGCTTCTTGAAGGCAGTTGGGCGGCAGATGCTGTTGTGGCAAATAAGGCAGAACGGGTATACGCACGTCCCGGTTCGGTCCAGCCCATCAACCACGTTGGCTCACATTTCCGTGTTGACGGGCCATCACTCACCTCCCCGTCCTCGCAGCGCACACCCACCCTCTACCAAGCAGGTTGGTCGCCACGTGGTCGTGAGTTTGCGGCTAAGCACGCCGAAATGGTGCTCTTGCCCAAGAAAGACCCGAACGAAATTGCCACCGGTTTGGCAGACATTCATCGGCGTGCGGCCGAACGCGGACGGCCCGCGGGCGAGATTCGCTCAATGGCCTTGGCCAGAATTATCACCGCACCCACCGCTATCGAGGCGCAAAAGAAGTACGACGACCTGCAAAGCAATTACCACCTGGAAGCACAGCTGGTGAGTTATGCCGGGGACACAGGGATCGACCTGAGCAAGTATGCAGACAACGAACCGCTCACCACCGAGAGCAACGGTCTGACGTCTTACGTAGTTAAGGGTGCTCCGGCGGACAAGCCGCTTACCGCCGGCGACGTTCGCCGGAAGTTCGAGAACGTCACCCGAGGCACCGACCTGTTATTCATCGGGACACCGGCCGATGTTGCAGACCAGATTCAAGCGCATGCGGCAACCTCTGGTCTTGACGGTTACATGATCAATCCCTTGGTAAGTCCGGGAACGCTCAACGATTTTGCTGAATTCGTGGTTCCGGAGCTGACCTCTCGCGGGCTCTACGATTCGGAACCGAAATCTGGGACGCTGCGGTCCAGGCTCCGCAGCGATAAGTCAGATCTGCTGGCATCAACGTCGTACGGGGCATCGTTCCGGCAGACCCTGAGCTAAATCAACGGGTCCTCGGGGATAACTAGAGTCCGAGACTGATGAACTGAATCCAAGGTGTTTCGACTGCGGCTGACCGATGCTATCGGTCGGCCGCAGTCGGCTATTAGCAGTCTTCTGGTGGAACGATCTTGAGGTGTTCGCCGGGAATGCGGTCGCGATCGTAGGTAATTTCCGAATAGCCGTGAGCCGCCGGACTTCCGTCGGATCCGATGTTCACAAAGACGATTTTCTCGATGGTCAGGATCGACTGACGGGTGAACATGTTGCGAACTTCGGCGCGCATGGTCAGTGAGGTGCGGCCGAAGTGGGTTGCCGTCAGACCCATTTCAATGAGGTCGCCCTGTCGGGCCGACGAGACGAAGTTGATTTCGGACATGTATTTGGTAACGGCGAATCCGTTGCCCAGTTGGACGATGGCATAGATTGCCGCTTCCTCATCGATCCAGCGCAGCAGACTTCCTCCGAAGAGAGTGCCGTTGGCATTGAGGTCTTCGGGCCTGACCCATTTACGGGTGTGGAATGTGATGTCGCCGGTGTCCATGTACCGAGTCTATGGCGTTTGCGGTTGTCGGGGACCTATTCGTGATGCGAACCATGCCGCATGATGGGTAACGATGCGCGGGCGCTGCCATCGGCACTTAGCCGAGGTGGTCCATTGCTTCGCAGGGGTTGGCTCCTGGCTGTGCACCATGGACGGCCATGGAGAGTTTGGAAACGAGCCCCGCAAGCTGAGCGCTTTCTCTCGCGTCGAGCCCGGTCAGTAGCGTCTGCTCTGCGGCGGCCACGCGAGCTTCCATCTTTTTGAGCAGATCTAGGCCCTGTGCCGTGGCAACAATTTTCCGGGCCCTGCGATCTGTAGGTGCGGGAATGCGCTCGACAAGTCCGGCGGTGACCAGATCGTCCAGTAGATAGGTCAGCACCGTGCGGTCAATACCCAGATGAGCTCCGAGGGCCTGCTGGTTGGCTGGATCGTGATGCACCACGGTGGAGAGCATCTGGTAGCCACGCACCGAGCACGGCATTTCCGCCACAGCATCGGCAAAGAGGGTTTGATGCCCACGCAGGATCATACCCAAGTGCCAGGCAAGGTCGCCCGGGATGAATCCCGGTAGGGGTTTCTCGAATGTGACAGCTGCAAGTTCCGATGGGGCCATGGCTACATCTTACCCGATGTTATGGAGTTGCACAGATGATCTGTTGAGAATATAGTCTGTAATACAACATAAATTTTTGGAAGGCAGTGAACATGGATAACCGCGATTTGGCGCAGGGTGAGTCCCAGCAGACCATTGGCATCTTGGGTGCTGGCCGCGTGGGTACTGCCATTGCCCGACTGGCGGTCGCCGCCGGTTATCAGGTCAAGGTCGCCACATCGAAGGCCGCAGCCGAAAATGAGTTGATCATCGAGATCGTCACCCCTGGTGCGATCGCCGTTGAAGCACTCGAAGCGGCCACTGCGGATTTGGTCGTTGTGGCGATCCCGCTGCATAAGTACAAGTCACTGAGCGCCGAGGCCCTCAGCGGGCGAACGGTCATTGACGCCATGAACTACTGGGCGGCGACGGACGGCGATATCGCCGACTTCGAAAACACCGAGCTGTCCTCTAGCGAGGTCGTGGCCGCTTATCTGTCCGGATCGCACGTCGTAAAGTCCTTCAACCACATCGGTTACCACGAGATGGAACCCGACGCAGCTGTTTCCGGATCACCCGGCCGTCGCGCCTTGGGCGTCGCCGGGGATGACGTCGGCACCAAGGAGCGCGTTGCTCGGTTCCTAGACGCAGTGGGCTTTGATTCCATCGATACGGGTGATCTCGCCAGCGGAAAATTCTTCGAACCTGGTACCCAGATCTTCAACGGTAGCTTCACCAGTGCCGAGTTTTCCCGGGTGCTCAAGACTGGTCTTGTCGCGGTCTAACCACCTTCCTCCACCCACTCTGACGTAAACAAAGGACTGCCCCCATGGAAATCGGTGCCTACAGTTTTGGCGACACCCAACGCAACGCGGATGGATCCCTTCGATCCACCACCGAAGCAATTCAAAATCTCTTTGCTGCCATCGTCCATGCGGACGCGGTTGGACTGGATTACTTCGGGGTCGGGGAGCACCACACGGCAACGATGCCCGCGTCATCTCCCGGAGCATTAATTGCCGCTGCGTCAGCTGCCACCAACAACATCGTTTTGGGTAGTGCCGCGAGCATCATCAGCACCGATGACCCGGTCCGCATTTTTCAGCAGTTTGCCACGGCTGACGCAATTTCCGGCGGCGGGCGCATCGAGATCACTGCCGGGCGTGGATCCTCCGTCGAGACGTTCCCACTCTTTGGCTACGATCTGGGCGAGTACGACGATCTGTATACGGAAAAGCTCGACCTGCTGATGTCTATTAACAACGCGGGCAGCGAGACGGTTTCCTGGTCCGGCACCAAACGCCCCAACATTGACGCCCTCGCCGTGGTCCCGCGCCCTGTTGCCGGAAAGTTGCCACTGTGGATTGCCACCGGCGGCAATGCCAGTTCCTCGGCGCGTGCGGGAAAACTGGGATTGCCGGTGTCTTACGGAATTATCGGGGGAGAACCCCACCGTTTTGCTCCGCTGGCCGAGCTGTATCGACGCGCTGGAGCTGCCGCGGGCCATGCTCCCGAAACGCTGAAGGTGTCGGTCGCAGCACTCGGACTTGTTGCTCCGACCAAAAAAGAAGCACTCGAGCGCTTCTACCCGGGATGGCACAACCTGAATGTAGAGATGGGTAAGTTGCGCGGGTGGCCGGCACCGGATAAGCGGGCCTACGACGCGCAAGCGCAGGCACCCGGGGCATATTATGTGGGCTCACCCGATGAAGTCGCCGAGCGCATTGTCCATCTTCATGGGTACATGGGACACATGCGCCACTTCTTGCAGACGGATATCGGTGGGATCCCTCAGGAACACCTGCTGGAATCCATTAGCCTGCTAGCGACCGAGGTCAAGCCCCGGGTTGAGCGTCTCCTGGCACATAAGTAGCCCTCGCGCCTTCTCGCTCGGAGCGGTAATTTTCATACTGTAGCAGTCGGGTTGACCATGAATAATGGTCGGCTCGACTGCTAGTTTGTGCCCAGAATTTTTATGCCGCATCGGTTCGGTGTCGGGGGGCGTCAACCACTGAGAGCAGTGGTCGACCAGCATCGGTCGAGCGCAGATCCAGATGCCTTGCTGGGGAAGGAGTCGACCCCGAAGCACTGAGTCTCCTAGCGTTTACCGAACGTCTGCACGGGGCTGAGGTGTTCTCCGCTGGAGTTTTGGTGAGCCGGTGGCAGGAAGCTGGGGCACCGGATGGCGTGAAATGTCGAAGCTGTGGCGGAGACTTGGTGATGCGTTTAACGACTGAAGCATCGCCCACCACAGGTGGACGATGCTTCAGTAAAATTCGGAGGAGCTTAGCTCTGTGCTGCGAGCACGAAGGCCGAATCGATGTTGATGGTGACCTTGTCGCCAACCAGGACGCCGCCGGCTTCGAGGGCAGCGTTCCAAGTGATGCCGAATTCCTTGCGGGAAATCTGCGTGGTGGCGGAGAATCCTGCGCGGGTTGCGCCGAACGGATCAACGGCTACGCCGCCGAACTCAACCTTGAAGATGACAGGCTTGGTGGTTTCCTTGATGGTCAGGTTGCCTTCGAGCTTGAAATCTTCGGGGGAGCCGGCAACACCGGTGGATACGAAGGTCATTTCCGGGTACTGCTCGACGTTGAAGAAGTCGGCACCCTTGACGTGGGCGTCGCGGTTGTCGTCGTTGGAGTCGAAGGATTCGGTCTTGACGGTTGCTTCGACCTTGGAGCCTTCGATCGATTCGCCTACGGTCAGCGTTCCTTCAACTGCGGTGAAAGCGCCGCGGACCTTGGAGATTCCTGCGTGGCGAACGGTGAAGCCAACTTCGCTGTGCGAGGTGTCGAGGGTCCAGGTGCCGGGGGTGATTTCAATGCTCATGGGGAAACTCCTTAGTGAGGGAAGCCGGTGTGTTCAACCGGTTTGCATGCTTATGAATATAAATATGTCACAGGTTGATTGACGTGTCAACCATTATTTTCGGCGATGCAACATTTCTCAATATTCCATGCGTTGACCAAGCCTCGCGGAAGTGGATGTGAATTGGCGATGAACGCATTGTGCTCCAGGTGGCCAGATGGTGCGTCGAGTTCACGGGATGAATTTCTCAATCCTCGCCCATTCCTCACACTCGCAAGCACTTTCGGCACGCCCGGCACTGGTGGGCGTGCGGGGGATTGGTGACTCTGCCTAATCGAGTGTTACGCGCGACTGAGCGGCCTTAGGATTCCGTGTGCGGCTGGCGACGATTCTGCTTCGATGACCCGTCGCGGCTAAGCTGGCTACATGAGTGACATGGTGATACGCATCACGAGGGTGTGAAGCTGAAGACCAAACGGAAGGCAGGATATGAACGACGTAATCGCCGAAGCACTCGATGTGCTGAGTAAAACTGACACCGACGACTCGAGCCCGGAGGCTCGTGGGCGCCGCGCGCATGCCCGAGTTTTGGCCATGATTGAGATGGCGCGTGAGACGGCTCGAAGCCGCCGGGAGCAGCGGATCGCGAACTTGCTCCTGCTGGCTCAGCTGGACAAGAAAGACTCCTCCGAGGCGCTGAAGGAAGCACGTCGTCTGATGGCATTGGGCGACGATTCGGCGGACTGGGTACTTAAAGCAGCCTGATCTCGCGTTCCGGAGATCTCGGATCTTCAACGGAACAGCAGGTCACCCAAGACCCCGAGTGGTCTTGACGCATCGGGCCCAAGGTTCTTTGGAACGTTTGGCCCTACTTATCCCGAGACCAGCACGGGCGGAATAGCTGGCTCCCCATCATCCAGAACTTTGTACCGAGAAATGTGAGATCACCTTGACCCAGATCGTAACGGCACGGCACCTCTTCGGCCCCGGACCATGCAACCCTTACCCGGAGGCTACCGCGGCACTGGGTCTGCCACTTCTGGGGCACCTTGATCCGCTATTTATCGCCCGCATGGATCGAACGGCCGACGGGTTGCGCACCCTCTGGGGAACAAAGAACTCACGTACCTTGCCGCTCAGCGCTACCGGTTCGGCGGGCATGGAAGCGGCCTTCGTTAATACCGTGAAGGCCGGGGATGTCGCGGTGATCGCCGTCAATGGTCTTTTTGGCGAGCGTATGTGCGACGTTGCCTCGCGCGCCGGTGCCGAGGTGGTACGGGTGGACCACGAATACGGCACACCCGTTGACGCTCAGCGCGTGGCAGACGCGCACCCGAACCCGACGGTGATTGCCGCCGTGCATGCAGAAACCAGTACCGGCGTCGTTTCTGACATCGCTGCTCTCGGAGCCATCAAGGGAGATGCGCTACTCATCGTCGACGCCGTCACCTCGATCGGTGGCATGCCCGTTCTGGCCGACGAGTGGGGGATCGATGTGGGGTACGCCGGAACGCAGAAGTGCATCGGTGTGGCCCCGGGTCTTGCCCCGTTCACGATCTCGGATCGCGCCTTCGATCGCCGCATCGAAAAGCCACAATCTTGGTACCTCGATCTTGGCCTGCTTGGTGGGTACACCACCGGGGGAGCCGGAGGTGGGCGCACCTACCACCACACTGCACCGGTTGGGATGGTGGCCTCACTAGAGGCCGGCATCGACCGGATCTTGGCCGAAGGCCTGGACGCCGTCACCCTCCGGCATCAGGCAGCCGGCAAGGCGCTGCAGGATGGACTTGAAGAGATGGGACTGCGGCTCTTTGCCGCCGAGGGTCACCGGCTTGCGCAGTTGACTACCGTGTATGTTCCCGAGGGAGTCGATTCAGCCAGGGTGCGCGGCTACCTGCTTGAACGCTTCAACATCGAGATCGGTGGCGGCGTGGGCAAGTATGCGAGCACCGTCTGGCGCATCGGACTGATGGGCCCCAATGCCAACCCGACCTCGGTGGCACTGATCCTGACGGCACTGAAGGAAGCCATCGCCAAGGCCTAGTGCTCAGCACCGCTGTATTGCCATGCAGTGAAGATGCTTCAACGTCCACGCCTGGGAACTGCAACTAACCCCTCGGGTTACGCCGTAGTGGCGTAGTTTCCTCGTTCGAGCAGGCGGGAGACGATGTAACCGATCAGACCCCCCCACGCAGCGTGGATATTGAGCAGGTTCATGTCCGAGACCGTGACGACAAAGGTCGCCATAGATCCCATGGTGCAGGTCGTGGAAAACGCGGTGACGAAGGTCTGCTGGAGTGCCTTAAGCATGGCAATGCCAATTGCCGGTGGCGGACCACGTCCGCGGATCAAACAGGCGAATGACAGAAACTCCCCTAAAAACTATTGCATCCGGTTCACCGCAGCAGTAACCTACAACCAAATGGTTGTATATGAATTGAGCGAAACCGAGATCGACCGCATCTTCCAGGCCATGGCGGATGCGACCCGGCGCGACATCATCAAGCAGGCGATGCGCCGGGAGCAATCGGTCTCTGAGTTGGCGAAGCGCTATGACATGAGCTTCGCAGCCGTGCAAAAGCACGTGGCGGTGCTCGAAAGGGCAACGCTGATCACCAAGGAGCGACGCGGAAGGGAGCAAATCGTGCACGGGAACCCCGAATCCCTGCGCCGTGCCACCCGGCTGCTGGAAGCCTATGAGGGCATTTGGCGCCAACGTGTCGGCAGGATCGGAGATCTTCTCTCCGAAGAACTCAAAGGAGTAAAACCATGAGCGTCATCAGCGTTCAAACCGACCCAGAAAACCTCACCCTCACCCTTGTTGCCGAATTCGCGGCGAAGAAGGAGCGTATCTGGCAGATCTGGGAAGACCCGCGCCAGCTCGAGCGGTGGTGGGGTCCACCGACTTGGCCCGCCACCTTTGTCCGCCACGAACTTGTCGAGGGCGGGGAGTGTAGGTATTACATGAGCGGACCAGACGGTGAGAAGGCCCGCGGCTGGTGGAAGATCGTCTCCGTGGATCCGCCCAACGGCTTCGAGTTCCAGGACGGATTTGCCGGGGATGACGGGGAGCCGAGTGGATTCCTGGGCATCACGCAATGCGTGGTGAGTCTTGAAGAGCAGGACGGGACGACCCGCATGAGTACGGTGTCCTCGTTCGAAAGTGCCGAACAGCTTGAAGAAATGATCAAGATGGGCATGGCGGAGGGCATGCGCGAGGCAGCCGGGCAGATCGATGCGATCCTCGCCGAGACCTCAGACCGCTAAATCTCGCTGTGACAAGGAACGTCAAGAGATAGGGGCGGGGCCGACATGGCCCGCCCCTATGACGTCCCGCTGGCGGTTGCGGCGGTTTGGCGCCTCGACATAGGACAGGTTCACCAGCAAGGAATATTTTCTCCTGACACTGGTTCTTGGACGCCCGGCAGGCAACAATGGGGAAATGGACATCGTCGCTTGGCTACTTGACTCCGATCCATCCATCCGCTGGCAGGTTCTTCGCGATCTGCTTGATGCACCGGAAACCGAGGTAACCCGGGAACGGGAGCGCGTAGCCGTCGAAGGTTTCGGCGCGCAGCTGCTGGCGCTGCAGGATCCAGGCGGCTACTGGGACAACGATGAATACGGCGAGAATCAAAGCCGCAAATCGGTTCTCTGGTCGCTCGCGCTGCTGCGCCGCCTAGGTGCCGTCCCCGCGGATCCAACGGTGCACACCGCGGTGCAGAGCGTGCACGAGTCGGTTATCTGGAAGTACTGGGACAACCTTCCCTACTTTCATGGCGAGGTCGAGCCGTGCATCAACGGCGGCGTCCTGACCCAGAGCGCTTACTTTGGGATGATCGGGGCGGGTAGCGAGCGGATCATCGCGCGTTTGCTCAGCGAACAATTGCCGGACGGTGGTTGGAACTGTGAAGCCCCCGATTCCTCCAAGGTCTCGTCCTTCGATACCACCCTCTGTGTGCTTGAGGGATTGCTCGAGCATGAACGCGCGGTGGGAAACGTGCCGGCGGCGCTCGCCGAGTCCAGGAAACGCGGCGAGGAATACCTGCTCAAGCGCTCGTGCTTCAAGCGGCTGAGCACCGGGGCGGTGGCCGAGGGCCGCTACCTGAACTTCTCCTTCCCGCCGTACTGGTTTTACGATGTGCTGCGCGCTCTCGACTACTTCCGGGACGCCGGAGGCGCATTCGATCCGCGCTTGGAACCGGCGGTTGCGGCGCTGCTTGCCAAACGAAGCATGGACGGACGCTGGGTTTCCGGGATCACTTGGCCCGGAGACACCTATCTCGACGTCGACGCTCCGGAGGGTGAAGCGAGCCGCTGGAACACGCTGCGTGCCCTGCGGGTGCTGCGCTGGGCAACCGCGCTGGGCCCGATGTGAGACGTTCGTGAAGAATTAATGCCGCGCTGGTGAACCGTTGGGTTCGATGCTGCAAGGTGGGAAACCTGTGGGCGTTGGGGAAACCGAACCACGTCTGCCCCATCGCACCTAAGGACA
The DNA here is from genome assembly GCF_012271785.1 of Paeniglutamicibacter terrestris. Taxonomy (GTDB): domain Bacteria; phylum Actinomycetota; class Actinomycetes; order Actinomycetales; family Micrococcaceae; genus Paeniglutamicibacter; species Paeniglutamicibacter terrestris. Next base: position 718,729 of record NZ_JAAWVT010000001.1, on the reverse strand, counting down.
GTCGAACCATGCCCAACAAACCGTTGCTCACCACTGCCTCCCTGGCTATTGCCATCGGCTTGATCGCCGGCGTCGGCATCCCCGGCACTGCGTTTGCCGCCGGCTCCCATGATCAGCAGAGCCTGCCCGTGCACGCGGCACCCGAGAAAGCTATTGACGGATACCCGCAGATCATCGAATCCGGATCCTGGGATGCCGGGCACATCCAGGGCATCGCTATCGATGAAAAGGGCGGCTTCGTCTACCACTCCTTCACCAACATGCTGGTGAAGACGGATTTGTCCGGCCATGTCATTGGCACCGTCGAGGGATTCACCGGACACCTCGGGGACCTAGACTTCAACACACGCGATGGCCAGGTCTACGGTTCACTTGAATACAAAGCAGCCAAGTCCTTCTATATCGCAATTTTCGACGTGAAGAAGATTGCCGCTGTCGGCATGGATGCTGAGGACTCAGGCATCGTCACGGCCGTGCACCTAGAGGAAGTGGCCGAGGACTTCACCGCAAACGTGGACGGCAATGGAGTTTTTGATGGCGACACCGCCAACACTGCCGATCACCGCTACGGTTCAAGCGGCATCGACGGCGTATCCTTTGGCCCTGCGTTCGGCTCCGCCAATGGCAAGCAGCAGTTGATGGTGGCCTACGGGATTTACCGCAACCTCGATCGGGACGACAACAATCACCAGGTCATCCTCCAATATGACGTGTCCACCTGGGGCAAATTCGCCCGTCCCCTGACCCAGAAGGACCCGCACACCTCCGGTCCCGCCAGCGTGGATGAGAAATACTTTATCCACACCGGCAACACCAATTTCGGTGTGCAGAACCTTGCCTACGACGCACACACCAAGAACTGGTATCTCGGGGTCTACCGCGGTTCCAAGGCGGACTTCCCCAACCGCACCCTCTACGTCGTGGACGGCACCGCCGCCCCGGCCGAGGGAGTCCTGGAGGGGCAGCCCGGAAACGAATCCGGGCTGCTGATGCCGCTGCTCCAGGCACGGATCCCGGATCCGGCCACCGGCATCTTCGGTTGGGAGTTCAAAGCAGATGTCGGCATCGAACCGGTCGGCCATGGCTACTTCTACGTGGCGCGCGACTTCGACGATTACTCCAGCGGCCATAAGCAGGAAGCCGCCACCTTGGAGTTGTACCGGTGGACGGGCGCCGGCAGTGCCGGATTTGAGCGAGTGGTCCGCTAAGGACGTCAGTCAATTCATCCGCAGGCGGGAGCGCACACCTTGTGCGCTCCCGCCTGCGGTGTTTTAACGAAGCGAAGTCACAATCGGCACACGTCTCATGGCATACATTGCTGTCAACCCGGAGTTGGCCGACGCAAGTCCCGGCGCGGTGAGGTAAGAAGTGACCAATGCGGTAATAGTGGCTATGGTTTGCTCTATTGGTTGGATTAGTTGAAGCTTTGGGGAAATCATGACTTGGGATAGTAATTCAGCGCCTCCGAAGAGGCGCGTAAGCAAACGCTGGATTTGGTGGGGGATTGCTGCGGTGGCCCTCATTTTGTTGGTCCTCTCCGGTGCGCTGCCGGGATTGATGATCCTTGTGGGGATCATTGCATTGATTCTTGGCCTCGTGGCGTTGCTGGCCAACGGCATCAAATGGGCAAGAATCCCCAACCGCAAGATCGGTGCCGGTGTCGCAGGAGCAGCGCTGGTCCTCACCTTTGCCGGGGGCGCGCTGAGCGGAACGGAGGGAACAGGCAGTCCGGAGACATCGCTTGAGGAACCTGCCGTGGCCGAAACCCTGCAGAGCGATCTCGCCAGCTTTGTGGGCCAGCCCTGTGAATTCGATTATCAGGTCATGACGCAGGCTGATGCCAACAACTATTGCGACGAGGATTCAACGGGCACCCTTCTCTGGGTGGACCAAGACACTCATGATCGCGCCGAAGCAGATCTCGCGGCAGCCCGCGAAGTTGAGGCCGAGAAGGCTGCCGAGGCCAAAATGAAATCGGAAGAGGCTGCAGCGGTCAAGGCGAAGGAATCCGCCGCCGCCAAGAAGGCGGAAATTGCCGCCGAAGCCAAAAAGAAGGAAGAGGCGGCAGCATCGAAAGCGAAGGCAGAAGCCGCAGCCAAGGCCAAGGCAGAGCGAAAGGCTGCGGATGCGCAGGCGGCCAAGGTCCGTGAACAGGAAGCCGCATCGGCACGCGCCGCCCAAAAGGCCCGCGAAGAACAGGAAACGGCAAAGCCCAAGATTCAAACATTCACCGACAGCAACACCTATTACGCGAACTGCACAGCGGTAAGGAACGCCGGAGCTGACCCGATCTACAGTGGCGATCCCGGCTACAGCCGCAAATTAGACCGGGACGGCGACGGTGTCGCCTGTGAGTAAAAGCGATAGACCGGTATCAGCCACTGCAGGGGCGAGGAAGACCCAGATTCCCCGCAACAGGATTGGAACTCGCGGTGCGCTATCGGCCATGGTGCTGGCATTGGGCCTAGCACTGACGTCATGCGCGGGAACCGGGGTGGAGCCGCCCGCCGTTGCGGCCCCCGTCATCTGGTCCGAGGCGCCCACCGCCGAACCCCTGGTGATTTGGTCAGAGGCTCCGTCGACCGAACCAGCGCCGACCATTGCCGAACCGGTGCCCAAAACCGGTGCGGAAGAAACACCCACGACGGTCGATCCGTCGAAGAGTACTTCACCCGCGTTGACGGCTTCGGCCACACCGTCCGGGACGGGTGATGGTGCGAATGCGAAGCAGGGAACAACCTTGCACCAGTTGGCTGAAATTCCCATCAAGGGGCGGGCACCAAAAACTGGCTACGAGCGAGGCCTGTTCGGCAGCGGATGGAAGGATCCGGACCGCAACGGGTGCGATGCCCGCAACGACATGTTGCGCCGGGACTTGGACGGGATCGCCGTGAAGCCTGGAACTTACGGCTGCGTCGTCACCAGCGGTGTGCTCTCCGACCCGTTCACCGGTCAGCGGATTGATTTCGTGCGCGGCCAGGGGACCAGCACCGAGGTCCAAATCGACCACGTGGTTGCCCTGTCCGATGCTTGGCAAAAGGGTGCGCAAAAGATGACCGAGGACCAGCGGGTGGACTTTGCCAACGATCCGCTGAACCTCTTGGCGGTCGACGGTGGATCAAATGCGTCTAAGGGCGATTCGGATGCGGCCAGTTGGCTCCCGCCGAACAAGTCGTTCCGTTGCTCCTACGTTGCACGCCAGACCGCGGTTAAGGCCAAGCACGGATTGTGGATGACAAAGGCCGAACATGCGGGCATCAAGCGGATCATTACTACTCAATGCCCGAACCAAACGATTCCCGGTGGCTAGGGGAATCGTCTCGTTCGACAGCCTCAAATCCTGCTCCGGGTGACTGTTGCCAAGAACCCGAACTGGTGCCACGGTTGAGGTATTCGAACCCTTCTCGGGAGGCAGACGATGGGCAACAACCATCATGAGGACGAACGCTACAAAAACTTCTACGATCGCCCACCGCACGGCGAGGTGCCCAAAGACCCGCGGGTCAAAGAGGCCAGAGAAGGTGGATCCGATCCCGTTGGGGCCTCGGCGGCGGTGAGTCCGGAACCTGAGACGTCCAATAGCTGAGCAGCGCGTGGATCGGTGCGCCAGCCAAAGACAAACGTCCTGACTTCCCTTGTAGGGAAGCCAGGACGTTTGTGGTTGGTGCTCGGTACTACTTGGAATCGCTCACCGACGTGCGGTGACGGCGCCAGAGCAGGAACCCGCCCACTGCCATCAGCAGTAGGCCGGCCCCAGCAATGGTGCCGACAGTGGCCCCGGTGCTGGCGAGATCACCGTTTGGTTGGGGTGCAGACTCCGGCTCGTTGCCGCCGTCATTGGCCTGAGGTGCAACGGGTGCAGGGCTTTGGCTTGGAGCCTGCTCTTCGCCGCCTTGCTCGGGTGCTTCACTCGGCGCCGGCGTCTCGCTCGGTGATGGAGTCTCGTTTGGAGTCGGGGCTTCGCTTGGTGCCGGGGTCTCGCTTGGTGCAGACACCGCTGCAACCTCGACATCCAGTGCGATGTCCTCTTTGCCATCGGTCGAGACCAGCAGCGTGTGGGTGCCGGTCTCGAAGTCGGCCGGAACCTCAATCTCGAAGGTGGTTTCGCCCTCGGCATTGGCCGCGGGGATCTGAAGGGCCTCGATCGGGTCCGAATGCAGGACCGCTGTGATCTGCGTTCCCTCGTCAAGACCGGAAACGTCCGCCTTCAGGGTTTCGCCCTGTTGGACGGTGTTGTTCTCCAATGCGACTTTTGCCCAGCCGGTGCCTGCCACCACGGCGCGACCCAGCGGTGCTGGATCCACGGTGGGGTGCGCCTTGAAGTACTCCACCGCGGCAACCAGGTCGATCTGGCCGCTGTCGGCGACGTTGGTGCCCTCGGCGAAAGTGGTGAAGTTGTCTCCACCTTCGGCCAGGAACGAGTTGGCAGCGACACGGAAGACCTGATCCTTGTTAACCTCTTCACCCTTAAACAGCACACTGGTGATGTGTTCTCCGCGCGGGGCGTCGGGGTCGTAGGTGTAGGAAAGATTCGCGGAGATACCCAGGTGCAACTTGGGACGTGAGGATCCCGCCGGCTGCCATTGCTCTTCCAAGATCTCCTTGAGCTGCGCTCCGGTCAGATCCTTGGTCACCAGCGTATTGCCGAAGGGCTGAACCCCCGCGGCAGCCTTATAGCTGACGGTCCCGTCCTTGCCGAAGAGCAGGTCCGCGCGCAGACCGCCGGGGTTCATGATGCCGATATCGGCCTTTTCGCCGCCGAAGGAATCGTTCGAGGTGGACCACAGGTGCATGTCCGCTACCAGGTTACCGAGAGCTGATTCGACACCGCGGTCCGAGCCTTCGGTGCCGCCGCGGAGGATATCTGCGCTGATCTCGCCGACCTGCACCTCACCGGCAACCTCTGCTGCGGCCGAGGCCTTCTCCACGATCTTGCTGACGCTCGGTAGAGCCGGGTAGTTCGCGGTAGTTTCTTCACTCGTTTCGTCGGTGGTGGTCAGCGGAAGCAGCTCGGTCGCAAGGGACACAACGTCCTTGGTTTCCGGGTCAATTTCCAATGCCAGGGCGCCGAGCGTGGTGCCGTATTGGTGACTCTGGATGACGGGGCGTTCAAGGCCCGCTTCCCAGCCCTTGACAGGGAAGGAGCAATCGTAGCTCTGGTGGGTGTGGCCGGAGAAGATCGCTTGGATCTTCGGGGAGGCCTTGCGCACCAGTTCACCGTAGGTGGTTTTCTCGGTGGCGATGGTTTCGCAGGTATCAACTGCCGATCCGTCGTGGGTCAGCAGCACGATGGCGTCTGCCTCGCCGTTGGAGTCCTTGCCATCGGTGAGCTGCTCGGCGACGCGGTTGGCGGCCTCGAGCTGATCACCGAATTCGATGTCTTTGATCCCGGCGGGGGAGACCATGGCGGCGGTGGATTCGGTGACGGTGCCGATGAATCCGACCTTTACCCCGTCAACCTCGCGAATGGCGTATTCGCGCAGGGCCGCAGTCTTGGTACCCGCCTTATAGACATTGGCCGCGAGTGCGTAGTCGGCGCCGTCATTGCCGGTGGACTTGGCGAAGCGTGGAATGACGCGTGAGCGGAGGTCCTCGAAGCCCGCGTCGAATTCGTGGTTTCCCACGACCGAAACATCCAGGCCCGCCGCGCCGAGGGCGTCAATGGTCGGGTTGTCCTGCTGGGAGAACGAGGTGAAGGTCGAGGCGCCGATGTTATCGCCCGCCGAGACGAGAAGCGTGTTCGGGTTCTCTTCCTTCAGTTCCGCCACAGCTCCACCGAGGACCGCTGCACCGGCCTCGGCGCCGTTGGCCTCGATGCGGCCGTGGAAGTCGTTGATGCCCAGGATCTTGATGCTCGTGGTCTTCGGCGCTGGGGCCGGAACCGCGTCGCCGGTGATGGAGAAGAGCGTGGTGGTGCCCGATACTTCATTACCGACCGCGAGCATGGGGGCTCCGGTGGGAGAGCCATCGGCGGGGATGAAGCTCAGACCCTCGGGGCCCAAGTCTCCTGCCGTGGCGAGGTCTCCGCCATCCTCGACCGACTGGGAGAAGTCGCGGTTGTTGAGGTAGGTGACAAATGAGGCGGACTTTGGATTGGTAACGTCATAGACCATGACCCCGCCGACTCGTTCGAGACCAACAAAGGCGTAGGTCTGCTCCCCGATGGTGCCCAGGGTCAGATTCTCGGGCTCCGGGCCCTTGTCGTCACTGCGACCCTCGAGGTTCGATTCGGAGTGGTTTGAATTGAAGAACTCGGGATTTGCTGCGGCGGTGATTTTCTCGAAATCATTTCCCGAGTCAAAAACCTGTTTGCCGTCGGTGCTCCAGATGGAGAACGAGCGCGAACCGAAGGCGACCAATTCTTCGTAGCAGCTGCCATCCGCGTTCAGGCCCGAAGCCGTACTGACGTTCAATCGGCCAAGATCTTCACTTCCATTCAGTGCAGCCGCTGGGCTGTCCTCGCAGATGGGGGCCAGTGAGTCGGTGCCGAGATCTTTAACGCGGGCGCCTTCGGTGTAGTCGCCCCACTCGCGAGCATCACCCTCGTTGGCGGTGACCAAATACGTGGTGGCACCAACGGTGTAGGCATTAATGCCGTCGGGCATGTAGGCACCCTTGAGACCATCAAAGGTCCGGATGTCGACTGCCTCATCCTTGTCAGAGGCGTCTAGCCCCTGCCCGGAGACCGAATGGTCCTTCAGACCCAGCGCGCGAATGGTGGTGACCGTGGCACTGGGCAGATCGATTTCGGCCACCGCGTTCGCCTCTTGCAGCGCTGCATAGGCGGTGTTGCCGTCGATCGCGATGTACTCGGGCTCGAGGTTGCGTGAGACGGGCTTGTCATCACCGTGCGGGGTGGGGCCAAAGACTCTGACACCCTTGGCCAGTTTCTTGGATCCGCCGGCCTCAAATTCGTGGAATTTAGCGGTCTTGACTGCCGACTGTTTGGGAGCCTGGAGCGAGTCCGGCAGAGTGACAATGCTGATCGAGCCCTCGGGATCGGAAGAGAAGTCATCCGCAGGCTCGCCCTCGTTGGCCACCACGGCGTAGCTGCCGTCCTTGGAGATGGAGACCATGTCCGGCAGGGCGCCGACGGTGATGCTGCCCAGCGTCGATGCGCTCGCAGCATTGGCATCAAAGAAGAGTAACGAGCCCGGAGCAGTCTTGTTGGTCGCTTCCAGGGCAATGACACCTAGCCCGTCGGCACGTACAGCGACCGAGTTAGCCACGCCCGCGCCGGCGATGGAGTAGAGCTTGGTGGGCTTGGTCGGATCGGCAATGTCCAGGACGTCGACGGATCCGGCCTGCGCGTTGACCACAAACAGGCGCTTGCTGGCTGCGTGGTAGGTGACGATCTCGGCCGCGGATTTGTCGAAGGTTCCTGTTTCGTAGGAGCCGATCGCATTAAGCTTCAGCCCGGCTCCCTTCGCCGAATGGGAAACCGGATCGGGGACGATATCTGCGACGGCGCCGGTGGCATAAAACGCGGAACCGGCAATCGCGAGGGCGGCAACGGCCGCCGACGCACGGGTGAGGCGGCCAAATGGCCTAGTGGATCGAGGCATAAGCAGAGGTTTCCCAACGGATAGCGAGTGATCAGGGAATGGTGACCCTAGATGTCTATCGTTGGAAGGTTTCTAACTGGTGAACACCACGCAACGGGAGGGGGCGCCGCGCGTCCGAAAAGAGGGAGGCAGGTGACGTGCAGCGCCGGGGTGGTTCAAACCCCGGCACAATTCACCGCGGTGTGCCGGGGCTAGCGCGTGGACATGCCAGGGCGGATCGGCACAAATTCGACGATCTTGTTGCGGGCCACCGGTTTGCCCTTGTTGCGGTCAAAGCCCTTGGCATCGAGGGAGTTGGCCAGCCGGAATGCGGCATTGGCTGCCTCACGCAGTTCATTCAGGCGCTGGCCGGTGAATTCTTCCTGTGTGCCATCGGTAAAGATGACATTCACCCGGACACCCTTGGGGTAGATGGCACGCATGCGAACGTTGCCATCGGCGTCTTGCTGGAGGTTGCTCATGTGGGGCTCGCCTTCGTGATTGTGAATGCCCAGTATTTCGCATTCTTTACCCAAAAGCATGTCAGGGACTACCCATGGGCAAACATCACGGAAAAGGTGGGTGAGGGATAGATGTTCAAGATCCCTCACCCACCTGCGACTACCTAGTGTCCGGCGGCGATCAGTGCCGCTGCGGCGCGCTCGCCAATCATCACCGAGGGGGCATTGGTATTGCCCGTGGGGACCAACGGCATGATCGAGGCATCGGCAATGCGAAGTCCGCTCAGGCCATGGACGGCGAAGGACACCGGGTCCACCACTGCCAACTCGTCCACACCCATCTTGCAGGTGCCAACCTGGTGGTGATAGGTGACCACCGAATCGCGAACGTACTGCTCCAGATCCTCGTCCTTGACCTCGGGGCCCGGATAGATTTCGGTCGGAGCCCAACCGGCGAGCGCCCGAGAGCGGCCGATCTCCCGGCACTGACGTACAGATGCCACCAGTGCGTCAACATCTGCCTGTTCGCGCAGAGCGCCCAGATCTATCAGGAGCGGATCGTCCTCGCCGGGACCCGAGAGCATGATCTGCCCACGGCTGGCCGGGCGCACCAGCCCACCAAGCAGGGAGAAGCCGTTATTCGGCCCCGTCATCTCGCCCGGTCCGTAGTCCTGGGAATACATGGGTACCGAGAAGAACAGCGGCTGCGTATCGGGGACCTGAAGATCCTCGTGGCTCTTGGCGAAGAAATGAACCTCGGCCGGGGCGACATCTCCCAGCGGTACCTCCGCGGTGCCGGTGGTGTAGATGACCGGGGAGAGCAGATGGTCCTGCAGGTTCTTCCCCACCCCGGGCAGATCGTGCACCGCGGTGATCCCCAGTTCCTCTAGTTCGGCCCGCGGCCCAATGCCGGAACGCAAGAGAAGCTCGGGGGAGTTGATGGCACCTGCGGCCAGCACCGTCTCGGTGGCGCGCAGGGTTTTGCGCTCGCCGGCGTGCTCAAACTCGATTCCGCGTACGATCCCGTCCTCAATAATCAGTCGGCGCACCAGTGCGTTGGTGAGCAGCGTGAGGTTTGGGTGATCCACCACGGGTTTGAGGTAGGCATGCCAAGTGTTAAAGCGCAGGCCATCACGCACATTAAGTTGCATGCGGGAGACTCCTTCAACGCTCCCGGAGTTGTAATCGGCGTTAAACGGGATCCCGGTTTCTATGGCACCGGCCAGCATGTCTTCCTGAATCGGATTGCGCGAAAAATCCTCACTCACATCCAAGAGTCCGGAATCACCGCGAGTGCTGGAGGCTCCACCATCAAAGTTTTCGATCGACTGATATACCGGCAGCACGTCCTCCCAACCCCAACCGGCGCAGCCTTCCTTCTCCCAGGTATCAAAATCCCATTTGTCGCCGCGTACCCAGATGGTGGCATTCAGCGCGTGGGACCCGCCCATGACCTTGCCGCGCGGTAAATGCAGGCGGCGGTTGGAAGCGCCGGCCTGTTCGGTGGTGTAGTAGTTCCAGTCTTGGGCACTGTGCCACAGTGCGCCAAGGGTATAGAGGTGGGTAATGTCGGGATTAGTATCAAAATCTCCGGCCTCCACCACCGTGACGCGAGCCCCGGCATCGAGTAAGCGGCGGGCCATCACGTTTCCTGCTGACCCCGCGCCGACGATGATGTAATCCTGTTCCATGGTCATGATCTTCCCGTCTGATTAGTAGCTGATGATCTGGGGCTGGCCCAGGTGCTTGAGGCCCTCCACGCCGAATTCCAGACCGTAGCCCGAGGACTTTGCGCCGCCGAAGGGAACCCGCGGATCTACTGCGCCGTGTTTATTGATCCAGACCGTGCCGGCTTCGATGCGGGCGGCCACGGCGCGTGCGGCATCCTTATCGCGTGACCACACCGAGGCACCCAGACCTACGTCGAGCCCGTTGGCCATGGCCACCGCATCGTCGATATTGGAGTATTTGATGATGGGAAGGGCCGGCCCGAACTGTTCCTGAGCGACCAGCGGGTTGTTGTTATCGATGTCGGCGATCAGCGTGGTGGGGTAGAAGAATCCGGGCTGATCGTTCACCGGGTTGGCGCCGGTGAGCACTCGGGCCCCGGAATCCACGGCGGCTTGAACCAGGGAGGCGACGATGTTGTACTGTGCCTGGTTCTGCAGCGGGCCCAGCACGTTGGCCTCATCGAGTCCCACGCCCATGGGCATCGCGGCCGCCACCTCGGTCAGCGCCGTGCAGAGTTCCTCATAAATATCCTCATGCACGTAGAGGCGTTTGAGCGCCGCGCAGGTCTGGCCGGTGTTAATGAAGGCTCCCCAGAAGACGTCGGTGACGATGGCCTTCACATCCGCGTCCGGTAATACGATGCCGGCGTCGTTGCCGCCGAGCTCCAGGGTCAGTCGCTTCACCGAATCGGCGGAGGAGCGGATGATGGCCTTGCCGGTGGCCGTGGAGCCGGTGAACATGATTTTGTTGATATCGGCGTGCGTGCTGATGGCCTCGCCCACATCGCGTCCGCCGGAGATCACGTGCAATAGATCCTTCGGCAGTACCGAATTGATGACGTGCACCAGGGCGAGCACCGAGAGCGGAGTGTATTCCGAGGGCTTGAGCACCACGGTATTGCCCATCCGCAACGCCGGTGCCAGCTGCCAGACCGAGATCATCATGGGCCAGTTCCACGGGCCGATGGCACCGACAACACCCAGCGGGCGGTAATGCAGCTCGGCCTTGCCACCCTCATCATCAACCAATACCTCGGGCTCAAGTTCAAAGCCGGCGGTAGTGCGTAGCCAGGCGGCGCAGGCGCCGACCTCAAAGCGGGCATTGGGACCGTTCAGCGGTTTGCCCTGTTCGCGCGAGAGTAGTACCGCCAGCGCCTCGGCGTTGGCTTCCACCGCGTCGGCAGCCAGGTTCAAGAGATCACTGCGCTCGGCGTGCGAACGCGCTGCCCATCCGGGCTGCGCGGCGCGGGCGGCGGTGATGGCAGTTTCAAGATCGGCGGTGGTGTGTTCCGGGGCCAGGGCAACGAGGGCACCAGTCGCGGGGTCAAAAATCTCCCGGCCGCCGGAGTTCGGTGTGATGGCAGCCAGCAGTTCTGCGTCGGTGGCAAAGCTGGAAGTGATTTGGGTGGTCATGATCGGGCACTCCTGAGGACTGGGGAAATTAGGCTCTCATCCCAGTGTGTCCCAGACCACATGTCAGTGGCTTGTCTTTGCCCGTACGCTTCTTGTTCCCCAGCGCCCCCTTTGGCTCATCGGTGGGGTACGCGCTGGTGTTTTTAATGTTCCAGTGCGCGCCGGTATGCGGTGGGGGAGGTGCCGAATGCCGCACGGAAGATCCGGCTGAAATGTGCCGGGTCAACCAGTCCCCAGCGGGCGCCGATTTCCCGCACCGGAAGGTGGGAGCGCAGCGGGTCGGCCAGGTCGCGGCGGGCGGCCTCAAGTCTGCGTTCGCGGATCCACCCGCTGACCGTCAATGACGATTCGGCGAAGATCTTGTGCAGGGTGCGCGTGGCTATGTGGTGTGCCGCGGCGATCGTATCCGGGCTCAGGTATGGGTCCGCCAGTTGTGCCTGAATATGGTGCTGGATGCGCCGCAACATCCTGGCATGGTTATCGGACCCGGACAGGGGCTGCGCGTGGATTTCATCGGCCAGCAAGGTGGAGAGCAGGTCAACGATGTTCATCGCGAGGCGGTGTCCAATGGGGCTGCGCAATCCCGGGAGCTGGTCGGCAATAGACACCACAAACGGGGAAATTGCCTGGGCCAGGAGGTTATCGCGTCCCATGGAGCGTGCGGTGAGTTCGGAAACGTCCTGCGGGGAAAGCCCCAGTAAGTGTTGCGGGAACATCAGCACGAGGGTTTCGAAGTCCTGCTCGAAGTTCAGCGTGTAGGGACGTTGGGTGTCATAGATGGCAACATCCCCCGGTGCCAGCACCGCTTCGCGGCCATCTTGGAGCAGCAACCCATGGCCCTTGAGTTGAAGGCTGAGCTTGTAATGGCCCACGCCGTTCCCGGCCTTGATCAATGCGGGGGAGCGCAGGACCGTCTGTGGGTTGGCCTCGATGCGCATGATGCCGACGTCGTTGAGCTGCCGTCCGCCCAGACGCCCGGAGAAAGATCCGCTGCGCACGGGTTCTGCATCTAATGGCACAAAGGTGGAGGAGATCAGTCGGCGCCATTGGGCGAAGGAATCGGCTTGCTCGAATGTGTACATGATCCGCCCCCCTGATAACTGATCGAGGGGGCAGCGTCGCGCCCTCGCCGCTAGCCTACTGCACGGTCACAGCGACGGGGGAGGGCTATCGGCATCCAGACGCGTTCGGACGCGCAGATTTAGCAGCGGTAGGTGCTCCAGAAGTGATCTTCGGCCAGATCCCGTGCGGCCAAGCTGGCACCGATCAACGGAGCGTCGGCATCTAAAGCGCTGGGGAGCATCTGAAGATCGGCATTAACAAGTAGTGGCTTGAGTGCTTGGCCGAGCATCCGAATGAAGGGGGGATTATTCGCGATCGGGCCGCTGAGTACCAGGGCCTGAGGGTCGGTGATCGCAGCAATGTTGCTGATTTGCTGGGCGACTGCGGCAACAAATAGTTCGGCGTTGTGCGGTGCCGGTGTGGTGGCAAAAAGCGCAAGGCACCCCGGGACATCCAACCTATCGGTGCCCGGGGCCGCCACGCCGTGTTCCAGCAGCTGGCTGATCAATGTGCGTCCGCCCGAACGGAGGTAGCTCAGCTCTCCGGCGGCGCCATGTCGGCCGCGCTGAACCATGCCGGACATGACCAATCCTGCGCCGATACCGGGTCCCAGATAAACATTGATGAGCTCATCAATTCCGCGGGCGACACCCATGCGCTGTTCGGCCAGGGTTGCCCAGTTCACGTCGTTATCCAGCCGCACCGGTCCATCGCAAAAAGTGCGTAGGAGTGCGCCGACATCCCCTCGGCCTTCCGGGAAGGCCGAGGCCGGTAGGACCACCGGACGCTGAGACAAAGGATCTACCGGGTTGCCCTGCGACGCTGTTGCCGCAAGACATGGGGATCCGGTGGTCTTGACGGCGGCGCTGATGAGCTCGCGCAGGGTCGAATCAAATTCGCCCGGGGTGATCGAATGTGGCAGATCCACACTGGTGTCGTGAAGCAGCGTGCCACGCAAGTCATGGGTTTGGACCCGAGTTTGGCCGGCCGCTGCGGCCAGCGAGAGCGTGTGTCCGTAGGCGGGATCCAGATCGTAAATCTCCGGTATCCTGCCCCGTTTATTGCTTGGTGGGGTTTGGATTATTCGCAATAATCCGGTCTCCGACAAGCGCGTGGCGGCCTCCGAGGCGGTGGGGCGTGAGAGTCCGGTGGCAGCGGCAATGGCGGTGCGTGAGCTGGGGCCGTTGCGGAGCAGTTGGTCCAAGAAGCGTCGGTCGGTTCCGATGGCAAGACTCTGCGGCAGGGGCCTGTCGGGGGTTCCGGAGGCGGCTGCGGTGATCATGCGATTGTTCCTTTGGGTAGGAGGTCTTTCGGATTCCTACCGTAGTGCCATATGCTGGATAACGCTATGTTTAGGCTCCTTTACTAATTGAGTCTTACCAATGAATCAAAGGAGATCTCAGCGTGTATCGAAGCCATGACCTGCCGCAAGTAACCCGCGGTCACTCTCGAGTGGGAATCGGTGCCTGAGATGACGCGAAATACACCTGAGATTCAGAACGACGGACGGGTCACACCTCGGCTTGTCGCCATGGCATTAACCGCAGCGCTCGGCGGCTTCCTCTTCGGTTACGACAGCGCGATCATCAACGGAACAGTTGATGCGGTGCGCGAGCAGTTCTCGCTGAGTTCGGTCATGTTGGGCTTCACCGTTTCTTGCGCTCTGTTGGGAGCCGCACTGGGTGCCTGGTTTGCTGGCGTGTGTTCACAACGCTTTGGCCGCGTGCGCACCATGCTTGTGGCCAGTGTCCTACTTGCTGCCAGCGCTTTGGGCTGTGGACTCGCCTTCGGCGTGTGGGACCTGATCTGGTGGCGGCTTATCGGCGGCATCGGCGTGGGGTTCGCTTCGGTGATCGCTCCGGCTTACATTGCCGAAATCGCCCCCTCGAAACAACGCGGTCGCTTGGCCACCCTGCAGCAGCTCGCACTGGTTATCGGTATCTTCCTCGCCTTCCTCATCTCGGCCATGATCGCTTGGCTGGCCGGTGGAGCATCCCAGAGTGCGTGGCTGGGTCTTGAAGCTTGGCGCTGGATGTTCCTCTCCGGACTGGTGCCGGCCGTCGTCTATGGCATCTTGGCATCTCGGTTGCCCGAGTCCCCGCGCTACCTCGTGGAGAAAAACGATGACGAGGGCGCCCGCCAGGTGCTCATCAACATGGTGGGAATGACTCCGGGAGAATCGACGGAGAACAAGATCGCCGAAATCAAGGCGACGGTTAACTTGGAACGACGCCAACGCTTTGCCGACCTCTTTGGAGGCAAATTCGGCTTCAAGAAGCTGGTCTGGATCGGCATCCTGCTCTCGATCTTCCAGCAGCTCGTGGGCATCAACGTGATCTTCTACTACTCGACCACGATGTGGAAGTCTGTCGGATTCCAGGAATCTGACTCCTTCATGATCTCCGTGATCACCTCGGTCACGAACATCGTGGCAACCATCGTGGCGATCTCGCTGGTTGATGTTCTGGGCCGCAAACTGCTGCTGCTCATCGGCTCTGGCATGATGACCCTGTCGCTGGGAACCATGGCCGTGGCCTTTGCCCAATCGGTGACCGTCAACGGAGAAGTGAGCCTCCCGGGCTCCTGGGGCATGATTGCCCTGATCGCAGCGAACCTGTTTGTTATCGGCTTTGGCGCCAGCTGGGGTCCGGTCGTCTGGGTATTGCTCGGGGAAATGTTCCCCAACAACATCCGCGCGCTCGCCCTGGGGATCGGTGCCGCAGCACAATGGATCGCCAACTTCGTGGTCAGCACTACTTTCCCGACACTCGCGGACCTGGGCCTGCAGCTTGCCTACGGCATCTACGCCGGATTCGCGTTGCTCTCGTTCCTCTTCGTCTGGCGGATGGTGCGCGAGACCAACGGGCGCCAGCTGGAAGACATGACGCTCTGATCTCGCTAAGATCCCTGAGCTGGCGCTAAACCGCCCTCAAAAATCGCTCCGTACGTGTTGACCCTCGAAGGCCACGGGTACGGAGCGATTGTCTTTTCCCATCGGTGCCAGGCCGTTGGGGCTCGGCTAGCCGTGGAGTTCGCGGTAGGCGGCCGCGGCGGCGGGGTGCAGCGGGATATCAGCGGTGTTGATGAGGGTTTCGGAGCTCAGGAACTGCACTCCAGCGCTGGATTGCGGAATCAGCTCATCCCCGTGCCCGACCAACAGCTTTACTGTGGCCTTAACCGTGGCGTCATCCAGATCCGAGCGGCAGAGCAGCAAATTGGCCACACCGATGCTCCAAACCGCATCCATGCCCGCATAAGAATTGGCGGGGATCAGTACCTTGTCGTAAAAGGTCCCATATTCTTGGCTCAGGCCGGGCAACAACGCCGAGAGATCCAGTAGCGAAAATGGCGTTGTGGCATGCGCGTTGGCAATGGAGGCGGTGGGTACCCCGCCACACCAGAACAGCGCATCCACACTCTTCTCCGCCAGCGCGGCCAGTCCATCGTTCAGGCCCAGTGGCAGGACCGTGACGGCCTTGTTGCTGGAACCGGCCGTGATGGTGGATAGTTTGGCCACGTCAAAGAGCCGCGGGGTAATCAATGAGGTGCCAGATCCCTCGGTGCCCACCGCCACGGTGCGTCCAACCAGATCATTGATGGATGAAATGGGACTGTCCTTGCGTACCAAAGCATGGACATAGTTCTCATACACCCTGCCCAGGGCCACGATTTTTCCGCCGTGCTGGCTTTCCCGCCCGACGCTCAGCGACGCGGCATCCGCCAGCGCCACCGCCAACGTGGCCTCACCGCTGAGTAACTTTTTGACGTTATCCAAACTGCCACCGGTGATTTCTACTGATGCCACCGATGCCACTTGGTGCCGCTGCAGGGAATCGGCCAGCAGGGTGGCGAACTCCAGATAGAAGCCACCGCTTTCGCCACCTGCCACCACCATGGAAGCTGCCCGCGGGGTGGGAGTACACGAGGCGAGTACCGGGGTGAGCGCCGAGGCGGCACCTGCCGCAAGCAGCGCGCGCAGGAGATTGCGCCGCGTGAGGCCATCGCGTCTCATGAGCGGTGCTCCGTTTCTCCCGGACCCGGTGGGGTGACAAAGGTGAGGCTGGCGCGCAACCCGTGGGGTTGGTTGGCACTGAGGTTAAGCCGTGCGCCATTGACGGTGGCGAGCTTTTCCACGATGGTCATCCCCATGCCCGTGCCACGAACGGTGGCGTGTTGCTCGGCCCTCCAGAAGCGTGTGGTCGCGTTCGCCAACTGCGCGGTGCTCAGCCCCGGGCCAGTGTCCGTGATCTCGATGATCGTGTTGCCCGCTGCGATTCGCAGGGTTGCGGTGATGGCGGCCCCGGGGGCGTATTTGATTGCATTGTTCAGTAGCTCGCCGATCATCTGAGCCAGCTCAATTCGATTGCATTTGAGCTCGAGTCCCGGATCTTCCGGGGTAACAGGCCGCAGGATGCACCCGGCCGCAAGAGCCGCAGGTTGTGCCCGCTCCACCTCCTCACCCAGGACCACCGCGGGGTCCACGTGGGTGTCGACGGCCGCTGCTCCCTCGACGTTCTTGGTGCCAAGTGAATCTTCGAGCGCCCGGTGCTCCGCCACCGCCAATTTCAGCACCGAATCCAAGATTTCTTCCACACGTTCAAGCTCGGCGAGCACCCCGTCCCCGGCGGCCCGTGCCTTTGCGTCCTTGAGTTCGAGCTGCAAAAGATCCACCCGCAGCCGCAGCGCACCAATGGGATTACGCAGATGGTGAGAGGTGTCGGCAATCAGCTGGCGCTGGGACTCGATGAGCTCACCGAGTGTCGTGGCCATCTCGGTGAAGGAGCGTGAGAGTTCGCGTAGTTCCGGCGGCCCGGCCTCCGGAACCTTGGTGCTGCGCCCCGTTTCCTTGAGCTCACGCACTGCCATCCCCAGACGCTGGACCGGACGGAGCACCCAGCCGGTCACCCGGCCCGCTGCCAGCAACAAAACGATGGCCAGCATGGTGGCAGCGGCGCCGGTGCTTAGCCAGCGCAGGCGCAGTTTCTCCCGGGCGGCATCCACATTTACGTCCATGACCACCGCACCAAGGACTTGGCTGGCGCTGCCGAAGGATCTGGAGATCACCTGAGTCTCGGTACCAAAGGGGGTGAGCGGTCGCAGCGTGGTGTCCGAGAGATTCAGCGATGCCCGCGCCAGCGCATCACGGATATCCGCACGTTGCGGGTCCACGGAGCCGGAAATCAGGGTTTGGGTCTGCATGCGCACCACCAGAGCCTCGCCGTAGAGCCCGGAGTAGGTGTCCATATCTCGCTTGAGTACCGCGGTTTCCCCTTCGGATGCGGCATCATAGGCGAGCTGGGCGATGCGATTGAGTGAGGCGACCCGGCTGATCTGCAGCTGCGCGGTGAGCTCGCTGCCCGCCGAGGAGAGGATCACGTTGGAGACCAGCAGGACCAGGGCCACGACCAGCACACTGAGCACCCCCAGCACTCTTAGCTTCACTTCGGGTCGGCTTCGATCCGGTATCCGACGCCGCGGACATTAACGATGAAGCCAGGTAAGGCCAGCTTGGAGCGCAGAGCGGTCAGGTGCACATCCAGGGAACGTGAGGAGGCCATAAAGGCGTCTCCCCAGAGCGAATCGAGGATTTGTTCCCGGGTCACCACCGACCCGGCGTTTTTAGCCAGCAGCGCGAGCAGGTCGAACTCGGTGGGAGTGAGCGACACCTCGCGAGCGGCAAGAACCACCACGCGGCGATCCAGATCGATGGAGAGCTCGCCCAGGGTGATGTGGGTGTTCTTCGTTCCGCCGGAGAGGTTGGTGCGGCGGGTGACGGCCTCGATGCGGGCCAATAGCTCAACAAGTTTCACCGGCTTGATCAGGTAATCATCGGCGCCCGAGCGCAGGCCCAGGACCACGCTGCGTTCATCATCACGGGCGGTGAGGATCAGCACGGGAGAGTCGGTGACCTGACGCAACTTGCGCAGTACGTCCAAGCCGTCCATGTCCGGGAGCCCCAGATCCAGCAGGATCACATCGAAGTCCCGGTGGATGAGCAAGGCATCGGAGCCGCGGGCCACACGGGTGGCACCATGGCCGGTGGATTTGACCGCCGCAAGGAGGGCAGCGGCCATGGAATCGTCGTCCTCTACGATGAGTACGTCCATTCTCCGGTCCCTCGCCTTGGTGCAGTAAGTCGTAAAAAAGTGGTGGTCAGTGGTCAAGATTGGGTATGGTGCCCGTCTTGGAGGGTATCATTTCTGCGCGCTGGATGCCCCTTGAGCCTAGGTCCCGGAATCTCGGGGAAAGCCTCGGGAGCAATCCTAAGGAAGTGTTAGGAATTGCTTCCCACGTTGGTTGTAACGTGTCTCACGATTACCTTGGTTGAGGCCCCAGTCGTATATGGGAGCCGCCAACGTAGGAGGAGGAACACCCCATGGGCCAAGCTGCCGTGGATAACATGAAGAAGGCGCCGCGTCCTGGCGCTCGCGTTAAAAACCCCGTAGAGGCCGCCGCGACTCGTCGCGCCGTGAGTAACATCCTCAAGGGCTCGGCAGGAAACCTCGTGGAGTGGTTTGACCTCTACGTGTACACGGTCTTTGCCGCGTACTTCCAGTCGCACTTCTTCAACTCGACCAATGAGCTGCAAGCCGGGCTCGAAGCCATGGCCGTATTCGCGACCTCGTTCCTGATGCGCCCCGTGGGTGCCTGGTTCTTCGGACGCTATGCTGACCGCCACGGCCGCAAGGCCGCGCTGACGCTCTCGGTGACCATGATGAGCGCCGGTTCCTTCGCCATTGCGTTGCTGCCGACCCAGGAAGCCATCGGCATGTGGGCCATGGTGCTGTTGGTCTTCGTTCGCCTGTTGCAGGGCTTCTCCGTGGGCGGCGAATACGGCACCAGCGCCACCTACATGTCAGAGGCGGCGACCTCCAAGCGTCGCGGCTTCTTCTCCTCCTTCCAGTATGTGACCCTGATCGGCGGCCAGATGCTGGCCCTGCTGGTGCTGGTCATCCTGCAGAACACCATGAGCCACGAAACGCTGACCGCGTGGGGCTGGCGTATTCCGTTTGCCATCGGCGGCGTCGCGGCCCTGGTGGTCATGTGGCTGCGCCGCACCATGGAAGAAACCCTCTCCGCCGAGCAGGTTGCGGCGGCCAAGAAGCCTGCCGTCGCGGGCGAAGCTCAGCCGGGCACCATGAAGCTGCTGTTCACCCAGTACTGGAGGCCGCTGCTGATCTGCATCGGCATCACCCTGGGCGGCACCGTGGCCTTCTACACGTACACCAACTTCATTCTGAAGTTCATGAACGATACCTCGGGCATCGAAAAGACCCAGACCTCGGTCATCAACTTCTGGGCGCTGTTCATCTTCATGCTGCTGCAGCCGGTTTACGGCATCATCTCCGACAAGGTCGGGCGCAAGCCGTTGCTGCTCTGGTTCGGCATCACCGGGGTCTTGTTCACCTGGCCGTTGCTGTCGCTGCTGGCCAAGACGCAGAACCCGGTATTGGCCTTCGTGCTGATGATGGGTGGTCTGGTCATCGTTGGTGGTTACACCTCGATCAATGCCCTGGTGAAGTCGGAACTGTTCCCGGCCTCCATCCGTGCCTTGGGCGTGGGCCTGGGCTATGCCATCGCGAACTCGCTCTTCGGCGGAACCGTCCCGCTGATCGGTGCGGCACTGCAGAAGGCCGATCGCATTGATTTGTTCTTCACCTACGTCACCGTCGCCATCGGCATTTCGCTGCTGGTCTACATCTTCGCGCTGAAGAACAAGACGACCACGCACCTGGATGACGAACAGGGCCATGCCTGGAAGGGCGCAGTTCAGACGCAGAATGCTGAAGCAACTGTGCAGGAACGCAAGGACCTGGACGACGAAAAGAAGGACGTTGTTAACGTCTAGCTTCACCACTGTCACCGGGTAACTCCCGAACACTAAAGCCACCGCAGTTAACACGCGTCCCAACGTGTTAACTGCGGTGGCTTAGTTGTGTCCGGCGTACGGAGCCTCTTAGCGGGAAACGACCCGTGGTCCTTCCCCGCCAACAGGCGAGGGAAAGGTTTTAGCCGTTGAACGTACCCGGGAACGGTCCGGTGCGTCCGTCGCGCTCGAGCAGATCCAGTGCCGCGATCTGGCCGGCGTCCAGGTCGAACCCGAAGACATCCAGATTGGATGCCATGCGTGAGGCGGTGACGGACTTCGGGATCACCACGTTGCCCTGCTGCAGGTGCCAGCGAAGGACCACCTGTGCCGGGGTGACGCCATGGGCCTCGGCCGCGGCCAGCACGGCCGGATCATTCAAGACCGCACCCTGAGCCAGCGGGCTCCAGGCCTCGGTGGTGATGCCGTGGGCGCGGTTCACCGCGGTGGTTTCGCGGTTCTGCAGGAACGGGTGCAGCTCCACCTGGTTGACCGCGGGGATGGCACCGCCAAGTCCGATGATGTTTTCCAGCTGTGCTGGCAGGAAGTTTGAGACTCCGATGGAGCGGGTCAGGCCCGCGGAGCGAAGTTCTTCCAGTGCCTGCCAGGACTCGAGGTAGGCAGCGGTATCGGTACCCGGCCAGTGGATCAGGTAGAGATCTACATGATCCAGACCCAGCTTCTCCAGACTGGCATTCATGGCGTCGTGGACCGAGGTCCGGCCCAGATCGGCGATCCACAGTTTGGTGGTGACAAAGAGTTCCTCACGCTTGATCCCGGAGCTGGCCAGGGCTCGTCCGACCCCTGCCTCGTTGCCGTAGATGGCGGCGGTATCGATGCTGCGGTAGCCGGTCTCCAGTGCCGTTTCAACGGCCGCGGTGGTCTGGGCATCCGGAACCTGGAAAACGCCGTAGCCCAAACGCGGCATGGTGTTTGAGTCGTTGAGGGTGATGGTGGGGATGGTGTTGGTTGCTGTGCTCATGAGGATAAATCTCCTTGGTTGTTAGGTGGTTAGGTGGTTAGTGGGTGCCGAGAGGGGCGAGGGTTTTGGTGCTGACCGTCGCGTATTCGCCGCCGCGGACGCGGGTGGCGATGAGCAAAACGGCCAACCCGGCGAGGGTGATCACCGCTCCTGCCCACAAGGGGGAGGTGTAACCCAGGCCGGCGGCGATGGTCAGTCCACCGATCCAGGCACCAAGTGCGTTGCCAATATTAAAGGCAGCAATGTTGGCGCCCGAGGCGAGGGTGGGGGCGTGATCGGCGTGGTTCATGATGCGCATTTGCATGCCGGGAACCGTGGCAAATCCAAATCCACCCATCAGGACCAGTGCCGCGATGGTGGCGATCTGGTTGCTGGCGGTCAGTGCGAAGCCCACGAGGATCAGCGTGAGGATGATCAGCAGCGTGATGAGAGTTTTGGGCAGGTTCTTATCTGCTGCCTTGCCACCGACGATGTTGCCTGCGAAGAGTCCGACACCGAAAAGCACTAGCAACCAGGGAACGGTGCTGGAGGCAAAGCCGCTGATTCCGGTCAGGGTGAAAGCGATGTAGGTGAAGGCACCAAACATGCCGCCGTAACCCAGGATGGTGATGAACATCGAGAGCCAGACCTGGGGGTTGGTGAAGATGCCGAACTCGGAGAGGATTCCCTTGCTGGCGGAGCGGGGCAGGTTGTTCGGAACCATCACCAGGATGCCGATGAAGGCAATGACGCCGATGGCGGTGATGGCCCAGAAGGTTGAGCGCCAGCCGGTGGCCTGGCCCAGCAGGGTTCCGAAGGGAACACCCAATACATTGGCGATGGTCAGCCCGGCAAACATAAAGGCAATGGCCCCGGCACGCTTGTTGGGAGCGACGAGGTCTGCGGCAACCACCGATCCGATGCCGAAGAAGGCCCCGTGGCAGAGGGCGGCGACGATGCGTCCCACCATGACCAGTTCATAACTGGGGCCGGTCGCGCTGAGCAGGTTCCCGATGATGAAGAGCACCATCAAGAACAGCAGTGACTTCTTGCGGTCGAGCCGGCTGAGCACGGCGGTGAAGATGATGGCGCCGATGGCCACCGCGATGGCATAACCGGAGATGAGGTACCCGGCAACGGTTTCGGAAACCCCGAAATCGGCGGCTACCTCGGGGAGGAGGCCCATGATGACGAATTCGGTGAGACCGATTCCGAATCCGCCCAGGGCGAGGGCGTAAAGTGCTGCTGGCATGGTGAACCTTCGTTGTGTGAGGGTTGAAATTTGCTGCCTCAGGATTCCTTGGCAGCAATTCGTTGCGTGTGCATTAGTTGCTTACGCAATGATTGCACACGCGCTATATCGGCGCAAGGTGCTATGCTGGGACTACCAAAACGGAGGAGTATCACCATGGGGATCAAGGACGATGCCGTGCAGATCCGCGCGCAGGGATGGCGCACACTGGCCGCGCTGCACAATCTGATTGAGGGCGAACTCGAACGCGCACTGCAGGCTCAGCATGGGCTGTCGGTAGTTGAGTTCACCGTGCTTGATGCCCTCAGTCGCCAGGATGGATGGCACATGCGCATGGCGCAGTTGGCGCGTGCCGGCGCCCTGTCGAGCAGTGCCACCACACGCTTGGTGACCCGGCTCGAAGACCGGGCGCTACTGACCCGCATCCTGTGTATGGATGACCGACGCGGGATCTATACGGAGCTCACCGCCGCGGGGGAAGCCCTGCTCGCCGAGGCACATCCGACGCATGATGCAGTGCTACGCCAAGCGTTGGAAAATGCCGCAAAGGTTCCCGAGCTTCACGATCTTGTCACCGCGGTGGACGCCGGCACGCGAGTCGAAGCGTAACCGTTCCAGAACCACGAAGAGCTTCGGATCCCCACCTCGTGGTGTGGGGATCCGAAGCTCTTTAATTTATTGTCAGGGACGCGTTCTAACTCGTGGAGCCGAGGTATCCGAGGTCTTCATCCAACTCGTCCTCGTAATCAACTTCGAGGCTGGACGGTTCGGCGATGAGGTGGGCAATGATCTTCTTCAACACCGGCGGAATCCGATAGTGCGCGCCCGTCTCAATGAGGCCTTCCTGCGCTAGGGTGTGCAACAGCTCCCGGGCCACCAGCAAGTCTTTCTGATCGCTGCCTTCGAGGGTTGACAAAGCATTCTCCAGCGAATCGGCGGGGTACCCCTCGTCCATCCCGGCTTCCAGCAGCAGGGTGCTCATCCACATACCCACCACGTCGTGATCTTCGAATTCTTCCTCCGAAAGATCTTCGTCGTCTTCATCCTCGAATTCGACCTCGATGAGCCCCTCGTAGATGGCCAGCGCCATGTCCTTGGTCAGATGCATCCACTGCTGATCAGTATCGATCTGGGGGTCGTTCTCAAATAGATCGTTGACGCTGGCACGCTTGGCGCTCAGGCTGATGATCCCCACCTGGATCAGGGCGTCCCAGAACATATGCAGGCGGGGGAGGTCCTTGGCACTGGTGACCCGCACAGGTTCGCCAGCCTCTGGCGCAACGAGCGAGGGCGCGGAATTGACGCCGATTGCGCTGATACCAAGTGCTGCTGCAGCGCCCTCAATGTCCTTGCGGGTCAGTATGCCGGTGGAAGTGATGTCGCGGGTGGCGCCAAACCAGGCCAGGAATGTTTGAAGGTGTTTGGCCAAGGGCAGGGCGAGCAAAGCCTCACGCTTTTGGTCGAACGTCAACGCCGGCACCTCAAAAATGCCCTCGTCAAAATCCTGATCCGACTGTGCGTCCAAGATCTCCAACACCAATTCTTGGGCCTGATCAAACTGCTCGTCGCTTCCGCTCCAGAGGCCGCTGTCGCCCAGGAAGAGTAGATAACCCATGACGATCTGCAGGGTGTGATCGAATTCCCGATCCTCAACTTCAGCGGCATAACGCAAGATGGCGCTTTTCATCGAAGGCCATTGCTGGATGGTGAAGTCCTGATTGCCCACCTCCTGTGAGTACAGCTCGAGGTAGGACTGCAAGATGGGCAGGGTCTTTTCGTTGGCCAGCAACGGTGCGTTGATCCGCAGCCACTTCATGAAGCGCGGCGAGAGATCATCACCCGCGGCGCGTGCCCGAAATTCATCGATGCTCACGATCTTTGCCGACGCCGCACTTCGTGCCGGATGACCAGCCTTCGACTTTGCGGTGGTCGATGGCTTTTTCTTCTTGGACACGAAATCTCTCAATCGGTGAGGCGCGGTAGTGCACTGTCGTTTCACAGTACCGCGAGCTCCGTGATCCGCTCACTTATTAACCATCGCTGGGTTTCCGAGGTAAACAA
Organism: Paeniglutamicibacter terrestris; assembly: GCF_012271785.1. Lineage (GTDB taxonomy): Bacteria > Actinomycetota > Actinomycetes > Actinomycetales > Micrococcaceae > Paeniglutamicibacter > Paeniglutamicibacter terrestris. The sequence goes on along the minus strand of NZ_JAAWVT010000001.1, from coordinate 694,378 downwards.
AAGCCGGGTTGTTCCTCGCCTCGGTGGCGAACTGAGGCGAGGAACAACCCGGCGTGGGGAGAACTATTAATCGAGTTTGACGGTCACCGATTTGATGGAGGTGTAGGCCTCGATGCCTTCGCGACCATTTTCATGTCCCCAGCCGGACTGCTTAAAGCCACCGAATGGCATGTTGGCATCCATTCCCGCGCCGGTGTTCACCCGAACGTTGCCGGCCTGAATACGCTTGGCAAAGAGTAGCGCGCGGGAGATGTCCTGAGTGAAGATGATGGAGTTCAGTCCATAGTCGCTGTCGTTGGCACGACGCAATACCTCGGCGAGTGAATCTTCGTCGCTAAAGGTGCTCACCGAAAGTACCGGGCCGAAGATCTCTTCACGCACGATTGACATGTCGGCGGAGACGTTGCGCAGTACGGTTGGTGCCACGAAGAAGCCATCGCCGGCGGCCTTGACGCCACCGGTGACTAGTTCGGCACCATCGGCAATTCCCGCCGCGATGTAGCCGAGCACGCGTTCGCGCTGTACTTCGGAGATGAGGGGGCCGAGCTGGGTGGAGGGATTCAGTCCTGCCCCAACATTCATTGATTCAGCGAACTTGGAGATGCCAGCGATGACCTCCTCGGCGACGTCCTCATGGACGTAGAGCCGTGAACCTGCGGCGCACACCTGACCGGAGTTGGCGAAGATGCTCATGGCGGCACCGGGAATGGCCTTAGCCATATCTGCATCCGGGTAGATCACGACCGGGGACTTACCGCCAAGTTCGAGGCTCAACTTCTTGAGATTCCCGGCGGCGGAGGCCAGCAGACGTTTACCCACGGCGGTTGAGCCGGTGAATGAAACCTTGTCTACATCCGGGTGATCGGCCAAGGCCTGACCTGCAACCGGGCCCAGGCCCTGAACGACGTTAAGCACGCCGGCAGGAATGCCAACTTCCAGGGCGATCTGAGCAACGCGAACGGCCGTCAGCGGGGTGAGCTCGGCCGGCTTCAGTACCACGGTGCAGCCCGACGCCAGCGCCGGGGCGATCTTCGAGAGGGCAATGGTGAAGGGTACGTTCCAAGGAACAATGAGGCCAGCAACGCCCAGCGCCTGACGCAAGGTGTAGGCGTGCCACTGGCCGGGAAGGGAAATGTCGCGAGTTTCACCGTTGAGCTTCGTCGCCCAGCCCGCGTGGTAGCGCAGAATATCGATGCCGGTGGGCAGCTCAAAGTTTCGGGCCACGGCGTAAGGTTTTCCGCAGTTCAAGGATTCGAGGGTGGCCAGTTCGTCCAGATTTTCCTCGAGGGCGTCGGCAAATTTGTGCAGCAGGCGCTGGCGCTGTGAGGGTGTCATTGTTGACCACGGGCCGGTTTCGAAGGCAGCTCGTGCGGCGCCAACTGCTGCATCAACATCTTTGGCGGTGGCCGAGGCGCTAGTGGTGAGTGTTTGGCCGCTCGAGGGATCTGTGACAGTCAGCAGCTCGCCGCCGCCGGAAGTCTGTTCCCCATTGATGATCAGTGGGAGCACCGTGCTGGAAAGCTGTTCAAGCAGCCGGGCAGCGATCGGATTGGCAGGCGTGTCGGTGATTGTCATTCTCGTGCGTTCCTAGCTTCGTGGGGCGGCCCGGTGGTTGTTCGGGGAAAGCGACTACTTCTTGATAGCTATGTGCTCTGCAACACAATCATACTGAAGATATATTGTTACGCAAGGAATATATTGTAAGTTTCCCCCTGTTGCGAGGCCCCCCCCTTGCGCGAGTGGCGACCGCTGCACCCCTAGCGGCCGCCCGTTGATCGCGCGTTGGCGGCGGTTGTGAGCCTAGGGCTTTTGGGGCAAAAGGCTGGGCGCGGGTCTGGTTGTGAGAGATTGTTGCCCTGTGAGCCTTGCCACAAAATCATAGTGAAGATATATTGTCTCTCAAGGAATACATTTTTATTTCCGGTCACCGTGGGATCATCCCACCGCCCCAAGGGTTCGACGGGGCAATAACACTCGCCGGCCATTTCTGGCCAAGATCTCACTCAGGAGACTTACTGTGGGCATCAAACGACGTACCCTCTTCACTCGGGCCGCTTCCGGTCTGGCCATTGCATCGCTGGCAGCTCTCAGCCTCACCGCCTGCGGTGGTGACAGCACCGCCGGGGCCGCTAACTCCGCCGAGGGCGGGGTGACGAAGCTGCGCGTTGCCGTGGCTCCAATCCAGTTTGAAACCGCCCACGTGGCCAAGGAACAGGGAATGTTCGAGAAGCAGGGACTCGACGTTGAAATCGTCAATGGGGCAGACCCCGCCGCACTGCTGGCCCAGGTGGTCTCCGGTGATGTAGACATCGCCATCGGATCGTGGATCAACGTGGCCACGTCTGTGGCTCAGGGAGTCCCGGTCAGCGTTATCGGCGCCAACGGCATGGTGGATGCCGAGGCGCAGAACTCCGGCGTCTTGGTGACTAAGAAGTCGGGAATCACCGATCTTGCCGCACTTAAGGGAAAAACCATCGGTGTTGTCGGCGTGAAATCCGGTGGAGATATCCCCGTTCTGCAGGCACTGGAAGGTGCAGGAATCAAGCTCGACGAAGTCAAGGAAGTAGCAATTCCGTATGCGGGCATGCAGGCAGCCCTTGAACAGGGCACCGTCGATGCAGTGGTTCCCGCAGACTCCTTCTACCACCAGATGCTTGATGCTGGCTTCGTCTCCATCTCTAACCCGGTGCGCGAATACCAGGGCAACATGCCGGTGACCGTCTGGACGGCTAAAACGGATTGGCTGGCAAAAAATGGTCCGGCGGCCGAGAAATTCACCGCGGCAATGACCGACGCGGTGGCCTTCTACCAGGACCCGGTAAACCTTGCCGCTATCCAGAAGATCAACGCCACGGCGAACCAGATCGACATAGCTAAGGCACCGAAGGAATTTGTTCCTGCAGATGTGACCTTCAACGTCAAGGAAGCCCAAGACGGTATCGACGCAATGGTCCACTTCGGCCTGCTGGCCAAGCCCATCACCGTAGATGAGGTCCTCTGGGATAAGGCCCCGCGCCGCGATTCGGCAGCAGCCAAGTAAGCACTTACCCCACCGGAGAGCCCGTGCCGGCGCCGAAACGAGAAATTCTTTTCAGCGCCGGCACGCGGTGTCCACAACGATCTTGAGGTAGACCATGAAAGAGACCACGACCGCCCCGGGTTGGCTATTGGTCCAGCGGGTCGCGGCGATCGCGATCCTGTTGGGCCTCTGGTCGCTGCTGATTGCCAGCGGCACCATGCCGTCGATGCTCCCGGGCGTTATCCAGATTTTCAGCGGTATCGGTGAGGCCCTCACCAGCTCCATCTTTTGGGCTGCCCTGAGCCGGACATTACTGACCGCACTGGCGGGATGGGCCATCGCTTCGATCATTGGGGTGCTATTTGGCCTGATCATCGGATCGATCAAGTTCCTTGACCGCTCAACATCAATCCTGATCGACTTCGGACGTTCCTTCCCGGTGCTGGCCTTGATGCCGGTGGTGATCATGCTCCTAGGCTCCAACGCCCGCATGGAGATTGTTGTTGTCTCCCTGAGCTGCCTTTGGCCGGTACTGGTTCAGACAATTTACGGGGCGCGACGCCAGGAAGCTGCGGTGGCCGATACCGTCGCCGTGTTCAAGATTCCGGCGCTGTTACGGTTCCGCCGAGTGTTGCTTCCCTCCGCGCTTCCGTTCGTCGCAACCGGAGTTCGTATCTCCGCTTCGATCGCACTGCTGGTAGCAGTGGGCGTTGAGGTCATCAGTCAGGCCCCTGGCATCGGACGACAGATCACCTTGATGCAGCAGGCCCAGCGCTGGGATTTGGCCTTCGCTTACCTGATTTTCACCGGTCTTGTTGGCTGGTGCCTGGCCGTCGCGCTGCAACAAGTTGAGAACCGCCTGCTGATTTGGAAGAGGCAAGAAAATGACTAGTACCACCTCTATCCTCGCCACCCGGCGCGGAACCGTGCGCAAGGCACGGCCCCGTAGCGGGGACAGCTTTGGCCGTAGCCTGCTGAGGGCCACCTGGCTGATCGTTGTAGTGCTCGTGGCCTGGTGGTTCCTCTCGGCCAACAGCACCAACTTCTTCATCCCTTCCCTTGAACAGATCCTCACCACGTTGGGCCGTGACCTAGCCAATGGCGTGATCGTCGCCGGAGCCATCTACTCGCTGACAAACCTCTTTGTTGGTCTGCTGATCGCCGCGGCTCTGGGAATTATTCTTGGTCTGCTGCTGGGAGAACTGGGATGGCTGCGCCGCATCGTCGATCCGATCATCCACTTCTTCCGCTCGGTTCCTCAGGCTGCCCTCGTCCCGATGATCATCGGCGTCTTTGGCATGGGCCAGGGGCCAAAAATGGGAACCATCGCCTTCGCCTGCATGTGGCCGATTCTGCTGAACACCATTGACGGTGTGCTGGGTGTTGAACCCACCATCCGAAAGTTCTCCAAGGTCTACCGCATCCCACGTTCACTGCACTTCCGGAAGGTAGTCCTGCCCGCAGCACTGCCGCAGATTGTGGCGGGCATTCGGGTGGCCTTGCCCATCGGCATCACCGTCATGGTGGTTTCCGAAATGTTCGCCTCGATCGAGGGTCTGGGCTTCTACATCCTGAATTCATCGGCAACCTTTAAGGTTCCCGAGACCTGGGCAGGTGCGCTGTTGGTCGGAGTCATTGGCTACGTCATTTCACTGCTCTTTGTCCTGGCCGAACGGCGTCTGCTGCGCTGGTACCACGCCTCCGGATCTCAGTAAGGAGCCCGGCAATGAGCACATTTCACACCCCACAAGACCAAGGAGACGCCATGACCATGCAACTTCAAGCCGACGCACAGCCGGAAGCGGGCACACAACTGATGAAGGTTCGCGGCATGTCCATGAGCTATGGATTCGGTGCCTCGGAAAACAAGATCCTTGAGGACCTGAATCTGGATGTGGCCTCCGGCGAATTCATCTCGATTGTTGGACCCTCCGGTGTTGGTAAGACCACCTTGCTGCGCTGCCTTTCCGGTTTGTTGCGACCCAAGGCCGGGACCATTGAGGTCAGCGGCACCGTGATCAGCGGGCCACACCCCGATCTAGCCGTCGTATTCCAGGACTACAGCCGATCCCTGATGCCGTGGATGACCACGCGTGACAACGTGGCTTTCCCGCTACAGGGCAAGGGCATGGGCAAGGTTGAACGTAACCGCGTGGCAGATGAAAATCTCGCCGCCGTGGGCCTCGAAGGCCAGGGAGACAAGTTCCCGTGGGAGATGTCAGGTGGCATGCAGCAGCGTGTGGCCATTGCTCGTGCACTGGCCTACAACGCCAAGGTGCTGCTAATGGACGAGCCATTCGCTTCGGTTGACGCCCAGACCCGCTTTGATCTTGAAGACCTGGTGATCAAGCTGAAGCAAGAGTTGGGCGTGACGATCCTTCTGGTCACCCACGATATCGATGAAGCGCTCTACCTAGCGGACAAGGTCGTAGTGATCGCCGAAAAGCCGGCCACCGTGGTTGATGAAATCATCACCGGATTCGGCGAGGACCGTGACCAGCTGGCCACCAAGGCAGACCCACGCTTTGCCGATGCCCGGGCACGCATCATGCACCGGCTGCGCAAGGACTAGAGGTATGGGGCGACAAAACGTACGCGCGGCAGTGGTTCGCGACTTTGATGGGAGATTTGCCATCGAGGGGATCGAGATTGATTCACCACTGGGTGCCGAGGTACTCATCGAGGTGCGGGCCGTTGGACTGTGCCACTCAGATCTCCATCTGGCCTCCACCAATATGGGTATTCCGGCCCCGCTGCTCCTTGGCCATGAGATTTCCGGGGTCATCAGTCAGCTTGGCGATCGGGTTTCGGGGTTGGCGGTGGGGGAGCACGTGGTGGCGACGCTGATCCAATATTGTGGACGTTGCTCCGAATGCCTTTCCGGTGCTGGCCACCGCTGCAAACAAGGCGCCCAAACGCTGCGTACTGCCAGCGCTCCTGCCCGCGTTGAACAGGCTGGCTCCGGGGTAACTCAGATGTTCGGTCTGGGCGGATTCGCCGAGCTGGCGTTGGTTCACGAGAATCAGGTCGTGAAGATTCCGGCGGAAATTCCCTTCGCCCAGGCGGCAGTGATGGCCTGTTCAACACTGACCGGCGCCGGCGCCGTGTTTAACTGTGCCAAGGTCGCGCCGGGTGAGAACGTGGTGATTTTGGGTGCCGGAGGTGTGGGGCTTAATGCAATTAATGCCGCCCGCATCGCCGGGGCGCAGCGCATCATCGCCGTTGATCTGGCCGAGGACAAGCTGGAACTGGCCCGCCGCTTTGGCGCCACCCATACCGTGAATGCAGCATCGCAGGACCCCGTCGATGCTGTGCTGGAGCTCAGTGGTGGGGGAGTCCATCATGCCTTTGAAATGATTGGTTTCCCCGCCACAAGTTTGCAGGCGTTGCGGATGACACGCACCGGTGGACATGCGTACCTGATTGGATTGCACCGTCCCGGAAGTACGTTGGAAATCGACGTGATGGCAGATGTTATTGGTCCACAGCGTTCACTGCATGGGCTGTACATGGGCTCTTCGGCCCCTCAGCGCGATGTGCCACGCTACGTTGATCAGTACCTTTCTGGAACCTTGGAGCTGGATGCACTCGTGGCCAACGAGCTGTCCCTGGATCAGATCAACGACGGTTTTGCGGCGATGGCCTCCGGTGGTGGAGTTGACCGAGGGGTTATTACGTCGTTCTAGATAAGCCACACATAGCAAAGGGAGCGGATCCTGGCGGATCCGCTCCCTTTGTTGTGGGTGGAAGTTAGCGCCTAGAAGCTCGTGATCACGTTGCGAGCGACGGCGCCACCACGCAGTGAGTTGTAACCTTCTTCGATCTGGTCCAAGGAAATATGGGCGGAGACCAACTCGTCGAGTTTGAAGCGCCCCTGTAGGTAGAGGTTCGCGTACATGGGAATATCCACGGCGATGTTGCTTGACCCCATAGCCACACCGCGGATGCCCTTCTGCTTGCCCATCAGGTCGCCGAACGGGGTGATATTGATGGAGGATCCGGGCTGATGCACGCCGATCAGGTAGGCGGTGCCGCCTACCTCGAGCATGGCTACTGCCTGCTCGGAGGTCGGCTTCAGGCCGATGACTTCAAAGGAATGAGTGACGCCACCGCCGGTAAGCTTCAGCACCTCGGCCACCGAATCGGTGTCGGCTCCGTTGATCACGTCGGTGGCACCAAATACCGTGGCAAGTTCAAGTTTGGCGGGCGACAAATCGATGGCGATGATGCGCGCGGCACCTGCCAACCGAGCACCTTGAATCACGTTTAGGCCAACGCCTCCGGCGCCGATGACGGCAACGGTGTCACCTGGGCGGATGCGTGCAGTATTTACGGCGGCTCCGGCTCCGGTGACCACACCGCAGCCCAGTAGTGCCGCGCGGTCAAACGGGATCTCGCGGGGGACAGGCACCACGGTGTTCTGGTGGACAAGTACCTGCTCGGCGAATCCGCCGACACCAATGAATTGGGTCAGCGGGGCACCATCGAGGCTCAGCCGTGGCTTGGAACTCGGGGCGCGCGAGGTGTGGGAGGGGACGCGGCACTGGTAGGGGCGGCCGGTGCGGCAGCCGATGCAGGTGCCACAGCTGTGGACCGGTGAGGTGACCACGTGGTCACCGACCTTCACCTGAGTCACCGCGGAGCCCACCGCCGCGACAACTCCTGCAACCTCGTGACCGAGGACCGCGGGCATCGGGAATCCTACGTCGTTGCTCGCCACATGCAGGTCCGAATGGCAGAGGCCGCTGGCGCGCACGTCGATGAGCACTTCCTGCGGTTCTGGGTTGTCGATGGAAATATCGAGCACTTCAAAAGCGCCTTTGACCTCGGAGACTACTGCGGCTTTCATGGGAATCCCTTCAAGACTTATTTGCTGCTGGGGGTGACGTAAGCCACCTTTTAAAATATACTAGTTGAAATTATGCATTATTTATAGGTTTCTGGACAAGGGGAGCAGCATGCGGGCAGCAGTCATCAATACCATCGGTGCAGGGTTTGAAATCCAGAACGTGGAGTTTGATGAACCGCGCGGCGCTGAAGTCTTGGTCAAGGTCGAGGCGGCTGGGCTGTGTCACTCGGACATGATTGTTGCCTCGGTGGATCGAGGCCGCCCGTTGCCGATGGTTGTGGGGCACGAAATGGCGGGTGTTGTGGTGGGCCTTGGTCCCGATGCGACAGACTTTGCTGTTGGTGATCACGTGATCGGCAGCGAGATCAGCTTTTGCGGCACGTGTGAGGAATGTGTTCATGGTGCAACCTTCCGCTGCTTGAAGCCGGGTGCCGTCATGCGCTCACCTCAGGATCCCGCGCGGCTAACCCGCAGCGGGGAACGCATTGAGGCGTTTGGTGTGGCGGGTTTTGCCGAGTACACCGTGCTGCACCAGAACAAGTTAGTGAAGATCCCTGCCGAGATTCCGTTCGCCCAGGCCGCGGTGCTTGGCTGCGCGACGGCCACCGGCGTGGGCGCGGTGTTGAACTCGGCCAAGGTGGCCCCGGGGCAAAGTGTCGCAGTGGTCGGTCTTGGTGGCATTGGCCTGAATCTCGTGGCCGGTGCCCGGCTCGCCGGCGCCCGCACCATCATCGGGATTGATCTGCAGCCCGAGAAATTGGAGCTGGCCCACAAATTCGGCGCCACCCATGTGATCAATGGTGCCGAGGAGGATGTCGCTGCCCGCGTTCTTGAAATCACCGGTCGAGGTGTACATCATTCCTTTGAAGCCATCGGGCTGGGCGTTACCCAGCGTCAGGCCATCGAGGTAACGCGTACCGGAGGCGATGTGTACTTCATCGGTATCCCGCAGGGTAAGCCGCTGGAACTGAACGTCATGATGGATCTGTTGGTGAAGCAGCGTTCGCTGCACGGCATCTATATGGGTTCCTCAAATATCCGTAAGGACATCCCCTACTACGCGGAGCTCTACCTGCAGGGCAGACTGAACCTTGATGACCTTATTGCTCAGGAAATCAAGCTGGACGATATCAATGAGGCCTACGAGCGCCAAGAAACCGGAGCGATTGCGCGGAGTATTATTCGCTTCTGATTAGTCAGAATGTGGTCTTGGTGCTCGCGGACGGTACTTGGTGCGTGGCGAATGGATCAGGATCGCCAGGTCGGGGCGGGCAGCTGGTGTGACAAAGCGGTCTGTGAAAGTGAAGCCCAGCGGTATCTATGGAGCCGCTGGGCTTCTCTGTGCCTGGAAGTAAAAGGGTCCGCGGGATCCTGGGATGAAGCCATATGAATCATGAACGCCAGGGTATCTTTCCAGCGACGAGAAATGGGAAAGCCGCATGGGGGATTAGGCGGTCCGTCGGTAAACTTTGATCCGCTGTTTTTCCTAACGTGGAGTCTTCGGATCGGGGCAGCGTCGCCGAACTTTATGCGGGATATTCCCGTGGATACTTGCGACAACCATCGGGCACGAGGGTGTCCCAGTGTCGGTTCGAATGAACGGCTTCGTGCTGCGGTCCTTGCTGTGTAAGGCGGCAGTGCGAACCCGGTATGACGCCGGTTCATGTCACGCATTCCCATCCGTGGCTACGAAGTGGGAGACGACCTCTAGCTTGCTTGACGGATCGGTAACTGAGCTACCTCCTGCGTTTGAGTTCTTCGATCTATATTCGACAAAAAAGTTCTTTTGTTAACCTCTTGCACTCCCGGTACTCGGTGATACTATTTAGTGGTACTCAGTAATGCAGAGTAGTAGATGGGAGGGTCCAATGAGTAAGCAAATGACCGAGATGCTCAAGGGCACGTTAGAGGGCATAGTTCTCGCCACCGTGGCCCTACGACCAGCCTACGGTTACGAAATAACTGCCCGGCTGCGCGAAGAAGGATTCTCCGACATTGTCGAAGGAACCGTCTACGCACTACTAATCAGGATCGAAAAACGCGGCCTGGTGGACGTCGAAAAGGTCCCGTCCGAAAAGGGACCACCACGCAAGGTCTATTCGCTCAATGCACTGGGCATCGAGTATCTCGAGGAGTTCTGGGGAACATGGAAATTCCTCACCGAACGCATCGAAAGGCTGCATCAGGAAATCGACAATCAGCAAAAACAAGGAGACTAATCATGGCACCAAAATGGATCGAACAGGTCACCGGATCGTTCGAAGACAAGAAACGCTGGAAGCAGTACAAGGCCCGCAAGGCACAGCTCCCCACGGGCTACCGAACGGCAATCGACGGGATTGAGCGTTACTTCATGTACGCGGGAGCCGTTGTCAACGGCGACATTATGATGCAGATGCTGGAAGACCTCGCCGACCTCATCGAAGGCGCGGCCGCCGACCAGACGCCCATCCGCGACATTGTCGGGGCTGACCCGGTGGAATTCGCCGAAACCTTCATTGCAAACTACTCCGACGGCCAATGGATCAGCAAGGAGCGCAAGCGCCTGGACGATGCCATCAACAAGTCAGTCGACGAAACCTGAGAGAACCACCGGAAACGGAGAAATAGTCATGGACACCACCCCAATATTTGGGCCCGCACTTCAGGTGCGGGGAATTGAGAAGTCGTTCAAGGATCTGCACGTGCTGCAGGGTGTCGACTTCGACGTGCAGGCAGGAAGTATCTTCGCGCTTCTTGGCTCAAACGGTGCCGGCAAGACCACGCTGGTAAGGATCCTCTCGACACTACTTTCTCCCGACGCGGGCATCGCGACTGTCAACGGGTTTGATGTTGCTACCGAGCCGAAGGACGTGCGCGAGTCGATCAGTCTGACCGGCCAATTCGCCGCAGTGGACGAAGTGCTCACCGGCAGGGAGAATCTGGTGCTGATCGCCAAGTTGCGCCACCTCAAGCATCCAGGGACCATCGCCGATGAGCTCTTGGCACGGTTCTCGCTCACCGAGGCAGGGAATCGCAAAGCGGGAACGTACTCCGGTGGCATGCGCCGCAGGTTGGACATCTCGATGAGCCTGATTGGCAATCCGCCGATCATCTTCTTGGACGAACCGACCACCGGATTGGATCCGCAGGCTCGTCTTGAGGTGTGGCAAACCATCAAGGACCTCGCCAACTCTGGCACCACGGTGCTGCTGACCACGCAGTACCTCGATGAGGCCGAGACCTTGGCGGACAGGATCGCGATCCTGCACAAGGGCGTGATCATCCAGAACGGCACCTTGAAGGAACTCAAAGCACTGTTGCCAGCAGCGGAGGTCGAGTACGTCGAAAAACAGCCCTCCCTTGAAGATGTCTTCCTGACCCTAGTGGGCGAGGACGCCGCTGCTGCACCGGACGAAAATACCGACGCCGCGACCGCGGTGCCAGCTGGAAAGGAATCGAGATGAGCACCCAGGTCCTGTCAGACACCCGCGTCCTCACCGGACGGTCGCTGCGCCATATCCTGCGCAGTCCCGACACCATCATCACCACCGCGGTCACGCCAATCGCCCTGATGCTGTTGTTCGTTTACGTCTTTGGCGGTGCCATCAACACCGGCAGCGGAGAATCCTATGTGAACTACATGCTCCCGGGCATTCTATTGATCACCATCGCCTCCGGTGTTGCCTATACCGCCTACCGGCTGTTCTTGGACATGCAGGGTGGCATCTTTGATCGTTTCGCCTCGATGCCAATTGCCCGATCGAGTGTTCTCTGGGCCCACGTGTTGACATCCCTGGCAGCGAACATGGTCTCCGTTGCGCTCGTTATTGGTGTTGCGCTCATGATGGGATTCCGAACCAGCGCGTCACTTAGCGCTTGGCTAGCTGTGACTGGCATCCTGGTTCTCTTTACCCTGGCACTTACATGGGTGGCGGTGATCGCTGGCCTTTCGGCAAAGACTGTTGATGGGGCGAGCGCGTTCAGCTACCCCCTGATCTTCCTCCCGTTTATTTCCTCCGCCTTTGTACCCACCAGTTCCATGCCAGGCCCCGTTGCGTGGTTTGCCGAGAACCAGCCGGTGACCTCGATCGTGGACACCATCAGGGCCATGTTTGCCTCAGAATCCGTGGGTAATGGCATTTGGATCGCGCTGGCCTGGCTAGTTGGCATTCTGCTGATCTCCTACGCAATAGCGATCGCCAAGTACCGCCGCAAAATCCGCTGAGTTACCTAGCCCCCCGGCTCCAAATAACTAGGATGCGTTACTTCCGCCCAAACGATGGGGAAGTAACGCATCCTTTCGGCGTCTCCTCGCGTGGACACTATTGCCACGGGACCTGAGCCTTTATATGCTCTGCCCATGACGGCTCTCATGGTTTATGTCAGTTTCCCCGGCACTGCGCGCGAAGCGCTCGGCTTCTACTCGGACATTTTTGGCGGGAAACTTGCCCTTTATACGTATAAAGAGTTCAGTCGCGAGGACGGTCCGCCGGAGGCCGTCGCCCATGGCCAGCTTTCAGGAGTGGTCGCCCTGGCCGGATCGGATGCAGCCGAGGGCGAGGTAAGTTTCAAGACCGAAGGCATGAAGCTTTCGTTGCTGGGCACGGCCGATCCCGCCACGCTGCATGAGTGGTTTAACAAGCTTGCGGTGGGCGGTACGGTGCTGGGTCCGCTGGAACCCAAACCATGGGGCGCCTCCGACGGCGAAGTAATAGATCGCCACGGACTTCATTGGCTGATCGGTTACGAACCAGAAGCTTGAGGTTCCGTGCTCTCGCACGGAACCTCACTCCGAAATCTTTCAGATTTAGTCGGTGAGCTGCAATTGATCAACAACTTTTGCCACCAGTGCCCGCTGCTCAGCGTTCAAGCTCAACACGGGACGCGGCAAACAATCGGCCGCAACAAGAGATAAATACTCAGCAATTGCGGCGGTGACTCGGTAGCTGCCGTGGGCAGCAAACAACGACCACAAGGGTTCTAGTCGTGCCGATTCACTGAGTGCCGATGCACTGTCACCGCCGAGCGCTGCCCGACTGATCCGCAAGGCAAGCTGCGGCAACGTGCCACCAATGACCGAATACCAGGCGTCACACCCGGCAATGAGCCCGTTCGCCGCTGTTGCGTCACCCGAGACACCCACCGTGACACCGGTTCGGATGTGTTCGCGAATAGAGCGCACCCGGGCGGAAGCTTCCTTGGGGTCGGTGGGAACACCCGGAATCTTGATTGAAGCAACATGTTCCAGCGTGGTGATGCGCGCGTAGAGTTCCTCGCTGAAACGTACGTGAGTGGTCCCGGGGTTGTCATAGACGACCAAGGGAACCGAGACCTGAGCGTCAACGTCTTGAAAAAGAGTAAACACCTCATCGTCGCTCAGCCCTTGATAGGTGACGGGAGCCAGCAGCAAACCGCTGGCTCCCGCTTCCTGTGCATCGTGAGCAAGCGCCTGCACCGCAGAGGTTCGCAGCGCACCGATGCCCACCAGAACCGGAATGTTCTCCGCGTGCTGCACGGCAGAACGCGCAACCCGGCCCCGCTCGGCCCGATCCAAATACATATAGGAGCCGGTGGAGCCCAAGGCGGTGATCGAATCGACCTTTGCCTCGACTAATCGAGAGATCAGCCTGGCATAGGTCGATTCGTCGAAGGCGTCATGATGCAAGGGAGTGAGGGGAAACGCGCTGAGACCGGTGAACATTTACGCTCCTGTGACAGTTGGGGAGAAGAAGAGTTAGGATGCGGAGATCAAACGCTGGGCCACCACAACGTCGGGACCCAACTGTTTCAGGTGGGACACCAGATCGACGGCTGCGGCAGTGAGCGCCGCGTCATCGAGGGGTTCAAGGGCATCAAGGATGAAGAAGGCGCTGGTGGTTGAATCCGTGAGTTGGGTGCGTTTGCCCTGCCGCCAGTTCCACCGGCGGCAGGTAACTCCCTGCTCATCGCCCCACACCACTTCTCCGACGTCGGGAGTATCGACAGAATCTTGCCCGCCCGCGGTGGTATCAAATTCCTCGGAGCCGGTAGCCCGGATCAATCGCGGTGAGCCGATGTAACGCTGCAGGTTTTCGCCGCCCAATGGCACCTGGTGCAGTACCGAGATTCCGTTATAAATGTCGGTCAATCGGTTCACGCGTGGCAGTCCCGACTCGGCACGACGCAACAACGCTTCGAGGCTGTTACGTGTGCGCTGTGGCTTGGATCCGAAGGCGCGGTAGGCCTCGCGCCAGGCCGCGACGTGGGCAATGTCCTCTACGGGTTGCTCCTGTAGTGCCGTGCGGGCCGAGGTCTCGGCCGCGGCGAGCAAAGCCTCGCTAGCTGCATCGGATTCCCCTGCTTCGATGCCGTCAACGGCAATGAGCAATGCGCGGTAGTCGGGCCTCAGCGCAAAGACCTCGGCATCGACGGTGGCACCGTCGAGGAAATTCTGCAATGTCTGTGTCTTACTCATGGGTGTCCTTCCGTCCGTGGGCGGCGCCCACCTGGGGTTCATAAACGGTCAAAGAAAATTGTGTGGGTTCGTTGCCGTGGTTTGCATAGGAATGCGGCATATCGCCGGTAAACGAGATGGCGTCACCTTGGCTCAATTCAAAGGACTCGAAGGCCACTGTCAGCGTCAGCGTCCCTGAGCGAACATGCAGCAGTTCGTGGGTTCCTCCTTGGTGAGCCTTGCTTTGATGCGACTCTCCCGGGAACATCCGCCAGTCCCAAAGTTCCACCACGTCGGGTGGTTGGGTTCCGGCCAATAGCCTGCCGTGGCCACCGGACTCCCCGCTCCACAGCGTTGCCGCCTCGCCGGCGAGAGTGATCTTGACCGCCTGACTTGAGGGCGGTTCGACAAGAGCTGGAAGGCCGATTCCGAGCGCATCGCTGAGCCCCAGCAAGGTTCCAATACTGGGGTTCGCCTCACCCTGCTCGACATTAATCACTTGGCGGCGGCTGACTCCCGCGGCTTCTGCCAATCGGTCGAGGGTCCACTGGCGTGCCAAACGTTCCCGACGAATGCGCCCGCCAATAGTCACGGCGAGTTTTGAGGTGTTCACGTCCATAAGTGCATCATAATGCACTATGTGTGAATCGAACAAGCATGAGGCTATGGGACGTTAAACCATTGTTGGACCGTTCCCCAGCAGGGGAACGGTCCAACAAAGACTGGTGTGGAGAGTTTGCTTAGACGCTGCCGCCGTGGCGCAGAACCACTTCGCGGGCTAAGGATTTACCAAACGCGGTGTGGGCGGTGAGCGCGTCTTGCGCGGCCGTGGCGTCACCCGAAGCCAGAGCCTCGGTCAGTGCTGCCACGTGAGTGTGGTCCAGGTTTCGGGACCATTCCTCGCGGGTCAAAGCCTGACGCCACACCGTTCCGATGCCCAGCCGGCGGAATGCGTCGGTGAGCTGAGAGGAGCCAGCAACGCCCACCAGAGCATCGTGGTATGCGACGTTCAGGGCCAGGAAGTCATCCAGATCTGCCTCAGATTCGTCGCGCAACCTGCCCAGCTCGACGGTAATGCGGCGTAGTTCGGCAATCACCTCGTCGGTGAGCTTATCTAAGTGCGAGGCGATGATGCCCGACTCGATGGTGGCCCGAGAATCGTAGGCAGAATCGGTGAGCTCGGCAGTAATCGGGCTGGGCTGGAAGACGCCGCTCGGGGTGCGGAAGACCAAGTGCTCACTTTCCAGCTTGACCAGAGCGTTGCCCACATGAGCTGCTTCCGATCGAGTGGCCTCGGCGATGGCTTCAATGTCGAGATCGGAACCCAATGGGCTCTTGCGCAGCAGTACCCAGTTGCGGGTGGCGGTGTAGGCAGAAAGTTCCTTCACCGGTTCCAACTTGCCCATTGAGCCGCGGTAGTAGGCCAATGGCTGGCGGTTGTGTGCCTCGGCACTGGTGGCCAAGCCCAAGAAAACGGTGTGGGTGCCGCCGGTTGCCGTTTCATCAACCTTGCACACGATGGTAGCTAGCGCACCATCAATCAACGGGATGCCCTCGGGGGAGATGGTGTGGGGAACCGAAGCGAACTTGTCCTCGCCCTTGCGCCCGAAATGGAAGGCCAGATCACTCTGGTCGTCGGCCAGGATATTGATACCAAAGTACCCGGCGGAGACCACTCGGTCATGGGTTGATGAGGATCGGTTGAGGCAGGCGAGCATCATGGGTGGTTCCATCGACAGCGAAGAAACTGCCGAAGCCGTGGTTCCGTAGAGGACTCCGTCCACTACGGTGGTGATAACCGTGACGCCCGAGGCGAAATGGCCCACCACGTTGCGGAAGATTCCGGCGTCGACGACAGTGGTCTCGGCTGGCGTATTTTGCGTATTCATCGTAACTTCTCCTAGGCAATCGGGGTGGTGATCATGGCGGTGGGGTTTAAGGATCCAAAGAACCCTTCGAGTGATTCGGCCAGCTCAAGGCCGGAAACCAGCTCGATCAGTCGTGGTGCGCGCTCGGCAAGCTCCGGGAGTCCGAAGGCCACATTGAGCTGGAATTTCTCTTCAATGACACTGTTTTCCAGCGGAGTTGAGGCGAAGTCGCCGGCAGGATATTGAACCCGCACGTGTCGGGTGCTCCCGTCCTTCAACGTGGCTGTTGCTTCTGCGGTGAGGCGCTGATTATTGGGCAGCGAGCCAATCAACGTAATGCGCTCGAGCAATGCGGCGATGCGCTCATCTCCCATCGCCTCGGGTGTGAGGTGCTCGGGACGAACGGTGCCGTGAAGCAATCCGGCTGCCGCAGTGAAGTGGATCGAAAAAAGCCCGGCTACTACTCGGCGTTCTGCCGGATCAAAGCGAGCTCCAACAAATCCGTTCAGAGTCCGCTCGGTGATGTGAATGCTCACGTCCTTGATCTGCTCCACCTCAACACCCTCCTCGGTGACCAGACGAATACAGGCCTCGAGGGAGGGATGTGCGGCACGGCAACTGGACCACGGCTTGATGGTTGTATCCCCGTAGAACTCCCGCCCCAAACACACGCCGGCGAGTGCCGGCTTTGGATCGGTGCAGTACATCTGGAAGTACCCATGCTTTCCTTCCAGCGGATCATTCGCTCCGGTAAACCCGGCCGCTGCCAGCTGGGCGGAGGTGATGGCCGTATGGGCAGCAAGGGCGATCGGTAGTTTGAAAGCACTTGCCGCATCAAAGATGTTGGCCACGGTGCCGCCGAGTTGATTCGCCGCAATACCCAGCGCGTGTTTGGCGGTTGGCGCGTCAAGTCCCAACATCCGTGCTGCCATCAACGTGGCACCCAGGGCATTTACTGTTCCGGTGTTATCCGCTCCCGAATAGACGTCAAAGCCGCTGGCTACCGCCAGCCGTGCGGTGATGTCATCTCCGACAGCCAGCGCGGTGAGTAATTCTTCCCCGCTGGCCCCGGTGAGTTCGGCTAGTGCCAAGGCCACCGGGACGGTGGTACCGGAAATATGTGCCGCCACCCGAGTGCCTTCCGGTCCGTCGGCCTCCACAGGTTCGAAGTCAAAGGACCTGGCCAAGACGGAATTGGCGAAGGCAGCGGAGGCGGCAGGTAACCGCAAGCTGGTCCCCGGAATGCCGGCGTCATCGCCGGATCCCCAGGCTGCAGCCACGCGAAGCACCGCTGGTGCATCCTGGGACCCGTGCCCGGCCGCCATCGCGCCGAGGGTATCAAGGAGTCGGGTTTTCACCCGGATCAACGTGTGTGGATCTAGATCCTCGAAAGTGATCCCCAAGGCGTGGGTAACAAGCCTGTCCACGAGGGGAATTGCGGTTTCCATGGCGGGAGTGTCCTTTTAGGCGCGGGTGGGGACGGTGACGGCTGTCAGATTCAGATCGTCAGGTGCGTTAATCACCGGGTAAATACCCAGCTCGGCGAACATCGCATCGAAGGCTCCGCCAACCCCCTTGGCCTGGGCTTTCTTGTGGTCCAAGGCGCGGGCGCGCCCAATGGAACCGAGGTAGAAGCGTTCGTAGAGTTCATTACGGCTGCCCAAAGCAGAACCGGCAAAGTCCCAGGCGGTGCGGAAGATCTTGGCGCGCTCCTCCGGGGAGACGCCGCCGGCGCCCGGCAAGTACTTGCGCAGCAGCGGGCCAAGGCGCGGTTCATCGAAGGCAGCGGCGGTGGGGGTGGCGAGCAGGTTGTGTGAGCCCATGGACTTGATGATGTCGTTCACGCGAGCCATCCACAGGGGCATCATCGTGCGCAGTGCGGAGATGTCGTCGTGGCAGAAGAAGGCTCCGCCGCCCCAATCGGAGGCGTTGACCTCGGCGGAGTGGATCACCGAGCGAGCGATGCGCAGGTAGGAGTAGATTTCACCGAGCATGGTGGCGGTGTCGGGCTTGGAATCGGTGCCGGTGACCTTGGCCATCTGGGTGCACAGGTCGTAGGCGAACTCGAGCTTGACCGAGGCGCGGATGGCGGTCTGCTGCTGAGTGTTGCCGGTGGCGGTTCCACCATTTAGTGCGTTGTAGACATCCAGCTGACCGTCGATGAATACCCGGTCCCAGGGAACCAGCACGTCATCAAAGATGATGACGGCATCCTGCTCGTCAAAGCGTGAGGAGAATGGCTTGTCAACAACGTCCTGGTCCACGCCGTAGTGGTCGCGGCAGACCGAAACGACACCCTTGGTGGCCACCGGGATGGCGAAGGAGAGAGCGTATTCTTCATAGCCCTTCTGGATCGGCACGGCCGGGTAGACGTAGAGTTCATCGGCGATCGGGCCCAAGGTTGCGAGCATCTTGGCACCGCGAACAATCAGACCGGCTTCGGTGCGTTCAACCACGCGCAGGGTAAGTTCCTCATTGATTCCCTGCAGTTCGCCGACGGACTTGTCGATGGCCGCGTGCACGATGGTGTGAGTCAGTGCGAGGTCGTGCTTCTGTACGTGCTTCCAGTAGGCCTCGAGACGTTCGAAGTAGACCGGGTCACCGGAGCGGTCGAAGATATCCTTGCGCGAGGCATGGCCGGCGAGCACCACATTGACGTAGTCCGGGGTGCGGCCGAGCATGCCATTGGAGTAGCGGGCCAGGCGGTCAAAAGCGCGGTGGCGGCGGGCAATGTCGTCGGCGTTGTGTGGACGCAGCAGCGAGACGTTGTGTTCCTCGCCGGTGTCGGCGTCCGTCATGAGGCAATCATCAGCGTACTTGTGCTGGTAGTCGAAGTATGCGGCCATGCCGTTGATCGAGCCCTTGAATGCGGGGTGTTCGGTGACGTCGATGCGCTGATCGCCAAGCCAGACCTCGCGGGAGTCCTTCAGGCCTTCTTTGTATGCTGCTCCGTTGCGTGCGCTCACGGGATTCTCCTTAGCTGACTGGACTTGCCCTATGGAGGCAAGAATATATTCTGTGTGTAAGTTTATATACCTGAACGTGATTTGCGCAATACCGACGGGACTGGTTTTGAGAAAGTTTCCCAGACGGGCAGATGCTCCGATTGGTTGAATAAAATATTCTGATGTTAAAAATGCGTAAAAATTGACGTTGTGGTGTGAGGTGAGTCATCATGGCTTAGGTCACAATTTTGGTTCCAACGGAAGTTTGCGAGTCCATGAAAAATTCACCCGCCACGGTCAGCGGCAGCAGCGAGTCATTGAACACCAAGGACATGCGTCGTGTCTTGGGGTCTAGCCTCCTGGGCAGCATTATTGAGTACTACGACTTCATCCTCTATGCGACAGCTGCTGCGCTGATCTTCGACAAGGTCTTTTTCGGCAACCTCGACCCGGGGCTGGCGCTCTTTGCGTCCTTCGGTACACTCGCCGTCGGTTACGTGGCCCGCCCGCTCGGTGGCATCATTTTCGGTCACTTCGGTGATGTTCTTGGTCGCAAGCGGATGCTGGTGCTCTCGATGATGATGATGGGCATCGCGACGATCGCGATTGGCCTGTTGCCAACCACCGCCAGCATTGGCATCGCCGCGCCGATCATTCTGGTGCTCCTACGCATGGTGCAGGGAATTTCTGTGGGTGGAGAGTGGGGCGGAGCAACGTTGATGGCGCTCGAGCATGCTCCCGCTTCAAAGCGCGGGTTGGCCGCCTCATTCGCCAATGCGGGCGCCCCGGCCGGTGGCCTGCTGGCAACATTTGTGGTCTCGGGAGTTTCTGCGCTCACGGGTGACCAGTTCCTGGTGTGGGGTTGGCGCATCCCCTTCCTCTTCTCCGCCGTCTTGATTGTTGTGGGTATGGTGATCCGCCTCAAGGTGGCTGAATCTCCGGTTTTCAAGGAGCTTGAGTCCAAGGCCGCCGTGGTTGAGAAGAAGCGTCGCACCCCGATCATGCGCGTGCTGCGAAACCACCCGCGCACCGTGGTTATTACCCTCGTGGCATCGTTGGGTTTCTACACCATGCAGGGCATCTTGACCTCGTGGGGTGTTTCGGTGGCCGTGGCGGAGGGTGTTGAGCGCTCGACCGTCTTGAACATTAAGGGCATGGCCGCCGTTGTCACCATCGTTGTCTGCTTCGCGGCCGCCCGGCTATCGGACCGTATCGGCCGTCGTTCGGTACTGACCCTGGGTGGTGTGCTCGGCGTTCTCTGGGCCTTCCCGGCCTTATACCTGATGCACAACGGAACCGCGTGGGGCTTCATGTTGGCGGTGCTCGTGGGCAACGGCGTTATTCAAGGCATCCTGGCCGGTCCGATCGGCGCCTACATCTCCGAGCTATTCCCCGCCGATGTCCGCTACACCGGAGCTTCGCTTTCCTACCAAGGCGCAGCCACCTTGGGTGCAGGATTTACCCCGATGATCGCCACCGCGCTGACGCTGGCCGGCGGTTTCGTATGGGTTGGCGTTTTCTGGGCCGCCGTCCTGATTCTGGGACTGATCGCCGTACGCATGAGCCCCGAGGGCGCGCAGTCCCAGCAAGTGGTGGCACCCTCCAAGAAAGAACTCCAGCGTCACTAGTTCTTACCCAAACTGATTCTGGCGACGGAGCGACATTTTTTTTGGCGAATGCAGCGCCGGAGGAATCGTCGTGGGCGATGCCCAACATCAGAAATATTGAACATAATGTTCTGAAAGTTCTCCATTTACGATCTTTCAAGACGTTGGCACGATGTACCTAAGCATCCACAGAAGAATTTGCCCCGGCGCACCGCTGCGCTGGGCATCGAGCGAAAGGAGCCTGATCTCATGGCACCCAAGAACCCCAAGCACATGGTCCTGACGACCTTCATGTTGCCGGCCGGATACCACAAGGACTCGTGGCGTATGGATGGCAGCCGCTCCGAAGAGCTCGCCAACCTAGAATTCGTCTACGACCTGGCCCGCATGGCAGAAGACGCCAAGCTCGACGCCATCTTCTTCGGCGACATCGTGCACGCCAATACCGTGATGCGCGGCGACATCAAGATGAACGGCTTCTACGAACCGATGACGGTGCTGGCAGCATTGGCGGCGCGTACCAAGAATATTGGCCTCATCGGCACCGTTTCCACCTCGTTCAGCGAGCCCTACAACCTCGCTCGGCAGATGGCAGGACTAGACCACATGTCAGGCGGCCGCGCCGGATGGAACATTGTTACCTCCTCCGACGGCTTCCAGAACTACGGCATCACCGAGGCCCCGGACCCGGCGACGCGTTACCGCCGAGCCACCGAATTTGTTGACGTCGTTCAGCAGCTGTGGGATTCGTGGGAAGACGACGCCGTCACCAACGACAAGGCCAGTGGCTGGTACGTTGATCCGTCTAAGATCCACCCGATCAACCACCGCGGCGAATTCTTCTCCGTTGACGGCCCCATCAATATGCCACGCAGCCCGCAGGGACGCCCGGTCATGGTGCAGGCAGGTTCCTCGGGACCCGGCATGGAGCTGGGCTCCTCGGTTGCCGACGGTATCTACACGGCTCAGCCGCTGAAGGAACCATCGGTGGAGTTCTACGCCAAGTTCAAGGCCATGGCAGCTGCCAAGGGGCGCAACCCCGAGGACATCAAGATCATCCCCGGGATCCTGCCGATCCTCGGTGATACCCAGGCCGAGGCCGACGAATTGGCCGAACACCTGGCCAACAACATCCACATGGACAACGGTCGTGTGCAGGTCGGTGCGGATTTGAAGATGGATCTGACCCGTCTTGACCTCAACGATTCCATCCCCGAAGACTGGTTCTCCGATGATCCGGCATTGGGCTCGCGCTACCAGATCTACCGTCGCAAGTCGGTGGACCAGGGCATGAGCCTGCGCGAGCTGATCGTTGATCTGGCCCGCTCCACCGGACACCAGTGGATGGCCGGAACTGCCTCGGCGGTTGCCGACCGGATGATTGACTGGTTTGATTCCAAGGCCTGTGACGGTTTTAACCTCAACGCACCGTTTAACCCCGGAGGGTTTGAACTAATCTGCAACAAGCTCGTTCCCGAGCTGCAGGAGCGCGGATACTTCCGCACCGAGTATGAGGGCACCACGCTTCGCGATAACTTCGGTCTGGCTCGTCCGTCCTCGATCCGCTCGAATACCCTGGTCTAAACGGGCGGTGTGGCGTGGGCGAACAGTTCCGAAGCAACCTCGACCCAAGCCTGGGCCCGCGCGTTGAGTCGGGTGCTGCGTGGCCACACCACGGACACCGGTACCGGAGCTGCCCCGGGCATCCCCGGGGCGTCCAAGCGTTTGAGTACCACTCGAAGCTCCTGGTAGGGAGCTTCGAGTTCGGGCTGCTGGAACAGCAGAGCAACACCGCGTCCGGATCCCACCAGAGACCTCACCGTTGCGTAACTGCGCGAGCGGTGCCGCACGGTGGGGGTCATTCCCGCTTCCTCGAACAATCCCAGGATGCGCCGGGAAATCGGGTCAGCGTCAAAGAGCACCAACGGTTCCTCGGCGATATCGGCCAGCGAAACGGAGTCAGCATCTTTGAGGGCGTGTTCGTTGGAAATCAGGACATAGAGCTCGGAGTCGGTGACGGGTGCGCTGGAAAGGCTGGGCGAGATCTCAGCCCCGTACAGGAAGGCAGCGTCGATGGACCCATCCAACAGAGCTTGTTGCAGGTCGGCGTGGTAACCCTCGACAAAATCGACTTCCACCTCGGGGCACTGTTCGGCGAAGGCACGAAGCATGGTGGGAATGATCGTGGGGCCAAGGCTCATGAAACAACCCACGGTCAGCGGTCCACGCAACGAGGCGCGGGTTCCTTGGCCCAGGGTTTCGAGTTCTCCGGCCAGCTCCAGCAGGACTCGGGCTTGGCCCAGCACGGTTCGTCCGGTGGCGGTCAGTGTCAGTCCCTTGGCACGACGCTTGATCGCCAAGTCGGATCCGACGATGCGTTCAAGTTCGGCGATCGACATCGAAATGGCAGACGGTGCCATGTGCAGACGGCGCGCAGCCTCCGCCATGGTCCCGGCCTCGGCGGCGACAACAAAGTGCCATAACTGGCGCAGGGTGAGCCGGGGATGCGAATCGAGGTTCATGGGATCAATCCTATTGATAAAGCCTATGAATCAGTACAAGACAATTGATTTTTGAGATAGTTCCCGGGCACCAAGCCGGGAACCAGAAGGGTGAGTTATGGATCGTCGCGAAGAATTCCTGAAGCAGGCCGAGCAGATTGTCGGCAAGGAAAACGTGGTGTCGCTGGATAGCTCAGAGGGATATCTTGATCCCTATCCGCTGAACCCGGGGCGTAACCCGTGGCCCGGTGTACGCCCGGCCAACACCGCCGAGGTGCAGAGCCTGGTGAAGCTTGCCACCGAGCTAGAAACTCCACTCTGGGTCTTCTCCTGCGGAAAAAACCTGGGCTACGGAGGACCAGAGCCACGTGATTCTGGCATGGTTGCCCTGGACCTGAGCCGCATGAATCGGATCATTGCCGTTGATGACAGGCTTTGTTATGCAGTGGTGGAACCCGGAGTCACCTTCTTTGACCTCTTCGAATACATCAAGGAACGCGGGCTCAACGTCTGGATCAGTGTTCCCGCGTTGGGCTGGGGATCGGTCATGGGAAATATGCTTGACCGCGGCTACGGTATGACCCCGCATGGCGACCACGTGAAGCAGCTGTGCGGAATGGACGTGGTACTTCCCGACGGTGAACTGGTGCGCACAGGTATGGGCGCCATGGAGGGCACCGACCTGGGCCCACTCTTCCAGGGCGGCTTCGGTCCCACCCTCGACGGACTCTTTACCCAGTCCAACCTCGGAGTCGTGACCCAGATAGGGCTCTGGTTGCAGCCGGCTCCGCAAACGTACGTTAATGGCGACATTGCCGTGGAGCACGAGGAAGATCTGCCACAGCTGATCGACATCCTCACCACGCTGCGTCGCGAGGAGATCATCCAGAACAACGCCCTCTGTGGCAATATCGTTCGGGCCGCGACCATGCGCGGTAACCGCGCAAAATTCTGGGATGGCGAGGGGTCGATTCCCGACTGGCGTCTGGAAGAAATGCGTCAGGAATTCGGACTGGGCCAATGGAACGCAAAGTTCGCGCTTTATGGTGACCGCGGCCTATGTGAACGACGGCTGGAAATCATCAGGGAACGCATCACCGTCATTCCCGGTGCCCGCATCGACGCCCGTTTTTACTCGGGTACCGAGGGACTGGCCCTGCAGCACGATGACATTAGCCCCCTAGACCGTACCCAAATGGCCGGGGTTCCCACCTTGAAGCCACTCTCCACGGTGGGGTGGGCGGCAGAAGATGGTGGACACATTGACGCTGCCCCGATCATTCCTGCGCGCGGTGAAGAGGTTTATGCCTTCTACAAGGAAGCCAAGCGGCTCTACGCCAAGTACGGCTTTGACCTGTACATCGGCTACCACCTCTACCCACGTCATATGGTCCACGTGACGATGATTTTCTTCGAACGCGGCAATGAGGAAATGCTGGGACGGGCTCGCGCCCTCTATGCCGAATTACTAGATGTTGCCCGGGCCAAGGGCTATGCGCCGTATCGCAGCCATGTTGACTACATGGATCGCATCGCCGACGGGTTCGATTACAACAACCATGCGCTACGACGTCTACAGGAAAAACTCAAGGATGCCCTGGATCCGGCGGGCGTTATTGCCCCGGGCAAGCAGGGTGTGTGGCCCGAGCGGTACCGCGAGGAGCGTTCATCAGCGACTGAAGCACTGGCCATCGGCTAGAGGCGAAGGGGCGGATATCCGGCGTTTGGGCCGGGCACCCGCCCCTTTCCTAACCTGACGTACCTTAGGACGCTGCGGCGTCGTACAGCGAGCCAGACATCCCTACCTCGCCGGCCTTCTTGACCGCATTGAGGGTGGTCTCGTAGTGAGTGCGCAGCAAGTCGCCGGTCAGAGTGGCGTCTCGAGCCAGCGCAGCATCGAGGATGTCGCGGTGTTCCTTATCAACGTCGCGTTTCACATCGCGCGTTGCGGATCCGGCCCAGCGCCCGTAGAGCTGGGTGAGATCGGAGAGAATGCAAGTCAGGTTGAGCAGCAGGGGCACTCCGCAAGCTTCAACTAGTTTTGCGTGGAAGAGCTGGTGGGCGTGGTTCCATGCCTCGGTGTGCACGTCGGGATTTTCCGCCGAGCGGCGCTCGGTGCGTTCGAGGGTGTGATGGGCGGCGATCAGTTCGCTTTCCCACGCAATGGAGCCGCGCTCGACGGCCAGAGCGACGGCAAGGGATTCGTTGACGCAGCGCATCTCGGTGATGTCACTGAGCTCCGCCAGCGATAGCTCGGGAACAAAGAATCCGCGGTTGGGGCGAAGCGTCACCAATTGGTCACCGACCAGACGGGTGAGGGCCTCGCGAATCACGGTGCTTGAGGTCTGGTAGTGATCGGAGAGCCGGGTGAGCTGCAGCTTTGCGCCGGGAGCCCATCTGCCCTCAAGGATGTCATTCCGTAGGGCGTCCCTGATGTGCTTGGACAGGGTCTCTGAATCGGTCATCTTAGCCATGTGTGAATCATACCAAACGCCATAGAGAATACATTTTACGTTGACTTATGCATAACTTGTGCGTGACACTAGTCTCAAGCCTTCGAGCGTTCCCGGGCAGGGAAACGCCATCGTCCAGCAGCACAAGGAGTGAAAATGACCGAGACCCTGACCCAGGACCAGTCGCAGACCAAGATCGACGATCTGTATTGGCGAGCCGAATACGCGCCCATTACCGAGGGCGACGACGAACTGCTCCGCATTATTCAGAATGCCGATCTTCCGGCCCTCATGGTCGCGCTGGCCACCGTGACCGGGGACTACTCCATACTGCGTGAGGACCTGCGTCCACCTCAGCCTCCGGTGGACACCGTGGGCACACCTCACGGCGGATTGGACGCAGCCGCCCAAGAACGCGCTCGTGAGCTGGCCTTCAACGCCCTGCGTCGAGTCCGCGACGAAAAGCTGACCAGCGTTTCCCCACTCTCCGATGAACAGGCCGCTCTCATCCTTGACTGGATGACCAACGGGGCCACCCGCGACTACCACCCGATGCTCATGCACGACATGGCGTTGGTACCCCAGCACAATGGCACCCCGCGCCACCATGCTAAGGAATTGGCGCCCACGCGAGAATTCACCGTTGCGGTGATCGGCTCGGGCGTGGCCGGAATGGCCGCCGCGTACCGCCTGAAGCAGGCCGGGTACGACTACACCGTTTTTGAAAAGGGCCACGAAGTCGGCGGTACCTGGTGGAAGAACACCTACCCGGGTGTTCGACTGGACACCCCCAACTACGCCTACTCCTTCTCCTTCGCGCAGCGCGATAACTGGCCGCAGCAGTTCTCCGAGGGACCAGAAATCCTCTCCTACACCCGTGAGGTGGCAGCGCGTTCCGGCATCAGTGCCAACGTTCAGCTCGGTGCGGAGGTGCGCAGCGCCACCTGGAATGAGGACACCGGACTCTGGGCGGTAGAAATGAGCATCGACGGTGCAGCTCTCGAGGTGCGCCACTTCAACGCGGTGCTCTCGGCCGTGGGACAGCTCGATCGCCCCAAGTTCACCGACACCCCGGGCCGGGAGAAATTTGCTGGCATCCAGGTGCACTCGGCCCAATGGGACCCGGCCATCGATTTGCGGGGCAAGCGGGTGGCGGTCATCGGTTCTGGCGCCTCGGCCTACCAGATCGTCCCGGCCATCGTTGATGAGGTCGCAGAGCTGAAGATCTTCCAGCGTTCCTCGCCATGGATGCTGCCCACCCCCTTCTACTACGAGGACATGCCCGAATCGGTGCTGTGGCTCGCCGAGCACCTGCCACAGTACGGTCAGTGGCTGCGCTTCTGGCAGCACTGGTTGGGTGTCGAGGGACGCCAGCACACCACCGCGGCTGACCCGAACTGGACGACCCCCGGTTCCGTTTCCGAAACCAACGCCCGGGTGCGCAACCAGCTGATCGAGATGCTCAAGAAGCAGTACGCCGACCGCCCCGACCTATTGGAAAAGGTCACCCCCGACTACGTGGTCGGCGGTAAGCGCATGCTCCGCGATAACGGTGTCTGGTCAGCGAGCCTGAAGAAGCCGCAGACCTCGCTGATCACCTCCGGGATGACAGAAATGTGCGCCGAAGGCATCATCGATGGCGAAGGCACGCTGCACGAGCTCGACGTCATCATCTACGCCACCGGCTTTACCGCTTCCGAATTCCTGGAGCCGCTGAAGATTACCGGGCGCGAGGGCAAAGACCTGCACGAGCAGTGGGCAGGCAACGCCACCGCGTACGCCGGGATTACCGTACCGGGCTTCCCCAACCTGTTCATCGTCTCGGGACCGAATACCGGACACGTGGTGAACGGTTCACTCTTCTCGATGATCGAATACGGACTGAACTACATCTTTGATGCCCTGCGCATAGTGCTCAGTGAGGACCTCAAGGCCCTGGACCTGCAGCCAGAGGTGCTGGAGTCCTTTGTCGCTGATCTTGATGAGGCCAACCGGGCCAAGGCCTGGGGTCACCCAGAGGTAAAGACCTGGTACAAAAACAAACAGGGTCGGGTCTCACAGATCTGGCCCTACCCGATGCTCGACTACTGGAACATCACCCGCGCGGTGGACCGTAGCCAGTACCAGGACGTGCGCTAGGTGAAGACCTTTAGTTATGGCACGTTGGCTGCGGGGCGCTATAGCGCACTGCAGCCGGTGGATTCCCTCATCGTGGCCGAACCCGCGGCCTTCCCGCAAAGCCCCGGGGCTCTGGACTGGCTGCTCGGCGGAGCGCTGGGCGAATTGGAGCAGTCCGAGCAAGCGTTCCAGCTCTCGGTGTTCGCACCCGAAGACGCCACCAACCTACCGGTCATGGTGTTTTTGCCCGGCGGCGCCTTTGTCTCGGGAGCCGGCGCAGTGCGCTGGTACGACGCCACCCATTTCGCTCAGCAGCAGAATTGCGTGGTGGTCGTGGTGAACTACCGCATCGGTCTGCTGGCCCATGGCGGCGAAGTGGGAGCAGGGAACTTGGTTCCCCGCGATCTGCTGCACGCCCTTCAATGGGTACAGACGCATATCGCTACCTTGGGCGGAAACCCGGCAGATGTCAGTCTGGTGGGACAGTCGGCCGGTGCCTTCTGGGCCTTTGTCATGGCGCAGCTGCCGGCTGCTCGGGGATTGTTCCAGCGTGTGGCACTGATGTCGCTGACCTATCAGCCGCCCTTGGATCAGGACGCCGCGGCCCAACGCCAGAGCATTATTGATCTGGCGCTCGCCGGCAAGAGTGCCGCGCTGGTGCCCATCGCTGAGCTGCTTGCGGCTCAGGGCGAGGTGGCCCGGGCGTGGGCAGGTCGTGGTCTGGGGCTAATGCCGAGCATCGATGAAAATGTCCCGGCCGATCTTTTTGACGTGGATGCGGCCATGACTCGGTTGCACGTTGAACAGATTTTGCTCACACACACCAAAGACGAGGCACAGGCCTTCATCGGCCAGGCTCCGGAAATGGCCTTTACCGAAGGTGCGGTCGCGGGATTCATGGGTGCGCATTTTGAGGATCCCGAAGCCAGCGGCGAGAAACTTCGCCAGGAGCTTCCGGGATCAACACCGAAGACCCGCATGGCTAGGGCCATGACCCTGCATCAGATCGAGCTCTACGCCACCGAATTTGCCGATGCTGCGGTTGCTGCGGGCAAGAACGTGAGCACGGTTCGATTCGACGTTGAATCGCTATTGTCCAACGCGGGTGCCGCGCACTGCTTCGAGCTGCCGTTCCTCTTTGGCAACCGCCAGCAGTGGTCCGACGCCCCGATGCTTGCGGGCCTTTCTCAGAGCATCTTTGATGCTGCTGCTGCCGAACTCGGTGCGGTGCTCGGTGGCTTTGTGCGAACAGGCGTGCCCGTGACGGCAGCAGGGGAGATGATTCCTGCATTCTCCCCACAGTCGGCATCGCTGCAGGTGATCAGCGAGGATGGAACCGATCTCCGTGAGCCGGAGCGCGACCTGGTGGCACGTCGATCGGCACCCGCCCGCGCCTGATTTAAGTTCGCGAAGTCGAGGCGCTGCGCTGCCCCACCGGGTTCACCGGTGAACTGGATACGGTGGCAAAGCTCTTGGATCCGGCCCCTGGGCTACGTCCGCGCCACCGGGCGCCACGACATTGCGCAGACTTTGCTGCTGCGTCATAGAGAAACCACGGATGTGGCCCTGGAGCTCCGGAGCGCTCTTGTGCTCGAGCTGGGCAACAAACCGCCTGCGCAGACGGCGAAGGCCATACGCGAGAAAGACCAACGTACCAAAGCTTGCTGGCGGTGAACCATGACAATTTGCACTTCTGTCCGGCACCCGGGCTGATGAAGACTTGATCCATGGACATCATCAGCCCGCAGCGGATCGAACCCGCAGCAACACCGTCGGCCCAACGTTTGGCACTCAAACTGGAAAAAGTGCGCAAGTCTTTCCACACCAATCAGGGCCCGCTAGAGGCCGTGGCGGGAATCGATCTGAGCGTCGGCACCGGTGAAATCGTCGCATTTCTCGGCCCCAATGGCGCAGGAAAAACGACCACCATCGACATGATGCTCGGACTCACCGCACCCACCTCGGGAACCATCACGGTATTTGGCAAGAGCCCACGCGCGGCGGTGGAGGCCGGGGAAGTCTCAGCCGTCTTGCAAACCGGTGGGCTACTGCGTGATCTCACGGTGCGCGAAACCGTCACGGCGATCGCCGCGCTGCACGGAGCCCAAGACCGCATCGCCACGGTCATGGAACGCACAGACATCATGTCACTGGCCAAGCGCAAGGTCTCCAAATGTTCGGGCGGTGAACAACAACGGCTGAAGTTCGCCCTCGCCCTACTGCCCGATCCGCGCCTGCTAATCCTGGATGAACCCACCGCCGGCATGGACGTCGCTGCCCGCCACGGGTTCTGGGAGACCATGCGACAAGATGCGCTCGAGGGACGCACCGTCATCTTTGCCACTCATTACCTCGAGGAAGCCCAAGACTTCGCCGAACGCACGGTGCTCATTGGAAAGGGTAAGGTCCTTGCCGATGGCCCCACCGCAAAGCTGCGTTCCATGACCGGCGGTCGCGTAGTGAGCGCCACGCTGCCCATCGGAAGCCCCACCGCTGTGGCCATCAGCGCCCTCGAACAGCTGGACCAGGTGTCCTCGGTGCGGCTCAAGGGCCAACGGATTCAGGTCACCGGTCCGGACTCCGATGCCGCGGCGCGGATGCTGCTGGGTCAACTAGCGGCAACGGACTTAGAAATCACCGCACCCACCTTGGACGCAGCCTTCATGGAATTGACCGGAGAGAACTCATGAACCCCACCTACGTACGCATCGAACTGACCCGCCAGTTCCGGGACGTCGGGAACCTGATGTTCACCGTTTTCATGCCGGTGCTCATGTACCTGCTTTTCGGGAACATGTTTGGTGGTGGGGGAGAGAGTGCGGGGAACGGCAACGTGAAGTTTTACATTATGGCTTCCATGGCTGCCTATGGGGCGGCGGTGGCCACCACCTCGATCGCTGGAACTGCTGCCACCGAATCCCTGCTGGGTTGGGGACGCCAGATTGCCCTGACCCCGATGAAACCTGCGGGCTTTGTGGGGGCAAAGGTCTGCGTTTCGTTGATCATTGCCGCATTCTCCGCTGGCGCAGTGTTCGCCCTGGGAGCGATGACCGGAGCCCAAGCAGATGATTGGCGCATCTGGACTGCCAGTTACCTGATGGCGGTGTTCGGGGCCTCAATCTTCGCGCTCTACGGCATGGGGGTGGGTATGAGCTTCAAGTCGGAGACGGCCATCGGCGTCGCCAGCGGAGGCATGGTGTTCTTCGCCTTCTTCGGCAACGTGTTTTTGCCGTTGAGCGGCACCATGTTGGATATCGCCCGCTTCACCCCGATGTATGGGTACGTGGGGCTGGTGCGCTGGCCGTTGCTTCAGGGGTCAGGTACCGGCGCCGATGCGCCCACGGACTCGATCGGGCTGCTGATCGCTAATCTTGTTGCATGGGCACTTCTCTTCGTAATCCTGGCGCTGTGGGCGGTCCGCCGCTCGCAGGCTCGCAGGTGAGCTCGAACCAGGCAGAAACGCATTCCTTCTGGTCGCGTTATGGGTGGCTGCTGGCGGCGGTGTGGATTGTCTTTCTGACCTTCCCCGTCCTGACCATCGCCCAATCCGCGCTTCCAATGCCCGCGCGGGTGGCCGGCTACGGACTGATCCTCGCCTTTGCCGTGATCTACCTGAGGTCCTTCTATACCTATAGCTCGGAACTCGGAGTCAGCGCCAGCGGGTTCGCTCGGGCCTGGATCCCGTTCTTGTTGCTGGTGCTGGTCGTGGGGGCCACCATCCCGCTCCTCGGGGCAGATATCATCAGCTTCGGGCCGTTTCTCATCAGCTTTGCCGCCTATCTGCTCTCGGTACGTAGCATGTGGATCGTCAACGCCGTGGTTCTCATCGTTTCCCTGGCGATCGCCATATCGTCGGGACCACTGAGCGACTACGTCTTTTTGCTTGGATTATTGGTGGTGCTGATCGTCGTGAATGCCGTGAACACCGTGCTGATCCGCAGGAGCATCGTGGCAGATGATCTGCGACTGGACTTCGCGGTACTCACCGAACAGGAGCGGATGGCCAGGGACGTGCACGACGCGTTGGGGCATTCGCTCACCGCTGTGGGACTCAAAGCCCAACTAGCCGAACGCCTATTGGATACCGATATTGACTCCGCCCGCGCCGAGCTGCAGCAGATCCAGAAGCTCACTCACGAGGCCATGGATTCGATCCGGGCCACGGTGGAAGGATTGCGCCGCACGACCCTTGCCGAAGAATTGCCGGCGATTCGTTCTGCTCTCGACGACGCGGGGATCACCACGGTGTTCATCGGCAATCCGTTACTGCTCGACCCGGCGCGCTCCACAGCCCTGTCGTGGATCCTTCGGGAGGCGGCGACCAACGTGTTGCGCCACGCGCACGCCACCACCGCCTGGATCTGCATCGGTGAACACGCCCTGAGCATCGAGGACGATGGAGATTCGCTGGCCGGCTTCAAGGAGGGCCATGGCATCAGGGGCATGCGTGAACGCGCCCGACTCAGCGGGGCGGCCTTTGAGATCGGGGACTCCGAACACGGAGGAACCAAGGTGGAGCTGTCATGGTGATGCCCAAAAATCACCAAATTACCGAGCCCATCCGGGTGCTGTTGGCCGATGACCAAGCGCTGGTCCGCGGGGCACTTGCCGCCCTGCTGAACCTGGAAACAGACATCGAGGTGGTGGCTCAGACCGGGGACGGACGTAACGTGGTGGCGCTCGCCGAAGAACACGGCGTACAGGTGGCCCTGTTGGATATCCAGATGCCCAACGTGAACGGGCTGGAAGCGGCCAGCAGATTGCGCGCCCAACTTCCGGACTGCAAGGTCCTGATGGTGACAACCTTTGACCGTCCGGGTTACTTACGCGCTGCCTTTGAGGCCGGGGCCAGCGGCTTTCTGGTGAAGGACACTCCTTCTGCCGAACTTGCCGCAGCGGTACGGAACGTGTTTGTCGGCGGACGGGTATTTGACCCGTTGGTAACGGCCAATACGTTGGGAGACGGCGCCAACCCACTCACCGAACGTGAACGTGAGGTACTGTCCCACGCCCAGGCGGGGACGCCGGTGGCCAAGATTGCTGCGGGGATGTTCCTGAGCGTTGGAACGGTGCGCAACCACCTGTCCAACGCGATCGGTAAGACCGGGGCGGCTAACCGGATTGAGGCAGCCCATCTAGCTCGCGAACAAGGGTGGATCTAACCGTTCGACCCCGGTAGCGACGTTTATGGGCGCCGATTTTCAGGTGCGAGGTGTGCTGCCGTGGAACGCTGCGGTGAGCAGCTCGGTGAGATTTTGAGCCGTGACGGCTCTGGGGTTGTTGGCGGGAATGACGGGCAAGATCATTGAGACGGCCTCGGGGATGTTCGCCAGTTCAAACCCGTAGTCCTTCAGCGCAGAAGGGGCACCAAGGCGCTTGCGCAAGGCGTTCAGCCCCGTGACGGCATCCGGTGAGCCAAAGGCAGCAGCAATCCGCTCGGCTGCCTGCGGTGCGAAGGGCGCGTTGAAAGCCAAAACGTGGGGCAATATGATGGCGTGCGTCTGCGCGTGCGGCATGTTGTAGCTGCCGCCGAGGACATGGCAGATCTTGTGGTGCATCCCGGATCCTGCAGAGGCAAAGGAAACGGCAGATAGGTAGGCCCCATAGAGGGCTTGCTCGCGGCCATCGAGGCCTGGTGGATCGGAGATGATGGCCGGCAAGCCAGCGGCCAGAGCGCTAATGCCCTCGGCAGCAAGGGTCGCATTGATCGGATCGGCACGTGGTCCCCAGAGAGAATCGATGCAATGCGCCATGGCGTTCAGCCCGGAAGCGACGGAGAGCTCCACGGGAAGCATGCGGCTCAATGCAGCATCGTAAATCACTGTCACCGGCAGCACCCGGGCATCAATCCCCGTCGTTTTGCGGCCAGCTTCGGTTAACCCCCAAACATTAGTGGCTTCGGACCCCGCGTACGTGGTGGGAATGGCGATGACGGGCGTTGTGGTGTCTAAGGCAATCGCCTTGGCCAGGCCGACAGCTGAGCCTCCACCGAGACACACCAAGAGATCAACGTTGTTTTCTCGGGCAGCGGCGCGCGCACGTTCGGCACTCTCGAGCGGCACGTGTTGGATGATCTCGGAATAATGCAGTGCCACCGGAAGCACCGCGGTAAGAGCACTGACGGTGTCGGAATCGCGATGGCCAGCGATCACCATGAGCCGCGATGCACCGAGCCGGCTGACCTCGGCGGCGAGATGCTCTGCGGCCAAACCCGTACCAAAGAGCACCCGTTGGGCCAGTGTTTCGTGAGAAAAATTCAAACCCACTGTCGTGTTTCTCCATTCAAGATGCCGGCTCGTCGCTGAACCTCATCGAAGTATAAGTGGCGATGCCTTTAGCAAGGGGCATGGTGAGGACCTCGGCGGCAGAACCGACGCCCGGTGAGATCAAGGTACGCGGGAAGTTGTACACCGAGCTCGCTCTGTAGACTCGTAGGCATGTCGGTTTCGGAACTTTCCATCAGCACACAAAACTATTTGAAGGTTATCTGGGGTCTTTCCGAATGGACAGATGCCCCCGTCACCGCAACAGACATCGCGCAGAAATCTGGGCTCAAGGTTTCCTCCGTTTCCGATGCGGTGCGCAAGCTGACCGCGCAAGGGCTGGTCAGCCACGCCCGCTACGGGGCTGTGGAACTCACCGAGCTCGGCAGCAAATACGCCTTGGACATGGTGCGGCGGCACCGACTGCTGGAGACCTTCTTGGTCAGAACCCTGGACTATGACTGGGACCAAGTCCACGACGAGGCCGAGAACCTGGAACACGCCATGAGCGATTTCATGGTGGAGCGCCTCGACGCTTTTCTGGGGCACCCGGACCGAGACCCACATGGAGACCCGATCCCCAGTGTTGATGGGGTCTTGACCCAGCCCAACGCGGTGCTATTAAGCACCGTGGAACCGGGAATCAAGGTTCGGGTCGAACGGATCAACGATGAGGATCCGGCGCTGCTGCAATACCTCAGCGCACAGGGTGTTGTGCCCGGGATGCTCCTGCTGATTACCGAGGCCGCCCCGTTCTCCGACTCGGTGCAGCTGCTGGTTGCCGATTCAGTCTTGCCCATCAGCCTGGGGCGCCAGGCGACCGAGGCACTACACGTTTCACTCGCCTAGATCGGCAGCGGCGTAGAAAATACCGCACGTCCAGCTTCCGCGCCGAGTCATCAACGAAACGACATTTCACTCAAAGCCATGACTCACGCCACATTGCTCTCGTGGCCCTCGGCTGAGGCGGCAGGGCGTGGAACGAAGGGTGGATTTAGGGGAATGGTGTGCGCCACACTACTATTGCTGAGGCGTGGGCTGCGACACAACACATTTGCCCATTCCCACACGCTGAAAACTCGTCGACTTGAGGACAACCCCCAATGAAGCTGCTGAAATCGATCCCCCTGCTCGGTTGGATTGTCATTGCCATTATTCTTGGCATTCTGACAGGACCGGTGATGCCCACATGGCTCGGCGGAGTGTTCCTGACCTACAACTCGATCTTCTCGGGTTTCCTTGGCTTTATTGTGCCTCTGATCATTTTGGGTCTTGTCGCGCCGGCCATTGCCGAGCTGGGTAAGGGCGCGGGCAAGTGGCTCGGCATCACCGCACTGATCGCTTACGGCTCCACGCTCTTTGCCGGATTCCTCGCTTACTTCGTGAGCCGCTGGTTGTTCACCTCCACGATGTCCGGCGGGGGTCTTGAAGCCCTCGGCGATGAAGGCGGATCGGGTTTTGAGCCGTTCCTGACCGTGGTCAGTAGCGCGGGCGACTCGGCGACCGAGATCGTTCTGGCGCCGGTCATCGATGTGATGAGCGCCCTGGTGCTCGCCTTCATCATCGGCATTGGCATTACCGCGTTCCACAGCAAGGTCATCTTCCGTGGAACCGTTGAATTCCGGACGATCATCGAATCGGTGATCCGTCGCATCATCGTTCCGGCGCTTCCACTGTTCATCTTCGGTATCTTCATGGACCTCTCCGCGAGCGGTGCCGCGGTGACGGTCGTGACCAAGTTCCTGCTGGTGGCCCTGGTGTCCTTTGCCTTGACCTTTGTTGTGCTGCTGGTGCAGTTCACCATCGCCGGCTCGATGAACGGGCAAAACCCGTTCAAGGCCCTGTGGAACATGCGCGATGCCTACTTCACGGCGCTTGGCACCTCGTCCTCGGCCGCAACGATTCCTGTCACTCTGGCCTCAACCAAGAAGAACGGTGTCTCCGACGCAGTGGCTGGCTTCGTGGTGCCGCTGTGCGCCACGATCCACCTCTCCGGATCGATGGTCAAGATCACCTGCTTCTCGATCGCGGTGCTGCTACTGACCGGCGGAGATGTTAGCTTCGCGTCGTACCTGCCATTCATCCTGATGCTCGGCGTCATGATGATCGCCGCCCCGGGTGTTCCGGGTGGCGCGATCGCCGCCGCAGCTGGCCTGTTGGCGCAGATGCTCGGTTTTGGCGAGGTTGAGGTGGGACTCATGTTTGCCGCCTACATCGCGCTTGACAGCTTCGGCACCGCAACGAACGTGACCGGTGATGGTGCCCTGGCCATGATCATGCACAAGCTCACCGGCGGTAAGCTCGGCGCGCAGGTGCAGGATCCGGAAGACGAAACGGTTGAAGCGGCCCCGGGAAGCGCCGCCGTGTCACACCAGCTGCCCCAGTAATTTCGGCAACGGCTCACTAAGCTACGTGTTCACGACCTGCTGTACAGCAGGTCGTGAACACGTAGCTTTTGTGTTTGCCAGTGATTGGGAGAAAAGTGTGCGGCCCCCCGGCTTAGTGCCTAATGCTCGGCAGCCGCTTCGTGTTTCGAGCTGGCCGCGTCGCGGCGCAACGACCGTACGATCTTGCGCCCCAGCAACCCCTGAGTGGGGCTGAAAAGGTAGACAAGCGCAAACACTGCCCCCTGAGTCAGCACGATCATGCCACCGGAGGCAGTATCTAGGTAGTAGCTCACGTAGAGTCCAATGACCGCGCAGCTCACCGAGATGAGCGGGGCGATCAGCAGCATCCGACCAAAGCGATCGGTGAGCAAGTGTGCGGTGGCGCCGGGAATGATCAGCATGGCCACTACCAGAATCACGCCCACCGCCTGCAGAGCAACCACACTCGTCAGTGCCAGTAGGCCCAGCAATGCGGCGCCCAGCAACCTTGGGTTCAGGCCGATGGCGTGAGCATGGGTGGCATCAAAGGCAAAGAGCGTGAAGTCCTTACGCTTGAGCAGCAGCGCGCCAAGAGCCAGTACGCCCAGGATCACGATCTGGATGAGTTCGGCCTTGGAAACGCCTAAGAGGTTTCCGAAGATGATGTGGCCCAAATCGGTCTGTGAGGGTGTGACGGAAATTAGCACCAGGCCTAGGGCAAAGAGCGTGGAAAAGACGATGCCGATGGCCGCGTCTTCCTTGATGCGGCTGGTGTCGCGCACCGCTCCAATCAGTGCCACGGCCAGGAATCCGAAGAGCAGTGCGCCGATGGCAAAGGGCACGGAGAAGACATAGGCGAGCACAACGCCCGGCAGCACCGCGTGCGAGACGGCATCACCCATCAGGGACCAGCCGATGAGTACCAGCCAACAGGAGAGCACCGCGCAGACGCCCGCGGCCGTGACGGCGGTGGCCAGGGCGTTGATCATAAATCCGTAGCCCAGCGGTTCCAGTATCAAATCGATCGGGTTCATGCGTCTTCTCCTCTTCCCAGGACATCCAGGCCGAAGGCTAGAGCAAGATTCTCGGGGCGCAGGACCGTCTGCGGATCCCCGTGCATCAGTACCTTTTGCATCAGGAGCACTGCCTCGTCGGCCAGATTCGGTAGGGCATGTAGGTCATGGGTTGAGATCAGGATTGCTGCTCCGGACGATGCCTGCTCGCGCAGCAGCCGGGTGATGGTGGCCTCGCTTCTCTTATCGACCCCCGCGAACGGCTCGTCGAGCAGCAGGATCGTGGCGTTTTGGGCGATGCCGCGCGCCACGAAGGCACGCTTCTTTTGTCCGCCGGAGAGCTGCCCGATCTGCCGGTGTGCGTAGTCGGTGAGTTCCACGCGTTCTAGGGCCTCGTCTACCGCCAGTTTGTCGGCCTTGGAGGGACGACGGGTAAAGCCCATGTGGCCGTAGCGGCCCATCATGACCACGTCGTGTACCGAGACCGGGAAGGCCCAGTCCACGTCCTCACTCTGTGGAACATAACCAATTGCTGCTGATTTGCGGGCCTGGGCGGGGGTTCCGCCATTGATGTGTACCGTCCCGGAATCGGGTTTGACCAAGCCCATGATGGCCTTGAAGAGTGTGGATTTGCCAGAGCCGTTCATGCCGATCAGACCGCAGATGCGCGAGCTGTTTAATTCGAGGGAGGCAGATTTTAGGGCCAAGACTTCGCCATAGCGGACGGTGAGGTCCTTGACGGTGACCGCGGGTGTACTCATTGCTTTTTCCCGGTAAGGCCCTCGAGGATCACGGTGCTGTCGTGCTCGATCATCTGCAGGTAGGTGGGGACCGGGCCATCGGCCTCGGAGAGTGAATCGACAAACAAGGTACCGCCGTATGCAGCTCCGGAGCTCTGCACTACTTGCTGCATCGGAGCATCCGAGACAGTTGATTCGCAGAAGACCGCGGGGACCTGGTTTTCCTTGACGAACTCGATCACCGAGGCGATCTGACGTGGGGTGGCCTGTTGCTCGGCGTTGACAGCCCAGATGTACTTTTCCTCGAGGCCCGCGTCACGAGCTAGGTAGGAGAAAGCTCCCTCACAGGACACCAGCGCGCGTTCGTTTTCCTTGAGCCCGGAGAGACCCTCGATCAGATTTTGGTTGAGCGCTTCGAGCTCTGCGGTGTAGGCGCGAGCATTGTCGGTGTAGTACTCGCCGTTTTCCGGGTCGAGTTCGATGAAGGAATCGCGGATGTTCGCCACGTAGTGCTGCACGTTCACTGGGCTCATCCAGGCATGCGGATTGGGTAGTCCGGCGTTGGCGTCCTCGGTGATATCCATGACGTCGATGCCGTCGCTGACCACCACGTGGGGCACGTCTAGTTCGGCAATGAACTGTTCGAACCAGGCCTCGAGGTGTAGCCCATTGTCCAGAATGAGTTGTGCCCGTGAGGCCTTGGCAATGTCCTGAGGCGTGGGTTCGTAGCCGTGGATTTCGGCACCGGCCTTGGTGATCGATTCGACGGTGATCTTGTCGCCGGCAACGTTCTGGGCAATGTCGGCCAGCACGGTGAAGGTGGTCAAGACGACCGGGCGTTCGGAATCGCTGGCGCCGGAGATCGCTCCGGGGGAGTCGCACCCGGTCAGGGCCGTGGCCAGCGCGATAGTGGCCACGGTGGCTGCGATGCGGCGGCGCCAGTAGGAAGTGAGGGCGCGGGCAGGAGTCGTCATTGAGGTCCTATACGGTGCGGTGGGTA
The DNA here is from genome assembly GCF_012271785.1 of Paeniglutamicibacter terrestris. Taxonomy (GTDB): domain Bacteria; phylum Actinomycetota; class Actinomycetes; order Actinomycetales; family Micrococcaceae; genus Paeniglutamicibacter; species Paeniglutamicibacter terrestris. Next base: position 655,221 of record NZ_JAAWVT010000001.1, on the reverse strand, counting down.
GATCGGCGAGAAGGGCGGTTAGTTCATAGTACGACATCACGTAGTTCAATGTACGTCTAGACGTAACTATGTTCATTCTTGTGCGCAACAACGGTCCGAAGGGAACCGCCGGAGCCATTGCCGGCGGTTGCCTCTGGGCGGGCGATTCTCATGGATCGGAGCAATTCTCGACCTACTGCAGGGTATCGGGACCCGGTCCATTGCTGTGCCGTCTCCACGGGCATAGAATCACGCCTGAACCTAGGTCTACACACCCCACTTCCCTCATTGGAGACATCATGCCCAAGCCCGACCTCACCGTTGGTTCGCCTTGCTGGATCGACCTGCTGACCTCGGATCCCCAGAAATCTCAGGAGTTCTACGCGGCGCTCTTTGGCTGGACGTATGAAGCCGGGGACCAAGAAAAATATGGCGGCTACATCACCGCATCTAAGGACCAGAAGATGGTTGCCGGGATCATGAACAACGACGGTTCCTCGGGCTCCCCGGATGTGTGGACCACATACCTGCGGGTGGATGACATTGACGCAGCAACAAAGGCTGCGGCCGAGCATGGTGGGCAGGTCTATCTGGAACCCATGGAAGTGCCGGAGCAGGGCAAGATGGCGATGTTCGGTGACACGGGAGGCGCCGCCATCGGCATCTGGGAGTTCGGAGGCCACACCGGTTACCAGCTCGCCGCGGAGGATGGCGCTCCTGCATGGCACGAGCTCTTTACCCGCGACTTTGCCCCGACCGTGAAGTTCTATGAGGACGTCTTCGGATGGGACACCGCCGTGGTGGGCGACACCGACGAATTCCGGTACACCACCCTCGGCGCAGGGGATGATTCAAAGGCCGGGATCATGGATGCCAGCTCGTTCCTGCCGGAGGGTGCACCGGCCAGCTGGCATGTGTATTTCGCCGTTGCTAACGCGGACGCCACCATCGAAAAGACCGTGGCCCTGGGCGGGTCGGTTATCCAGCCCGCGGAGGACACACCCTTTGGGCGCAACGCCGCACTGAAGGATTCAACTGGCGCAGAATTCTGGATCACTCAGGAAATTCCGCAAGGCTAAGCGTGTCGTAGCTAGGCACTTGGTTCTACGGCAACTTGAGGAAACCACTGACGCCGGCGCCACACATCGTGGGGAATGTGGGGTGCCGGCACCAATGCTGTGGCGATTGAAGGTTGGCACCGGCCACGACTAGACCGGGATAGAAACCCGCAGCATGGCCTCAATAGTTTCGCGGCAACCACCACATCCGGTGCCGGCGCGGCATGCCGCGCCAACCTCGGCAACGGTGGTGCAGCCATCGGTAACGGCATGGGCTACCTGACCATGCGTGGCACCGCTGCAACGGCACAGTTGATCATCGGCACTGGGAACAACCAAAGAATCGGGAGCCGCCGGATCATCAAGGCGCAGCAACGCCGAACGGTCCTCCGGCAGCACCGTACCCCGTTCAAACGCCAACACCATTTCGGCACCGGTGCGTGGCAACCCGATCGCCAGAAATCCGGTCAGAACATCGTGTTCGGTGACCAGTTTGAGGTACCGTCCGGCCTGCGGATCGGCAAACACGCTAACGCGCTCCTGGCCCTCGTCCCAGGGACCGGCCATCACGTTGCCCGCAACCACCAGCTCCAGGGACTGGCCCTTGAGCATCAACACGTTGGTTCTCTCGACTAGCGGTGCTGCGCTGGCCGGATCCAAGGCGGTGGTGGCCAGATCCGGTGCCGGAGCCCGGTGGGTGAGCAGGAAATCGGCCAACCACCCCGCCTGCGCCCAGCCCGGCGCCAACAGGCCGGAGGGGGCGGCCCCGGCCACCTCGGCACAGTCACCGAGAGCAAAAACGCGGTTCTCGGTGTCGGCCACCAGATGCTCATTGGTCTTGATGCCGCGGCCCACCTTGAGCCCACAGCCGGCCGCCAGTTCGGTGCGAGCACGAACACCACAGGAGAGTAATAACGCATCGCCGGTGATTTCCCCGTGGTCCTCGGTCACCAGCGCGCTAAACCCGTCGGCATCCCGGCGCACCGCCGTGGCCCGGACTCCGGATATCACTTCAACACCCGCCGCGCGCAGCGAACGTGCCAGCAGAATCCCACCATCACTATCCACCGAACGGCCCAACGGGGCATGGCCGTGGTGCACCAGCACCGGGCGGTGTCCAGCCTCGGCCATCGCCAATGCGGCCTCAATGCCCAAGATACCGCCGCCAAGGATCAGCACCCGACCTCCGGAATTCAAGACCCGGTTCAGCGCCATGGCATCCTCTAGGGTGCGCAAGGCCATGACTCCGGCGGGCAGATTGGCTTCGGCATGCGGGCTAAAGTCCAGACCGTTAAGCGTTGGCACCACCGGGCGAGCTCCCGTGGCAAAGATCAACCGTTCATAACCAAGTGTCTGCCCCGAACCTAAATGAACCTGTCGACGTGAGCGATCGACCCGCGTGACGGAGGCACCTAGGTGCAGACCCACGCCGGCAGCCAGCAATCGGAGCGGATCGATCATCGCCAAGTGCTCGGCGGTGGTGGCGCCGCTGGCAACTTCGGCAAGCAACACTCGGTTATAGGCGGCGTGCTGCTCGGCGGAGATCACGTCGAGGCTGAAGAGGCCGGCCTCGAGACCCGGCAGCAGACCCTCGATCAGCGAGGCCGCCACCGGTCCAAAGCCAATGATGAGAATGCGTTCGAGCTTGTGGTGCTGCGTCATGATTCATCTCCCAAGGGGTGCAGGGACACCGATGCGTTCTTGAATTCGGGCATGGCGCTGATCGGATCAACGGTGGAATCGGTGAGCAGATTGGCGTTCTGCTCGCCGGCAAAATGGAAGGGCAAAAACACCGTATCTAGCCGCACCGCAGTGCTTAACGTTGCCCTGGCCACGACCTCTCCGCGTTCATTGCGTACGGCAACACGTTGGCCGTCTCTGATCCCGTGGGCACGCGCGGTGCCGGGGTGAATTTCCAGCCGGGCCTCGGGTGCCGCGGCATTCAGCTCGGCGACACGTCGAGTCTGCGTACCGGATTGGTAGTGCTCCAGTAACCGACCGGTGACCAAGGCCAGTTTTCCCGGCGCGTGCAGTGCCGGTCGACTTGTTCCAGGGTAGAGCGGGATCAGTCGGGCGAGGGCGTCGGGATAAGCAAAGCCATCAAGGAAAAGCCGCGGGGTGCCCGAACGTTTCCCCGGGGTATGGTTCAGCGTCTTCGAGCTGGGGCAGGGCCAGTAAATGGCGGCGCCTTGATCAAGGTCATCCCAATCAATCCCGGAGTAATCGGCCAGTCCGCCGGCGGAGGCCAGACGTAATTCCTCAAAAACCTCGCGCGCATCGGCGGAGAAACTCCCCGGGGCATCCAAGCGCTTGGCAAGTTCGGTCAGGATCCACAATTCGCTCCGTGCCCCGGCCGGCGGGCGCAGTGCGGCACGTCGACGCAGCACCCGTCCCTCCAGATTGGTCATAGTGCCTTCCTCCTCGGCCCACTGCAATACCGGCAACACCAGATCCGCCTCGGCGGCCGTTTCGGAGAGGAAGAAGTCGCAGACCACCAGGAAATCCAGTCGGCGTAATCCGGCGATGACCTTGGAGGCGTCGGGGGAGGAAAGTGCGGGGTTGGACCCGTGCACCAGCAACATCTTGGCCCCATCTGCGGTGCCCAGGGTGTGCAATAGTTCGGTGGCGGGAATGCCGGGGCCCGGAATGATCTCTGGGTCAATGCCCCAGACTTTGGCCACATGCGCACGGTGGGAGGGATCGGTGATCTTGCGGTAGCCGGGCAGCTGGTCGGATTTTTGCCCGTGTTCGCGTCCGCCCTGCCCATTGCCCTGTCCGGTGATGGTGCCAAATCCGCCGCCGAGGGTCCCGGGCAGCCCCAGCAGTAGAGCGATATTGATGGCCGCGGTGGTGGTGTCGGTGCCGTTGGCATGTTGTTCAACGCCGCGGCCGGTGAGGATATAAACCGGCCCGCCACCGGTCTTAGCCTCGCTTGCGGCGGCGGCCAAAGCGCGGGCGGTGCGCCGGATTTCACTCGCCGGAACCCCGGTGATGGTGGCTACCCGCTCGGGCCACCAGGGGTTCACCGAGGCTCGCAGTGAAGCCAGCCCAAGAGTTCGGGTGCTCAGATAGTCCTCGTCGATCAGGTTCTCGGATAACAGCACATGGGCCAGACCCAACAACAGCTCCAAGTCGGTGCCGGGAGTCGGCTGCAGGTGCCAGCCCGAACCCTCGGCGCACAGCTCGGCGGTCAAGGAGCGCCGCGGGTCAACCACCACAAGTCCGCCGCAGTCCCTAGCGTTGCGCAGGTGCCGAACAAAGGGCGGCATGGTCTCGGCCACGTTGGATCCGAGCAACAGGATCATCGATGCGTTATCCAGATCCGCTAGCGGGAAGGGTAGACCACGGTCCAGACCGAAGGCTCGGTTTCCCGCCGCCGCCGCCGATGACATGCAGAAGCGGCCGTTGTAGTCGATGCGGGAGGTGCCCAGGGCGAGCCGAGCAAACTTACCCAGTTGATAGGCCTTTTCGTTGGTTAGTCCGCCGGCGCCGAAGACCGCCACAGCATCGGCACCGTGCTGCGTGCGGATGCGTGTCGCTTGCTGCGCAATTTCATCAAGGGCATCCTCCCAGCTCACCGGATCAAAGCCGCCGTCCGTGCGGCGGCGCAGTGGGGTACTGATTCGCTCGGGGTGGTTCAGCAGGTTCCCCGCGCTGTAGCCCTTGCGGCACAGCGCACCGCGATTGGTCTCAAAGTCTCGACCGCTCAGTAGTACCGGTTCCCGGGCCTCAGCACCCGGGCTGGGATCCAGGGTGATGCCACATTGCAGGGCACAATAGGGGCAGTGCGTGTCGGTAGTTTTGAGGCTTTCGACGGTGAGCGTCATTTAGATGCTCCGCTGTGCAAAGGCCGTGCCGCGGCGGATGTAGAAGAACCAGACCAGGAACATCATGGCGGCGTAGAAGGCGACGAACAGGACAAAGGCTGCGCTGTAGGAGCCGGATTTAGACAGCGAGAGACCCAGAGCCTGCGGGATCAGGAATCCGCCGTAGGCCCCGATGGCTGAGATCAGCCCCAGTGCTGCTGCACCCTTGCGGGCAGCCGAGACGTTGCCGTCGCCGTTCTCGGCGCGCAAGGCAAAAACGATGGGGATCATCCGGTAGGTCGAACCGTTGCCGATGCCGCTGGCGGCAAAGAGGATGAGGAACAGGGCCAAGAAGACCCAGAAGTTGGCCGCGGGCAGGATCAGCACCACCGCCAAGGTCACCAGACCCATGACACCCAGTGCGGTGAGCGTGATGCGAGCTCCACCGTGTTTGTCGGCGAGCTTACCGCCGGCGGGTCGGGCCAGGGATCCAACCAGGGGGCCCAGGAAGGCCAACGAAAGCGCCGCGGTGCCCAGAGTGAAGGAGGAATAATCGGGGAAGGTATCGCGGATCAGCTTGGGGAAGACGGCAGAGAATCCGATGAATGAACCAAAGGTGCCGATGTACAGCGAGGCGATGATCCACAGGTGCGGTTCCTTCAAGCAGGCCAGTGCGCCGCGGACATCGGATCGGGCGTTGGACAGGTTGTGCATATTGCGCTTGGCACCCCAGGCTGCCAGCAGGATCAGCGGGATCCAGATCAGTCCGGCCAGCGGCAGCTGCAGGGATCCTGCGGCGAAGACGGTGATAGCGATGGGTACCAGCAACTGGGCGACTGCCGCACCCAGGTTGCCACCGGCCGCGTTCAGGCCCAGCGCCCAACCCTTCTGCGAGGCGGGAAAGAAGTAGGTGATGTTAGCCATCGAGGAGGCGAAGTTACCGCCACCAAAACCGGCCAGCCCGGCCAGCGTGAGCAAGACCCAGAAGGGCGTGGCGGGGTTGGATACGGCCAGGGCCAGTCCACCGGCTGGAATCAAGAGCAGCAGTGCCGAGACGATGGTCCAGTTTCGCCCGCCGAAGCGGGCCACCATGAAGGTGTAAGGAATCCGCAGCGTGGCGCCGACCAGGCTGGGCATCGAGATCAGCCAGAAGAGTTGATTGTTATTCAGGTTGAAACCGGCGGCCGGCAGATAAACGGCGACAACGGCAAAGAGTTGCCAGATGACGAAGCCGAGGAACTCGGCGAAGATCGACCAGTAAAGGTTGGTCTTGGCCGTGGTGCGCCCAATTGCGTTCCAGAACACCGGGTTTTCCGCATCCCAGTTGTGGATCCAGCGACCCGGACCCAGCTCGAGTTGGGGCTGTTGCGTTGTGGTGCCGGTGCGATGCTGTTCCTGCTCTAGCTGTGCGCTCAAGACGGATCGTCCCCTCTTACCTGGTGGTTGATGCATTAAGCATCGCGGGGTGAGGTTTCACCGGGCCGCACTTGAGATTGCGCTGAGCATACAAGTGCGTCACGAATAGCTACGGTGGTGTGCAGAAGTTAGAAACAAGCCCGAAACAGAGAACGGGCCAGGGATCGAAGGCACCGGTGTAGTGCGCGGCAAGCTGCATTAACGAGCTGTGGCCTGTGCGGATCCATAAGGATCCGCACAGGCCACAGCGGCTCGGAGTCTTATTGCGCTCCGGCGGTGTTAGCTAGTACTACTTCTTCAGGTGGTCAACCAGCGTGGAGGCGATACCGGTGTAGGACCCGGGGGTCAGTGCCAGCAGGCGTGCCTCGGCCTCGGAAGAGAGGCCCAGTGAGGAAACGAATTCCTGCATGCGGGCCGAATCCACGCGCTGTCCGCGGGTCAGGTCCTTAAGGCGTTCGTACGGGTTTTCCATGCCGTCAACACCTGCGATGGCCTCGGCGCGCATCACCATCTGGATGGCTTCGCCGAGCACCTCCCAGTTGTGGTCCAGGTCGTTGGCCAGCACGGCTTCGGCAACGTCAAGGCGGTCAAGGCCCTTGGCGACATTCGAGATGGCCAGCAGCGAGTGGCCGAAGGCCGTGCCGATGTTGCGCTGGGAGGAGGAATCGGTGAGGTCGCGCTGCCAACGGCTGGTCACCAAGGTGGAGCCGAGGGTATCGAGCAGACCGTTGGAGATTTCCAGGTTAGCTTCGGCATTCTCGAAGCGAATCGGGTTGACCTTGTGCGGCATGGTCGAGGAGCCGGTGGCACCCTCAACCGGGATCTGTGCGAAGTAGCCGATGGAGATGTAGCTCCACACATCGGTGCACAGGTTGTGCAGGATCCGGTTGAAGCGCGCCATATCGGCGTACAACTCGGCCTGCCAATCGTGGGATTCGATTTGGGTGGTCAGCGGGTTCCAAGACAGGCCCAAGCCCTCAACGAAGGAGCGCGAGACATCCTGCCACTGCGCGGACGGAACCGAAGCGTAATGGGCGGCGTAGGTGCCGGTGGCGCCGTTGATCTTGCCGAGGAATTCGGTCTTTTCAATGCGGTCCAGCTGGCGGGTCAGGCGCCAAGCCAACACAGCCAGTTCCTTGCCCAGGGTGGTCGGGGTGGCCGGCTGGCCGTGGGTGCGCGAGAGCATTGGCACTTCACGGGATTCTTCGGCCATGGCGGTGATCTGTGCGACCAGTGCGCGGGCTGCGGGCAGCCACACGTTCATGACCGCATCCTTGATGCCCAGAGCGTAGGAGAGGTTATTGATGTCCTCGGAGGTGCAACCGAAGTGAACCAAAGCGGTGAGGTTGGCAATGCCAATGCCCTCGAGGCGACGGCCGATGTAGTACTCCACTGCCTTCACATCGTGCACCGTGATGGCTTCGATTTCGGCCAGCTCGGCGACGGAGGCGGCGTTGAAATCGGTGACGATCTTACGCAGCGCGCTGCGCTGGGCCTCGGTGAGCGGGGCGGTGCCTGGAAGCACGGAGTTATCGGTCAGGTGGAGCAACCACTCGACTTCCACGTGGACACGGTCGCGGTTAAGTGCCGCTTCGGAGAGGTGGTCGACCAAGGGAGCAACTGCTGCACGGTAACGACCGTCCAGGGCACCAAGGGCGAGGGGTTCGGATGCAAGTGAAATGCGCGCGGAATCAGCCATGATGCCCATTCTTTCATGATTCACCCCACCTACCCTCAGCGGGTGACGGCCAACACGTCGCAGAAGCGTTAATAAACCGCCTTGTGCCGTTATCCACACACTGCATTGCACCGCGGTTTCGAGGCTGCCGACCGGTGTCACGGTTGGTTCTAACGAACCGTTGGGTGGTTCGGGTTTAACACGGAAGGAAACGGTGAGGCGGAGCCATGTTGGAAGCAATTGCCGACGAAATGCTGATGCGTGTAGTGGCCACACAGGCGGCCGTCTATCGTGCCCGCGGGCAACTCGAGCAGGTGCTGCATCTGCAGTGGGAGTCACCCGCAGGTCGGGCCTTTAGGGATCGTGCCGCGGAGCTTGCTGGAAAGATCACCGAATTGGACGGCAGGTTAGAGGCCGCCCGGGGAGAAATCTGGGCTGCGCGCGCAGATCTTGCGCAGCTGGAATCGAGCATCCTTTCCGGCCTGGGACCCCTGGGTCCCATCGTGAGCCCCGGCGGGCTGCCGCGCGGACTACTTGATGCGCTCTGAGCCGGAGGGAACCGCGGCCATGGGATATGAAGTGCGTGGTGGACCCGGATCCATCAAGTATTCGATTGACGAACTGGAACGAACGCACTTGATGCTGGTGCGGGCGGGGAGCGAGCTGGCCGATGGTGTGACCTATTTGGCCAGTGCCCCTCGCGTTCCGGCCGCGGTACTGGCACTGGGCACCTTCGGCTTGGCGGCACGAGTTCGGGGCGCCGAAGCATCAATCATAGACACGGGGAACTTCTGTGCGCAAAGCGCCAGAGAAACCGGAATCATGGCAGCGAAGGTCAGCACCGCTCGGATGATCTATGAGGAGTCGGAGCAATCGGCGGTTGCCGCGGTACGTTCGGCCCACGATGACCTGGCGCCGTTGGCCATCATGATGGGGGATCTGGTAACCAATAAGGGGCGGCCGCGAACTCAAACCACCGAGGACCTGATCAACCAGCTACCTGGCTACTTGGGCTTTCCACTGGAAATGTTTGGCGACATTGAGCATGGAGGAATTTTTACCACTCCCTTTCCGCAGCGTTTTTATCCGCTACTGACCTCGTATCTGAAAGATCAGAACCTGATCAACCTGAGTCCGATCGACGTGATTGGGCAGAGTCAAGAACGCGCGATCGATTTTGATGGATCCATTCAGACCTTGACTCATTTGCAGAATCTTGCCGAGGCGGAGCCACCGGGGAGCGTGTTGGTGACCCGGATCCACGCCCCAGATGGCCCGCTCTACATTCTTTCGATCCCCGGAACACAAACGGCGCCACTGAAGGACTTGCAAACTAACGTTCGCAAGGTCCGGGGCGGGGACGGTGAGGGATGGGGAAATCCTTGGGACGGAACAGGGATCATCGAGGGCATGGGCAATGAGTCGAAGAATCTCATGCCCTCCATCGAGGAATCACTGAAGAGATCGGGTGCGCAAAACGGCGACCGGGTCATCGTCACCGGATACAGTCAGGGCGGCATCCACGCGGTAAACATCGTGAACGACGAGCGACTAAGGAAGCTCTACCGGTTCTCCTACCTATCAACCTTTGGCTCTCCTACGGGGAACGTTCCGGTTCCGCCCGATACTCAGGCCCTGCATGTAGAAGACAAGAATGATCTGGTGCCGGGGACCGATGGAGCCAGGAACCCCGATGAAAAGAACAGGCTGACCGTCATTTTTGATGGCCCCGATAGAACTCTTCAGTTGGGAAACGACGGATTTGGTGAGGCGCACAAGCTAAAGAACTATGAGTCGCACGCCAAGGAATTGGAAGGTAGCTCGGATCCTGGAGTCGTTGAATCCCTGGGGTTGCTGGGATCGTTATTGGGGCGCTCGCCTCGAGGGAGAGCTCGATCCTTCCAATTGGCGCGCACGCCCAAGCCTCGGATCAAGGTCCCTGCCCCGAACTCAAAACGCGACAGAATAGCTAAGATCACCCCACGACACTAAGCGTGCACCGGATATCTCAGCGCCGCGAGTGGCCCTAACGCTTGGACGGCGAGAACCATCCCAACAGTGCAGAGACGATGGAAATAATCACTGCACCAATGACGGCGTCCCAGAAGAAGGTGCCCACGTGTAACCCGATGGGGAGGTACTGGGTGAGCCAGGAGGTGAGAAGCAGCATTGCCGCGTTGATGATCAGCGTGAACAGGCCCAACGTCAGACAGGTGATGGGCGTTGATAGCAGGCTCACGATGGGCCGGACCACGGCGTTGACCAAACCGAAGACAAGTCCCACCACGAGATAGGCCAAAACCACGCCGAGGGTCGCGTCCATGGACGGTGCCGAGGTGACGGTAATGCCCGGAACGATCCAGGTGGCTGCGGCAAGGGCTAGGGCGTTAATGACGACCCGGAAGAGAAACGCAATCATGGATCCCATACTCGCATACCCGCCGTGGAGGTAACTGTGCAAAAACTCGATTTTCAGCAGGTTGGCAGATTTGAAAAACGGAAGGGCAATGGGACGCGTTCAACCGATAGGCTGTGGTCATGACCACCGAAAACACTTCGCCCCACGATCCGGTTCAGCCTCGCACCGTCATTGGTCGGATGCCGAAATACGCTGCGGGTAAGCCGCCGCGTGAGGTTCCGGGCCTGGAATCGTTTAAGCTCTCCTCGAATGAGAATCCGCTCCCGCCGCTTCCGGAGGTCGTAGCCGCGATTCATGCTCAGCTGGATTTCAACCGGTATCCGGATCCGCTGTCCACGAAGCTACGAAATGCTCTGAGCGAATTTTTATCCGTTCCGGCCGACGATGTTGTCACGGGTGCCGGATCCTTGGGTGCACTCACGCAGATCCTGGCCACCTTTGCCGGTCAGGACGATGACGGTGTGCAGGACGAAGTGATCTTTGCCTGGCGTTCCTTTGAGGCCTATCCGATCGTGGTTCAGACAGCTGGCGCGCTTCCGGTGCAGGTGCCCCTGCGCGACGGTGGACGCCACGACCTGGACGCGATGGCTGCTGCGGTGAATGAGCGCACCTCGGTGATCCTGCTTTGCTCACCTAACAACCCCACCGGCCCGGCGCTGCACCGTGCCGAAGTTGAGGCTTTCATCCACAAGGTGCCCTCCAACGTACTGATAGTCATCGACGAGGCCTACATGGAGTTTGTGCGCGATCCGGAGGTGGTGGACGGGATCGAGATGTACCGCAAATACGCCAATGTTGTGGTGCTGCGGACCTTCTCGAAGGCCCATGGACTGGCTAACCTTCGTGTCGGGTACTCGGTTTCGCACCCGGAAATCACTGCGGAACTTCGCATAGCCGCCACGGCCTTTGCCGTGTCTTCGATCGCGGAAGATGCAGCGGTAGCCTCGCTTGCCCACTACGACAAGGTTGTCGAAAGGGTACAAAAGATCGTTGATGAACGTACTCGTGTCGTTGCGGGCCTCCACGAGCTGGGATGGAACATTCCCGCGGCCGACGGTAACTTTGTGTGGCTTCCATTGGGTGAGGATACGGCCGAGTTCGTGGAGCTTGCCGCGGGCCACGCCCTCTCGGTGCGTGGCTTTGAAGGCGATGGAGTCCGGGTGACTATTGGTGAGGTCGAAGCCAACACCCGCCTCCTCGAACTTTGTGGGAACTATCCAAAAGGCACGAAGCTTTCCTAGGTAGGGATAAGTCGTGGTTTGCGGCTTCCCACCGCTAGGCTAGAACAGATAATCCCGCTATATGCCCGATGCGGAATATATTCCGCATCGGGCATATTTCATGTACGTAAGGACGCCCTCGGTATGACCAACACCGTGCACGAGACCTCGGAGCAAGCGCTGGTACAGCTCCTTACCCCCGAGGGGGAACGTCGCTCGAATGCCGAGTACGACAGCTTCATCCAGGATGTCGACGCCGAAATGTTGCGTGGGTTCTACCGCGACATGGCGCTGACCCGCCGTTTTGACCAGGAAGCTACGGCTCTGCAGCGCCAGGGACAGCTAGCTCTGTGGGTACCGCTGCGTGGGCAGGAAGCCGCGCAGATCGGCTCGGGCCGCGCCACGCGTCCCAACGATTACATCTTCCCCACCTACCGCGAACACGGCGTTGCGCTGACCCGCAACGTGGACTTCCCACAAATGCTGAGGATCTTCCGCGGCATCTCCAACGGTGGTTGGGATCCGCGGGAAAACAACTTCCACATGTACACCATGGTGCTGGCGGCGCAGATGCCTCATGCCACCGGATATGCCATGGGTGTCCAGCGTGACCAGGCCGGCTGGGATGCCGAACGCCTGGAAAAGGACGGAACCGCTGTTGTTGCTTACTTCGGTGATGGTTCCTCCAGCGAGGGCGAAGTCCATGAGTCAATGGTCTTTGCCGCCAGCTTTAATTCTCCGGTGGTCTTCTTCTGCCAGAACAACCAGTGGGCCATCTCCGTTCCCTTCCACGTCCAGTCCAAGGTAGCTCTGGCCGAGCGCGCCGCTGGCTACGGATTCCCGGGGATCCGGGTGGATGGCAATGACGTCTTGGCAGTTCTGGCCGTCACTCGTTGGGCTCTTGACCGTGCTCGTCGCGGCGAAGGTCCGGTCCTCATCGAGGCAGTTACCTATCGGATGAGTGCGCACACCACGGCCGATGATCCGACGAAGTACCGGCTCGATGCCGACGAGCAGGCCTGGGTGACGCGGGATCCGATGCTCCGTTTGGAAAAGCACCTGCGGGACAACCAGCTGGCCGATGACGCATTCTTCGAACAGGTTGTTATCGACGGTAATCAGATGGCCACTCGCGTCCGCGAAGAAGCGATGGCGTTCCCCGATCCGGAACTCTCCCAATCCTTCGCCAACGTTTATGCCGAGGCACACCCCTTGATCCAGGAAGAGCTGAAATGGCATCTGGAATACGAGGCCGGATTCGCCGATAACACCGAGGAAGGGGCCACCCGATGAGCACCACCACGATGACTTTGGCCAAGGCCATTACCGCTGGACTTGATGCCGTCTTGGCTGCCAACCCCAAGTCACTGCTCATAGGTGAAGACATTGGACGCCTGGGCGGCGTTTACCGCGTCACGGACGGTCTTATTAATACCTACGGTCCCGACCGCGTGATCGACTCCCCACTGGGTGAGGCCGGAATCGTCGGCACCAGCATTGGTATGGCGATTCGCGGCTACTCGCCGATCGCCGAGATCCAATTTGATGGTTTTGTCTTCCCCGCGTTTAACCAGATCACCACACAGTTGGCCAAGATGCGCGCCCGCTCCGAGGGCCGCTTCGGCGCCCCGGTCGTCATCCGCATCCCGTATGGCGGTGGCATCGGTTCCATCGAGCACCACTCGGAATCACCCGAAGCCCTCTTTGCCCACACCGCGGGTCTGCGCATCATGGCACCGTCCAATGCGCATGATGCCTACTGGATGATTCAGCAGGCAGCAGCCTGCCAGGACCCGGTCATCTTCTTCGAACCCAAGCGCCGTTACTGGCTCAAGGGCGAGGTTGATACCGAGAACCCGGCCGCCGACGCCTTCAAGGCCCAGGTCATCCGCCCCGGCGAAGATGCCACCATCGTCACCTACGGCCCGCTGGTTCCCGTTGCCCTGGCCGCTGCCGAGGCAGCACGCGAGGACGGACGCAGCGTGGAGGTCATTGACCTGCGCTCGGTCTCGCCGATCGATTTTGACACCATCACCGAATCGGTGGAAAAGACCGGCCGACTCATCATTACCCATGAGGCTCCGACCTTCGGTGGAATTGGTGGAGAGATTGCTGCCCGCGTTTCCGAACGCGCCTTCCTGTCCTTGGAGGCCCCGGTCATTCGTGTTGGCGGATTCCACATGCCCTACCCGGTGGCCAAGGTCGAAGAACAGTACCTGCCGGATATCGACAAGGTCCTCGAAGCACTCGATCGGTCCTTCGCTTACTAATCATTGGTGAGCACTCGCGCCACCGAAACGCATCAGCATTGTTCTAAAAGGAGTCAGAGGATGAGCACCTTCAACCTTCCCGATGTCGGCGAAGGCCTCACCGAGGCCGAAATTGTCACGTGGAAAGTCAAGCCCGGTGACACCGTTGTGGTGAACCAGGTCTTCGTCGAGATCGAAACGGCAAAGTCGCTGGTCGAGCTGCCCAGCCCCTACGCCGGTGTGGTCAGCGAACTTCATGCCGCCGAGGGTGAAACGCTGGCCGTTGGCACACCACTGTTCAGCGTCACGGAGGCCGGTTCCACCCCTGCACCGATGCACAACGTGCCGGACGTGGCGGAAATCGCCGAATCCGACACCCCGGTGGCCAGCGAGGAACCAGGTCCGCTGGTCGGCTCCGGCCCCAAGGCCGACGCCGTCAAGCGCCGTGCCCGCGTCTCCCGTCCGGCCGTCGGAAAGTCAGGCAAAACCGCGGCACAATCCGGAGGCTCCCCGGTGATCCCGGCGGCGCTGTCCGATACTATTTCGCGCCGCGCCAGCGAATTTTCTCAGGCATCAACCCGCCTCACCGCTGCAGCCAAGCCAGCCGTCGCGGCGTTTGTTGACCGGGTACTGGCCAAGCCGCCGGTGCGCAAGGTCGCCAAGGAACTCGGTGTGGATCTGCGTCAGGTCATCGGTACCGGTGGACAGGGCGAGATCACGCGCGATGACGTGCTGTCCTACAAGGGTCAGCGCGAGGTAGAACGCGACGCGGCCCCGACCTTCTGGTCACCGCAGGGTGTGGAGCTGGACTCGCGCATCGTGCGCACCCCGGTTCGTGGCATTCGTAAGGCCACCGCCAAGGCCATGGTCGAGTCGGCCTTCAGCGCCCCGCACGTATCAATCTTTGTTGACGTGGATGCCTCACGCACCATGGAGTATGTGGCCCGCTTGAAGAAGAGCCGCGACTTCGAAGGCATCAAGGTTTCTCCGTTGCTGGTCCTGGCCAAGGCCGTCATTTGGGCAGCAGCGCGGAACCCCTCGGTGAACGCCTCGTGGGTTCCCACGGAAACTGGTGCCGAGATCCAGACCAAGCACTTCATGAACCTGGGCATCGCAGCCGCCACCCCGCGTGGTCTGCTGGTACCCAACATCAAGGAAGCGCAGGATCTGTCCATGCGCGAACTGGCGATCGCCCTGAACGATTTGGCCGAAACCGCCCGCGCCGGCAAAACGTCCCCGGCCGACATGACCGGCGGCACGCTGACGGTGACCAATATTGGTGTGCTCGGCATTGATACCGGAACCCCGATCATCAATCCGGGCGAGGTAGCCATTGTTGCCTTCGGTACCATCAAGCAAAAGCCGTGGGTTGTTGACGGTGCTGTGGTTCCGCGCTGGATCACCACCTTGGGTGGTTCCTTCGATCACCGGGTGGTGGATGGGGATCTGTCCGCTCGCTTCATGGCGGACGTCGCCTCCATCATGCAGGAGCCCGCACTCCTGCTGGACTGATAGTTATCATGTTGTGATGCCCGGTACGTCACCGGGCATCACGCGGTGGACATAACAGGGGTACTGGCACCTTCCGGCAAATCGTCGGAGCCAGAGCCCAAGGAGCACACCGTGAGGAACGCACCGAAATTATCCACCCTCTCCACCCACCCACCATTCCGCCGCCGACTCCTGTTGGCCATCGGCGCGGTGGCCTCCGCGTTACTGATTGGCGGCACGGGAATAACCCCCGCCTTCACCGCGCCCGGCGCCGCCCCGGCAGTTGCCGTCGCGCCGAGAACATCCATCAACACCTCGGACTGGCAAACCTTCGACAAATCCGGGATCGCCTTCGAGTATCCCGCCGACTGGGCCATCGTGCCCTACACCTGCGACGGCTGCGAGGTGGATGATCCGCCGCTGCCGGAAAACGAGTACTCGGCGTGGAACATCGTGGATCAGAACGGTGTGTTGGTAGCCAACGTGTTCCCGAACTTCGTGGGGGACACCGACGGGAACATGGGTATCTATAGTCGCACCGACCTGGACACCGCTGTGGTCCAGGGGATCGACTACGAGCCGACCAGTTTGGTCTTCGAACACGTGCGGATCGATTATTCGCAGGGGGAACCGACGGTAACCGAACGGAAGGCACAGCAAGCGACACTGATGCTTTCCTCGGATGCGAACCTGGCGACGCGTGATCAGAACCCCTTCCTCGTGTACTTCCATCCGCGGGCAGAAGTGGCAACCTGGATTCAAACCACGCCGGAGTTTATGGAAACCGGTGGAATGGATAAGAACCACGTTTCCAAGGGCAAGGCCAAGCAGTTTATGAAGACCGAGAGTTACCAAAGAATGAAGACGGTTTTGCTTTCGGTTCGGGCGAGCTCCTTCTAAGTCTCGTCCACCGAGGTGCCTCGTCCGCGCCGATGGAGATGTCGGCTCGGACGACGGCGGATGTCGACGCGATTATGTCCAGAGTCGGGACTGCTGATTAACTGTCTTGCGTGTTGGAACAATCAAATAGACGCCCGGCACCGATACAGCGTGTAACGCGCCCATCGGATGGCGCCTTGGCAAGTCTGTACTCGATGGGGCACAGTGGGATCGTTATCGATGTCCGAATCGGCACTCGCGCCCAGGAGACCACCGATGAGTAATGGCCCCGAAGTGAGAACCCCCGCCAAGCCGACGGCTTTAGCCAGGGTATTTGGTCTCGCTTCACTGCTTTGCCCGCTCTTGCTCTCCGGATGTGCCGATGTCTTGCCATGGGCACCGCAGGATTCGCGCACCATTGATTCCACTACCATCGGACCTCCGCAAGATCCGTCCGAACAACGTACGGCGGGGGACAGCGGTACATCGACGACCAGTGCGTCCCCGAACCCTGAGAAGCAGATCAACACCGCGGACTGGAAGACTTTCACCACCCAGGGCCTGAGCTTCAAATACCCTCCCGATTGGAACATCGAGGAGGATGACTGCCGCGACTGCAACGCCACGGCCAAGCCGCTGGCCGACCCGTTCACCAAGTGGGATATCGAGGACGCCCACGGCAACGAGATCGCCGAGTTCCGCGCCGATTCTGCCACCGGCACCGGCACCGACGGAGACCTCAGTACCTACCAGCGCACCGTCCTGGAGTCCACGCCCGTGGACGCGAACTTCCTCGCCCCCGCTGCGGTGGTTTTCGAACACTTCGTCCTGCACACTCCCGGCAAGGATCCGGAACAAAAGGTGCTGCTGATGCTCAATGATGCTGCAGCAACCGAGGTGCGTGAGGCGAACCCCGCACTGAGTTTCTTCCGACCCAAAAAAGACTTTAGCGCCCAGCTCGCTAGTTCCGACGACCTGGCGGAGGAACTGGGGTTCAACGACGACCAGGTGAGCCTCGCTGCCGCCCGGAAGATCATGCAGAGCCGGGACTACCGCTTGCTACGGGAAGTGATGCTCAGCATGGACGTGGAGAAGTAGCATGGAAACAAAGGCAACTACCGAGCCGACGCGGAAGAACCGAGTGAATCACGAACTGTACGTAAAGATCTGTGGCTTGAGCACACCCGAGACAGTGGCCGCTGCCGTTACGGCGGGGGCCAACGCGGTGGGCTTCGTCTTCGCCCCCGGCAGTCCGCGCACCGTCGGCCCCGACCTTGCCAAGGAACTTATCGCGAACGTCCCGGGACACATCGAAACGGTGGGAGTCTTCCGCAACCAACCGGTGGATACGGTACTCGAGCTGGCTCGCCGCTCGGGTGTTGACACCGTGCAATTGCACGGGGACGAATCTGTCGCGGACAGCGAAAGGATTCAAGCCCAGGGATTTGGAATTTTGCGGGCCTTGAGTATTAATAGCTACCGCGCGCTCGATGATGCTCAGCGTTCACGCTGGGAAACAGGCAGGATTCTGCTTGATGCAGTTGAACCCGGCGCGGGGGTCACCTTTGACGCCGCTGACCTTGTTGACGCACCGCCAGCTGGTACCTGGATCCTGGCCGGAGGTTTGAACCCGGGAAACGTTGCGCACTTGGTGGCGACGCTGAACCCGGCCGGAGTGGACGTGTCCTCGGGGGTGGAGTCTAGTCGCGGCATCAAGGATAGCGAACTGATTCGGGCCTTCATTACCGCAGCACGCTCGGCCACCGATAGCACGTCTTAAACCCGCCAACGCCCGCGAACTCGTGCCCTGCGTCACCAATGTGGGCAAGGAAATGCGCGACTAATACTTAAAAGCTCCTAATCGAGCCGGAACATGTATTTCCCATAAGTAATCTTTGCGTCCTAATCTGGCAGTGGTGCACATCCGTGTCCCACGACCGGAGGGTGGACGACGTGGAAGTACGTCAAATGCGTTACTTCATTGCCGTGGCCGAGGAAAGGCACTTCGGCCGCGCTGCTCAACGTTTGCACATGGCTCAGCCCCCGCTCTCCCAGCAAATCAAGGGGCTCGAGGAACAGCTGGGTACACAGCTGCTGGTCCGCACCACCCGCAAGGTTGACCTCACCGCGGCCGGTGAATTGCTCTTGGCTAGAGCTCGGCTACTGCTGGCCGAGATCGATAAGCTCGAACAAGACGTGAAGCTCGTGGGCCAGGGTGCCAGCGGGGTGCTGCGGGTCGGGGTTTCCGGCACCGCCACCTACAGATTGATGCCCATGATCGTGCAAGCCGCCCGGGTTCACATGCCCGGTTTGCGCCTGAACGTTCAGGGGGAGATGCTCACCCCCGAGATGGAAATCGCTTTGGAAGAACAACGTGTGGATGTCGCAGTGTTGCGCCCACCGATCCGTTCAAACCAACTGAGCCTGAAGTTCTTGGAAAAGGACGAACTCGTGGTTGCCCTTCCCGAAGATCACGAGCTGGCCTCTCGAGGGTTGCTGGATCTCTCGGACCTCGCCGAGGAACCCTTTATTACCTACCCGCTGACCTCCGCTGTTAACACCATCTCCACAGAGGCCTGCCGTCAGGCGGGTTTCAGCCCCCACATTGTTCAAGAAACCCAGGAAACCTCGACCCTGTTGTCATTCGTCGCGGCAGGGATGGGTGTTGCCTTGGTCCCCACCGCACGGCGCATGTTCGCGCTTCAGGGCATCGTCTTCCGCCAGTTGCGCAACGCGCCGGCGGTCGATCTTGCTGTCGCCTGGAAAACAGATAACGAAACTGCCCTGCTGAAAAAGTTCTTGGACCTCTTTGAGGCTCCAGCCCCCACGGAAGGAAACCCGGCGTGAAGATCCTACGCATAGAAGCGATTCCCTATTCGATTCCCTATAACCATGCGCTGAAATTCGCTAGCGGTCAGGTCACTGACGCCGAACATGTTCTGGTGCGGATCCACACCGACGAGGGAATCGTCGGGGAGGCAGACGCACCGCCGCGTCCGTACACCTATGGCGAAACCCAAGCATCAATCATCACCATTATCGAGAGCATTTTTGCTCCGCAGATCATTGGATTGGATCCCTTTGACCGCGGCAAGATTCACGAAATCATGGCCCGCACGATTCACAACCAGGTGGCTAAGGGTGCGCTGGACATCGCGCTGTGGGACCTGATGGGTAAGGCACTGGGCACCCCGGTTCACAAACTGCTCGGTGGCTACACCGACTCGATGCGCGTTTCACACATGCTCGGTTTCCGACCGGCCCAAGAACTGCTCGACGAAGCGCTGCGCTTTGGCGAGCAGTATGGGATCACCACCTTCAAGCTGAAGGTGGGGCGTCGCCCGTTGACCCTAGACATTGAGGCCTGCCACGTCTTGCGCGCTGGACTTGGCGACGAGGTTGAGCTGTATCTAGATGCCAACCGCGGTTGGAGCGCCAATGAGGCCATGGAGGTGCTGCGCCGCACCGAGGGTCTGGGGCTGACCGCTCTGGAAGAGCCCTGCGATGCGAAGGAAGCCATGAGTCGCCGTCGACTCGTGGAGAATTCCCCGATCCCGATCGTGGGCGATGAATCGGTGCCCACCGCGGGAGACGTTTCACGCGAACTGCTTTCCGGCGGCTCGAACGCCATCTGCATCAAGACCGCCCGCAGTGGATTCACCGAGGCGACAGAGATTCTGGGCTTATGCACCGGTCTAGGTGTGGACGTCACCATGGGAAACCAGATCGACACGCAGGTTGGTTCGTTGGCTACCGTCACCTTTGGCGCCGCCCACGAGGCCACCACCCGCCGTGCCGGTGAGCTGTCCAACTTCTTGGACATGGCAGATGACCTCTTGGCCGACCCCATCCGCATCAGTGGCGGCCGCATTTCGGTGCGCAACGTGCCAGGTGTCGGCGCTGGCATCGATGAAGCCAAGCTCGCCCGTTACCGTCAGAACTAGAAATTCCTACCTCGAAGCCCTCACAGGAGACGCAATGATATTCCTCGCCCGCATGGACGTAACTTTTCCGGCCCACCTGACGCAAGAGCAGATCACAGATTTTACTGCTCGTGAGAAGGAATACTCAGGTGGCCTCCAGCGCAGCGGCAAGATGGCTGGCATCTGGCGCATCGTTGGCGAATATGCCAACCACTCGATCTTTGACGTTGAGTCCAATGACGAACTGCACCAGATTCTCAGTGGCTTCCCGATGTACGCCTACATGAAGATCAAGATCACGCCGCTGGCTAAGCACCCTAACTCGATCCGTTAGACGGCCCGGCGACACGATCGTCGCGAGAGCACCATGGCCGTGGGTCGCATCATCACGATGCGGCCCACGGCCATTTTTGCCCGCTACGGACAGAGAATTCCGCGTCGAATGTTTATTTGATGGACACGGCCTCCGTGGAGGGCCGACTAGGATGTTTTCCATATGAATAGAGCCGAAAAAAGTATTTCCCTCTTCTCAATAAGGGGCATAGATTGAATGCATAACAAGTCGCTGTGACAGTCATCACCGCATCATGTGACATCGAACCAGCGCATCAACACCCCTCCAGTAGGAGATAGAAGGAGTAACTCGTGAGCACCGAAACCACCGCCAGCGCAGCCGCCTCAGGCAACGCAGCCACCGACCGTTTCCGTCAGTCCGGAAAGACCACCTCCATCGCCGCCGATGTCGAGCGCGTCAATCTCTTGGCAAGCAAGCTGATCAAGGCCGCCAATGACATCGTTCTCGAAGAGCGCGTGAGCTACGACGAGTTCAACGCACTGAAGGCATGGCTGATCCAGGTCGGCGAAGACGGCGAATGGCCGCTGTTCATGGACGTATGGCTCGAGCACTCCGTTGAGGAAGTCGCTACCGACCACCGCGAGGGCAACAAGGGCTCCATCGAGGGCCCGTACTACATCCCCGAAGCACCGGAGAAGAAGTCCCCGGCCAAGATCGAGATGCGCGACGACGAGAAGGGCACCCCGCTGCTCTTCCAGGGCCAGGTCCGCAGCACCGACGGCAGCCCGCTGTCTAACGCCAAGGTCGAACTGTGGCATGCCGACGAAGACGGCTTCTACTCGCAGTTCGCCCCGAACATCCCGGAATGGAACCTGCGCGGCAGCTTCATCGCCGACGAGGAAGGCAACTTCCACATCGACACCATGCAGCCGGCCCCGTACCAGATCCCGACCGACGGCGCCTGCGGTCAGCTGATCGCCGCCGCCGGGTGGCACGCCTGGCGTCCGGCCCACTTGCACCTGAAGGTCTCGGCCCCGGGCCACGAGCTGCTCACCGCCCAGCTGTACTTCCCGGGCGACGCGCACAACGACGACGACATCGCGACCGCGGTGAAGCCGGAACTGCTGCTCGAAATCAAGCCAGCCACCGAAGGCTCCGGCGTGCAGACCACTTACGACTTCGTGCTTGACCCCGAAGCCAAGTAGGTCCTCACCACCTCGTTACGGCGGGGCTCCACGGATATTATCCGGGGACCCCGCCGTTGTCGTACCACCGCACTACCGGTGATGCCGCGCGCGGCGTCGCTGCCGGGTACCAAGGCAAGGCCTCAATCACCTTTGTCTCCCGGTACCTCTACGTGAAAGTGAACCCGAAATGTCCCAGGAAACCATGTTGAGCCCGTTGAACACGAGCGATCTGCATAGCGCCTTTGGTCAGTTTGCCAGCGGCGTCACGATAGTGACCACCCAGGGGACCGACGGCAACCCCTACGGGGCCATGGTGACTGCGTTCGTCGCGGTGTCGCTGGATCCGCCGCTGGCGCAGATCACCTTGACGCGCAGCTCACGAGCGGCCAAGCACTTAGATGGGTCGGCTTTCGCCATCAACATCCTTTCGGCGGACCAACTAGGGATCGCCAAGCACTTCGCCGGCGACGCAGGCGAGGACGAGCCCCAATGGTTGTTCAACGGAAAAGTGCCGGTACTGGTAGGCAACGCAGCCACGTTGGAATGCCGGGCATGGAACAACTATGACGGCGGCGACCACATCATTGTGGTCGGCGAAGTTTGCTCGCTCACGGTGGGACAAGCGGACCCTCTGCTCTTCCACGAGGGCGCGTTCCACCGAATGGGTGAGCCTCTGGAAATCCGTCGGGATGGAAGTTGGTTCGCCGGCGCCAAGACTTTTCAGCCGTTGATCCCATAACACCCCCGAGCCGCGTTCCTCAAGGGAGCGAAGCACCTAACACCTCAATTGATCAATCCATGCACTACTTGGCCACAAAGGAGAACACCATGTTTATCTCAACACGGCGAAAGACCGCAGGAGAACACCGGTCCGCGACCAACTTGCGAGCCACCGCTGACACCGTCCAAGAATCGAACCACTGGGCCTGGACCGGTTGGATGCCCGAAATGGAGCGCGAACTTTCGCAACCCACACTGCAGTCCAGCGAACACTTCACCTCAATGCTTGCCGCCTAAAACTTTCGTCCCAAGCAGCACGGACACCCGACCAGAGGCTCAAGTCAACAACGACGCTGACTTGAGCCTCTGGTCTTTGTATTGCATATTCATGGCGCAGCACTCGGGCGTCTACCCGGGCGGTCCGCAGTGGTCCAACTGATGAATAGCGGGATCCAGCCTCAACGTCGAGCTGGGTTGCCGCCGTTTGTCACTAAGCGCAGCGGTCCTGATGGATGCATGTCTGGGGCCGTGGAGCGGCACGAGGCATCGGTAGCACGGCCGTCATGGAGCTCGCATGGATGACATGTCGCAATATAGCCATTTGGTCGATAATCCGGAATGATGGGCGGTATCAAGTTTTCGATGCGTCAGCAACGGAAACGCTGGCTGTCGAACCTGAGACCCTTTGGAGTCATTATGCAACGGACCTTCCCACTCTGTGTGGCAGGCATCCTCACCCTGTCCGTGCTGACCGGTTGCAGCTCTCCAACGGGGGAGCCTGCAACAAGCGCCACGGCCACCGAAGGAGGTACGGTGTCCTCAGCCGCACAAGCCTCCGGGAATGGAACAGATGCACCGGTGATCAAGGTCGATACCGAGAACGTTATCGCCACCCAGGAGTTTACGGTCCCCGGGTCTAAAGACAAGGTCAATGTGGGCATTCAGTCCCTGACCGTGGAGGGAAAAACCATGACACTCCAATTTGTCCTCACCCCGGATTTCGCCTCCTCCAGTGATTCCTCCGACATCTCGATCTACGATATGTTCGGGATGACGTCGCCGAAACCGACCCTTGTCGATCGAGAAAATCTCAAGGAATACTCGCTAATTTCCGCACCGGGTCGGACCTGGTCGGCGGAAGTCGTGAATAACCGGACCACTAATCACGAGCCCATCATTTGGTGGGGTGTTTATGCGGCTCCCGAGGATGAAAATGAAACCTTTGACGTGCGCGTTATCGATTCGATGGCGGAGTTCGCCGACGTCCCGGTGACGCGATGATCACTGAACTTGGACGACTAGTGGCGACCGGAATGCTGATTGCTGCTCTTGGATTGCAGATTCCTGCGGCCCAAGCCACCGGGGTTGACGCGCAAGACCTGCCCGAGCCAACGAGCGAGATGCTGGCTCGCTCCGTGACGGTTTGGGACCCGGCCTCCAGCGTCCAGGTCTGGGATCCGGCTACGTCGGTGAAAGCCGTCGAACAGGTCGAGACCAAGGATGGTGAGACAACCATCAGCCTCGCGACGGACATCCTTTTCACCCCGGATAGTTCGACGCTTCCGGCCAGCGCCTCCGCCAAGGTGGAATCGCTGCTGAGCAAAGTACCCAAGGGAGCAGAAGTTGAGGTCAACGGGCACACGGACTCCGTCAAAGGGTCGATAGACAACAAGGCACTATCCACCGACAGGGCCAAGGCCGTATCGTCCGTGCTGAAGAAGGTGCGCCCCGACCTGAAGCCGAAGGTCGCGGGACTGGCCGCCACCCAACCTGCCGTTCGCGAGGACCCCAAAGACCCGGCGAGCTTCGCGGCCAACCGCAGAGTGGAAGTCATTTACGCCAACTAACTTAGGTCCGCACGATTCTGGGGACCTAAGTTAGTTGGATCCTAGCGCTCGTTATCCCGGTACCGTGCGGCAAGCTCGGTGCGTGAGCTGACCCCGAGCTTCGCGTAGATCCTGGTCAGGTGGTACTGGACCGTCTTGGCGCCGATGAACAGCTCCTCAGCGGCCTTTTTATTGCTGGCCCCGGCGCAGACAAGATCGGCGACGGCCTTTTCCTGGGAGGTGAGCGATGACCAATCGGCCGGATCGCGGCGCGGAACGCTGATGCCCGTCGCTTGTAACTCTCGGTTGCAGCGATCGATGTAGATGGCAGCGCCCAATTGCGTGAAACCAGCCAGTGCCCGGGTCAGTGGACCCGCAGCATCCGCGCGTTTCCCAGACCTGCGCAGGGATTGCCCATAGGCGTACTCCACGTGGGCCCGCAAGACCGGAAGCGTGAGGCCCTGCAACAAGGCCAGGGCCTCCTCGAAGGCGGCGCGTGCACCGTTCTGGTCACCGCGCGCGCCACAGATCTGACCACGCACCACCAAACACCGTGCCACGGAGGAACGGTGCTTGCATTGGCGGGCCACCTCCTCAAACGGATCCAGGAACGCCTCTGCTTCCTCCAATCGGTCCTTGCGTACCAGCGCATCGGCGTAGGTGTCCTGCCATGGCCAGAAACCGGGTTCGTCAATGCCCCCAGTACGGTCAAAGGTCAGCATGGGTTCGAGTGCCAGGAGCACTTCGTCATAGTCGGCTCTGGCCCTGGCCGCCGCCGCCCTAGCCATGCGGTAGGGCACCTGCATGACTTCGTAGCTTCCGGTCCGTGCCCAGGCCTTGGCCAGATGGGCCTCGACCTCTTCGCGTTCCCCGCGCATGGAGTGGATCAGGACAGCGGTGTGGTGCAGCAAGGGGCTGACCAATTCGATTCCGGAGCGCTCCTGAATCAGGACGCCAGCTCGCACCGTTTCCAAAGCCTGATCCCAATCGCCGGCGGAAAATTCGGCTCGGGCCAGCCAACCCCTGGCCCACAGGGCAATGCGGTGGGAACCCTCGGAGTAATCCGTGGAGCTGGAACTGGCTAATTCATGGCGAGCCAGTTCTATTTGATCCCCGGCGATATGTAACCAACCCATGGCCATTTCGGCGCGTTGGCGCTGGGCTCCGGTGGGCAGGGTTTTCAGTAGGTTGGCGAGCATTTCCTCGCCCTCCCGGCTTTGGCCCAGCATGCCCAAGCCCAGACCGTGAATCACGGAGGCCTCCACGGCCACGGTGCTTCCGGTCGGGGCGAGTTCCCGAGTTTTTGCCGCCCAGCTGGATAAGAGACGACCGTCGAGCTTGCACAGGGAATGAAGGACTCGGCGTTGGGCGACGGTCGCCATGATTCTGGTTAACGAGGATTCCTTGGCACCTGTCCACGAGCTGGTGAGCCAGCGGTCGGCGGTGTTGGCTCGGCCCTGGAGGATGGCAATGTACCCGGATAGTAGATCGCGTTCGGGGCTGGCCGGTAGGCTTGCCAGCTCGTCGGAGAAGGCCAGAGCGCTGGGCAAATCGCCGGCTGCCACCGTGGCATCCACTGCCCGCAGAAAAAGCGGTTCGCGTTGTGTAGGCTCGGGCTCCAGGCTGGCGGCCCGATGCAGGGCAACTGCTGCAGCTGCCCATGCGCTCTTCCGCGACTGCTTTTCCGCATAAAGTTCCAGCTGGTGCGACAGCGCCGGGTCAGAGAGCAAGGTGGCATCGGCGCGGTGAGCCAGGGCCTCGCCCTCGTCGTCGCTCAGGGTTGCCGCGGCGCCGTGCAAGGCTAGTCGCCGCGAGAGTGGGATCAGATGATAAATGGCCATCTGTTCTAGAGGACCGGGGAACACCAGCGTGAGGTTCCCACCGCTGCCGGCCACCGATACCAATCCGGAGGCCACACATTCTTCAACCAGCGGCAAGGGGTCATCCGCTTTGGTGAGATCCACCACGGCGTCCAGCCTGACTCCGGGTTGAAGTATGGCGGCCGCCTCGATCAGCGAACGGGCGGCGTCGGAGACACCGCTTAATCGCGTGGCGGCTTCGGCGCTGAGCGCCCGGGGAGCCGGAAAACGATGGTTGAGGTGGTTCCATGTTTCGTCAGGATTTTCCCGAATGAGGTTCAGGACGGTATGGATATTGCCGCCGGTATAGGTGGCCAGCTGATCGGCGGCGGCGGCGGAAAGTTCCACGCCGAGCCGGGTATTGGAAATTTCCTTTAGTGCCGCGGGGCTGGGCGGATCCAACTCAAGGGTGGTGCTGTTGGGCGTCCTAATCAGTTCCTCGGCGCCGGGCGGCAGGAACGCGGCATCCTCCTGTCGGAGGGTGAGAATCAGCAGTACGCGTTCACCACGCAGTCGACGCCAGGCGAAGAGCAAGGCAGCGAGGGAATGGGTATCGGCCCACTGCAGGTTTTCCACCAGGAAGATACCCGGGCGCTTACCCACGGCCTTGAGGAAGGCCATCAGTCGCTCGGGAAGTGACACTCCCTCGGCGATGTTAGAGGTATCAAGCATTTCCTGCAGGGCGGATCCTGGCAGGTCTTGTTCCCAACGCGCGCCGGCGGAGGAGAAGGACGCCACGTGCTTGTTGTTTTCCATGAAGCGCCGCACCGTGGTGCTTTTGCCGCACCCCGAGGGGCCCTGCACCACCACCAGTTGAGGCGCTCCACCTTCGGCAGACTGCAGCAATCGAGCCAAAAGCGCCGTTGCTCGTTGTTGATCCATGGATCCGCGACTACCAACCTTTCAATGTAAATAGCCGGGGCCGCGTGAACAACGACGTTCACGCGGCCCCCTGATCGCCGGGGTTCAACCTCGGGACGTGGTACTTATTTTGCGACAGTAGCCGATTCCGCGGCGAGCGTCGCCAAATGGGTTTCGGAATTGCGCAGCGGCACAAAGGCTGTCACCAGTGCACCAACAATAGCAACCGCTGCAAAGACGTAGAAGGCGATGTGGTTCTGCACTCCCGCGGCAATCAGCAGCCCGCCAATCAATGGTCCGAAGATGCCACCGAGACGGCCGAATCCGGCACACCAGGCCACACCGGCGCCGCGTGCGGCGGCGTTGTAGTAGTTAGATACAAACCCGTAGATCAGCACCTGGGTGCCGATGGTACCCACGCCCGCCACGGCCACCAAGGCCAGCAGGATGCCGAAGGGTAGGTGCAGCGTCAGCATGACCATGGCCACCGCGGCCAAGAAGAACGTTGTGGAAACCACGCGCTTGGCACCAACACGGTCGGCACCCACGGAGGCAATCAATCCGCCAAAGACGGCACCGGCATTAAGCACCAGCAGGAAGGCCAGTGAGTAGGACTTGCCGTAGCCGAAGGTGGACATGATCTGCGGCAACCAGGTGTTCAGGCCATAGGTCAGCATCAAGCCGGCGAAGCTCATCAGGCCCAGCAGCAGAGTGGGCAGGGCGTACTTCTTGGAAGCCAGGGCACGGAAACCGATCTTCGTCTCGGGGACCACCGGCGCCAAAACATGGGCGCCACCGGTCGAGGCGGGAGCGATGATCGGGACACCGGTGCGCAGCGAAACGGCCTGGGCTTGCTCGGTGCGGCCGCGGGCCATGAGCCATTCGGGAGACTCGGGCAGCTTCACCAAAGCCATTGGCAGCAGGAAGAGCAAAGGAGTTGCACCGATGAGGAAAAGCCCGCGCCAGCCGACGTGGTCCAGCAGTACGATGGCCAGCAAGGAGGCCAAGACGCCGCCCACCGGGACACCGGAGTACACGATGGCGTTGTAGTAGTTGCGCTTGCCCTTGGGGGCGAATTCGGCAACAACGGCACCGGCGGTGGCAACCAAGGCCCCGACGCCGAGGCCGGTGAAGAAGCGCAGGCCGCCAAAGGCCGTGACAGTGGTGGCCAAGGACGTCAGCGCCATACCCACGGAGAACCAGATGATGCCCGCAATCATGATTTTGCGGCGGCCGAGGTAGTCACCGATCGCGCCGGTCACCAGAGCACCGACCATGACACCAAAGAGTGCCCAGCTGCCCAGTAGGCCCGCCGTGGCCGGGCCGATCGCGCCGAGCTGGGTTGGGTCGTTGAGCAAGGTCGAGACGACGGTGCCGTAGACAACCAGATCGTATCCATCAAAGATCAGGGCGATCGCCGCGATGGTGACGACCCAGTGGACGGTGGTTTTTTGCTTCAGGGTGGCGCTTGACTGCGGTGATTTCACGATGTGCTCCGTTTAACTTATGGGCCCAGTGCGCACGACGGTGTGCGGTTTTTGGGCACGAACAAGTACCGCAAATTATGGCTTGCGGGGGTGTTAGCCGTGACCTAAGGAAATTCGGGTCACTGACCGTGGAACTGCAAGGGGTGGAACCTGTTCGGGGCGGCGGGTGTGCCGCCCCGAACGTCAGGGTAATAAAGGGGGAACGGCTCTAGCCGAGGTCCCCGCCTGCCACCGGCAAGGTGCTGCCGGTGATGTAGGAGGCCTCATCGGAGGCTAGGAACGCGATGGGACCTGCCTGTTCGTCGAGGGTTCCGTAGCGCTTGAGCAGGGTGGAATTGATGGTCTGGTCCACGATCTGCTGGTACCAGGCCTTCTCCTGCTCGCCCTCGGGGGAGGGACCGCGCTTGACTTGGCGTTCGGGTGCTTCGGTGCCGCCGGGCGCGGTGGCCACCACACGGATTCCGTGGGCTGCCCCCTCCATGGCCAGGGCCGAGGTGATGGCCTTAACCCCACCCTTGGCTCCGGCATACGGGACCCGGTTGAGTCCGCGGGTTGCCACCGATGAAACGTTCACGATGGTGCCGGATGAGGCCTTGATCATTTCGGGGAACGCCGCACGGCACATCCACAGGGTCGGGAAGAGCGAACGCTGGATCTCCTTGCCGATTTCCTCCGGGGAGTAGTGCTCAAACGGCTTGGCCCAGATGGTGCCGCCAACGTTGTTGATCAGCACATCAATGCGGCCATACTCGTTCACCGCGGCGCTCACCGCCGACAACGCGCCCTCAAAGACCTCGAGGTCGGCCGTCACGCTCAGGGCACTGACACCGTGGCTACGCAATCCCTCGGCCACGTCGTGGACCAACGGGGAGCGGTCCACTAAAACCAGCGATCCACCCTCGGCAGCGATCCGCCGAGCCACTGCCCAGCCGATGCCCTGTGCGGCACCGGTGATCAGGACAACCTTGGAAGCGAAGCGGTCCGCATGGAAGGAAAGCGGTAATCCTGCCTCTGCCGTTACGTTCACGCCCTGCTCTTGCGTGCTCATGCGATGGGGTTCTTGGAAGCGGCTGCCATGGTGGCCTTGGCATGCTCGTTGTGGGAGATGATCGCCTTGCGGGCTTCGGCCAGATCCTGATTCTCGAACGCGGAAACGATGGCCAGGTGATCGGCGTCGACGGCTCCGTCAATCCAGTGCTCCTGGCGCAATACCTTGGCCATGATGGCAGGAACCTCGAGGCGGTTGTACGCCTGGAGCAGGTGTTCGTTGCCAACGCATTTGAACAGGAACTGGTGGAAGGCCTCGTTGGTGACGGTGAAGGCCTCGGAGCTGACAAACTTCTCGCCATCTAAGGTCTTGCCGGCCAACTCGGCCAGGACCTTGAACTCAACAAGCTGTTCGGGCGTCAGCTTGCCCATGGTCAGTTCCACGATGGCCAATTCCAGGGCCATGCGGGCGTCGAACTGCGCCTCGAACGAGGCGTGCTCTTCGCCGATTTCGTAGGCCGGCAAGGACGCGGGAGCCGCTTCGGTGACCGTTGCAGGCGCCTCGGCGGCGGCTTCTGCGGCCGGGGCGTCGGTTGCGGCGGGGGTCACGGCCAGCGCGAACTTCTCGAAGTAGAAGTTTTGTGGCTTCAGGCCCTCGGCCTCGAGGTGGCGGCGGACGCCCTCAACCATCGGCGGGGGACCGCAAAGGTAGATATCCACGTCGCCCTCGGCCAGGTGGTGCGGCTCGAAGTGGTTGGTGACGTAGCCCTTCTTTTCCGCGGCGCTGTTCGGGTCTCCGACCACGGTGTCGAAGGTGAAGCCGGTGATGCGCGACTTGTAGTTCTCAAGCACATCAAGCTCAACCAGGTCGGTGTCGGTGTTGACGCCGTAGATCAGGTGGGTCGGGTGGGGAGTCTCCATGCCCGAGAGCTTTTCCAAGATGGCCAGCAGCGGGGCCAGTCCGGTGCCGCCGGCGAGTAGCAGCGACGTGCGCTTGGGATCACGCAGGAAGAAGCTACCCATCGGCCCGGTGAAGTTGATCGTATCCCCAACTGCCGCAACGTCGCGCATGTAGGTGGACATCAGTCCGCCGTCGGTGATGCGGATCAGGAAGGAGAGGGTGGAGATGTCCGGGCCGGAGCTGAAGGAGTACGAGCGGGTCTGACCATTGGAGCCGGGAACTTCGATGTTCACGTACTGGCCGGGCAGGAAGGAGAGCTCGTCGCGGTTCTCGATCTCGAGGTTAAACGCGTAGGTCGTTTCGGAGAGACGGCGGATCTCGGTCAGCGTCGAGGAGTAGGTGGTGGCGGTCGTCTTGGCGACATCCGAGGTGGTGGGGATCTGCAGCACGAGGTCCGATTCCGGGACCATCTGGCACGGGAGGCAGAAGCCCTTTTCGGCTTCGTCGTCGGTCAGTGCTTCCTCGATGTAGTCACCGCCGTCGAACTTGCCGGATTCGCAGAAAGCCTTGCAGGTACCGCAGGCGCCGTCGCGGCAGTCCAGCGGGATATTGATCCGTGCCTTGTAGGAGGCGTCGGCGACGGTTTCACGGGGTCCAACTTTGATGAACCTGGTGATACCGTCCTCGAAAGCGAGGGCAACCTGGTAGGTCATGAGGGGGCTCTTTTCAAGAAATGGGGGCTGGGGGAACGCAGCAGTTGGTGCGTAGCGCCGTGGTGCGAGAGCGTCGTTGCTCCCGCACCGGGCGAACCGTTGGGCCCACGTAATGGGCCGCGTGGGCACTAGATGTGGTAAATATCCACCACGTGGTGGATGTAGTCGTTTTTCAAAACGACCTTCTTGGCCATGATGACCGGCTGGGTGCCGGAGTAATCGATGGTGTAGTACGAGGTGCCGAAGTAGGTATCGACGTTCTGGTAGCGGTAGTACAGCGTGAACCAGTTGAAGCGAATATCAACCTTGTCACCGTCAACCGACACGATCTCCACATTGGAGATGTTGTGCCCGGTGCGTGGCTCCGGCAGCGACGTGGCCGAGGAACGGTCGGTCTTGATACGGAAGACGCGGTCCTCGATGCCACCGCGGTTCGGGTAGAAGATCAGCGAGATCTCGCGCTGCGGGTCCTCGGTGAGCTTGTCGTCATCGGCCCAGGCCGGCATCCAGAAGGTGGCCTCGGGGTGGTAGCAGTCAATCCAGCGATCGAAGTCGCGGTCATCTAGGAAGCGTGCCTCGCGGAAGAGGAACTGCTTGATCTCTTCGATGCTGAGCTCACCGGCACCGGTGGTGACCGTGGTGAGGATGTCGTTAGTGGTTGCAGTCATGGTGGTTCCCCTGTTCGGTGGTGCCGGTGGTGGTGGATGCGGCCTCGGCGGCAACGGCCTGACGCATGGTGTTCAGCCAGTAACCGTGCTGGATCGGGTACAGGCCCTCGTCCTCGGTGCGGGCACCGGAGGAGATGGGCTCCAGGCCGATCTTCTTGGCGTTATCGTCGGCACCGGTGATCTGGTGTGCCTGGCCTCGGGAGAGGTCGTTCCACTTGGCGGCGGTGGCCATGTAGGTCTTCTGGCAGGAACGGAATTCCTCCAGGTCATCCGGTGTGGCCATGCCCGAGGCGTTGAAGAAGTCCTCGTACTGGCGGATGCGGTTGGCGCGAGCCTCGTCGGATTCGCCGACCGGGGCGATGCAGTAGATGGTGACCTCGGTCTTGTCCACTGCCACCGGGCGGAAGACGCGGATCTGCGAGGAGAACTGATCCATCAGGTACACGTTCGGGTACAGGCAGAGGTTCCGCGAGACACCGATCATCCAGTCGGCCTTGGCCTCACCGTGGGCGGCGACCAGCTCGTCGCGCTTTTCGGCCAGCGGGCGGTTGGCCGGGTCCAGCCATTCGGTCCAGAGCAGCAGGTGGCCGTTCTCGAAGGAGTAGTAGCCACCTTCCTGCTTGTCCCAGCCGCCGGCGTCCATGGTCTTGGTTTCGTTGGACGATTCGCCGGAGGCACGGCGGGCCTGGGTGGCTGCGTAGTTCCAGTGGGTAGCCGAGACGTGGTAACCGTCGGCGCCGTTTTCGGCCTGAAGCTTCCAGTTGCCGTCGTAGGTGTAGGTGGAGGAGCCGCGCAGAACCTCAAGGCCGTCCGGGGACTGGTCCACGATCATGTCCATGATCTTGGTGGACTCGCCCAGGTGCTCGGTCAGCGGCTTGACGTCGGCGTTCAGCGAGCCGAAGAGGAAACCGCGGTAAGACTCAAAACGAGCGACCTTGGTCAAGTCGTGCGAGCCGTCCTTGTTGAAGCCCTCCGGGTAGCCGGCGCCGCGGGAGTCCTTGACCTTGAGCAGCTTGCCGGAGTTGTTGAAGGTCCAACCGTGGAACGGGCAAGTGAAAGTGGTGCGGTTATCCGTCTTGCGGCGGCAGAGCATGGCGCCACGGTGGCTGCACGCGTTGATGAGGGCGTTGAGCACGCCTTCCTTGTTGCGTGAGATCACGATCGGCTGGCGGCCGATGTTGGTCGTGAAGTAGTCGCCGATGTTGGGGATCTGGGACTCGTGGGCCAGGTAAATCCAGTTGCCCTCCCAGATGTGCTTCATCTCGAGTTCGAAAATCTCTTCGTCGGTGAAGATATTTCGGTTGGCGCGGAAGACTCCGGTCTCCGGGCTGTCAACGAGTGCATCATCAAGCAGGGTCGAGACGGTATCAAGTATTTCTGTCATGGAGTGCTCCATCCTTCGTAGGGGGCGCAAGCGCCCTGGTCCACCCGGTGGGTGGCGAAACCATGAGATACACCATGTCAGCATGTGCGTGACCTCACACTGGGTATATGCCTAGGGTTGACCTAGGGCCTATTCCATTGATTCCTTGGGCATATCAATCACACTCTTCTAGATATTTGTCAGAGGCCATTTGTCCCCGTATCGTGAGCATTTCGACGGTTTTTTCCCTGCCGCAGGGCTTACCCCCGGCTAAAGCGCTGCCGTCTTCCCACCACCTGAAAGGCGGCCACCGGCGTGCCCAAGAGTCACCATGCGGCAGATCAGACCAATCGGTCCGGGGTGCATCTTCCTGGGGTGCTTGGGGATGTTTCGATCAGTGCGATCTGTGCTGGATTTATTGCCGTGGCCGTTTCTTATGCCGGGCCGATGCTGGTCATTATTCAGGCGGCCCAACGGGCGGGACTGAATTCGGACCAAACGGCCTCGTGGGTATGGGCGGTCTCGGTGGGCAGTGGAATCGTCGGTTTGGTGCTCAGCCTTTTTACTCGTCAACCCGTCGTGGTGGCCTGGTCGGTACCGGGCTCCGCCTTGTTACTGACGGTGCTGGGGGACTATGAATTCTCCGACGCCATCGGAGCCTACATTGTGGCCGGTTTGCTGGGCCTGGTGTTGAGCCTCAGTGGGCTCTTTGGGCGCTTATTGGCGGCCGTTCCGCGCCCGATCTTGGCCGCAGTATTGGCCGGGGTCCTGCTGCCATTTGTCCTCAATGTCACCGGAGCGGTTCTGGCCTCCCCACTGGTGGCCGGCGGTCTGGTGGTCGCATACTTTGCTGGCCGGCGCCTATTCCCCAAATACGCGGTGCCCGGAGCCCTCGTGGTGGGTGTTGTCTTATCCATGATCGCCGGGCAGGCCCAGAGCCCCGAGCTGTCATTGGCCGTGACGGTTCCGCTGTTCACCGTGCCCACGTTCTCGATCCAGGCCATCATGGGCATTTCAATCCCACTGCTGATTGTGACCATGGCCGGACAAAACGGGCCGGGGCTGGTCATGATGCGTACCAGCGGTTATGCGCCCAATGACCGGCTGTTACTCACCGGAACCTGCGTGGCCAGCGTGATCTTTGCGCCGTTTGGATCCCATGCCATCAACCTCGCCGCCATTACCGCCGGTATCTGTTGCGGGCGCGAGGCTCACGAGGACCCGGCCAAGCGCTACATCGCGGGGGCTGCTGGAGGTTTGTTCTTCATTGGTTTTGGGCTGTTCAGTGCCACGATCCTTGACCTCTTTGCCGCGGTTCCCGGCGAGCTGATTACTGCCATGGCCGGGGTGGCGCTGCTCGGCGCCTTGCAGGGGTCGATGCTGGACATGCTCGATACCGGTTCGCACGGTCCCGCTAGCATTGAGGCTGCAGTTGTCACCCTGATTATCACCGCCTCGGGCATCGCGCCGCTGGGCATTGTCTCCCCGTTCTGGGGTGTGCTGGCGGGCACCGCGGTGTACCTGCTGCTGAGCGTGGGCCGGGGACGCCGCACAGTGAAAACCACTGCTGGGAAGGTACCGGCGGTGGTTCCCACACCCTCGACAAAACGTCGATGAGCCGAAGTTCGTACTTTTGCCACTGAATCGTGGTGGTGCCGGGGTTCGGGGACGCTCCCACCTCGGATCTTGTCCTACGGTTGTACGCTGGGGATACCCAGCACGATAGCGAGGAACGTCATGGCAACGAAACCACCGGTTATGTCGCCATCGGACCGGCCAGTTGCGTCGGTCCTGGACCGCGCCACGGGTCCACGGCGTACGGAAGCCGAGGAACTACTTGCGCTCTTTAGTGAGATCAGCAATGAAAAGCCTGTTGTATGGGCCGGGCGCATCATTGGATTCGGCGAATGCGCGTACCGCTATGAGAGCGGACATGGGGGAGTAGCTCCCTTGCTCGCCTTCGCCCCGGGGCCCAAACAGCACACCATCTACCTGGTCAACGATTTCTCCGAGCGCTGGCCCGAGTTGCTCGCTCGGCTCGGCAAATACCGAGCCTCAAAGGTCTGCCTGTATCTCACACGGTTGACGGGAGTGGATCGTGGCGCGCTGCGCGAGCTGCTGGAGCATTCGCTGGCCGCGACTTAATGGATCTGATCCCAGGGCCCAGAGCCTGAATTCAAGGCGGTGCCCGACCACGACAACGTGCTTCCCCATAGCTGCCGGGGCTTAGGCTGAGCGGCCGGGCACCATCGTTGGCGCTGCGGCGAGCAATGAACGCGTGTATTCGTGTTGAGGGTTGCTGAACACCAACTCGGTGGCTCCCGATTCCATCACCGCACCGGCACGCATCACCACCACCTGATCGCTCATGTGCCGGATGACCGACAGATCGTGGGAGATCAAGAGGTAGCTCAGCCCCAGACGTTGCTGTAACTCATCCAGTAGGTCGAGGACCTGGGCCTGCACGGAAACGTCAAGGGCGGAAACCGGCTCATCACAGATCAGCACCCGGGGATTTGGAGCCAGGGCGCGGGCGATCGCCAGCCGCTGACGCTGCCCTCCGGAGAGCGTTGTGGGGTTCCGCGAAGCGAGCACCGGATCTAAGCCCACCATGTCCAGCAGCTCGGCGATCTTGTCCCGATAGTTGCGGGGATTGCGCGTGCTGCCCTGACTCAACGCGTCCGCCAACAACGCGCCGGTCGATAGTCGCGGGTCGAAGGAGGCCAACGGATCCTGATAGATGGCGCCCAAGGAGGAGCGGCGTGCGCGGCGCTGAGCCTCGGGAATTGACGACCAGGGCTCACCAAAAAGTGTCACGGTTCCGCTATCCGGTGCCAACAGTCCCAGTGCCATGCGTGCCGTGGTGGTTTTGCCCGAACCCGATTCGCCCACCACTCCCAGCGTCTGCCCGGGGTGTAGCTCAAAGTCCACATGTGACACCGCAGGGAAGGAATCAGCCCCGTCAACGGCAAAGCTTTTGGACAGGCCCCGTGCGACTAATACCGGTGAGTGCTC
Organism: Paeniglutamicibacter terrestris; assembly: GCF_012271785.1. Classification (GTDB taxonomy): domain Bacteria; phylum Actinomycetota; class Actinomycetes; order Actinomycetales; family Micrococcaceae; genus Paeniglutamicibacter; species Paeniglutamicibacter terrestris. Next base: position 619,221 of record NZ_JAAWVT010000001.1, on the reverse strand, counting down.
TACGGAGGTCAGATCCGGAGTCGCTTCCGGTGCGCGGAGAACCGGTGAGCTGTTGGCCGGGACTGTGGGGGATAGCTTGGTGAAGCGGGGCTTGCCGGCGGGAACTGCGGCCAACAGAGCCCGGGTATAGGGATGCTGCGGGTCATAAAGAATCTGATCCCGGGAGCCATACTCAACGATGCGCCCGTCCTGCATCACCGCGATGGAATCGGCGACGGAAGCCACGGCCGCAAGGTCGTGACTAATCAAGAGCATGGCCGAGCCGGAGTTACGCAACGTTCCCAACAGATCCAGCACCGCGGCGGCAATCGTTGCGTCTAACGCTGTGGTCGGCTCATCGGCAATGATCAACATCGGGTCAAGGGCAATCGCGGAGGCAATCAGGGCACGCTGGCGCATGCCACCGGATAGTTCCCCGGAGCGTTGTCCGGCTCTGGTCACGGGGTCATCCAGACCCACCGATTCAAGCAGTTGAACAACACGTGCCGCCCGTTGTGACCCGGAACCCGTGGAATGCAGGCGCAGGGCATCATCAATTTCCTTGCCAACGAGCCGCAACGGATCCAGTGAGCTCAGCGCATCCTGCAGGATGAATCCAACCTGAGCGCCGCGAATCGTGCGCCAAGCGCGTTGGCTGAGACCTCGAACATCTCGTCCACCGATTTCCAGACTCTCTGCGTGCACCGTGGACCCGGGACCCGCCAACCCGATGAGCGAACGCGCGGTGACAGATTTTCCAGACCCCGATTCACCCACCAACGCCAGACATTCGCCGGGGGTAAGCGTGAAAGAGACGTCGGAGACGACTTCGGAATTGCCGAAGGCCACGGAGAGCTTTTTGACCTGAAGGATCGGAGTCGGATTGCTCATCGTTTGGCTCCTGCGCTGAGGGTACGGGAAAGCACGGTGGAGGCGGCTGCCACCAGCACGATCGCCAGACCGGGGAAGAACGTCATCCACCAGGCCAATGCCAAGTAGGTGCGACCGGCGGAGAGCATGGCTCCCCATTCGGGTGCCGGTGGCGGTGAGCCAAGTCCCAAGAAGCTCAGCGACGCAGCCCAGACGACCGCCTGGCCCAATCCCAAGGTGCCCAGCACAGCAATCGGGGCCAGTGCATTGGGCAGGATATGCGTGGTGAGGATACGCGCCGGGGAGCGGCCAAGCACCGTGGCGGCCTCCACCATGGGGGAGGAGCGCAGCGCAATAATCTGCACACGGATCATCCGCGCATAACCCGGTGCGGTGGTCAATCCCACCGCCACCACGGTGGTCCCCACGCCGGGTCCGGCCAACGCAATAAATACCAAGGCCAGCAATAATCCGGGCAGCGAAAACAGCACTTCGAGGATGCGTCCTACCCAGCTGTCCATCCAGCGTGAACCAAATCCGGCGATGGTGCCCAGCACCAGCGCCAGGAAAAGTCCGATGGCCGTGGCCGCGGCACCGATGAGCAGCGAGTCCCGGGAACCATGGATGATCCGTGAATAAATGTCACGCCCAGATTCGTCGGTGCCGAGCAGATGGCCGGCACCGGGGCCGGAAAACGCATCAACGGGGTTGATGGCCAGCGGATCAAAGGGGGCTAGTATTTGCGGTGCGATGGCCGAAAGGACAAAAAAGGCCAACACGGCTGCCGAAATGATCAGCGGCAGCCGGGCAACGATGCGCCGCATTCGGCCGCCACCCCTAGGCGCGCGGGGCGCCGGGCGTGGGGTGAGCAGGGGATCGCCCAGACTCAGTTGTGGTTTCGGGGTGCTCATGAAGCTTGGATTCTTGGGTCGGCGAGGCGTTCTGCGATATCCGAGAGAGCCATGATCACCACATAGGCGGCAGCCGAGATCAGCGCGACGCCGGTGACTAGGGGAATGTCTCGGGCGGTGACAGCCGAGAGCAGGGAACGTCCCAGCCCGGGGCGGGCGAAGATGGATTCAACAACTACCGCACCGGAGAGCAGGGAACCGAAGGCCCAGCCGGAAAGCGCGATGCCCGGCAGTGCTGCGTGGCGCAGGGAATGGCGCAGCAGGACTCCGATCTCCGACTCACCTCGAGCTCGCGCCGAGAGGGCAAAGGCCGAGCGTTGGGCACGGGCCATGGTGTCGCGCATGACCTGACCCAAGAAACCAGCTAACGGCAGGGCCAGGGTGATCACCGGTAAAACTAGTCCTGCCGGCGTGCTGGTACTTACCGGTGGGAGCCAGCCCAGTGCCGTGGCAAAGAGCATGATCAGCACACTGGCCAGCCAAAAATGCGGTACCGCTGCCGAAACGATCTCCAGCCCCGAGGCGATGGCCGTCCCCACCGCACCGCTGCGCGTGGAGAGTACCGCCAATACCAACGCCAACGCCCAGGCCACCACCAGGGCGAGTACCGCAAGGACTAGGGTGGGCGGAATCAGCTCACCGAGTACCTCGGCCACCGGGGTCTTGAGCGAATAGGAGGTACCCATGTCCCCGGTGGCCAAGCGCCATAGTTGCGAGAAGTACTGAACGTAGAGCGGCTGATCCAGACCGTATTCGGCGCGCGCAGCAGCCAATGCCTCGGCCGAGGCTTGGGACCCTGGTCCGCCCATGATCGCTTCGGCAGGGTCTCCGGGAATCATGCGGATGCCAAAGAAGATCGCGGTGGCCACTGCCCACAACACGAAGATGCCCCCACCCAGCTTGCCCAGCACCCAGCGAGCGGTGCGCCCCAAAATCGGGGCTAACCGCTGGCGCGAGATGGTGGATGTACTCATGGATGGGGGTCCGTCTCCGCTAGCTGATTAGTTAGCCAGCCACGAATCAAAGAAGGTAGGAGTCGCTACGGCTGTGGTGGCTCCGACGTTGCGCAGCTTTTCCGAATAAAGGAAGTGGTTCTGCTGGTCATACAGCGGTAAGAGGTAGTACCCCTCGAGCACCTTCTTCTGGGCCTGCGAGTACAGATCCTTGCGTTCTGCCTCATCCTTGGTGGAACCGGCAGTGTCTAACAGCGCATCAAGGCTCGGGTCCTTGACCTGGGACAGGTTCGCAAAGTAGCCAGATGGTGCGGGAATCGTGGAGTCGGAGTGGAACAGCACGCTCAAGACGCTCGGGCCAACCTTGGTATAGGGGGCCGAGACGAGGTTGTAGTCATTCTTGAACAATTCTCCGTACCAGCTGGAGAGGTCAAGCAGCTTGATCTTGACGTCAAAGCCCGATTCCTTGGCGGTAGCTTGTAATTGCTCAAAGAGTGATTGCTCGGCGGGGATCGACTGGCTGGTGCTGACCGGGAAGGTCAAAGTCAGACGAGTGCCGTCCTTAACGCGGTAGCCCTCGGCATCGCGTTCACTCCAGCCGGCCGCATCGAGGAGTTCGGAAGCCTTGGCGGGGTCATAAGCGAAGAGAGATTCCGCGGAGTAGGCCAGTGGTTCGGCGCTGGAGAGCGGGGAATAGGAACGTGGCGCGGTCCCGAAGAAGAGCGAATCGATGCTCGCATCCACGTTCACCGCATGGATGAAGGCCTCGCGGACCGATGCGTCGTTGAACGGGGCCTTGGAGGAGTTCAGCTCAATGCGGTTCGACGCTCCGGGACGCGGGGCATCCAAGTGCTTGATGGTCTGAGTTTTAGCCGCAGCGGCGATGGTGTCTGGCTGGGCGTTGTCGATAATCTGCACCTCGCCGGACTGCAATGCGGCGTAGCGGGTAGCTGCCTCGGGGATAAAGCGCCAAGTGATGGCGTCCAGGTAGGCTGCGCCATCATGTCCCTCGGTGGCCACCGGCTGGACGTAGTCGGCGTTGCGCACCAGATTAACCGCATCCTGTTTCTTCCAGGATTCAACCTTGAACGGACCTGTTCCCACCGGAGCTGCGCAGTTATCTTCCTGGCTGCGCTTCAGTGCGGTCGGAGATTCGATCGCAACCCAAGGCATGGAGAAGGATTCGAGCAACGAGCTATCGGGGGTCGAGAGCGTGAGTTCCAGCGTCGTGGTGTTAACGACCTTCATCGATGCGATCTTGCCCAAGGCAAGGAAACCGGTGGAAGAAGCTGTCTCTGGATCTAACAGATGCTCGAAGTTCGCTTTCACGGCGGCAGCGTCAAGCGCAGTGCCATCGGTGAAACTGATTCCCTCACGGATCTTCAGGGTACGCAGCAGCCCATCTTCCGAGACGGTGGAGTCTTCGGCGAGCCATGGGATCAGCTGTCCGGAGGCGTCCTTGGTGTAAAGCGTCTCCAAATATTGAGAGGCGACCAATGCTTGGGGATAGTTGCCACCCACGTGCGGATCTAGGCAGGTGGGTTCGGCATCGCCGGAGGCGTAAACCAGGGTGCCGCCGGTGACCGGGGTGCCGGCTTCGCTGCCGGACTCGGGAGCCGGGGAAGCCGGGGCGCAGCCAGCGAGCACAAGCGCTGCGGCTACGGCCGCTGCGGCCGAGAATAGTCTGGTTGCCTTGGGGCGAACGTAATTCATGAACTTCTTCCTGCGAACCGATGAAGTGATGTTAGGAGTGGAATGCTCAGCCATTTGCCTCGTGACTAAGGATCACGATTCACACGGCGGCGACCACCGCAATCAACCATAGTCGCCGCGGCGGAATCGATGAAGCTACTTGTGCTTCGGCTCATACGCCAGTGAAAATGATCAGATGCGCCAACGGGTGTGGCGCAACCCCGGATTGGGGTTCCGCCACACCCGTCTTGAGGTGCGAAGACGCATCGAGCGCCTGTGTGATCCTTAGGCGCTGGCGACGGTGAAGCGGCGGTGCTGGTGCGCCGGAGTCTCGATCTCATCCAGTGCGGCAACGGCGAAGTCGCCGGTGCTCACGTGATCTCCGGCGGGGGAATCGTTGCCCAAGACAATATTCCCAGTCGGCTCACCCGGTGCGATGACCGGTGCCGGTGCCAACATGGTCCAGTCAAGGCCCGAGGCCGAGGTGTAGAGGTCAAGGACCTCACCCATGGTGCGGGCCTCTGGCTTGTACTCCTCGGGGAAGCCCGGGATGTTGAAGAGACGGACGCCGTCAACCTCGGTTGCGCCGGCACCGCCGACGATAAATACGCGTGCAGGCACGAGGGTCTCGGAGATTGCCTCGTGGGCATCGATGAAAGGCTGGTGGGATTCACCGGTGCGCGATGGCGGAACCGAGAAGATAACCACATCATTTTCAGCGGCAAGGGCCCGGTATGCAGCGGCGTCCCCGAGCTGCGCGGCGGCGTTCGAGGATGCTCCGGCAACCTCGCGGCCGGTGCGGGAGACGGCTGTGACCTGGTGGCCACGCTTGGCGGCTTCGGTGACAAGCTGGCTACCGACCATTCCGGTGGCTCCGTATACGGCAATCTTCATGTTCTGCTCCTCTAATATCGCTGCGGTGCTTCGGTTCGAGTCGGCGGTTGCTTTCCTCGTTGTCACAATAGTATCCAATTGATATCGAGTACCTCAACGTAATATGGTTACCTCATGGATACTGAGCAGCGGGCCTTTGACGTCATGAGCCCGGACTGCCCCTCGCGCTCGATCATGCAGCGCATGGGGGACAAGTGGACGCCGTTGGTGTTCCTTGCCCTTGAAGCGGGACCCCGCAGGTTCTCAGCGCTACGGCAGGACATTGGCGGCGTCACACCCAAGGTTCTCACCCAAACCTTGCGCTCCCTAGAACGTGACGGGTTGTTGACCCGGACGATTTATCCCGAGGTGCCGCCGCGGGTGGAATATGAACTCACCGAACTCGGTGCCACCTTGCTGGGACCCCTTGAAATCGTTCGAGACTGGGCGCAGGGGCATGCGGAAAAGATCATTCGTGCCCGGCTCAATTACGACGAAATCAACGAGGGTTAAGTCGTACCGAAAGATTCTTTACCCCGCGGGCAATCCGTCGGCACAGTGGTTCCGAATATCTGCTGTCAGCAACGCAGCGGCGTTGAAAATCGACAGGAACCCAAGGAGCCCACCATGGCCTCGACACACACGAACACACACCGTTCCCTAGTGCAATACGTTGCACTGGCCGTCGGCGCGGTATTTCTGCTGGTTGGTGTCCTGGGATTCATTCCCGGCATCACTAGCAATACCGAACACCTAGGGATGGCCGGACACCACTCCGGCTCAATGTTGCTTGGCATCTTCCAGGTCTCGGTCCTTCACAACGTTGTCCACCTACTCTTCGGTGTCCTTGGAGTCACCCTGTGGCGCAGCGCAGCAACGGCAAAGACCTTCTTGGTTGTCGGGGGTATTGTCTACCTGATCTTGGGCTTCTACGGAGTCTTCATTGACCAGGCCAGTGCCGCAAACTTCGTCCCGGTCAACACCGCAGATAACGTCCTGCACTTCGCGCTGGGCGTGGGCATGGCCGGACTCGGCCTGGCCTTGGGTAGGAACCTGACCCCGGCCCGCCGTATCGCCTAGGCATGGCCGCAGCAAAAAACTGAATCCGATCCCGGGAACCGCCGTACATTCACTTGGTGAAATGTGCGGCGGTTCTCGTTTGTCGCCAGTAAGGGCCAAGCGCCGCAACTAAGTCGTTGTTCCGTCGACGCCCCGGTATCGTCAATCGCAGCAGAACACGCCGCGTGAATCCCCGAGCGGTGCCCCGAACAAAGGAACCGCCAACATGCTGGCATTGGCTGCCGCCTCCCCGATCGTGGTGGCCATGACCCTGTTTCTGGCCCGAACAAAGGCCACCACGATGGCCGTCTATTCCTTGCTCACCGGTGTCCTCGTAGCCATCTTTTTCTTCCCCACTCCTGTTGGAGAGCTCCTGCGGGCTGGAGCCATGTTCGGCCCCACCATTCTTGAAGTGCTGCTGATCCTCTTCGGCGGCGTGCTGCTCTCGCGCATCACCGCCGAAACCGGAGCCATGGACCGTATCTCAGGCTGGCTGCGCCAAAGCGCCTCAAACCGACAAGCTGGAACCGTGCTGGTGATCTTCGGGCTGGTTCCCTTCGCCGAGTCGGTGACGGGGTTCGGAATCGGTGTCACCGTGGGCGTCCCGCTGCTGATGCAACTGGGGCATTCGGTGAAGCACTCGGCGATCCTGAGTCTGCTCGGACTCGTGGCCGTTCCCTGGGGAGCGCTGGGCCCGGGAACGCTGGTGGCAGCGGATTTGGCCGGACTTTCCCTCTTCGACGTGGGTGTCCGCTCCGCGCTGCTGACCCTGCCGGTGGTGCTCGGTGCGGGAATCGCCGCGTGGCTCGTGATGCGCGGGGAATCGCCCAAACCCGGTCGGCTGCTGGCGCACTTAGTGGGCGCCGCGGTGCTGCTCAACGCGGGAATCCTGGTCGCCAACTTGCTCATGGGCACCCCGCCGGCGGGCATCGTCGGCTCGCTACTGGTGTTGGTCGTGCACCTGTTGGCCTTCAAGATCGGCGGGTCGCTGGTGCCGGCCGGACGCGCGGTAGCGGTGGCATTGCTACCCTATGCGGTGCTCACCCTGGGACTGCTGGCGGCCCGCGCGCTCAGCTCACCGATGGAGTCCTCCCTGCTCAAGCGCGCACTCACCAGCGGCGGGATCTGGCTGATCGTGGCCTGCTTCATCGCCCAATACGGCTCCTCTTCCCTGGGCGGCGGAACCTCCGGCCTGCGCGCCCGCGCATCCCTGGCCTACCGCAGCTGGGTTCCGGTGGGAATCGCCACCGGTGGATTCACCATCCTGGGCGCGCTGCTCGCGGCCACCGGCATGGGCCGGGAACTGGGTGCGGCGCTGGCAGGAATAGGTGCCGGGTACTTGGTCCTGGGGCCGGTCCTCAGCGGATTGGCCGGATTTATTTCCGGGTCCAACACCGCGGCAAACTCCATGCTCGCGGCAACTCAGGCGCAGGCGGCCACATCCATGGGCTCATCGGTGCTGCAGCTCGTCGCGGTCTCCAACGTCACCGCGTCGATGGCCACCATGCTGGCTCCCTCGCGGATCCTGCTGGCCTACGAAATGGCTCTGAGTCCCATCGCTGCAGTCCCCGGCCCGGATGCGGCGCCGCCCACCGAAGGGGAGGTTACCGCATGGATTGCCCCTCGGCTCGGCATCCTCCTGGCCGTTGTCTGCACCCTGCTGGGCCTGATCACCTGGGTGATCCACTAGCAGCCGAGATGGGCCGCACACCTACTCGTCCTCGGAGGATCCCAGGCGGCGGCGGGCGCTGAGCAGTTGCACTTCCGGGCGTGCCGCGACGAGGCGCTCGATGCTGTCCAGCACCTCGATCACGTGCGCGGCGTCCGCCGCGACGAGTCCCGCCGCTAGCCCGGCGCGGCGGTGAAGGTCCTGATTTCCGCTCTCCGCGACGGAGACCTCGAACCTGTGCCTGATCTCGGTGAGTATCGGGCGCACCACGTCGCGCTTCGCCTTGAGCGAATGCACATCACCCAGCAGGAGGTCGAATTCGATCCATCCAAACCACATGGATACATCATGCGCCAGGCGTCGTCGGATTGCTGCGAAAGACGGAGACGTTTCTAGCGGACGCCGTTTTCGGCGATGGCCGCCGCTAGCACCGGGGCGAGGCGTTTGACGCCCTCGCGGATCTTTTCTTCGGGCACCGCACTGAAGGCCAGGCGCAGCCGGTGGCTTGGCCCGTCGTGGGGGCTGAAGGCAGCTCCGGGTATGAAGACCACGCCAGACTCGATGCCCTTGGACAACAGCAAGTAGGTGTCGATTCCCTCCGGCAGCGTGACCCAGATGAAGAAGCCGCCCTCGGGCCGGGTGTAGCTCACGGCCTTCGGCATGTACTCATCCAGGGCTTCGAGCATCGCTTCGCAACGCGCGGCGTAGAGTTCGCGATAGGTCTGGATCTGCCCGCGCCAGTCATGCTCCTGTAGGTACTTGCTGATCAACATCTGGTTGAACGTTGCCGGGCAGAGCGTGACGGCCTCGGCGGCCAGGTAGAAGCGGCGGAAGAGGTGTGCGGGCACCACCGCCCAGCCGATGCGCAGGCCGGGGGCCAGGATCTTGGAGAACGATCCCATGTAGATGACGTGCTCGGGGTAATCGGCGCGCAGCGGCCTGATCGCTTCCCCGGAGTAGCGCAGCATGCCGTACGGGTTGTCCTCCAAGATGAGGATGTTCTCGATGATGCAGATCTCGGCGATCTCCGCACGGCGCTCGGCGGCCAGGGTGATGCCCGAGGGGTTGTTGAAGTTGGGGATCGTGTAGAGGAACTTGATCCGCGCGCCGGCCTGCCGCAATTCGGCGATGCGAAGACGTAGCGCCGAGGGGATTAATCCATGCTCATCGGTGGGGATGGGCTCGGCATTAACCTGGTAAGCCTCGAAGGTGTTCAGTGCGCCCACATAGGTGGGGTCTTCACACAGCACTGTGTCCCCGGGGTCGCAGAAAACCTTGCAGGCGACGTCCTGTGCGGCTTGTGACCCGGTGGTGATCACAATGTTATCTGGGTCGACTCCGGTGATCCCTTCTTCGGCCATCACCTCGCAGATCTGCGCTCGCAGAGTGGCGGTGCCTTGGCCGCTGCCATATTGCAGAGCCGTCATGCCTTCCTCACGAATCAGATCGGAGGCCATGGACCCCAGCTTTTCTAGGGGCAGTGACTGCAAGTACGGATTGCCTCCGGCCAGCGAGACCAAGGACGGGTCCAGCGAAAGTTCAAAGACATCGCGCACAGCGGATTGCTTGATGTGCGAGGCCCTTTCCGAGAAGAGCGCCGCATGACGTTCGGCTCGATCGAGGTCGGCTTCGGTTGGGTTACCAGTGGCTGAATCTGCAATGTGGGTCACACGGCTACTTTAGCAACGCCTGTTGCCTATGAGTCAACAAGTAGTCAATTTCCGCTCAGTTGGAAGGCAATTTCTTTGCCGTTGATGAGGATCTTCGCCTTCGCTACAGCTGCCGCAGTCATCGCGGTGTATTCAAGTTGGGCGATGATTCGTGGATTGTCGCAAATACCGCCCGAGCGTAGCTGCCCGGAGAGCTCAATTGTCACGGTGCCGCTAGCTACGGAAGATGAAACATAGCTCAGATCGGAATCTGCCAAGGAATTAACGAGTCCGGACTGCCCATAGTGCGTGTTCTTGTTATCTAACAGGCTGCTGATGGCCGCTTCGACCCGATCGGTGTAAATCACCAGACCGGTCGTTGTCGCCACGATGCTATCGCCGCAACCAATCATTGGCCCGGAAGCACCCTGATCGTTGATGGCCACGTAGAAGGTGCTCAGTGTTGACGTTGTTGTTGAGGGAAGGACGGGCAGCGAGGGCGTTATAAGGGGCGCTGATGACACGCTGCTGGCCGGGGCCCCGGTGGTCTTTGGTGCCGTGGGAGTTCTCGCGGGATCTGGATTTGAAGGTGTTGGTGAGGGGGCGGTTGTCAGCGGCGCCGAAGGTGCAGTTGTTGTCGCGGGTGCCGGTGAAGTCCTGCTGGTCGGGGCCTCGCTCACGGGCGTAGCTGTGACGGGTGCTGGCTCCGAAAGTGTTGGAGTCCTCGGTGCTGCCGGGGCCGTCGTTGTTTTCGGTGAGGGCACAGTTTTGCTCGGGGTGCTGCTGGCCTCGGGGCTCGGTGCGATAGTGCTGCTTGGCCTCCAGCTCGTTGTTGTCATCGGTGCCCCTGCAGTTTCCGCCGCGCAACCGGACAGCGTCAGTAATAGATAGGCTGCGCCAATGCCGGAAATGCCGAGCCGGGTCCATCGCGAGCGGATCATGGCGGCGCCCCTCTCGACCGACAATCGCATGCAGCATGTGCTGCAGCTACTTCCACGATAGGAAGATCTCGAGTGCCAAATCCAGCACGAGTATGTTGCGGTTGTATCTACTCCGGACCGTCGGTCGGCTGCTCACTGCGGCTATCAAGCCATGCCTGAACGGAAGCCGGTCGGATCCTGCGGTGGGTGCCCCGGTACTCCACGGGAATGATGCCCGAATCGGTGAGTTTGCGCAGGTAGCTGGGGGAGATTCCGGCCATCGTGGCGGCCTGAGAGGTATTCAATAACGATTCCATGGTGCTCACGCTCACCTCATCACCCCGTGCCATGCGCGAGAGTACCTCGATGAGCGCCGCGTGAGCCACCGCGGGAAGCTGCAGCGTGGTTCCGTTGACAAAAATCGTGGTGTCCGCGGAATCTTCTAGGGCCGCGGCGAGCCGCTCAGCTGCCTTGGATTCCAGTGCAGGGAAGGTGCGGACCTTACTCAGGGAGGAGGTGGGAGACGCCATAAATACATCGTAACCTTCGCGCGGGCAGTTGCTTTCAACTCTGCTCGCACCAGTAATTAGGGTTACCTTCTGATGTTAGGATCAATAACGAAAGACTACACTTACCGAATTAGGTTTCTCATGGCATCAGCATCCCTGGCCATCATGGCCGAACGTCGGGCGCCGGAAGACGCTGCGCCGACGTGTTCAGATATCTCCTGCCCCAGTTTTTACCGGGTGCACACCAGCCTCATCTCCACGCCGTCCGGCCAAGCATGGGAGTCGCATTGGCACCAAAACTTTCACGAGGTGTTGTGGGGCAGTCGCGGTGTGCTGACGGTGGAAACCGCGCGAGGGGTGTTCATGGTTCCGCCCGGCCTGGGACTCCTAGTGCCCGCGGGCGAGGAACATGCGGTTCTGGCCGGACCCCGCGCCGAATTTCGCTGCACCTTCTTCCATACCCAGCTGGGTGCCGCACCGGGTGACGGTCCCGGCGCCATTGCCATGCCAACGGTCCTGCAGGAATTGCTCCTGCATTTTGAGCGCAACGATGCCGATCTATCGCTTCGGCGTGACAGTGAAAGTGTTGCGTTCCGCATGCTCCGCCCGAGAGATCTCCGTGTCATGGGTATCGTGCTGCCGCAGGATGATCGATTGCGCACCGTTGCCCGGGGCATCCTCGACGACCCGGCCGAGGACTGCACGCTTGAACTCTGGGGCTTCCGCGTGGGAGCGAGTCCGCGCAATTTGTCGCGCCTCTTCATCCGGGAAACAGACATGACGTTTGCGCAGTGGCGCCTGCAAGCCAGGCTGCGCATCGCCTTGGGCTTGCTACTTGAAGGACTGCCCGTCGGGCGGGTCGCCCGGAGAGTTGGCTATCTTTCGGTAAGCGCTTTTGTGGCGGCATTCCGCAAGGAAATGGGCCAGACACCCGGTGCCGTCCAGGGGGAACTGCTCGAAGCTTAGCGCGGCGCGGCCCGCTCCGCCCGAGTCTGTCGCGTGCGCGCCATTGACTGTCCGATTTGCGGCATGGAGGCAAATTAGTCTGGAAATGCAAGATAGGTAACCCTAACTTCCCGTCAGGATCATTGATAGGTCGGGGTTGCCGAATGATGTACTTCCACTCCACTCGCAGAATCGGATTCCCATGAAAACCATGTCGCCCAAGCACCTCAGCGTTGTTGCTGCCCTCGGGGCCTCACTCCTGCTCTCCTCGTGTGCCTCCGGGGCCAGCGCCACGGCAGAACCACCGGCCGAGGCCCAAGTTATCAGCATCAGCAATGAGTACGGAACGGCCGAAATTCCGGCAACACCCGAGCGGGCTCTGGGCTTCTACACGACCGACACGGACATCCTGATCACCCTCGGCATCACGCTGGCCGACCAGCAGCCGATCCGCGGGGATTCGGGCTTTACCACCTTCCCCGATTTCTTCCCCCAGGAAGCCTTGGCCAATGTGACACCGTTCGCGAACTACCCGGAATTCAACTACGAGAAAGTTCTCGAAGCTAACCCCGACTTCATTCTCAGCGGGCTAGCCTATGACACCGAGATCCCCAAGAAGCTGAACCCGATCGCGCCAACCTACAACTACAACGGCTTTGACGGCGAAGACTGGCGTGTGCACTTCAAGAAGACCGCCGAGACACTGCACCGAACCGAGCAGTACCAGGCCTGGATGGACAAGTACCAGGCTCGCGTCGATGAGATCAAGGCAAGGATCAAGGAAGCGGGGATCGAACCCGTGGTCGCCAACATGTCCTTCTACGACGGCAAGATCGGAGTGGACTGCTACGGCATCGCCTGCCTAGTCTTTGACGACCTCGGCCTGAAGATCACCCCGTTGGCCCGCGACAACGGCGGCGACGGCACCCAGCTGAGCCTCGAACAGCTCGACAAGCTCAAGGACATCGACGAGGTGTTCACCAGCGTCGGGGTCGGCGAGGACCGCTCGCTGCTGCAGACCTCGGACCAGCTCAACGCCAGCACCGTCTGGAAAGGCCTGCAGTTTGTGAAGGACGACCAGATCCACAGCTTCAACATGGAAATGGTCTACGGCTCGCCCAGCGGCCACATGGCTCTGCTCAACGAGGTCGAAAAGGCACTGCTCCCATGAGCGCGGCAACCGTGAAGACCGGAAAATTGCCCAACCGCATCTACCGAGCAGTGGTGATCCGCACCGAACGCCTGACCGAGGGCATGATGCGCATCGTGCTGGGCGGTGAGGACTTGGCCGCGTTCATCTCCACGGGCATCGGCGACGAATACATCCGCCTCTTTTTGCCCGAGCGCGGCCAAGACGTTCCGGTATACCCGCACCCGGAGGGCGACTACTGGGAATACGCACCCGAGCAGGTCGCTGGCCCCATGCGCACCTACACGATCCGCGCCGTCGACCCGGAAGCTGGCGAAATTAGTGTCGACTTCGTGGTGCACCCCGGCGGTATCGCCGCTGACTGGGCGCTTTCGGTCCGGCCCGGGTCTCAGGTCGGTTTCAATACCCCCACTGGACTCTATGAGCTGCCTGCCGATGCCACCTGGCAGGTCCTGCTGGCCGACGCCACGGGACTGCCCGCGGCAGCCCGCCTGTTGGAGAACACCCCGGCCGGCATCCACACCACCGCCATTCTGGAGGTCTCGGGCCCAGCCCACGAACAGGCGCTGGAACTGGGCGAGGACACCCAGCTGCGCTGGCTCCACGGAGGCAATGGGGATTCGCCCAGCCGCCTCGCCCAGGTGTTGCGCGAGCTCGACTTGCCGGAGGGTCCAGGCTACGTCTGGGTCGCCGGCGAGGCCCGGGTGACCCGCGAAGCACGCAAGTACCTGCGCAAGGAACGCTCACTGCCCGTGACCCACTTCAAGGTGGTCGGGTACTGGACCGACAAGGCCGAGGAATGGAACGAACGCTACGAGGCTCTAGGGGAGGACTTCAAGAAGTGGCTCGATGAACTGTGGTCCACCGACCTGGACCCGGAGCTCATCCAGGATGAAGTCGCAGATGCCTTCGACGCCCACGGTCTCTAAGGCCGCTCTGCCGTCCGGGGAAGGGGTACCGGAGGCCGCACCGGGGCTGATGCGCGTGAACTCGCGCCGCATCGCCGGTGCGGTGGCCGCCCTAGTATTGCTGGTGCTCATCATGACTGCGAGCCTGCTGCTGGGTGCACGCGAGGTCAATCCGATGATCATCATCGAGGCGCTGACCGGGGCGGGGACCGGTCCCGACCACGCTGCCATCATCGACTTCCGGGCCCCGCGCACGCTGGCCGGGCTGCTGGTGGGCATTGCGCTGGGCATCTCCGGTGCGCTTATCCAGGCGCTGACCCGCAACCCGCTGGCCGACCCGGGCATTCTGGGCGTCAATTCCGGTGCCGCTTTCGCCGTGGTCATGGGAGTGGCGTTCTTCGGTGCCCGGGAAATGGGCCAGTTCGTCTTCTACTCCTTCGCCGGCGCCCTGCTGGCAGTCACGGTCGTCTATTTCCTGGGCTCGCGCGGCCGCTCCGGCGGAACCCCGATCAAGCTCACGCTGGCCGGTATCGCCTTCGGGGCGGTGCTCTCCGGGATCACTCAGGGATTTATCCTGCTTGATGAATCCACGTTTAATGCCATGCGCTTCTGGGGAGCCGGATCGCTGGCCGCAACCCCGTCCGGCGCATTGGGCTGGCTCAGCGGCACCGTGCTGCTCGGCGTGCTGATCGCGCTACTGATATCCCGGTCGCTGAATGCCACGGCGCTGGGAGATGATCAGGCCGCGGCCATGGGCGCACATCTGGGCCGCACCCGCGTGTTGGTCGTCATCGCCGTCACGCTGTTGTGCGGGGCGGCGACGGCCGCCGCCGGGCCCATCGGATTCATCGGCTTGATGGTCCCACACATCGCCCGTTGGATCAGCGGTCCGGACCAACGCTGGATCTTGCTCTACACGATCCTGCTGGCCCCGTCCCTACTGGTTGGCTCCGACATCGTTGGCCGGCTCATTATCCGCCCGGACGAGCTGCAGGTCGGCATTGTCACCGCATTCGTCGGTGCCCCGGTGCTCATCTGGCTGGTGCGGCGGAAGTCCGCAAGCACCCTGTGAAAAGAGAAGACACGCTCATGCCCACCTTTCTGGCGGCGAAGCCCGCAGCACACGAAGAACCCGCAGCACCGCAGAGCCCCTCGGAGGCTCTGGCACCCGCGGGCCGTTTGCCGATCAATTTCGGGGAACGCGTCTGGCGGCTGCGAGCCGGGGACAGAGGCCCCTCCCTGCTGCTGCGCGCTCGCCCCGCACTGACTGGCGCGGTCGCAGTGGCGCTCATTGGTGCCCTGGCCGTGGCCGGGATGGCCATGGGCAGCTTCACCCTCACCCCAGCCGAGGTCCTCCAGACGCTTTTGGGACAGGGCACGGCGAAGACCGAACTGGTGGTCATCTCCTGGCGCCTGCCGCGGGTGCTCATGGCGATCGTGATCGGCGGGGCGCTGGGCATCAGCGGCGCGATCTTCCAGTCGCTGACCCGCAACCCGCTGGGCAGCCCCGACATCATCGGCTTTAATGCCGGAGCCTATACCGGAGCGCTGATCTCCATGCTGCTGCTGGGCGGCGGATTTCTTTCCACCACCATCGGCGCGTTTGCCGGTGGCTTGGCCACCGCGGCGGTGGTCTACCTGCTGGCATTCAAGCGCGGCATCCACGGCTTTAGGCTGATCATCGTCGGCATTGGCATCAGCGCGATGCTCGGCTCCATCAACACCTGGATGATCATCAAGGCGGACCTGCAACTGGCCCTCATGGCGGCGATATGGGGGTCCGGCTCGCTGAACACCGCCGGCTGGGAGCGCGCGGTTCCGCTGCTGCTCATTGCCGTGGCCCTGGTGCCGGCGCTGATGCTGCTATCGCGACCGCTGCAGGGTCTGGAAATGGGGGATGACGCCGCCGCGGCGCAGGGCATTAGTACCGAGGGCGCCAAGCTGTGGCTGCTGGTGATCGGCGTGTGCCTGACCGCGATCTGCACCGCCGCCGCCGGACCCATCTCCTTCGTTGCGCTGGCGGCCCCGCAGATCGCCCGGCGCATGACCGCCAGTGGGCGGGTGTCCATGGTCTCAGCAGCCGTCTTTGGCGCCCTGTTGCTGCTGGCCAGTGATCTGCTGGCCCAGCACGCCCTTGCCCCGATCCAGCTGCCGGTCGGCGTGGTCACCGTGAGCCTCGGCGGGATCTACCTGATGTTCTTGCTCTTCCGCGAGGCCAAGCGCAGCTAGCGAGAACCGCTGCAGCCCCGGGTGCACGAGGCTGCAGGAAGCGTGCTGGGCCGCCAACATGGAGAAGATCTCTATGCACGCGATGGGGTTCGACCAGCCACAGGAGACCGCCGTGTCGATCATCGAAACCCCGTCGGCCAGCAATCGGTCATCGGAGGGCTCGGGCCAGTGCAGCGGCTGTTCCGGCGCAGAGACCTAGTCTTCGATGAACACCTCTCGGAGGCGTTGGCGAGCATCCGGCGAGCGCAAGCGGCTTTCGGTCAGCATCAATGTTGCGCCCCTGACCAGCGCGCTGACGACAAGAACCGGGGGTGCGCCGGGAGTCTTCCGGCCAACATGGGGTCCAAGGACATGAGCGCATATCTGTCGGGCCGTGGGCTCGGAGTTGGTGCTGGAAGCCCGCGGGGATCCATACCACTCGGTTCGAAGGGGCGATCCACAAACACTGCTGCGTGACAAGGGACAGCACGCCGGTGGCAGGGTAAACGAGGTGGAAGTGGGGTGCAGGTGTATCTGTTCGGGGCGCAGGTCATCGTGGCGGATTTCAAGCATTTTCAGGCAATTCAGCAGTGGTGCGCCGAAATTCGTGGGTGTGGACTGGACGGGAGGCAAGAACACTGCATCCCTGAAAGAAGAACCCCTGACTTCACAAGGTTCTCCATTGGCCGTCTACCGGCGCACGGCCGCCCACCCGGCGCAGCCCACCCGGAATCCCGCGAGACGGGATCGCCTCACCGGGCACTCCAGGCCGCCCACAAACTCGCGTAGGTTCCGCCGGCGGTCAGCAGCGCGTTGTGGCTGCCCTGCTCGACGATCCGCCCGTCCTCCATGACCAGAATACGGTCGGCCTGGGCCGCCTGGGAGAGCCGGTGCGCCACCACTACCGCGGTCCGGCCGCGGGTGATGCGCAGGGCAACGCGTTCCATCAGCGCGGCGCTTGCCGATCCGCCCTCCGCTGTGGCCTCATCGAGCACCACTAGGCCGGCTCGGTTCAGCAGTGCCCGCACCAGTGCTAGATGCTGTGATTGCTCGCCGGTCAGCTGCAGCGCACCGTGACCCACCATGGTCTCGAGCCCCTCGGGCAAGGCCATGACCCAGTGGGCTTCGGCCTCGAGTACGGCCTGGATCAGTTCTTCCGCGGTGCTTGTGGGTGCGGCCAACAGCAGGTTTTCGGCGATGGTGCCGCTGAAGACGTGCACCTCCTGGCTGACCAGCAGCGTGCTGTGGCCCAGCCGCGGGGCCGCGGACGCATCAAGCAGCACAGTACCTGCTCCGGGTTCTAGGCTTCCGGCCAGCACGCGGGCCAGCGTGGTCTTGCCGGCACCGCTGGATCCGACCAGGGCCACCAGCTCGCCCGGGGCAATGCTCAGCTCGAAGTCGGTGATCACTGCCGGTGCATCCTGGTAGCCGGCGGACAGTCCGCTGACCACCACACCCGGGGCGCTGCCTGGGTGAGTGACGGCGGCGGGGTCTTGCCGCTCGCGGTCCGAATCGATCAGGCCGACCAGGCGTGCTAGCCCGGCCCCGGCCTTTTGCAGCTCGTCGACGTTGGCCAGCAGGGCGCCGATCGGCCCGAACAGCCGGTGGAAAAACAGGGCGGCCGCGGTCGCCGCACCAATGGTGACGGCATCGGCGCGGACCAAGAAGAACCCGGTGGACAGGATCGCGGCCATGCCCAGCAGCTCGGCCATGTTCAGCCACCCGTAGAACCGCGAGGAAACCACCACGGCCTTGAGCATCAGGGCCACGGCGCCGCGGCTGGACGCGGCTACCGTCGAGACGTGGTGCTGTTCCACGCCCAGCGCCCTGATGGTGTCTGCGCCGCCGGTGGCCTCGAGCAGGTGCTGGCCTCGTTCGGCTTCCGCCACGCGCATCGCCCGGTAGATCGGGCCGCTGCGGCGCAGGAAGGAACGCAGCGCCAGAGCGTGAATTGGGACGCACAACAGGGTGACGGCCGCGAAGCGCCAGTCGAGCACCCCGAGCCCCAGCAGGGTCAGCGCAATCGTGAACAGCGCGGAGATGAAGGTCGGCAAGATTCCGCCGATGGCCTCGTTGGTGGCGTCCACGTCACGGGAGACTCGCGAAATCAAGTCCCCACTGCCGGCACGCTCCAGGCGTTCCTGGGGCAGCTCCATGGCGGATTCGAAGACTTCCTCGCGCAGCTGGGCCAGGCCGCTTTGGCCCAGCTTGGCCAGCAGCACCTGGGAAATACCTGTCAGGATCCCTGTGGCAAGCGCCGCAAGGAACAGCAGCCCCAAGGAATTGAGCAGCGCCTGGGACCCCCGTTGAGCGGAGACGACGTCAACGATCACGCCGAGCAGCGCGGGAATCGCCAGTCCGGTGACCGCAACGCAGAGTAGCGTGAACGCCGTCAGCGCCACCAGCCAGCGACGGGCCCCGAAGATTCGGATCACGTGGTGCCAGGTGGACCGGCCGTCGGCGATCGGCAGCCGGTCGGCCGCGGGAACCCCGGTGGTTGATTCGCTCATGGGTTTACTCCGGCCGTGTGCAGTGAGGTGGTGTCGATGACGGTGTCGCAGGCCCCCAGTAGCATCGGGGAATCCGAGATGACCAGCAGGGTCGCATCCCGCAGGGAGCCAAGTGCCACGGCGATGCGAGCCTCGCTGACCGAGTCCAGGGCCGTGGTCGGATCGGTGAGCACAATGACCGGCTGTCTCTGGTGCAGGGCCCTGGCTAGCAGCAGCCGCTGGCGCTGGCCGCCGGAAAGTGCACTGCCCTGCTCGCCAACCCGTGCATCCAGGCCCAGCGGGAGCCTGGCGCAGAGCTCGGCCAGGCCGGTGGCTTTCAGCACGGACTCCAGTAGCCGGGGCGCATGCAGGTTCTCACGGAACGATCCCGTGAAAATCGCCGCGTCGTGGTCGGCCACGAACACCGTGGAGCGCAGCGTCGCCAGCGAGTCGGCGGGGGCGCCGTTGATCAGCAGCCGCGCACCGGCGTCACCGGTGCGCCCGGCCAGCAGCATGCCCAACTCACGTGCGCTTCGTGCATCGGTGCGCAGGCCCGTCATGCTTCCTGGCAGCAGCCGGACATCGGGGCGCTGCCCCTCGCCGCGGACCAGCAGCTCGCTGAAGGCCACCTGGTCGGTGGGTGTCGGGTCGGCGCGCACCACCACATGCGCACCGGAACCAACCTCGGTGTTCAACAGCGTGGCAATGCGCTTGGCCGCCGCGCGCTTTTGAGCCAGGGCTGCCGGGTAGTACGCCAGGGAGCTCAGCGGCTCCTGGATGAATTGAGCCAGGCCCACCACGGTGACCAGCTGGCCGATGCTGATCTCGCCGGCCAGTGTCATGGACGCGGCAGCCCAGGTGATGGCGGCCAGGAACATGGCACTGAGGCCAAGGGTGACGGTGGAAAAGAGGGCCTCGGATTTTGCGGTGCCAAGTGCCGCCTGCAGCGAGGCCCTGCTGGTGTCGCGGTAGCGTTCGGTGGCCGTGCGGGTGGCGCCCAGGCCCTGGAGTACGCGCAACCCGGAGACCAGGTCGGTGGCCAGGCCCGTTGCCTCGGCGGCGCGTTCCTGCTGCAGGTGCGTGCGCCGCTCCAGTGGGGCGGTGATGAAGTGCATGAGCACCAGGAACACCACTGTGGCAACCAGCACCAACAGGCCCAGCTGCCAAGAAATCAGCAGCAGCGCTGCCGCGGCGGTGATGAGTGCCGCGAGGCTCGCGCTCATCTGAGAGATGGTCCAGCTCAATCCGGCGGTGATTGCCGTGTCGGAGGTGGCGATGTTCAGCGTTCGTCCGGCACCGAATTGCTTGCCGGTGGCCCGCGGATGGAGCACCTTGGCGATGACCATTTGGCGCAGGGAGTGGTCGCCGAATCCGTAGACCCGATTGGTCAGCCGGTAGCCGTGCCGCCAGCTGTAGGTCAGCATCAAAAAAAGGCCCGCTAGCGCGCCGAGTATCCATAGCAGGGCGCTTAAGTCCGAGGGGCCGATGGCCTTGTCGATGCCCACCCCGATCAGCACCGGCACCAGCGCCTCGCAGACCTGGTGGATCATCAGTAGGGCGGTCGAGGCGCCCAGTTGCAGGCCGCGTCCGTCGGCGAATGCGCCATGGCGCAGGGCATGTTTGCCCGCCGCGATGGCGGAGAAATCCGGGGTCAAATCCCGGTCAACGGTGCGCTGGTTCTTGTTTATATTGGGGGCCACCTCAAGAGCCTATGCAATGCCCGTGGGTCGGGCTGGACATGCTGTATCGCCAGACGGACAGATCGGCGAAAAACTGCATGTTTCGGCGATTTCTCCTGCTTTGCTTGTGTTGTACCCAACGCCGGGAACAGTGTGATTTCCCCGGTCCCGAGCAATTGCTCCCCGCAGGGGGAGCCGACCAACAGCGAAAGTAACGCTCCATGGCACTTGCAGCAGAGACCCTCACCTTGGCATACGACGAACGCGTGATCTCAGAGAACCTGAGCGTCAAGATTCCCGAGGGCGCCTTTACCGTCATCGTCGGCCCCAACGCCTGTGGAAAATCGACGCTGTTGCGCGCCTTCTCCCGCTTGCTTAAGCCCCGGACCGGGTCGGTAGTGCTCGACGGGCGCACCATTCATTCCTACAAGGCCAAGGAAGTGGCGCGGAAGCTCGGGCTGCTGCCACAGACCTCGACTGCTCCGGACGGAATTTCCGTGGCGGACTTGGTGGCCCGCGGCCGCTATCCGCATCAATCACTGATCCGCCAATGGTCGACATCGGACGAGGCGGCAGTCGTGGCGGCGATGGCCGCCACGAACGTCGCAAACCTTTCCGGGCGACAGGTCGACGAGCTGTCCGGCGGGCAGCGCCAACGAGTCTGGGTAGCCATGGCCCTGGCCCAACAAACCCCGACGCTGCTCCTGGACGAGCCGACAACCTATCTGGACATTGCGCACCAAATCGAATTGCTAGAGCTTTTTGGCCGACTCAACCGCGAGAACAATCAGACCTTGGTGGCAGTGCTGCATGACCTGAACCATGCGTGCCGCTATGCAACGCACCTGATAGCCATGAAAGAGGGGAAGGTGGTTGCTGCAGGGGACCCATCGGAGATCGTGACAGCTGAACTGGTTCAGGAGGTGTTTGGTCTGCCGTGCATGATCATCCAGGATCCTTTGACAGGTACTCCCTTGGTGATTCCATGGGGTTCCGCGCGGAAATAGCCCGAAACAGCGCAGCTCCCGCGGGCCCGTGATCCTACGATTGGCTCTGTCCTCGACAGCGCGGAGGACCGGTTCTGGAGTCCACCCGGTGGCTGGGAGTTTTGCAGTCGGTTGCGCCAAATGGTGGCACGCGTGCGGCGAAATGCAGTAGAGTACGGACTACGGTCTAAAGAAAGTACTGACCAGTGCGACGTTGCCGCAGCCATCACCCCCGGCCGGCAGACGCACAGCGAGGCAAGAAACCAGGCAATCACCACATAGAAGTGGAAATGCCGGAATCTTCGTCGTCTGCGATCACGGAATCGCCCCTCGCCTCGAAACACTTCAGAACTTTCAAGGAGACCATTATGTCCATCGATACCTCTCTTAACGCTGCCGCATCCATCACCGACGCAGACATCTTCGACGCCCACATTGGCGGCAAGCTCACCGTCCAGTCCAAGATGCCGCTGGCCACCAAGCGGGACCTCTCCATTGCCTACACCCCGGGTGTCGCCCAGGTGTCACGCGCGATCGCCGCCGACCCGAAGATGCATGCCACCCACACCTGGGCCTCACGCCTGGTGGTGGTCGTTTCCGACGGCACCGCCGTGCTGGGACTGGGCAATATCGGTGCCGCCGCCTCGCTGCCGGTCATGGAAGGCAAGAGCGCACTCTTCAAGGAATTCGGCGGCCTGGATTCCATCCCGTTGGTCCTGAACACCACCAACGTTGATGAGATCATCGAGACCCTGGTCCGCCTGCGCCCTAGCTTTGGTGCCGTGAACCTCGAAGACATCTCTGCCCCGCGTTGCTTCGAACTCGAAGAACGCCTCATTGAGGCTCTTGACTGCCCGGTCATGCACGATGACCAGCACGGTACAGCCGTGGTGGTTCTTGCATCATTGATCAACGCCGCCAAGGTGGCCGGCAAGGAACTGGGCGCAATGCGCGCGGTGATTTCCGGTGCCGGTGCTGCCGGTATCGCCATCGCCGAGATCCTCATCAACGTCGGACTAGGCGATGTGGTGCTGGTCGACTCCAAGGGAATCATCCACCGCGACCGCGACGACCTGAACGCAGTGAAGGCCAAATACGCCGCGGTGACCAACAAAGACGGACTGATCGGCGGCATCCGCGAAGCCCTCGACGGCGCCGACGTTGTCGTGGGTGTCTCTTCCTCCAAATTCGTGGAAGAGGACTTGTCGAGGATGAACGAGAACGCCATCATCTTCGCGCTGTCCAATCCTGACCCGGAAGTCATGCCGGATGTTGCCCGCAAGTACGCCGCCGTGGTGGCCACCGGACGCTCGGACTTCCCGAATCAGATCAACAACGTCTTGGCCTTCCCGGGCATTTTCCGCGGTGCACTTGATGCCGGCGCACGCCGCATCACCGGTGCCATGAAGCTGGCGGCGGCTCACGCCATTGCCGAGCTGGTGGGCGATGACCTCGCCGCTGATCACATCGTGCCGTCGCCGCTTGACCCCCGCGTCATGCCGGCCGTCGCTGCCGCCGTAGGACACGCAGTACAAGAGAAGTAGCCTCGGCTTAACGCGGAGCAATACTACATACGGCTGAGGCCCGATCACCTGCTAAAGGTCATCGGGCCTCAGCCGTATGCGTCTCAAAGCCCCGGTAGCACCGGGACTCCGCTGCTTTTAGTCTTCAGCGCCAACGATGGCAGCGTATCAACGGTTAAGCTCGCTCAAGACTCCACCCCGGCGCGCTGCACCTCGAGGCCGCGCGTGGTCTCGGCCTCTTCCCAGCTGGTTGGACCCGAGGTGAACGCGCCGCGGTAACCGGCCGCGGGGTGGCGATCGTTGAGCAGCGGACCGTCACCAAACAACTTCTCGCGCAGGGTTCCTTTTGCGTATTCGCTTTGGGCCAGACCCCGTTCACGCAACACGGGAAGAACCTTGTCGGCGAACTCCTCAAAGGAACCCGGAATCACCCAGTTGATGACATTGATGCCATCCACGCCCGCGGCCTGCCATTTCTCGATCTCGTCCGCGATCTGCTCCGGTGTTCCCACCACGCGGGTGTTGCGGGCCTGAAGCCAAGCGATGTCCGCGACAACCGGCTCACGATCGGTGATGTGCTTGGATACCCATTCGGAGAAGCCCTTGCCGGTGTTGGTGTCCAGATCGGCAATCCGAGTTTCGGGCGGGTAGACGCGTCCGGTCTTGTCCACGATGGCCGAATGGGCCAAGTAACCGTCGACGCTCACAAACTGGTCGTAGTACGCCTCCTTCTCCTTGGCCTCTTCTTCGGTGTCGCCAATGATGAAGGACAAGCCCTGGAAGAACTTGATGTCCTCCGGATGACGGCCAAATTCCCCGGCCAGCCGGCGGGTATCTGAAATCAGCTCGGCGGCGATCGCCGGCGACGGGGCAATGATGAAGGTCGCCTCGGCATTACGCGCGGCGAAGGCACGGCCCGAAGCCGAGGACCCGGCCTGGAACAATAACGGAGTGCGCTGGGGTGAGGGCGAGGGCAGATGCGGCCCCTCGACCCGGTAACGCGGACCCTCGTGGTAGATCTTATGGATCTTGGCAGCATCGGAGTAGACCCCGTTCTCCTTGTCCTTCTTCAGTGCCTCGGCATCCCAGGAACCTTCCCAGAGCTTGTAGGCAACATCAACGTATTCGTCGGCCCAGGCATATCGTTCGGCGTGGTCGGTCAGCTGCGGCAGGCCATAGTTGCGTGAGGCATTGTCGTTGATGCCGGTCACGATGTTCCAGGCGATTCGCCCGTTGGAAATATGGTCAAGCGTGGAAATTTGCCGGGCAAAGTTATACGGGTGGTTCTGCACCACGTTTGAGGTGGTGGCCAGGCCGATGTGTTTGGTGCTGACCGCGAGGGCACCTAGGAGCACGGTGGGATCGTTGGACGGGATCTGTAGGCCCTCGTTCGCGTAGACGTCGAAGTCTGCGTCCGAGTCCCCATAAAGTCCCGAGACATCGGCGAAGAACATGGCGTCGAACTTTGCCGCTTCGAGGGTATGCGCCAAATCGATCCAGGTATTAACGTCGTTGAACTCCGTCTGGCCGGCATCCGGGCGACGCCATTGGCCGTGGTGGATGTGGCTGGTCGTATTCATGACAAATGCGTTGAAGTGAAGTGGCTTGCCCACGGTGTTACTCCTTTTGTTCCACGAAAAATCTTGAACGTCGTTGTTTTGGCGTTTCCGTTGTGTCCCCGGCAATGCTGGTCTGCATCGATGCTGGCAGGGGAAAAACCGGGCCCCGAAGATTACGTAGCGCGGGGTCGTCACATGTCCTCCTGTGACGATGTGACGTGTTCGTGAAGCGTCCTGGATGTCGCCATGCGACGCAACGTTGAGTGATGCGAACCCCTGCAAAGGGCTCAGGTCTTGGTGCTGGCGCACGCCAACCGGACGCCGGTAGACATGTCCTACGACAACTCGCCTTTCACGTTCCGATTCCCGGAACTAGGGCCGAGCACCCCACAACCAGCAGGAGCAGCACTGTGAAAAACCGCCAGCCGGCGTACCGGGACGAGCCAACAAGCTCCTCCCGTGCCGTGGACAGGACACCCGCACCAACCGCCAAGAACCTCAAGAAGCGCGTGCCGTTCGCCTTCGCCGCGGTCGGCGCGTTGTTGGCTTTAACCGCCTGTGGTGGTGCTGTCCACGCGGACTCGGCGAGCGGACCGGGCAGTGAACCGGTCTCCGGCGGTACCCTGGTGTACGCCACGGGCGATACCGAACCCGCGTGCCTCGACCCGATTGTCTCAGGCAATGTCCCACAGGCTCTGGTCTCCACCCAATACCTGGAACCACTGTTCTTCCAAGATGAAAAGGGCGAAATTGGCCCTTGGCTCGCCAAGAGCTGGAAATGGTCAAATGACCGGTTGGCCCTAGACATCACCGTGCGCAGCGACGTCCATTTCACCGACGGCCAGCAACTCAACGCCGAGACCATCATCAAGAACGTCGCCTACATCAAGGATCCCAAAACGCTCTCGAGCACCGGCATCTTGGCCGTAGAAAAGGTGGCCTCCGTCGAAAAAATCGATGAGTTCACCGCGCGGCTGCACCTCTCGGAACCCGACAACGCGCTTCTTGAGCACTTTGCGCAGGTCTGGGTCCCGATCCAATCCCAGAAGGCGTTGGCACGCGGAGCCGAGGCAAATTGCCTCTCACCGGTGGGTACCGGCCCGTTTAAGGTCGAGAGCTGGTCAAAGCAGCAGGAAGTTGTACTCACTCGCAACAACGAGTACCACACGCCCTCACCCACGGCAGCTCATGCGGGGCCCGCGTATCTTGAAAAGATCATCTGGCGCTTCTTGCCCGACCACGCTGCACGCTTCGCCGCCCTGCAGTCCGGGGAAGTAGACGTCATCGATGTATTGCAGCCGCAGAATGCCGTGGCTGCGGATGCCGACCCGGCGCTGGACACCTTGATTGGTTCCCGGCCCGGACACGTGGTGAACCTGACGCTGAACACCACCGAGGGTGTCTTCACCGACGTGCGGGTGCGTGAGGCATTTGTGCGCTCGGTGGACGTTGATGCTGCCCTGAAATCCATCTTTATGAGTACGGTACCGCGCTCGAATTCGGTGCTGAGCAGCATCACGAAGTTCAACCGGCAAAACCCGGAAGCCTATTCCACCGATGTGGCCAAGGCCAACCGGCTTCTGGATGAAGCGGGATGGACCGCGCGGGACGCCGAGGGCTACCGGATCAAGGACGGAGTGCGGCTTTCGACCACCGCTATCCAGACCGAGGCCGTCCTCGTCCCGGTCTCGGTGCTGGAGCAATTCCAGCACAGTGCCAAGGCCGTCGGTTTCGAGCTGGTCATCAGCCAGGAAGAACCGGCCAGCTTCAACGCCAAGCGTTATGCCTGGGAGTACGGACTTTCGCCGCTGTACTACACGAAGAATTCACCCTCCGTGTTGAACATCGTTTACGACTCCGCACACATCCCCTCGGTCATTAAGGGCGGCTACCACGCCAATAACAATGGCCTGACCGGGCCGGAGGCACAAGACATCGACAAGGCCCTGCGCCTGGCCGCCACCACCGGCAGCGAGAAGCAGCGTGGCCAACTCTATGCCAAGGCCCAGCAGCTCATCGACAAGCAGTACCTCTCGCTCCCGATCTTCGACCAGCAGACGCGCCTTGGCTTCCGCTCGGACGTTGAAGGAGTCAAGCTCCTTTCCCCGTTGGGCATGCCCACCTTCTACGACACCTGGTTGGACCGATCATGAGCCTCGAAACCTTGAACCCCACACCATCAAACCCCGCCGCAGTATCCGAGACCACCGATTCGACGGCGAGCAGTTCACGACTGACGTCGGTACTTCGGCTCAGCGGTCTGCGTATCCTCGGAGCCGCAGGCGTCCTGTGGGCGGTTGCCACGCTCGCCTTCTTCGCGATGCGCCTAGTCCCGGGAGATCCGGTGGACGCATTGCTCGGCGGACCGGGTAACAACGCCACCGAAGAGGTGCGCGAGTTGACCCGGGAATTGAACGGCCTCAACGAACCGATCCTCCTCCAATACGGCGCCTACCTCGGCAAGCTCGTGACAGGTGATCTCGGTGATTCCTACCAGCTGCGGGAACCAGTAGCCCAGGTGTTGGGCGATCAGCTAGGCAATACCCTGGTACTCGCGATCCTCGCGCTGGCCACGGCATGGGTCTTGGCCCTTGGACTGGCCTTGTGGTCGGCACGCGGTGGCAGGACCGCCACCCTCGTGGGAAACCTGCTGGAAGTCGTTTCCGCCGCTGTCCCGCACTTCTGGCTAGGCAGCCTGCTCATCCTGGTCTTCAGCGTGAGCCTGCAGTGGCTTCCGGCCACCAGCGGAGCACCGGGGATCAACGGTCTGATCTTGCCCGTGCTCACCCTGGCCATTCCGTTGGCCGGATTCCTGGGCCAGGTCATGCGCGAATCAATGCTCACCGCCATGAATTCTCCGTTCGCGATTTCCTCCCGGGCACGCGGCGAATCAGAGGTTTCGCTCAGCCTGCGCCACGCTCTGCGGCACGCAGCGCTTCCGGCCATCGGGCTTTCGGGCTGGGCCATGGGTTCGTTGATCAGCGGGGCAGTGGTTGTTGAAACCGTTTTTGCCCGCCCGGGCATCGGGCGGACCTTGCTGCAGTCGGTGCTGGTGAGAGACGTGCCCGTGGTGCTCGGCGTGGTGGTACTGGTTGCCGCCATCTACATCATCGTCACCCTGCTCAGCGACCTGGCCGAGCGCCTGGCCGACCCGCGGCTGCGTGCGGCATGAGCACGCCGAGATCACTGCCCACGACCGTCACCGACCCGGAAGAAGCCATGACCCACAGCATTCAAACCACCGTCCTGGACACGCCTCCGGTGCGGGATGTGCCGCCTACCCCAAGGGCTGCTGCCGACCCGTCGTTTACCTCCACACTCGTTTCCACCATAGGTTCGTTGGGACCCAGCATTATCGTCCCGCTGATTTTATTGCTGGGGCTGATCGCCGCGGCAGTGATTCCCTCGGTGCTCACTCCCAGCGGACCGCTGGACATGAACCCCGCGGAGGCCTTCACCGCACCGGGTGCCGCGCACTGGTTCGGCACCGACGAATCCGGGCGCGACGTCTACTCCCGAGTCATCCACGGTGCCCGCAGCTCGCTGCTGATCGGCATCCTTGCCACGGTCATCGGTCTCGGCTTGGCCCTGGTGCTCGGTGCCATTGCCGGGCTCGGGACCCGCGCCGTGGACTTCGGAGTATCGCGCTTCTTGGAAGTCCTCTTCGCCTTCCCCGGCCTCCTGTTGGCTCTGCTGGTCATCACCATCCTAGGTCCAGGCGTCGTGACCACCACGATTGGCGTCGGTTTGTCGGCGGCTCCCGGCTACGCCCGGATGATCCGCTCGCAGGTCCTCTCGATCCGCGGCTCCGGCTACGTGGAGGCATCAATCGTGCAGGGCAAGTCCCGCGCCTTCATCATTCGCCACCACATCCTGCCCAACGTCGCGGCCCCCTTGTTTGTGCTGGCCACCCTCGGGGTCGGACAGGCCATCGTCTGGGCATCCTCGCTGAGCTTCCTAGGCCTTGGTGCCACGCCGCCGGATCCTGAGTGGGGCTCAATGCTTTCCCTCGGTCGGCTCTACATCGGCAACGCCTGGTGGCTGACGGTCTTCCCCGGCCTCTTTATTGTGCTCAGCGCCGCCACCACCACGCTGCTGGGCCACGGTATCCAGCGCAAGCTCAAGGACAAATAATGTTCTCACCCAACGACACCCCTTCCACTCAAAACGAACCCATCATCACGGTCAGGGACCTGAAGATCGCCTTCGGCTCCAAGACCCAGGCAACCCCCATCGTCCACGGAATCGATTTCGAGATCCACGCCGGGCAATGCCTGGCCATCGTCGGTGAATCCGGATCCGGTAAATCGGTCACGGCACGCACCCTGATCGGTCTCACCGGCGCCAACGCGGTCATTCAGGCCCAGACTCTGCAGCTGCGGGGCAAGGACCTGCGCCGCAATTCAGACCGCGCTTGGCGCAAAGTCCGCGGGGCGGACATCGGCTACGTGCTGCAGGACGCGTTGGTTTCCCTTGACCCGTTGCGGCCCATCGGCCGTGAGATCGCCGACTCGCTGCGCATCCACACCAATCTCTCTCCCGCGGCACGCACCAGTAAGGTGCTGGAATTGCTTGCCGCAGTGGGCATCCCGGAACCCGAACAACGTATCAACCAGCGCTCCGGGGAACTCTCCGGCGGGCTGCGCCAGCGCGCGCTCATCGCTGCCGCCATCGCCCTGGACCCGGCACTGCTGATTGCCGATGAACCCACCACGGCACTGGATGCCACCGTCCAGCAGCAGATCCTGGACCTGCTCGCCGAACGCAAGGCCGCCGGCACAGCGCTGCTGCTGATCAGCCACGACCTCGCGGTGGTGGGACAGTTGGCCGACCGCATAGCGGTGATGCGTCAAGGCGAAATCGTTGAGACCGGGCCAACGGCCCAGGTGCTGGGCAACCCACAACACGAATACACCCAGCGACTATTACGTGCCGTGCCCACCGACAAGCCGCGTGGCACCCGGCTGGCACCGGCCGGGGCAGGGATCTCGGCGCGGCAGCACGCGTTGATTGGTGCGCAGCGTGCGAAGAGTGAGACCGGGGACCCGACGGTTCCGGTACTCGTGGCACAAAACCTGCGCAAGACCTACCGCAACCCCGACGGCACACCACGAGTTGCCGTCCAGAATGTCTCTTTCGCGCTGAACAGGGGACAAACCCTGGGGATCGTGGGGGAATCCGGATCGGGCAAAAGTACCGTGGCGCGCATGGCACTGGGCCTGACGGCTCCGGATGCGGGGGACGTGCGGCTGCTGGGCCTTCCGTGGAGCACCCTGAGTGAGAAGCAGCGCCGCCCGCAGCGCAAGCACATCACCTCCATCTACCAGGACCCGTTGGGCTCCTTCGACCCGCAATGGGACGTGGCCCGTATCCTTTCCGATGCCCTGCCCGACTCCGAATCGCTCACCCGAAGCGAGCGTCGTGATGAGGTGATCCGGCTGCTGGAAACCGTGGGGCTAGATGCCTCCCTCGAAGCCAGGCTGCCGTTGCGGCTCTCCGGTGGACAACGCCAGCGCATCGCCATTGCCCGCGCTTTGGCCCCGGGACCAGAGGTGATCATCTGCGACGAGCCGGTCTCCGCGCTAGATGTCTCCATCCAGGCTCAGGTGCTGGATCTGCTTGATGAGCTACAGCGCGAATTTAAGCTCAGCTACCTCTTCATCTCCCATGACTTGGGCGTGGTGCAGCACGTGAGTGACGAAATTGTTGTCATGGAGGCGGGCCGAGTCGTGGAAGCCGGACGCACCACCGAGGTATTTTCCAACCCGGCCGAGGAATACACCCGCAAACTACTTGCCGCAGCGCCGCGGTTACACACCGTCCCGATCGGAGAAAAAGCATGACCATCAGCCTCGAACGCACTGTCACGTCTGTGCCTGGAAGTGCACAACCGCCGAGAACCAAGGATCTGCTGGAGCGCTTCGCTCCGGTGTTTGGGGCCATCACCGCCACTACGATCGAGTCCGAGGCTACCCGCACGCTGGCACACCAAGCCGTCGCGTTGCTGAAGGACTCGGGCTTCACCGCGATCCGTGTCCCGCAGGAATTTGGCGGAGCCGGAGCCACCCTGACCCAGTCGCTGCGCCTCTTGCGTGAACTGGGCGCGGCCGATTCGAACCTCGTCCAGGCGCTGCGAGCGCACTTCACCACCGTGGAAACCTTGGTCTCCGGCAGTGACGCTGAAGCCCGGGAACATTGGCTGCCACGCGTGGTCGCCGGGGACGTGTTTGGCAACGCCACCACCGAGAAGGGCAACAAACCGGGAACCAACTCCACGGTGCTCAGCAAGGAAAAGGGCCGCACGGTGCTCAACGGTACCAAGTACTACAGCACCGGCAGCCTCTACGCCGACTGGATCAAGGTCAGCGCCGATACCAGCACCGGCGAATCGGTGCGGGTCAGCGTGCACCGCGATACCCCCGGCGTGGAACTGGTGGATGACTGGGACGGCTTCGGCCAGCGACTCACGGCCTCGGGGACCACCCGATTCACCAACGTCGAAGTCAACCCCGAAAACATCGATGCCTCCGGCGGAGTAGAAGGCGTCGGCTATGGTGCCGCCTATGTCCAAGCGATCCTGCTGGTGGCCCTAGGCGGGATTGCCCGCGCCGTTCGCCGCGACGCGGTGGACTATGTCCGCGGGCGCGAACGCGCGTTTTCCCACGGCGTTGGAGATTCCCCGCAGCGCGACCCGCTGGTGCAAGAAGTTGTCGGCCGGATCAGCTCCACGGTATTCGCCATCGACGCGGTCCTCGACACCGTGGGCGCACACCTCGCAGAAGCGGCGGTGCTCTCGACTGCCGGCCAACTAGACGCCGAAGCCACGGCCGAACTGGACACCAAGCTCTCCGAGGCTCAGATCTTCGTGGTGGAGCAGACCCTGGATGTGGCCAATCGACTCTTTGAGGTCGGTGGGGCCTCCGCGGCCTCCGAGACCCGCAGGCTGGACCGGCACTGGCGCAACGCCCGCGTGCTGGGACAACACAACCCGGTGATCTACCGGGCCCGCGCCGTGGGACAGCAACGGCTCACGGGGGACCAGCTCACCACTCCCATCTATGTCGGAACCAGCACCACGAACGGAGCCAACGCATGAGCAAGCCGCTACTGTTTAACGCCTTCTTGATGAACACCGCCAGCCACATCCACCACGGCCAGTGGCGCCACCCCGAAGCCCGACAGCACGAATTTAACGACGTGAACCTGTGGATCGATGTGGCCAAGACCTTGGAGGACGGCCTCTTCGACGCGATGTTCTTCGCCGACGTCACCGGGCTCTACGGACCGGCCGACGGTCAATACGTGGACAACGTTCACGAGGGACTACAGATTCCGTCCAACGACCCCGCGGTGTTGCTCGGAGCCTTGGCGGTGGCTACCAAGAACATCGGGCTGGCCTACACCTCCAACGTCATGCAGAACCATCCGTTTAACTTCGCCCGCCAGGTTTCCACCCTCGACCACATCTCCGCAGGCCGCATCGCGTGGAACATCGTGACCAGCACGCAGGAAAATGCTGCGCGCAACTTCGGCTATGACGCTCTGGCCGAGCACGATGCGCGCTACGACTGGGCGGACGAGTACCTGGATGTCGCCTACAAGCTCTGGGAGGGTTCCTGGGACGAGGGCGCGGTGCTGGTGGATAATGACGGTGGGCGCTATGCGGATCCGTCCAGGATCCACAAGATCAACCATGTTGGGGCCCGTTACAAGGTTGAGGGTCCGCATCTGCCTTCCCCCTCACCGCAGCGCACCCCGCTGCTCTTCCAGGCCGGAGGCTCGCCGCGCGGCATTCAGTTTGCCGCCAAGCACGCCGAGGCGGTATTTATTGCCCCGCCGGATCCGGCGGGGGCTCGGCTCCACACCCAAAATGCCCGCGCCGAAGCGGTGCGCGCGGGCCGCCGGGCGGAGGACATTAAGTTCTTCCAAGGCATGAGCTTCATCGTCGGCTCGACCCACCGGGAGGTTGATACCAAACGCGAGGAAATCGCGCAGTACTCCTCGGTGGTTGGGTACCTGACCCATACCTCGCTCGGGATCCTGCCAGATGGAACACGGCTGCCCGAGGACACCGAACTGCGCAATATCCCCAACAATGGGGGACAGGGACATGTGGACTGGCTACGCGCCGCGAACCCCGACCGTGAACCGACCTTGGGGGATCTGGCTCAAAACCGCATAGACCGTGGCGTCGTGGCGGGAACGGCCGACGAGATCACCGACCAGCTTCTCGCTTGGCAGGATGCGGGAATCGACGGGGTCAATGTGATGAATTGGCGGCTTCCCGACACCTACCTCGAATTTAACGAACGCATCCTGCCCACGCTTCAGAAACGTGGATTGGCAAAAACCGCCTACGAGCCGGGCACCCTGCGCAAGAAAATCTTCGGGCACGATCAACTGCCCGAAAACCACCCCGGCGCCAACTACCGCGGTGCCTTCGGTTACACCCAAAGCGCCAGCCGGGCCGAAGCGGTGGTCGCTGGCGCCTAGCAGCTGGGGAACATTCACCACGGACCGGATGGGGAGAGTTATCCACAGATTGTGAAAACCGCCCCATCCGGCCTCGCCGCGGAGAACACTTGAATTGTCAGCAAGCACTAGTGCCAATTCAAGGAGCGGGAACCATGTGCCTCATGTGTGATGGATGGTCAGCCGAGGAAGTGCGGCAGCACATCGACAACCTTATTGAGCGGCACGGCTGGGCCATCCCCTACGTGGAAAGCCCTAACCCGCGCAAGATTTTTGGCTACACCGTGGGTCTCACCAAGATTGGGGCGCCGGAGTTTTTGGTCCGCGGCCTAGACATGGACGACACCGTGGAGATGCTGAACAGTTTAGCTTCGGCGGTTGCCCTGCGGCACGAACGCTTTGCTCACGGGCATACCTCTGATTGGCGCAACGGACGGACCCTGTATTTCTCTCACATGCACGGGGCAACCAACTTTGCCCTCAATGCCTCTAGCCGTTACGGCAATGCAGTTAGTGTCTTGGAGGTTCATTTTTTGGATCAAAAAGTTCCGGAACTCTCCTCGGCCATGAAGCTCAGGGGGCAATCCGCATCGATTGGTTTGGGGCGCGGAAACCATCTGAACTAATGCGCATCCAGTATCTTTGCCCGAGTCATAAACACCGTCAGCGCAGAGAAGAAATCACCAACTGTGACTGGTCGAGTAGGAAAATGACGACGAGTTGGTCACACGCCACGACTCGATAGCGGGTGTTTCATGGATTTGCTACTACTCACTCACCGCGGCATTGGGCGGCCGACCCGTGGAGTCGGTAGGCTGGGGGCATGGCATTTCGTAACCGTCGCGCAGCTAACCTTCCCGCAAAACTATCCCGCTCTTGGTTGTTAGTAAATGCAGCCAAGCCCGAGGACTTTGCGCCGGCTTTGGCCTCCGAGGCCGACTCGGTCATTTTCGACATGGAAGCGGCAGTTCCCGACGATAAGAAAGATGCCGCACGCGATGCCGTGGTCGAGGCGCTTTCCACCGGAATGACCGCCTGGGTGCGTGTTAACGGTATTGATACCGATTTCTGGGCCAAGGACTTGGCTGCCCTCTCTAAGGCGCCGGGACTTCGCGGTGTCATGCTGGCCATGACCGAAAAGCCCGAGCAGGTCACCTACACGGCCATGCGCCTTCAGGCCGGTACTCCGGTGCTCGCCCTGATCGAATCCGCTCTGGGTATCGAAAGCGCTACTGCCATTGCTTCGGCCCCCGGCACCTTCCGACTTGCCTTCGGAGTTAATGACTTCCGCAAGGACACCGGCGTCTCCGGTGACCCACTTGCTCTGGCTTACGCCCGAGGCAAGCTCGTGGTCGCATCACGCGTTGGCAAGCTCCCCGGTGCCATCGACGGACCGTCTGCTCCCGGTGCCGACGCGGCAGAGGTTCTCGCGGATTCCGCGATCACCGCATCCATGGGCATGACCGGCAAGCTGTCGCTCTCACGGACTCAGGTTGATGAGATCAACTTGGGCCTTTCGCCCAGCACCGACGAGCTGTCCTGGGCTCACGACATGCTTGACGCCCACGCGGCCGGGGCCACCGTTGGTGACGGTTCGTACCTGCCGCGTCTGGCCCGCGCCCAGAAGATCGCGGATCTGGCTGACTCCTACGGATTGTGGAACGCCTAAAATTTTTTCTCACTCTTAGGTGAGTACAAGCCGGGTAGCTGCGCGTCACGTGCGACTGCCCGGCTTTTTTCTGCCCTCATTCACCGAACGGGATGGGCGCCGTTGCCTTGTACAGACGGGGCTTCCGGCAGAGACTGGTGGCATGGGAGTCCAAGGATCGCCTCCGGTTGAGGCCAATACCTGAT
Organism: Paeniglutamicibacter terrestris; assembly: GCF_012271785.1. Lineage (GTDB taxonomy): Bacteria > Actinomycetota > Actinomycetes > Actinomycetales > Micrococcaceae > Paeniglutamicibacter > Paeniglutamicibacter terrestris. The sequence goes on along the minus strand of NZ_JAAWVT010000001.1, from coordinate 584,364 downwards.
GGTTAACCTTTACGAGAAGTATGTTGTGCCGCGCCTTGTCGCATTCTCCTGCTCGAATGCGTCCCTGGCACCGCTGCGTGAGCGAGTGTGTGCCGGGTTGAGCGGGCGCGTCCTTGAATTGGGTTTTGGATCCGGCAGCAACGTGGGGCACTACCCGATGGGCGTGAGCGAAATTGTGGCCATCGAACCCTCCGACACCGCGTGGCGACTTTCAACACCCGTGCGGGAGTCCTCGAGGATACAGATCGTTCGCGGGTCACGTGATGGGCAGGTGCTGAACGAGCCCGATGCCCACGTTGACGCGGCGCTGAGCACCTTCACGCTGTGCACCATCCCCAATGCCCTTGCCGCTCTGGCAGAGGTCCGCCGGGTCCTTAAACCCGGTGGACCTCTGCACTTTCTGGAGCATGGGCTGGCCCAGGATGCTGAGGTTCAACGATTCCAACGCAGACTCGAACCCATCCAGAAGGTACTGGCCGGCGGCTGCCATCTCACCCGCTCCACCGCCGAGATGCTGAGGGAAGCGGGATTTGAGATCACCGAACTTGATACGTTTTACCTTCCCGGGGCACCTAAATGCGAGGGCGCGCTGAGCCTTGGAATCGCGCGGCGAGCGTGAGTCCTCGGCTCTCTTCCTACTCGCGGGTGTAGCGGGTCACCAGCTCGCGCTTGAGAACCTTTCCACTGGGGCCCAGCGGGAACTCGGCAAGAATTTCGATCAGGCGCGGGTACTTGTATGCGGCCATCCGTTCCTTGGCGTATTCTCCAATGCTGTGCGCATCTAGGGTGCTACCTGACACCAGCGTCACGGAGGCCACGATTTCTTGGCCGTGCGTGTCATCGTCAATACCGAAGACCGCGGCGTTGGTGATTTCCGGGTGGCCAACCAGAACCTCCTCAACCTCACGCGGGTACACGTTGTAACCGTTGCGCAGGATCATGTCCTTCTTTCGGTCCACGATGGTGATGTAGCCGTCGGCATCCTTGGTGCCTAGATCCCCGGTGCGGAACCAACCATCCACTACAGCCTCGGCCGTGGCCTCGGGGCGATTGAGGTAACCGGAGAAGAGGTTGTGCCCTCGAATCACCAATTCGCCCAGTTCCCCGGTCTCCAGTAACTCGATGCTCGAGAAAACTTCCGGGCGGGCGACCTCCACCTCAATACCCCAGACCGGCTGGCCTACCGTCCCGGGTCGCGGCTCGCTTCCTACCTGGTTGAAGGAGGCCACCGGCGAGGTTTCGGTCAGACCGTATCCTTCATGAATTTTCGCGCCGAAGTGCTTATTAAAGTCCTCGAGGATGGCCAACGGGAGGGCGGCACCGCCGGAGACCGCATAACGCAGCGCGGGGGCCGGCTCCGGGCGTGCCTTGGCCGCGGCGAGCAGCCCGACGTACATCGTGGGAACTCCCACGAAGATGTTGACTCCCTGATCCAAAATCAAGGAGAGGGCGGCCTCGCCGGTGAACTTGGGCAGCAGCATGATCTCCGCCCCTGCGCGCAATCCGGTATTCAGTGCCACTGTTTGCCCGAAGGTGTGGAAAAGCGGCAGTCCGCCGAAAATCTTGTCGCCCCTGCGCATGTCGAAGGTGTTCAACAACAGCACGTTGACCTGCTCGATGAGGGCAAAGTGGGTGCCGAGCGCTCCCTTGGGTTTGCCGGTGGTTCCCGAGGTGTACAAGATGGTGGCAATGTCTAGTGGAGAACGCGGCAGGTAGGTGTCAATGGGCGTCGCCGCCGCGGCGAGGTCCTCCAGCCGCTTGTGCTCCCCGGGCTCTGGGGACATGACCGTTAGAACGCGGGCCCCGGCGGCGGTTGCCCCCGGGCCTCCCTCTGCCAGCAGCGGAGCGGCGCAAATGAGCAGGCTGACCCCTGCATCGGTGAGCATGTACTGAATCTCGTGACGCTTGAGTAGCGCGTGTACTGGCACCGCAACGGCCCCAAGAGCCAACACCGCATAGTAGACACGAGCGAAGTCGGGAACGTTGGGGATCAAGATGGCTACTCTGTCGCCCTCGGTCACTCCGGCATCGCGCAGCGCACCGGCATAACCTCGGGTCTGATCCCATAAGTCACGGTAGCTGGTGCTTGTCCCTGCCAGCGTGATGGCTGGCAGATCGCCATGGCGTCTGGCGCCCTCGGCCAGAATCGCGGCAACGGACATGGTGGCGTTCGGAACTGCATCGTTCACGGTGGTTCTCCCAAGACAGATGATTGATCAGGCCTTTGCCAATCGTGCTGTCACGCTCATGATCTGTCAATGCCACCGAGCACCGGTGCTGATGCTCGGGGCTTGATCAGGGTTAGTTGCTGGCGCCCATGACCGCGGCGATAGGGGTTTGTCCATCAACGAAGTTGATCGTCCGACCGATGCTTGCGGCAGAATCCAACGTAGCCACGATGGCCAACGCGGTATTGGCTCGGGAGGTGGAGGTATCGGCGGCCAGATCGGGGTCGCCGTTGATGAGGCCGGTGGCTTCCTCGAGGGTCAGGGTACCGGGTCCGAGGATGGTGTAGTCGAGGTCGCTGCCACGTAGGTGATCATCGGCGGCAATCTTTGCGGCCATGTAGGGGTAAAACGGGTCATCCAGGGGCACCAGATATTCGGTGCTTGCGCTGGCGAAGGACACCATCACGAAGCGCTTGATCTCGGCGAGCTGCGCCGCGTTCATGGAACGAATCGCTGCATCGCGGTCCACGGCATAGGTACGGTCGGGGTTTCCTCCGCCGGCCCCAGCTGACCAAACGATGGCGTCGGATCCTGCAAAAGCCTCGGCCATTTCGGTGGCTGTCGCATTTTCCACATCAAGCACCACGGCGCTGGCACCGGTGGCGGCCACATCGGCGGCGTGGTCAGGATTGCGGATAATCGAGTTGACGCTGTCGCCGCGTTGGGACAGAAGATTTGCCGCTAATAGTGCGATTCGTCCGTGTCCGCCAATGATCGTGACCTTCATGGTTTCCCTGTTCTCTCGCGCGGTGCCGAATCCTCCGGGAAAAATGCCCGGTATCAGCTATGTTTTGAGCCTACACATAAAGAGCTTCCGCGGTGCGGCCAACCGCGTTGATTGCCCGTTGGGCGCAGTCGGGAATATTTCCGCTGACCAGCACCATCAAGCTCAGCAACTGCCACTGCTTGCTTCGGCCCAGCAAACAGAGATTAGGCGGAAACCAGAATGCCATCCTCGTCCGAATAAAGCGTCGCCCCCGGGGTGAACGTGACGCCTCCGAAGGAGACTACCAAGTCCACGGCACCAACCGAGTCCTTGGCGCTCTTGCGTGGATTCGAGCCGAGGGCCTTGATGCCGAGGGGCGTTTCGGCTAGCGCCACACGGTCACGGATCGCGCCGTAGATCACGACCCCTGCCCAGCCATTTGTCACCGCTGCCGCGGCGATCATGTCGCCCATCAGCGCCGATTCCAGTGAGCCGGCTCCGTCAACCACCAGTACTGAACCATCGCCGGGGGAGTTCAAAAGCGACTTGACCAGTCCGTTGTCGCGGTAGCAGCGCACCGTACGGATAGGTCCGCTGAAGCGCGGGTGGGCACCGAGGTTCTCGAATTGCAGGGAAACCGATTGCAGGGTTTCGTCGTCGTCGAAAAGATCGCAGGTCGTGAATGTCATGCGCCCCAGCATACGAGTCTTGGGGTCAATACCCATGTGGTGTTACGGCATCCAGTGTTTTGACGAGGAGTTCGGGGTGTCCGCTGGGATTGAAAGCTTGCTCTGCCTCTCATTTTCTCTCATGATTTTGGCCGGACTCGACTGTGCGTCTATTCCGTAGCTGGATTGGTTGCGTCGGGACGTACCGGCACATGGTTCCTCCCGCACCGCTTCGGGGCACGAGCTTTCACGGGGAACATTCAGCTTTCCGCGCCACAAAAACACGGCCACCGGCCCTATGGCCCCCGTATAGTTGTTCGTACTATGGATGACCCCCCTTCACATATGCCCTGGCCCTTCTCCTTATCTGCCGGATTGATTCCGACACCCACCGGAGAGGGGCGCCCCAATGTATGAATGGATCATGATCGGCATTGGCCTGGTCCTCACCGTGGGCACCGGCCTGTTCGTTGCCTCCGAATTCGCGCTGGTCAACTTGGACCGCAACGACCTTGAAGCCCGCGCCGCGCGCGGCGAAAAACGCCTGGGCACCACCATCAAGGCCCTGAAGATCACTTCCACGCACCTCTCCAGCGCCCAATTGGGCATCACCCTGACTACGCTGCTCACCGGCTACACCTTCGAACCGGCCATCAGTTCGCTGCTGCGCGGGCCGTTGCTGGCCGTCGGGATTCCTGAAGGGATCGTGCCGGGCATCGGTGCGGTGATCGGCATCTTTATCGCCACCGTCTTCTCCATGATCATCGGCGAGCTGGTCCCCAAGAACTTCGCCCTCGCTCTGCCGTTGGCTACCGCCAAGATCGTCGTTCCTTTCCAGGCCCTGTTCACCACCGTCTTCAAACCGGTGATCCTGCTGTTCAACAACACTGCAAACTCGATCATCCGGTCCTTCGGCATCGAGCCCAAGGAGGAGCTCTCCGGGGCACGCAGCGCCGAGGAACTCAGTTCCCTGGTGCGCCGCTCTGCATTGGAAGGGGTCCTTGACCAGGACCACGCCACGCTGCTGCACCGCACGCTGCGCTTTTCCGAACACAGTGCCGCCGATGTCATGACCCCGCGCGTGCGCATGGTCGCGGTGGATGCGGAGCACAACGCCGAGGACATCATCTCCCTGGCCATCCAGACCGGTTTCTCCCGCTTCCCGGTGATCGGCCGGGACCGCGATGAGATCCTGGGCGTGCTGCACGTCAAGCAGGCCTTTGCTTTGCCCATGGAACAACGAGCGACACGGCTCGCCACCGACCTGATGCATGCACCGTTGCGCATCCCCGAATCCATGGGCGTCGAATCCCTCCTGGGACTGCTGCGCCAGCAAGGCCTGCAGGTCGCTATCGTCTCCGACGAGCACGGCGGCACCGCCGGTATCGTCACCCTTGAAGACCTCGTCGAGGAGATTGTCGGGGAACTCGAGGACGAACACGACAAGGTCCGTGTCGGCGTCGTGAAAACCGGACGCTCAGTGACTTTTGATGCCTCACTGCGGCCCGACGAACTGCTGGACCGCACCGGGATCAAGGTCCCGGACGGCGAGGAATATGACACCCTCGCAGGTTTCGTCACCGACCGACTCGACCGGATCCCCGAACTCGGCGACGAAGTGTCCCTCCCCGAGGGCACCCTGCGCGTCGAACGAGTGCTGGGCACCCACATCGAACGCCTGAAATTCACTCCGGATGACCCCTCCCGGAGCGAACACGACCAGATCATCGAGAACATGACCCAGGACCTGACCCATGAGTGAATATCTTCCCGGAATCATCTGGCTCGTCGTGCTGCTGGTCATCAACGCGTTCTTTGTCGGCGCGGAATTCGCCGTCATCTCCGCCCGGCGTTCGCAGATCGAGCCGAAGGCGGAGGCCGGTTCCAAGGCGGCGAAGACCACCCTCTGGGCGATGGAACACGCCACCTTGATGCTGGCCACCAGCCAGCTGGGCATCACCGTGTGTTCCCTGGTGATCCTGAACGTCTCCGAGCCGGCGATCCACCACCTGCTCGAAATCCCGCTCGGCTTCACCTCCCTGAGCGCCGAGGCGATCGGCATCATCGCGTTCATCGCGGCCTTGCTGCTGGTCACCTTCCTGCACGTGGTGATCGGCGAAATGGTCCCGAAGAATATTTCCTTCTCGGTGCCCACGCGTGCGGCACTGATCCTGGCTCCGCCGTTGGTCATGGTGGCCCGCATCGTCAAACCGGTGATCTGGAGCCTCAACGGCATCGCCAACGCCATCCTGCGCCTGTTCAAGGTGGAACCCAAAGACGGGGCCACCAGCGCCTACACCCTAGATGAGGTGGCAGCCATCGTGGAACAATCCACCCGCGACGGGATGCTCAACGATGCCAGCGGCACGCTGAGCAAGGCGTTTGAGTTCACCACCAAGAAGGTCTCCGATGTGGAGGTTCCGCTCGGCGACATGGTCATGTTGCCGGAGGGTTCTTCCCCAGCCGACATTCAGTCCGCGGTGGCCAAGCACGGGTACTCCCGTTACATCCTGGTGAACGCCGACAGGGAACCCGTTGGTTACCTGCACCTGAAGGACGTCATGGACCTGACCACGACGCAGAAGCTCAACGAGGCGGTTCCTGCGAAGCGTATTCGGGCACTGGCCTCCACCTTCAGCGGTGGCGAGTTGGAAGACGCCCTGGCGGTCATGCGCCGCACCGGTGCCCACGTGGCGCGGGTGTTCGATGCTGAGGGGAACACCACCGGTGTGCTCTTCTTAGAAGACATCATCGAGGAACTGGTCGGCGAGGTGCAAGACGCCACCAGCGCCTGACCCGCACAGGTGGGAACCCAGCGGGGCTGCATCCTTCGGGGTTGCAGCCCCGCTCTTTTCGTTCTATTCCCGCTTGGCTCTTGCCAAGTCCCGGCGGCTGTCAAATAGTGAGGAACCAACACTTGAGGAGCCACACGAGAATCATTCGGGTCGAGAATCCCCAGTGACGGACACTCTTAGGGGTTGTGCGCCTTCCCTGAAACGGCAAGTAAACCCATCCAGGCTTAGAGCCGATGGTCCATCATTTCAAGACCAGCAGCAGATCGTTTCGTCGATTTCTTCGCCCTCCGCAATTCTTCCCAGGCAGGGTCGCTTTCGGCCGACCGGACGACAGTAGCGAGTCCCACGCTTGCAGATCCTAGGCGTTCGAAGGTGCTGCGTTTCACGACGTAGAACAACCATTGGCCAAGATCCACGGGGTTGTAATTTTCGAGTCATTGCGGCCAAAGCGCAAAAGACGAACACATGGGCATTCAGGCTCTTTCCACCAAGGTCGTAACTATGGCGGGGGTGATATCGGGTGCCTCGCAAGCCGCCGAAGCTGATCCGGCTCGGCCTACGCTTTTCCCTCGTGGCGGACCCGCCGAAGGAAAGACACTTTGGAGGCCCGAGGGTCAGGAAAATGATGGGTCACATCACAACGGATCAACATCGAGCCTGCCAATGGATACTAAGTTTGCCAAGAACTATTGGAGGAAGATGGCACTTTCTGGAGATCGGCGAACATCAATAGCATGATTAAACATCATGTGATGTTTAATCATGCTATGCTGATTCCATGATCAAGACATACGCCACCGTTGCAGCAGGGTTCACCGTCTACTCGGACGCCATCTCGATGAACTTCCCCGCCGGAGAGCAGCACATCAAGGTGTCCGAAGCCAGTACTCAGACACCCTCCCACGTACTGGTTACCGGCACTGACGCCAACGACTACGTTGCCGCGGCCATGTGGATTGATTACGCCCACCAACTCGGGCACAAGGTCGCTGCCCTCATTCCTTACCTGCCCGGAGCACGTCAGGATCGCGGCAACCCCTTCGGCGCTCAGGTGTACGCAAATCTCATCAACTCGATGAAGGCCGATCGCGTCGTCTGCTTCGACCCGCATTCCCCAGTGATGCCCGAGCTCATCAACAACCTCGTAGTGGTTGATTCCGATTCCGTTATCAGCGCCGCGTTGCGCGTTAGTACTCGGGCCCACGTTGGAGTGATCGCCCCCGATGCGGGTGCCGTAGCTCGAGCCCAGCGAGCAGCGACCGCACTGGGCGTGCCTCTCTATCGTTCGGTGAAGAAGCGCGACTTTGCCACCGGAAAACTGTCGGGGTTCGACTGTGAAACGCTCCCGGCCGAGGGCCGACTGTTGGTAGTGGATGACATTTGCGACGGCGGTGGAACGTTCATGGGCCTGGCCACGGCGACCGGGCTACCCGCTGATCGTCTGGATCTCTGGGTCAGCCACGGAGTATTCTCCGGCCGCGCAGGCAACCTCACCGAAGCATACGGCCGGATCTTCACCACCGATTCCCATCCCGGACATGAGAACCCGGCGGTTGCAGCGACCATCGTGCCCCTGATGGCACACCTGGTTCAGGCGGCCAACGCCACCGCCTGCCAATCCTAGAAAACCAGCTACCCGCCGCCTTGAAAGGACAGAACATCATGAATACGCTCACTAGCCCCTCGGTCACCGCCCCACTTTTTGAAACCGACGCCTACAAGCTCGGCCACCGAGGCCTGTACCCGGCCGGCACCACCGGGGTGCTCTCGAACTTCACCAACCGTGCCAGCCGCATCCAAGGCATTACCAAGGTCGTCCACTTCGGATTGCAAGCCTTCCTGCAGGCCTATTGCATAGAGTCCTTCGCACCCTTCTTCGCCGCCGACGAGGAGACGGCGGTGGCCGAGTACAACACCATATTGGAAAGCATTCTGGGCACCGAGCACTCAATCGCCACCGACCACATCCGCGAGCTGCACCGCAAGGGATACCTCCCACTGATCTTCCGTTCCTTGCCCGAGGGAACCCGCGTCCCCTTACGAGTTCCCTCCTTCACCGTGGAGAACACCGAACCCGGGTTCTTTTGGCTGGTCAACTACATCGAAACAGTTCTCTCCGCAGCGATCTGGCAGCCGTCCACTTCGGCTACGCTGGCCGACGCCTACCGCGGAATCCTCGACGCAGCGGCACAACGCACCGGAGGCTCCCGCGCGGGAGTGAACTTCCAGCTGCACGATTTCTCCTTCCGCGGGATGCCCGGCGCCGGTGCTGCGGCGGCAAGCGGTGCGGGACACCTACTCTCGTTCAGCGGTTCGGACTCGCTGGCCACGCTGGACTGGGTCCGGCGCTACTACCCGGGGCAGAACAATACGCCGGTGCTCGGTTCGGTCCCGGCCACAGAACACTCAGTCATGTGCGCTGGCATCAGTGAATCCTCGGAACGTGAAACGTTCCAGCGGATCTTAGATATCCACCCGCGTGGCATTGTCTCGGTGGTGGCCGACACCTTTGATTTATGGAAAGTCTGCACCGAGATCTTGCCAGCCCTAAAAGCGAAGATTCTGGCCAGGGACGGCAAACTCGTGATCCGTCCCGACTCCGGGGACCCCGCTACCATTCTGTGCGGTACCGGGTCCGAGAGTGAGTTCGAGGTCGAGGCAAAGGTCCGGACTCCGGAATCGGACCCCGCGTTTTTTGGTGTCGTCCAGCTGCTGTGGAACACCTTCGGCGGCACCATCAATGCCAAGGGCTTCCGAGTCTTGGACCCACACATCGGCACCATTTATGGGGATTCGATCACCCCAGATCGTGCCCTCGACATCTGCCAGCGTCTGGAAGCAGCAGGATTCGCCGCGGAGAACGTGGTCTTCGGCGTGGGTTCGTACACCTACCAATACGTCACCCGAGATACCTTCTCCTCGGCGATCAAAGCCACCTGGGCACTGATTGACGGAGTGGAGCACAACCTGCTCAAGGATCCGATTACCGATTCGGGAATGAAGAAATCAGCCACTGGACGTCTCGCGGTGACACGCGACAATTCCGGGGACCTGGTATTGATTGAACGAGCTACCGCCGAACAGGAAGCCGTATCACTGCTGGAACCGGTATGGGCGGATGGGAAGTTCCTGCGCATCCAGTCCTTCGACGACGTCCGCGGTGTGCTGGGCAACCTCGCCTGAACCGCTTAAAACATCGCAGAAAGGATTTGCACGGTGTTCCGTCAAGAGTCCGAAGGCGTCGTGCGGTCGAGAGCCATCGAGGAGCCGGCGAAGCAACAAGACTTCGGTAATATCGTCCTCATGCCCAACCAGCCTTTGGTGTCGATTGATGCCGTGCCCATGATCATGCATGAGGATTCGTTGCACGTGGTGCTTGGGGTGCGCGAGAATGATCCCTTTGCCGGCCAAGCTTCGCTGCCAGGCGTTCTGCTTAACGCCCACGAGCGGGTCAGCGAAGCGGTGTTGCGGGCGCTGTTATCCAAGGCAGGTGTCCAAGAAAGCCAGATCTTGAGCACCGTGGACGTTGGGGTATTTGACGACTTCGAGCGTGACGAGCGCGGCCCGACCCTATCGATCACCCGCATGGTGATTTTGGATGGCACCTCCGTGCTGGCGGATCCTCGGGTGCGCCTCGTACGACTGAACACCCTGCCGCAGCTGCCTTTTGACCATGCTTCGATCGTGGCTGTTGCGGCGGGTGTGCTGCTTGACGCCCTGTGGGTCAACATGGCGGCAACTCGCGCGCTGCTGGGACCATCCTTTAATACCGCGGCGGTGATCGCCCGCCAGAAGGAACTAGCCTTGGCCGCCGGCCGAGCCGTTCCCGAAAGTGCCAACGTCGGGCGGTCCCTGCAGGCGAACAATCTCCTGCAACGGGTCCCCGGCCCAACTCCAACCGGCGGCCGTGGCCGGCCGCCGGCACTCTGGGAGTGGGTCGGGGAGAAGCGCTTTTAGCTGAAGGTGTTACGGCTGGTGCCCAAAGACTCGATGCTGGTCTCCAGCACGTCCCCGGCCTTGAGCCAAGGGTGTCGTCCCGCCTCATTACGGCGGCCCAGCGCCACTCCGGCAGGGGTGCCGGTGAGAATAACGTCGCCCGGTCGCAGCTCATTAAACGTCGACAGGTATGCCACCAGCGCCGCGGGGGAGAAGACCAAGTCCGAGGTTGAATCCTGCTGAACGACCGCACCGTTGACCCGTGTAGTGATTTTCGCGTCCTGCGTGAAGTCCTCGGCGGTCACCAGCCACGGGCCTAGCGGTGACGCCGCATCCCAGCACTTGCCCTGGGTCCATTCAGGGGTCCTGCCTTGGAAGCCACGCATCGAGACGTCGTTGGATACGGCGTAACCGGCGATGTGCGCAGGGGCGTCTTCCTCGGAAATGCGCCGGCCGGTTTTGCCGATGATGACGGCGAGTTCGCCTTCCCAGTCGATGCGGTGATCTTCGGCCGGAATCTCGATCACATCGTTGGCTCCGGTAAGTGAGGAAGCGAACTTGGTGAAGACCGTAGGGAATTTCGGTTCCTGTTCCCCGACCTCGGCGATGTGATTGCGGTAGTTCAAGCCGATACAGAAGACCTTTGACGGGTTGGAGATCAGCGGGGCATAGTCGGCCAGCGCAAGGGATTGACCAGTGCGTGTGGCAGCGGCGTCCACGGCTGCGGTTTGCTCTGTGTGCTCGGCGTCGAGGAACGCACCAACGTCGGCAAACCCTTCAAGCTCGGTGAAGGTGTCCTCGGTGATCAAGACGGCGACCGTATTTTCTGGCGAGCCATTTCGGCGCAACGTAGCAAGTTTCATAGGCTTATCTCACCATATGCAGGGTTATGCTCTGGCACTTGTGTCAGATTTTGTCGTTCCTGGTGAGCGCCGCTGATCCGTCGTTTTCATGCGTCTGACTTGATGTTTTGGCATCCAAAGGTGGCAGTGAGTTCGCCAGTTAGTGCAGCGGAGCCCTTCATTCTCTACTGTCACTAGGATGAGCGGAGCCAAGGCAGAACGTTCGCACCACCTCATCGCGGGCTTTCTAGGCGGCGACGGGCTCTGTAGGTGATGAGGTGGTAGCTGAGGTGATGAACTTCTGTGCGGGGGTCGACTACTGCATGCGCCGCCCAACGTTCATCGGTCAGCGTCGAGCTGACGCTCAGGAATCCGTCAGAGAGACACAAGGATCTTCGTGGGAATCTTTCGTTTATCTCCGTGCTGACGTTCAAGGATTTTGAAAGTCATTCACAATTTAGCTGACAAATTCGACACGAGGCGAGTCCTCAATTATCTCAATATTGATGCAGATCTGGTGTCAATTGATGAACGGGGTGAGCGCCAAATAAGTGCCCTGAAGTGCCGCGCTGACGAAGTCGTATCGAGTGGCCCTCCCGCAGCCTCAGTAGCCTGGGTGGGTGAAATTACGGAGCCGATTTCACCGGGCAAACGGGCAGTGCCGCGCCGTCATTTGTGCGAGATGGAAGGTGGCGGGGGACTTGCCTCTCGAGGCGCGACGTTCGATCGCATTGGCGATTTCCCCTGAAGCGCCGACGGAGCGGAGCCTGCTAGTAAATATGGCGTGCTTCCGGCGGACGCGTTGACGCTCGAATCCACCTTTCGCAGGGTCCCGTATTCACGCGAATTTTGACATCTCCTAGTCAAAGTCGCTTTGCTGTTTTGGGGGTCGAGACAAAAAAATCGATGTGAGGATGACTACAAATTTCTGACCAAAAAATCTGTTTGTTGGGCAACTGTCCGAGTGTCACCTGAGGGTTCGCGAGCGGTAGTTTCACTCAAAGGTGATCGCATGCGCCCAAGGGCCCAATTTCCCAATGTTTCCGGTGATTTTTCGACATTTCACCAACCTAAAACTTGCCCTATAAATTTTGTTGAAGAATCAACAGTTTGCCCGCGGTTGCACCAATTGCAAACCAATCTCGAGGCGGCCCGATGAGTGCCCTCGGGTGGATATGAACCGCTCATTCCCGTATGTTTACACGGTATCTAAGGCTTTTTGGCCGACGAGAGCAGACTACGTAACCATAGTGAAGTAGGTTTTGATGTGTTTGAATTTGTTGGCGAAAGATTCCGCCAAATATTGTTTGCCTCTTGGCAACATTTCTCCCTCGTTGCGCAGTGTCTAATCCTCGCAACGATCATCGCCGTGGTTCTCGCCACGCTGGTGTACAAGAATAAATCGCTCTCCTCCCTGGCCAACGGCGTCTCTGCCATCGGCCTGACAGTTCCATCATTCGCCGCCATTGGTTTGCTGATCGCGCCCTTCGGATTCGGTGTCACCCCCGCAGTCATCGTGGTCACGTTCTTCGCCGCGTTACCCATCGTGCGTAACGCCATCGTTGGCTTGGCAGGTATTTCGCCCTCCATCGTTGAGTCTGCACGTGGCATCGGCATGAGCCGCTTTCGAACCCTGGTCACCATCGAACTTCCCATGGCATGGCCGGTCATCCTCTCCGGCATTCGGGTCTCGGCCCAGATGGTCATGGGTGTCGCGGCAGTTGCTGCCTACGCGCTGGGCCCCGGACTTGGCGGATTCATCTTCTCCGGCCTCTCCCGTTTGGGTGGAGCCAAGGCCTTTGACTCCGTGCTTGTCGGCGTCATTGGCGTGGTCATTTTGGCCTTCATTCTTGATCTCATTCTGATCGGCATTGGCCGACTAACCACTCCGCGAGGTATCCGTGTCTGAATCTTCCGACGCCATTACTGGCGCATCAATTTTGCTCGACCAGGTCACTAAGCAGTACCCGGGCCAGGCTAAGCCGGCCGTCGGTGGCCTGACGCTCGAGATCCCTGCAGGAAGCATTGTCATGTTCGTTGGCCCATCGGGCTGCGGAAAGACAACCACCCTGAAAATGATCAACCGACTGATCGAACCAAGCAGTGGCAAGATCGTGATTAACGGCGAAGACGTCACCAAGATGGACGGTGACACGCTGCGACGCCGGATCGGCTATGTCATTCAGGCCGGCGGACTCTTCCCCCATATGACGGTTGCCGCCAACATCGCCATCGTTCCGAAGATGCTCGGATGGAACAAGGAAAAGATTTCCGCTCGCGTGGATGAATTGCTTGAGCTGGTTTCCCTGGATCCGGCCATCTACCGCGACAGGTACCCGAAGGAACTTTCCGGTGGGCAGCAACAGCGCGTTGGTGTGGCCAGGGCTCTGGCCGCGGATCCGCCGGTACTGCTGATGGATGAGCCCTTCGGCGCGGTTGACCCCATCACGCGTCAGCGGCTCCAGGATGAACTCCTGAACATCCAGGCTGAGGTCCAGAAAACGATCGTGATGGTCACTCACGACTTCGACGAAGCCGTGAAGCTGGGCAACTGGATTGCCGTCTTTGATGAGGGTGCCCAGCTGGTCCAGTACGACTCACCCGAGCGCATCTTGGCCAACCCGGCCAACGAATTCGTGGAGAACTTCATTGGCTCCGGTGCCGGGCTGAAACAGCTCACCCTCACCCGCGTCAACGAGGTCGACCTGGTGGATGCCATCACGGCGCTGCCCGGTGAACTTGCTAGCGATGTGCTCTCCCGATTGCAGGGAAGTGGTCAACAGCAGGCGGTGGTGCTGGATTCCCGTCGCCGTCCGGTCCGTCGACTCAGCCGACGCCAGCTCTCCAGGTTGCAGATCATCGACGACACCGTAGATGACTCAATGCCACTGGTCAGTGACCAGTCCACGTTGAACGACGCATTGGACACCATGCTGGTCTCCAGTTCCGAGACAGCGGTGGTCACCGGTCGACGTGATGTCTTCCGTGGCTTGATCAACGTGCAAACCATCATGGAAGCCATTTCGCAGGCCAACTCCGCGGCCACGGCAGATAGCGACGCCCCGGTTGGCTTGAACTCCGGTGCCATCCCGGCCCTAGCAGTGGAGAACGCCATAGCGGCGGATTCCTCGGGTGAAGCGAACGGACAGGCCGAGCCGCAAAGCACCGGGGAATCACGATGAGTGTCCTGAGCGCCAATGTGGCGCAGGCCGAAGCTCCTGGAGTTCAGGTGGAGCATCCGTGGCGGGTGCTGGGCCTGCAGCTGCTCGGGATTCTGGCGGCTCTGGCCGTGCTAATGATCTGGGTGCTGAACGCCGATCTCAGCGAGACCGAACGCACCACCCTTGATCCGGCAACGCTGTGGGGCTACACGATCGAACACGTGAGCCTGACGATGATGGCGGCAGTGATCGTCCTGATCATCGCCATTCCGCTGGGAATCTTGCTCACCCGCCCGTCGCTGCGACGCTTGAGCACACCCGTCATGGCCATTGCCAACATTGGCCAGGCCGCGCCAGCCATCGGTCTGGTTGTGATCCTCGCCTTCTGGCTCGGCTTCGGCTATTGGGCAGCAGTCATCGCACTGGTGCTTTATGCCATCCTGCCGGTATTGACCAACACCATGGTGGGCCTGCGCCAAGTCGATGAACGACTGGTGGAAGCCGGGCGAGGGATGGGCATGAGCTCCATGGCCGTCCTGCTCAAGGTCGAACTCCCGTTAGCCGTGCCGGTGATGCTCTCCGGCATCCGCACCGCACTTGTGCTCCTTGTCGGTACGGCAACTTTGGCAACATTCATTAACGGTGGGGGCCTCGGCATCTTGATCAATACCGGGGTGAACCTGAACCTCACCGCCGTATTGGTGGCAGGTTCGCTACTGGTGGCGTTGCTGGCGCTGCTCATCGACTGGCTTGGCCGTGTTGTTGAACAGCTAGCCCGGCCGAAAGGACTCTAATATGAATCCACGAAAATGGATGAAACCAACCGCACTTCTGGCCATTGCCGGCGTTCTCTTGACCGGGTGTGGACTCTCTCCTGCCGCATCGTATCTGCCGCCGGCCGGGCCGGGCAGCATTACCCCGCTTCCGGATTTGCCCGATGATGCAAGAATGACCGTGACCAGCAAGGCGTTCACCGAACAGCTGGTGCTGGGCAAGATTGCAGCATTAGCCGGGCGCGCGGCCGGATTTAAGATGATTGACCTGACCAACGTGCCAGGTAGCCAGCCGGCCCGCGAACTGATTCAGTCCGGTCAGGCGAGCATGATGTGGGAGTACACCGGTACCGCGTGGATGACCTATCTCGGTCATGACGAGGGGATTGCGGACCAGCCTAAGCAGTGGCAGGCAGTGCACGACCAAGAGATAGGAAACGGCATCGTGTGGGGCGACCCAGCACCGATGAATAACACCTATGCCCTGGCCGTGCGCTCCGAAGGTATTAAAGAGCTCGGTGGAATCTCCAAGCTGTCTCAGCTCAAGGATTTGGATACCAAGGAACTGACCTTCTGTGTTGACTCCGAATTCAATTCGCGTTCCGATGGGTTGAATCCCTTGCTGGATCTTTATGGACTCAAGCGCGGCGACCCGTCTTCGGTGCCGGATTCAAACGTCGGGATTTATGACATCGGGGCGATCTACAGCGCCACCGACAAGGGCAACTGCAACTTCGGCGAGGTCTTCACCACCGATGGCCGTATCAAGGCACTGGACCTGACGGTGCTTGAAGACGACTTGGGTTACTTCCCTGCGTACAACGTGGCACCCGTTTTCTTCGGGGAGTTTGCCGACAAGTACCCCGGCATTGAAGAAGTTTTCGCGAAAATTTCTCCCAAGCTGACGGACGAAGCGTTGCGTGAAATGAACCTCGAGGTCGACGTCAATGGACGCGAACCAGCAGATGTTGCATTCGAATGGATGGTCAAGGAAGGCTTTATCTCCGAGCCATAACGGAGCAAAAGCTGCATACCAAAAAGTGCCTCGGGTTGGTTTCACATGAAACCGGCCCGAGGCACTTTTCGTATATCCAGCTCACTTAAAAGATCTGTCATCCGCGGATGCGGTAAACGACAGGTTGCATTGTGGGGGCGGAAGGATACAGCTCCGTCGTCCAACAACTGGACGCACCCTGAAAATCCTGATTAACGGGAGCCACTGGGCCTGTAGACGAGTAAAACTGGGTCCGCACGCCGTCAAGGTGAATGAAATCAACCACGTGTTCAAGCAAGGCTTTGGTCTGTGGCTGATTCACGACCGTGCTAGTTGAGAAGTCCTCGGGGCTCAGTAGTCGATGCGCGTGTCGAGAGCGGCCCAGAGAGCGAAGGGCTCGTTCTTGTTGAATGTGGCATCGGTGATGCGGTCGACCGGCATGAGTGTCTCACGCTCGGTCGCAGAGCCCTCGAAATAGGCGTAGAAGACAGCGTCATCGAATCCTGCAGCTGCCGCTTCGTGTCGGTCGGCGGCAAAAACGACGCGCGATACTCGGGCCCAAAGGGCAGAGGCAAGACACATCGGACATGGTTCGCAGCTGGTGTACAGGACCGCACCACTCAGATCGAACGTTCCAAGTGCGGTGCAGGCAGCGCGGATGGCCGTGACCTCGGCGTGGGCGGTCGGGTCGTTATTGGCCGTGACCCGGTTGACTCCCTCGAAGCGCGAGCCGTCGGCGGTGACAATTAGCGCACCGAAGGGACCACCGGCATTGCGGACGTTATTCGCGGCAATGGCCACGGCTTCGGCGAGATTTTCTGCTTCAACGCTGTGGTCCGTCATGGTGGTGACTTCCTTCTACTCTTCGGGCGAAGCGCGGATCGACGATGCCGGGGGCGTTCCTAGGCGATGCTCCGTAACGCACGAAACGGTCGGTGGAATAACTGTCGGTTCTGCTCTGTGACCCCGCCCCAGCGAGGCCCGCGACGGTAATCAACAACTTAGCAATTCAAACCCTCATACGCCACTACGGGGTCGGGGGTATGGCGCCAAGACTAAGCGCGGTTGTTGGCCCGGAGCATCGTAGAAAGCAATCGGATCAATGCCACCACATGCCACACGACGGCAAGGCAGACCAAGGTAACGAGCAATGCTGCCCCACCACGGGTAATGATGATCCACAGGAACGATTCGGCGCCGATCGGATCCTCCAAGACGGTGCTGGACCCCAGACCGGAGACGGCGGCCGTCACTGCCACAAGCGCCAGGACCAGGACCAGGAAGACGGTACGCAGCTTCTTGCTCGCGGGCGCGGTCTTCTTGTCGAGATGAGCAGAATTCTTCCGCCGTTTGAGGTACCACAAAACCAGAATGACCAGCCCGGCTAGCGTGCTGCCATGTTGCAGCAATCGGTAAACGGCTATCCCGGCAAACGGTTCACTCGCGAGCAATGGCACACGTTCAACGACCCAGCCGTTGGTGTGAGTCACCGAATCCCAAACCAGATGGGTCAGCAGCCCCACCATCAACGAATAGAACGTCCACAGCGCAACACGTGCACTCGTTGGGGGTCGTCCCTTGAACACCGGCTTCTGAGGCACCCATGATTCGGGTAAAGCCCAGCGAAGCGGTTTCACCACGAGCCACAAGATTGCGGCCAGAATCAATGACAGCGGCAGTCCAACGGAGAGGATTTGGGCGAAATCATGCGAGTTGGTTCCGTTGAGCACATTCGCGTACCAAGCAGTGCTCGTGGAAGACACCATGGCGAAGTACGGGAGATCCGGGGCCATGGCTCCGGCCACCAACGCGATTGGTACAAAGGGCTGACGCAGGAAGGGCAGGATGGCAGCCGGATGGGCAAGGGTGAAAGGCAAGTGAATCCTCGAAAAGTTGTTTCGGGTCCCACGGTGCAAACAATTTTGAGTGCGAATGGGCCAGTGTTAAGCCTAATCGTCGAGCAAGATAATCCATACGGAATTTGGTGTTGGCACCAACACGTTCCTTGCCGTCTGATAGAAATTTCCCACTCATAGTCAATCCATAGTCACTTCAAAGTGCACGCTTCGTTGACCCACAGGACCGCCCAAGTCAAAGCATAGAAACCTCCCATAGCTTGAAGTCGAACGCGGTAATAGACCGCACAGTGGAGGGAACACGCATGTTCATACGTTATTTGCGGCGCGAATTGTCGGGGCGGCGAAAGCAAACGGCGATCATCGCCGCGGCCATGGCATTGGCGATTGCCTTGGTTATCATCGTTAACGCATTATCGGCAGGAGTGCGCGACGCACAATCTTCGGCTCTTGAGTCTGTTTATGGCCTAGGCACCGACATCACCGTCACATCTACCCCGACGGCACCCACTGCGGGCAGAGCACCGGGTGGAGCCCGCTTTGAATTTGATGGGGATGCAGGTTCCACCGGGAACGACGGAACACAAGAGGTCAGCCAGTCGCTACTGAGTACCGCGCGTGGTTCGGCGACCTTCGATTCGGATGCGGTGAAAACCATCAGCTCTACCGAGGGCGTCGCGGCAGCCTCGGGTGTTCTGTCGCTGACCAACTCAACCTTCGACGGTGAACTTCCCCAACGAAGCGCCATGGGCGATAACGCCCAAGCGCCGGGGGCCTCCGGCGTCGCCCCGCCGGAAGGCGGTGGCATGGGCGGTGGCGGTCAGTTCGACGTTAATTCGTTCACCGTTATGGGAGTGGATTCCGCTGCAGATGCCATCGGTCCACTGACCACGGCAACACTGCAGGACGGCCGCCTGCTTACCGCCGATGATGCGGGTAAGAACAACGTTGTCCTTGATGCAGCCTATGCAACCACCGAGGAACTCAAACTGGCCGACAAGCTTGATATCGGAGGCACCAAGTTCACCGTCGTCGGTATCGTTGCGGGATCCGGTGCGGATGCCGAGTCGGCGTCGAATACCTATATCCCACTGGATGTGGCACAAAAACTCTCGGATAGTGCGGATAAGATCAGCACCGTCTACGTGCAGGCTGCCTCCGCTTCGGCGATCGCTGCGGTGAAGTCAGATCTACAGACCGCATTACCGGATAACGCCGTGAACACTCAGGAAGATCTGGCCTCGACGGTTTCCGGTTCCCTGTCCACTGCCTCGGGCCTCGTTTCCTCGCTGGGTACCTGGCTGTCCATTGCCGTGTTGGCGGTCGCTTTCCTGTTGGCCATCTTGCTCACGCTCTCCGGTGTGTCTCGTCGAACCCGTGAATTCGGAACATTGAAGGCCATCGGGTGGCGCAATTCAAGCATCGTGCGACAGGTCGCTGGTGAATCAGTGGTCCAGTCGGTACTCGGCGGCATCTTGGGTGTCATTGTTGGCCTCGTCGGAATCGTGATCATCAATGTGTTCTCGCCAACGCTCACCGCAGCCGCGGCCACAACCGGTGCTGGCGGACCGGGCGGTATGGGTGGACCCGGTGGCATGCCGGGTGCTGCAACTGCCGTGACCAGTGCCGCCTCAAACGCTGTCAACGTTGTTTTGAACCTGCCCATTACCCCAACGGTGATCATTCTTGCCGTAGCCATTTCCATCGCAGGTGGCCTACTGGCCGGCGTTCTAGGTGGCTGGCGTGCTGCGCGTCTGCGCCCGGCCGAAGCCCTTCGCTCGGTTGCCTAGGAAAATAAGGAGAAAATGACAATGAGTGAACTGACACAGACCGATACCACCATCACCACGAGCCAGGACATCACGATGATGTTCCGACTTGAAGCGGTAAAAAAGAGCTACCTGCAAAAGGGCAGGACGGTGCATGCGCTCAACGGGGTAGATTTGGAAATACCCGCCGGCCAGCTGGTGGCCATCCAAGGTCCCACCGGTGGCGGTAAATCAACCATGTTGCAGATGCTTGGAGCCCTAGATCGGCCAACCTCCGGAACGGTGAGCGTCGGGGGAAAGGCTATCTCCACGCTGGGGGATGGGGCACTTGCGGATATCAGGGCCCACGATATTGGCTTCGTCTTTCAGCACTACAACCTCATTCCCACTCTCAGCGCCCAGGAGAACGTGGAAATGGGTTTGGCTCCTCTGAAGCTGCCTGCAGAGGAGCGTGCGATGCGCGCCGCGGCAGCGCTGGCATCGGTGGGATTGGTTGAACGGGCCACCCACCTTCCCGGTGAGCTATCCGGCGGCCAGCAACAGCGAGTGGCAATCGCTCGTGCTTTGGCTAAAAACCCGAAGGCGTTGTTGGCTGATGAGCCCACCGGCAACCTTGACGAGGCAACGCGCGATGAGATCATGGAACTTTTTGTGCAGTTGTGGCGTGAAGGGTTAACGATCGTGATGGTCACCCACGATTCTGCCGTTGCTGCTCGCGCTCAGCGTCGGCTCCGAATCAAGGATGGCAAAATCACCGAACAGGTCTAAGTTCTGCGGTCCGTGGTTGGATTTCCACGGGGGAGTACTCCGGCCACGGCCCGTCCTAGATTTGGCGGGACATGCCCTGCTCTCGGCAAGGGGGTTAGTGCAAGCGGGTAATGGTGGCCGCGGCACCGGTGTGGGCGGCGGCGAACAGATCGGCGGTATTGATGATCATTTCTTGCATCGCTGCTGCGGCGCGTGTCAGGGTCACGTCGTGGCGATGCGCAATGCTGATGGAACGGGTCAGCCGGGGTTCGGTAATCCTGACCGATCGAAGCCCCGGTCGATCGACCATGACCATGGCGGGAACCACCGCCACCCCGAGCCCGCGTTCAACACAGCGCAGGACCGCATCCATTTCGGCTCCCTCCAGAACCACGGTGGGGTTGAGTCGCGATGCCGAAAACGCCTGCATGGTGGTTGCCCGCAGGTCGTAGCTTTCGTGGAAGGTGATGAGCGGGAGCTTTGCTATGTCTCCGAGCGTCATGGACTCACGACCCGTGAGTAACTCGCTACGCGCCGAAGAGATGAGGACAAGTTCCTCGGTGAGCAGTGGAGTCCTTTGCAAAATGCTGGACGCGTTCTGTGGATCCTCCGAGGTAGTGATCAGGGCAATGTCCAGTGCACCTTCGGATAACTCTTCGAGCAGGCCATGTGACCCTTGTTCAGTCAGGTGTAGATCGATGCCAGGATAGGCGGCGTGGAATGAGGTCAGGACATCGGCGACCAAGCTGATGCATAGTGTCGGGGTTGCCCCGAGCCGCACCCTGCCTTTCCTCAAGCCAGCAAGTTCCTGCATCTCGTAGCGTACGGATTCCGCGTCGGCAAGCATGCGCCGAGCCAGCGGAAGTAGTGATTCGCCGGCGTCGGTGAGTGTGATGTTGCCCCGGACGCGGTGAAAAAGCTCCGCGCCAAGGTCGGATTCGAGCGTAGAAATCTGCCGACTCAACGAGGGCTGGGCCAGATGCAAAAGTGCGGCGGCTCGCGTGAAATGGCCGATTCGTGCAACTTCCACGAAGCTTCGGAGCTGTTCCAAATTCATATCGATAGCTTATATGCATCGACATGACTCGAAGGATTCATTGGACTAATCGTGGACGCCTTCTTAGCGTTGAAGACATGAGAAACCAACCCAAGAATGAGCAACAGATTTCCACTACGGTCCTGGTCATTGGCACCGGCGGATCGGGCCTTCGGGCGGCCATCGAGCTGGCAGAAATGGGGGTTGACGTTCTCGCTCTGGGCAAGCGTCCGCGCAATGACGCCCACACCTCGCTTGCTGCCGGAGGCATCAATGCGGCGCTGGGCACCATGGACAAGGACGACACCTGGCAGCAACACGCGGCCGACACCATCAAGGAAAGCTACTTCCTGGCCAACCCACACACCGTCGAAATTGTTGCCCGCGGTGCGGCACAGGGGATCGGCGATCTGGAACGCTACGGTATGGGTTTCGCCCGTGAGGACGACGGTCGGATCTCGCAGCGTTTCTTCGGTGCGCACACCTTCCGCCGCACCGCCTTTGCCGGTGACTACACCGGACTGGAAATCCAGCGCAGTCTCGTGAATCGGGCCGAAGAGCTGAAGATCCCGATCCTCGATTCGGTCTACGTCACACGTCTGCTGGTGAAAGACAACCAGATCTTTGGCGCCTATGGCTTCGATATCAACACCGGCAAGCGTTACCTCATCCATGCCGATTCGGTGATTCTTGCAGCCGGCGGCCACACCCGCATCTGGCGCCGCACCTCCTCGCGCAGGGATGAAAACACCGGTGATGCCTTCCGCCTGGCCGTTGACGCCGGAGCTCGTTTGCGGGATCCCGAACTAGTCCAGTTCCACCCCTCGGGCATCATTGAACCGGAGAATGCCGCAGGTACTCTGATCTCCGAAGCCGCCCGCGGAGAGGGCGGCATCCTACGCAACGCACTCGGGGAGCGCTTCATGGAACGCTACGATCCGATCCGTAAGGAACTCTCCACCCGAGACCGTGTGGCGTTGGCCGCCTATACCGAGATCCAGGAAGGTCGCGGCACCAAGAACGGTGGAATCTGGCTTGACGTTTCCCACCTGTCTCGCGAGGTCATCATGGAGCGACTGCCTCGGGTGTACCAAACCATGATGGAAACCCAGATGCTCGATATCACCGCCGAACCGATCGAGATTGCCCCCACCGCGCACTATTCGATGGGTGGGGTCTGGGTGCGTCCAGAGGACCACAGCACCGATGTCCAGGGCCTGTACGCGATCGGTGAGGCTTCAAGCGGATTGCACGGAGCTAACCGGTTGGGTGGAAACTCGCTGATCGAGCTGTTGGTCTTTGGCCGCATCGTGGCACGCGCCGCGGCGAAGTACTCCGCCGGATTGGATTCTCAGCAGCGTTCGGCCGAAGCCATTGCCGGCGCCCGGACAGAGATCGATGACCTACTGGTGGCCGACGGGCAGGAAAACGTCCGGGAGTTGCAGCGGGCCATCCGCAACATGATGACCGAACATGCGGGAGTGGTGCGCGATGAGGACGGACTGAAGGCGGGGCTGGCCAAGCTCACGCAGATTGAAGCGCGGATGGAAAATGTGGGGATCCACCCGGATATTGCCGGATACCAGGACCTCGCCCACGCCTTCGATCTATTGGGTTCCGCACTGGCCGCCCGTGCGACCCTCGAGGCTGCGCTGGAACGCAAGGAAACCCGTGGTTGCCACAACCGCAGTGACTACCCGCAAATGGATCCGGAACTGCAGGTGAACCTGGTGTGGTCCCCATCCGCAGGGATTGTTCGTGAGGTGATCCCGGAGATGTCCGCGGAGGTCGCCGAATTGATCAAGGACGTCTCGAGCGTCGGGAAGCTTGTTGAGTAGTCTTCGATCGCGTAGTTGAGCTGTGGCCCGCCAGATTCCCTGCCGGGCCACAGCTTTGGCTGAAAATTGCCGACGCGGCGGCGCTTCGCCGCTTCGAGTACCGGAAGCGTGCGTACTTCGGCTTTTCTGGACGAAGATAGGTCCGGAATGGGCCTCTAGCCCCGCTCCGCCGGATCTGCCACGGGCTTGACCCGGAATGCGATGACAGCGAATAGCACTGCGGCCAACACCGCGCCGAAGGCGAAAGCCATGAAGTTCGAGTTCACACCAAGCCCGGAGGCCAGCAGCAATCCTCCGACCTGAGGAGCGGCGACGGCACCGATGCGGCCCATACCCATTGCCCAGCCCAGCGCGGTGCCGCGCAAGCGCTCAGGGTAGTGGTTAGCCACGGCGGCAATCAGTAGTGCGGCGGTGCCATGTGTGCCCACACCGGCAAGGATCAGCATCGCGTAGACAACACCGACCGGCGGTGAAGTCATGATCACGGCCAGGCCAATACCTGCCACCAAAGCGGCGGCTGCTGCCGTGGGGGAAGCCCCGAATCGGTCTCCGGCCCAGGCCGTGACGACGGAGCCTGCCACGGCACCCAAATTCAGAGCCAGTGCAAAGGTGAGCGCGGATCCTAGGTCATAGCCGGCTTGTTCCATGAGGTTGGGCAGCCAGGTACCCAGGCCGTACCAGGCGAAAAGGATAGCCAGTGAGGCAACGGCAAAGAGTATCGAGGCGCCGGCGTAGGGGGCGCGTAGCAGCTGGCCGAAGCCCGAGCCGCGGCGTGCGCCGGGTCCGCTGCGGTGCTTGAAGGACAGCGTTTCGGGCAGGTAGCGGAACCCCAAGGGAACTACCACCACCAGAGCAATGATCGCTATGAGGAACATGGCTTCCCAGCCGAAGGCGGGGATAACCCAGATGCCGGTGACGGCGGCGATTGAACCACCAATCGGCACCCCCGACATCATCAAGGTGGCCATGGTTGAGCGCCAGCGGTCCGGCACCAGTTCGGCCACCATCGCGTTGGCGGAGGGAACCAGCCCGCCCAGACCGATGCCGGACAAGAGCCTGAGGGCACCGAAAACCAGGGGGTTGGGGGCGAAGGCGCACAGGACGGTGAGCGTGGAGAAGGTGATCGCACAGGCAAGGATGGTGCGGCGTCGTCCCAACATGTCCGACAAACGGCCGGCTCCGAGCGCACCAATCATCATGCCCACGAAGGCCAGCGAGCCGATGGTGCCCATCGTCGTAGGGGTCAGCCCCCAGTCATCGATCGCCAGCAGGGAAGACTGCACGGTGCCGTACACAATGAGGTCATAGCCATCAAAAACCACCAGCAGCCAACAGGTCACAATGGCCAGCACGGCCTTGCGGTTTGAGATGTTCCTGGGCTGCGACGAATTGCCGATGTTCTGTCCGGGAGAACCCGCAACGGCGTTCGATGTGGAAAAAGTCATAGGTACAAGTGTTGCCGGTCTCAGTGTGACTGAGCATATAATTCTGGTGTGCAGAAAGTTAGGGTTAGCCGGAAGACCCCTCAGTACCCCATTGAAGCGGTCGACAACGCCCTGCAACTGATCGAGCTGTTGCGTGACCACGGATCCGTCAGGCTTAAAGACGCGGCCGCCGAGCTCGGGGTCTCGCCCTCCACGGCCCATCGGCTGCTGGCCATGCTCATCTATCGCGGCTTTGCCGAACGCGCGAGGGGCCGCGGCTATGTTCCCGGTCCCGCGCTCGGGGCCGGACCGGCCGGCCACGGCAGGATCAGCGAGCTGCGTGCCCTGGCGCAGCCGTTGCTGGAGGAATTGGCGGCCACGATGCGAGAAACCGTGAACCTGATGGTACGTGTGGGCGGGGAAGTGCGTTTCCTGACCACCATCGAAGGTTCGAAGCCGGTACGCGTCGGGGACCGCCAAGGTGCGGTGCTACCCGCTCACCGGGCCTCTGCCGGAAAGGCCATGCTGGCCCGGCTGGATCCGATCGAGCTGGAAAGGCTCTACAGCGGGGAAGCGGCCACCGCGCGCAGACTTGACGAGCCGGAATATGCCGCGCTGGTGCGCGAACTCGGATTCGTTCGGGAACGCGGGTTCGCTGCCAACTTCGAAGGGACAGAAGAGGGGGTCAGCGCATTGGGGATGGCCATAACAAACGCCGACGGCGACGTGGTCTGTGGCATCAGTGTGGCCATCCCGCAATCCCGCTTCCGGGAGGTCTTCGACGCGGGCCTGCTCGGAGAGACGGCGCGCACCGCCAAACTGTTGGAAGAGCGGCTGAGCGAGGTGGCCGGCGGCGCCGGGTTGGACCGAGACAAGCAGTAATCGGCGCGGATCGGCCGGTGCTCCGGCACCCCTCCGCGATGGATTCCTACTTCGACCATGCCGGCTCGTGCCTTCTCGGCGCGACGGTTCCAATGGTCATTGCGATCTATCGCGACGGTGCCGGAGCCTGGGATTGACACGGCGGAGACGTCGGTGCGCAACCCCTAGGCGGCCAACCACACGCGGCCCGATACCGTCAGCCGGGACCCAACAGGTACTTTCAGATGGTCACAGCCCGTGCCCAGCCATCGAACAGTCCTGGCATATCGATGTCGTGCATTGTTGGAAGGGAGCCGGCGAAGAATGCCGGACCAACAATTGGTACCGCTCCGGGCGACCACTGAAGGGAACACTCATGGCAGCGAAAAAGATAATGGTGTTGAGTACCTCCGCCGCGGCTCTGGCTCTGGTCACCGGGCTGGGCCTGGCTGGAGTCGCCTCCGCGGCCGATTCGGCGGCTGGCACCACGCAGTCCACACCAACCGAACGCGGTGGGCACGGCGGCCACCGCGGCGGGGGTGGGGAAATGGTCTCCGGCCTGGCCGAGAAGCTGGGCGTCGATGAAAGCAAGCTCAGCGACGCACTGGACACGTTCAGGGAGGCCAACAAGCCGACCGAGCGCACCGAGGGCGCCGAGAACCCCGAACGTTCCGTGCTGGATGGGGCACTTGCCAAGTCCTTGGCGGATTCGTTGGGCATCGAGGAATCTAAGGTCACCACGGCGCTTGAGGAGCTCCGCGCGGCTGGCCAAACCGAACGGGCCGCCGCGCTGAAGTCGAAGCTGGATACGGCGGTCGACGAGGGGACCCTCACCCAAGCCGAGGCCGACGCGGTCACCAAGGCGATCGAGAAGGGAGTGATCGGCGGCCACTAGCCTGAGTTCCTGCCCTGACACAGCTACGATGTGGCCCCCGAACCTGTGGGGGTCACATCGTAGCGACTCGGGTATCCGTAGCTGCCGGGGCCACGGACGTTCCGGGGTTGCCCTCGAGCCCCACGCCGGCGCGGGCCCTCGAGGAACAGCTCCCGGTATCCGGAGTTTAGAGCCCCTTGACGATGATGACGTCCAGCTGACGCGGACCGTGCACACCCTCAACCCGTTCGAGCTCGATGTCGCTCGTGGCGCTCGGTCCGGAGATCCACGTCAGCGGGCAGGTGATGTCCATGCGCGCCATAGCCTCGGGCAGTAAGCGCACAATCGACGACACGGGAACCACACACACGTGGTGGTCGGGAACCAACGAAATCGCTCGACGGCCCTGGTCGCCGCTGCCGTCCAACACAATGGTGCCGGACTCGGCGATGGAAACGGCCGAGGAGGTCAACACGGCATCGGTGCCATCCAGCTCGGTCACGCTGAGCACGGCGCCCGGAGCATCGATACGGCGCCGCGCGTCATCAGCGGGCAGCCACGTTGTATCGATGCCGTGGGGCACCACGTAACTGGTGGCATCCTTCAAACGCTCGGCAATGGTCGCCGGAAGCTGTGGGACGTCCACCACGTCAACGTGGGCCTTGTAGTCCTCGAGCCGATCGACCAGCAGCTCAATGAGCTCGACCTCCGGCATATCCGAGGACATGCGGTACTCGCGGGGAACGGGGCCCGGTGCCGGGGCATCGCGCAGGGCAGAGGTGATGCGGGAGAGGATTTCTTCCTTGGCGCTCATCGTATTTACTTCTCCTGCTTATTGGTGGCGGCAACCGGCGTATGGTCCTTTTTCCACCAGTCGCGGAAGGACTGCGACGGGGGAGCGGGGATATCTCGGGACTGGGTCCACCCGGCGGCGATACCGGGCAGGGCCTTGATCTTCTTATCGCGTCCCGCAGCGAGCTTGCCCAACGGCAATCCCTTTTCCAACAGGCCCAGATGCTTGCCCGAAGAGAAGGCCCAGGACCCACCCTTCATCATCAGATCCATTTGTGAGGGAAGCTTCTTTTCCCCGCGCTTGGAGTCCACGTCTTCACCGCGCAGGTGTACGAGGATCTCGGGGATGTTGATCTTCACCGGGCAGGCGTCGTAGCAGGCGCCACACAGCGAGGAAGCGTAGGGCAGGGTGCTGTTTTCCTCGCTGGTAATGCCGGTGAGTAGCGGGGTGAGGATCGCGCCGATTGGGCCCGGGTAGGTGGACCCGTAGGCGTGGCCGCCGGTGCGCTCGTAGACCGGGCAAACGTTCATGCAGGCCGAACAGCGAATGCAATTCAGTGCCGTGCGCCCGTACTTGTCGGCCAACGCCGCGGTGCGACCGTTGTCCATCAGCACTAGGTGCACATTCTGTGGTCCGTCACCTTCGGTGACTCCCGTCCACAGCGAGGTGTAGGGGTTCATGCGCTCGCCGGTGGAGGAACGTGGCAGTAGCTGCATAAAGACCTCGAGGTCTTCCTTGCCCGGCAGCAGCTTCTCGATGCCCATCACGGTGATCAGGGTTTCAGGCAGCGTCAGGCACATCCGGCCATTGCCCTCGGACTCAACCACTGCCAGCGTGCCGGAATCGGCCAGGGCAAAGTTGGCGCCGGAGATAGCGACCTTGGCCGAGAGGAACTTGCGGCGCAGGTGTTCGCGGGCGGCCATGGCCAGCAGCCGAGGTTCATCGGTGAGGTTCGGGTCCACGTTGGGCATCTCGGCCAGGAAGATATCGCGGACCTCGGTGCGGTTCTTATGGATCGCCGGGACCAAGATGTGGCTGGGCTTATCGTGACCCAACTGGACGATCAGTTCGGCCAGGTCGGTCTCGAAGGCCGAGATGCCTTGTTCCTCGAGGTACTCGTTGAGCCCGATTTCTTGGGTGGCCATGGACTTAACCTTGACGACCTCGGTGGTGTTTTGTTCCTTGATCAGCCCGGCGACGATGCTGTTTGCCTCATGGGCATCGCGGGCCCAGTGGATGATGCCGCCGCGCGCGGTGAAGTTCTTTTCAAACTCCTCCAACAATGCCGGCAGATTGGCCATGACCAGATTCTTGGTGGCAGATCCGGCGTCGCGCAATTCTTCCCAGTCGGGAAGTTCCGCCACTACCTTCAGGCGCTTATCGCGAATGGTGTGGGTGGCATGGCGCAGATTGGCGCGCATTTGCGTATTGCCCAGTTCGCGGTGAGCGGCCGTGGGGAACGTTTCCTCGATGTGGAGGTTGCCGTCGCCGAAGACCGGCAGGGTTGGCATGCCCATGAAGACGTTGCTCATCGCACGCCCGCCTTTCCTACGAGGATGTCGCCGGTCACCGAGACCGGCTCGGTGATGGTGCTGGCTAGGATCTCGGCAAAATGCAGGGTCGTCGTATCGGACTTGGTGCGCGAAAGTCCGCCGCCGATGTGCATCAGGCAGGAGGCGTCACCTCCGGCGCACAAGGAGGCGCCGGTCGATTCGATGTTCCGGGCCTTGTCGTCCAACATGGCGGAGGAAACGTCGGCATTCTTCAGGGAAAAGGTGCCGCCGAATCCGCAGCATTGGTCGGCCTCGGGTAGGTCAGCGAATTCAATGCCACCCACACTCTTGAGCAGGTCTAGCTGTCGGTCACCCAATTTCAGTGAGCGCATCCCGTGGCAGGAGGGGTGGTAGGTCACCTTGTGCGGGAAATGTGATCCCAGCTGTTCGGCGGCATTGGTTATACCCAGGACATCGACCAAAAGCTGGGACAGCTCGTAGGTCTTGGCACCCACGGCTTCGGCCCGGGCCTTGAGCGCGGCATCCCCGCAGCGTTCGGCGAGGACCGGATGTTGGTGCTTGACCGAAGCCACACAGGAACCGGACGGAGCAACCGCAACATCGTAGGCCACGGATTCGAAGGCGTTCACATGGTTGGTGACCACGGGTAGAGCCTCGTCCATGTAACCGGAATTGATGTGCATCTGACCGCAGCAGGCCTGGCCGGAGGGGAAGATGACCTCGTGGCCCAGGCGCTCAAGGATCTTGACCGTGGCACGTGCGGTTTGCGGATACATGGCATCAACAATGCAGGTGGCGAAAAGTGCGATTTTCATTCGATGACCCTTCAGGCGTACTCAGCCGGGGAAATTGTGTGGTCTGACCATACTAGGACGTGATTGGGCCCACGTCCAGCTCGACAGTGAAGGCAAAAATACTTCTGTGACCCCACTCACCAAAACATTCAACTTGCGTTATGCTTTTGTGGTCGGACCATAGTGGTCCGACCACGGGCGTCGATGAGCGTCCACCATGACCTCTTATCCGCGCTCCACTCTCACTTGCGAAGGACGACCCGTGGACACCTTTTCCCCCACCACCGATCCATTGGCCGGAAGCATTGCGCTATCCGCCATCGTTTCCCTGCTTCCGCTGCTAACGTTTTTCGTCATGCTGGCCGTCGTAAAGGCCAAGGCTCACGTCTCGGGCCTAGCCTCATTGCTGGTCGCCATCCTGGTGGCAATCTTCGTTTTCAAGATGCCGGCGGGAATGGCTCTGATGTCGGGGGTGATGGGCGCGGTCTTCGGGGCCTTCCCCGTGGTCTGGATTGTCATCATGGCAATCTGGCTCTATCAGATCACCGTCGTTTCCGGGCGGTTCGAGGACCTGCGTCGCGTCTTTGACGTGATCGGCGGCGGGGACGTGCGCATCCAATCCATCCTGATCGCCTTCTGCTTCGGCGGTCTGCTTGAGGCACTGGCTGGGTTCGGTGCCCCAGTGGCCATCACCGCCACGATGCTGCTGGCCCTGGGCATGGCTCCGTTACGTGCTGCAGCCGCGGTGCTGGTGGCCAACACCGCTCCTGTCGCCTTCGGAGCCGTCGCCATCCCGATCACCACCGCCGCCGGACTGACCGGGCTGGACGCCAACCACATCGGCGCCATCGTCGGGCACCAGGCACCGCTGCTGGCCATCTTTGTCCCGACACTGTTGCTTTTCATCCTTGATGGCAAGCGCGGTGTTAAGGAAGTCTGGCCGGCAGCACTGGTCATCGGTGGAGCCTTCGCCGTCGCCCAGTTCCTCTGCGCTACCTACTTCTCCTATGAACTCACCGACATCGTTGCCTCGCTCGCTGGCCTGGCTGCGGCGGTAATCTTCCTGCGCTTCTGGACCCCGAAGGGCCGCGACGAGGCCCGTGCCCGCGTCCTGGTGGGCGAAGCCGCCGAGGGAGTACATCATGCAGACAAGGGCGGCAAGGCACACGCCGGATCCGGCACCGCCTACCGTGGACACGAGCAGAAGCTGGAAGTTGGCCCCACCTTCCTGGCCCTCTTCCCCTACCTGCTGGTCATCGTCATCTTCGGCATTGCCAAGCTCTGGAAGCTGGGTGTGAACATCCCCGGCGCACTGGCCTCCACCGACGTGAAGATCCAGTGGCCACTGCTCTACGGCCACATCCTCGACGGCGAGGGCAAGCCCGTTTCCTCAACGATCTACAACTTCTCGTGGCTCTCGAACCCCGGGACCCTGTTGCTCTTCACGGGCCTGATTGTCGCCATTGTCTACTCGCTCAACGACGACGGTGGAAAGTACAAGATCAAGGTCTCGAATGCCATCCTGGAAATCGGGCGCACCATCTTCAACATGCGCTGGGCGGCGACCACGATCCTCTCGGTCCTGGCTCTGGCCTATGTCATGAACCTGTCGGGCCAAACCATTAGCATTGGCACCTGGCTGGCCGGAACCGGCGCGTTCTTTGCCTTCTTGTCCCCGATTTTGGGGTGGATCGGCACGGCCGTTACCGGCTCCGACACCTCCGCCAACGCCTTGTTTGCAAAGCTGCAGCAAACCGCCGGCATCAACGCCGGCATCGACCCGAACCTGCTGGTTGCCGCCAACACCTCCGGTGGTGTGGTTGGCAAGCTGATCTCCCCACAGAACTTGGCCATTGCGGCCACCGCCGTGGGCATGGAGGGCAAGGAATCGGTCATCCTGAAGAAGGTTGCCGGCTGGTCCGTGGGCATGCTGTTGGTGCTGTGTGTGCTGGTCTACCTGCAGTCCACGCCGATCCTGAGCTGGATGCTGCCGACCCCGTAAGCAGGCAACGGCAGCAGGTCATCATGAGCAGGCAACGGTTGCGGGACACGGCGAGATATCTCTTTGATGACCCGCTACCGTTGCCTGCTCGGAAACCCACTAAGCTTGAGGGATTCGTTCAGTGGTCAGGTGGACCGCGTACTAACCATGACCTGGGGACAAGAAGCAGTGAGTAACAAAGAAAAGAATCCTGCGCAGCCTGCCCGTGCCTACGAAACCGTCCTGACCAGCATCGAAGCTGACCTTCGTGCCGGAAAGATCAAGATCGGGGATCAGCTGCCGGGGGAGCGATCATTGGCCGAAACTCATGGGATTTCACGGGCCTCGGTGCGTGACGCGATTAGGATTCTTGACGCCATGGGCATGGTGCGCACCTCGAGTGGTTCCGGGCCCAACTCCGGGGCAGTAGTCATTTCCGATCCGGCCATTGGCCTCTCGGCGACCCTGCGGATGCACGTCGCCTCG
The DNA here is from genome assembly GCF_012271785.1 of Paeniglutamicibacter terrestris. Classification (GTDB taxonomy): domain Bacteria; phylum Actinomycetota; class Actinomycetes; order Actinomycetales; family Micrococcaceae; genus Paeniglutamicibacter; species Paeniglutamicibacter terrestris. The sequence goes on along the minus strand of NZ_JAAWVT010000001.1, from coordinate 552,288 downwards.
CGCCAACTCTCGGTCGCCGACATCGTCGAGTCCCGCATCCTGTTGGAAACTTGGGCGGCCCAATCGGCCGATCTGACCCGGGATCCGGCGCGCAGCGCCGAGGTGCTACGCCGAACCAGCGAATTACTTGAGGCCATGGATGAGCCCGGACTCGATCGCGAAGAATTCCACGACCTTGACTCCCAATTTCATGTGCTGCTCTCATCACTGGCTGGCAATGCCGTGATCGAATCCATGATGGAGTCCTTACGCCTGTCCATCAGCGACTACGTCAGCGAATCGGTAGCCAATGATGCCGCTTGGCAGAAGATCGCCACGGTGCTGCGTGCCCAACACCATGGCATCCACCAAGCAGTGTCGGACGCCAACGGAGCGTTGGCGTCCGAACTGCTGCGCGAACATATTCAGTGGTTCTACACCGAATCTGCGCAGCTCTGATCTTTCCGGAGCTTTAGAGCTTGATGACCATCTTGCCGGTGTTTGCACCGCGCATGAGGTCAACGAAACCGTCCACCGCGTTATCCAGACCTTCGACGATGGTTTCGTCGAAGACGATCTTGCCCTGGTTGAGCCATTGCGACATATCGGCCATGAAGGCCGGGTAATGTTCGGTGTAGTTCCCGACGGTGAATCCCTTGAGGTTCAGCCCGCGAGTGACCATGTTGCTCATGTTGCGCGGACCAACAGGTGCCTCGGTCGAGTTATAAACCGAGATGGCTCCACAGAGTGCGCCGCGGCCACCGGGGTTGAAGGCATCCAGGGCTGCTTCGAGGTGTTCTCCACCCACATTGTCGAAGTACACGTCGATGCCCTCCGGAGCCGCCGCGTGCAGCTGCTCGCGAACAGGACCGTCCTTGTAGTTGAAGGCTGCGTCGTACCCGTATTTCTGGGTGAGCAGCTCGACCTTTGCCGCGCTGCCGGCCGATCCGATAACTCGCTTGGCTCCCTTGAGGCGAGCGATCTGACCGACGGTACTGCCCACGGCGCCCGCGGCACCGGAGACGAAGACCGTGTCGCCGCTTTTCATGCCGGCAATTTCGAGCAGGCCGACATAGGCGGTGAAGGCCGTCATACCCAGAATGCCCAGATGGATTGACAGCGGCAGTCCGTTGATCTCCTGCACTACGCGGAAGTTGCTGGCAGCGCCCTGGGTGACATCGCGCCAGCCGAGCTGGTGAAGAACCGGATCTCCAACGTTGAATCCGTCGGCGCGCGATGCAACCACACGGCCAACGGCTCCGCCGGTCATCACCTCGTTCAGGGCGTAGGGCGCCGCGTAGGACTTGGCATCGTTCATGCGTCCGCGCATATATGGGTCAACGGAGAGGAATTCGTTGGCTACCCGGATTTCACCGTCAAGCAGTTCGGGCAGTTCAACGGTGACGGTAGAGAAGTTCGCATCCGTTGGCCACCCGGTGGGACGGCTGGCCAAGTGAATCTGGGTGCTGGTGGAAAATGACATCGGGCAAATGCTCCGTTTCGAGTGGTGAAGGTGAAAGGACTACCGGGTGAAGGTGATGACGCCGAAAATGATGGCCAGTGCCGGGGCCGCTAGCTGGGTTAGTGCCGCTCGTGCCAGCTTGGGCGAGGAGAGCAGTAAGACCAGCCCGGCAGCGACCATGGAGCCGGTGCCGGCAAAGATCAGCGTCGCACCGATGGTGGTGGACGATCCAAGGACAAAGGCCATGCCCGTCAGCGTCAGGATGGCCAGGAAGAGGTTGTAAAACCCTTGGTTGAAAGCCATCGGCTTGGTGGCCGCGGCTTCGGCGTCGCTGTGGATTCCGAAGGCAGCCCGGGTGCTGGCCTGATCCCAGCGCAGGGACTCCAGGATGAAGATGTACACGTGAATCACTGCGGCAAGACCGGCAAAAATCATGGTGGTCAGCAACATCTTGGAAGCTCCTTGGTTGGAATGAATCGATTGATTGTGTAACGGTCATTCCAATATATACTGGAATGACCGTTACACAAAACTAGGGGGTTTCGGGTCTGATGGCCAGAGTCCAAGAATTCGATACATCGAAGGCGCTCAGCGATGCTCGCGGCACCTTCTGGGAGAAGGGGTTTGATGCCACGTCGATCGCGGATCTTGAAGCCGCAACGGGCCTGGGACGCTCCAGCATTTACCACGGCTTTGGCTCGAAACGCGGCCTCTTTGACGCGGTCATCCAGGACTACATGGACCGGGTGCTGCGTCCACGACTCGGGCTTCTGAGCGATCCGGCGCATCGTGCGGATGCCACATCGTGGTACCTGAGCTCGCTCTCTAGCGCGGTGGCCCAGGCCGCTGCCCAAAGCAAAAACCGGGGCTGCTTGCTGCTGAATACCGCGGCGGGACTCGGGGGAAGCGATGAGCCGCTGCGGATCCTGATCGACGGATACCAACTTGAACTCAGGGATGGTGTTGCGGGAGCGCTTCGAGTCGCCAACCCGCTGCTCACCGAGTCGCAGGCGCTGGCCAGGGCCAGAATAATTGCCGGGCTGACGGTGAGTGCCCTGATGATGTCGCGCGTGAACGTGGCTGAGGCCTTGGCGACACTCGATTCGGCGGCCGAGCAGGTTCAACTATGGCAACAAACGGATGACGTGGCTCGGTAGCCTCCGTAGGGCCAACAGCTTTCCGGGACGAAGAACGCCAATGCCCCCGGGCGGATCCGCAATTTCGGAACCACCCGGGGGCATTGGTCGTGATGGGACTATTCGATTCTCTGGATAGTTTGGACTAGTTAGCCTGAGTAGCCAGCTCGTCCTCAACGTCCTGGGGCGCAGAAAGATCCATGTCCAGCAGCGGAACGACGCGCGACTTGGTGACCATCCGGTGCACGAGCCACAATCCCAAGAAGATCGGTAGACCGATATAGGAGGAGAGTACTTCGAGCCCGTGCCCGGCGAGCACCGCTTGATAGTTCTGTCCGGCAATCACCAGGATCAGTACAGCGAAGGCCAGCAGCGGACCGATGGGGAAGAATGAAGCTTTGTAGGGCAGATCGCTGACCTTGTTGCCCTGCGCCAGGAAGCCACGCCTGAAACGGTAGTGCGAAATCGCGATTCCCGCCCAGACAATGAATCCGCAGAGCCCCGAAACATTGAGTAACCACGCATACGCTGCACCTTGGCCAACGATGGCCGACAAGAAGCCAAAGAGGCCCACCGCCGCGGTGGCCAGCAACGCCGGGATCGGCACGCCACGTGAATTGGTGCGGCCAAAGATCTTGGGAGCCTTGCCGTCGTGAGCCATGGAGTACAACATGCGGGTTGAGGCATAGAGCCCGGAGTTTCCGGCCGAGAGGATCGCGGTAAGAATGACCGCGTTCATCAGCGCCGCGGCAAAGGCGATGCCTGCTCGTTCAAAGACCAGAGTGAACGGTGAAGCCGCAACGTCCGCTTCGCCTGAAGCCAGCAGGCTGGGGTCGGTGAACGGGATCAGGCAGCCAATGATGAAGATGGCGCCGATGTAAAAAATCATGATGCGCCAGAAGACATTGCGGATAGCCTTGGGAACTTCGCGCCTCGGATTCTTTGCTTCGCCGGCGGCCACGCCCACCAACTCGGTGCCTTGGAAGGAGAATCCAGCGATCATGAAGACGGAAATGATAGAAACCCAACCACCATGGAAGACATCTTCACGGTTCTGCCAATTGCTCATCCCGGGGGAGTCGTTACCAAGGATGCCGAGGATCATCAGGACGCCAGCGATCAGGAACAGGATCACTGCTGACACCTTGATCATCGAGAGCCAGAACTCGCTTTCCCCAAAGGACCTGGCCGATAGGGCATTAAGCCCGGTCAAGAGCACCAGGAAGACTCCGGCCCAAATCCATCCGGGAACTCCGGGGAACCAGAAGTCCATGATAATTCCGGCCGCGACCAGCTCGGCGGCAACGGTGATGGCCCAGTTGAACCAGTAGTTCCAGCCGATGGCGAACCCGAAGGAAGGAGAAACAAATCGCGTGGCGAAGGTCTGGAAGGATCCTGCCACGGGTATCTTGGCTGCCATCTCGCCCAGCGACTGCATCAGCAGGAACACCATGAGGCCAACTAGTGCGTAAGCCACCAGTGCGCCACCGGGGCCGGCCTGGGAGATGGTGCCGCCCGAGGCGACAAACAGCCCGGTACCGATGGCTCCACCGATGGCAATCATCTGTAGGTGGCGGCTGCTGAGTCCGCGCTTGAGTTCGTTATCTAGCGCTGTCGGTGTGGTTCCCGAACCGGCCGCCGTTGCGGCTCCAGGCCGTACCGGAGATTCGGGTTCAAGTTCTGCGGTTGTTCTGCTCATGGGACTCATGAAACACCACCCAGCGGTGTGAGTGCGACTTGAGTCACAGTCGAGTTAGAGGCTGCGGTCGGCGCCGAGATGCCGGGTCCAACGAGTATGGAAATGCTCGACGCCTGGCGAGGCTGCACCAAAATTTGTGGAGCGTAGCTCAGGCGATCTGTTGGCGCGAATCCAATGTTGCGAGCCACAGCGGTCTGGATGGGTAGCCTTATTCTTGCGTGTCCCGAGACACAGCGTTTCTGTTGCACTAACGGCTCTCCTGCTGATGAACTACGTGGATCGGGGTCGTACTGCCGTCCCGGTTCCGGGGCGGGATCTCACCCCTCGAACGCCGGATCCATCCGCAGATTTTGCTGCTTTTGCTTAGATTCGACGCCGTTTTTGAGGTGCGACATCATTTCATTATGACGCGAATATGTCATAAAGACCGCATCGGCGATGCTGCGCGACGCCCGCCGGGAGGCGTTGATGCTTCGCGAAGTGGGGGTCAGCTGGTTGGGTCGTTATATGTCAGCAGGGGAGGGCCGACCGCGCTGCGGCCTGCGTTTTGGTGCGAGCGGACCGAAACCTCGAGCGGAGCTTGGTTACCGCGAAACTTGGTCAACGCGGTGTTAAATCCTCTGGCCGAAGTGCCTACGCCGTAGGAATTCCGCGGCTTTCTTTCCCGGCCGCCCCACTCTTTGCCGTTGCATGTGCGCATGGTTTGAGCGATTTGAGCGCCTCGGATTCCGCGCCCATGTCGGTCTTTTGATCGCAGCCAAGGTGCGGCAACCCAGCGGGTGAAGTGTCCCCTCGAATCGATAATCGCGCATCCTAGATGCGATCACTTCTCAATAGCGACTCGCGGCGACGCCCGCTCTTCACTGTTGTGAATGATTCTCATTTAAATTACGCTGCTAGGTATGTCACGTGAAAAAACTACCGCCACGACCCGAACCCTTGCCCCGTGGGATACCCGACGCTGGAGCCAAAACGCTTCCGCTCTTGCCCTGATCGCCGCCGGCGCACTGTTGGCTGGATGCGCTTCGGGCTCCACCAATCAGGGAGCGCCGAACCCCGAGGCATCGGCCGCCTCTGCAACAACTCCCAGCGCGGCCGTGGCCGAAGCTGGAGCGGCGACACCTCGCCTAGTTCTCACCTACGACGGAGGACTGCTCGTCGCGGATGCCCGCAATGGCGAAGTCGTCTCCGACCTTGCACTCGCTGGCTTTAATCGGGTGAATCCTGCTGGCGATGGTCGACGTGCACTGGTTTCCACCGCCGGAGGGTTCCAGGTGCTTGACACCGGGGCATGGTCCGAAAAGCACGGCGACCATTCCCACCACTACACCTCCACGCCAGCGCTGACGGACTTGATCTTCCCGGCGCAAAAGCCGGGTCATGCCGTCGCGCATGCGGATCACACGGCGCTCTTTGATGACGGAACAGGCAAGATCAGCATCTTCGAATCAGCCAAATTGGACAATGCCGCACTTCCGAACGCGGAGGTGGTTTCCTCGCCGGAGGCGCACCATGGTGTCGCCGTCCAGCTGTCCGACGGAAAATTGCTGACGACCGAGGGCAACGCCGACTCCCGAAACACCATCAAATTGCTCTCGGCACCGAATGCCAAAGACCAACGGGAAACCGTCGCAAAGAACAACCAGTGCCCCGGAGTGCACGGTGAAGCGACAGCCAAGGATGAAACCGTGGTGGTTGGCTGCGAAGACGGGATCTTAATCATCAAGGATGAGAAAATCTCCAAGGTTGAAGCTCCGGATACCTATGGACGCATCGGCAACCAGGTCGGAAGCGAGGTCTCCTCGGTAGTTTTGGGAGATTACAAGACCGAGAAGGATGCCGAGCTTGAACGTCCGCAAACGTTCTCGCTGACAGATACCGCGAGCAATAAACTAAAGCTCGTGGACATCGACTACAGCTACTCGTTCCGCTCACTGGGCCGCAGCCTGGTGGGAGAAGCGCTGCTGCTGGGCACCGATGGCGCCCTGCATATCTATGACGAAGCTACTGGCAAGGAAACCAATAGCATCCCCGTGGTGGATGCGTGGGAAGAGCCCGTCGACTGGCAGCAGCCGCGCCCAGCCCTCCACGTTTCGGGCAATACTGCCTTCGTCACCGAGCCAGCCACCAGCCAGCTGCACTTCGTGGATCTAGCCACGGGCAAGGTGAGCAATTCCGTGCTCCTGCCCAAGGTGCCCAACGAGATCACCTCCATTAAGGGATAACCCGACGAAGTGATGGTCTGGGTCGGCACCGCTCACCACGAGCGGTGCCGACCCAGCGTTGGTGTGCAGTGATTCTAGTTGGCGGTCACCAGCTCGATGCTCACGGGCGTCGGGTTGGAGATGATGTCCAGTACCGGGCAGTGAGCGTCAACGGCCGACTGTAGTTCTTGGTAGCGCTCGCGAGATTCCGGTCCGTCAATGGTGACGCGCAGGCGCACCTCACCAAAACCGGGGCGAACGCTCTTTTCGATGCCGAAGAGCCCGCGGACGTCCAAATCGGCATCCGCACTAATCTCCAGCGAATCGATGGTGATGCCCAACTGGTGAGCGTATAAACGGTAGACAACGACCTGGCAGGAGATGAGGGCGCCGAGGGCGAACTCAACGGGACTAGCTGCCGCATCGTCTCCGGCCAGCGCCTCGGGTTCGTCAACGATGAAGCGGTGCTTACCTGCCGTGATTTCGCTGGAGACCGAACCGGTAGAGATTCCGCTGGTCTTGAAGGTGAGGGCCGCACTTGCAGTGTTTGCGGCAATGCGCTCGCCCCATGCAGTACCTGCGGCAGTGAGCTTCTCGGCTCGAACCGATTCTAGAGTTGAGTCGATCAACGTTTCGGACATGAGATAGGGATCCTTTCGTGGCTGGCGCATGCCATGCACGACGCCATACTTACGCGATTCCTTTTGGACCGCGTCGAATCGTCACCTGGAGCACCCCGCTATGACGCAGAGGGTTGCTGTCCCGTCGACCAGGGTCGTGCATGACGGGAGCTCGTGATTCTGTTTATGAGTGTTGCTGGTTGTGAGGTGCGCACGCAACGTATGAGCTTAATAATTCTTCACAGCAGATCGGAACGTAACTCAAATAAGTGCCTGCTGAGAAGGGAGAAATCCCCTCTCTGGCGAATGTTGGAATGAATCAACCGTTGTTTGTCGACGAAAAATTCGTTCCAGCGGGATGCGGGAACGTGAGCACTGCCGTGGCGGAAGAAGCGGTGCAGGTGCTCGTTGGTCGGACCAGGGCTACCGCGCGACTGCGTCGTTGTCGTTGAGTTTTGAGAGCAAATCGACAAAGCGTTGGATTTCCGCCGGCTCCCAGGACCCGAGTCGGTTGCGCAGCAGGCGACGTGACTCGGCGCTGGATTCCAAATATCCTGCTCGTGCGATGTCGGTGATGCTGACTAACATCGCCCGCCCGTCGTCGGGATCCGGGACGCGGGTCACCAGCTCTTTGGACTCAAGCCACTTAATCATCCGGCTCATCGTGGCCTTATCGACCTGCAGTTCCTCAGCTAGGACGATCTGTTGCTGGGCGTCTTCGCTGGCAAGGATCGAAAGAACCTTGTAGCCAAGCGGTTGCAGCTCGGGATGGATGGCAGTGGCACGCCGGCGGATGGCTTGGCGCGCCTTGACGACCATGATCGAGAACTGTTTTTCCACATCATTGATCAGCGGTTCGAGTGCCGAAGGTTCGGCTGCCGGGCCTCGGCCGACACGGGAATCGGAGAACGGGGAAGTCATGGAACCATTTTAGATGCGAAGTCACGATTCATAGTCCTCCGAGCCTCTTGGTTTGCCTTGTTCGCGGTGCCATGGAAGTACCAGGGAACGTTTAGGTTCGAATCGACAGCCCTCGAGCAGCCAAAAGGCACTCACCAACAGTTAATAGTTGCAAGTCAGCTAGGTGAGAGAACTTATCGTAAACAGCGAGCTTGAGATCTTCCCGGATCACGAAGTAACGGGCAGAATGACTAGTTGTTGCACGCCGCCAATTCGATAGATGGAGACCATCATGGGCACTATTCTCAACCCATACATCAGCTTCCGCGATACTGCGCGTCCGGCGCTTGAGTTCTACCAGTCGATTTTTGGCGGCGAGTTGGATTTGCGACCCTTTGCTGACTTCGAGTTCGCAAAAACCGATAACGCCGAGGACGACAACAAGATCATGCATGGGCACCTGCGTGCTCCAAATGGCTTGAACCTGATGGCCGCAGACACCCCAGCCTCCATGGAGTGGAAGGGCGGCACCGCCATTTCCGTCACCCTCAGCGGCGACGACAAGGACGAGATGACGGGGTACTGGGAAAAGCTCAGCGAAGGAGCCAAGATCGGCGAGGAGCTAGCGCAGGCCCCATGGGGCGACTGGTTTGGCATGCTCACCGACCAATTCGGGGTTGACTGGATGGTCAACATCGATGGCGCCGGAGCGCCCAGCAACTAACCTGCGACTCCCACCTGCCCCATGAAAGCCAACTCACGTTGGCAAGGAAAAATGCGCGAGATCAAGCCTCAGGTAGGCATGGACCTCGCGCATTTTCATGTCCGCACGAAGGCTCCTGTCTGGGCAGGATGAGGAACCTTGAACCGGCTGCCGAGTGGTGGCCTTGTAGTCCTCAAGTGCCTGCGAGACAGTGAACTATCCTTGTCCACCTCTTTGATCGGTGCCAGCTTTTCTTGACCTCGTACCCCGTGGCAGGACAGACTCGTCGGTGGTCAACAACTTATTTCCACAGATAAAGGATGTCCCCAAGATGGAAGACGAAAACGATCTGGATCTTATCGTCATCGGCTGGGGGAAGGGTGGCAAAACGCTTGCCGGAACTCTGGCCCGCGCGGGACAACGAGTTGCCATCGTAGAAGCATCAAAGGAAATGTACGGTGGCACTTGCATCAACATTGGCTGTGTTCCTACCAAGATCTTGATCCACGACGCGGAGAATCATGCTGGCCACGGCTTTGACCCCGAGTACTTCGATACGGCCGTTGAGCGCCGGGACAAACTCACCGCCATGATGCGAGCCAAGAATTTTTCCATGCTCGACACCTTGGATTCGGTCATGACCATCACCGGTCGGGCCAGCTTCATCGGCCCACGCCGCATCCGCGTTCACGCCGGGGACGAAACGCTCGAGCTGGGGGCCAAGCGGATCATCATCAATACCGGTGCGATTCCCGCCAGCTCTGACCTTGAGGGCGCGAGCATCGGCGGTCGAATTCACGACTCCACCACGCTGCAACATGCACCGTTACCCAAGTCCCTGGTCGTGATCGGCGGCGGACCGGTCGGTTTGGAATTCGCGTCCATGTTCGGGCACTTCGGATCCAAAGTCACGGTGCTTGACCGCGGGCCACGAGCACTGAAGAACGAGGACGAAGACGTTGCGGCAGAGGTGCTTAGTGCGCTGAACGACGTGGACGTTGAAATCAAGGTTCGGGCCAGTGTGCAGCGCATCAGTCAGAATGCGCACACCGCTCGTGTTTACTATGAGCAAGACGGAGCGCCGCAAGACATCGAGGCCGACGCGGTGCTCATCGCCCTCGGGCGCACGCCCGCCACCCATGAGCTGAACCTAGTGGCTGCGGGCATCGAGACCACAGCATCCGGAGCCATCAAAGTCGACGATCACCTCTGCACCACGGCCGAGGGGGTCTACGCCCTGGGAGACGTGAACGGCGGACCGCAATTTACCTACGTGTCCCTTGACGACAACCGGATTGTCGGCGATGCGATCCTGGGCAGCGGTAAGCGCTCAACGGCCGACCGTGTCGCGGTTCCCCACACCACCTTCACCACGCCACCACTGGCCCGGGTAGGACTGAGCGAGCAGGATGCCCGCACCCAAGGTTTGTCGATCAAGGTCGCCGTCAAGAAAGTTGCCGAGATTGCTGCGATGCCCCGGCCCAAGATTGTGGGAGATGCCCGGGGCATCATCAAATTTGTCGTCGATGCCCAGAATGACCTGATCCTTGGTGCTGCACTGATGCATGTGGATTCCCAAGAAGTCATCAACCTGGTGGCTCTGGCCATGCGGCAGGGCGTCACCTCGACCACGCTACGCGACTCAATTTTCACGCATCCCTCCTCGACGGAGGCTCTGAACGAGGTACTCGGGTCATTCGCCCGCTGATAGCTCTTCGATCGCTCGGGGACGTGGATGCTGTGCCGGGAGGATCCAGCCCATAAGATGAAAACGTGCAAGACCTGCTGATCAGCTTAGGGCCCGCACTCAACCTCATAGGGTGGGTGGCGCTCATTGCCGCGGCCGGATTCTATGCCTTCGCCGTGGCCGAACGCCGCCGCGATGCGGAATGGAAGAGCACCGATTATCAGATTGCCGTGCTCGAGGGGCAGGAATGTCTGGTCTTCCATACTGCGGACGGCACGATTCGTAGCGAACTTCTGGTGCTCGAGCACCCACACGTTCCAGAGGGTGCGGCGCTGGTCTACTACCGCGAAGACAAAACCGGCTCTTGGCAGTTAGAAAAGCCGCGCTCACATGTGCGCTTTTTGTATTGGACGGCCGCGTCGCTGCTCGCCGGTTTTATCCTGAGCAAGGTACTTGGCGTCATCGCCCACTGGAACTAGGTCACGGTTCCAGGGCAAAGATCCTAGAAATGGGCTGCCTCGTGGAAAAAACCCACAGTTCGCTGACCATTTTCAGTGCATCATCTCGCCATGGCTGTTGGCCCTTCAGCATGGTTCTGACACCGGGCAGCACTCACAGCCATTCGCCGCGCAGGCATGCCATCTAGTTGCTGTCACCGGCAACGCTCGGGCGCTGGGCGAAGACCTGAGATGTGGGCAACCCATTGACGGGATCGCTGGGCGCCGGGCACAAAAACGGCCCGGGTATTTCGAAGGACACCGCACGATGTGCCGGTGACCCTCAAAACCCTCGGGCCGTTTGATAAATGGTGTTCGATTACTTCGCTGCGGTGAGCGAATCGACCCATTCTTGGTTCTCGGAGATCCACTGGTCAACGATCGGCTCGTAGTCCTGAGTTTCCTCGGCGCCGAACATGGCGTTCTCCAAGGAGAAGAGGTGCTTCTCGTCCATCTCGAAATCGTTCATCCAACCGGTGAGGGCGGGGAAGTCTTCCTTGAACGTCGAGCTACCGAAGGTATTCAGGCTCTCGGCAGCGCCCAATGCGCCCTTGGGATCCTTGAGGTCCTTGATGTTAAACGCGTCGTAGGCCCAGTGCGGACGCCACAGGGTCACCAGGATGTTGTCCCCGGCGGTGTCTGCCTTCTTCAACTCGGTCAGCATGGCCGGGGTGGACGAGGTCACGAAGTCCATTTTCTCCAACCCGTATTGTGGGATGGCACGTTCGTTCATGGCCGTGGTCAGGCCCGCACCCGGGTCGATACCCACAATGCGGTTCCCGAACATGTCTGCCTTCTCGGCAAGCTCGTCCAAAGAATCGATGTCGGCGTCCTTATTAACAGCGACGGTCAGCTTGGCGTTCTCGTTCCACGTTCCCAGCTTGACGATCTTGTCACCGTAGGTTTTCATCGGCTTGGCGTGGGTGTCCGGAAGCCAGACATCCATGGCCATGTCGAAATCTCCGGTGGAGAGCCCAGAGAAGACCGGTGCGACGTCTGCGCTGGTGAGCGTCACGTCGTAGCCCTTCTTTTCCAAAATGCGCTCCCACAGGTGGGACACGGCAAGGCCCTCGTCCCAGCCGGCGAAGACGCCGATGGTGACATCCTGCTTATCACCGTTGTCCGGACCGGCGGCAGCGCCGCCGCCGGAACCGCACGCGGTCAGTGCCAGCGTCGAGGCTGCTGCCACGGCGATTAGAGATGCGAGTTTTTTCCTCATGGTTCGTGCCTTTCTCGACGGCCCCATGTTGCAGGGCCGCTAATGGGGGAATGGTTACGCTGCGGAGTGCTGCTTGACCTTGCTCAGCGAAGCGGTGACGCGATCAAGGAAGATCGCCAGGATGACGACGGAGAGACCTGATTCCACGCCCAGCGGGGTGTTCAGGCCAGTCAGAGCCGCGTAGACGGCACCGCCAAGGCCCCCGCCGCCGACCATGCCGGCGATAACAACCATGGAGAGTGAAAGCATGATGATCTGGTTGATGCCGGCCATGATGGTGGGCATGGCCAGAGGGATCTGAATCTGACGCAGGATGCGCATCGGCGAGGCACCGAATGCTTGCCCTGCCTCTACCACTTCGCTATCCACGGAGCGGATGCCCAGCTCGGTGAAGCGGGCGCCCGGGGCCAGAGCAAAGATGATCGTGGCCACGATGCCCGGGACCGGGCCAACACCCAGCAGCAACAATGCCGGAATCAGGTAGACGAACGCCGGCATGGTCTGCAGGAAGTCCATGACTGGTTTGACGACCCTGGAGACGGCACTGGATTTAGCTGCGGCAATACCCAAAGGTACGGAGATGATGACAGCGACCATGGATGCTACGAGCACCAAGGCCAAGGTGTGCATGGCGTTTTCCCACTGGTTCATGCCGTAAATCACCAGGAACCCGATGGTGCTGCCCAGCGCTAGCTTCCAGCCCTTGAGCCAGAAAGCCAGAGCGGCCAGGACGACGATGACGGCCCAGAATGGAGGGGTCGTCAGGACCCAGTCGAGTCCTGCGTAGAACTGGGAAAAGAAGGCTTTAACACCGTCGAAGAAGGCACCGAGGTTTTCGATGACCCAGTCCAGGCCGCTTTCGGCCCACTTACCGACGGGAATCCTAAATAAGTCGTTAGCCATTAGAGAAGGCCTCCCTTTTCACCCGATGGGTCTGGGGCGAAAATTGCCGGTTGTTGGCTGCCGTCGTTGTTTCCCGCACTCTGTCCGGGTTCTACGATCTGGATGGCGTCGGTCGTTGAGGGGACATTGCCCAGGGCTGCCAGCAGGGTTGCGCGTGCAACCGCGCCGACCAGTCGGCCCTTCTCATCGACGACGGGCAGGGGAGTATTGCTTTCCACGGACCGGCCAAAGAGGTCGTTCAGCGCAGTTTCTGAGGAAACCGCGTCGTCGGCGCGTGTCAGAATTTCCGTCAGGTCCGAGTCGCCCCGGTCAATCAGTGCCATGACCTCACGGTCGGTGACGATTCCGCGGAAGTTGCGATTGCGGTCGATGACGAAGGAGCCGGAGGTCTGCTGTTCGCGCATGGTCAACAGGGCCGCGCGTGCGCCGCCATTAATGCTGACCACGGCACGCGGGTTCTCCATGACGCTTCCGGCCGTCAGTACGCGAGTGCGGTCCACATCGCGAACGAAGGATGCCACATACTCATTGGCAGGGTTCGTGAGGATTTCATCGGGCGTCCCGATTTGAACGATTTCACCGTCGCGCATCACCGCGATGCGGTCCCCAAGGAACATTGCCTCGTTCAAATCGTGCGTGATGAAAATGATCGTCTTGCCCAGATCCGCTTGCAGGGAGGCGAGCTGCTCCTGCATGTCGCGGCGGATCAATGGGTCAAGCGCGGAGAAAGCCTCGTCCATCAGCAGGATGTCGGTTTCCGAGCACAATGCCCGGGCCAACCCGACGCGCTGCTGCATACCGCCGGAGAGCTGTCCGGGGTACTTGTCGCCCCAACCGGTCAGTCCGACGGTTTCAAGCATTTTGGTGGCCTGCGCGGTGCGCTTCTTTTTGTCTACGCCCTGGATCTCGAGTGCGTAGGCAGCATTCTCCAGCACCGTGCGGTGCGGTAGGAGGGCGAAGTGCTGGAAGACCATCGAAACGCTCTTTTGCCGCACCTGACGCAGGCGCTTGCCGGAGATCTTGCTGATGTCGGTGTCGCCAACGTGAACCGAGCCACTGGTCATGGGCAGTAAACCGTTGAGCATACGGATCAAAGTCGATTTGCCTGAACCGGACAATCCCATAACAACGAAGATCTCGCCCGGCTTGACCTCAAAGGAGGCATCAATGACGGCCGCGGTGCCCAGCGCGGCGACATCTTTGCGTGATTTACCGTCCTTTAATGCCTTCAATGCTTCCTGTGGTTTGCGCCCAAATATCTTAAAGGCATTGGTGACACGTAGGGCCGATGAAGGCGGTCCTATTGTTGAATTCATGCGTCATTCCATCCACGTATTGCACGGGGTATCCGACAATACGATTTATTCATTCTTTTCACTTGACCGTTGCATTTGGCTGGCAGGCCTCGCGCAAACAGAAGAGAGCTGAGCCCTCCACGCTAACATCCCGTCGCGTGAACACGCCAATTTTTGGACGTTCGCCCGCTCTTACTCGACACTGTCTTGGCTCATTGAGTCCCGCCAATTTGCATCAAAATAGCAGTTGAAGCTTCACGAAATTCGCGTCAGGTAGAAATTCAATATTGGGTCGATTTTTGAGTGATCTACGGCTCAATCGGGGTGGTTGAATGCTGCGATTTGTAAATAGTATTCGCTCGCTAATTGATCATCTTTATAGCCTCGGCCGCGTTCCATTTGCGGATGGTCCGTGGATCGGGCAGGTCTTTGGCGGTTTGCTGGTTGGGTCCGGAGTCGAAAGCGCGCGATGATAGAAACACACGATTCTCATCTTTCAGCTCCAATGCCCATGGCGTTGTGGCGGTGAAACCCCCAGGAGGCACCCTCATGAGCGAGGCAATCAACATCGGTTCCGTCGACAGCATCGACGAAGGCGAAGCCATCGTCATTCCGTCCGAGGAGAACGGGACGAAGGAAGACATTGCGGTATTCCACGCGGAAGACGGCAATTTCTATGCCATCAATGACGAGTGCACCCACGAGACTGCGTCACTGGCGGATGGCTGGATCGAAGGTACAGAGGTTGAATGCCCGGTTCACGCCGCCAAGTTCTGCCTGAAGTCCGGCGAGGTGCTCTGCCTGCCGGCCACATTGGCTGCGCGCACCCACAAGATTGAGGTCAAGGACGGGGAGCTGCTGCTCTACCCTGAAACCCCTGTCGTCTAGGAGCGTCTGCGCTCCGCGGCGCAATGATGCCGCCGTCCCACACCCCAGATAGAGGGGTGTGGGACGGCGGCATCTTTTTTTAACCCGGTGGATTTGGCTCGACCTCGGAACGAGTCGGTATGTATGCCGGTGGGTGTGGCGTCACGACAGGGACTTCATTGAACGGTGTTCAATGAATGGGTGTACGGTGATTCCAGAAACTATTGAACAGTGTTCAGTTCCTCGTTGTGGGGTGCCGGGCACCGTGCCACACCGGAAGGCCATCGATCTCCATGACCACGAGCAAGGCAAACACGAACACCATTGACCGCGACCAGGAATCCGATCGAATTGGCGGGCAGGGAGTGCTCGATGCCACCGAACTCGCAGCACGGGTGTCCGCTGGGCACCGTCTCACCGCCACCGAGGCCCTCGCGGTCCTTGGCACTCCGGACGAAGCAACCTTTGCACTGATCGCTGCGGCCGGAACGCTGCGCCGCAAGCACTTCGGCAACTCCGTCAAGGTCAACTATCTGGTTAACCTGAAATCGGGTCTCTGCCCCGAGGACTGCACGTACTGCTCCCAGCGACTGGGATCCAAGGCCGAGATCCTGAAATATACCTGGCTGAAACCAGAGGAAGCTGTGCGTCAAGCGGGGCTGGGAGTCGCCGGCGGAGCATCGCGCGTCTGCATGGTCGCTTCCGGCAAGGGGCCCACAGATCGGGACGTGGACCGGGTGGCGACAATGGTCGAGCAGCTCAAGGACGAGAACCCGCAGATTGAAGTTTGCGCCTGCTTAGGGATACTCAAAGACGGACAGGCCGACCGGCTCAAGGCCGCCGGAGTCGATGCCTACAACCACAACCTGAACACCGCCGAGTCGCTCTACCCGGAGATCTGCTCGACCCACACCTTCGCCGAGCGCGTGGACACCGTCGGGCAGGCCAAGGATGCCGGGCTTTCCCCGTGCTCGGGACTCATTGTGGGAATGGGCGAAAGCCTCGAACAGCTCGTGGAGGCGGTCTTCGCACTCCGTGACCTGGACGCCGACTCGATCCCCGTGAACTTCCTGATGCCCTTCGACGGGACCCCGCTGGCCGGAACATGGAACCTGACCCCGATGGCGTGCCTGCGCATCCTTGCCTTAGTTCGCCTGGCATGCCCGGCCACCGAACTGCGTATGGCCGCCGGACGGGAAATACACCTGAGATCCCTGCAGTCCACGGCACTGGCTGTGGCCAATTCGCTGTTCCTTGGCGATTACCTCACTAGTGAGGGCCAAGACGCGCGGCGGGACCTGGAAATGATTTCGGATGCCGGCTACGTGGTGCTGGGCCGGGAGGACATCGACCCCGCCCAGCTGGCGGCGCGGCTGCGGCACCGGGCCGATGAGGCCCCGGCACAGCCCGAGGCCCCGGGGTGCGGCAGCGGCTGCGGCAGTGCGTGCGGCAGCGCCACCCAGGGCTGCGGCCCGGCCGGCGGACACGGCGAACCGGTGCTGCGCCGCCGCGGCGCCGGCACCCCTGAAAGCCCCAACGCGTGAGTTCCCCACCCCTCAGCCTGCTCACCCGGGACTCCGGGCTGCTCTGGCACCCCTACGCAACCCTGGATGCCGGGGCGCACTATGCGGTGGCAGCGGCCCGGGGTGTCAGGCTCTCGCTGACCGATGAAGCGGGCACCCACGAGGTCATCGACGGAATGTCCTCCTGGTGGTCAATGGTGCACGGGTACCGCCACCCGGTACTGGATGCCGCAGCACACGAGCAGATCGACACGTTTAGCCACGTCATGTTCGGCGGGCTGACGCATTCCCCGGCGGTGGAACTGGCAGAACGTCTCGTGGCCATGGCGCCCGGGGACCTGCAACACGTGTTCCTGGCCGACTCCGGTTCGATCTCCGTGGAGGTGGCGCTCAAGCTCGCTCTGCAGTACCAGCACGCCCGCGGGCACGGCACTCGGCAGCGCTTTTTGGCCCTGCGCGGCGGCTACCACGGGGACACCTTTGCGGCGATGGGCGTGTGCGATCCGGTAGACGGCATGCACGCCGCCTTTGCGCCGCTGGGCCGCGAACAGGTTTTCCTGCCACGCCCTCCGGCAGCCCGGCTCACCGCCGAGGGACAGTGGGAGTCCGACGCGACGGAGCTGGCCGCGTGGGAAGCGGCGGCCAGAAACATGGCCGCCACCCACGCGCCGGAACTGGCGGGCATCATCTGCGAACCCATCCTGCAGGGTGCCGGAGGCATGTACGTCTACGCGCCACGCGCGCTGCGCATCCTGCGCGAGATCGCCGACGAACACGACCTGCTGCTGATCGTTGACGAGATCGCCACCGGGTTCGGGCGCACGGGCACGCTCTTTGCCACCGAATGGGCGCAGGTTCAACCCGACATTATGTGCGTGGGCAAGGCGTTGACCGGCGGCTACCTTTCCCTGGCGGCCATGCTGTGCACCGCCGAGGTGGCCGGAGCGCTGGGAGATGCAGGCGAGGCATTGCTGCACGGGCCCACCTTTATGGGCAATCCGCTGGCCTGCGCCGTGGCCAATGCATCGTTGGAGCTGCTCACCGGTGGCGGTGACCCTCGCTCTTCCTCCGCTCCCTGGCGCGTCCAGGTTTCGGCGCTAGAATCCGGGCTGCGCGAAGCGCTGGCCCCGGCCCGTGCTCTGTCGTGCGTGAAGGAGGTTCGCGTACTCGGTGGCGTCGGCGTCATCCAGCTGTCCGAACCCGTGCGCGTGGCCGAGCTGAGCCAAGCCGCGGTACGCCGCGGGGCCTGGGTGCGGCCCTTCCGCGACCTGGTCTATGTCATGCCGCCCTACATCGCCAGCGCCGGGGACCTGTCGGTCCTGGGGGCCGCCCTGGTTGCGGCGGTGGGTCAAGTCCATGGAGACTAACCAGAGTTTTGCCGCGGAAACGGCACCGGCAGCACCGACGTCGCCGTGGGACCGGTGGCTGGGGGACCGGGCCCGGGTGCGGGCCGCCCGTGGGCTGCACCGCGTGGAGAGCTCCCGCGACCTGCTCATGGACCTGGCCTCAAACGACTACCTCGGGCTCAGCGGCCACCCGGGGGTGCGTGCCGCAGCCGCTGACGCCCTGCACCGCTACGGGGCAGGGGCCGCGGCCAGCCGCGTGGCCACCGGAACCCTGTCGGTGCATCGCGAGCTCGAGGCCGCTCTGTGCCGCTACACCGGCAGGCCCGCGGCGCTGGTCTATTCGAGCGGGTACACCGCGAACCTGGGTCTGCTGCAGGCACTCGGCGGACCGGGCAGCCTCTTTATCCTCGACGCCCACGCGCACGCCAGCCTGATCGACGGCGCCCGACTTTCCGGCGCCAGGGTGGCCACGGCCGTGCACAACGACCTCGCGGATCTTGAACGCCTGCTGGAGGAAAACCGTGACTCCGCCACCGGCGCCCCGCGCGTGGCAGTGGTCCTCGAATCGGTCTATTCGGTCCTGGGGGATGCCGCCCCGCTGGCCGCCGCAGCCGAACTTTGCGCCAGACACCAGGCATTGCTGGTCATCGACGAGGCCCACTCGCTGGCTGCAACGGCACAAGGCTCGGCGGTGCGCGCTGCAGGGCTCACCGATTGCTCCCATGTGTTGGCCACCGCCACGCTCTCTAAGGCCCTGGGTGCCCAGGGCGGTGCCGTGTTGCTGGGCGGCGGGCAGGCTCGCGCGCTGCGCGAGCACCTGGTCAACACCTCACGCACCTTCCTCTTCGACACCGCGTTGGCCCCGGCCGCCGCGGGAGCCGCGATCGCGGCGCTGGAACTGGCCGACGCCGAGCGCCTGTCCAGACTCGGGCGCAACGCGAGACTGGTCCACGACACACTGGCCGCCGATCCGCGGCTGCGCCCGCGCATCGAACAAGGGGCGGGCGCGGTGCATTCGGTCATGATGCCGGACGCAGCCTCGGCAGTACGGGCAGCCGCATCCCTGCGTGCCCGCGGCGTTGCCGTTGCCTGTTTCCGGCCGCCGAGCGTGCCCGACGGGGTGTCGCGGTTGCGGATCACCGCGCACGCCGACCACGAACCCGGGGCCCTGCTGGCCGCCCTGCACACCATTGCCCGGATAATCCTGGAGGAAGAATCATGAGTTGTCCTGTTGCCGCCACGCGCTCGCGGCTCGCCGAGCTGGCGCCGCTGGCCGGAACGCTGCCCGATGCCTACCCTGAACAGATCAACCGCCGCTACCGCAGCATTGAGGATCCCAGCTTGGTGCGCCGGATCCTGCTGCGCCCCGAGGACTTCACCCCGGCCAACGCCCTGGACACCGCCATCGATCTGGAACCTGCTGCCCTGCGCATCCTGGCCGCCCAAAGATTCTCCCTTCCGCCGGTGCTTGCAAGCGCCAGTGGATCCGAGCACCTGGCGGTGCGCCGGGTGGTGGCCAGGTTCTTCAGCCCCGCGAAGGTGGCAGCGCAGGCCAGGGTCATCAAGGAGCGGGTGGAAGGGATCTGCGCAGAGCTTGCGGAGCAATACCGCAGCGGCGAACACCTCGATCTGGCACACCATCTGGCAGCAGTGATCCCGCCGGAGGTCATGCAGCGGCTCACCGGGGTCCCGATTCCGCCCGCCGAAGAGCTGAAGCGTTGGAGCCAGGACTCGCTGGAACTCTTCTGGGGTTGGCCCGGCGCACAACGCCAGGTAGAACTTGCTGCAAGCGCCGCGCAATTCCATGCCTGGCTCGACACCTCAGTGGCCGAGGCCGTGGCCCGCGACGATTCGAACCTCTATGCCGCGTTGCACCACTGCGGGGTCGACTCGGCGAGGATCCGCTCGCTGGGCTACTTCCTGACCATTGCCGGGCAGGAAACCACCGCCATGCTCATCGCGACCGCGCTGCGAACCGCCCTGCACGAGGGCCGCTGGGCCCAGTGCACCGAAGCAGAATCCGCGGCGGATCTGGTGGGACAGGTGCTGGCGCAGGCCTCCTCGGTACCGACCTGGCGCCGCGAGGTCGCCGCTGACATCGAGCTGGACGGGGAACACTTTGCCAAAGGGGAGCAATTGGTGCTCATGCTCTCCGGCGGGGTCCTGGGGGAGGCGGGGGACGACTCGCTGGCCTTCGGTTTCGGGATTCACCGCTGCCTGGGCGCGGGGCTGGCACGGATGGAAACCGAGGTGGTGCTGCGTGCCGCGGCGCGGGCATTGCCGGGCCTCGAGCCGGCCGGTGAGGAACCCGACTGGATGCATCTCTTGTCATTCCAGGCACCCCGGACGGTGTGGACTTCCCTGGCCGTGGCGGGGGCAGCGGCATGATCATCGTGGTCACCGGGACCGACACCGACGTCGGTAAGACGGTTGTCACTGCAGCCCTGGCGGCTTGTGCCTTGGATACCGGGGCGCGGGTTGCCATCTACAAACCGACCCAAACCGGTGTGGAACCAGGGCACGGAGGGGATGTGCACTCGATCGGTCACTGGCTCGGCAACCCGCCGGCACTGAGTCTGGAGGAAGGCGCACGGCTGGCCGATCCCATGGCGCCGGTGGACGCCGCCCTGCATGCAGGTGGTTTTGCCGCAGCCGAGTCATTGCCCACCATGGCGGACCACGTGCGGCGCGTGCGGGAACTTGCTCTGGAGCACGGGGTCGTCATCGTCGAGGGTGCTGGCGGCCTGTTGGTGTCGCTGACGCTTGCGGGGGAAACCATTGCCGAGATGGCCAGCGCGCTTGGTGCGCGTTTGGTGGTGGTCACCCGTCCGGATCTGGGCACGTTGAACCACACGGCGCTGACCCTGGAAGCAGCGGTCTCACGTGGCTTTGCCGACGGCGTATTGGTGCTCGGAGGCTTCCCGGCCGAGCCCACCGCCCTTCACAAGCGGAACCGGGCCAACCTGCGCGAGCTGGCGGAGCGGAACCGGTGGACCTGGGTGCCCGGACCTCCGGCGGCAGCCGTCGCGGCGGCGGAGCAGGAAACGACACAGCGGATCCTGCACGCGGCAGGCCGGAAACTGGCCCCGGTGTTCGATGACCGGCCGACCCTTGCCCATGCTGCCACCAGCCCAGGCGCAGCGGGGTAGGTTCCGCACGCAGGGCAGGCAATGCGGGGTACAAGCAGGCACGGTCCGTGCATCCGCTTGACCGGGTGCAGGGACCGTGCCTGTCGTTGTTGTTTGTTTGCGCGGCGAAACTACAATGCCAGGGCCGAGTCCTGCGGCTTGGCCCGAGAATGGTCGGTTGCGCTACCCATGGAGTCGAGGATGGCCGCCAGCGTGGCAGGACCGTGCTGGTGTAGGCAGGCCCCGGCCACGAAGCGGTCCGGGCGCAGGAAGATCATCTGTGTGGGGCGCTCGTTGAACCACTTCTTGAACGCGCCGGTGTGATCTCCAAGGACCAAAACATCCTTGTCCATGTGTTCCGTGGCCCAGGCTCGCTGGGTTTCCGGAACAATGGCCACCAGCTTGGCGCCGAGTGCCTCCAGTGCCTTGATGGAGTGTGCGGGCAATACATCCTTGGGGTCATTGCCCCAGACCAGCACCGTCCACCAGTTACCAATGACATCATCAAGTCGCTGATTTTCGCCGTGAACCGAGTTCACTCGCGGCTGGGGGAACTGCACACCAACGGGGGAGACCTTGTTGTTGGCAGTGAGTACCGGAATCAACTTGCTGGTGAGCTTGGCCGCGGCGCTGCCCGAGGTCTGTGTGGTGGGATCGGCCAGAACACCGGAGGTGTAGCGCGGCATCGGCTTGAAGCGCATATCGGAGAAGTAGCTCTTGGCCGAGGGGAAGAGGTTGAGTACCGAGGAGGCGGCATCCCGGGCCGCTACTGCAAACGGGTTGGTGAGCTTGATGACCGATCCCAGGGTCATGGACAAATCGACCATCGCCTTGGCGTGGTCCTTGCGCTCGGAGGTGAAGGTATCAAGGATTTCCTCATCGGCGGTGCCGGTCAGCACGCTGGTGAGCTTCCAGCCCAGGTTGGTGGCGTCGCGCATTCCCGAGTTCCAGCCCTGGCCCATCCATACCGGCATCAGGTGCGCGGCATCCCCGGCAATCAGCTGGCGGCCCTTGCGGAAGGAACCTGCCACGCGACCGTGGTGGGTGAAGACGCGGCGGCGGATGTAGGAGAGATTATGTGGGTCAGGAACGTGGTCCTTGAGCATCTCGGCGACCCAAGCCTCCGAGGTGACTACCGATTCGTCCTCACCGTCGTGCAGCATGAACTCCCAGCGGCGGACCGCGTGGGGCAGGCCGATGGAGACATAGGGGCGCTTGGGGTCGGCGCCCAGAAAGACGTTCGGGGTGCCCAACGGGTCGTTAT
Source organism: Paeniglutamicibacter terrestris (assembly GCF_012271785.1). Lineage (GTDB taxonomy): Bacteria > Actinomycetota > Actinomycetes > Actinomycetales > Micrococcaceae > Paeniglutamicibacter > Paeniglutamicibacter terrestris. The sequence goes on along the minus strand of NZ_JAAWVT010000001.1, from coordinate 529,856 downwards.
CAACATCAACGACCAGCCAGCGGGTGGAGGGGGAGTCACCCTCAAAGCTCACGCCCATGCGCTTGCGGGTCGGGGACTTGCCGCCCTCGCAGCCCACCAGATATTGCGCCGAAAAACGAGCCTCGGATTCGGTGCCGTCGGCGTTGGTGATGCGGGCGATGGCGGTGACGCCGGAGGCGTCCTCGATGACGTCTTCCACCAGGTGGCCGAAGTGCACGTTGATGCTTGAGTACTGGGCCAGACCTTCATACAGCGCCTTGTCGACCTCTGGCTGGATGAAGGCGTGCTTGCGGTCCCAGCCGAATTCCTGGGTCTGCGGGTTGTTGATCATGATGGTCTTGCCCGAGCCGTTAACCAGGCGCATGATGTGCTGCGGGGCGGTGTGTGGCAGGACGGTATCAACCAAACCAACGGTCTGGATGGTGCGCAGCGACTCGTCATCAAGGCCCACGCCGCGCGGGTAATCGATGAGCTCGTCGCGAGCTTCGAGCACCGTGACACTGCGGCCATACATGCCCAGGATGTTTGCGAGCATCAGTCCGGCGGGGCCGGCTCCGATGATGAGGACTTCACTGTCCGTATTGCTGTTCATAGCCACATTCACCTTATCTGTGCAAATAGTGCACAAATACTGCGTTATGTGCACAAGTCTTTGACCTAGTTCACCAGCTATTGTGACCCAGGTCAAAGCTCGTGTGCCATTGTTTGGCACACGAGGGTGAATTACCTCAGCGCCGACTCCAGCTCCCGGGCAGCACGCTGCAGGACATCAATCGCCGAGGTGGCCTGTTCGCTGCGAACGGTAATCAAGTTCAGGCAGGCGGAGACCTGGCAGATGTCGCGATTTAACGGGACGGCCAGGCCGTGCATGTCAGGTTCCACCTCGCCAAAGGTCTGCGCGTAACCGTTGGTGCGGGCCGAGCTGACCCGCGGATCCTCACCGGGGTGTGCCGGTTCGCTGGCCAGTACCGCATGCCCAGCGGCACCCAACCCCAACGGGTGCCGGGACGCCTCGGTAAAGGAGACGTGGTAAACGCCAGAGGTTGGCGCCATGACTCGCAAGGCGATGGCTTCGTTGCCCTCGCGCACGATCAACGCGAGCGTTGCGCCCAACTCATCGGCGTAGCGCCGCAACAACGGCTCGGCCGCGGCCAGCAGCGAATGGTAGGCGGAGGCCGAAAGGGAAAGCAGACCCGCGGCGCCGCGATAGCGGCCATCTGCCCCGCGGTGCAGCAGCTGCGCATCGCAGAGTGTGTTCAGTAACCGGTAGGCTCCGGTGCGATGGATGCCCGCGTGCTCGGCGACCTCGTTGATACCCACCCCGGCGGGGGTGCTCGCCACCAGACGCAATACCTCAAGGCCGCGGGCCAGGGTTTGGGATCCGGAGGTGCGTGAGGCTACTGGGGTCGACGCGATTGTTGGCTCGTTCACGTTCTTGATCATGGCACAGAGACGCGCTCAGGCGACGGTAATGACGATTTTGCCGTTCGTTTCGCCGGCCATCAAGGCAGCGAAGCCCTCATGGATAACATGCGCAGCATCGCGACCATTTCGTGGCGGGTGGATCCGGTGGACCCCAAGACGTGCAGCTGCTGGTAGAAAATGCGGCCCATGTCCTCCTCCGGGCCGGTGCCGGGGGTGGTTCCGGCGATCACGATGGTTCCGCCCGGTCGCAGGCAGCGAAGCAAATGCGCCCAAGTTGCCTCACCCACTGTCTCTATCACCAGATTCACTCCAGGCAGGCCAGCGGGTCGTTGGGGTTTTGGGCGTGGGCGACGGCTGCAAGCCTGGTGAGTGTTTTTCCGATGGATCTGGATGCATGTGGAGCGACCACGTTTCGAATTGTGACGGCCGAATATTCGGCCGCGGCGTGGCCCAGGAGGTGAGTCTGTGAGAGGACTCTGTCCTATGCGTGCCACAGCGAAGAGTGTGTGTGCGGGGGTCTGGCGCGGGCGGTAGGGGGTGAGGCCGGAGGTGATGCGACAACCCGCAGCCGAGGGACCGGTCCCGCTGCCTTGATAGTGGCTTCTTCGCTGTGTGAACGGTTCGCTGAGCGGGGATTGGCCAGCTGCGCCGCGATGTTAATGGGCGCGATCGGTGCACCGGCCGGCGTCTCGACGAGGCCATCGTGGAGAGCTTAGTTCGGATGAAGGTGCTTGCACTGGCCGGTTCGCTACGGCGCGGAAAGAGGACTTGGTCCAACAGCGAGTTTCACATATACACAGGTCAATGAAACATTATCGAAATATTCGATACCTACGCTGAGGTCATCGTCGCAGAGTTTACCGGCCGCTGGTTAGTTCAACCACCGGCTCGTCACCTCGACCGACGTCTGCGACGCCGAACTGTCCCTGTGCCACCACGACCACCGACAGAAGGACTGCTATGGAAATACGTGCTCCAGAGAATCAGCCCGCCACGTCGACCCGCCGAATTCCGTTTCCTTCCCGATTAAACCTGAGACGCGACGTCCCCGCCTCGATCGTCGTCTTCCTCGTGGCGCTTCCCCTTTCCCTAGGTATCGCCGTTGCCTCAGGAGCCCCGGTCCTGGCCGGACTCATCGCCGCTGCTGTGGGTGGCATCGTCGCCGGCAGCCTCGGCGGATCGCCGCTTCAAGTCAGTGGCCCCGCCGCGGGCCTGACGGTCATCGTTGCCGGGCTGATAGATCAGTTCGGCTGGCAAGCCACCTGTGCGATCACCGCGGCCGCAGGTCTGCTCCAAATCTTGCTGGGCATCGGCCGGGTCGGCCGTGCAGCACTTGCCATCTCTCCGGTCGTTGTCCATGCCATGCTCGCGGGCATCGGTATCACCATCGTGCTGCAGCAGCTCCACGTGGTCCTGGGCTCCGCGCCCGGAGCCAATGCGTTCGGCAACATCGTCTCCATCCCCGCGAGCCTCGCCGCGCTGAATCTGCAGGCACTGATTTTGGGCCTGAGCGTCATCGCCGTCCTGCTCGTGTGGAAAAAGCTCCCGCAGCGTATACAGCAGATCCCCGGCCAGCTCGCCGCCGTTGTCCTGGCGACCCTCCTTTCCCTGGCCTTTGGTGACTCGGTGGAACGCATCGCGCTAGACGGCTCACTGCTAGAGGCCGTGAGCGCGCCGGTCCTACCTGAGGGCGGCTGGGGCGCGGTGGGGATCGGCGTTGTGACGGTGGCCCTGATAGCCAGCGTCGAATCGCTGCTCTCCGCGGTGGCCGTTGACAAGATGCAGTCCGGCCCGCGCACCAACTTCAACCGTGAACTCATCGGTCAGGGCACCGCCAATGTCGCCTCCGGCATGCTGGGCGGCCTACCCGTCACCGGCGTGATCGTCCGCAGCGCCACGAACGTGGAGGCTGGCGCACGCACCCGCTCCTCGACCATCCTGCACGGCGTATGGATCCTGCTCTTCTCCGTTTTCCTGGCCCCGGTGATCATGATGATCCCGCAGTCAGTACTCGCAGGCTTGCTGGTCATCATCGGGGTGCAATTGGTGAAGTTCGCGCACATCAAGACCGCGCTGCGCACCGGCGACTTCCTGATCTACACCGTGACGCTCACGCTGGTGGTCTTTGCGAACCTCTTGGAGGGAGTGCTCGTCGGACTGGGGCTGGCCATGGCGCTGGTCTTATTCCGAGTGGTGCGCAGCTCCATCCATGCCGAGCGGAGTCCGGACCGGGACGGTCGTCCGGCATGGCGGGTTGGCATCGAGGGCTCCTGCAGCTTCCTGACCCTTCCGCGGCTGAATCGCACCCTGTATTCAATTCCCTCCGGTGCCCACGCCACCATCAACATCGAGGCTGACTTCATTGACCTGTCGGTCTTCGAATCCATTGACGCCTGGCGCGCGCAGCACGAGGCCACCGGCGGCACCGTCAGCGTCGAGGACCACGGGACGATCCGGCTGGGCGACGCCACGGATGGCGCCCCCAAACGTGGGATCGCCCGCTCGGCACTGAGCAGCGGACTCGCTCCGTGGAGGCGGTGGCAGCATGCCGCGGTAGCCAGCGAGGGCTCGACTCCCGAGACCCTGCCGGTTCTACGCGGTGTGCGAAACTACCACCAGCGCAACGCGGCATTGATGCGCCACGATACGAACCTGTTGGCCCAGGGGCAGGATCCCACCACCTTGTTCCTGACCTGTGTTGATTCCCGAGTTGTCCCCAACGTCATCACCTCCAGCGGCCCCGGGGACCTGCTCACCGTACGCAATGTGGGCAACTCGGTGGACCGCTCCGGAAACGATCTGTCCTTCGAGGCCGCTCTGGAATTCGCCGTCGAGAAGCTCAACGTCAGCACCATCACCGTCTGTGGACACTCGAATTGCGGGGCCATGGTTGAACTGCTGGCCAGCGATCCTGCCGCGGAGCGGACCGACGGACGCCCCGTCAACCAGTGGCTTGATGGGATGCGCGAGAGCCGGTTGGCGCTGGCAACCGATCACCCGGTGCTTCTGGACGCCGCCGCGGCCGGCTATTGCGAGGTCGACCAGCTGGCGCTGGTTAACGTGGCGGTGCAGCTCGAGATTCTCGCCGGACACCCGCGCCTGAAGCAGCGCATCACCGACGGTTCGCTGAGCCTGGTCGGGCTGTTCTACGACCTGTCCACGGCCAATGTCATTCGTCTTTCGGCGGCCGGGATCGCGCACCTGGACCCCGTGAGCTAACCCCAAGACACTGAATGAGCCCGAGCTCGTGGAGGAAGGATAAAACACCGGAGAACATCCGGGCAATAAAACAGCTCCGCCCCGCGCGATGCCACCAGTGATGGCAATGCGCGGGGCGGAGCTGTGTGTCGGGTGCGTTTAGCGGGCTGCGGCCAGCTGCACGGCGACGTCCACGATCATGTCTTCCTGGCCGCCAACGTATCCGGCCTTACCGATTTCCTCGAGGATCCGGTAGGCAGGTACACCGTAGCGCTCTGCCGCGCGTTCGGCGTGGATCAGGAAGGAGGAATAGACCCCGGCGTAGCCCTGCATGATGGAGGCACGGTCCATGACCGGCATGCGGGTGATGAACGGCTTCACCACGTCCTCGGCCGCGGCCATGACGCCCTGAATGTCAACGCCGGTCTTGATATCCAGGCGGTCGAACGCAGCGGCGAGGACCTCGGTGGGGGAGTTGCCCGCACCGGCGCCCAGCGCCATCAGGGTGCCGTCGATCTGCTTGGCACCGGCACGCACGGCGAACACCGAGTTGGCCACGCCGAAGCTCATGTTCTGGTGGCCGTGGAAGCCCACCTGCGCGTCGTCACCGAGCTCGGCGACCAGAGCCGAGACCCGATCCGAGACATCGTCAAGGATCAGGGCGCCGGCGGAGTCGACTACGTAGACGCACTGGCATCCGGCGTCGGCCATGATGCGTGCCTGGACGGCCAGTTCCGCCGGGGAGACCCGGTGGGAGAGCATTAGGAAGCCAACGGTTTCCATGCCCAGCTTGCGGGCGTGCTGGAAGTGCTGGATGGAGACATCGGCCTCGGTGCAGTGGGTGGCGATGCGGGCCACGGATGCTCCGGCATCATAGGCCTGGTTCAAATCGTGGATGGTGCCTAAGCCCGGGAGCATCAGCACGGCGATCTTCGCGGCCTTGGCCTCGTCAACGGCTGCCTTGATCAAATCCAGTTCCGGGACTTTGGAGAAGCCGTAGTTGAAGGAGGAGCCGCCTAGGCCATCACCGTGGGTGACCTCGATGACCTCAACGCGGGAGTCATCCAGCGCGCGGACGACGGAGCGGACATGTTCTTCGGTGAACTTGTGGCTCATGGCGTGCGAGCCGTCGCGCAGGGTGGTGTCGGTCAGACGGATGTCAAAGGTGGTGTTCATGGGTGCAGTCATGGTGTGCTTCCCCGTTCTTACTAGTTGGCCAGCGCGGTGGTGCGCGCGGCGTCGATTTTGTCGGAGAGCAGATCCGCGGTGCGGGTGGCCGCTGCGGTGATGATGTCCAGGTTGCCTGCATATTCGGGCAGGTAGTCGGCGGCACCGGCCACCTGCACCCAGATGCCGACGCGGCCGAAGCCGCCCCAGTCTTCGCGGGCTTGATCAAACTGTGGCTCCAGGCGCAGTGCGTACCCCGGGACGTAGTCGCGGATGGAGGCGGCTGCTGCATCGATGGCCGTGCGGATCTTGTCCTGGGTGGCGCCCGGTGCTGCGGCCTCGGCCGGGATCATGCAGTAAATCGTATTGCGCATCATCATCGGTGGTTCCACCGGGTTGATGATGATGATGGCCTTGCCACGCTTGGCGCCTCCCACGACCTCAAGGGCCTTGGCGGTGGTTTCGGTGAACTCGTCCACGTTGGCGCGGGTGCCCGGGCCTGCTGACTTCGAGGCGATGGACGCGACGATTTCGGCGTATTCGACCTCGACGACGGAGGAGACAGCCGCAACGATCGGGGTGGTGGCCTGGCCGGCGCAGGTAATCATGTTCACGTTCATGGTGTCGGTGAGCGTTTCCAGGTTCACGACCGGTGCCAGGTACGGACCCACGGCGGCGGGGGTCAGGTCGATGGCGTGGATGCCGGCGGCCTTGTACTTCGGGGCGTTGGCCTCGTGGGCCTTGGCACTGGTGCATTCAAAGACGAAGTCGGGGAGTTCATCCTGGGCCAGCAGCCAATCCACGCCCTCGGCGGAGGTGGTGATTCCGAGGCGTGCGGCGCGGGCCAGTCCGTCAGACTTGGGGTCCACGCCGATCATGTACTTGACCTCGACGTTGGTGGAACGGCGCATGATCTTGAACATCAAGTCGGTGCCGATGTTGCCGGAGCCGACAATTGCGGCTGTTTTCTTTGCCATGGCTGGTTACTTCCTTAGTGACAGGTAACGAAGAAAAATGGGGGAGGGGGGGATTAGATGAAGTTGATGCTCAGCGAGCCCAGGGACCCGAAGTCCGCGGTGGCGGACTGTCCGGCGATCACCGGCAGCGCACCGGTGAAGGAGCCAGGCAAAATGAGTTGGCCGGCCTCGAGGGACACACCCTGCTCGCCCAGCACGTTGGCTAGCCACGCAAGGGGAGCCACGGGATCACCCATGACGTCGGTGCCGATACCCGTGGATTGCTTTTCGCCATCAATGAGCAGCGAGCATTCAACCGAGCCGAGATCCGCAACCTTGACATCCAGCGGCGTGGTTCCCACGGCGATCGCGCCGCATGAGGCGTTGTCCGCCACGGTATCCACCAGGCGGATGTCCCAGTTGGCGATGCGCGAGTCGATGATCTCGATGGCCGCGTAGACCTCGCCGATGGCTGCCGCAGCCTGTTCGCGGGTCACACCCGGGCCGGACAACGTTTCCTTGAGGACAAAACCGAATTCGGGTTCAACCTTGGGGGAGATGAACGAGGAAGCGGCGATCTGCGCGTCCTCGTGGTGCACCATGTCGCTGAAGAAGAAACCAAAGTCGGGGGAATCCACACCGAGCTGCTTCTGCATGGCGAGTGAGGTCAGCCCGACCTTGCGTCCGGCCAGTACACGTCCGGCGGTTACATGGGCGCGCAATTGCGTGTCCTGGATGCGGTAGGCGTCGGAAACGTCCATGGCTTCGACGCGGTCGCGCAGCGGGGCGATCGGCTTCAGGGTCTCGGTGGCCGTGAGTAGGTCCGCGGCCAGGGAATCAAGGAGTTGTGTGCGTTGGGTGCTCATGATGGTTTCGCTCATTTCTTCAGTACCGCGGTGGTGACGCCAAAGCCGGCAATGTATTCCTTGATCGGTTTGTAGAACTCGTAGTTGACTTCGTATTCGCCGCAGGCGCGCAGCGCCGAGTAGGCGGCGACCCAGGTGCGGACCTCGTGCGAGGAGTGACCTGCCACGGCATCCATCTCGTCCGCTGTGTAGGCATCAAATGCGCTAACGTCTCCGGCCTTGCAAACCTCGAGGAAGGCGCGGTCCCATTCGGGGTTCAGGTCCATGATGTCCGCCTCACCGGCTGCGAACTTGATGGCCGTGTTGATGGTGTTGGCTTGGCGGGCCGCCCGGGCCTCCGGGGTGGGGTTGCGGCCGTTGGTCAGCAGGGCTCGCTGGGCTTCGGTGGCGGTGGCGATCTGCGGGACCGGCGGGTCATGTGACAGGCCGCCGGAACCGATGAAGAGGACCTTCTTGTCCGAATCCTTGAAGTATTCGCCCACGGCTTGGCCGAACTTGCGCACCCGGGAGACCTTGGAGAAGGGGCGGGCCACGGAGTTCACGAAGATCGGGATGACCGGGACGGTGTCCAGCCCGCCGAAGATGATTTCCATGGGCTGCACTGCACCGTGGTCAACTTCCATCTTGCGGGAGATCGCGGTGTCGATGTCCTGGTCGATGATGTACTGGGCCAGTTTTTCGGCCTCATTGGTTGGGACATTGATCGGTCCTGACCAGGAGTCGTAGTCGCCGGTGCCTAGGGCCTCGTAGCCGACGCAGAATGGGGGCATCAGGTCGTAGAAGAAACCGTTGTAGTGGTCAGGGCCAAAGTTGATGACCAGATCCGGGTTGAATTCCTTGGCGAAGGCGCGGACGTGGTCAAAGGCGGCTTCGACGGCCGCCTTGACGTCCTCGGGCGGATTGGTGTGCTCCAGCAGGGGAGAGTGCGACATGGCGATCAGTGCTTGTTGCATTCCTGGCGCTCCATTCGATTGACGGCTAGAAGATTGTGCTTGTCTATATTCCATCTCACACAAGGTACGAAGGCACGTAGCTGTTCCATTGGGCGGCACGATTCATACACGGGTTTTTGCTAATGCCCCGTGGTTCCGCAGAGAAACGCCAGATGAATCATGGAAGAAAATCGTGCACTAGTGCATAATTCAGGAATGGATGAGAAAAATTCGGGAGTCCGGGAAGCCCGGCGGAACCGCCACTGGAGGCAGATTCACGAGTCGGCGGTACTGCTGGTCCTCGAAAATGGCCTACCGGCAACCACCATTGATGCCATCGCCGCCGCCGCCGGTGTCTCGCGGCGCAGCTTCTTCAACTACTTTCCCACCAAGGAGGACGCGGTGCTGGGCACCCGCGACCCCTGGCTTCCAGAAGTCGAGTGGGCAGAATTCCTCTCCTCAAAACTGCCAGTGCTGCCGCGTACCGCCAAACTTCTGGCGGCCGTGCTGAACACCAGCACTCAGGCCGGGGAGGGGTTTAGACGACGCCGCGAAATGGTGCGGGCCTTCCCCGAACTGCGCCGGCGCACCCACGTTCATGTGCAGGCGGCCGAGCAACTGGTGGCTACCGCACTGATCGAACGACTGAAGCCACACCAGGCTGCGCTTCTGGCCGATGAATTGCCCAATGATCCCGACGCGCAACACGCTTTGGTGCTGCTGGCCGGAACCATCACCCGCTTTGCGTTCACCGAAGACCCCGAGGAATTCGCACGCGATGGCCAAGCAGCCGTCCTGCGGGCCAGCGAGGTGTTCGCAGCACTTTTGAATCCGCCGTCACGCTGAGCAAGATCAGCGGTGGGATGTGTCCGCTGACTTAACCAGGTCGGTACCCGGTTGCGAGAACCGGGTACCGACGGCAAACGAAGGCGCAGCGACTACACGCGCTTTCGAGTTTCCTTGGAAAGGAACACGCAGACCGCGGCAATCGCGATCAGGAAAATGAAGTAGCACGCGATGTTGTTGGTGCCACCGCCGTTGTCCAGCGCGATCAGCCACTGGGCCATCAGTGGTGCGGTACCCGCACCCAGGACCGAACCGACCTGGTAGGTCAGCGAGACTCCGGTATAGCGGGCGTTGGTGTCGAATTTCTCGGCTAGGAATGCGCCGACCGGACCGTACATGGAAGCCTGGATGATCGGGTTGCCGACCATGAAGCCCAGCGCGATCAGCCAGAAGCTGCCCGAATTGAACAGGGAAAACATCGGGAATACCAGTGTCACCGAGATTACTGCCCCGGCCAGCATCACCGGGCGGCGGCCGAAGCGGTCCGAGAGCCAGGCGAAGAATGGAATGGTGAAGATGTGCAGGAAGTTCGAGGCCGTCAGCATCATCAGAGCCTGCTGCTGAGTCATGGCACCGGTGGAGACCACATGCGGAACCATGAAGATTCCCATCAGGGCCTGCATGAAGAGCGGGCCCGCGATGCCCAGGATACCCAGGACGGTTTCTTTCGGGTATTCGCGCAGCACACGCAGGATCGGGGCTCCGGTGGGCGCCGAGTTCTCGGCTTGGGCCTTGAGGAATTCGGGAGACTCGGTCACTCGGTAGCGCATGTACAGCCCGATAATCACCAGCACGGCGGAGAGCAGGAAGGGCACGCGCCAGCCCCAAATCAGGAACTCATCGCGCGGCAACCCGGCAAAGAGGCCGAGAATCAGCGTGGCCAGCACCGCGCCGGCCGGTCCACCGGAGACGGCAACGGATGCCGCTATCCCGCGGTTCTTCTCCCCGACGTGTTCGGCAGCCATCAATGTGGCGCCGGCCCATTCTCCACCCACGGCCAGTCCCTGGATGACGCGCAACAGGACCAGGAGAATGGGCGCGGCCATCCCGATGGTGTCGAAGGTGGGCATCAGACCAATGGTCACAGAGACCAATCCCATCATCATCAGCGTGATGAACAGGATGTTTTTGCGACCGAAACGATCACCAAAATGACCAAAGAGCACACCGCCCACCGGCCGGGCCACGTAGCCCGCCAACAGAATCACGAAGGACAATGCGGTGCCCACCGCGGGGTCCATGGTTTCGGGGAAGAAAAGATACGGGAAGACCAGCCCGGCGGCCGAACCGTAAAGCAAAAAATCGTAGTACTCAACCGTGGACCCCAGAAAACTGGAGACCAAGGCGCGACGGGATTCCTTGCCTGAGCTGCTGGTGCCTGCCGGCGCGTGAACGGGATGCGTGGACTGGGTCAACTGTGTCTCCGAAAAAAGATGAATTACTGCAGGGATGACACAACCATGACCGATGTGATTGGGCACACCAAAACTTTGTTCCGTCAGGCGGAACGTTATGCGCAACACATATTCAAGTCGCCGATCCCTCAGGCCGGAGTGGCCGATTCGGCGGGCCGCACTCCTCCTGAGCGTCGGGAGCACCGTTTGCTGCTCGGTTCCGAGTTCTCCGTGCCGAGAAGAGGGGAGTGACTATGCTGTTTGCGCGTTGCGCAGCTGCTGGCGCTGCCGTGCACTGACCGCCGCAACGGCACGCGAGGCGGCGTAACAGACCTTGCGTAGGACCTCGGATTGCGAGTCCGGGATGAATTTCCCGGTGGGCCCGGAAATCGACAACGCGGCCACGGGTTTGCCGGCCGGCCCCATGACCGGAGCGGCAATGCAGTTCAAGCCCGTGAGGATTTCCTCCCGGTCGTAGCCCACATGCTCCTTGCGAATGACGGACAATTCCCGTCGCAGTACCTCGGGGTCGGTGATGGTGTGCGGAGTCCAGGCGGGCAGTTCTCCGCGTAACACTTCCTCGGCGCTTGTGGGGTCGAAGGCCAACAGCACCTTGCCCACCGCGGTGCAATAGGCCGGCGCTTTCCCTCCGATGCGCGAAGGGCTGCGCACCTGCAGGTGTCCGTAGAGCTTGTTGAGGTAGATGACGTCGGTGCCCTGTAAAACGGCAAGATGGACGGTTTGCTTGGTCAGTTCATACAGGTCGGCCAGATAAGGGGTGAGCACATCACGCATCCTTCCATGGGCGGTCGATTCCTGGGTGTCGCCAAGCTCAAGGATCATCTTGCCCAGCCGGTAGGCGTTGCCCGCCCGTTCCACGGCGCCATTGCGCTGCAGCATACCCAAGAGCCGAAATGCGGTTGACTTGGACAAATCAGAGCGTCTGGCCAGCTCGCTAACGCCGACGCCGCCAACCGAGTCCGCCCCGAAAGCGCTGAGCAGCGACATTGCTTTATCCACGGCGGTACGTGCGTCGTGTTGCGGGGTGGTGCTCGGGGACATGGTCTACCTACCTCTGGGGTGCAGCCGGGGCGGCATTGCGAGTTCCCGGGATTATTCCAGTGTCACGTGGAAAGAACTGTCGGTCAAACGCTGCCATCTTGAGGGAATCGGGTGGCGGCCAAGCAAGGGCTGTGGGCAGTGCAGTCCTCCTCTTCTGCACTGTCGACGGAGTATGGTGGCACCGCCCTGCCAATGGCAATTTACTCCTGGTTGAACGCACAAGCCCCGCCGGTCCTTGAGCAGGACCGGCGGGGCTTGGGTGGTGCTGTGGCGCAGTTACTTGGCCATGTGGAGTGCGAGGTAGGCCTTGATGACCTGGTTGAACTCGGTGGCGCGCTCAACCTGGGACCAGTGGCCGCACTGGTTGAAGATGTGGGAATCGGCAGTCGGGATGACGGCCTGGAGTTCGTGGGTGCGAGTCACCGGGATGACAACGTCCTGCATGCCGTGGATCAGCAGTACCGGGATCTGAAGCTTGCTCAGGACATCGAAGTCCAGCGGCAGAGCGTCGCGGTCGCGGTCTCGTGCCGTGACAACTTCGACGAGACGATCGCTGGCGGTGTCGTTCAACGCCGAAGCGTAACGCAGGGAGACGAGTTCGTCGGTGACTAGGGACTTGTCGACAACGAACTGCTCCAGGGTGCGGCGGATGCCGGCCTCGGAGAGTTCGGGCTTGGCGTGTCCGGAGAGTGCTGCGGTCTTCTTGGCTCCGCCGGTGCCCATGGAGACGATGCCGAGCAGACGCTCGGGAAAGTCGATGGCGAACTGCATGGCGACCCAGCCGCCGATCGAGTTGCCGACGATCCAGGTCTTCTCGATGCCCAGGGCGTCGAGGACGCGGACCGCGTGGCGGACCCATTCCTTGATCCCGTATTCGATGCCCTCGGGCACGACGGTCTGGCCGTAGCCGACGGAGTCGATGGCGATGCAGCGGCCGGTCTCGGCTAGTTCGGGGAGGTTTAGCCACCAGTTGGCTGCGGCCGTCACTCCGGTTCCCGAGCCGTGCAGGAAGAGCATCGGGGTGCCCTCGCCGAGCTCGTGGTAGTGGGTGATTTCGCCTTCGGCGGTTTGAAGCCACTTGTCTTCGAGGCCGAAGAAGGCGTCGGTGGTGTAATCGGGAATCTGAGTGACTGTCATCGTGAAACTCCTAAGTTGGGACTCATGCACAAGGATGCTGGCTTGCTTCAACCCTAGACGCGGAGGGCTTGGAGATGGATGGGTTGTGCCATCCTTCGGCACACAACGAGGACCTGTTACCTCGGGGGATGGGCAGATTTTGCCGTGAGACTGGCACAAAGGTGCATTAGTGCAAATTTTGTGTCGTGATCAAGGTGTAGTCCGCGACTTGGGTACATCGGCTGCAACACGCGATGATAGAGAGCAATAAACCCTCCCCGAAGGATTGGCCGTTCCCATGAGTATTGATTCCATCCTGATCATTGGAGGCGGCCTGGCCGGATTCACCGTGGCTCAGAACCTACGTACCCGCGGTTACACGGGTCAACTGAGCATCATTGACCCGGAGGGGATTCCCTACGACAGGCCTCCGCTGAGCAAGGGCTATCTGCTGGGGGACAAGGATGCGTTGGGCATCGAGTTGGCCCCGGCGGCGTGGTTCGCCGAACACGAGGTCACATTGGTGAGCTCCACGGTGCGTGAGTTGTTGATCGAGCCGCTGGGTGTGGAGCTCTCCGATGGTTCGCAGCTGCTGGCTGACCGTCTGGTGTTGGCCACCGGTGGCACCGCGCGTCCGCTGCCTGTGGACGGCGGGGACCTGGATACAGTTCTGGTGCTGCGCAACCGGGATGATGCAGATGCGTTGCGAGCCAAGCTGCGCCCTGGGGTGCGGCTGGCCATCATTGGCGCTGGACTCATCGGAGCGGAGGTTGCGTCCTCCGCGCTGCACTTTGGTGCGCAGGTCACCCTGATTGATCCGGTGGACCCGCCGTTGGTCCCGGCCGTTGGCGAAGAACTGGCCAAGCGCCTGCACGAGATGCACACCCAAGCCGGAATCACGCTGATTAACGGCGCCCCAAATCGTATTTCTCGTACTGTTGATGGCCACCTGGTCGAGCTTCAGGATGGCAGCAGCGTGGAATGCGACGAGGTATTGGTGGGCATCGGCATCATCCCCAATGCGGAGTTGGCCCAGGCCGCGGGACTCGCCAACGAAAACGGCGTATTGGTCGATGAAAGCCAAAAAACTTCCCACCCCTTTATTTACGCGGTGGGTGATGTCGCCCGGGTGAAAACTTCTGATGGAACGCTGCTGCGCCGGGCCGAACATTGGGAGCATGCTATGAATACCGGTGCAACGGCTGCCGCGGCACTGCTGGGCCAGGAACTGCCGGTGCACGGTGCCTCCTGGTTCTGGTCGGACCGCCACGGGACCCATGTGGAGGGGACCGGAGATATGAATGCTCCCGGAAAAACCATCCTGCGATCCATTGAGGGTCAGCCGATGGCAGCTTTCCGCGTGGATGACTCTGGAGCAATGCAAGGCGCAGCGGCCATCGACGGGGGACTGACGATCAGGGCGGCACGGCGCATCATCGACAAGGGCATCGTGGTTGACCCCGAGCAACTTGCCGATCCCGGCATTCCACTGAAAAAACTAGCGCGCTAAATTCCTACCGGGCACCGGGGATGGCTACTCTTCGGGCAGGAATCCCTGCAGTCGATCCACGGCCTCATCGGTGCCCAACTCGGCGCGCTGCTCAGTATTGGCCCAATAGTGGTTGATGGCTCGGTGCAACTGATCCGGGTTAGCGGCAAGCTCGTGAATGGTGATGGCCAAGGGTTTTGGGCTTCGGCCGTTCTGGGCGTGGGGCAGCACCAGGATCCATGCCGGTCCACGTTTGCCCAGGGGCTTGCGGCGGGGTGGATCTGCCGCCTCGATGTCCGCGACGTCGTTCCAATAGATTTCTCGGGTGCCGCGTGAACTATGGATGACAATGCGGCTGCGAGTGAGGTAGACCCCCGGCTCCTGGGCGGTGACGGCCAGCCGGGCCATGCGGATCCCGCGGTTCAATACGTACACACCGATCGCCAGCAGCAGCGCCGTCAGAGCAAGGATCAGGCCTCGGGGTTCGTAGTTGTGGATGAGCAGTAGTCGGGCGCTCAGTGACACCGTCGCCACCAGAATCACCACCGACAGTCCCATGATTGCTGCCGCGCCCTTGGCAGAAGTGCGGAACATCGGGAACCAGGTGGCGGCCCGCGGTCCGCTACTGGTGAGAACGGCCATGTTTACCACGGCGCGATCCGCGGGTGAACGCCGGAAAGCAGCGGCCACACCCAGCAAAAGGGCCAGCGCGCTTGCCAACAATCCGGTGGCCAACACCGACTTTTGACTCAGCAGGGCATAGGTCCCGCTGCCGGCCAAGAAGGCTAAAAGAATAAACGAGGCGAACAAATGGTGAGCAAGACGCCAGCCACTGTGCCGTGGTGCCCACAGCGACGGACTAGATTCCATTTTGCTCATGTCAGTAGCCTAATCCGCACTCACGAGGAAAGCCGCACCAAATGCAGAATTGTCGCGAGACATGCACTGCACAGCGCAGGTAAATTTCGCCTACGATAAATGCACTATGAAATCGATTCGCAAAAACGGAAAAATGATCGCCTGGGTGCTCATCTGTGCCCTAGCCCTATCGGTTGGGGCCGGCTTGGTTTCGGTCGTGGTCTAGATGCCGCGCAACTCCAACGACTCCACGGCGCTCAGCGGTGGTGAAGGCTCGCTTCCCGAAGCTTTATCTGTTCCCACAAAGGATGTGACCCGTGGGTGGGTCGCCTCGATTGTGGCCATCAATATCGGTATCAATGTCATCTTCTTTGCACCCATCAACGTCCTGTTGGGCTTGCAGGCTACCGCGATTGATGCTGGATCCAAGGAAGCCATTCTCTCCCTGGTCACGGCCTGTGGCGCGTCGGTGGCCTTGGTAGCCAACCCACTTTTTGGGGCCTTGTCAGATCGCACCGTCTCGAAGATGGGCCGTCGCTCCCCATGGATTCTTGCCGGTGCGATCCTCGGTGCCGCATCCTTGCTGCTGCTCTCCGGAGCCACCACCGTCGCTCTGATGCTCTTGGGCTGGTGTGCCCTGCAGGCCGCAGCCAATGCCGCCTATTCAGCCGTGACGGCAACCATCCCTGACCGAGTTCCTGAAGGTCGGCGTGGCGGCATTGGTGGTCTAGCCGCCATGGGTCAAACCGTTGGTGTGCTCCTGGGTGCCGTTGTCGGTTTCGTGATTTCCGGAAACATTGCTGTTGGATACATGATTTGTGCCGCTGCCCTGATTGTTTCGGTCATTCCCTACGTCCTGCGGCCCAACGATCCCGTGCTGCCGCGAGAGTTTCGTCCTTCCTTCAACGTCGTAGATTTCCTCAAGGGCTTCTGGATCAACCCGCTCACGCACCGCGACTTCGGGTGGGCCTGGCTGACGCGGTTCATGATGAACACCGGCAATCAGATGACCATTGTCTACCTGCTCTTCTTCCTTACCGATGTGGTGCGCTATCCGGATCCGGCCGGTGGGGTACTCATTCTGACCGGTGTTTATGCCGTCATGGTCATCATTAGTGCCGTCATCCTGGGACCCATCAGTGATAGGTCCGGGAAACGGAAGATCTTTGTCATCATCTCCTCGATCGTGATCGCTTGTTCGGCATTGATCATCGCCGTCACCCAAAACTTCACCGGAGCTCTGATCGGAGCGGCCGTGTTGGGCCTTGGGTTTGGCGCTTACTTGGCCGTGGACTTCGCGCTCTTAACGCAGGTTCTGCCCTCTGCTCGCTCCCGCGGGAAAGACATGGGCGTGATCAATGTTGCCAATTCGCTACCGCAGGTCATTGCCCCCACGCTCGCATTCATCTCCGTGCGGATCCTGGGCGGCTACACTGCCCTGTTTATCGTGGCCGCCATCATCGGCATCTTCGGTGCGCTGTTGGTACGCAATATCCGTTCCGTCCCGTAATTGGGCGAAATGCGGATCCTGACGGATCGGCACCCGACGTTAGGCTGATGACATGGCATGGTTACGCGAAGCTCCGTTTGGCTGGGCGTTCCTGTTCCTCTTCTTGCTGTCGATGGCCCGGGCCAACGTCACCTATTGGGCTGGCCGAGGCATCGCGGCAGGAGTGAAGCACACCAAGTTCCAACATGTGCTGACCGGACCGATTTACCAACGCGCGGAACGATTCATGCAGCGCTGGGGCGTTTATGCCGTACCACTGTCCTTCATGACGGTTGGCATCCAGACAGCAGTCAACGCCAGTGCCGGTGTCTCGCGCATGCCCTTGTCACGCTACCTGCCCGCGGTCATCGTGGGATGCCTGATCTGGGCCACCATTTATTCCACCGTCGGAATGGCCGTGGTGTACGCCTGGCTTGCGCTGGGTTGGCAATGGATCGTGGCAGGTGCGCTGGTACTGGGCATCGTTACGGTCATCTGGATTCGACACCGCAGAAAAGAACGCTGAGTCACCTGCGCGCATTCTGCGGCGCGTTGTGGGTATTGGTGAATATTCATCGATAGCATTCGGAAAACTCATGAATGATTGCGAAAGTAGGGCAGGATCGTGGCCGTCGCTGCACGGAATTACCAGCAAGGAAGCTCGGTGGAGCTTGATGACATCGACCGCGGCCTGCTGCGCATGCTCACGGAGAATTCCCGCCGCACCAATAACTCCCTGGCCGAGGAGTTGGGCATTGCCCCCTCAACATGTTTGGCCCGACTGAATGCCTTGCGCTCCGCCGGGGTGATCCGCCGCTTCACGCTGGAAATCGATCCCGAGGTTCTGGGCCATGCACTGGAGGCGCTGATCTTCGTGAAGATCCGGCCCGGGGCTCGTCACCTCATGTCGAGTTTCGCCGAGGAGATGCGCGCCAAACAGGGCGTCACCCAGTTGTTCTTCCTCGGTGGAGCGGATGACTTCCTGATTCACGTTGCCGTGCGCGACTCCAAGGACGTGCGCCAATTTGTGCTTGATAACCTCTCGGCGAACCCTGCGGTGGCCACCACCCAGACGTCCTTAGTGTTCGAGCACAGCCAGGGCGCGGTGCCCTGGCTGTAACGCGGTGCCCCTTCTACCAAGACGTCTCGCGCGGCCGCCCTTCCTCGTAGCCTGCGGCTGACTGCACACCGACGATGGCTCGTTCGCGGAATTCAGTAATGGAATCGGCCCCGGCATAGCTGAAGGCGGATCTGACGCCCGAAATAATCGAATCCACGAGGTCCTCAACACCAGGGCGCTGCGGGTGCAGATACATGCGTGAATGCGAGATGCCCTCCTCGAAGAGTGCAGCCCGGGCACGCTCAAAGGCGCTCTGATGGCGGGTGCGCTGGTTGACCGCACGCGCCGAGGCCATGCCGAAGCTCTCCTTGAAGAGTCGGCCCTCGCCGTCCGAAGCGAGGTCACCAGCGGATTCATAGGTACCGGCAAACCATGAGCCGATCATGACCGAGGCAGCCCCGGCGGCCAAGGCCAGAGCCACGTCACGAGGGTACTTAACTCCTCCGTCGGCCCAGACCTCGGCACCTAATTCGCGGGCGGCTTGTGAGCATTCGAGCACGGCCGAGAACTGTGGGCGTCCCACTCCCGTCATCATTCGCGTGGTGCACATGGCGCCGGGGCCAACGCCGACCTTGATGATGTCTGCACCGGCGGCGATTAAATCCCGGGTGCCTGCGGCCGAGACAACATTCCCGGCGGCAATCTGGATGCGGCGCCCGGTCTGGGCGGCAAATTCATCGCGGGCTGCGGCTGCCAGCGGCAGGGCCTCAATCATTTTTTCTTGGTGACCGTGGGCGGTATCAAGCACGATGACATCCACGCCGGCGTCAAGGAGCTCCCGGGTCTTGGTCTTCACATCTCCGTTGATTCCTACGGCAGCTCCAACCATCAGTCGGCCTTGCGGATCAACGGCGGGGGAGTATAGACCCGAGCGCAGAACACCCTTGCGCGTGAGCACTCCTGCCAAATGTTCGCCGTCCAGTACCGGGACCATAGGCAGGTGGCGGGTTGAGAGAGTTTCGAACACCGAATCCAGATCCGCCGACTTGTCTACCGTGATGATTTCGGAGGTCATCACCTGGTGGATCGGGGTGAAACGGTCCACCTCGAGGCAGTCCTTTTCAGCGATGATACCTACCGGCCGGTGTCCGTCCAGAACGACGGCGGCACCGTGTGATCGTTTGCCCAAGAGTGCCAGAGCGGTGGAGACGGAATCATTAACGTCCACGATGATGGGCGTTTCGAACACCGTGTGAGCGCCCTTAACGCGAGCGACCATGTCTTGGATGGCCGATAGGGAGATATCTTGTGGAAGGATCGTGATCCCTCCACGCCGTGCCACGGTTTCGGCCATGCGCTTGCCAGCCACCGCCGTCATATTGGAGACCACTAGCGGGATGGTCGTGCCCACGGAGTCTGGCGTCAGCAGATCGACCCCGGAGCGGGAGACCACGGCGGAACGCGAGGGAACCATAAAAATGTCGTTGTAGGTCAGGTCATGTGTCGGCTCTAGGCCATTAAGGAACTTCACTTGCTCAGGCTACCGCCGAGTGTGACGAACGCGCGTGAGGCGCATCACGTTCCGCAGTGGAGCGGACAATCAACTGAGCAGGTGCTGTGCGCTGTGCCGAGTTTTATCAGTTGTCGTGCGAGGTGAAGGGATACTGTGAATTAGGTGCAAAAACCGGCACTAATTTGTTGTGCGGTTTTGGGGTTACCGTATGGGCAGGAGCGGTTCGAAATCCGTGTAACCGCCAGTTCGAGGAGCAGCACCATGACCGTCACCGTGCCAGTTACCGAATGCGCAGTTTCCAATTGTTCGTTTAACGACCACACCCACTGTGGTGCCGCCGGCATCACCATTGGCGGGGCCTCGGACCATGCCCAGTGCGCCACGTTCATCGACACTGGTGTGCATGGTGGGTTGCCCAAAATTCTTGCATCCGTAGGAGCCTGCCAGCGCGCCGAATGCTCCCACAACGAGGGCTTGATGTGTGCAGCTGACTCGGTGCGGGTGGGGCCCGGCGCGGACAGCGCGGATTGCCTCACCTACGAGCACCAGTAGCCACGGTCGATTCACTGTGAAAAAAGGGGGCAGCCGCCGATCAGCGGTTGCCCCCTTTTTTGCGTGTTTGGGATGTCAGGACCGCGGCGGCCAGCATCTAGTTCGACGAGAAATTTTTGTTGCATTCGTCCGAATTCTCAGACCGCGGTTGAGGTGCTGACTTGCGGTGACCAGGATTTCGTAGCGTCCGCGGAGGGATTTTCCTGATGGTCTCTTTCAAAATTGTTGAACAACATCTTGTCAAGATTGTTCAACAACCTGTAATGTACCGTACATCGCTCCTCCCTGTGACAGCAGTCACCCGCACCCCTTGATGGATGGATTCTCATGGCTATTCCAAGCGTAAAACCGAAGCTCAGCCCTTCAGCCAGACGCACCGCAATGCTCGGTGCCATGTTCCTTATGGCCACCAGCGCCATCGGTCCGGGCTTCATCACCCAGACCACCGAATTCACGGTCAGAATCGGCGCCTCGTTCGCCTTCGCGATCGTCGTCTCGATCCTGGTGGACATCGCTGTCCAGCTGAACGTGTGGCGAGTCATCGGGGTCTCGGGCCTGCGCGCCCAGGAGCTAGGCAACAAAATTCTTCCCGGTATCGGATGGGGCCTATCGGCACTGGTCTTCATCGGTGGCATGGTGTTCAACATCGGCAACATCGCCGGGACCGGCCTGGGGGCCAACGCCATGATGGGTATTGACCCCAAGGTTGGCGGCATCATCTCCGCCGCGGTCGCCATCCTCGTCTTCCTGTCCAAGCGCGCAGGCATGGCGCTGGACAAGATCGTGGTCATGCTCGGTGCCATCATGATCTTGCTGATGCTTTACGTGGCCATCGTTGCCGCACCCCCGGTGGGCGAGGCCCTGAAAAACTCGGTCATGCCGGAGAACATCGACTTCCTGATCATCACCACCCTGATCGGCGGCACCGTTGGCGGCTACATCACCTATGCCGGCGCCCACCGCATGCTCGATTCCGGCGCTGCCGGCGTAGAGAACGTCAAGGACATCACCAAGACCTCGATCTTGAGCATCATCGTCACCGGCGTGATGCGCGTGCTGCTCTTCCTGGCCATCCTCGGCGTGGTTGCCGGCGGCGTTGTGCTCACCAGTGACAACAAGGCTGCCGAGGCCTTCGGCCACGCAGCCGGCGAGATCGGCATTCGCTCCTTCGGCGTGATCCTCTGGGCCGCGGCCCTGACCTCGGTGATCGGCGCCGCCTACACCTCGGTTTCCTTCATCACCAAGTCCACCACTCCCGAGCGCACCCGCAACCTGATCACCGTGGCCTTTATCGCTGTCTGTGCGGTCATCTACCTCTTCTTGGGTCAAGCCCCGCAGACGCTGCTGATCTTCGCCGGCGCCTTCAATGGATTGATCCTGCCCTTCGGTTTCGCGATCCTGCTCTGGGCAGCATGGCGCCGTCGTGACCTGCTTCAGGGATATGTCTACCCCAAGTGGCTGCTGATCATCGGAGTGCTCACCTGGTTGCTGACGCTCTTCCTGGGCTGGAACTCACTCGCTGGCCTGTCCAAGCTTTGGGTCTAATCCTCGGATTCCCCTCGCACCACGACACCGCCCGTTAGCCAAAGGAAAGGCACCGTTATGACCACGAGCCCCGAGACCCACCAGCTGCCGCCGGATCGTGCTGCGCTGTCACCAGCGTCAGCCCGTCAGCTCTTCCGTGACGGACTGGTGGTACCGACAGCAGGATTCTCCCTCGGTTACGCTCAGGCGAACCTGATCATCGTGCCCAAGGCTCAGGCCTTCGATGTATTGCTCTTCGCCCAGCGCAACCCCAAGTCGTGCCCGATTCTGGGAGTGCTGGACGCCGGCGAGGTCAGCGGTGAGTTGCTGCACGGCGGGGATATCCGCACCGATGTGCCTGCGTACATTGTTTATGAGAACGGTGTGAAGGTCGCCGAACCCACGGACCTGTCCGCGTACTGGCGCGATGACCTGGTGACGTTCATTGTCGGCTGTTCGTTTACCTTCGAGACGGCGCTCATGGAGGGCGGAATCTCGGTCGCCCACATCGATCAGGGCGTGAACGTGCCCATGTATAAGTCAAACATCCGCTCGGTCTCGGCCGGATCGATGAGCGGGCCCATGGTCGTTTCGATGCGCCCGATCCCGGCCTCCCAGGTGGCCGACGCCGTGCGCATCACCTCACGCTACCCAGCCGTCCACGGGGCACCGGTGCACATCGGCAACCCCGAGGAACTGGGCATCACAGATCTCTCGAAGCCCGACTTCGGAGACCCGGTCCAGATCCCGTCCGGGTATATCCCGGTCTTCTGGGCCTGTGGAGTCACCCCGCAGGCAGCGGTCATGGAATCTAAACCGGTGCTGGCCATTGGCCATGCTCCGGGGCACATGCTCATCACCGATGCCAAGGACAGCAACTACCTGGTTCCCTAGGGGGCCGCGGGTAAGTACCCACAAGGCATCAAGGAAGGACCCGTTCCCCCCAAAACGGGTCCTTACTTGATGCCTTTAAAGCTCGGCTTCCGCGCTGTCGTTTGCCTCCAACAGCCACTGTTCTACCTGATCCACGAGGTCTGCCTTTGCCTCCGCGTCCAGGAACGAAGACGTGATCGAGTTCCGTGCCAGGGTGGCCCGTTCCGAACCGTTCAGGCCAAGTGCCTGATGCACGGCCTCGAAGTTGGCATCAAGATAACCGCCAAAGTACGCCGGGTCATCGGAATGAATCGAGACCATCAAGCCACGCTCAAGCATTTTTTTCAGCGGGTGGTCCGCCATGGTATCAACGGTGCGCAGCCGGACATTTGAAAGCGGGCAAACGGTCAGTGGCATCTGCTCGGTCACCAAACGCTGAACCAGGGCGTCATCCTCGAGGCAACGAATGCCATGGTCAATGCGCTCAACCTTGAGCAGATCCAGTGCTTGGATGATGTATTCGGGAGGACCTTCCTCGCCAGCGTGCGCCACCACGTGCAGGTTGTGCTCACGGGCAAAGGCGAAGACCTCCTGGAAGAGGACCGGTGGGTAACCAAGTTCGGAGGAATCCAGCCCGATTCCATCAATCTCGTGCTGCTGCTCCACCATCAGGCGCAGGATCTCCATGGCAGATTCGGCCGGAGCATGCCGCCAGAAACAGGCGATGAGTTGGTGGGTAATCCCGAAGAGCGCTTCGCCTTCACGAAGCCCGGAGCGGATGCCACCGATGACCTCAGCCAGCTCGATTCCGCGTTCCAGATGAGCCTGCGGATCAAAGAACAATTCAACATGCCGCACGCCGGATGCGTGGGCCCGGCGCAGGTAGGCGATGGTCACATCATGAAAATCGCCTCGAGTCCGCAGCACGGCAAGGTTGGTGTAGTACAGATCGAGGAACGTCTGCAGATTGCTGAAGTTGTACTGTTCCTGGAGATGTTCCAGCGATGTCCACGGAAGAGTGACGGCATTCTGCTTCGCTAGACGGTCGATGACATCGGGCTCCAGCGTCCCTTCAAGGTGGATGTGCAATTCGGCAACTGGCAACTTCATGTAACTGACTCCTTGAGGTGTTTGAATAACGATAATCCCTTAGACCCGATCGCTTGGTGCCACGCTCCCGGTAAGAGCCTATTTGTGCGGGACGTCATGGACATCGGCCGTGCACTTTGACCATGAAACACTGAAACAAGAAGCGCTTGAATCGAGGATGAGTAGGGCCTCGGACTCCGCGGACCCACAAAGATGTGAAGGCAGAATAGTGACAGTGCATCCCGGACGTAAAAGAGCATGGTTTCCCGCCGCGCTGAGTTTGATGCTGGTGGGCTGGGGCGCCAATCAGTTTGTTTCGCTGCTGGTGTTCTATCGGCAAGAACACGGTTTCTCCGAGCTCATGGTGACCTCGATGCTGGGCATTTATGTCGTTGGTCTGGTGCCAGCGCTTCTACTCGGCGGGCGGTATTCGGACCGAACAGGGCGCAAGCACATCACGCTCTTCGCTATTGGCCTCTCCATGGCTGCCAACGTGGCCATGATGGGCTCGGTCTTCGGCACCTTCCCACTATTCGCCGGACGATTCATGGCGGGCATTGCTACCGGGCTGGCGATGGCCGCGGCCACCAGTTGGGTAAAGGAACTGTCCCAAGCCCCATGGGACACCACCTCCGCTGCCGGATCGGGTGCGCGGCGTGCCTCGCTACTGACCAGCGCCGGTTTCTGGCTGGGACCGGTCGTGGGCGGACTATTGGCTAACTATGCTCCGGCTCCAGCGATTCTGCCCTTTGCCCTGCACATCATCTTGTGCGTTCCCTTGCTCTTTATTGTGGCCAAACTGCCCGAGACTCGGATCGCCAGCGAACTCGGAGATGCCCACCACGTGCCATTGGAGCATCATCCACATTCTGCTCGACGGTTCGGGGCCGTCGTCGCACCGGCTGCCCCCTGGGTCTTCGCCGCGGGGACCACCGGATTCGCCGTGGTGCCTGCGGTGATTCCGGGGTTGGGGGATGGACGCCTAGCGTATGCCACTCTCGCGGTGGCGATTACGCTGGGCCTCGGGGTACTGATCCAGCCCTTGGCCAGGCGGCTGGACACTGTGCTCAGTGCGAGGTCGCTGCTGACCGGAACCACCACGGCCTTTGTGGGGTTAGCTACCTTGCTGGCGGCAATCCTGCTGCACAACCCGGCACTTGGACTGGTGGCCTCGGGGATCTTCGGATGCGCCAATGGCCTGTTGATGGTGGGAGGCCTGCTGGAAATTCAGCGGATGGCAGCCCCTCACGAGCTCGGCCAACTCACCGGCTACTTCTACACGCTGGCCTATGTCGGTTTCTTAACCCCGACGATTGTCGCCCTCTTGGCCCAATGGATCACCACGTCCTGGATCATCGCTGGCATGATGGTCCTCTGCCTCGGATCCATGTTCGCCATCACCTTCAACTCGCGCAAGTTTCTGCCACATCACCTCGTAGAGGTCGATAGCGAGTAATCCGCTCGCGGCACCAACGGAATCGAGTCTTAGCCCCAATTTCGCCTGTGCCTGCGCGACGGACTAGAGCACTGTCACGGTGATTCGCAACGCGGCAGGGGATGGCACGTGTTCGGCTA
Organism: Paeniglutamicibacter terrestris; assembly: GCF_012271785.1. Classification (GTDB taxonomy): domain Bacteria; phylum Actinomycetota; class Actinomycetes; order Actinomycetales; family Micrococcaceae; genus Paeniglutamicibacter; species Paeniglutamicibacter terrestris. Next base: position 504,872 of record NZ_JAAWVT010000001.1, on the reverse strand, counting down.
GCACGTCGAAGATGCGTGACTGTACGGCGGTGGCGACCTCAACGGCGTTGGAGTGATCCTCGATGCCGATATCCAGCTCGGTGTTAACGAATTCTCCGCGGAACGTGATTCGCAAAAATTCATATTGGGCGGGCTGCGATCCGACAAGGGTCATCCACGTCGAATAAGGCGGGGGATGAATGGTGGAGACACCCGGCACACCCCGAGCGGCACTCACCACCAGGGCTCGAACCGGCTGCGGGATCACGGCGATGGGGCTCGGATCAATGCTCATGAATGACGTCCTCCACAGAGATGTCGATGGCTCCAAGGGAAATGCCGATGCGTTCCGCAAAATGTGTCAGCAGTGCTTCGCGCGCCTGTTGTGCCAATGCAGTGCCGTCCTGACCGGCCTCGATGGCAATTTTTAGGGATAACGAGATGGTGTCCGGCAGCTCGCCGGGCAAAATCTTATGGCTCCCCAGCGAGATGTACGGCAATTGATCAACCGCGTCTCGAAGCGTTTCGAGCAATAGATAGCCGCTGATCATGAGGGGTCCGTGCGGAGTGATCCGGATGGTGAAGCGGACGCCGCGGCGGACCTCGGTGCGGACTCGATCCATGACTCGGTCCAAAAGTCCGCCGAGTAGTTCCTCATCTGCTTCCGAGTCAGTTTCGGCGCTCCACTGTCCAGCGGCCAACGATAGAGTGGCAAGTCGTTTTCGTTGAGCTTGGCAGTTGGGGCAACCTTGTTCGTGCTCGTCCGCTGGTTCGGAAAGCTTGGACCACAGCTCGTCTTCGGTGCGTTCACAGCTGTAGGGATTCTCTGGCAATGCTCTCACCTCCATGGCTGCATTCTTTCAGCAAGGGTAGTACGTGCACGAGCGATCCGCCCACGTACCGTGGCTACGGGTTCACCGACGATCTCAGAAATGCTGGCGTAGGACAAATGGTGAATCTCCTTCAGAACCCAGGATTCGCGTTGATTTTGGGGGAGCTCGCCTACATAGCGTCGTAAATCCAGCATAGCGACCCGGTTCTCTGCGTATGTTTCCGGAATTTCGGTGCTGCGCTGTCCGTGAAGCGGAACGGATCCGGTGCTGTTCTCCTCGGTATGCAGGTCATGCGGCACGGGTGTCCGTTTGCGTAGGTGATCGATGCACCGGTGTCGGGCAATTCGATATAACCAAACGCCCAAAGCCTCGGAAGATTTTAATGTCGACAGCTGACGCCAGGCGCCTAGATAGACATCTTGCAATACATCTTCGGCTTCGCTCGAGGATCCCAGCATGCTTCTGCAGAATCGCAGCAATCCGTGCTGATGAAGTTTCAACAGTTTCTCAAAGGCACGCGCATCGCCGGATTGTGCTCGCGCGACCAGTGAACGGATTTGCTGTTCGTCTGGTTTTTCAGAACCCGGCATGGCACCTTCCTTCAATTCCCATAATGATTAGGCGAGCTAGTTACTTTTCGGTAGCACCAAATCTACGTGCAAATCTTTAGAGAGCAAACCTTCGGATGTTGGCGCGCCAAGAAACTTTCAAAGTTTTTTCGAGAAGGGCGTGACGAATTCCCCTTGGCTCTCGTCTGTATCTGTGTAAGACATCGAATCTCACGAAGAAACGGATGGACGAACAATGTCTGAGAACAACAACCGAGCCCTTCCCAAGACCACCGAGGAAGCCAAGGCCGCTGAGTCTGTAGCTGTGCAGGAACGCCCCAACGGGCCACTGCACACCGAGTTTGGTTCAACCACCATTGCCGACACCGTGGTGCAGAAGCTCGCTGGCATCGCTACCCGTGAAGTCCCCGGCGTATACGCCATGGGCAATGCCGCACGGCGTGCACTGAACTCCCTGGCAGAACGTATTCCAGGATCACAGACCAATGTCAGTGGCGGAGTCACGATCGAAAAGGGCGAACGCCAAACCGCCATTGATGTGAACGTTGTTGTCGAATACGGCGCAGCGATCGCCGAAGTCGCCGAGGAAATCCGTCGCAGCGTCATCACTGCCGTCGAGCACGGCACCTCACTTGAGGTCCTCGAGGTAAACGTGAACGTCAGCGACGTCCACTTGCCAGAGGACGACGAAGAAACCACCGAGCGCACAGATCGATTGGCCTAATCCCATGACCACCACCCGTTTCAGTGTCGTGGTGGGATTGGTGCTGGGAACCGTGTGGGTGTTTGGCGGGTTCTGGGCAATGATCCTCGTGGCAGTCGTTGCAACGATTGCTTTTTGGGTCGGCCGACTTCTTGAAGGTCGACTAGATCTCAATGAAATTGTTGGCCGGCTTCAGGGGCGACGCTGAATATGATTGGCGACGGCACTGATCCGGCCCAGCGCGGACGACTGAACATCGACGTGAAGGTGATCCAACGGATCGCGGCGAAGGCGGCTGCTCGGCACCCACATGTGGGTGCCAGCAGTGGCGGGTTGCTGGGAATCGGTGAAAAGCGCGATTTTGGTGCGTTGCCACCGGTTGAAGTGAACCTCGCCGGCAATATCGCCTCGGTCAAGCTCAAGGTGGGGATTCGATTCCCCGCGGATTTGCGCAACATTACTGCGGAGATTCGCTACGGAATCATCAACGACCTACAGCGATTCACCGGTGTCACCGCGGCTCCGGTCGACATCGATATTCAGTGGCTGGAGAACGCGCCCGCGGCAAGGAGGATCCTATGAATACCGCACCCCTAGCGCAGACGCGCTCTTCATCGTCGGCTGCCGGCCACCGGTCCACGCGATGGCTCGCTTCTGGCATCGTCGCCCTGCTACTCGGGGCCGCAGCAGTCGGACTGATTGCCATGGGCATCAACCGGTATCGAGATGGACAATGGCCAGAAGCCATTGAATCTCTGTCTCGAGACAGCTCCCTGACGTGGGGGAGTGCTTGGGGCTTGGCCGGCGCTATCGCTCTGGTGATCATCGGACTAACCTTGCTGCTCCTTGCGCTTCTGCCGGGGCCACGACGCAACTTCGTGGTGCCGTCCGATGACCTGGGTGCGGTTCGGATCAATGCCGCAGGTATTACCCGACTCATTGAGCACCGCACCGATTCGATCGATGGCGTGACCAATGTGAAGGTCCGAACTCAGCGTGGATCGGTCGCGGTAAACGTGTCCACTCCGCTGCGTGAAACGGCGGAACTTCGACGGATCGTTAAAACAACGACCGAAGCGGTGCTGCAGGAGAGTCTCCAGCCACCATTACCGCGCATTAACGTCAATGTCAGGAGCCTGTCATGAGTCGATCACCGGGCGTGGGAAACCGAGTCGCCTTGAGCCTGTGGGCTTTGGTGCTTCTTGGAGCTGCGAGTTGGGTGCTGGTGCCCGCAGTGGCGAGCCTCCTAGAGGCGAAGCTTCCGACCGGAGCCGAAGGCACGTGGCTTGCTCAGCCGTCGCGACGCATTCTGGATGTTCCAGGAAGTATCGCCGCCGAGCCGTGGTTTGCCGCCGCGGTCATTGGGCTGGGCGTTCTGCTGCTGCTGCTGGCGGTTGCTTGGTTGATCAGGCAGCTTCCGCGCTCATCTCGGGCTGGCACCTTGAAACTGTCGAACGACGTCGTCGCGGGGGTCACTCTGATGGAGCCCAACGTTTTGGAGCGGGCCTTGAAGCAGATGGCTGAGGAAGATCCGGCCGTGCACAGCGCACAGGTGACTTTGCAGGGCAGCGCATCATCCCCGGCCCTGGCCGTACATCTCACCACCGAGCCCTGGGCACAATTGCCAGAGCTCGCAACGGCCGTCAGTGACCGCCTTCGTGAGGCAGTGCGCATTTCGCTACGTGAGGATTTGCGTTCGCTCACCCTAGATTTTTCCGTAGCACGTAAACAGCGCCAACGCTCTGAACGATCAGATTTGGCGAGAACCGCATCATCGGGGGACGAAGCATGAGAAACAGGATTTTGATGGGCATTGGAGTGTGGGTGCTGGGTTGGCTCCGCGGAAAATACCAGCGTCGTCGGGGACAAACCCCGACGAAAGATCAGTAACACTAGCTCTTCACTCGCACGAGTAGTAGGCAAGAACTTAGGAAGTAGGACATTATGTCGATTTTGGGTTGGATTCTTATAGGACTTATTGCCGGTGCACTAGCCAAGGCCATTCTGCCGGGCCGTCAGGGCGGGGGCTGGATAGCTACACTCGTTCTGGGCGTCGTCGGCGCACTTGTGGGTGGCTTCATCGGAAACTCACTCTTCAGTGTCGGACTGGAGGAATTCTGGTCGATCCAGACCTGGCTCGTAGCCACCGGCGGCGCTATCGTGGTGTTGCTGGTTTGGGGAATGATTACCAAGAACCGCAAAGCTTAAGCATCACTAGCTAACAAATTTAGGTAGGGCCCCCGGAAAATTATCTGGGGCCCTACCTTTGTTGCAGGCGCCCTAGCGCAGTGCGCGAGGAGGGACGGGCTATTCAGTCCGCCACAAATCGATAGCCCATGCCGGGCTCGGTGAGCAGGTATCGTGGTTCGCCGGGAACCGGTTCTAGTTTTTTGCGAAGCTGTCCCAAATAAAGACGTAGGTATCCGGTTTCCTTGATGAGATGTGGCCCCCAGACCTCGAAGAGTAGCGTCTGTTGAGTCACTAACTTTCCGGGGTTTTTGAGCAATACTTCTAGGACTCGCCATTCGGTTGGGGTCAAGCGCACCGGATGTGGCGGAATTCCGCGGGTGACCTGCTTTCCGGCCAAATCGACACGAACATCTCCAAATTGAATGGACGGTGCCTCGGCAACGCCGGGAGTGCGCCGCGAGAGAGCCCGAATCCGGGCCAGTAGTTCCTCCGTGGAAAATGGCTTGGTCACGTAGTCATCGGCACCAGCATCCAGAGCCGCAACCTTGTCCGAGGCATCACTGCGGCCAGATATCACCAGAATCGGAATCGTGGACCAGCCGCGCACAGCAGCGATCACCTCCAGCCCGTCCAGTTTCGGCATACCCAAATCCAGCATCACCAAATCAGGATGCGTATCCACCGCGAGACGAACCGCTGCTGCGCCATCCGCGGCAGTGACCACTTCATAGTCATAGGCACCCAGAGTAATGCGCAAGGCACGCAGAATCTGCGGATCATCGTCGGCGATTAGGATCTTCATGGGTCTGGGCCTTAACTAGATTCGGCGGTCGGTCGGATCGTGCTTTCCTCTGGCACGGACGGCAGTGACAGTACCATCGTTAGGCCCCCGCCAGGAGTGTCCTCCGCGGCCAGTGAGCCACCCATGCCCTCGGCAAAACCGCGGGAAAGTGCCAGACCAAGACCCAAGCCCGTGAGATTATCGGTATCCCCGTGGCGTTGGAACGGGACGAAAACCGCATCCTTTTCGGCGGCCGGGATGCCCGGGCCAAAATCAATGACACGGACCTCGATGCGCCCGGCAAATTGGCTGGCGGACAGGATCGGGCGCCGGGTCCCCGCCCCGTGGCGCAGCGCATTGAGTAAAAGGTTCACCACGATGCGTTGCATCAAGACTGAATCCGCCGTGACCTGCGCCAGATCCTGTGGCACCTCAACCTCGATATCCGCCGGGCCCAGCCCCGCCTCCTCGAGCGCGGGCAGCAGCACATCCTCCACCGAGATCAGGGTCTTGTTTACCCCCAGCATGCCGGCCTGCAGGCGCGAAACATCCAACAGATCCGTCACCAGCACCGAGAGTGCGTGCAGTGACTCGTCGGCTGTTTGAAGCAGTTCGGCCCGATCCTCTAATCCATAGGCAACCTCGGTGGAACGCAGTGCGGTCACGGCAGTGGTTGCAGCCGCCAATGGGCGGCGCAGATCGTGCCCCACGGCCTGCAGCAGGGCGCTGCGCACCTTGTCGGCCTCGGCCAGCGGGCCCAGTTCGCTGGCAGCGGCGGAGACGGTCCTGAAATCCAGGACCGCCTCCAATTGTGAGACGATCGCCGCCAGGGCACGACGGTCGGAGGCCGGAAGGTCCCGCCCGTAAAGCTCCAAGGTCGCATTAGCGCCAATCGGCACGGTGTCGTTCGCGGAGTCGGCCCCGGGGTTTCCTGCCACATGGATCTCGCCGCTGCTTTCCACCAGCCGAACTCCCTGCAGAGAGAACGCCTCGCGGGTCTGGTTCACCAGCGCTTCCAACGCATCGGCCCCGCGCAACACGGACCCGGAGACGGTGGCCAGCAGCGCAGACTCGGCAACGGATCGCGTTGCGATACGGTGCCGCCTGGCCGCCTGGTCCACCACTACGGAGACTAGCGCGGCAATCAGGATGTAGAGGATCAGCACCACCAGGTGCGTGGGCTCGGCAATGGTGATGGTGTAAAGCGGGTCGATGAAGAAGAAATCCAGGGTCAGTCCGGAGAGCAGCGCCGCGAAGACCGCAGGGAAAAGCCCGCCGACCAAGGCCACGATGACCACCAACAACTGGTAGGCCAGCACCTGCACGGTGATCGCATCGTCCGAGGACTGCAGCGCCTGCAGGAACCAAGTCAGCAGCGGTCCGCCCACCAGCGCCAACCCGAATCCGGCCAGCATCCGGCCTCTAGGCAGCGCCCCGCGCGAACGCGGGAGCCGGTGCCCGGCGGCCGCCGCCGCGTGGTTGACCATGTGCACATCGATGTCCCCACTCAACCGCACGATCCCGGCCCCGATGCCCGGCCCGGTCAGCGCTGCGGCGATCTTCGAACGCCGTGAGGCACCGATGACCAGCTGCGTGGCGTTCGAGGCTCGCGCGAACTCGACCAGCGCGGTGGGCACGTCCTCCCCGATCACCTGGTGGTAGGTGCCGCCCAGTCGTTCCACCAGCAGGCGCTGGTCCGCCAGCACCTGTGGACGGGCTGCCAGCAACCCGTCGGGGGTGCTCACGTGCACCGCGGAAAGTTCTCCGCCGCTGGTGCGGGCAGCGATCCGTGCCCCGCGGCGCAGCAATGTCTCGCCTTCCTCCCCGCCCGTCAATGCGACCATGACGCGTTCGCGGGTGTCCCAACGGGTGGAAATCCCATGTTCGGACCTGTACTTCTCCAGGGCCGAATCGACCTCGTCGGCCAGCCACAGCAACGCGATTTCGCGCAGCGCTGTGAGGTTGCCCAGGCGGAAGTAGTTCGAGAGCGCCGCATCGATGCGCTCGGGCGGGTAGATGAGCCCCTCGCCGAGCCTGGTGCGCAGGCCCTGCGGGGTCAGGTCCACCAGCTCGATCGCATCCGCGGCCCGCAGCACCGAGTCGGGGATCGTTTCGCGTTGGGTGGCCCCGGTGATATCGCGCACCACGTCAGCCAGGGACTCGATGTGTTGCACATTGACCGTGGAAATGACGTCGATTCCCGCGTCGAGCAGCTGATGCACATCCTGCCAGCGTTTCTCATTTCCGCCGGTGCCCACATTGGTGTGCGCCAGTTCGTCCACCAGGGCGATCTCCGGTGCCCGGGCCAGCACCGCGGCCAGGTCCATATCTCCCAGGGACACCCCGCGATGGGTGAACTCGCGCCGGGGGACCAGCTCCAGTCCTGTGACCAGGGCGGCTGTGGGTTCCCGTTCATGGGTTTCCACCAGTGCCAGGACCACGTCGCGGCCCTCGTCCGCCAGCCGGTGGCCCTCCTGGAGCATGGCATAGGTCTTCCCGACTCCGGGGGCGGCACCCAGCATTACCCGCAGCGTTCCGCGTGTCATGTGCTAATTCTCCAACCCCAAAAGCGCTATGTTCAGCTTCAACACGTTTACTCGGGGTTCCCCGAGGAACCCGAGGTCCCTGCCCGTGGTCTGCGCGTGCACCAAGGTGATCACCTCCGCCGGTTCCAGGGAGCGGGCAGACGCCACCCGTGCCGCCTGGCCCAGGGCGTTGGCCACGGAGATGTCTGGGTCCAATCCGGAGGCCGATGAGGTCAAGGCATCGGCGGGAACCACGGTGATGCCGGGGTTTTGCGCCAGATAGCTCGCCTTGGCCTCGGCGATGGCCTTTAGGAAGACGGGGTTCTCCGGGCCGAAGTTGGACCCTGAAGAGGCCTCGCCGTCATAACCGTCGCCCGCGTTCGAGGGGCGCGGCTGGAAGAAGGAAGGGTCGGGGTTTCCTTCCTTGTCGGTGAATCTCTGCCCGATCAGGGCCGAACCCACGGGTGCTGCGCTCTGGGCGGGCGCATCGAGCATGGAGCCGTTGGCTTGGGCCGGGAAGGCGAGCTGCCCCACGGTGAGCATCAGTGCGGGGAAGAGCACCCCGAGCAGAAGGGAGAAGATGAGCATGGTGCGCAGAGACACCCAGAAGGTGCGGGGCCAGGATCGTATGGTAACCATGAGGTGGTGAAAACCATTACCTTTCGAATGAAAATCGGTGGGTGGTTGGGGGGTGAAGAGGTGCGCCCTAGAACCCGGGGAGCAGGGACACGAGCATGTCGATGAGCTTGATGCCGATAAACGGAACCACCACCCCGCCGAGCCCGAAGACCAGCAGGTTGCGGTTCAGCGTGGCGGCCGCTGACCGCGGACGGTATTTCACCCCGCGCAGCGCCAGCGGGATCAGGAAGATGATCACCACCGCGTTGAAGATCACCGCGGAGAGGATCGCGGAGGCAGGGGTGGACAGGGACATGATGTTCAGCACCGCGAGGCCCGGGAACACCACGGAGAACATGGCAGGGATGATCGCGAAGTACTTGGCCACGTCGTTGGCGATGGAGAACGTGGTCAGTGCGCCACGGGTGATCAGCAACTGCTTGCCGATGCGCACGATGTCGATGAGCTTGGTGGGATCCGAATCCAGATCCACCATGTTCCCCGCCTCCTTGGCAGCCGAGGTGCCCGAGTTCATGGCCACACCCACATCCGCCTGGGCGAGCGCGGGGGCGTCGTTGGTGCCGTCCCCGGTCATCGCCACCAGGTTTCCACCTGCCTGTTCGGTCTTGATCAGCTCCATCTTGTCTTCCGGCGCGGCCTCCGCCAGATAGTCATCCAGGCCTGCCTCCGCGGCGATGGCTGCTGCGGTGCGCGGATTATCTCCGGTGATCATCACGGTGCGGATGCCCATGGCACGAAGTTGCGCGAAGCGTTCCTTTAATCCCTCCTTGACCACGTCCTTGAGGTAGATCACCCCGAGCACCGCGGCCGTATCCCCGGTGCGGGTGGCCACCACCAGCGGGGTGCCGCCGAGGGCGGAGATCTTCTCGATGACCTCATCTAGTTCCTTGGCCCGCGATGCATCCAAGGGTGCAACCTCATTGACCCAGGCGAGGATCGATGAGCCGGCACCCTTGCGCAGGGCACCGCCGTCGGGGAAATCGACACCGCTCATGCGGGTCTGGGCGGTGAACTCGATGGCTAGGGACGCGGCGTCCGCAGCTGGGACAACACCTAAGGTGGCGGCCAGGGCCACGATTGATTTGCCCTCGGGCGTCATATCGGCGCTCGAGGCCGCGGAGGCAGCACGTGCCAGCTCAAGCTCGGTGCATCCGTCCAGCGGGTGGAATTCCGCCGCCTGGCGGTTGCCGTAGGTGATGGTGCCGGTCTTATCCAGCAGCAGCGTTGTCACATCCCCTGCGGCCTCCACCGCGCGGCCCGAGAGGGCCAGCACGTTGTGCTGGATGAGCCTATCCATCCCGGCGATACCGATCGCCGAGAGCAATGCCCCGATGGTGGTGGGGATCAGGCAGACCAACAGGGCGATGAGCACCGGCAGCCCCACCGCGGCGTTGGAGTAGGCGGCGATCGGGTTCAGCGCCAGCACCACCACCAGGAAGATGATCGACAGGGTGGCCAGCAGGATGTTCAGCGCCACCTCGTTGGGGGTCTTCTGGCGTTGCGCGCCCTCGACCAGCCGGATCATCTTATCGACCAGCGAATCGCCCACTGCAGTGGTGATCCGCACGAGGATCGAATCCGAGATGACCCGGGTGCCGCCGGTGACGGCCGAGCGGTCGCCACCGGATTCGCGAATGACCGGGGCCGATTCTCCGGTGATGGCCGATTCGTCAACGGCCGCGATGCCGCTCACGATTTCCCCGTCACCCGGAACCAGTTCTCCGGCGACAATCAGGACGTGATCGCCGATGCGCAGCTCGGTGGAGGGGACCAGGGTCGTTTGCTGGTCGGTGCCGGAAGGATCCGCTCTCGGATCGTAGTGATCCAGGCGTGCGGCAAGGGTGCTGGTGCGCGATTGGCGCAGGGAAGCGGCCTGGGCCTTGCCCCGGCCCTCGGCGACCGCCTCGGCGAGGTTGGCGAAGAGCACCGTCAACCACAGCCACAGGGCCACCATGGCGGTGAAGCCGGCCGGGGTGTCGGCAGTCGAAGCCCCGGGATCGGCCGGCAGGAACGGCTCGGCTACAGCCAGTGCTGTGGTGAGCACCGCGCCAACAAGCACGATGAACATGACGGGGGAGGACCACATCTTCCGCGGATCCAGTTTCTTGAAGGCACCGGGCAAGGCAGCCCGCAGTTGGGCGAGGTTCAGTGCACCTTGCCGTGGAGGATGGGGTTGGTCAGTGGCATCGGACCGGTGGTCGACGGGCGGTTCGAGCGGAGGCTTGGTGAGTGTGGACATTGGAATCTAGAGCAACCCTTCGGCGAGTGGTCCCAGAACAAGGACCGGGAAGAACGTCAGCGCTGTGACGATGAGGGTGATGCTGCCCAGAAGCATCGAGAATTGGGGCTTGTGGGTGGGAAGGGTTCCGGCGGTGGAGGGGACACGATCCTGTGCTCCCAGGGTCCCTGCCAGGGCCAGCACCCAGAGGATGGGCAGGAATCGGCCGAGCAACATCACCAGGCCCAGCGTCGTAGTGAGCCATGGGGTGTTTGCTGTGAGCCCGGCAAAGGCCGAGCCGTTGTTGTTGGCCGCTGAGGTGAATGCGTAGAGCACCTCGGAGAATCCGTGCGGGCCGGGGTTCAGGATGGACACCGATTCGATCTCCGCACGGATGACCGGGATCGCGAAGCTGATGGCGGTGAAGGAAAGGATCAGCGTGGGGACCGTGAGCAGGTAGAGCGAGGCAAGCTTGATTTCGCGTGTACCGATCTTTTTGCCCAGGTACTCGGGGGTGCGGCCCACCAACAGTCCGGCGATGAACACCGTGATGATGGCCAGTACCAGCATGCCGTAGAGTCCGGACCCGACACCTCCCGGTGCCACCTCGCCGAGCATCATGTTCAACAACGGCAGCATGCCGCCCAGCGCGGTGAAGGAGTCATGCATGGAGTTCACAGCACCGGTGGAGGTCAGCGTGCTGGTGGTGCCAAAGAGCGTGGAACCGCCGATGCCAAAGCGTTGTTCCTTGCCCTCGAGCGCGGCGCCCGCGGCCTGTGGACCGGTTCCTGCTCCGGCATATTCGAGCAGGGTCAGTACGGTGAGGGAGATGAGGAAGAATCCGCCCATCACAGCCAGGATCGTGTAGCCCTGCTTCTTGTTTCCAACCATGACCCCGAACGTGCGGGTCAGCGCGAAGGGGATGGCAAGCATCAACACGCACTGGAACAGGTTGGTCAGGGGCGTGGGATTTTCGAAGGGGTGGGCGGAGTTGGCGTTGAAGAATCCGCCGCCGTTGGTTCCCAGAAGCTTAATGGCTTCCTGCGATGCCACGGGCCCGCCGGGGATGGATTGCACACCACCGCTGAGCGTGGTGACATCGGTGAATCCATTCAGGTTTTGGATCACCCCGCCGGCCATCAACAGGATAGCTGTGATGGCGGAGAGGGGCAGCAGCAGGCGCATGATGCCACGGATAAGATCCACCCAGAAATTCCCCAGGGTCAGGGTGCGTCGTGCCGCCAGGGAGCGGATCAAGGCCACGGCGACCGCGAGGCCGACAGCGGCGGAAGCGAAGTTCTGCACTCCCAGGCCGACCGCCTGAACCAGGTAGCCCATGGTTGATTCCCCGGAGTAGGACTGCCAATTGGTGTTGGTCACGAAGGACGCTGCGGTGTTGAAGGCGAGCCCCTGCGGAACCGCAGGCAGGCCCAGGGCCAGTGGCAACCAACCCTGGAGGCGTTGGAGCGCGTAGAGCAGGAGGACCCCGACCAGGGAGAATGCCAGGATGGATCGAGCGTAGGCCTGCCAGGTTTGGGAGGCGGAGGGATCCACGCCGATGATCCGGTAGAGGCCGCGTTCGACCTTAGTGTCCCGGGTGGAGGTATAGACCCGGGCCATGTAGTCGCCCAACGGGCGGTAGAGAACCGCAAGGACCAAAACTAGGGTCGCCGCCTGGGCGATGGTGAACCACATTAGAATCGCTCCGGCTTCAGCAGGGCAACCACGAGATACACGACACCCGCGATGCCCAGGGCGAGGGCGGTCAGCTCAAAAATGATCAAAGCTTCTCCACCGCCCGGACCAAGAGTCCCAAGGCCCCGAAGAACGCGAGGGTGGTGAGTAGATACAAGATGTCGAGCATGATGAACGACGGCCTTCCTGAGGGAAACGGTGATGATGTTTCCATCAGATACCCGCCGAGGTGCCGTAACGTCGATCCTCACGAATTCCTTACGCCCACCGACCAAAGCCATACGCCGAACTGACGGCAACAGTGGTGTTGGACACCGGCTAGGTCAGCTGGTGACTACCAACTCCAGCAGCGGCAGCGCACAGGAAACACGGTCCAGATCCAGCAGTGGAGCTCTTTGGCCGGCTGATTCCACACGGTTGTTCTTTCCAGTGTCATCGCACCAATCAGGAACGAAGGGCGTTGCGGAGACCCAGTAGTGACCGGTTTTACTCGCCGTTGGGACCACCAACGAGTAGCTAAATGCCCCCGCGTCGCTCATGGGTGAGAGCGCGGTGGAGAGGATCTGAGAATTACTGTCCAGCAGCTCGATGTGTACCTGAGCGTTCGTGCCGTACCGCGGGTTGCACGTGGCATCGGGTGCCGAAATACTTACGCTTGAGCCCGCTCGCACACTCTGGGAGCTGAGCTTATAGGGTGGTGGCATGCATCCACCGCTCCGTTCAAAAACCACTGAACAAGCTGTCGTGCCCAGACCTAGGCCCATGACCATCGCACCGACGAGCAAGAATCGGGTGCGATCGGGCAACCGAAGCGTTGTCACCGCGAAGTAGTTCATCTTCCCAGTGTTGATCGCGGCCACGCACTTTGACCAGCAACCTGCTTGATCGTTGGGCAGTTGTTGCTTTATCGGTGGGCAGTGGGAAGCTCCGTGGCTGGCGATCCGCCAGCCACGGAGTGCAGCATCATGAGTCGGGTGGGTGACTAGATATAGATCTCCGCTTTTGCTGGCGACCTCGTGTCCACGAACACCGATTCGTCTAGATGCGAGACCGAGGTTTTGCCAACGAAGCCCATGGCGCCCTTGAATTCATCGCGGAAGATCGTAAAGGCCTTTTCGACGGCTGCTTCACCGCCGGTGGCGAGCGCGTAGGCAAACGGGCGACCAGCCAGAGCGGCAGTGGCCCCGAGGCTCACGGCCTTGGCCACGTCGTGACCACGACGAATTCCTCCGTCGATATAGATTTCAGCACGGCCTGCCACCGCGTGGACGATGGAGGGCAGAACGTCGATGGTTGCCGGTTGAGAGTCGAACTGACGGCCACCGTGGTTAGAGACGAAGATTCCGTCCGCTCCTTCGTCGACGGCTCGAGCAGCGTCCTCGGCATCCATGATGCCCTTGATGACCAGCTTGCCCGACCACTCCGAGCGGAGCTTGGCGAAGTCATCCCAATTGGCCGACGCGTTCTTGTTTTCTGCCATCCAACTGTTCATCTCGCTCATGCGTAATGGGCGGCCGTCAATGTTGTAGTTTCCATAGGTCATTTTGCGGCCCGTGAGCCAGCGCCAGACCCATTCCGGACGTGTGGCGGTGTTGAAGTAGTCCAGGACTGGTGGGCGGGGCGGCATCGACAATCCGTGGTGCAGGTCGCGCTCACGCTTGCTCGATGACCCAACATCACCGGCCACCACCAGCGTTTTGACCCCGGCGTTGCGTGCTCGCTGAACGTAGCGATGAGTTTCGGCTTCGTCTTTCCAAAACGCCATCTGCGCCCAAAGATGTTCGGGGGCCACCTTCATCACTTCTTCAAGTGAGCATCCGGCCCACGCACTATGAATAAAGATGGTCCCGGCGCGCACCGCCGCCCGGGCCACGGCCGGGTCCGAGCCCGGATGGAAGATGGTCAGCATACCCATGGGGGAGACCATCAGTGGAAGATCGATGTTTTGTCCCAACACCGTTGTGGAGGTGTCGATGTTTGCAACATCAATCATGGAACGCTGTCGAAGTTGAAGCCTGTTCAGTTGGGCTTCATTGGCCTTGAGCGTGATCTCATCCAGGGCCCCGCCTTCGAGGTAATCCGAGATCATCTTAGGGAGTTTCTTCCGTGAGGCCAGCCGGTAGTCGTTAAGGCTGACGATCCACTTGTTCCTCATGCTTGTTGCTCCAATGCGGGGTTCAGGACGGGAGTCAAAGTACTTTTGCGAGAAATTGTTGAGTCCGGTGATGCTGCGGGGATTCCAAAACCGTGCGCGGATTTCCGTGTTCAACAACGTATCCGTCGTCCATGAAGATGAGATGGTCTCCAACTTCACGGGCGAAGCCCATTTCGTGGGTCACCACGATCATGGTCATGCCGCCTTCGGCGAGGCCGCGCATGACATCGAGTACCTCACCCACCAGTTCCGGATCCAGCGCGGAGGTCGGCTCGTCAAAAAGCATGAGCCGCGGCTCCATCGCTAGGGCCCGGGCAATGGCAACACGCTGTTGTTGTCCGCCCGAGAGTGATGCCGGGTAAGAGCCAGCCTTACTGGAGAGCCCGACTCGATCCAAGAGCTTTAACGCACGATTCTTGACGATGCTGCGGCTTTCCTTCTTCACACGAAGCGGAGCCTCACAGATGTTCTCGAGCACCGTCATATGGGGGAAGAGATTGAAGCTCTGGAACACCATGCCAATGTTTGCCCTCGACCTGGCTACCTCCGCATTTGATTGTAGATGAACACGGCCGTTCTTGACCTTGACCCCAATAGGTTCGCCCTCAACCAAAATGTAGCCGCCATCAAGGGTCTCCAGCTGGTTGATACACCGAAGGAACGTTGATTTTCCTGACCCGGAAGGCCCAATGATGCAGGTGACATCGCCCCTAGCGATGGTTAGATCGATGCCCTTGAGCACGTTGAGCGCACCGAAGTTCTTGACCACTCCGCGCGCCTCGACGACGATGTCGTTCATTTCGAGGTCTCCTGTGTCCTGTTGCGAATGCGGAAGGCGTTGATGACTCGTTCTCGATCCCATTTGGGTACGGGCCTGCCCGAACCGCGGTTGTAATGCCGTTCAATGAAGTACTGCCCGATGCTGAGGATGCTGGTCATCAGCAGGTACCAGAGACTTGCGGCAATGAGCAGCGGGATGGTCTTGAAGTTGGCGCTGTAGACCAGTTGCGCCGAATACAGCAGTTCGGGAAATGCCAATACGCTGACCAACGACGTGGTCTTGAGCATGGAGATTGTTTGATTGCCGGTGGGCGGGATGATGATCTTCATGGCCTGCGGAAGCACGATGCGCCGCAAAACGGTCAAGTTTCTCATGCCCAGTGCATTCGCCGCTTCGGTCTGCCCACGATGGACGCTGATCAGTCCCGCACGAACGATTTCGGACATATAGGCGCCCTCGTTGAGGCCCAATCCCAAGATCGCAGCCAAGAACGGTGTGATCAACGTGTTGGCGTCCACCGAGAAGAATTCGGGGCCAAAGGGAACTCCGATGATGATGCGAGGGTAGATCGCGGCAATGAAGCCCCAGAACAGCAGCTGAACAAAGACGGGAACACCACGGAAGAGCCAAATGAAGAAGGATGCCACCGCGGCCACAACGATGTTTTTGGACAGTCGTGCCAAGGCTAGGGCGACACCAATGACGATGCCGACCACCATGGAGATAATCGTCAACTGAAGGGTGCGCAGCAACCCGGTAAAGAGTCGTTCCGAGGCGAACCAGCCGAAAACTACGTCCCACTCAAAACGTGGGTTGGTGATGAGCGAATGGGCGACAACAAATACGAGGAAGAGCACGATGCCGGCGGTGATCCAGCGGGCGATGTGCAACTGCCGTGGGCGCTCGAGCAATAACGACCGGTCCACGGCATCGTCTTGTGTCAGCTCGTCGGTGGGTGTGTTGATGGAGCTCATGATGCTATTGCGCCTTATTAAAGGCGAAGTCGCTGATGGCTCCGCCGCCTACGCCCCACTTGTCCAGAATCTGCTGGTAGATACCGCTTTCTTCCAATGACTGCAGACCGAGCTCAATGGACTTTTCGAGCCCCGCGCCCTTTTTGAAGCCGATGCTGACCGGGGAGACGTCCAATTCACCCAAGACTTCGATCTGCCCTGCCTGCTGCACGGCATAGGCAAGCGTCGGGCCGTCAACGTAGACGGCGTCGATGCGTCCGGCGGTCAGGGCCAGATTTGGCGCCTGCATGTCCGCGTAGGTCAGAGGGATGATAGCTTCTTTTCCAGCCTTGGTGCATTTAGTGGACAGATCCGGCAGTCTCTTGAGGTCTTGGAAAGAACCCTTAAGTACTCCAACCTTCTTGCCGCACAGGTTGTCGAGTGCGAGTTTCTGCGGGTTGCCCGGCATCACGCCGATGCCGCTTCCGGACTGGTAGTAGTCAACGAAGTCCAAAACCTTCATACGCTCTGTGGACGGTGACATCTGCGAAACTGCCATGTCGAACTTTCCGGCGGCAATGCCCGGAATGATGGCGTCAAACGGGCCGCTGCTGACCGAAACGTCAAGACCCATGGCTTGACCCAGAGCGACGGCGAGTTCGGCGTCGATCCCGATCGTGGTGGTGCCATCCTCTGCCGCAAAGTGGAGTGGCGGTGAGCCCTGGCTCATCGTGGCGATCATCGTCCCTTTGTCACGAATAGCCTGGGGTAGGGCATCAGCGGCTGCCTGGTCAGTCTCGGCTTTGGGGATGACGATTTCAGAGGCCGAGGCCGAGGGATCCGTGGGTTTCGGATCATCGGGATTGGAGCAGCCGGTCAGGCTGAATGCAGCAAACGAGAGCGTAACGACTGCCAGCATCGTTGTTCTAAGTGGTTTTTTCACGGTTTGAGCACCTTATGTTGAAGCTTCGGAGTTGTCTCGGAGGAAGAGTCAATGCATGTAGAGAGTTCAAAGGAAAACGTGCGTGTGCTGGACCTGATGCGGAAATCCACACCCATCTATTCACCAGAACGTCCGAGGTGTGATTCAAGTCATGTAATCTTGAGCTATATCCTGCATCCTACACGATTTGGTACGGATTGAAATTGATCCGAGCCACCATGTTCAACACCCGCCCCGACTGGCACGGCAAGCGTCACAAGGGCCAGGTCCCGACGAATTTTTAGACAGTTCTGGCCATCAAAATTCGAATAGAATTCGGTCATGAGTCAAAGTTCTTCCCCCTTGGGAGTCTCCATGCTGCAGAAACGCCAGGTCCTTGCTGACCACGTCTTTGAGGCAGTGCTGTCACTGCTACTTGATGGGGAAGTGGCTACGGGTTCTGCACTGAGCATTGATGGCTTGGCCAAGCGCTTTGATGTTTCTTCCACGCCCGTGCGTGAGGCTTTAGCTCGACTCGAATCAACCGGAATGGTTCGACGTGAGGCCCTTCGCGGTTACAAGGTCACGGCCGGACCCACTGCCGAAGATGTCACCGACCTGCTGGTAACGCGACAGGTCCTAGAACCTGCCATGACGGCCTTGGCCTGCAAACGGGCAGATGACAATTTTGTTGCCGAACTTCGAGCCATCAATGCAGAACTCGAACGCTCGCGCCACGGAGGCGAGTCGTTTGTGGGTTACCGGCCGTATTGGAAAGCTGACGAACTTTTCCACCGACATATCGCCGAGTATGCGAACAACGAATTCTTGCTCCGAGCCTATGGATCTGTTGAGGGGCATATCCAACGGTTCAGACTTTTGGTTCACAATGACGAGGTCAGTGGTGAACACACGATCGGTGAGCATCAAGTGATCATTAACGCCTTCGCCGACCGGGACGAAACCGCGGCCAAGGAAGCAATGACCGCACATATCGCCGCCATCACGGCTCGAGCCGTGGACCTGCCCGTGTTCAACAAGCCCAACGAACAAGATTCGGTCTAAACCAGCCTGATTCCAAGCTCGTTGCGGTGGTGTTTTGGCGAACGGAAACGGCCATAACCAAGTCATAGCTAGGCCGTCGGACCTTGATATTTGGGCAGGGTAACGGGAATCCAAGGAAAATGCCAGAGCACGAAGAACAGCGGCTCGCTCATGCATAAAGCGCCCAGCCGAGCCTGTTAGTGTTCCAAGGGTTGTTCCAAAAGCTGGGAGTAGATGTTGCAGAAAAAGTTTGTTATTTCCTTGGCCCTGATCGCCTCGTTGGCGTTCACGGCTGGATGTAGTTCCGCCGCCGAATCAGATCCTGCCGCGGTCTCAAGTTCCGCCGCGGCTCCGGCCTCGGCCCCCACCCCCGATCTTGCCGGTGTCCCGGAGATCGTTGCGACGGTTAACGGTGAGGAGATCACCAAAGCGGACTTCACGCGGATTTATGAAACCCAGTTCGCGCAGGTTCAACAGCAGGCGCAAAGTTCCGGTCAAGAACTTGATCAAGCGCAGCTGCGAAAGCAAACGGCCGAAGGCCTGGTGAATACCGAGCTGTTGATCCAGGAGGCAGCCAAGAAGAAGATCTTTGCCACGGACAAGGATCTTGACGCTGCACTGGCCGATGTCGCCAAATCTAATGCTGTTTCCACGAAGGAATTCCTGAGCACCATGAAATCTCAGGGGCTCGATGAGGACGCGGTACGTTTGCAGCTCAAAACCCAGCTGGAAGTCGAACGGCTGATCGCCAAGGAAATCGGCGATTTCAAGCCCAGCGAGAAGGATCTCAAGGCCGCCTACAAGGTGGTGGAGGAGCAGTTCGCCGCGCAGGGAGCCACCGATGCAGCGGCCGCCAAGGCCCCTTCTTACAAAGAGATCAAGTCGGAGCTCTCTCAGCAGCTGAAGTTGCAGAAGGAAAGCGCTTCGGTGAAAAAGTACGCAGCGCAACTGCGCAAGACCGCGAAGATCACCACCAACATGTAGTCGTCGGTGGCAGTGCTAACTGATTTCCTCGGTCTCGAGGTGCTCCAGCAGCTCGGCCTCGGCCCGATCTAGATATCCGCGCAAGGATTCGGCGGCTTGCTCCCGGTCTCCGGCCTGTAGCAGCTCAACGAGTCCCGCGTTGAGTTGAACGTAGTGCGAGTGGAAGTCCGGGGCATCAATCATGGAGTGGAAGACCAGGCGCATCTGCGCCAGGACCTTGCCCATCAACTCCTGTAAATGGATGCTGCCGGTGGAAGCCACCAATGCCTGGTGGAAACACTGGTTGGCGTCGGCCATCTTGGCGATGTCACCGGCGTCGAGTGCGGCACGGGCATCAACGATGATTGCGGCCAAGGCCGCGACATCCTGCTTCGGCCCCCAGAGGATGGCAGCGGGTTCGATCATTCTGCGCACCGCGTAGATCTCCCGCACGCCGTCGGCACCGGGGGAAGCCACAAAGACGCCACGATTGGGGATTCGGGTGATGATCAGTTCCTGATCCAGGACGCCGAAGGCCTCGCGCAGGGTATTGCGTGAAATTCCCAGTTCTCCCGAGATCACCTGCTCGGAGAGTTTGGCTCCGGGAAGCAGCTGCCCCTCGGCAATGCGCGCGCGCAGCACCGCGGCGACCCAGGCACCGGTGTGTGCGTGGGTCGAGCCCTCGGCGAGGGCCAATGAGGAAAGCGCTGCGTTCAAAACCATCCCACCAATCTAATCGAGTCTCGCCGTACCCCTAGCAAGCGTTAAGCGATGGAACCGAGCGCTTCGCCGCGAGCGATGGTAGCACCTGGCTCCTGTGTGCCGCGCGTGAAGGTCCCGCCGCGATGTGCAGGGATGGTCGATTCCATTTTCATGGCTTCGAGCACCGCCACGGTGTCGCCCTCGGCAACTACCGCTCCATCCTCAATGACCCACTTCACCAGATTGCCGTTCATCGAGGCCACCACGGTCGCGCCGTCGCTGGCGGCCGGCAGGGAGACTCCAGCGGCGTTGAGGGCGGCACCGGCTCCACCGTGGCGGATGGCGTCAACCAGTGAGGCGGGCAGACCCAGCCCCATCGATTTTCCGTTGACCTCAATGGTCAGGGTTTCGCGTTCTGCCCCCGGCTCGGCAGCGGCGATCTCGGGAGAAGAGGCGAGCTCTTCGGCGAACTCGGATTCGATCCAGGTGGTGTACACCCCGTAGCGCTCGTTGTTCGTGAAGTCGGCATTGCGCACCACCGCACGGTGGAAGGGCAACACGGAGGGGACTCCGGTGATGACCATTTCATCCAATGCCACCTTGGCCCGGCGCAACGCCTGCTCGCGGGTCGCGCCGGTAACAATCAGCTTGGCCATCAGCGAATCGTAGTGCGAGGGAATCACCGAATTGGTGCGCACGCCCGAATCCACGCGTACTCCGGAACCGGTCGGTGCCTCAAAGGCGGTGATGCGGCCGGGGCCGGGCAGGAAGCCGCGGGCCGGGTCCTCGGCATTAATTCGGAACTCGAAGGAGTGACCGGTGGGAACCGGGTCCTGCGTGAAGCTGATGGCCTCACCGGCGGCAATCCTAAATTGCTCGCCCACCAGGTCAACACCGGTAGTTTCCTCGGTGATCGGGTGTTCAACCTGAAGTCGGGTGTTCACCTCCAGGAAGGAGATCAAACCGTCCGGGGCCACCAGATATTCGACGGTTCCGGCACCGTGATAACCAGCCTCTGCGCAAATGGCCTTGGCCGATGCATGGATGGAGGCACGCTGCTCATCACTCAGGAACGGGGCGGGTGCCTCTTCAACAAGCTTCTGGTTGCGGCGCTGCAGCGAGCAGTCGCGTGTGCCGACCACTACAACGTTGCCGTGGGTATCGGCCAGTATCTGGGCCTCAACGTGGCGCGGCTTGTCCAGGAAGCGTTCGACGAAGCATTCTCCGCGGCCGAAGGCCACGGTGGCTTCGCGGACTGCCGATTCGAAGGCGTCGTCGATGTCCTCGAAGTTGCGCACTACCTTGATGCCGCGTCCACCGCCGCCGAAGGCCGCCTTGATGGCCACCGGCAGACCGAATTCTTGGGCGAAGGCCCGGACCTCGGCACCGGATTCCACCGGTCCGTCGGTGCCCGGCACCAGCGGGGCTCCGGCGCGCACCGCGATCTCACGCGCTGTCACCTTGTTGCCGAGCGCACGGATGGATTCGGGGCTCGGGCCGATCCAGCTGAGCCCGGCGTCGATCACGGCCTGAGCAAAGTCGGCGTTCTCGGACAGGAAACCATACCCCGGGTGCACCGCATCGGCCCCGGAGAGCTGGGCGATTGCCAGGATCTTTTCGATGTCGAGGTAGGTTTGGGCGCCGCTTGTCCCGTTCAGTGGGTAGGCCTCATCGGCGCGACGCACGTGTAGTGCATCGGCGTCCGGGTCCGAGTAGACGGCCACGGACATCAGGCCATGATCCGCTGCGGCACGGGCAATGCGGACGGCGATTTCGCCGCGGTTGGCGATCAGTACTTTTTTCATGCCGAGACTCCTTGGTGGTTTGTTGCCCGTGACGATGTTGGACGATGGGTGAGCGGGTCAACCAGCTCAAAGTGGAGGCGTGCGCCGGGCGGTAATTGTGCGGCTGCCGGTAGGTCCTCGGCGATGACCGTGGCGATCACCGGGTAACCTCCGGTAACCGGATGATCGGCCAAAAATAGGACCGGTAGTCCGGAGGGTGGGACCTGCAGAGACCCCACGGCTACGCCCTCACTGGCCAATTCCCCGGTGCGGATCCGCTGTAGGGGAGCTGCGCCATCGGTGAGTTGGAGGCGAACACCCACGCGGTTCGATTCGGCCGAAGCGATCCAGTCCTGCGAGGTGAGACGTTCTAGTCCGGCGGGGCCGAACCAGTCATCTCGCGGTCCGGCGCTGATGCGCAGCGTGAACACACCGTTGGCATCGGGCACCGGCAGCGTGGAGGGCTCCGGGTTGCCCACCACGTGGGAGCCGATGATGGCCCCGATAGGCAGGATGCTGCCCGTGATGAGGGGTGCCGGACCGATCCCGGACATCGAGTCGGTGGAGCGCGAGCCCAGCACCGGGGTTACATCGATGCCTCCGCGGACACCCACGTAACTGCGCAGTGCGGATCCGGTGGGGCTCAGCCGCAGCGTTTCGCCGTTCAGCAGGGCAAAGGGAGTGTTCATCTCCACGCTACGGGTCTCATGGAAATCATCGTCCTGCGCGGCGGTGATGAGCAGTTCTGCGGTGGCGCCGGTGACGGCCAGCACCGCATCTTCGTGAGCCAAAAACGTTGCCGTACCCAGCAGATTTTCCACCACTGCCGCGGAGGCCACATTGCCCACCAATCGGTTGGCGGCGCGTGCGGAGGAGGTATCTGCTGCTCCCGCAGCGGAAACGCCCAGATCACCCAATCCCACGCGGCCCAGATCTTGGATCAGTGACTGCAATCCGGGATCCAGCACCTCAAGGTGCGCACCGCTAAGAGCGGGAACATTTTTGGGTTCGCTGGGGGCCGCGCCCGTTGACATCGTCAGTGAAGTGCGTGAGGCGATGAACCGCACGCGGTCCTGCGGACGGATCAGCGCGGGGTTTTCCCGCTGAAGGTCCCAGAGCACGGCATCGGTGTGCCCGATCAGCTGCCATCCGCCGGGGGACTGGCGGGGGTAAACCGCCGAATAGTCACCAGCCAGAGCCACGGCTCCGGAGGGCACGACCTTGCGGGGGGTGTCGCGGCGCGGCACGTTAAGTGTTTGGTTCTCGCCACGTAGGTAGGCGAACCCGGGGGCAAAACCACCAAATGCGGCACGCCAGATCTGCGCGGTGTGGGCGTTGATGACGCCTTCGATGCTCAGCCCGGTGAGCGCTGCCACCTCGGCGAGGTCTTCGCCGTCGTAGTGCACCGGGACCTCAACCAGAGACCCGCTGTCCGTGGGGGCGGAGCCGAGTTCCAGTGCCGGGATCAGTGCGGCGATCTTTTGAGCCGCGGCCCAGGAGTCGGTTTTGATAAAGATGGTGGAGGCGGCTGCCAGCACATCAAGTTGCCCCGGCAGTGGGGCGGTCTTGAGCAGGGCGGCCAGAGCCAGCACCGAATCAAGATCCGAGAGTTCTACGAGTACCGAGCGCGTGCCGGCAAAACGGGTGTTGAGGATGCTCATACGAAGCTCTTGATTGTGATGCCGGCATTGATCAGACCGGCCCGTACGGCGGCGGCCATGGCCACGGCACCGGCGGTGTCGCCATGTACGCAGATACTTTCGGCTTCCATGGGGATCACCGTTCCGTCGATGGCCACGACGGTCTTTTCGGTGGCCAAGCGGATCATGTTGGCAGTGACAATCTCTGGGTCGTGCAGTACGGCGTTGGCCTCGCGGCGGGAGACCAGGGTGCCGTCGGGGTTGTAGTTTCGATCAGCAAAGGCCTCGGCCACCGGACGCAGACCAGCGCTCTTGGCCTTGGCTAGGGCCACGGAGCCGGGCAACAGCAGCACCGGAAGATCGGAGCCGAAGGCGCGGATGGCGTCAATGACGGCTTGGGCGTGGACCTCGTGATGCACGATGGTGTTGTAGAGGGCACCGTGTGGTTTGACGTACTTGATGGTGGAGCCTGCGGCCCGGGCCAGAGCCTCAAGGGCACCAAGCTGGTAGAGCACATCATCTGCCAGTTCGGTGGGGGAGCAGTCCAGGAACCGGCGGCCAAAGCCGGCGAGGTCGCGGTAACCCACGTGAGCGCCGATGGTGACATTTGCACCCACGGCATCTCGGCAGGTTTGGGCAATGACGCTGGGGTCTCCCGCATGGAATCCGCAGGCGACGTTCGCCGAGGAGACGGAGGCAAAAATGGCAGCGTCGTCACCCATGGTCCAGTTGCCGAAAGATTCTCCAACGTCGGAATTCAGGTCGATGTAAGTCATTTGTGACCCCCGTCTCGTGGTTGTGTTTCATTAAGAATGCACTACGAACGCAGATTGTTCAACAATCCACCGACATCTTTTTGTGGGCGGGGCCAATCCGCGGAAAAATTGGTCGTGGTGTATCGGGCGCTGACGTGCCTAGGATGGGAAAACATAGGGGCAGGGTCCCGATTACGGGGCAGCGTCCGGACCAAGGGATGTGGGTACATGAGATTTATCTTTGAGGTCGACATGAACACCGAGGCAATGAAGCTTAATCCCGAGGCCGAGCTGGGCCGGGTGCTGCGGTATTGGGCCGGGAACCTGAAAAATTATCCAATGGAGCCGGGCACCGGCGAAGAGATCGTTGATAGCGAATACAAGGATGCCGGCAGCTGGGCCATCGTGGGTGACTAGCCGATCCGTCGTCCCGACTGCCGCGCGTCACCGGATGCACGGAAAGATCACTGCAAGAATGTGACTCATGGATTTACAAGTCATCACCACCGTTGTTGCAGGGTTGCTATTGGCCGTCGCCGTAGTTGGAACCATCGTCCCGGTGCTTCCCGGAAGCCTGCTGGCCATTGGCACGCTTTTGGCCTGGGCATGGATCATCGGCAGTCCCGCGGCATGGTGGTGCGCGGGCATTGGAATGGCACTGGCGCTCGCCGGGTTCAGTGCCTCCGCGGTACTGACCGGACGCAATATGAAACAGCAAAAAATTCCGCGCGGATCGATCGCGCTGGGTATCGCGCTGGCGGTGGTGGGAATGTTCGTCATTCCCGTGCTGGGCTTGTTCCTGGGTT
The DNA here is from genome assembly GCF_012271785.1 of Paeniglutamicibacter terrestris. Classification (GTDB taxonomy): domain Bacteria; phylum Actinomycetota; class Actinomycetes; order Actinomycetales; family Micrococcaceae; genus Paeniglutamicibacter; species Paeniglutamicibacter terrestris. Next base: position 480,235 of record NZ_JAAWVT010000001.1, on the reverse strand, counting down.
TTGCGCTGGGTCTGGTGCTGGGCGAATTTGCTCGACGTAAGGACTTTGGGGCAGCCTTGGCCGCCTCCGGCTCGGCACTCAAGGCCATGGGATGGGGAGTTCTGGTTGAGTTTGGTGCCGCGGCGCTGGCCTCATCGATCTGGATGATCGGCGTGATCGCGCACTTTATGACCCGCTAGCCTCCTTTGTGGGGCCCGCCACGCATTTCTGGCGGTCTAGACCACAGGCCCCTGTGAGCTTGCCAACCGAAAGGTGGATATATCGCCCTCGGCGCAAAAAACGCACGTAACCTCAAAGAGAAGATGGAAAATCTTGCGGGTGTGTAGTTCCCCGCTCAAGCGATTTTTGAGGGGTTAGCTATGCGTTTGGCACAAAGAAGAATGCCGCTGGGCGAGGACATCTTGCTGGCACGTCACGGCTCGAACATCGCCGAGATGACCCAAGACCGCAAGCACAATCTCACCCGAGCACGTCTGTGTGATGGAAGCATTGACACCGCCTCGAACCACCTGGTGAACCTCAACGCCATGGCATCGCTGACCCCGGCCGAGCGGATGAGCAAGGTGGCCGAGAACTACACCGAAGATCGACTTTTGGTCAGCCGCAGCGAGATCCGCTTCATGGCCAAGTTGTCAGGGATCTGGTTGGTCGCATCAAGCGCCCTGATCATCGGATTCGGTTGGGCAATCTACAACTACGGTGATCCGGAAATGCTCGTGCAGATGATGAACACCCCGATTATGTAATCACGGTCCGCACCACCCTTGACGCCTTGTTGGCACCGCCCTTCGGATGATCCGGAGCTGGTACCGACGGGGCGTTTTTTGTTTCTGTGGTGCGGCTCGGTGCTTGCGGAATAAGAATCCCGAATCAAACGCAGATGACGACGGCGGAGATCGTGGCCCGGGGTTAACGTCATGATCGAGGACCAAGCAAAACACTGGCCAACGTTGCTTCGGCACTGATGGTCTTTATGATTGCTGCCATTCTTCCGCGCTAAGGTGATGACTACTGAAGGTGCCCCAGAACTCCCCACGCGGTCGAAAAATGGAGATCACACGATGTCGGTATTGCCCGAGCCCACAACCAACCGTTCACGGACCATCCACTTCCAGAGTCCCGAATCGGACAAGGCCAAGGTATTTGAGCGCAGCGGAATCGAACAACTGCGTGCCATCGCCTCGGGGCTCGTCGCGGCGCCGCCGATCAGCAGTCACATCGGGTTGGGATTTGTTTCCGTCGCCGATGGAGACGTGGTGATGACCGCGGAACCTGACGAATCACACTACAACCCCATCGGATCGGTCCACGGCGGGTTCTTCGCCACGGTCCTGGACTCCGTGTGCGGATGTGCCGTCCACAGCACGCTGCCGGTGGGAGTCGGATACACCAGTCTGGAAATCAAGGTGTCATTCCTGCATCCCATCACCGCCGAAACCGGCACCGTCACCGCTCATGGGTGGGTCACCCGGCGAGCCAAGAATGTGGCCTTCGCCGAAGCTGAAATTCGGGACACCGAGGATCGGGTGCTGGCCACTGCCTCGAGCACGTGCCTGATTATTTACCCGAAGAGCGCGGCTACCGGCACTCCGAGCAGCGTCGTCCGGGACTGATCGGCGGCGTCGTCGCGAGCCAGCGTGAACGCTGCTCGGGCACAACGGCGTTTGATGCTCTTGACTACGTGTTACCGGGTGAAGGTGAGGTGGATGGTGCCGCTCTCGGCGACTTCTGTTCTCACCTTGTGCGTAAGGTCCAGGCCAGGCAGCTCGTCCCACAACCGGGTTCCTCGGCCAAGCATAATGGGGGCGACCAAGAGGTGCAGGTCATCAATCAGGCCGGCACGTAGGAACGCGCGCGCGGTGCCCATTCCACCGCCGACGCGCACATCTAGACCGCCCGCCGCTTCTCTCGCTTCGGCCAGCACGTCTTCGATGGGGCCGCTGCGGAAGTGGAACGTGGTTCCGCCCTCCATCGGGATCGACGGACGTGGTGCGGTGTGTGTCAGGACGTATACCGGTGCGCCGAACGGCGGCCGGTCGCCCCACCAGCCCTTCCACTGCGGATCGTCGGGGAACGCATGCAGGCCGAACATCGACGCGCCCATGATTTCCGCCCCGACGCCCTCAAAAAACGCCGCGGCGTAAGCATCATCGATTCCGGTCGTGCCGCTACCGGTGGTGTCACCGAAAACGTTCTGACGGAATGTGCGGGTCGCGGAGTAGGCCTCCGTGAGGCGGCCCCAATCATCGCCCATCGGATTTTCGGGTGACTGGCCGGTCGTCGAGGTGTATCCGTCCAGCGCAACAAACAGGTCCATACGAACGCGTGTCATATCTATTCTCCTTCGGGGATGGTGCCGGTTAGATGGGTGACGAGCCGGTCGGCATGGTGTTGAGCGTCGGTTCGCGAGACCTTCCGGTCAGCTGATGCCGGTGCCATTCTCCGGTCGATGCGGGCGCTAGCGAGGACTATTCAGACTCGGAATCGTCGTTTTTTGTGGTCGGCAAAGCCTTATCTGCGGCTGGTGAACGCTGAGAGGCATACTTACCAATTTTGACTAGCACCCACACGACGAGTGCTAGAGAGGCGAATCCTACGATATAGATGATGATGTCGTAGGCGTTTAGTTCCAGGGGGTTCATCTGGCAAGCGTACCTAGTCGCGCTGCGTCTGCGCAGGACGACCATTCCCGAATCAGGTGTTTGGCTGCATTGGCTACCTCCGTGGCTAAACGCGCGGGCATGACTCAGCTGGGACCTATCCGAAAATGGACGGCTCTATGGGCTCACTTGTGGCCGGCATCGCGGTGCAAGAACTCCGTAGGCACGTCCTTAATCGAGTTCTGCGTTCGCCAAGAGTCCGGTAATCATGGCTCGCAAACCAGTGATGAAGGCATCCTCGGCACTGTTGTTTCCGGTCGCTCGTTGCGCGGCTAGGGCGCCCTCGAAGTGGGGGATATTTCCGGCGTTGGCTCCCGGGTCAAAGATATCCAAGGGTGCGGTGGCGTCGAGTGCGGACCCGAAAATGAACGACTCGATGGCAACGATGCTCGGGATGATCTGTGACTGCTTCCAGCCTGCTCGGGTGAAGCCGGCGGCAACTTCCTCGTACATCTGAAGCGTCCGTGGGGACCCGGAGACCGGTAAGACGGCAATAAGCGGAATTAGGGGCGCGTGATCAACAAAAATATCGCGGTAGCTCGCCGCCCAGCGAAGCAGGGCCTGCTCCAGCGGATGTGTCGCGAAGGCCGAGGAGTCGACCCCGTCCATCACGATTTCCTGGATCCATTGCATGAGTTCCTGTTTGGATTCCACGTGGTTATAGAGCGCCGACGGTGAGACGCCGAGTGCCTTGGCCACCGCTGACATGGTCAGGGCGGTGTAGCCGCCGGAGGTCACTAGCTTTAGTGAAGCCCGTGCGATCAGTTCGCGGTCAAGCACGCCCGAGCGCGGGCGACCGACGCGGCGCCGTGGCGCCCCGCCGGGAGTAGCTGATTCCTGCATTAAAGTCCGCTCCTGACGTGGTCCACTTCACAACGGCCCATCTTATGATCTACCATTGAACCAGTCTAGTAAATGAACGTCATTCATTTAGTAATCGAAAGAAGTGGGCATCATGACTATCCTGGATCGCGACGTCGTTATTATCGGAGCCGGCCCCTCGGGCCTGACCGCAGCCTACGAGCTGCGCAAGGCGGGCAAGTCCGTGGCCGTGCTGGAGGCCCGCGATCGTGTTGGTGGTCGCACTTGGAGCCAGAACATGGACGGGGCCACCATCGAAATCGGTGGCCAGTGGATTTCTCCTGACCAAACCGGGCTGTACTCGCTGATCGAGGAATTGGGCATCGAGACGTTCGAACGCTACAAGGAAGGCGCCTCCGTCTACCTCGCGGACGACGGAACCCGCTCGGTCTACACCGGCGATGACTTCCCGGTGGCCGAGTCAACCGTTGCCGAAATGAACAAGCTCATCAAGGAAATGGACCGACTGACCGCGCAGGTGGATCCCGACGCTCCCTGGGCGCATCCGCAGGCGGCCGAGCTGGATATGATCTCCTTCCACCACTGGCTGCGCACCATCTCCGGTGACGAGGTAGCCTGCAACAACGTTGGCCTGTTCATCGCCGGTGGCATGCTCACCAAACCCGCACACACTTTCTCCGCACTGCAAGCACTGTTGATGTCCTCCTCCGCGGGATCCTTCTCCAACCTGGTTGACGAGGACTTCATCCTTGACCGCCGCATGGTCGGCACCATGCAGGGTGTTTCCATCGCCGTGGCCGAACGACTGGGCGAGGATGTCTTCCTGAACAACCCGGTACTTAAGCTCGACTGGTCCGAGGATGGGGTCACTGCCTACGGCACCGACGTCACGGTGCACGCCAAAAAGGTGATCATCGCCGTGCCGCCGAACCTGTACTCGCGCATCTCCTACAACCCACCGCTGCCGCGCCGCCAGCACGTGACCCATCAGCACCAGTCCATGGGCCTGGTCATCAAGGTGCACGCAGTCTACGAGACCCCGTTCTGGCGCGAAGAGGGCCTCTCGGGTACCTGCTTCGGCCCCTCGGCGATCGTGCAGGAACTCTACGACAACACCTACCATGAGGAAACCACCGGCACCCTGGTCGGCTTCATCTCCGATCTTCAGGCCGACGCCATGTTCTTGCTTCCCGAGGCAGAGCGCAAGGACGCCATCCTGGCCTCCATGGCCAAATTCCTGGGTGCCAAGGCGTTAGAGCCGAGCGTCTTCTACCTCTCCGACTTCGGTGCCGAGGAATGGACCCGCGGCGCCTACGCCACCAGCTACGATCTGGGCGGGCTGTTCCGCTTCGGGCCGGACCAGAACAAAAACGTCGGCCCGATCTACTTCTCCTCCTCGGATCTCGCCGGCGAAGGCTACCAGCACGTTGATGGTGCGGTTCGGATGGGACGACGCACAGCGGTACGCATCAACGCAGCCATCGAGGGTACCGAGCCAGCGGCGAATTACGACGGAGTGAAATCCCTCTTCGGCACCCTCGCCGCGTCCGGAAACTAAGCGTCATGCGCTTACTTGTTGGATACACCGCCGATGACCGGGGTGCCGAAGCAATCGCTTTGGCCAGTGCCCTGGGCGGAGAAGGTGCTCACTTGGACGTAGCCATCGTGCTGCCGCAAAGCACCCCGTTTTCCGCCAGCTACCCCGGGGGAGACCACGGTTACCGGTCGATCCTGGCCGAAAAAATTGATGGCTGGGCACAAACTGCCCTCGGCCTCGTACCCGCGGGAATCAGCGCCCGAGTGATAGCCCGCTCGGTGGCTTCCCCCGCGCAGGGGTTGATCCTGCTGGCACAGGAAACTGGTGCCCGGGCCATCGTGCTGGGTGGCCGCGCACGCCACGTGGCTGGCTTCTTTGTACCCGGCTCGGTGGCCAGTTCGCTGCTTCATGCCTCCCCGGTTCCGGTGGCCATGGGCAATCCGGGTGCCGTGGCCGCTCTGGCTCGAGCGGGTGGAAAGTTGGGACGGGTTACGGCATTTGTCGGAACGCGTGCCGGTGCCCGGGGAGTGATCCAGGCCGCCGCCAGTGCCGCTGCACGTCGGCCACATCTCACGCTGCGCGTGGTGTCCCTCGTGGCCCAGGATGAGCTCGGCGAGGGGAAAACTGACCTGCCAACGGCCATCTCCGCGGCCGAAGCACGGGTGCGCGATGTGCTCACCGAACACCGGATCGAAGCGGAAATTTCCATTGCCTCCGGAAATAGCATCGACGATGCCATTGCGGAGTTGGAGTGGAATGACGGCGATATTGCCTTCGTTGGCTCCAGCCGTCTAGCACGTAAAAAACGGCTTTTCCTCGGCTCAACGGGTCAGCGCATTTTGCGCACCCTTCCGGTTCCCCTCGTGGTGGTTCCCAAGAACCACACCTCGGAGCCAACGCAGTCCTAAACCCACCCGCCGCACAACGCTGGATACTCACCCTCGGATTTTTTTGAAGGTGAGGTGCCCTCCACCGTCCGGATGAAGGAAGAAAAACATGAGTCGTGAATCAGCGACCGAGGCCAGCTCGGTATCAACGGGGGAATCCGGTCTGGGTGAGAAGGGCCTGTCCAAGGGAACCGTCGGTGTGATTGGTGCCGTGGTCATCGGAATTTCCTGCATCGCCCCCGCCTACACCCTGACCGCCGCACTCGGCCCCACCGTGGCGGAGGTGGGCACCCAGCTACCGGCCATCTTCATTGCCGGCTTCCTGCCCATGCTGCTGGTGGCCCTGGGCTACCGCGAGCTGAATGCGGCCATGCCCGACTCGGGTACCTCCTTCACCTGGGCGACTCGGGCCTTTGGCCCGTGGATCGGCTGGATGGGCGGCTGGGGGTTGATCGCGGCAACCGTCATTGTGCTGTCAAACCTTGCTGCGGTGGCCGTGGACTTCTTCTACATCCTGCTGGCTCAGCTCACCGGAAATGCGGGAATCGCGGAACTGACCAAAAACCTGTGGGTCAACATCCCCACCACGTTGATTTTCATCGCCGCCGCCTGCTGGATTTCCTATCGCGGCATGCAAACCACCAAAACCTTCCAATACGTGCTGGTGGCCTTCCAGCTGGTGGTGCTCGCCTGGTTTGCCATCGCCGCATTCAGCCACGTGAACAACGGCACCGCCTTTGATCCAACACCCATCTCGCTGGACTGGTTTAACCCCCTAGCGGTTGAATCCTTCGGTGCCTTCGCCGCTGGTGTTTCCCTGTCGATCTTCATCTTCTGGGGCTGGGATGTCACCCTGACCATGAATGAAGAAACCAAGAATCCGGACAAGGTACCTGGCCGCGCGGCAACACTGACGGTACTGATCATCATGGCCATTTACATGATCATTTCCTTGGCAGTGATCGCTTATGCGGGAACCGGCACCACGGGATTGGGCGCGGGTAACCCGGATAACCAAGAATCGATCTTCGCCGTCTTGGCGGGCCCGATCATGGGCCCGTTTGCGATCCTGATGTCCCTGGCCATTCTCTCCTCCTCGGCCGCGTCGCTGCAGTCCACGCTGGTCTCTCCGGCTCGTACGCTGCTGGCCATGGGGTACTACAAGGCATTGCCCGATGCGTTTGGCAAGATCTCTCCGCGCTTCATGTCCCCGTCGGTGGCCACCATCACCGCCGGAGCCGCGGCGGCCGGTTTCTACGTCATCACCCGGTTGTTGAGCGAAAATGCCCTCTGGGACACCATCACCGCCCTGGGCCTGATGATCTGTTTCTACTATGGAGTCACCGCGCTGGCCTGCGTCTGGTACTTCCGACGTGAGTGCTTTAGCTCGCTGCGCAACTTCTTCTTCAAGTTCCTAGCCCCGCTGGTGGGCGGCGTGATCCTGTTGGTGATGTTCCTGAGTACCGCACATGACTCGATGGATCCGGATTACGGATCGGGTTCCAACATTGGCGGTCTGGGCATGGTGTTCATCCTCGGCATGGGCGTGCTGCTACTAGGTGTTGGCATCATGGTCTACATGCGGATCAAGAGCCCCGGATTCTTCAAGGGTGAAACGCTCAAGCGACTGAAATAACCGCCGCAGAATTTCTTCGCACCACCGAACGCTGTCCACCGGATGCTCTTGGCCTCCAGAAGGTGGGCAGCGTTTGGTGCGTTCAGCCCGAGCGTCACCGTGGGCATGGGAGAATTGAGGCTAACGATGCCCCAGTGGTGAGTATCAAACACCCCAGCGAAGAAAGAGAGCCATGAACGAGGAACTTGTGGTGCTATTGGCCGCCGATGGCACCCGCATTGGAACCGAGGCCAAGGCGCGTGTGCACACCGAATCCACGCCCCTGCATCTGGCCTTCTCCTGCTACCTCTACAACGACGAGGGGCAGATCCTGCTGACCCGTCGGGCGCTATCTAAAAAAACCTGGCCCGGAGTGTGGACCAATTCCTTCTGCGGCCACCCCGGGGTTGCCGAATCCTTCGAGGCGGCCATCGCGCGGCGTGCCGAGCAGGAATTAGGCACACACATCACGCAAGTTCGCGAGCTGCTTCCCGACTTCGCCTACCGCGCGGTCGACGCCTCGGGCATCGTGGAAAACGAAATTTGCCCTGTCTTCACCGCACGGATCTCCGGGGAGCTGGCACCACATCCGGACGAGGTTGCCGAATACGTCTGGGTGACGCCAGCTGATCTGTTGACCGCGGCCACGGCAACACCCTTCGTTTTTTCGCCCTGGCTGCTGGAACAAATTACCCAGGGTTCACTCAAAAATATCTAAGCACTCCCCACGTTGCCCCGCCGGCATCCATTGGTGGGTGTGCCAAAGCATCAAATTTAGTAGGAAGACCTAGTAAATTTGGAGCCTTCCTAGTAGTCTCGCGATGGAGCACACAGACCAGCATCGCAAGGAGAACTCGGATGAAGATCGTGGTTTTGATCAAGGCGGTTCCCGACACCGCCGATGAACGAATCCTGGACCCGCAGACCTATCGCGTTGACCGCGAGGAAGGCGACCAGATCATTGACGAAATCACCGAACGAGCCCTCGAACTGGCTCTGAGTGTTAAGGACCGGGACAAAACCACGGAGGTCATCGTGGCCACCATGGGTCCGGCGCACGCCATCAAGGCCATTCGCAAGGCGCTGTCCATGGGCGCGGACTCCGGGATTCATGTGCTTGATGACTCCCTGATTGGGGCGGACCTCGTCCTCACCGCGGCCACGCTGGCCGCGGCGCTACGCGATCTCGGCGCGGAGCTGATCATCGCCGGCAACGAATCCACCGACGGCCGCGCTGGCATGCTGCCGGCCATGCTGTCCGAACACCTCGGCCTTCCCCTGCTCGGCTCGCTGACAACCGCTGAGATGAGTGCGCAGGGCATCAGCGGCCAACGGCAATCCGAGGCCGGAACCCAGGAAGTCACCGCTACCTACCCGGCGATCATCACCGTCACGGAACGTTTTGCCGAGGCCCGATTCCCCAACTTCAAGGGCATCCTTGGTGCCAAACGCAAGCCCGTCGCCACAAAATCTGCCGCAGAACTTGGCGCTGGGGCCCAGAGCCTGACTACCGTGGCCCAGATCCTTCCGCGGCCGGCGCGAAGTGCCGGAGCCAAGATCATCGACGACGGCCAGGGCGCCGACGAACTGATCACCTTCCTCACCGCCCGGCACCTGATCTAGCAAAGGCACAGCCATGGAAAACATTGTTGTACTCATTGAACTCACCCATCAGGCTCACCCCACCGCAGCCGGACGGGGACTGCTGGCTCTGGCCTCCCGGTTAGGCACCCCCGTTGCGCTCACCGTCAGCGATACTGAACTACCACCGGAAACCATCACCACGTTGGGCCAATGGGGAGCCGCACGCATTCACGCGGTGCAGAGCCCAGATGCCACTACCGTGCTGCTTACCCCGCTAGTGGATGGGCTCAGTGATGCGGTGCGCACCCATGCACCCCAAGCGGTGCTCACCTCCGCTTCGGTGGATGGCCGCGAGGCCGCAGCCCGGCTGGCGGTACGCACCGGTTCCGGCATTTTGGCCGATGTGCTTGATGCCAGTGTGCAGGACTCGGTGATCACCACCGTGCATTCGGCCTTTGGTGGCGCCTATAGCGTGCAAGCCAGTGTGCCCGACGCCATGCCGATCATCACCGTGCGGATCGGGGCGATCGACGATGGGGCTCCAGCACTCACCCCGGAGCTCACCCGCGTGGTGTTAGAACCCGGTAGCTGCGCGTCCGCCACCATCACCGCTCGCACCGATGCCCCGGAAACCTCGGCACGCCCTGAACTGCGCGGCGCGGCCACTGTGGTCTCCGGTGGCCGCGGACTAGGCTCTACTCAGAACTTTGTGCTGGTGGAGGAGTTGGCCGATGCGCTCGGTGGTGCAGTTGGTGCATCCCGTGCCGCGGTCGACGCGGGCTACATGGCCCAGACGGCGCAGGTCGGACAGACCGGCGTCAGCGTTGCCCCGCAGCTCTACATCGCGCTGGGAATTTCCGGGGCGATCCAACACCGAGCCGGCATGCAAGGATCCAAGACCATTGTGGCGATCAACAAAGACGAGGATGCACCCATCTTCGAGATCGCCGACCTGGGCATCGTGGGCGACGTCTTTAGCATCGTCCCGCGGGTCATCGAGCTCCTCAAGGCTCGTGCCTAGCCCACATCACCACATCACGAATCCAAGGAACAATTCATGAGTGCACGATCCACCTCCAGGAACAAGCTGCCAACCAGCACCTTGGCGCGCGCCGGCATCATTGCCGGCTCCCTGATCATCGTCTTGGTCATCGGCGTGCTGGTTGCACGCTGGCTGGTGGGCATGGAGGGCGTGAAGAGTTGGATGGAAACGTACACCGGGCACTCCGAGCTGCCGGTGAACACGCCCGTCGGATTCCCCGCATGGCTGGGCTGGCAGCATTTCCTCAATCTCTTCTTCCTGGTATTAATCGTGCGCACCGGCATGGCCGTGCGCACCACCACCCGACCCGCGGCCCACTGGGTACGCAATAACAAGGGGCTGATCCGCACCAAGGGTGCCCCGACCCGCATCAGCCTGGACCTCTGGTTCCACCTCACCCTTGATGCGCTGTGGGTACTTAACGGGATTATCTTCATCGTGCTGCTCTTCGCTTCGGGCCAGTGGGCGAGGATTGTGCCCACCAGCTGGGACATTATCCCCAATGCCCTTTCGGCCGGCCTCCAGTACCTCTCGCTAAACTGGCCGACGGAATCCGGCTGGGTCAATTACAACGCGCTGCAGGTGCTGGCCTACTTCGTCACCGTCTTTATTGCCGCCCCGTTGGCGATCATTACCGGTCTGCGGATGTCGGGTGCCTGGCCCAAAAAGGCTGTGGCACTGAATAAGGCCTACCCCATGGAACTTGCCCGGGCACTACACTTCCCGGTCATGATCTACTTTGTTGCCTTCACCGTGGTGCACGTGGCGCTGGTGCTGGCCACCGGTGCCCTGCGGAACCTGAACCACATGTACGCCTCCAACAACTCGGACGGTTGGACGGGGCTGATCCTGTTCATCGTCTCCATCGTGGTGATCGTGGGCTTCTGGTTCCTGGCCCAGCCCGTCTTCCTTCGCCCGGTGGCCTCGCTCACCGGAAAGGTCGGCAAGTAGTACCGGCTGCGCATTTTCTTCCATCCCGCCCGCCAGATTAGTAGCAGGAGTCGAGCATGTTTGAACTCACCGAAGAGCAGCAGGCCATCACCGAGATGGTCTCCGACTTCGCCACCGAACACATCGCCCCGCAGGCAGCGGCCTGGGACCGGGACCACCATTTCCCCATCGACGTCCTGGCCGAGGCCGGGTCGCTGGGTATGGGCGGGATTTATGTGCGCGAGGAGTTCGGTGGCTCGGGCATGAGCCGACTGGATGCGGCGCTGATCTTCGAGGAGCTGGCCAAGGCCGACCCGACGATTGCCGCATACATTTCCATTCACAACATGGTGGTGTGGATGATCGACAAGTTTGGCAACGACGAGCAGCGCGCGGTGTGGGTTCCGCAGCTCTGCACCATGGACATGCTGGGTAGCTATTGCCTCACCGAGCCAGGAGTCGGCTCCGACGCTGCAGCACTGAGCACCCGGGCCGTGCGCGATGGGGACTTCTACGTCCTGAACGGGACCAAACAATTTATTTCCGGCGCCGGGTCCTCGGGTCTCTACCTCGTGATGGCGCGGACCGCCGACACCGGCAGCGCAGGTATCACCGCCTTCTTAGTGCCCGACGGAACGCCGGGGCTGTCCTTTGGTGCGCTGGAGGCCAAGATGGGCTGGAACGCCCAACCCACCCGACAGGTGGTCATGGAAAACCTCAGGATCCCGGTGGGTAACCGGCTGGGGGAGGAAGGGACCGGATTCGGGATCGCCATGCGGGGTCTGAACGGTGGCCGCGTGAATATCGGTGCCTGCTCGATTGGCGGAGGTCAGGCGGCCTTGGATAAATCCATCGCCTACCTGAAGGAACGTGAAGCCTTCGGGAAACCGCTGATCGCTCAACAGTCCCTGCTCTTTGCGATCGCCGACATGGAGACCGAGCTGGAAACCGCACGGACCATGATTTGGCGTGCCGCAGATGCTTTGGAACGCGGGACCGCTGACACCGTGCGCCTGTGTGCCATGGCCAAGCGGGTGGCTACCGATGCCGGATTTAATGCGGCCAATACGGCGCTGCAGCTCCACGGCGGCTACGGTTACCTCAGCGAATACGGGATCGAGAAGATTGTGCGGGACCTTCGGGTGCACCAGATCCTGGAGGGCAGTAACGAAATCATGCGCCTGGTGATTGGGCGTTTGGCCGTGGAGAAATAACGTTCCGGACGGTCAACGGGGTCCGGGGTTCTGCAACCACTGTGTGGTCGAAGAACCCCGGTCCGTGCGGTGGGTTATGGCCCTTATGCGGTGGGGATGACGGCGACTGCGTCGATCTCCACCAGAAAATCGCCCAGAAAGGATCCGACGGTGGTGCGCACCGGATACGGCTTGAGCACGAACTGCTCGTAGATCGAGTTGAAGCCCGAGGAATCACGGCCCGGGTGATGCAGGTGCACCGTGGTCTTCACCACGTGTGAGAAGTCCAGATGGTGGGCCGCCAGCACGGCCTCAAGGTTGGCCATGGCCCGAGCCGTTTGTTCCTCGATAGTGATCCCAACGGTTTCATCGGTGATTGGGTCGTGCGGAGTCTGCCCGGCCGTGAAGAGGAAGCCGTTGGCGATGATGCCCTGCGAATAGGCCCACGACGGCGGCGGTGCGTGACTCGTGGAGATAGCTTGGCGCAGCGGGTGGGTGGTGTCTTTCATGAAAGCTTTTCCTATCGTGTTCGTGATGAGGGGGGAGAAAAAAGATTTAGAGGACCTTGGAGAGGAAGGCCTTGGTGCGTTCGTGTTGGGGGTCATCCAGGACTTGGGAGGGCGGCCCTGACTCCACCACGACGCCTTGGTCCATGAAGATGACATGGTCAGCGACCTGGCGGGCGAAAGCTAGTTCGTGGGTCACCACCACCATGCTCATGCCCTCTTCGGCCAGATCCTTCATGACGTCTAGGACTTCTCCGACAAGCTCCGGATCCAGCGCGCTGGTGGGCTCGTCAAAGAGCATCAGCTTGGGTTTCATGGCCAGCGCACGGGCGATCGCCACGCGCTGTTGTTGCCCGCCGGAGAGCTCCTGCGGGTAGGAACGCCCGCGATCGCCCAGCCCCACCCGGTCCAGCAGGACCTGGGCCTCGGCGATAATTTCCTTGCGGGGCCGCCCCTGGACCTGGATGGGTGCCTCGATGATGTTCCCCATGATCGTCATGTGCGGGAACAGATTAAAGCGCTGGAACACCATGCCCGAGGCCCTGCGGGAAGCCGCGGTCGCCTTGTCCCGCATCTCATGCAGGCGACCGTTGCGCTCCTCGTAGCCGACCAATGACCCATCGACGTAGAGGCGCCCGGCGTTGATCTTTTCTAGGTGGTTAATGCAGCGCAGGAACGTGGTCTTGCCCGAACCGGAGGGGCCGATCAGACAGGTGACCGAGCCGTGTTCGACCCGAAGATCGATGCCCTTGAGAATTTCGAGGTTTCCGTAGCTCTTGCGAACTCCCTTGGCCTCGACCATGGCGGTGCTCATCATGCGCTCCTGACTTTTCGTGAACGCTTGCGCTTGATGACCGAGTCAAAGCCGCGTCCGTAGTGACGTTCGAGTTTTTCTTGGAAGAAGCTCAGGATCGTGGTCATGAGCAGGTACCAGAGGCTAGCGACGATCAGCAACGGGATCGTCTGGTAGTTCTCCGAGTAGATGATCTGCGCGGAGTACAAGAGGTCCGAGATGGCCAGCACCGAAACCAGCGAGGTGCCCTTGAGCATCGAGATGACTTGGTTGCCGGTCGGGGGCAGGACCACGCGCATGGCCTGGGGCAGAATGATGCGGCGCATCAGCTTGGACCCGCTCATGCCCAGCGCCTTCGAGGCGTCGTATTGGACCCGGTCCACCGAGCCGATCCCGCCGCGAATGATCTCGGCCATGTAGGCGGCCTCGTTCAGCGACAGACCCAGCAGCGCGGCCCCCAACGGGGAAATCAACACGTTTGCCGAGCCCAGCACCATCGAGGGGCCGCCAAAGGGTAGCCCCAAGGCGATGACCGGGTAGAGCGCGGCGATGTTGTACCAAAAGATCAGCTGGACCAGCAGCGGGGTGCCGCGGAAGAACCAGATGTAGGCCCGGGCGATCATGCTCAGGATCGGGTTTTCGCTCAATCGCATGATGGCCAGCACGGCGCCCAGGCTGATACCGACGCTCATCGAGACGAGGGTCAGCACCAGGGTCAACACCGCACCGGTGAGGATGCGCGGGGCGAAGAGATATGAGGCGACGACGTCCCAGTGATAGCGGTCATTAAGCGCCACATCGATGGCCGCCAGGGCCGCGACGACGACAATAAGAACGGCAATGGCGTTGCGCACGGGGTGTTTCAACGCAATGACCGGTGCCGATTCCTCGACGGCGGTGGCCGGAACGTGCCCGGCCTGTTCAAGAGGTTTCTGGGTTTGCATGATATTCACTCCCATTACTGCGCGAAGTTGACGCGAGCGTCGGTAATGGCGCTGGTTTCCAGGCCGTACTTGGCCAGCACCTGCTGGTAGGCATCGGACTTGATGATCTCGGCCAACGCCGCCGCCACGGAATCCTTGAGTGCGGAATCAATGGGAACGCCGGCCGCAACAGAGGTGAAGTCATACTCCGAGGCGATCTCGATGCTCGGATTCTGCGCGACAGCAAAGCCAAGGATGGGCGAATCGGCAAGCACGGCATCCTGGCGTCCGCTGGTGAGTGCGGAGATGGCCTGACGGGTGTCCTGATACTGGTTGGAGACGATTTCCGGCTTGCCCGCCTCGACGCATTGATTGTTGTAGTCCGGAACGTTGACGGTGAGCTGGTAGGAGCCGGTGAGCAGCCCCACCTTCTTACCGCACAGGTCCTGGTACTTCTCAATTCCGGCCGGGTTGCCCTGGGCCACGGCGACCGAGGTGCCCATCTGCATGTAGTCGACGAAGTCAAGGACCTTCATGCGTTCCTTGGTGGGAGTCATGGAGGAGACAGTCATGTCGTACCTGTCGGCGGCCATTCCCGGGATGATCGAGTCGAAGTTGGCCACCTGGATCTGGACCGTGAGCCCCAGGGACTCGCCGATCAGCCGGGCAACGTCCGGGTTGATCCCGGTCATGTCCTGG
Organism: Paeniglutamicibacter terrestris; assembly: GCF_012271785.1. Taxonomy (GTDB): domain Bacteria; phylum Actinomycetota; class Actinomycetes; order Actinomycetales; family Micrococcaceae; genus Paeniglutamicibacter; species Paeniglutamicibacter terrestris. The sequence continues at coordinate 465,044 of NZ_JAAWVT010000001.1, read as the reverse complement.
GTGCCGGGAATGTAGAACTGCGTGGGCTGCTCGTTGGTGGGAATGCCCACGCGGAGGGTCTTGGACGCCTTCACAGATTCCGGCAGCAGCGCGATGGCGGCCTCGTTGAGCGCGATCTGCGGCACGGTGGTGCCTGTGGCCTCGGATTCCCCTGAGGCCGGGGTCTGAATGGCGGAGCAGGCCGTCATAGCCAGAAGGGCGCCCGCCGCCAAGGCGGTCGCTGCAGCAAAGCGGCCGCGCCGTGAACGGAGGCGGATTGACTCGTTTTTCATGGTTACAGGCTCGATTCTGCATAGCTGTGGTTGGTCGACGTGGCCCTCGTTGCCCCTGCGGTGGGGAAGGCGTCGGAATAGTGGCGCAGTAGTTCGCGGCCGTCGGTGCGAAGTTCCTCGATGCTGGTGACGCCGAGCATCATCATGGCGCGCATCATCTCGTCACGGAACAGGTTGATGACGTGGGAAACGCCGGCCTCGCCGGCGGCGGCCAGACCGTAGAGGTACGGGCGGCCGATGGAGCAGGCGGTTGCGCCCAGGGCAATCGCCTTGACCATGTCCGAACCGCGGCGGATGCCGCCGTCGAGGATGATTTCCATCCGCCCGTCCACCGCTGCAGCGATATCCTCCAGCACGTCCAACGGTGAAGTCATATGGTCGAGCTGGCGTCCACCGTGGTTGGAAACCTGGATGGCGTCGAATCCGTACTCGGCCGCAAGTGCCGCGTCTTTCGGGTTGACCACGCCCTTGAGGATGATCGGTCCGCTGAAGCGCATGCGGATCTCGCGCAGGTCCTCCCAGTTGGTGGGCTCGTAGGCGCCCGCGAGCAGGGTGCGCCACATGTCCGGGCTGGACGCGAGCGGGCCTGTGGGCTCCTCGGCATCGAGGTTCGGGAAGGCAATGGCGTCGTTGGCCAGGAATCCCAGAGCCCAGCGCGGGTGCAGAGCGCCTTCCACAACGGTTTTGGGCTTGATGGTAGGCGGGGCGGTGAATCCGTTGCGGTAGTCGCGTTCGCGGTGGCCGATCGAGCGGCAGTCGACGTTGACGATCAATGCCTCGTAGCCGGCGCGGGAAACACGGTCCAAAACCGCCTGCAATTCGACCTTATCGGCGATCGGCTCAAGATTAAACCAGCGGCGAAGCCCCGGGGCGGCTGCGCTGACATCCTCCATGGTGGTGGTGCTCAGGTGCGCTAAGCCGTAGGGGATTCCCTGAGCCAGGGCGGCTCGCGCCACAGCGGTTTCGCCCTTGGGGTTGAACAGCCGGGTGCCGCCGGTGGGGGAGAGGTAGAACGGAAGCGACGATGGGCCGCCCAAAAGGGTGGTGCCGAGGTCCATCTTGTCGACCGAACCCCACTTGGGCATGAACGACCAATCATCGAAAGACGAGCGGTTTCGGCGCATCGAAAACTCGTCCTCGCCGCCGCCTTCGATGTAGTCAAAGATTGACTTGGGAAGGCGTTTCGATGCGAGTTTACGCATGTCAGCCACGTTGTGGCAGCTTCTGCGGAGCCTTTCGGCTGTGGACCGGGCCGGGGTCTGGAAGGACGCGAGCGCCGTGATGTCTTTCAATCGCATGGTGGGGTTTCCTCATATCCGTGGCTGGGAACGTCTACTGTTCGCTGCATCAATAGTGACCCACATCTCGGCGCCGGAATATGTACATACCTACATAAGATCCTCGATTCTCTTGTGATAAGTTCCAAGCATGGACTCACAAGAGCGGGACCGGTCGGTTTCGGAACACAGTGCGGGTACGGTACGGCTGGCGGACTGCATCCAGTTCATGCAGGCGGACCTCGTTCACGCCAATCCCACACCGGAGAACTTGGCACACGAGGTCACCGACGTACTGATGTATGACCCGTTGGATGAGTGGACGAACGCGGATAACCGCATCATTCTCGCCGTCGGGTTCGCCTATGGATCGGCGGATTTTGACCAGTTGCTGCACCGGGCTGCCAACAGCAACGCGGCAGCTGTCATCGTCAAGGCGCACGGGGCACATATCGAGCAACTTCGTGATGCCGCGGTCCGCCATGAATTGGCTGTATTGGTAGCACCAGGGAATGCGGACTGGACGCGACTGGTGGCACTGGCCAGGGCCTCGGTGGTCGGTGCCGCAGCAGATTCGGTATCGGGTGTCCGATTGGGGGACCTGTATGCCTTTGCCAATGCCGTCGCATCGATGACCGACGGGGCTGCAAGCATCGTCGATCCGCTGGGGCGAATCTTGGGGTATTCCACCTTGCCCGGCCAGCCGATCGACGAATTGCGCCGCGTCACGACCCTCGCGCTCCAGGAAAGCGGCGCACCGGCCTTTGATGCTGACTTCAAGGCGGTCTACGCCGCCGCCGAGGCGCTGTATATCCCCTCCACCAAGGAGGGAGTGGCACGATTGGCGCTGGCTGTGCGAGCCGGGGGTGAGTTGTTGGGTTCCATCTGGATCATTGAACCGGGTGAAGGGCGCCAGCAAGCGGCGCTGGAGACGCTGAACCGCATGGCCCCGCTGGCCGGTCTGCACATGCTGCATGCACGTTCGGCCTCCGACTTTGGCGAACGCCGAAACGGGGATCTCATTCGAACGTTGATCGACGACCCCGAGCATGCATCCTTTGCCGCTGCCCAGCTTGGCCTGGATATTAATCAGGGGCTCGCTGTCGTGGCCCTGACCATCGCCCAGCCCCAATCTGGAAGCCTTGACGCAGTGCGCGAAATCCATCGCTTACTGCACCTAGTCACCACCGTGTGTAACGTCAGGTTCACGACCAGCCACAGCGCCCTCATCGGCTCGGTGGTCTACGCGCTATTTCCCTGTCAGGGCGAGGAACCGAGAGCAACGCAGCGCCGCATCGTGCACGAGATTGCCGCCTACGGCCATTCCATCAGTCCACACCCGTTGGTTGCTGCGGTGGGAAGTATAGCCCGCCGGATCCAGGACCTCCCGGAATCGCGGGAAAGTGCATCGAAGACTCTGCAGTACCTCTTGGGCCAATTGGCACAGCAGGTTCCTGATCGTGACGAAAAGACGTCAGCGGTGGCACTTTTTGAGGACCACCGGATTCCGCTGGGCCTGCTGCAGGTGGGGAAGTTCATGCACGAGCGGGGACTTGCCGGGCCGGACCAGTTGGCGGCTGTTCAGGCCTATGACGCGGACAACCAGACCGATTATGTGGAGACGCTGCGGGCTTATCTGGCCAGTAACGGCAGCATCTCTTCCATGGCAGGGACGCTCAATGTCCACAGCAACACAGTCCGCTACCGCGTTGCGCAGCTGGCGAATATCTTTGGTATAGATTTAGCTGATTCGCAGAAGCGCCTGTGGCTGTGGTTGCGCCTGGTTACCGAGGACTTGGGATATCAGATGAACCCGCAGGCAAGGCGCGGGAAGTAGCGGTCCCGGAACCCCTGGCCCGCCGGCTCGGGCGGAAGATTATTTCCCTGCCCAAGCGGTCGCTTGAACCTCAACCAGAAGCTTGGGTGCCAGCAGTGGGGCGACGATGGTTGCACGCGACGGGCGGTGGCCGCCGAAGGTGTCAACCCATGCACGGTTGTATTCGCCGGCCATGGCAGCATCGTTGATGTACACCGTGGCAGTGGCGACGGCATCGAGCCCGAGCCCATAGCCGGCCAGTACCCTCTGCAAGTTCTTGAGGGTCTGGACAGTTTGCGCGTAGATGTCACCTTCGCCAACCAAGACTTTGTTTTCGTCCTTGGAAACCATGCCCGAAACGAAGATAAAGTCGCCAGCGCGGGTGGCACTCGGGAACGGGCTTGTCTCGAGGGTGATACCTGCAACGTCAATATTGGTGAGGCCTGAAGTGCCCATGGTGTTCCTTAATTGGAAGTCGTTCGGTGGCGAGGTGATGCGCAGAACAAGCCTAGAGCATCGGGCATTTAGCCGGGGCTTGGTACATCGTTGAGCCGGTTAATCTAGGTGATCCAGCAGCGCCGTGGTGCGGTAGGGAATAACGTCGCGCAAAATCATTGAGGTGGACGTCCGGGTGATGCCGGGGCAGAGGCGGATCTCCTCGCTGACTCGGTACAAATCATCGGGGTCCTTGGCGACGGCGCGAATCAAAAGATCCGTGTCGCCGGCCGGAGCTACACATTCAAGGACCTCGGGAATCAGGCTGAGTGCCACAATAGCTTCTTCCAGATGCGCCTGATCAAGCTCGGCGCTGACCACGGCCGAGACTCCGCGGCCCACCGAAGAGGGCTTCACACGGCTGGAATTTGGACGCAAGGCACCGGAGCTTGCGAGTCGTTCCATGCGGGTTTGTACGGTGCCGCGGGCCAGACCCAAACGCTGGGCCAGCATCATCGTGGGAACACGAGGATCCGCATCCAAGGCCAAAAGAATGCGCCTGTCCGTATCATCCAGTTGGTACGATTCCGGCGTCATTCCGACTCCTAAGCTGTGGTTCGGTCAAATTGACCAAGTTGTTCGACAGGTACCGCTCCATGTTAGTCAAAATGATCAGTGATCCCCAACTGTGTTGCACGGTATGCCCGGTTGTTGCTTTAGTAGCTGTTAGAAGCTTCTCCAACGCCACAAGCGACGGGGAACGGACCCCGCAACGGAACCTCATCCCGGAGACTTTGCAGGTTGGCCCACAAGGTCTCAGGTCGCGCATAAGAGCGGTCCGCAACGATTCCAAAAAACTTGGAGTCATCGCGGGCCTCTCTTGTTTAATTGCAGTCGCGGCTGCCCGCGGGGCGAACCGATAAAAGGCAGTTATCCACAAAAGTGTCTGCGGACGGTTATCTCAATTCCGAACCGGGTAGCCTTCAATGCATGAGGTTCTTGCGTCTAGAAGATGTTGCCGACGAGTTGAATGTAAACCTGCCCCAGGTCCGCTCATTGGTGCGCGGTGGGGATCTACCAGCGATTAAGATCGGTGGACGCGGGGTGTGGCGGGTCGAACGCACAGAACTCGAGGCCTATATTCAACGCCAATACGCAGCGGCTAGGGAATCGATAGAGGCTGGTGCCATAGAGGCAGAACACGAGGAGTAATCGTAAGGATTCCTCGATTTTGTGTGGCGGTCACCTCGGGTTTAGGCTAAAAATATTACGGCTCCAAGCCGTAAGACGGGGCATTAGCTCAGTTGGTAGAGCGCTTCGTTCGCATCGAAGAGGTCAGCGGTTCGATTCCGCTATGCTCCACCGAGATACCTGACCTAACGAATCTTTTGAAGAGGAGTTGGGTCAGGTATTTTTTTGCCGAAGACTACTCTGCGGATGTCGACGTACGTTCTCCGAGCGCTCGTGGCCTCAACGCCCGGTGATATCAATTCACGGCGACCAAGTCATCGAATAGCATCTAGATTCTGCGGTGGATCGCTGCCGCTTCGACATGAGGAGCAGCTGTGGCGGCTGGCAAGGTTGGCACATCATGACGCTTGTAATGATTCTTATCTTCCTCGTGGCCGTCATCGTGATTGTGGTCGTGGCCATTAATGTCACGAAGAAGCCTCCCACGAATATGGGGACAGGCATGGGCCAAAACCCACAGAGTCAATTTTCACCAGCGCAGGAGAATATCACGCACCAGAAACTGCACGGCGGTGCACCACTAATCGATTACGCCACATTTGGTCAGCCGTTGTACAAGCAACCGGTCGTACAGCGCATGAATCACTTTGCAATACACGCTCTGATATTTGGGCTGTCCACGGGGATACTTGGCATAATTTTCGGACACATGGCACGGTCGCAGATCAAAAGGACCGGTGAGCGTGGCAGTTCTCTGGCCCTAGCGGGACTGATCATCGGCTACGTCTGGGTCGGTTTGGTCGTCTTGCTGATAGGTGTTTTCTATTCAACGGGCTCACGAACAATGTGATTCGTGTTCTTGCCACTCACGCGCTAGCGGCGTACCCCTCGGAAAACGGGGGATACGCCGCTAGCGACCGATGCTTGTTGGCACGGGCATATGTTGCTATTTCTTAGGTGTACCAGGACGGCTCTGGCAGTAGGCCGAGCAGTTCGTATTCGCCGACCTCGCGGCGCTTGAACGCCACCGGATCGTGCAAGGAGTGGGTACGGATGTTGCGCCAGTAGATATCCAACCCCACGGCATTTGAAGTCGCCCGAGCACCGGTGACCTCAAAGATCCTGTTGGTGACCTCGAGCGCGACGGTTGATGCAACCTGCTTTGAAGCGGCAACGCGCACGGCAATCAACCCGCGTTGTCCCGCGGTGAGTGCCTCACGATCGGCGTGAAGGATCAGGGAAATTTCCTCATCAACCGACTTGGCCAGTGCCTGAGCTGCCCAGAGCTTGGCACGCAAATCACCATAGGTCTCCAGCACATGCGCCTCGGCGGACGCGCTGTCCTTGGGGTCGGTGCTGTAGGGCCATGCGCGAGAACGATCTCGGGTGTAGGTTCCGGCGGTACGCAAGGCACCTTCGGCGATGCCCAAGTAAATGGCCGTAAAGATCTGCTGGATCAACGGTACATTCAACGTGTTGTAGACCAGTGGCTGGAATTCCTTGTTCACGTATCCGGCGGCACCGGCCCAATCGACCTCCACACCGGTGATCTTGATGCCACCGGATTCGGAGAGACGCTGGCCCAGATTGTCCCAATTGCCCAGGAACTCAATGCCATCCTGTGCGGTGGGAACAATGGCGAACACATGCGCACCGTCGGGCAACGTACCTTCCAAGACCACGAGGTCCGAGACCCTGGCCCCGGTACTGAAGGACTTCTGGCCCGTGTAAATCAGGTGGTCCCCGGCATCCTCGATGTTCAGGTCGCTGTCACGCGGATTCACCGCGCCACCAAAGAACAGGTTTTCGCTCGTGTAAAGCTGCTCAACGGCGGCGATCTGATCGTCTGTGCCTACCAAACGCACGGCCCAAGCCCACAGAAGGTGATAACCGAGTAGTTGGCCCACCGACGCATCGGCTGCGGAGACCACCTGGATGATCTGTAATGCGGTCTGCCAGCTTTGTGAGCCACCGCCGAATTGTGTTGGCCCCAGGATGGTGGTGAGGCCCGCGTCTTTAAGTAGCCGAACTTCGTGTGTGGCGATTTCCGCGGCCCGATCACGTTCCAGAGCATCTACGGCGAGAATCGCTGCCACCTCATCGGCACGTTGAATCCAACTGGCGGCGTCGTGGGGCACCGGCTGGTTCTGCCAAGGGGACTGCTTGAGGGCTTCGTGAAGTGGAAGCGTCATGAGGTGTTCCTCCGAAATCGGATTGAAGTGTGGCCGTGCCGCCCCGAACTGCCAGGGCTGTGTATATGGACCGAGCCTAGGATCGGGGCGGCCGACCCCGCGAACCTTGGTCGCGAGATTTCATGGCGTCACGAAAAATGTCCGCCCGCGACGGGCTCACCGTTACTGGGAGTCATACGAGGTCACACGAAGGGTCTTGCGGAGTAACACCGAGTCAACGGCGGACATCTCGTGGATGTGTCACCGCGAAGTCTCCTAGGCTCGGCTCAGTAGCCTCATCGGCATGTAATTCAGACCGGGTAATCCTTCGGTCATCCAAGGACGAATATCAAGGTGTTGCCCGGTGACGGCGGCAGGAGAAAGAGGAAACATGACGGCGCAGATCCAGCTAACGGAGCCAACCACGTCAGCGACGGACTCGGGACAAGCAACCTTCGCCGAGGCTGCTCGTGAGGCTGCGAAGGTCGCTGCGGTGACGCAGCGAACGACGCAGCAGCCGGACTACAACGAATTGGCTCTCCACTTTCGACCCATCTTTGAACGCATCGCAGCGGGCGCATCACAGCGCGAACAAGACCACGTCCTGCCGGTAGCGCAGATTCGCGAACTCGCGGAAGCCGGTTTCGGAGCGCTGCGAGTCCCAGTGGCCGAGGGCGGATTCGGCGCAACGTTGCCACAGCTTTTTGATTTGCTGACGGAACTGGCTGCCGCTGATTCCAATATCCCGCAGGCACTGCGCGGACACTTCGCGTTTGTTGAGGATCGAATCCTCGTCGAATCCGGTCCCGCCCGAACGATGTGGATTGATAGGTTCGTACGCGGTGAATTGGTAGGAAATTCGTGGACCGAGATCGGTGCCGTGGAGGTTGGCGACGTGCAGACCAAGGTGGTCCCGGCGCCCGAACTCGGCGAAGGAAGTTTCAGGGTTAACGGCACCAAGTACTATTCCACCGGCAGTATCTACGCCGATTGGCTCGATACCTACGCCGAGCGCACCGACACCGGGAAACGGGTGATTGCCGCTGTCAGCGCTCACCAAGCTGGTGTCACACATCGTGATAACTGGGATGGCTTTGGCCAGCGCACCACCGGTTCGGGGACCTCAACTTTTGTTGACGCGGTCGTTCACGAAGATCACCTGATCAACTTCGATGAGCGATTCAAGTACCAGACGGCGTTCTACCAAGTAGTGCTTTTGGCAGTGCTCGCCGGAAGCGTGCGTGCCGCGGAACGTGAGTTCGCCACCGAGGTGCGCCAGCGCACCCGTACCTTCTCACACGCCGCAGCGGGCATCTGGCGCGAGGACCCGCAGATCCTGCAGATCATTGGCGAACTGGGTGCAGCTGGTTTTGCCGGTGAGGCAATTGTGCACCGAGCGGCCCAGACCCTCCAGGGCGCCCATGATGCTGCGCTGGAGCTGCGTGCGGGACAAATCGACGTGCAGAGGGAAGAAGAATTTAACGACGTCGCCGAGTTGGCATCGGCCGAGGGTCAAATTGCCCTCACGCCGCTGGCAACAAACGCTCTGTCACATGCCTTTGATGCCTTGGCGGCCTCGGCAACCTCGGTAAAGAAGAACCTAGATCGTCACTGGCGCAATGCGCGCACCGCTGGAAACCATAACCCCTGGGTGTACAAGGCTCGTTTGGTGGGGGACCGATCCGTGAATGGTGTGCAGTTGCCGCGGGTGTGGGCCATCGGCGCGAGTTCCACCAAGGCCTAAGCCTCTAGCCTCATCCCGGTGCCACCTCCAGTGAAGGTGAAAGGTGGCGCCGGAATGATGCGCCGGACAGCGGCACGAATGCCGACTATTTGGCAGCTATTACGGGTTCCCAGGCTGTCACTGACACCGCTCCACCATCAATAATGTCTAGGTCCACCGGTGAGCTCTGGCGTGGGGTTCCAGCGTAGGGAGCCACCAGCATGGTGCCGGTCCGGGTGTCTCCCGCGGCGGCCATGGCATTCCAGCCCAGGAAGGCTTGGGCACTGGTTCCGGGTTTCAGAGTGATGCTGGAAATTCCTGCGTCATCGGTCATGAATGAACCGCCCTGGACGATCAGTACATCGATGGCATTGCCGTTGGCATCATCGAAGGCAACATCGGGATATGAGGCCACCACGCACGGTGTTGAATCGGAGTTTCTCAGTTGGAAGCTCATGCCGCGATGGCCAGTCGCGCCCTCGGGTTCACCCCAGGTGATGCTGACTTGGTCTCCGGTGCACCAGTTCTCACCGACCTCCTGAAAAGCGCTCGAAACCTCTGGCGAGCCGAACGTTAAGGGCGCAGTAGTGGGCGCCGGCACCGGTTCGGGTGTGCTGGCCTTGGCGCCCTGCGAGGAATGTTCAGCAAGCGGTAGGGAAGCAGTTAGAACTGCGGCGATGAGCACCGCCGCGAAACTAAGAATGGCTCGTGGATGGCCACTCTCTGGGGCATCGCTGCTCTCTCGGTGCGCTAGCCGAAGGATACGTGAACCGATCAGAGCTGGCACCCAACCCCAAACGATTCCCCAGTACCCTGCTGAGGACAACGCGGGCTCAACACGTTCTAGCATCCATGCCAAACGTGCCGGTGGCCACGTGGCGATGATGTCGCCCAGCGAGGTCAGTAGCGCCGTGCCAAACGCTGCGATAACGATGCACATCCAGATCGCGAGGAAGCCAAGATGGGGCGGTGTCGTCTTTCCCTTGGTAGGTCGTGCGGAGAAAGCCAGAAGAAGTGCCGACAAGGAAATGAGGGCAAGGGCGGAAAATACGACTAAGAGCACTGGCCAGGGTTGGATCATTTGCCACGTGGTGTTGGCAAACGTTTTTGGGACCACCAAGTTCACGAATTGTGACGGGAGGGCTATTTGGCTTCTGAGTAGCCAGCCATTCAGTACCCCGCTGAATACCCAACCAAGTCCAGCCAATACCGAGATCCATGCCGTGACCATCGTCAAATGATTGCGCTTATCCATAGCTGAAAGGGTAGCTGACCTGACTAGGGACTTTCGTCAGCGATAAATTATGGTCAGAGAATCCGTTGGAAAACGTGCGCAAATAGTTTTCCGCCTCCATGGTTTTTTGACACATAAATTTGGCCGCAGCGTTGACCAATATACGTACCAAATCGTGGACTAAACGCCGGAAAAAATGTATTTTCCGTGTACCGTGAGCTTAATGGGGAGCGCCGATTGGCCCTCTCCACCTAGGAAGAGGCACGAATTTTGACCGTATCAAATGAACTTTCATTGGGCGTCATTGCAACCTCGAACAAGGTAGACGAGCGCCGCCTACCGATCCACCCAGCACATTTTGAACGAATTGATGAGCGCTTTCGCTCCCGAATAATCATCGAAACCGGTTACGGTGCATCGGTAGGCCTGGACGATGAGGCCTTGGCCCCGTTTGTAGGTCGGATCGCCACACGCAGCGAAATCTTTGCCAGCGCGGATATTATCCTGCTGCCGAAACCACAGCTTGCCGACCTGGAAGAAATGCGTGTTGGTCAGACCCTGTGGGGCTGGCCGCATTGTGTACAGGACACGGCTCTCACGCAGCTGGCCATCGAGAAGAAACTCACCTTGATCGCCTTCGAAGCTATGAACCACTGGGGTTCCGACGGCAGTTTTGGTCTGCACGTCTTCCACAAAAACAACGAAATCGCAGGGTATGCCTCGGTCATCCACGCGCTGCAGCTCTGCGGGTCCACCGGCGACTACGGACGCAAACTTAGCGCCGTTGTGATCGGATTCGGGGCCACCGCGCGAGGTGCTGTTACAGCACTGCACGGCCACGGCATCAACGACGTTCGGGTACTGACCGGAAGGTCGGTGGCAGCCGTTGCTGCGCCCATCCACTCCGTAGAAATGGTGCAATTTGAGCACGACGGCGGACCCCACCTGAGCGAAGTCATCACCGATGAAGGACGCCTGCCGCTGGCGCCCTTCCTGGCCGAGAGCGACATCGTGGTGAACTGCACCCTGCAGGATCCAAACGCTCCGCTGATGTATCTGCGCACCGGCGAATTATCTGCCTTCACTCCGGGAAGCCTCATCGTTGATGTCTCTTGCGACGAAGGCATGGGCTTCGAATGGGCCAAGCCCAGCACCTTCGCCGACCCGATGCACACGGTGGGCGGGAACATTAATTACTACGCAGTTGACCACAGCCCTTCATACCTGTGGAACTCGGCCAGCTGGGAAATCAGCGGAGGGCTTTTACCCTTCTTGGATGTGGTGCTTGATGGTCGTGAAGCGTGGTCAAAGAACGAAACCATCTCCCGTGCCATAGAAATTCGTGATGGCATCATCCAGAACCCAGCGATCCTCGAGTTTCAGAAGAGGTCGGGGGAGTACCCTCACCGAAAACTGATTGACTAGGTAAGCTTCCGGATCGCTCTTGTTCTGGCATGCTTGATAGCGGCATCACCGCACTAGCTAGCGTGTGGCAGCGACCCGGAGAGATAAGGGAACTGATCGTGAACATGCTCTTTTCGGAGAGTTTTCTAAGCCGTCCTCGGCGTGAACTAAGTCCTGGAGCCTACTGGGTGCCGGATTGGCTCAGCGCCGAGGAGCAGCGGTGGATCGTGGCACGCTTCCATGAATGGGGTGCAGGACCTGTGCCTCCGCGGGCGGCCAAGATCGGGGATCACGAAATGTCCGTGCAATCACTGTGTCTCGGCTGGCATTGGCGTCCCTACGAGTATTCACGCGAGGCCACCGACGTCAACGGCAATCGTGTCCTGGACTTCCCGGATTGGATGGTCCGACTGGGGCGTAAGGCGATTTTTGCCGCAACGCAGGACCAAGCTGCCGCCGAGCGCTACACGCCGGACGCCGCCCTCGTGAACTACTACGGGACAGATGCCAAAATGGGCATGCATCAAGACCGAGATGAGCACCTGGGGGATCACGTTGTCTCCCTCTCCATTGGCGACACCTGCAAATTCCGATTTGGCAATACCCAGCATCGAAACCAGCCCTACGAGGACATCGCCTTGGCCTCCGGTGACCTGTTCGTTTTTGGTGGTCCTGCCCGTCTGGCCTTCCACGGGGTCACAAAGATCCTGCCCGGAACGGCACCGGAGGATTGCGGTCTTGGCGCCGGACGGATCAACATCACCATGAGGGTGACCGGATTATCGGACTGAGACTCAATTACCCGGTAGATTCACCGTGGTCAGTACCGCTCGGTGGTCGCTGAGCCCGGCATTGGCCGTGGTGTTCGAAGTGACGTCCAAACCGCGGACCAACACGTGGTCAAGGCGCATCATCGCAAAGGGTGTTTGGGGCCAGGTAAATCCAAAAAGCCCGTTGTCTTGGTTGGGCTCGTCCAGAACATCCGAGATCTTTTGGAATGCTCGGTCGGTACTTGTTGCATTAAAGTCGCCCAGAGCAATGATGTTCTGGTGCGAGTCCGCGCTCACCGTCGTGGCCAACTGGCTCAGCATTTCATCACGATCCACGTGATCATTCGGGCGGGCCGAGGCAGCATGCACAACATAGATCTGGATATTTCCTGCATCGGTCTGGACCTGGGCCGACAACGCGCGCTTCCAACCCAAACCGAGATCCAGCGCACGAGAGTTCACCAAGGGGTACTTGCTCCATACCCCGACGGTGCCAACAACAAAATGATGTGGATACTGAGCATCGAGGGCAGTGGTGACACGCTGGGCACTGTTCTCGTCTAGCTCCTGAAGAGCAATGATGTCGCTACTGCCCGACGCCAAATCGAGTGCCGACTCCGTAGCAGTGCCGGTGCCCGCCTTGATGTTTTGGCTACCGAGGGTCAAGGTGCTGGATGCTGCCGCCGGTGCCGTCCACGACAGCGGAATAATACCGGGCCCGAAGGTGAACAGCCACGTTAATACGGGGATCAGGAGCACCACCAATGAGGTGCGGCTGCGCGAAATGATAGCGAAGAGACCCACCACGATTACGGCCAGCCCCAGCCATGGAGCGAAATTATCCAACAACAGACCCAGTCCAAACAGATCGGGTACGCGCTGGTGAAAGGCGATAAGTAGCGCGCTGGACAGCGCCCCAAGAATTACCAGGAAACGCAGGAAACGGTGGGACCGCGTCCGACGATGCCGCGATCGGGTCGCAACGCGTGGAAGGGCAGAATTAGAAGACATCGTTACCAACAATCCCACACTGAGCTGGATCGCGCATGGGGTCGAGCTGATGCCAACCCCGGAGTTTCGTGTGTAAACCCAGAAAATATGACACGTGGCATAGCCGGGTGTGAGCAAGAGGCCTATCGACTCCAAGAGCCTTAGATGCCATTGTGAGAACAAGGAATTCCTTTTGCCTGTGGCACTTGAAGGCGCTGTAGCGCATGGTGCGGTGGGCTCTTCGGTGACAGGACAGAAAAGATGAGCGAGCGGGACTCGAATAGCTCAGAAACCACCAACACCCTCGGGACGGTGGTGGTCGGGGGAGGGCTCAGTGCCGCACACTGTGTCCATGCCCTGCGAGAGGGTGGCTACACCCTCCCGATCACGCTCATCGCCTCCGAAAACGAGGTGCCCTATGAACGGCCCCCACTCTCCAAGGAACTCCTCCAGGGTAAAAAATCCGAGTCGGAGCTGGCACCCTTTCCTGCCAGTTGGTATGCCGAAGCGAACATCGACCTGCGGCTCTCGGTGGAGGCCGAAAGCATTGATGTCTCCGGCCAGAACGTCATTCTCTCTGATTCCTCCACCGTGGGGTACCAACACCTCGTCCTAGCCACCGGTTGTCGTTCACGCTTGGGTGGGCCAGAATCCAAGATGCCCGGCTGGGACCTTCCCGGAGTCTTATCATTGCGCTCACTCGAGGACTCCAAGAACTTGAGGGAACGTCTGGTCGCAGGCAAACATTTGGTCATCGTCGGATCGGGGTGGATCGGCATGGAAGTTGCTGCCTCCGCCCTGAGCGCGGGGATCGAGGTCACTGTGCTGACTCCCGGTCAGATTCCACTTGCCACAGCCATGGGTTCCGAATTCGGATCCCATGTGGCGCAGCTTCATACCAATGAGGGGGTGAAATTCCAGTTTGGGAGTGCCGTCAGCGGCATGAGCATAGATGCACGGGGCGGTCTCTTGGTGGAGACCGCCACCGGAGGGGTTCAGGCGGATCTGGTCCTGCTGGCCATCGGAGCGGTGCCCAATACCGAGTTAGCGGTGGCGGCCGGGCTATCAGTTGGATCCGGGGTGCTGGTTGATCAGCAGCTGCGCAGCAGCGATAAGAACATCTTGGCCATCGGGGACGTGGCGGAGGCCTACAACACTCGGCTGGGCCGCAGCCTGCGGGTCGAACACTGGGACAACGCGATCCGTCAGGGCAAGTTGGCGGCGGCAACTATTTTGGGTCGGAGCGAATCGTACGACTGGCTACCGTACTTCTTCACCGATCAATTCGATCTAGGTATGGAATACGTGGGGGACAGGGCCGCCGACGACGAGGCCGTTGTTCGTGGAGACATGCTGAAGGGCGAATTCATCATCTTCTGGCTGCGCACGGGAGTCATCACTGCCGCCATGAACGTGAATATTTGGGACGTCAACGATCATCTGCGAGACATGATCGGCACAGAGGTGGCGGTGGAGAGGCTCCAAGACTCCAGCAACGATCTCTTTGCGCTCTAGCCCAGCATCCGGCTTGCAGGGTGTTAGTCTCTGGTCACGAACGCCAGTGGTCATGCTCACTTCTGGTGCGCCGTACTTATTCCCCCACGTAGGGTTAAGACTGGTGGGGAGACCGGCTTCATGGACCTCACCGTTGACTGCCCACTGAACCATCGAAAAGGCACCCGTGAAATCCGACGCCAAAGTCCCGGAAAAAAACAGCTCAAACCACAGTACTCATCTTTCCGGCACGCCACTGCTACTGGCCGTCGTGGCCTTGGCCATGGGTGGATTCGGAATCGGAACCACGGAATTCACCATCATGGGCTTGCTCCAGGAGGGTGCCACCGATCTTGGTGTCAGCAATGCACAAATGGGCCTGCTGATCTCCTCCTACGCCATCGGCGTGGTGGTCGGCGCACCGATGCTCACCGCCTTGGGTGCCCGAGTGGCTCGCAAAACCATGGTGCTGTGGCTCATGGCCTTCTTCACGCTGGCCAACCTCGGCTCACTCTTTGCCGCTAACTATGAGTGGATGATCGTCTCGAGGTTTCTGGCGGGCCTGCCGCACGGGGCCTACTTCGGAATCGCAGCGATTTTGGCTGGCACCTTGGTGCCAGCGTCCATGCGTGGGCGGGCCATCGCGTGGGTCATGATGGGGTTGGCCGTTGCCAACGTGATTGGTGTTCCGGTGGTGACATTCATCGGGCAAAGCTATGGCTGGCGCTGGATGTTTGCCATCGTCGGACTCGTGGGTGCACTGACATTTGTTGCCATCAGATTCTTCGTTCCCTACGCCCCGGCGCAAGAAGGTGCCAGCATCCGCAGGGAGCTTTCGGCACTCAAGAGCGGACAGGTCTGGATGGCCATGCTGACCGGAATTGTCGGGTTCGGTGGGTTCTTCGCCGTCTACTCCTACATCAGCCCCATCCTCACCGACGTCACCGGGCTGCCCATTGGCGCCGTTCCGCTGGTGTTGGGACTTTACGGAATCGGCATGGTCATTGGTTCGGTGATTGGTGGGCGATTGGCCGACTGGTCGGTGCTCGGCGCCATTTACCTCTCCACCGCGGCGATGGTGGTCTTCATGTCGATCTTTGGTCTGGTGGCCACGCAGCTGATCCCCACCCTGATCCTGATCTTCATTCTGGGTGGCACCGGATCACTGCTAGTTCCCGCATTACAAGCCCTGCTGATGGATTCGGCACCCCGCGCGCAATCTCTAGCCGCATCATTGAACCACTCGGCCCTGAACGTAGCTAACGCCTTGGGCGCAGCTCTGGGAGCCGCCGTCATTACCGCCGGATTCGGCTACCGCGCACCGGCATTCCTCGGTGCCGGCTTAGCCCTAGTCGGGTTGCTGTTGGCACTGGCCACCGGGCTTCGTGCCAAACGCATTGCCGCGGCAGAAACGCGATAGCGACCAGCACCGTCGCGGTAATGGACTATTTGTGGTTGGCCCCAGCACTGAAGGTCTTCATTGAGTCGAAGATCTGCTTGAGCAGCAGCTGCATGGTGCCCGTTACATCGACGGTACGGTCAACGAGCCATTGCTGCTGCAGGCCGTCCGCCGTGGCTAGCGAAATTCGGGTCATGGCGAGGAAGTATTCGAGCTCTTCGGCCGAAGGCTGAGGCTTGTCCTCCCTGTAGTAAGAAGTTTTGGCCAACTCGAGGAGGCGGGCATAGCGCTCTTGGAAGTACGCTGCAGCAGGATGGTTCGGGTCGGTCGCCGCTGCGGACATGGTCACGTAGAGGGCGACCAAACCGGGAGCTGCGGTGTCCTGAGTCAACACCTCGATGAAACGCCGAGTCTGTTCTTCCGTTGTCCCGGTAATTTCATTGCGTTCGTCACGCTTGCGCAAGATCTGGACCAACAGATCTTCCTTAGAGTCGAAGTAATGCATCACTCCGGCAAGGGAAAGATCGCAAAGACTCGCAACCTTACGAAGAGACGTTCCTCGGTATCCCTCAACTGCGAATACCTCCAACGCCACATCAAGTATCTCGGCACGCTTTGCGATGCCCTTTGCATATGAACCACGATTTGCCATGGAGCTAAGAATAGCCAGATTTCAGGGCAACGCTTACATACCGCTCAAATATCAGCTTTGGCTCCCCTCCCGAGTTCCTCCCGGGGGTGGGGCTTGCGCGGGAACATGGGAAACACTACTGTGAAGACCTGTTTACTCAGGTGAGATCCGTATTTCAGGGCAAAAAAACCGGTTTTGACTGGTCTGTTGACCGGCAGAGAAACGAGCAAAAAACTCATAATGAATACCGGGTGACCGACGTCATAATGTGGCGAGTTTGCCCCGGTTTTCCAAGGTTTTCTCATGCTTCCTCGTATGATTTTGAAACTGAGAAGACCGCTGCGTGGCGGTCGATTGGCATTCGAGGGCTGTTGTGCTGTAGATTATTATCTCGGTTCGGCAGCCCTTCGGGAAAGCTTGAAACTAAACCTTTCGGGGGTATGGCGCAGTTGGTAGCGCGTCTGCATGGCATGCAGAAGGTCAGGGGTTCGAATCCCCTTACCTCCACCGAAAAAAAGGTCCCAAACACTTGTTTGGGACCTTTTGCATTGGGCCGGGATTCTCAGCTTGCTATGGATCGATATCCGGAATATCCAATCATGGCTCGCAACCACGTCGCTAAAGGATCTAGACCGATTCTCTGAGCGCTTGGTGTTCCGATTGCGAAGACGGGGACTTCACCTCGCATGCGCCCGGGCAGCAAGCGCAGTACCCGTGCAGGGTCTCGCGACCCTGTCACTAGCAGGGCGACCGGTCGGTATCCGAACACTGCCTTAATGAGTGCCAACCCGTGCAGGCGTGAAAAATGCAGAGGCCCCGCCAAGACGATGGCGTCGAAGAAAATGAGTTCGTGAGCCGAAGCGCTAGCCACCTCAAAAAGTTCGCTGCGCAGCTCAAAGGAACGGAGCTTCGAGGAGAGCTCAGTAGCCTGCTTCTTGGCCTGCTCATCACGTTGGTAATAGACAATGGCGACGCGATCCATGTGAATCCCTCTATCCCTGCGAAAAATGCATACCGTTGGCAAAAAGCTCGGTCCATTTCACTCCACGCTAGGCCCGATTCCCGGGAATTGGCTGTGAGCCTGGGCCTGACACTCAATACGTTATTTTTGCCCCCGATTTCACGGTGGGGCCAACGATTGGGATAAGAGTTGGCACGTCGATTGCCTATGTATGAACCGAAGAAGATACTGGCCCCAAGGGTCTTCATGGGGAAGTACAACAGGGGTGAATTCATTGTTGGGGCATTGGGGAAAAAATAGGATTATTCAGAGTGCCGTGGGAGTGCTCGGGGCCGTGGCCTTGGTCATTTCATTGGCACCGGGACCACAAGGTTCGGCTCGTGCCGATACCGCGGTGGTGCAGCAGATTCAGAGAGCTGCGACGGCTCTTCCGGCATCGCTGACCACTACGGCAAACCTGAATATGAGATCTGGTCCGAGTACCGCGTATCGGATTTTGCTTACCATTCCGTCGGGGACAACGGTGAAGGTCTTGGATCGCGCGTCCACGGGTTGGTACAAAGTTAGCTACGGGGGACTCAGCGGCTGGATCAGCAACGCCTACGTGAAGGTTTCAACATTGCCCGCCTCGGTTCGAACCACCGCGAGCCTCAACATGCGCAGCGGTCCAAGCACCGCGTATCGAATCCTCGCGACCATTCCGCTCGGGACCACCGTGAAGGTTCTGGATCGTGCGTCAACGGGCTGGTACAAGGTCAGCTACGCCGGAATCAGCGGCTGGATCAGCAACCTCTACGTCACCACATCCACCGCACCCAGTGCGCCGCAATCCACGGGCCCAAATCGCACCTCGCGAGTGGTGCTGACCTTCGATGATTGCCCCAGGACGCTGAGCGCCTTCAATGCAGCCATTACCTACGCTGCCGATCACAACATGGGTCTGGTCCTGGCCCCGACCGGTGATTGCATCTCTTCGTTCAAGTCGCGCTATGGCGTGGACATCGCGGCATTGGCCCGGGCTAAGGGGCAGTGGGTGATTAACCATTCGGTCAGCCATCCCGATTTGCGGCCGCTGAGCTGTGCAGCTGCTGCAGCAGAATTGGGCGGCACCGGGGTGCACACCAACTTTGGCCGCCCGCCATATGGCGCCGTTGATGCCAGTGTCCGCTGTGCCTACGACCGGGTGGGCATGGCAATTTGGACTTGGTCGCGCGACACCGAGGACTGGAGCACAAAGTCAAAGTCCATCACGGTGGCCAGAGCTTCGGCCGCCCAACCACGTGACACAGTCTTGATGCACATGCAGTGGTACGGCTTCGCGCCGGACTCACTGCGGCAAATCAAGGCGAACCTCGCCGCACGCGGCGTCCAGGTGTGTCGTGCCTACCGCGGTACGGACGGTGCCGGCGCTGTGGTCAGAACCCCGCAGCTGCTGCCAGCATCCCTTCCCTGCTAGTGAGAAGCCGGAGCCCGACGGTGTCTTAGGACAGGCGCCGGGCCCCGGCTCCCGGGATGACCGAGAAGATATCGGGTCTCAGGTAGCCGGCCGCGTCAAAGGCTTCACATACAGCTACCGATATCTCCTCCGTGCGGGAGGCCTCGAGCAGAGCGATGGCCGATCCGCCAAAGCCGCCGCCGGTCATACGGGCGCCAATGGCGCCGGCGGCCATGGAAGTGGTCACCGCCAGATCCAGCTCGTCACAGGAAATTCCGAAGTCATCACGCATGGAGGCGTGGCTGGCGACCAGCAGGTCTCCGATCGCAGCTGGCCCGTGCGTGCGCAGCAATGCCACGGTATCCAACACTCGCTGGTTCTCGGTGACGATGTGCTTGACCCTGCGGTAGATGTCGGGCACCAACGCTCGCTGAGCCTCCTCCAACCTGTTCGTGCCCACGTCGCGCAGGGCAACAACACCCAATTCTTGGGCTCCTTGGGTGCAGGCGCGAACCAATTCCTTGTAGCCTCCGGAGTCATGTGAGTGGCTGACCTTGGTATCGATGACCAACACCGTCAGGCCGTTGGCGGCCAGTGGCAACTGAATCTGCTCCGTTTCCTTGGTGCGGCAATCAAGGAACAGTGCGTGCTCGGTGGTGCTGAGTAAGGAGGCCGACTGATCAAGGATGCCAGTCGGTGCCCCCACAAAATCGTTTTCGGCGCGTTGACAGATCAAGACCAGCTCATCGCGTTCCAGACCCAGCTCGAGCAGCTCGTTAAGCCCTAGCGCCACAGCGCATTCGATGGCGGCCGAGGAGGAGAGTCCTGCCCCGATGGGAACATTTGAATCCAAGAGAATGTCGGCGCCCGGCAGACGGTGGCCGCGGAGTTCAAGTGCCCAGAAAACCCCTGCCACATAGCGAGCCCACGGCTCCACCGATGCCGGGCTCAGACCATGGAGCTGAACCTCGATGACGGGACCACCGTGGGTGGACGCGATACGCAGACGCCGCTCGGCCTTACCATCGTGGATCTTCACACCGATCATCGCGAGCCTGTCGATCGCAAATGGGAGCACGTAGCCCTCGTTGTAATCGGTGTGCTCACCGATGAGGTTTACCCGCCCAGGGGCGGCAAAGCAGGCATCGGGCGTTTGACCGAAGTACGTGGCAAAGTTCTCGGCCAGGGTATTCATGCGGTGGTCCTTCATTTGGTCAGTACTTCTGGTGGAAGGGTGGCCATGGCGGTGCGTAGTGCCGCGGCCGTGGATTCGGGGGTGACATCCCCGATGAAAGCGCCCATGGCGGCCTCCGAACCAGCGAGGTACTTAAGTTTGTTTTCGGCACGACGGGGTGAGGTTAACTGTAGGTGGAGCCATGCCTCGCTGCGGTGCGGGTGCCGAGTTGGTGCCTGAAACCATCCGGCAATGTAGGGAGTCGGTGTGGGATACAGCGCGTCAACCGTGGATAACAAGCGGTGGTACATCCGTGCCAGTTCATCGCGCTCTTCACCGTTCAGCTCCGAAAGATCGGCAACCTGGCGGTGTGGCACGAGGTGAACCTCAATGGGCATGTGCGCGGCGAAGGGGACAAAGGTGGTGAAGTGAGTGCCGCGTTCGAGCACGCGGCGGCCGTCGGCGACCTCAAAATCCAGAACATCGGCCATGAGCTGGTGCCCGGTTCTCGCGCGATGTGCGGCGGCGCGCTCCAACTGATTTTCTGTGCGCGGGGTTGTATAGGGGTAGGCATAGATCTGCCCATGTGGGTGATGCAAGGTCACGCCAATTTCAGCTCCACGGTTCTCGAAGGCAAAGACCTGTTCAATTCCCTCAAGCTGGCCGAGTTCGCGTGTACGGTGGGCCCAAGCTTCGATGACCGTGCGGATGCGCCGCACGCCGAGGGACGCCAAAGAATCGGTATGCGAGGGGCCGAAAGCGATGACCTCACAGCGTCCGTCGGCCGGTCGCACTGCTCCAAGGACCGCTGGAACATCGGAGACATGCTGTTCGGGGCCGAAAGACGGGAAGCGGTTTTCGAAGACCACCACGTCATAGGTGTCTGCCGGAATTTCGCTGGCCATCTGGGCACGGGTGGGGCACAGCGGGCATTCGCTGGCGGCCGGAAGGTGGGTTCGTGACTGGCGGTGTGCAGCGAAGGAAACCCATTCCCCGCTCAATGCGTCGTAACGCAGTTCAGAGGTGGGCGGGCGCAGCGAAAGCTCACGGTCATCCGTTGGTGCTATGAACCCTGCGGGCCTTTCGGAGTTGTCAAAGAAGTAGAGAAGTTCTCTTCCATCGCCGAGGCTGGCGCGTACCGGCGGCGTTGCTGTCGAGTTCTTATCCACGGTTTCTCCTTGACATGAGCTAAATCAAACAAATTCGATCATATTCTATCGGAAAGTAACGCCTTGAGGTAGGTGTGGGGAGACTCAATGCACCGTACTTGGCAGCGAAAGAAGGGGGAGATTCGCGAATTGTCGGGTCACGGACGACCTAGAAGTTCACGCAATGTCGTCCATTTTCGAACACGTTACGACACGACATGTTCGTTTCTCGCTACGATGGAGACTGAACCAAACATCGATCACCCAGTGAATGGACGACCATGACCGAGATGCTTGCCAGTGCCAGGCAACAACGCATTCTAGATGCGCTGCGGGAACGCGAACAGGTTCGCGTCACCTCCATGGCCACGGAACTTGGCGTCTCGGAGATGACGGTGCGCCGAGATCTAAACGTCCTGGCCGCTCGCGGCGCGCTGGTCAAGGTTCATGGCGGTGCCACTTTGGACGCGGCACCGACAAGCAGTGAACCCGGCTTCACGCACAAACTGGCGTTGCGTGCGGCGGAAAAGCGGGCCATAGCTCAGGCCGCTGTTGAATGGGTGAAGCCAGGTATGTCTATCGCACTGAACTCGGGGACTACCACCTACGCGCTGGCAGCCCAGTGTGCCGGCATCAACGATCTGACGGTCATCACCAATTCCCCACGTATTGCCGAGGTCTTCTACGCTGCCTCGACCCCGGGGCAAAACATCATTCTCACCGGCGGAATCCGCACCGTGTCTGATGCCTTGGTGGGACCGCTGGCGCTCTCCGCGTTGTCGCAACTACACGTTGACCTCTTGTTCTTGGGGGTGCACGGGATGACCGCCGAGGACGGCTACACCACCCCCAACATGTTGGAAGCGCAGACCAATCAGGCATTTATCCGCTCCGCTGCGCGCCAGGTGGTGCTGGCCGACCACACCAAATGGGGAGTGACTGGCTTGTGCCAGATTGTTCCGTTGGCAGGCATCGACGCGGTGGTGACCGGTGCGCAACTGGACCCGCATGCCCAACAGATCTTGCGCGAGCTCATTGACTCACTGATCCTGGCCTAAGCCCGGAAAGGGGCGAGTGCCGCAACCGACGAGTGCTTGACGCCGAGGGCGCTGTCCTCCAGTACTTATCCGCTAGAACAGTGTTGCCTCGGGCGCGGGCAAAATCCCCTCGAGGCGCAGGAGAAACTCCTTGTTTTTCAGCCCGCCGGCATAACCGGTCAACGAGCCGTCGGCGCCGATGACCCGGTGGCCGGGGACGACGATAGAAATGGGATTCCGGCCATTGGCCGTCCCCACCGCACGGGTCAACTTTTCATCCCCGAGTGCCAACGCGAGTTCACCATAGGTAGCCGATTGTCCATAGGGGATGGTCGCCAGCTGTGCCCAGACCCGTTGCTGGAATTCGGTTCCCAGCGCGTCGGTGGCCACGGTAAATGTTTGTCGTTCAGACGCAAAATACTCGGCCAGTTCGCTGGCACATTGGGCGATCAACGGGTCATCGGATGGTGAGTCCAGAAGCTCGCCAAGAACTTCCGGCGCGGGCGGGTGGGAATGGTTGTCCATGAAGATGCCGCTGATCCCACGCGGTGATGCCACCAGACGCAGTGCGCCCAGCGGGGAGTCGATGATCGCGTGGCGCAGTGCGCGATCGTTAACCAAAGATCGCACCGAGGGCAGTATCAAAGTCGGGGTGTTCGAAGACGAAACCAGCATCTGCCAGCACTGCGGAACTCACGTGCCGAGACGTGGTTCCCAGCGCCGGGTCGGTGCGGAGCACCACCGCACCGACAGCCACCAGCGGTGCCGGTGTAGGCAGCGAGAAGCGCCGCAGGGGACCGGGTGCCACCTGCGAACGCACTGCTGCCATCATGTCGGCATTGCGGACCGGGTGCGGAGCAGCCAGGTGCAGCACCCCGTCGGGAATGGTCAGTGATTCCTCTAGACCCAGGCATCCGCGCACGATCCGCAACCAATCGGCGAGATGGATCCAGCTGACCCACGCGGTTCCACCTGCGACGGGTCCTCCCAGTCCGACGCTGGCCAACAAGGACAGCCTGCTCAGCAGTGGGCTCTCCTGTTCAAAGACCAGCGAGGTGCGCAGGATGTGCAGATGCGCAGCCCGCACGCCGCTCACCGCGGCTTCCCACGCCGTGGCCACGCCCGTCATCTGGGCCAGGGCCTTGGTCCCGGTGGGGAGCTCGGAGTGCTCGGAGAGTCGCTCGTCCCCGGCATCGGAGAAGATGGCGGTGGTACTTGACTGCAGGAAGGCCACCAGCGGTTCCGGTGCTGCCGCTGCGGCATCCACCAGGGCGAGGGTGGAATTGACCCGAGAATCACGCAGCAGCGCGATATTGGCAGGTGTAGGTGGAAGGTCCACCAATTCCCCGGCAAGATTCAGCACCGCGGTGTTGAACCCCGCACGGTACAAGGAGTTTGACCACGGACCCTGGGCTCGACCATCCCAAAGCACCTGCTGGTAGGGACTCGTCGCACGGATCGTGCGAGTGAGGATGATGACCTCATGGCCGCGGCAGTGCAGGTCCGCCGCTGCGCGACTGCCCAAGAAGCCGTGGCCTCCGGCAATGACGATGCGCAATTTCTCGTTGACCTCGCCACCGGCCAGGGTGTAAAGCCTGGCGCAATTCTGCGCGAAATCGTTGGCCAGTGGCGCAGCAGCGGTCCGGGCGAAAACGGCCGACGCGGCTCCCGCCACCGAGACCCGCTGGGTCAGCTCGGTGCCGCCGCTGACCTCGCGCAGGCTCCAGTCCACCAAAAGGTGTCCACCTGGCTGCTTTTGGCGCCAGCTGAGCCGGGTTCCGGGATCCACTCGGGTGATTACCGCAGGTGGTGCGGTGGCCGAATGGATCCGCCCCAGGACCTCTCCGGCCGGCACCCAATCCAACTCAGTGCCCGGGCCCACGGGGGCCTCCAGCGGCTCAAGGAGCACCACCGCGTGGTTCCATTCCGGAACTCGTGCGGGGTCACCAAGAACTTCCCAGAGCTCGGATGCGGGTAGTGCGAAAAAGTGGGTTTGCGTTCGCTGCCAGGCCATGGACCTAAGCCTACAGACTTGCTGGTGCCCCCGCAGTGACGAAGTCAGCCAGTGCTGCCAGCTGTGTCTTACGGATCTGCTCATTGAGGTACATCATGTGCCCCGCCGCGTGGTGATGATGGGTGAAACGGGCATGGGCCGAGGGCGGAAGCTGCAGGTGCGCCCACACATATTCGGCGGCAAAGTGTGGTGTCGCCCCGTCGTGGTAACCGTAATCAACATGGACCCGCAGTTCGGGGATATCGATGAGTAGTCGCTGAAGATCCTCCGTCACATCGATCGGCTTGCCCTCGAAGGTATCAAAGCTCCACGGGTGAACCCGCGCGGTGAGTACCTCATAGGGCAAATCGGATTCGTAACCGAGCTCCGCGCGCACATAGTGGTTGATGGCTGCCGCATAGGGCCCCGTGATGGCACGCATCGAGGGGTCGTCCCAGGTGTGTGACTGCTGCAGCCGGGGTGGGGCGGCGGTGAAGCGGCCGTCGATGCGCCCGACCATGAGCCCGGAGTCACGCAGGAGCTCGGTGGCGAACTCCATGTAGTCCCAGCGCAGATTGGTACGGCGGATGAAGGCTTCGGAGAGCGTGGTGAGTTCGGCCAGGTGTTTCACCACCGAATCGTAGCGGCGCTTGGAGATGCGGTTGCCCAGATGCAGGGCCACCACGTAGTCGCCGGCGGCGTAGTCCTCGGCGTCCCGCACAATCTCGTGAAGCGGGCGATTGCCGTGGCGTCCGTGATAGTGGGCAATCGCCGCATAGGTGGGCAGGTGCAGCGGGTAGGGAGTGTCATTGCCCGGCGCAAAGTCGAGGGTAGACATGTTCAGAACCGCGGAGATGAGCCCCAAGCCGTTCACCGCCATGCCATAGGCCTCCTGCAGGCGACGGGCCACTGCCACCGCGCGCATCGTTCCGTAGGACTCACCAATGAGGTACTTGGGGGAGAGCCAGCGCTGGTTACGGGTGACCCAAAGTCGGATGACCTCGGCGATCAGATCGCGGTCGGCGGTGAAGGAGTGGAATTCATCGGCGCTTCCGCCCTCGATCACCCGGGAGAATCCGGTATTGACCGGATCGATCATCACCACGTCGCTGTGTTCCAGCAGGGATTCGGGGTTATCGACCACGCCGTAAGGCGCCGCGGTCATCGCTCCCACGTCACCCGAGTCAACGATGCGCGGTCCCAGCAGACCCATGTGGAGCCAGAGGCTGGCCGATCCGGGGCCGCCATTAAAGGCAAAAACGACCGGTCGGCGGTTGGCCACCGGAGGGGAAGCTGGTTTGCGCGCCCGAGACTTGGCGCCCTGTCCGGTGGTGGGTGCTTCCTCGGTATCGGCGGTGTAAGCGATGAGGAAGACTTCGGCCTTGGCCTTAAACCCGTCGGTTTTCCCCTCCGTCGTTTCCTCCGCGCGCAGCACCATGCGTCCGGTGCTGCTGGTGTAGCGCAGGCCCGAAATGGTGCGATGGCTGCGGGTGACGAAGTCATCGGAGAAGACCGGACCGGGGGTGGGCGTGGAAACGGGGGAAGCGGGGGAAGCATCAGGCATGCGACGATCCTACAGCCCGAGGCTACCGTTTTGCCGTGTAGAGAGGGCCGAGGCAGCGATCTCGAAGGTCATCGTTTGGGAATCTCCGGGAGCAACCAGCCAAAGTGGTGAAATCCGTCGCCCGCTAGGCCTTTTCGCGAACGCTGACGCGGCGCCCGATGGTCAAAGTTAAGGGAGGGGCTGAACAACTGCGAGCCCTGCGACCGGCGCACGCTTGAGGTAAGCGCATCGATTGACGCCCAATGCCATGGAGGTTCAGCGCCTCTTGCCGACGCCCGGTGCCAAACTGATTTGCCTCATCCAATCCGCAATCTGCTGCTCGTCCAGGTCAGTCAGGGATCCCAGCTCTACTCCACGGGTCGCCTTGCCCATACCCACCGGGGTCACCGGCGGTATGGGATCCAGTAATACCGCGCCGTTGATGAACATGAGCTTTACGTGGCCGACAAAGCCGCCGGAGCTAAAGCACCACCCGTCCCCTACGCCGTAGTACGCCATTCCCCATTTCACCGAGCGTTGGAGATCCGGCAGAGTCCTGGCCGCGAGGGCATCAATGGCTTCGGCGATGCCTCGTTGTGGCTCCGGGAGGCTCGAGATGTATGCGAATACGGGCTGATCACCCACCGCAGCTTTCGCTGGGCTCGCCCGGCCGGTCATGCCCGTCTTCAACATCGCGGCGCTAGCTACGGTAGTTTTCCCGTCACCTTTTGGTTTCCGTGATTGGCTCGCGCTGGATTCATGCTCTGACATGCCGACTCCTTTTAGCTGCCTCGCGAACAACGCCTGCTCCACCGCCAGGCGTAGCGAGCGTGGCCACGCGGTACACCACTCTAAGTCGAAAGACATAAGAAGAGCGGCTCCCGGAACATAACATTCCGGAAGCCGCTCATCAATACCTCGCTACACATCTGCTGCCAGATTAGGGCTGCGGCGTTTGGTACGGGTTTGCTGGCGGGGCCTGCGGACCGGCCGGCCCGCCAAACGACGGTCCACCCGGGTAGCTGCCGGGTGCCGGAGGATTGTTTCCTGGTGCCGCGCCGCCGGCCATACGTACCAATTCACCGGTGTTCTGCGCGGTACGGATCGTGGCGATCAACGATTCCAGCCCCATGCGTGCCAGTGCCAGATAGATCAGCACCACCAGCGGTCCCACGACGATCAGGATAAGGAATCCAAGTGCTGGCTCGCGCGACGCGAAGGCAGCGATCACCATGAACAGGTACATGATGCCCAGTCCGATGGTGATCAGGATGTAAACAAGCTTGACGACCTTGGGGGTAACGAAGCTGTCGAAGTTGAAATCAAAAAGTTCTTTCACGACTCGTTGGTCCCTTTCTCAAATTTTATATAAGCGATTGATGATCCTTCACCGCAAGTCAAACACAACTGCCCCCTCACCCGAAAGGGCGAGGGGGCAGTTGCTGCAAAGTTACGGGGCTACGATGCAGCCACGTACGGAGCGTTTTCCTCGATTTCCTTCTCCATCGCGGTAAATTCTTCCTCGATGAGTGCATTGTGCTTGTAGGTGGCGTTGGAGACCACCACGGTGACGATAAGGTTCAAGATGAAGCCTGGAACAATCTCGTACATGTTCGAGGCGAGCACGTCGATGTTGCCCCAGATGAAGACGGTCAACGCACCGGTGATCATACCGGCGAGTGCGCCGGTCGAGGTGAGCTTGCGCCAGTAGAGGCTCAGCAGCACGATCGGGCCGAATGCGGCACCGAATCCTGCCCAGGCGAAGGACACCAGTTCGAGGATGCTCGAGTTCCGGTTCAGCGCCAGCACTGCTGCCACAACGGCAACCACCAGCACGCCGGTACGTCCGAGCATGACCTCGCGCTGGGGGCTGAGCTTCTTGCCAGCGATGTTGTAGAGGTCCTCGACCAGGGCCGAGGAGCACACGATCAGCTGCGAGGACATGGTGGACATGATGGCCGCCAGCACCGCGGCGAGGACCAGACCTGCAACAAAGGGGTGGAAGAAGATCTGACTCAACAGCAAGAAGACAGTTTCCGGGTCGGTGATTTCCTTCTCCGGAGTGCCAGCGAAGTAGGCGATGCCCACCAGAGCGGTGACGATCGCACCCAATGCCGTCAGGACCATCCAACCGACGCCGATACGCCGAGCGGTTTTGGCCTCGGAGGGGGAGCGAAGCGCCATGAAGCGCACAATGATGTGCGGCTGGCCGAAGTAACCCAGACCCCAGGCCGCGGTGGAGAAGATGGCCACGGCGGCCAGGAACCCGTTGGTGGTATTAAAGCTGGAGAAGAGGTTCAGCGCGTCGGGGTTAACCTGCTTGATCGATTCGCTAATGCCTCCGATGCTGCCCATCTGGAAAATGGCCACGATTGGCACGGCGATCAGTGCGGCAAACATCAACAGGCCCTGGGCCACGTCGGTGAGGGTGGCACCGAGGAATCCGCCGAAGAGCGTGTAGAGCAGCGTGACGCCGGCAACCACGAAGAGGCCGGTGAAGTAGTTCCAGCCGAAGGACGACTCGAAGAACTTGCCCGCTGCCACCATGCCGGAGGAAACATAGAAGGTGAAGAAGGCCAGGATGATCACCGAGGCGGCGATGCGCAGGAAGTGGCTATTGTCCTTCAGGCGCTTCTCAAAGAAGCTCGGGATGGTGATCGCGTTCTGTGCCACGGCGGTGTAGGAGCGCAGACGCGGAGCGACGAACTTCCAGTTCAGCCACGCACCGATGGTCAGGCCGATGGCGATCCAGGCCTCGATGAGGCCGTTGAGGTAGATGGCGCCGGGAAGGCCCATCAACAGCCAACCGGACATGTCCGAGGCTCCTGCGGACAGAGCGGCCACTCCTGGCTTGAGCCCCCGTCCCGCGAGCATGTAGTCGTCGATGTTGTTGGTGCGGCGGAAAGCGAAATAGCCAATACCCAGCATTGCTGCCAGGTATACAGCGATGGCTATCAGCTGAAATGTTGTATCGGACATGTTGTGGTCCTCATGACGGTTGGCGAGCCGGAGAAACTTCTCCCCGAAAATGATCTGTGCTGCCGGGCGTCACGATAACGCTGCCGCTCGGCATGTGCATGTTTCTTAGCAACAGTCCTCGAGTATGTCAGGAAAATCCATGGTTATGTGGGAGTCGATTTGCCGCTGTTACCTATTTGTGATCTGAATTACACTCCCTGCGCCGTGGTGATGGCCGGCTCAAACGCCTCGGCCTGCTGGTGGATCGCGCTGCGCACGGCGAGGATCCCCGGGTGCTGGGAGGAGGAATGGCGCATGGAGGTAAAAAGCGTGCGATGTGGCGCCCCCGGCAAATCAATGATCCGCAATTCGCGGGTGCGCGCCGCCCAGGCCAAGTCCGGCAGCAGGGCAACGGCGTTGCCCGATTCCACCAGTCGAGCGTGGGCCTGCATGTCGGCGGTCTCGTAGCGGATGTCCGGTTCAAAGCCGGCGGTGCGGCAGGCCTGCTCGGCCCAGTGCCTTGATGCCGCGCCGCGCGGTTCCATGACCCAGGGCAGGGATGCGGCGGCCTCGATGGAGTTCACGTGGTGAAACTCCGTCGGCATCTCATCGTTGCGGGCCGGCAGCGCGAGTCGGATCGGGTCATCGGCCAGGAATTTGCGGTCCAGAGCTGCATAGTGAGGTGCGGCATGTCCCGGATATTGCTCGGCGACCACCAGATCAAAATCCCGGGCCCACGTGTCATGAAGTGCAGTTTCGGGTTCGTGCTGGACCGCCTCCACCCGCAGGTGTGGGTAGTGCTGACGCAGTTGACGCAGGACCGCCGGCAGCAGCGTGAGCACGGCCGTTTGAAAAACGGCCAAGCGCACCGTGCCGGCAATGCGTGGCTGGGTCGAGGCCAGATCCGCCTCGGCACGTTCCATCGAATCCAACAGTTCATCGGTATGGGCCACGAGCACCTCGGCCTGCGGGGTCAGTTGCAGGCGTCGGCCCACCTTGCGCAGCAACGTCACCCCCGTCTCTTTTTCCAACAACGAGAGCTGTTGGGAAATCGAAGAGGGACTGTAGCTCAGCGCGTCGGAAACCTCGGCGATGGTGCCGCGGATGCTGAGCTCGCGCAGCAGTCTCAGGCGACGGATTTCCAGCATGATGTGCTCCTTGGATTGGGGTGTTCTAGCGGTGAAAAACGGTGACGTGTGCAACCTTCAGAATACATTGGTAAACCCGAAGTAAAACCTTTGGGTTTGTTCACTTTTGCCGAAGTGATGATTGGGTTCATACTGACTGTTGAACCGATCTATCCACGCGATATTTTTCTGCGCATTATGGGTAGAGGTAGCTCAACCGTCTTTGCCAAATCACTTCCTTCAAGGAGAAGCATTCGTGTCCCTAACGACTCCGCACGCGCGTGTAGTCCCGCCGGCTCTCGCCGCCGACGGCACAGCCCTGGTCCGCCCTCAGGACCTGGCCGATGAAACCATCAAGTTGGTGCGCCATTGGCTCACCGAAGGCTCAAAAGTTCCGGTTGATGCCTCCGCGGCCCAGCTGGCCGGCGTGCTGAAGGACCCCAACGGACTGGACTTCACCGTTGGTTTTGTTGACGGAGTGATTCGCCCCGAGGACCTGAGTGTTGCCGCGGCAAACCTCAAGGCCTTGGCCCCCAAGGTGCCTTCCTTCCTGCCCTGGTACATGCGCTCTGCCGTTGGACTCGGTGGCGCCATGGCACCGATCTTCCCGAGCATCGTCGTCCCGATCGCCCGCAAGGTCCTGCGCGAAATGGTCGGTCACCTGATCATCGACGCCACCGATGCCAAGCTTGGTTCCTCGATCTCCAAGATCAAGAAGGAAGGCATTGACCTCAACGTCAACCTTCTGGGCGAAGCCATCCTGGGTGAGGGCGAAGCCGCTCGCCGCCTTGACGGAACCCACCAGCTGCTCTCCCGCGACGATGTTGACTACGTGTCCATCAAGGTTTCCTCCACCGTGGCACCGCACAACCACTGGGCCTTTGACGAGGCTGTTGAGCACATCATCGAAAAGCTCATCCCGCTGTACCGCTTGGCAGCGACCTCCAGCCCCAAGAAGAAGTTCATCAACTTGGACATGGAGGAATACAAGGACCTAGACCTGACCATCGCGGTCTTCACCAAGATCCTTGACCGCGCCGAATTCCTCGACCTCGAAGCCGGCATCGTGCTGCAGGCCTACCTGCCCGACGCACTGTCGGCGATGATCCACCTGCAGGAATTCTCCGCAGCCCGCGTGGGCGCCGGCGGAGCCCCCATCAAGGTCCGCGTGGTGAAGGGTGCCAACCTGCCGATGGAGCAGGTCGAAGCCAATGTTCACGGCTGGCCGGTGGCTACCTGGAACTCCAAGCAGGACTCGGACACCTCGTACAAGTCCGTACTGGATTACGCACTGCGCCCGGGACACATTGAGAACGTGCGCATCGGCATCGCCGGGCACAACCTCTTTGACGTGGCCCTGGCCTGGCTGTTGGCCCAGGGTCGCGGCGTCACCGCCGGCATCGAATTCGAGATGCTGCTCGGCATGGCGACCGGCCAGGCCGAGGCCGTCCGCAAGGACGTTGGACGCCTGCTGCTGTACACGCCGGTCGTTCACCCGGGCGAGTTCGACGTGGCCATCGCCTACCTGATCCGCCGCCTTGAAGAAGGCGCTAGCCAGGAAAACTTCATGTCCGCGGTCTTCGAACTCGATAAGAACGAAGCACTCTTCGAGCGCGAAAAGAACCGCTTCCTGGCCTCGCTGGCCGATCTGGATAACAGCGTTCCCGCTCCGCACCGCATCCAGGATCGCAACCTTGTTGACGAAACAGCCATCGAAGCCAAGCTGGCCGGTCTGGCCGATGGCAGTCTGGACTTCGAGAACACCCCCGACACGGATCCGGATCTTCCGGGCAACCGGGCCTGGGGTCGGAAAATTGTGGACAAGATGCTCAGCTCCACGCTGGGTAACGATGCGGTGGCCAAGTCCCTGATCCACACACCAAACGAATTGAACGCGGTAGTTGATTCGGCGGTTGCCGCCTCCGACTCCTGGGTTGCCATGGGAGCAGCGGCTCGCGCCGCCATCTTGCACCGCGCCGGTGCGGCTCTTGAGGCACACCGCGCGGATCTTCTGGAGGTCATGGGCTCCGAATGTGGCAAGACGCTGGACCAGGGTGACCCCGAGGTCTCCGAGGCCATCGACTTCGCCCACTACTACGCCCAGCTCGGCCTGGAGTTGGAGCATGTTGAAGGTGCCACCTTCGTCCCCTCGAAGCTGACGGTCATCACCCCGCCGTGGAACTTCCCCGTGGCCATCCCGGCAGGTTCCACCCTCTCGGCCTTGGCCGCCGGCTCCGCGGTCATCATCAAGCCCGCACGTCAGGCCGCACGCTCCGGTGCCGTCATGGTCGAAGCACTCTGGGAAGCCGGCGTTCCGCGCGATGTATTGCGGCTGGTTCAGCTCTCCGAGCGCGATCTGGGTACCGAGCTCGTCTCGCACCCAAGCGTTGACCGTTTGATCCTCACCGGTGGCTACGAGACGGCGGAACTTTTCCGCTCCTTCCGCAAGGACCTGCCGCTCTTGGCAGAAACCAGCGGCAAGAACGCCGTGATCGTTACCCCGCACGCCGACCTTGACCTTGCGGCCAAGGACGTTGCGGCCTCCGCCTTCGGCCATGCCGGCCAGAAGTGCTCCGCCGCCTCGCTGGTCATTCTGGTGGGATCCGCCGCCGAATCCAAGCGCTTCCACAACCAATTGATCGATGCTGCTCGCTCGCTGAAGGTTGGCTACCCGAATGATCCACAGACCCAGATGGGTCCGGTCATTGAGAAGGCCACGGGCAAGCTGCTGCGCGGTTTGACCGTATTGGGTGAGGGCGAAAACTGGGTGCTTGAACCGAAGCAGCTCGACGATTCGGGCAAGCTCTGGAGCCCGGGTGTGCGTTCGGGTGTGAAGCGTGGTTCCGAATTCCACCTCACCGAGTACTTTGGTCCGATTCTGGGTGTCATGACCGCGGCAACCCTTGAAGAGGCCGTCTCCATGGTCAACGACACCGACTTCGGATTGACCTCCGGATTGCACTCCCTGGATTCCGGGGAAATGGATTACTGGTTGAAGAACATTCAGGCCGGTAACCTCTACATCAACCGTGGCATCACCGGCGCGATTGTGCAGCGTCAGCCCTTCGGTGGCTGGAAGAAGTCGGCCATCGGTGCCGGCACCAAGGCTGGCGGACCCAACTACCTGGTGGGCATGGGCTCCTGGCAAGACGCTCCCGTGGTGACCTCCGGTGTACTGGGAGCCGGGGCTTCTGCGCTGTTCAACGCAGCCCGCTCCAGCGACATCAACGAGGCCGACCTTGCCTGGCTTGAGGCCGCCCTGGTATCGGATAACAAGGTCTGGATCAACGAGTTCAACACCGCTAAGGATGTCTCGGGTCTGCACGCGGAACGCAATGTGTTCCGCTACCGTGCGCTGCCGGTGACGGTTCGCTACGAGAACGAGACCTCGGCTCACGGCATCGCCGAGCTGATCCGCGTCATCGGAGCCGGAATCACCGCCGGATCCCGCATCACGGTCTCCTCCTCGGTTGAGGTTCCGGCAGCGATCCGCACCGTGCTGGCACAATCCTCGGTCACCGTGGTGGTTGAGGATGCCCAGGCATTCGGAACACGTGCAGCACGTTTGGCCGCCAAGACCGGTCCGGACTCGGGTGTTCGTATCCGCCTGATCGGCGGCTCGATCATCGATGTTGCCGAGGCAACCAACGGCAAGCCCGATGTAGCGATCTACGCCAACAATGTGGTCTCCGCGGGACGTGTGGAAATGCTGACCTTCCTGCACGAGCAGGCAATCTCCATTACCGCGCACCGCTTCGGTACCCCGAATCACCTGAGCGACGCGCTTATCTAGTCCTCAGCTTGTGAACACGAAGGTCCGCCACAAGCTCCCAATTGGGTTTGTGGGGGACCTTCTGTGTTTAAACCGTTGCCGAGCAGAACCCGCCCCACCAGATGCTAGGTCTTCGAAAACCCGGCTTAGAGATGGTTGGCCGCAGCGTGGTGCGCCCAACTGGAAACTGCAGGCTTACGGATTTGAAATGGGTGCGCCGATGGCAACAACGATGAGCACGCCAAAAACCAACAGCGTAACAAGCCCACTTCCTATCCAGTACTTCCTGGTCGACCCTTGAGGAGGCATGAATAGTGCAAATAGCGAGGCAATCAACAGGGGGATTGCAACAGGCAGGAAGGACATGATCTTCGAGCTGGTGTTTAGCGGCAACAAAATAGTTGCGCTGTATAGGGCGAGGAAAAGAGCAGGTACACCCAATCCGATAGAGACTAGCCCCACCAGCAGATTAAAACGTGTTTGAGCATCTGCCTCACGTGAACTAGAAACACTGGACGCGGAACTGAGCAACGCGTGGATCGAGGTTGATTCGGCTTCCAGTTGTAGCTGCATCTGCTGGCACTGGCGTATGGCGGCATCGTGAATTCTCATCCATGTGCGCATTTCATGATTTGCCGGTTCGAAGGCATTCACAATGGAGGGATCCTGCAGTTTTCGGTAGGCATGATAAACCTCAGAATCCGGACCATGGACCCATAAACCTTCTCGAACTGCCTCTCTCGCCTGATCGGCGGCCCGACCGCAGATTACATTTAGCTGCAGCAGGTTGGCGACCATGTTGGTGTAGTTTTCCGTCGCTAAACTATCGCGGCTCGATTTCGCCAAGTCACTCTCCAGGCCATATCGCAGGTCTCGTATCTCTGCGACGTTGTTCCTTGAGAGCTCGCAGAGCCGTTTCGCGATTTCTGGAGCCCGGTCAAGATGATTCTCAGACGTACATGAGTCGGTCAGCAGACGTAGAATCTTTTCCACCGAAGTGGTGATTTCATTTCTGATATCTGAGCTGGACTCGGCAATGGAAGTCGCCTCTAGCTGCTTGGTCGTTGTGTTTTGGCGCCGATCAGTGCGACGAGATTTTCGTCGTGATGTCGCCGACTGAGTATTCTTGATGGTCCAAGATTCCACCACATGGGCACTGATCTGAGTCCTTCCGGATGCACTGGTTAATATCTGACAGTTCCCTACTGTGATGGATTGCTGACCGTCCACGTCAATGATGAACAACGTCGGCGCTATTCGGAGGTCACTAAAGCCGTCGGGGCCTTCGGCTTTTCCGTTGATGATGACTTTCTTGAGATCTACCGACGGGATGCGCGGGAAATCGAACGCGGCATGAATATCAGTGATAGGGGATACTGCGGTTGGCGCAGGTACAGATTCGATGGGCAATCGATGATCCTAGGCATCTAGAGGGAAGCATTTTTTGCAGTCTAGTTCCCGGAATGACAAGTTCCACCACAGCGCACGGCTGTGACGTGGGATTTCGCGCGTCGTGGTTTTCCGTCTCATCGATGAATGCCATTCGAGAGCTGAGAAAGTACCGAACGCAGAAATCGACGGTGGGAGGTTTTTGCTTCCGGCCACTGCCAGTTTGTTTTTTTCCGCTACTCAGCAGCGCGTGAACGTGTTCACTTCCGTTCAATTCACGGGTCCGCTGGGTTTCCCATGAAAGTTTGTGGCTCGTGTGAGCCGCGTTGAGGTTGACCCGGCTGGGGCAAATGAGTATGTTAACGATTATCGTTATTATCGACAATCGTTAAGGTGGGGTCGTGGGCGCGGAAATGAGCACCAAGATGCTAAAACTTGGACACATCGGCGGACGAACATTCCTGATGACAGCGGCGATCATCGCGGCCATAGCTGGACTATTTGGCGTGCTTTACTTGGCGTGGTTCACCGAGGAACACTTCACAAGGTCTTTCGTTTTTGAAGCTTCGATGGCTACCCCCATGAACGAGGTTCCCCAGCTTCGGGGAAGCATTGGGGAATCGCACCTGACGTATGGCAGCGCATTCGTGGAAAGCGACGAAAAGCTTTTCGCCCCACGACTGATACTTGCCATATCCGAAGCGTTGTACTTCCTGTTGTTCATTGCTGGCTGCGCCTCCATCATCATGATCTGCCGCAGGTTGTGGAAGAACCATCCGTTCACGGCGCTAGCCCATTGGGCGATGCTGGTTCTCGGCGCGATGGCCGGTATGACCGCTCTTTTTGCGCCTTGGCTTGCGGACGTATCAAACCACCTAGCGGCTGCCGAACTCGGGATACCCGGCACAGCAACGCAAATTCCAGAGAATGCTGGAGATGTTAATTGGTTGGTGACCTCCGCGGAATTCAGCTTCCAAGATGCTAACCACCCCTTGTTGGCCCTCGGTATTGTCTTGATCCTCTTGTCGTTGGTTCTGCGTCGCGGTCAACGTTTGCACCTTGATACAGATGGTTTGGTGTGATGGCAGGCAATAATGAGGACATTGATCTGAGCAGTGGGGTCCATTGCCGACTAGATGCGCTGCTGCACGAACGATCCATGACACTGACCCGTCTGGGTGAGCTTGCTGGGGTGAGCATCGTGAATCTGTCGGTTCTGAAAAATGACAGGGCGAAGGCCATCAGATTCAGCACTCTTGTCTCGATCTGCCGGGTCTTGGAATGCGAGATCGGCGAGCTGCTGGTGCTTGAGAAGTAGGGACTGGCCATGGAACGAAAATGACCGTGGCGTGCGATCTCCATAAGAGGTCGCACGCCACAGCCGTTATTCGTCAAAGCTTTGAAGCTAGTCCTCCAGCTTCAGCGCCTTGCGCCAGGACAGGGCCGAACCGGTCTGCATGATCGCTCGGCGATAGATGCGCTCACCGAGCAACACCATGGCCCACGCGGCAGCGATGGCGATAGCCAACGACGCGATGGGTTCCCACAGCGGAACGTCGCTATTAAGTAGACGGATGGGCATGGCGACCGAGGAAATCACCGGGACGTAGGAGGCAACCACCAGTAACTGGCCCTTGGCATAAATGCCGGTGAACAAGACGGCGATCAACACCATGATGACCGGACCGGTGGACTGCTGCAGGTCTTCGGTGCGTGACGCCATGGCCCCTAACGCCGCCCACGCGGCGGCCAGCAACAGGAAACCGGCGAGGAAGAAGGCCAGGAACCAGCCTGCGGTGGCAAAGACGACCGAGATGAACGGAATCTCCGTGGGCATGAGGCTCAATGCCAGCAACCCGATCCCGACGAACAGGCACAACTGCCCCATGGCCAAGATCAGGTTGCCCAAAATCTTGCCGGCCAGTAGCTGGCGGATCGGGATGGCCGTGGCAAGAATCTCCACCACGCGGTTCTGCTTTTCCTCCACCACGGAGTTCGCAATTGGCATGCCGAAAATCATCGCCGACATGTAGAAGAGGAACGAGAAGATCAAGCCCATGATCAGGGCCATGGAGTTGCGTTCTTGGCTTCCCTCAAGCAAGGCCTGAGTCAGGGTTGAACCCTCCTTCAACTGCTCAAGGGTGACTCCCAAGGTGCCGGCATTGGTATCCAATGCCCGAGCCTCTGCCGCCTCCGACAGCAACGAAGCGATGTCGGTTGGTACGTCGCTCAGCCCGGTGAGCGTGTAGCCGTCGGGTGCTGGGGTCAGGACCAGATCAACATTTTTGTCCCGAAGCGAGTCCAATGCGAAATCATTTGAACCCAGCGGATTAGCGGTCAAGACGATCTTTTGATCGTTTTCAACCGCCAGGTCGTTCGCGGTGTTGATCAGCTCTACCGCTTCTGTGCCGGGGCCAAAGGCCACGGAGGCTTCGGTGGTTCTATTACCCATGAAACCGGAGATGACCACAGATCCGACAATGAGGACCAGGGTGATTAGCGTGGAAATGATAAATGACTTGTCACGGAGCTTCACCGTCACCTCGCGTAGCGTGACGATCAGCCACGGTGCGCCCTGCGACTTCGGTGCCGCAAGCTTTGACGGTGCGTCCTTGATATCTAACTCGGTGGTGCTCATCGGATGACTTCCCGGTAGATTTCCGCCAACGAGGGACGTTGCGGGGCAAATTCGGTGACGGCGCCGCGATCTACCGCGATACGCAAAATGCGCTGGGCTGTTGCCTCGTCGCTGAACTCGACCAGGGCACGTGGGCCAGCAACATCAAGAACGCTAACGCCCATCTGTTCGCGCAGCCAGCCGGCATCCGGAGGGGTCACCACCACATGTTTTGCGCTGGCCCGCGCCCGCAGCTCGGCGGCAGTACCGGACGCGACGATCTTGCCGTCGGCCAACACCACCAGGTTGTCGCAGAGCTGATCGATCAAATCCAGCTGGTGGCTGGAGAACAGGATGGGTACCCCGGTGGCTGCGCGTTCGGCCAGCAGCGAGGTCATCGAGTCCACGGCCAGCGGATCCAGTCCCGAGAAGGGCTCATCGAGCACCAACGCGGTGGGGTGGTGCATGAGCGAGGCAGCGACCTGGACGCGTTGCTGGTTGCCCAGCGAAAGGGATTCGAGTTTGTCCTTGATCCGATCGGCAATGCCGAAGCGATCCAACAGGTCAAGTGCCTCGGTGCGGGCATCACCGCGGCTCATGCCGTGGAGCTGGCCGAGGTATTGGAGCTGATCCAGGACCTGCTGTTTGGGGTAAAGTCCGCGTTCCTCGGGCATGTAGCCGAAGCGAGCCCGATCCGCGTCAACAATTTGTGTGCCGTTGAAGTACACCGACCCGGCGTGGGATTTCAGCACCCCCATGATGATGCGCATGGTGGTGGTCTTGCCGGCACCATTGGCGCCGACAAATCCCGTCATGCCATTGGCCGGAACGCTGAACGAAACATCGTTGAGCACCACCCGATCCCCGAAGCGCCGGGTGAGATTCTTGACCTCTAACACGGTGTTCTCTTTCCTGTGATCCCTGATGGTTCAAGCCATGCTGGCCCAAACCCTTCCTAGCTTCCAATCTACGTTCTGGCTTGGGGACAAAGGATCGTTCAAAGGAATGAACTTGGGAGTGCCCGGCGGTGGCGCGCGGACTTAGACCTCCGTCGAAGGGATGAGCCCCACCCGGTAGGCGAAGACCACCGCCTGCACCCGATCGCGCAGCCCGGCCTTGGACAGGATGTTCGACAGGTGAGTTTTTACCGTTGCCTCGGAAACAAATAACGTCCCGGCAATCTCTACGTTGGATTTGCCGCTGGCCAATGCGATGAGCACCTCACGCTCCCGCGCCGTCAATTCGTCGAGGATCCGTTGGTCACCGGCGGTGATGCTTCCACTTGCTGGCTGTGCCACCGAGCTCTGAGCGGCGACGGTGCCACGCTGGATGATGCGCAGCGTGACCTCCGGGGAGAGTAATGCCTGTCCGTCGGCCGCCGCGTGCACCGCAGAAATGATCATTTCCGGTTCGGTGTTTTTCAGCAGGAAGCCACTGGCCCCGGCATCGATGGCGGCGAAGAGGTAATCATCGCGATCAAAGGTGGTCAGCACCACGACCTTGGCCGTGCTCACCGAGGTGATCTGCGCTGTGGCTCCGACGCCGTCGAGCACCGGCATCTGAATGTCCATAAGCACCACGTCGGGGGTTAGCTCCAGCGCCAAGGTGACGGCTTCGCGTCCATCAGCGGCGGTGCCCACCACCTCAAAGTCCTCCTCGGTGCCCAAGATCAGGGCCAGGGAGGACCGGATGAGCGGCTGGTCATCGCAGATCAGAATGCGGGTTTTCCTCATGAGGCAACTCCTGGTGTGGTGCTGGGTGCGGTGGCGGAATGCAGCAGGCGCAGCCGTGCACGAGTCCTCCAGCCGGTGGGGGAGCGCGGACCGATGTCCACCAGACCGTGGTGCAATTCGGCGCGCTCACGAATGCCGCGCAGCCCAAAGCCGCTGCCGGCGGTTCCGGGGCGGGGCGCACCATCGTCGGTGACCTCAACCTCTACCCACTCGCCGTGCGTGTCACCGCCGCTGCGTAGCGAAAGCACCGCGCTCCGGGCGGTGGAATGCTCGCGGACATTCGCCAGGGATTCGGCGGCGATGCGGTAGAGCGCCAGACCCAGTCCGGCGCTGACCTCCTGGAGGGCATCACTCCGGTGCTCAACGGTAATGAGTTCAACCCGCAGGCCGGCACGCGAACACTGTTCCATCAGGGCCGGCAACTGTTCCAGTGAGGGTTCCGGAGCGCGCTGAGCGGTGGGATCGGTGGAAACGGATTCGTCGGCACCCTCATGTCGCAGCACGCGCAACAGCGACCGGGTCTCACCCACCGCCTGCCGTGCGGAGTCCTCGATGCCGCGCATGAGTTCGGCGGCGCGTTGTGGATCCCGGGGCTGAACCATGCGCGCTGCTGCCGCCTGCACTCCAACGGCAGAGATATGGTGGGCCACCACATCATGTAACTCGCGGGCAATGCGCAGACGTTCGTCAATGACCGCACGTCGGGCCAGTTCCGCGGATTGGGCCCGGAGCTGATCTGCCTGTTCCACCACCAGCTCGTGCTGCCAGGCTCCGCGCCATGACATCAGTCCCATGAAGATGGCCCCACCGAAGTAGAGCAGGTTAATCAGAAAGTTGTACGAGGCATAGGCGATCACCGGATCAAGGAATCCGGAGGTCTCGATGGAGGTGGGCAGATCAAGTTCGGTTCCGAAAAGGAGCTTGGCGTTGGTGATTCCAATGACCAGCCAGAGGAACATGGCCAAAATGACCGCCGCGAGCGCTAGCCGCAGTGAGCGTCGGTCCCTGGCCCAGGTGACGGCCGAGTACAGTCCAACAAAGTAGGTGACCTGCGGCGTCAGCTGAACCATGACCTGCGGCATCCAAATCCCGAAGCCCATGAACATTCCGGAGAGCAGAAGCATGGCGATAATCGGGTAACGGCGTCGCACGGCCAGCGGCGCCGTGAGTGCGCACATGGCCAGATAACTGGGGATTCGATCCGGTGCGTTTTCCGTGGGGCCGAAACTCAGAATCATTTCCATGCCCACAACGGCGATCACCATCACCACCAGCGCTACCCACACATCGCGGCGTAATGCCGCGGCGCTCGGTTGCTTGCGTTCCCAACCCTCGGGCGGTAAATCGCCGGGCAACAAGCGGTGGCGCAGGGCCAGAAGTTTCATACTCAGTCCTCAGACAGACACAGTGGTGGGCCGGTGGTCCAAACCTCCGGCATCTTGAACCTATCGCAGGTGAGGTGCCGCGGGGAAAACCCCTTGTCTGTCATCCCTTAATGCGGTTGTGTGGGAAGTATGGGAACCGGAATCGAAGACTACGCGTTGCTTTCTGACCAGCGGACCGCCGCGTTGGTCTCCCGCTGGGGCTCGGTGGACTGGCTGTGTTTCCCGCGCTTCGACTCCGCCTCGGTGTTCGGAGCCCTCGTGGGCAACCGCGAACATGGTCGTTGGTTGTTGGCCCCCATCGAGGGTGAAGTGCTCAGTCGGACCTATCTTGATTCCTCCTTTGTCTTGCGTACCCTCTGGGCTAGCGGCGGATCTCAGGTACTTGTCACCGATTTCATGCCGCTGGGCGATGGCGGCTCCAGCATCATGCGCCGAGTTGAGGGATTATCGGGCTCCATGAGGATGGAGCATGAGCTGATCATCAGGTACGACTACGGCAAGGTGCTGCCGTGGGTGCGGCGCAACTTTGACGCGGTGAAGGGCACCGAATCATTGGTGGCAGTCGCCGGACCGCACGCTGCGGTGCTGCACGCCACCCGACTCCCCAAGGCCAAAAACCACACCCATCATGACGAGTTTGAGGTTAAGGCCGGGGAGGTCTACGACTTCGAGTTTGCCTGCTACCCCTCCCACACCGGGATCCCGGAACCCAACGACGTGGGCCTGGCCATGACCCAAACCTCCCGCACCTGGCGCCAGTGGGCAGCAAAGATCCCCACCCACGGGGCCCACGAGGCCCTGGTGCGCCGCTCGCTTCTGGTGCTCAAGGCACTGACCCACCGGGAGACCGGCGGCATCGTCGCGGCCCCCACCACATCGCTTCCCGAATTTTTTGGTGGCGAGCGCAACTGGGACTACCGCTTCTGCTGGCTGCGTGATGCTGCGTTGACCCTGCAGGTGATGATGACCCACGGTTATGAGGATGAAGCGCTGTGCTGGCGTGACTGGCTCCTGCGCGCTATCGCGGGGGATCACCGCCGATTGCAGATCATGTACGGAGTGGGCGGGGAACGAGAATTGCCGGAAAAGATTCTGCAGCACCTGCCGGGTTATGGCGACGCCAAACCGGTGCGCGTGGGTAATGCCGCGGTGTATCAGTACCAGGGTGATGTTATTGGTGAGGTCATGGTGGCCCTGGATGAACTTCGCACCATGGGCGGTCGCGAGGACCACTTCTCCTGGCCGCTGCAGAAGGCACTGCTCGAGGACGTGCTGGCCCATCTAGATCGCAAGGACCACGGCCTGTGGGAGATGCGCGGGGAACCGGCCTACTTCACGCATTCGAGGGTCATGATGTGGGCCGCGCTGGATGCCGGGGTGCGGGCAGTAACGCACCACGGGCTTTCCGGAGATGCCCCGGCGTGGGAAATGGCGCGTGATGCGCTGCGGGAACAGATCATGGTCCAAGGCTTTAACGAGGAACTGAATTCGTTCACGCAGACCTATGGCAGCACGGAGGTGGACGCCTCGCTGCTAGTGCTCGCCCAGGTGGGTTTCCTTGACTACTCAGATCCGAAAATGCTGGGCACGCTGAAAAGGATTGAAACGGATTTGCTGGACGATCATGGTTTCCTCCGCCGCTACCGCAGCGAATCCGGGGCCGACGGACTGCCACCGGGGGAGTACACCTTCATGGTGTGCACCTGCTGGCTCATCGAGCAATACGCCCACTGTGGTCGCCTCGATGATGCGCGAAGACTGTTGGCGAGACTGGCGACAATCGTGAACGACCTGGGTCTGATGTCCGAAGAGTTTGACCCGGTCACCGGACGAATGGCCGGCAATTTTCCTCAGGCACTCTCACACCTGGGACTGATTCGTGCCGCCGACGCCATCGAAGAAGCGGCGGGGATGCGCGCGGCACGGCCGCGCCGCGGACCAAAGTAGCCCGCGGCGCGGTTCCCGGCACTTAGTCCTGGGGAAGTGGCAGTGGCTGATCCAGGGGTTTGCGGGCCGGATCCATGTTGATGCCCAGATCCTTGGCAAAGATCGTGCGGGTGCCGGTGTAGACATTCTTCGCATGCTCGTCGAGCTCAAAGACTCGAGCCCCGCGCAGGCTGTGCTCTTGCGCCCCGCCCACACCATAGGGACCAAATCCAGTGCCCGGGCCGTAGCCCAGCTCGATCCCGAAGTAGTTACCCATGTAGGTATTGATGTGATCATGTCCGCAGTAGGCGCCACGTACATCCCCGCGTTCCTGCAAGGCAGCAAACAGGCCCGAGTTGAAGGCGCCGACATAGACTTCCTCGTTTTTCACGCCCACGATGCCGTGCTTCTTGACCGCCTTGGCATGGTCTGCCTCGTTGGAGGTGAACTGCGAACCGAACCACATGTGATGGTGTTCCCACAATGGGATGTGGAAGAACATCAGCGAATCAACCTTGCCATGCCGGCGTTCGGTGGCACCTGAGGCCTCGCGGTACCAGTCGATCTGTTCGGGACGGATCCAGTCATACGACATCAAGCCCTCAAAGTCCTGTCCGCCCACGGAGTCCGGGGCGTAGCGGCCGGAATCCAAGAGCCAAATGCCGAAGGCCGGCTTATTGCTCCGTGCCGAGGCGATCAGCAGTTGCGAGTTTGAGGAGCCGTAGACGTCGTCTTCCTTGGTATTGAGGTTGTAGTCGTAACGGCGCACAAAGTCGAGGATCTTGGCCTCGGTCATCTTGGTGCCATGCGAGGTGGAATCCTCGTCGTGGTTTCCGAAGGTGAGCGCCCAAGGGATCTTGCGGGACTCCATGGGCTGGACGACGTTGTTGATGGCCTGCTTGACCTCGAGTGGCGAGTTCGGAGAACCATCAATGACATCGCCATTGATGACCACGAAGCCGGGCTTCTCGGCATCCAGAACGGCCTCCATCAGTTCAAGGGTGCGCCGATCGGTGCGCGGACCATCCTGGGTGTCATTAAACTGGACAATCTTAAATTTCCCGTTCGCCCCGAACTTGAGTTTTGCGCTCGCCGGGGAGGCCTTAGCCAGCGGCACCGAAGCGGCGGCGGGACGCGCCCCGGCCAGTATGCCGGAGAGGGCTGCGGCGGTTCCGCCGAGCAAGATGCCGCGGCGGGGAACGGACGTGGAAGTGGACTTCATGAAAATGCGTGCCTTTCGGGAAACCGGCCGGGGGATGTCGAGCGCTAATGGCTCGAAGCCGTGTTCATGAGAGTAGACAGGCAGCATGAAGTTCAAACGACGAAACAGCAACGGGACGGGGCCCCGGAGATAAACTCCGGCGTCTCGCGGCTTGGGCTTGAAGCAACCTTGGCGGACGTGGCAGAATCCTTGGTGTGCCCCAGATGGGCTGAGCTTCCAGGAGGTAACGGCAACACACGTTGTCGCCATATTGCA
This sequence comes from Paeniglutamicibacter terrestris, assembly GCF_012271785.1. Taxonomy (GTDB): domain Bacteria; phylum Actinomycetota; class Actinomycetes; order Actinomycetales; family Micrococcaceae; genus Paeniglutamicibacter; species Paeniglutamicibacter terrestris. The sequence continues at coordinate 420,562 of NZ_JAAWVT010000001.1, read as the reverse complement.
GTAGCGCAGGGCCTTGCCCTGAGCGCTCGCCGGCGACAGTCTTGCCCTTGGCAGGAGCCCCTCCGTATCCGGCACACACTTCCTTTTACTTTGCCTTGCAGCTGGGCCATGCGTTGCCTGCGCGCTTCGGACTCTCCGAACCGAAAGCAGAAACACACCATGAGCATTTCCTTTAACCACACGATCATTGCCGCAAAAGATCCGACAGTCTCGGCCCAGTTCTTTATCGATCTGGCCGAGGCCCACAGCGTGACTAGCTGGGGCCCCTTCACCAACATCCAACTTGATGATGGGGTGATGTTGCAGTTCGCTTGCCCGCCCATTGATTTCCCGCCGCAGCACTATGCCTTCTTGATCGATGACGAGCACTTCGCCCGGACCTATGCCAAGATTCAGGCGCAGGGCATCGAACATTGGGCAGACCCGCAGCGGGCGTTACCCGGGAAGACCAATACCGAGCATGGAGGTCGCGGGGTGTACCTGTTGGATCCGTCGGGCCACTACATCGAGTTCATCACTCGTCCGTACCTCTGAGGTTCATTCGAAGAGCGAGGCGCAACCTGGCGTCCTCGCGCCTTCGTTGCAGTTCTCCGCAACGAGGATCTTTTTGGTCCGCCAGACGCTCATTGTGATTTGTTCGCTGGGCACATTGGCGACTCCAGGAATTGGAGTCCAGGGTCCGCCCTCGGTGGAGTATTCGCCGCGGAACCGCGTGGTGAGTCCGACAGCAAAATCACCGGTTTCTGTGTAGACGTGGCTGGTGGTTGTCGGTTCGTCGAATCCGCGTTGTGCCATGGGTTGCCCCGGAAAACTGAAGGATCGGGTTGCTCCGTCGCCATAACTCCACGCGTATGACACTGGGATAGCTCGCACCCGTACGTTCTGGTCAAAGATGGTGACGGCAAAGTTCTGGGATTCAGCATCCGCAAACATGTGGGCATTGCCGTTACGGAGCGAGAAACTCTCTGGCTGGCTAATGATGATTGAAGCGAGGATATTTAGGCGTCGAAAATCCGCCAGAGTCATCTTGGCGATATCGTCTTCCGCGCCGGGAATCGTCGTCGGGGGTTCGGCGCTGCAGTATTGCGTGGTCGAAACGATCTGGCCGGCTCTGGGGCCATTTATTGCACGTATCGTCCTGATAGTTCTGTACCCACCATCAGGACAAGTCGGGTCCGCAATCGCATCACAGGATAGAACCAAAGTGAGATCGGGTGTGCATTCGCTGTAGTAGTTCACCGAGTATCGAAGCTTGGGTCCGTTCGAAATGGTCTTTGATTTTTCGTTGTTTGGCACGAAATGCGCTGAATTTTCCTCGTTCTCGTCAGAACACTTGACGTGGGTCTCAATGAAACTATTACCCATGCGTTCAATGACTGTGCAACGGTTTTCCCCTGCTGCGAATGTCGAAGCTTCAAATGGGGATGTCATCAGTGCGAGTGCAAAGACGATCGTGAATACAGACATATTTCTAAGAGTCTTCATCGAGATACTCCACGCTTTCGACCATCCATCCACGGTCGAATCTGAGAATCATCATTAGGGGCGCGGGTTTTGGGGTTGCTGGAAAGGTGCCTTGAAGTGTCCCATCGCTCATGAACAGATTCATCTCACCTTGCGTCGTTGTGTACAGCGAGATACCTTGAGGCAGTTGAAGAATGGCCCTAGTTACGGTGACATTGAATTCTGCACCTGTCATCCAGGAGCCGGCTTTCTTATTATTGTCGAATGGATCAATAAATACGTTTCCGCATTCAAGGCAAGTTCGTTTTGACACCTTTTTGATCGGTTTCGTGTCGTTCGTTTGGATCGTGTATTCAACGAGTTCGTAGTAGTGCTCGGTAAACGCCTTGATCCCGGCTTCGGTGTTTTTCTTCGCCGCGTCGGGCATGACCGGAACGGGCCAGTTCTTCGCAGGCCCAGTCGAGCTCGCCGGAATCGGTTTCGGCGTGGGCTTGATACTCGGGCTTGATGATGTTGTGGGTGGAGAGCTGGATGCGGTGGCCGTGGGATTCGAGGCGGTAGGCGTGGGCTCAACCGGGTCTGCACTTCCCACACATCCCGCTGCTGCGAAAACCAATGCGGCGGAGCAGAAGATGAGACTGACCTTTTTGATTTTCGTAACCATGCCAACGGCCTACGATTCGGTGGGGGTCGATTAGCTGTCATCCTAGCCCCGAACGGGGAGCATTGGCAGAGGTTTTCCACAGGCTCTTTTGGGCAATGCACAGTGGGCATTTCCCCCGCAAAAACACCGAACGGCTCCGGGTCGACCAGCTACAGGTCAGAGACCAGCTTGTCGGATTTCTCATGATGATCAAGCGGGTGATCGATCTCGTCCTGGTACATTTTCCCGGCGAACCACGCGATGGCCCCGACCACCGGCGATGCTACCCCTGCGACCACAAAGATGATCCAGATCGGCATGATGGCTCCGAGCGGTCCGGCCAGCGCCATTGAGACCGGCATGAGCGCCAGCGAAACGAAGAAGTCCAACGACGAAACTCTTCCGAGCATATGAGCGGGAACTCGCCGCTGGAGCAACGTGCCCCAGATGACCTGACCGAGCCCGCCCGTAATGCCCACGACCACCAGCAGAATCGCCAGCGCGAACGGTGTGCTGATGATGCCAATTAGAGCCAGTGGCAAGGTGCCAAAGCCCCAGAACGCCATCATGAAACTCAGGTAGCGGCGCGGCAACGGGAGGGACGCCGTCACGAACGATCCCACGGCACTGCCGATGCCGAAGGCCGCCAGCATAAAGCCGAAGGTCTTGGCGTCGCCGCCGAGTTGATCCTCCACCACGAAGGGAAGTAGCACCTCGATCGGGCCGATGAAGCTGAGTACCGAGATGACGGCAAAGAGCAACGTCCATAGTAGCCACGGCGTTCCCACGGTATACGAAACGGCTTCGCGCAGATCGGCCAGGGCACTGGGGCGCTTTTCGCCCGGTGCCAGATGTTCGTCATAGGCGCGGTGATGACCCAGAAGGTTAAGCACGCCGAAGGCCAGCAGGTGGCAGAGTGCTATTCCGGCGATCGCCATTGATGGTGCGAAGGACGCGACGATAACACCGGCGACCGCAGGTCCCGCCGCCTGCTGCAGGACCGGGCGGAACATCCCCTCCATGCCATTGGCTGCCAGCAAATCCTCGGACGGAAGAATCCGGGGGAGCAGTGCCGAGTAGGCAGGGAAGAAGAATGCTGCACCGGATCCCTGAATGAATCCGGCCGCGGCAAGGTGCCAGAGCTCCATGGTTCCGGTGAGAGCCAGAGCCGCCACGGTGATCATCACCAACAATGAGATGGCCTCGACGGTGATGATGATTTTTCGGCAGCTGATCCTATCGGCGGTGATGCCGCCGATCAGCACGAAACCTAGGAGTCCCAAGGAAGTGGCCGTGGCAACCACCGAAAGTTGAGCGGGTCCGCCGCCGAGGTGTTTGACCTGATAAACCATCGCGACTGCCCACATGCCATGGGCGAAGACGCTAATGGCCATGGCGATCAGAAGGATGCGGTAATCGCGATGAGCGAAGGGGCGAAGCGCGCGCGGGGTCATGATGGTGATCCTGAGGATGCTGGTGATGGTGGGGAATACGGTGGTGTTCCCCGTCTAATCATGGGGCAACTCATTGAATAAAGTCAATCACTAGCATGTTGAATAATGGGTGACAGCTAAGTTACCAACGAGTAGGGTTGGCTTCATGCACGCAATCTTTCGTCTTCTGCTCCTGATCGCCACCGCACGCAAGCGCCCCAAGCTCTCCATGTTTGATCTCTCGTCGGTGCCCATGCGGGCGCTGCTGACCGACATCGATATTGCCGGTCATATCAACAACGGTATGTATTTCTCCCTCTTCGACCTGGGGCGATTTGATCTCATGGTCCGTTCTGGGACCTGGGATTTGATGAAAAAAAACAAATGGACGCCGGTGGTGCAGGCCGAGACCATCACCTTCCGCAAGTCCGTGGTGTTCAACCAGAAGTTCACCCAAGAAACACGAATCTTGGGCATTGACGATAAGTGCATCTACTTCGAACAGCGGATGGTCGTCAACGGCGAAATCTACGTGCAGGCGACCATCGCCACGCGGCTGCTGTCAAAAGAGGGCCCGGTCGCCAACGAAGAGATTCTGCGCCAGCTGGGCGTTGAACTCCCGAATGATCGGGTGCTTCCCGACTGGGTCCAGCGTTGGCGTGATGAGACCGCGCTTCCCGGGACGCGCCGCCCGGCCCCACATCTCTGGCGCTAAATCAGCGGGTAGGCGTGCCACTGACCCAAGACTCCGCGGCGTGCACCACCTGCTGGGCGTGCTGCTGATAAATGAAATCCACGGGCCGTTCGTCATCTAGGACCGGATTCTTGTCCCGAAGCCAGGTCAGTGCGCCATCGCGGTCCTCGGCCGCCTGCAGCGTTAGCCACACCCGGTAGCCCAGGCGGAGGCGTTCTTCGGTCAGCGTGTCGGGTTCGGTGCTTTCGGGATGCGCCCAGCGGTGCGGCGCGGTGTTGTCCTTGGCACCGGAGAGAATCTGGACCAGAGGTGCGCCAATGGCGTCAACCATGGTGCGGACCAACTGGTGGATATCGGCACGTGTCGCTTCCACAAACACGGCGCTGTGGTTCAACGTTGTCATGAACCAAGCATGATCCCGCGACGCCGCAAAAACCATGCCTACTTGGGCACTGAGTTTCCCGAATCCCAGCTGAAGTTCGCGAGTCTGGCGCGGATGCCGTCGAAGTGCCGCCCGAGCAGATCGCTGGCCAGCGTCTGATCTTCATTGCGGACCGCCTCGAGCAAATCACGATGCGCCTGAGCCGTTTCGATCAACGTCGCGTTGGTCGGGACCTGGGTGCCAATGCCGCGGTGGATGCTGCGGTAGACCTCCCAGAAGACACCCAAGAGGTCGCTGAGCAGCTGGTTGTTCAGCGGTTCAAAGAGCAACCGGTGAAAATCCTTGTCTTGCTCGATGAACACTTCACCGGCCGCGGCAAGACTCTCCATGGCGCGCACCACGTCCTCCAGCTTTTCGAGCTGATCATCCGTCATCGCGATGATGGCGGAACCGACCAGACCGGCCTCCAGTGCCTGGCGCACATCCACCAGCTCATTGGCCTCGTGCCCCTTGTGCCGCAGGGACATCTGTCCGCGGAAGGTCAGCGAGTCCGCCAGCGCCACTAGATTCTCGGCGGCCACAAACATGCCGAAGCCGTGTCGAATCTCCACCACGCCCTGGGCCTGAAGCACCTTCAGCGCCTCGCGCAGCGTATTTCTTCCCACGCCGAGTTCCGCAATGAGGTCCTGTTCCGTGGGCATCGCGTCGCCCGGCAATAGTCCACGTTCAAGGATGAGATCGGTGATATCGCCGGTCAGTGCCCGCAAACGTGCGTGGGCATCAAGGCGGGGGCTACGAGGGCTGTTCATGAGCAGGTTGGTGCCTCTTTCGTATGAAGTGCCGAGATCTGTGTGCTGAAAACTTTTCCTTGCGGTGCGAGGTTTTTTGTGTGATGTGGTTGACGTTCATTGGTGATCACGCTTACAGTCTAATGCATGGCGTAGGACATCCTACGTCCCACTTTTCCGGAACTGGAAACGAAAGAGATTTAAAATGACCCTCAAGGATTTGGCCAGCAAGCCCCGTGGCCGTCGTGAATTTCTGAAGCTGACGGGCATGCTCGGTGCCGCTGCCGCCTTCTCGGCAACCGTCGCCGCCTGCTCTAGCCCGTCCACGACTACCGGTGCCACCGGTGCCGGGTCCACGACGCTGCTTGAAGCCGGCATCTCCTACGCGCTGTCAACAGGTTTTGACCCGATGACCTCCTCGGGTGCCACCCCGTTCGCCGCCAATATGCACATCTTCGAGGGTCTTGTTGATCTTCACCCGGCAACCCGCGAACCGTACCTGGCCCTGGCCAAGGCCGATCCGAAGCAGGTGAACGACACCACCTGGGAGGTCACACTGCGCTCGGGTGCCAAGTTCCACAATGGCGATCCCGTCACCGTCGACGACGTCATTTACTCCTTCGATCGCGTGACAGACACCAAAAACGCCTCGCTCTTCGCGCAGTTTGTCCCGTTCATCAAGTCGGTCAAGGCTAAGGGGGAAGACACCGTCGTCTTCACCCTGAACTACGCCTTCCCGCTGTTCGCCACCCGCATCTCCGTGGTCAAGATCGTCCCGAAGAAGCTCGCCTCCGCCGACCAGCCAGCGTTTGACGCGGCCCCGGTGGGCTCGGGCCCGTACAAGTTGGTCTCCGCGACCAAGGACGACAAGATTGTCTTCGCGAAGTTCGACGACTACAACGGTGCCTACCCGGCCAAGGCCAACGACATGATCTGGTACCTGCTCTCGGATGCCGCGGCCCGCGTCACCGCCGCAGAATCGGGCCGCGTCTCGGTCATCGAGGATGTCCCGTACCTGGACGTTGATCGCCTGAAGTCCAAGATGACCGTCGAAGCCGTACAGTCGTTCGGCCTGCTCTTCCTGATGTTCAACTGCGAATCGGGTCCGTTTGCCGACAAGCGCGTGCGTCAGGCCTTCCACTACGCCACCGACACCCAGACGATCATCGATCGTGCGCTGCTGGGCAACGCCAAGGCGGCCACCTCCTACGTGCAGGACACCCACCCGCAGTACGTCAAGGCCGCCACCACCTTCGCCTACGACGCGGCCAAGGCCGAGTCCCTGCTCAAGGAAGCCGGCGTCACCAGCCTCGAATTTGAGCTGCTCACCACCGACACCTCCTGGGTGAAGGACGTGGCACCGCTGTTGCTCGAATCCTGGAACAAGCTGCCCGGCGTCAAGGTCACCATGCAGAACCTGCAGTCCGGGTCCCTGTACACCGACTACGTTGACACCGGAAAGTTCAAGGTGGTTGCTGCCCCCGGTGACCCCTCGGTCTTCGGTAACGACCTCGATCTGCTCCTGAGCTGGTTCTACCGTGGCGATGTCTGGCCCACCAAGCGCTTCCGCTGGTCCACCAGCGCCGAGTACAAGAAGCTGCAGGGCATGCTCGACACCGCGGTGAAGGCCAAGGACGAGAAGGGCGCGGTTGCGGCCTGGACGCAGGCGATCAACCTGCTCGCCGACGAAGTGCCGCTCTACCCGGTCTTCCACCGTCAGCTGCCCACCGCCTGGAACCCGGACAAGCTGGATGGCTTTAAGCCGCTGCCGACCACGGGCGTCTCCTTCGTTGGCGTAGCCCCGAAGGCCTAGGCTCCCGGCAAGCGGGCGCGTTCTCTCCCAAGCGCGCGCCCGCTTGCGCCTTCTTGATCACCCGCACCACCCTCTATCCATCGGAGTTCTTTCGTGGGAACCCTCCTACGGTTGCTGTTGCGCCGCATAGCTGTCCTGCCCGTGATGATCCTGGGAATCACCTTCCTAGTTTTTGTCATCCTCAAACTTTCTCCCGGCGACGAAGCCACCTCCGCCCTGGGCGAGGGTGCCTCCGATGCAGCCAAGGAGGCCTACCGCGAAGAACGCGGGCTGAACAAGCCCCTGGTCCTGCAATATGTCTCCTTCCTGGGCCGACTGCTGACCCTCGACTTCGGCAAGACCACCCCACCGGCCCGCCCGGTGACGGAGATGATCTTCAACGCCTTCCCGCTGACGCTGCAGCTGACCTTTTATGGTGTGCTGATCGCCGTGGTGATCTCGCTGGTCTTCGGTGTCCTGGGCGCCCTGTATCGCGACCGGCTGCCCGACCAGCTGGTGCGCATCTTCTCCATCGCCGCCGTGGCCACCCCCTCCTTCTGGCTCGGCATCCTGCTGATCCAGTGGCTGGCGCTGGGCAAAAGCCCGATCTTCCCCTCCGGTGGATCCGCACCCATGGGCAGCGGCATCGGTGGCTGGTTTATGCACATGACCCTGCCGGCCCTGGCGCTGGCCATCCCGGTCTCCGCCTCGCTGATTCGCGTGGTGCGTACCTCGATGGTGGAGGAACTGGACAAGGACTACGTCCGCACGGCCATCGGCAACGGCGTGCCACGCGGCGAGGTACTCACCCGCAACGTGCTGCGTAATGCGCTGGTCACCCCGGTCACCGTGTTGGGCCTGCGCATCGGCTACCTGCTCGGCGGCGCCGTGGTGATTGAAATGATCTTCTCCCTGCCCGGTATGGGGCAGCTGATCATGAATGGCATCACCAACTCCGACGTCAACCTGGTCCAGGGCGTGGTGCTCACCATCGCGATCACCTTCGTGCTGGTCAACATCCTCGTCGACATGCTTTACCTGCTTATCAACCCCCGCATCAGGACGGTCTGACCCTCATGACTTCCCTCGCCCCCCGTAACGGACTCGTGACTCGACTGAGCTCGGGCACCACGCGCTTTACCTCGCTGCCACTGGGTTCCAAGATTTCCCTGGTCTTCTTGGTGCTGATCTCTCTGGCCGCCATCCTTGCCCCGCTGCTGGCCCCGCACGACCCGCTGGCTACCGGCATCCCCGCCCAGCGACCGGGTCCCGAGCACCTCTTCGGCACCGACCGTCTGGGCCGCGACATCCTCTCCCGCCTGCTCTTTGGGGCGCGCTCCTCGATGCTGATCGGCATCGGCGCCGTGGCCCTGGCCCTGGTGGTCGGCGGACTGCTCGGCGCCCTGGCCGCCACCAGCGCCAAGTGGGCCAATGAAACCATCATGCGCATCATGGACATGCTCATGGCCTTCCCGGGCATCGCCCTGGCAGCGGCCCTGCTGGCCTCGCTGGGAAATAGCCTCCCGGTGATCATCATCGCGATCGCGGTGATCTATGTACCGCAGATCGCCCGCGTGGTCCGAGCCAATGTGTTGGCGCAATGGGGCGAGGACTACGTCCGCGCCGAACGTGTCATCGGAGCCTCCCGCTTCCACATCCTGGGTCGGCACGTGCTGCGCAATTGCGCCGCCCCGGTCCTGGTCTTCGCCACCGTGATGGTGGCGGATGCGATCATCCTGGAGGCCTCGCTCTCCTTCCTCGGCGCCGGCATCCAAGACCCGGCACCCAGTTGGGGCAACGTGATCTCCTACGGTCGCACCCTGGTGCTTAACGGCGCCTGGTGGGCCACCACCTTCGCCGGTCTGACCATCCTGGTCACGGTGCTCGCCCTGAACATCCTGGCCGAGGGCATGACCGATGCCCTGGTGAATCCCAAGAGCACCCGCAAGAGTGCATCGAGCAGCGAAACCACCACTGCGGTTGCTGCCAAGCCGGCCGTTGACACGATCGCGCTGGAACGTCTGCGCGGCGAGCTGCAACTGCTCGCTCGCACCGAAGAACAGCGCAGTGACAGGCTGGTCCTCGACGGGGATCCGAAGGTCATCCTCGAGGTCAAAAACCTCTCGATCCGTTTCCCCGAACGCTTTGGGGACACCCGAATCGTTGACAACGTCTCCTTCACCGTCCGTGAGGGCGAGACCATGGCATTGGTGGGCGAATCCGGTTGTGGCAAGTCCATCACCTCGCTGGCGATCATGGGCCTGTTGCCCAAGACCGCGTCGATCACCGGATCGATCACCTTTGGAACCAAGGAATTGCTTCCCCTCGGTGCCGATGGCACCGCCATCGCCGGGGATGAAAAGGTCTACAAGGGCCTGCGCGGAGAACAGATCGCGATGGTTTACCAGGATGCGCTGTCCTCACTGAACCCCTCGATGCTCATTGGGGATCAGCTGCGCCAGCTCACCCGCCGCGGGGGACGCAAAACCCCCGAGGAACTGCTGACCCTGGTGAAACTTGATGCCAAGCGCACGCTGCGCTCCTACCCGCACGAGCTCTCCGGTGGACAGCGTCAACGCGTGCTCATCGCCATGGCGCTTTCGCGCAGCCCGAAGCTGGTGGTCTGCGACGAGCCGACCACCGCCCTGGATGTCACGGTCCAAAAGCAGGTGGTTGACCTGCTCAACGAGCTGCGCGAATCCCTGGGCTTCGCGATGGTCTTCGTCTCTCACGACCTGGCGCTGGTGGCCTCGCTGGCCCACCGCGTCACCGTGATGTACGCGGGTCAGGTCGTGGAATCCGGTCCGGTTCCGGCCGTCCTCGCCGCCCCGGCCCACGAATACACCCAGGGTCTGCTCGGTGCGGTGCTATCGATCGAATCCGGCGCCAAGCGCCTGCACCAGATCCCCGGCACCGTCCCCTCGCCGTATTCCTTCGCGATGGGGGACCGGTTCGCCGAGCGCTCCCAGCGTGCGGATGCGGATCCGTCGGTGCCCACCGACTTTGTGCCGGCGGGCAATCACCCGGAACACTTCTGGGCCAGCCATAACATCGCTATTGCGCAAGGAGCCAAGTGATCATGGAAACCAACGTCCCCGTCGTCGAATTGCGCGACATCCACGTTCACCACCGCGTCCGCGGTGGGAAGCTGTTTTCCCCCAACATCGTGCGCGCCGTCAACGGAGTAAACTTCTCCGTCTCACGCGGTGAAACGGTGGGCATCGTGGGGGAGTCCGGTTGCGGCAAATCCACCCTGGCCTCGGTCCTGGTGGGCCTGCAGGAAACCACCAGCGGGACCGTACTCTTCCGCGGCAAGGACGCCTCCAAGCGTAATGCCGCCGGGCGCAAGGAATTCGGTCGCTCCGTGGCGGTGGTCTTCCAGGACCCCTCCACCGCGCTGAATCCCCGCATGAGTATCCATGACATCCTCACCGATCCGCTCAAGGTCCACGGCATCGGCAACGATGCCTCACGCTCCGCCAAGGTTTACGAGCTGCTCTCGGTGGTGGGCCTGCCGGCCTCCGCCGCCTCGGCGATGCCCAACCAGGTCTCCGGCGGCCAGCGTCAACGCGTGGCCATCGCCCGGGCCCTGGCCCTGGATCCGGACGTGATTGTTGCCGATGAACCCACCAGCGCACTGGATGTTTCGGTGCGCGCCCAGGTGCTGAATCTGCTCACCGACCTGAAAACCACGCTGAACCTTGGCATGGTCTTCATCTCCCACGACATCCAGACCGTGCGCTACATCTCGGACCGGATCTGCGTGATGAACGCGGGACAAATCGTCGAAGAGGGCACGGCCGAACAGGTCTTTGACGCTCCCTCCCACGACTACACGCGCACCCTGCTGGGCGCCGCTCCCACGCTGCTCCAGCTCTAAAACTTGGTGGGGGCGCCGCGCCGCCCCCAAGCACCGCAGTTCCACACACCTGCGGATGCGCGGCACCCCGCCAACACCCCCCCCAAAAAATGCTCCACCCCCAAAAGAAAGACATTCTCGTGGCTAACGCTAAGAACCCCAAGTACTCCGGCGTCATTCCTCCGGTGGTCACCCCGCGCACCGCGGCGGGCGACATCGATGTTCAAGGTCTGAAGAACGTTGTGGAACACCTGATCAACGGCGGGGTAACAGGTCTCTTTGTGCTCGGTTCCTCGGGCGAGGTTCCGTACCTGACCAATGCCGAGCGTGAATTGGTCGTCGGCACCATCCGCGAGGCCAACGCCGGGCGCGTTGCGCTGATCGTGGGCGCCAACGAGCAGACCACCGCTCGCGTCATCGAAGAGGGCGCGAAGATGATCGCACTCGGCGCCGACGCCCTGGTGGTCACCACCCCGTACTACGCGCTGTCCAACGTCGCCGAGGTTGAAGAGCACTTCCGCGCCATCCACGAGGCCCTGAAGATCGATATCTTCGCCTACGACGTGCCGGTGCGCACCCACGTGAAGCTGGCAGTTTCCTCCGCCGTGAAGCTGGCCAAGGAAGGGGTGATCGTTGGTGTGAAGGATTCCTCCGGCGATGATGTCTCCTTCCGCCAGTTGCTGCTGGCCACCGCCGACATTGAAGGCTTCAGCGTCTTCACCGGACATGAGGTCGTTGTTGACGGTGCGCTGCTCGGCGGCGCCCACGGTGTGGTCCCGGGTCTGGGCAACGTTGACCCGGCCGGCTACCGCCGCCTCTTTGACGCCGCGGTAGCGGGGGACTGGGCCACCGCGGCGGCGGAGCAGAACCGCCTGGCAGATGTCTTTGAGATCGTCTACACCCCGGATTCTTCCCGCGTCTCGGGCGGAGCCGCAGGTCTTGGCGCATTCAAGACCGCCATGGTGGCCATGGGCCTCTTTGACTCCAACGCCATGAGCGCCCCGATGGAGGCACTGAACGCGGACGAGGCCACGGCCATCAAGGCCATCCTCACCCGCACCGGACTGCTCTAAGTCCAGATGAATCACGCAACAGCATCAATGCGCCCCGAACACTCGGGGCGCATTGCCGCGTTCGGCATTGACTTGGGCGGCACCAAGATCGCCGGTGGTTTGGTGAATGAGCACGGCACCATTCTGGCTTCCGCCTCCCTTCCTACCCCGGCCCGCAGCGGAGCCGCAGCGGTGCTTGATGCTGTGGCCGCGGTGGTAAATCAGCTGCGCGAGGCCGCCCACGATTTTCGGATCACCGGGTTGGGCATCGGCGCGGCCGGGGTCGTTGATCCACGGAGCGCTCGCGTACTCTCGGCCACCGATACCATCTCCGCCTGGGCCGGTACGGACCTGGCCGCCGAGCTGGGGGCACGCACCGGATGCGCCATTCGTGCCATCAACGATGTGCACGCCCACGGACTGGGCGAAGCCTGGCAAGGAGCGGCAGCGGGCAAAAATCAGGTGCTGCTGCTGGCCGTGGGCACCGGGGTGGGCGGATCATTCCTGCTTAACGGTGTCCCACAGACCGGGGCACACCACATCGCCGGACACATGGGGCACTTCGCCTCACCGCTGGCCACATCGCTACCGTGCTCCTGCGGGCGCACCGGGCATCTAGAAGCCATCGCCGCGGGGCCGGCCATCCACCGCCACTACCTGGCCTTGGGTGGGGATTCGGCCGTGAGTGACACCCGCGCATTGACGGCTCGTGCCTATGACGGTGAAGAACTGGCCATCCAAGCATTGGAACTTGGTGGGCGTGCCGCGGGGATCGCCGCTGGCTCACTGGCCAACATCCTTGACCCGGACGTCATCGTGCTTTCCGGCGGGATGGCCGGGGCGGGGGAACTGTGGTGGGATGCGCTGCGCGCAGGCTACGAAGCAGAGGCCATCGACCCGCTGCAAGCCCTGGAGCTGATCCCCGCAGCGCTGGGCAATAACGCGGCAATCATTGGGGCGGCAGGACTCTTCCTGGCCCCCGGCAACCAAGAGAGAATCGGCTCATGATCTTAGAACCCGCAGTTTTGGAGGCCCTACGCGGCCGACTGATCGTCTCCGCTCAGGCCTACCCGGGTGAGCCCATGCGCACCCCCACCACCATGGCGCAGATTGCTGCCTCGGCGGTGATCGGCGGGGCCGCGGCGGTGCGCGTGCAGGGATTGGCGGATGTTCAGTTCACCCGCAGCGCCGTTGAGGTCCCGGTCATTGGGCTCTGGAAGGACGGGCACGAGGGCGTATTTATCACCCCCACCGCCCGGCACGCGATCGCCGTGGCCAACGCCGGGGCGCACATCGTGGCCATCGACGGAACCCGCCGTCCTCGTCCCGATGGGCTGGACCTGAAGACGACCATCACCATGATCCATGAGCAGACTCATGCGCTGGTCATGGCCGATTGTGGGTCACTAAAGGATGCGTTTAACGCCGTTGAGGCCGGTGCAGATCTGATCGGCACCACGTTGGCCGGTTACAGCGGGGAGCGGGAAAAGACTCAGGGTCCCGACCTTGATCTGATTGCAGCGATTGCGGCGGCCGAACTGGACCGCCCGCTGATCGCCGAGGGGAGGATCCATACTCCGGCCCAGGCCCGTGCGGCACTGGATGCCGGAGCCTTCGCCGTGGTGGTGGGAACCGCCATCACCCATCCGGCCTCCATTACTGGTTGGTTTGATGTGGCATTACGCGCCTAATGATCCCTTGCGCTTCCCCCGGTTAAAGTCATTTTGTATCGGGGGAAGCGAATCAATGATGGAATGGAAACATGAGTCTTATCCCTCCAGCGCTGGCAGTGACAGGATCTACCGGGGAACTCGGCGGCCAGGTCGCCAGACTGCTCAGTGCCGCTGGGGTGAAGCAACGGCTGCTGGCCAGAACCCCACGCAAGGCGCCCCCGCTGGATGGCGCCACGATATTGGCGGCGGCGTACGAAAACAGCTCGGCCACCCGGACGGCCTTGACCGGAGCGCAAACGGTCTTTATGGTCTCGGCTTCCGAAAGTCGTGAGCGGTTAGACCAGCATTGCGACTTCGTTGATGCAGCCGTGGCAGCAGGAGTTCACCATCTGATTTATGTTTCTTTTGTTGCTGCAGCGCAGGATGCGGTGTTCACCCTGGCTCGCGATCACTACGCGACCGAGGAATATATCCGGGCTTCCGGCCTGGGTTACACCTTCCTACGCGATAACTTCTACGCCGACTTCATGAGCGACACCGTGGGCGCCGATGGTGTCATTCGTGGCCCAGCCGGTGACGGTCGGGCAGCTCTGGTGGCGCGCGCGGATGTGGCGCGTACGGCTGCTGTCATCTTGCAGAACCCGCGGGCGCACCTCGGGGCCACCTATGATCTCACCGGCCCGGAGGCGTTGAACTTCACGCAGATCGCGCAGATTCTTTCTGCCGTTGGTCAGCGCCAGGTTTCCTTCCAGGATGAGACGATCGAGGAAGCCTATGCCTCGCGGGCAGAGTACGGAGCACCAAAGTGGCAGGTTGATGCCTGGGTGTCGACCTATTCGGCCATTGCCGCCGGTGCCATGGAAAACGTCAGTGGCGACATCGAACGCATCACCGGCATTCCGCCCCTGTCCCTTGAGCAGCTGTTGCGGGGCTAAATCGTCATCTCTGGATGTCTTCGCCCGCGCTATCTCCTGATCGGGACATCGAATCTTTTTCCTAGTATTGTCAGGTAGAAGTCCAAAGTGTCGTTGGGGTTTTCTATAATAGAGATATGGCAACGACGTCATCACCTCAGATTCCCGGCACCCTCTGTGCGGTGCCCGGTGAGGATGCCTCCAGCACTGCGTTAACGCAGCGTGGGGTAGAGATTGGTGCGCTCGTGGCTGAGTATCTTGCCACTGCCGGAGCTGCCGCACTGCGGGTCTTGGCCACCGTCGTGAATGAGACTCCAATAGAGGGGACGGCCTTTGATCGGGTCGAGGCGTTGGGGGCTTTTGAGTATTTGAAGTCTGCGGCCAGTGCCCGTCAAGCGGATCTTGCGTGTGCTCATGAGGACGCGGTGGTCGCTACGCGCAAGTCGGCAGGGGTTCGGGAGAAGAATCCGTCCTGGGGTATCGGGGCGGAGGTGGCGTTGGTGTTGCGGCAGCCGCGCTGCTCGGGGGTGGAGTTTTTGCATCTCTCGCGGGTTATTTCCCGAGATTTACCGCTCACGCGGGCCGCGGTGGGTGATGACACGATTACCTTCCATCAGGCCGAGATCGTGGCCCGTGGGGTGCGGCATCTGAAGAAGGAAAACCAGCGTCTCATCGAGGAGCTGTTGTTCACCGACTGTCCCCTGTGTTTTAGCGGTGGGGATGCCTTATTGCGTGAGTCGATTCATCAGTGGGCGCTGCTGTTAGAACCGGAGCTGGAGGAAGATTCGGAGCAGAAGGCTCGGGCGGGTCGTTATCTTCATGTGTATCGCTTTGATGCTTACCGGATGCGTATCGACGGTTTGGTCCCCGTGGAATATGGGGCGGCGATACTGCAGGTCTTGGCTCGGGAAGAAGGACGCGGGCAAGCGGCCGGGGATGAACGCACTCGGGGGCAAATAGCTGCCGACTACTTCTTGACCTCGATGACGGGTTTCACGGATCACGAGAATATGCGGGTCCGGTTGAATCTGGTGATGACGGAGGGAACGTTTTTCACGGGGGAGGGGGAGCCGGCATTGATTCCGGGGTTTGGATATATCAGTGCGGATCGCTCACGGAAGCTTTTGCTGGGAACGTGGCAGAATCCGGAGGATATTGAGGTGGTTCGGCTCTATACGGCACCTGGTGCGGGGGATTTGGTGGCTATGGATTCCAAGGCGCGGGTGATTAGCGGGAAACTGAAGTGGTTTGTGATGTTACGGGATCAGCATTGTCGGACGCCGGGGTGTAATGGTTTGATTCGGGAGATTGATCATGTGGTGCAGGCGGCTCGGGGTGGGCCGAGTTCGGTGGAGAATCTTGATGGTCGATGTCGTAGTTGTAATGCGACGAAGGAGTCTCCGGGGTGGGTGGAGGAAACGGTTCCGGGTGTGCGGCATGCTTTGCGGGTGACGACTAGTAGTGGGCAGATGTATGAGTCGGTGGCGCCGCGGTTGCCTGGGTTGGTGGAGCAGCTTTTGTGGCGACTGAACGCTGATCGAGCAGTGCATCCAGTGGCGAAAGACCACGACAAAGCGTAAAAAATGGTGAGGGTCCGGTGGATGATTCAATCGATTCATCCACAGGACCCTCACCGTGTGTGCTTAAGAAACAGCCGATGACTCTAGCGCCGAGTCTTGGGCCTTTCCAGACGCAGAAACAAATTCACCGCGAACCACACGCAACAACACCTCGGTCAAGAGATCAACCCCGGCCACCATGTCAGCGTCATGGGTCAGCTCGCGTTCGTTGTGGCTAATGCCCTCAACACTCGGAATAAACAACATGATGGTTGGGACAATGTCCTTCATATTTGTTGAGTCGTGTCCGGCCAAGGTGCGAACCACACCATGGGTCAGCCCCAAGGACTCGGCTGCATCCGCGGCCAACTTCAGTCCGGCATGGTCATAGGCTTTGGCACCCCAAACATGCTCGGCTCCACGCTCAATGCTCACATTCGCCATCTTTTCGATGGCGGCAATTCTGGCGTGAAGATCGGCATCTGCCGCCGCAAGAACATCGGGGTCCGTTGAACGGACATCAACCAACAAGTTCACCCGGCTCGCCACCACTACCGGGGAATTGGGGAAGACATTAAATTCACCGCAGGACGTGATCACCATGTGTTCATCCGTTGAGTGCTCCAACGCAATTTCCCGGGCCGCAACGACAAGTGCCGAGGCACCCAGCAAAGCATCCTGACGGTCCGCGATGATCGTGGCACCGGTATGCGCCTGATCCCCGTGGACAATGAATTCGTACTTATTGGCGCCCCAGGTGGACTCAACTAGGCCGATGCTCACACCGGCATCCTCCATGGAGCGACCCTGCTCAATATGAATCTCGACGTAGGCAGCCACCGGCAGTTCAAAGTCCCCAATGGTTCCGATGGCTTCCAACGCCTCGCGCACGCGAATGCCCGCCGGATCTGTCGTTTCGAGGACCTGCTGTGCCGAGAGCTTGCCGGTATAAACGGAGCTACCCATCATGGAAGGCTTAAATCTGCAGCCCTCCTCGTTAAACCAATTGATCACGACGATATTAAACGATGCGGTCTCGCTCGAGCCGGTCAGGGATTCCTGGACACGCGCTGCCGCATGCGCACCGGCCAAAACACCATAGGCACCGTCAAAGCGACCACCCAAAGGCTGGGAATCTAGGTGTGATCCCACGGCAATCCATGGGGCACCGGGTGTTAGCTCCAGCATCGAGTACTGGTTGCCCACCGCGTCGTAACGCACCGTGAATCCGTGACCCTCGACCAAACCACGGAACCAATTGCGGTTCTGTCCATCGGCAATCGTGGCGGCCTGGCGGTCAACACCGCCGCCAGCTGTTGCTCCATTGGCGCTCATGGAGGTGAAATCGGCAAGAAATGCTGTGCTGTTCAGGGTCATAACTACTCCAGCTCATTGGTGGGTCTTAGAGGATGAGATCAGGCGGTCGCGGCGACGGGGAGCGGGGCGTAACTTTGCTTCCCGCCAACAAATGTCCCGAGGATTGTGAGGGCAGAAATGTCGGAGGTCGTCAGTGGCGACTCGGAGAGGATGACAAAGTCCGCCAGCTTGCCACGAGTCAGAGATCCACGGTCGGTGAACTGACCGGTGGCCTTGGCCGCGTTGACGGTATAAAGCCGCAATGCCTCCAACGGGCTCAGGCATTCGGCGGCGCCTCCCAGAACCTTGCCCTTTTCGGTCAACCGGTCGACCGCCGAGGCCATGGCTCGACGCACATTGTTATCTGCCACCGGCAGATCCGAGCTTCCGGCGACCAAAACCCCTGCCTCCAGTAGCGACTGGCCTCGGTAGAGCCACCCCTCGCGCTCGGGGCCCACCAGTGCGGCAAATTGATCGCCCAGTGGGCCAATGAAGGAGGCCTGCGGAGTGACGGCGATACCGTGCTTGGCCACGGAGGTGACCTGATCGGGGCGGGCGATGCCGAAATGTTCGATGCGGTTCGGCAAGGCATTGGGTCCATGCTTGAGCTGCAACTCGGAAATGATCTCGATGGCCAGATCGATCGCCGCATCTCCGATGGCGTGCAGGGCCACCGGCCACCCGGAGCGATAGGCGCCCGCCACCCGTTCGCGGTACTCCTGCGGGTCATCAAGCAGGTAACCGGTATTGTGTTGGTGCCCGCAATAGTCCTCGGTCACCGCGGCGGTGGCGCCCAGCAGGGAACCATCCATAAACACCTTGACCGGGCCGAGGGAGAGATGTTCATTGCCGAACCCCGCCACGATGCCCAGATCCAGACCTCTTCCAGTTCCGGTGCCGTGAGCATCGGCAGCATGTGATGACTGCACTTCCAGCGCATCAAGAGTGGGCATGAGCTGGGCGCGGGCGCGGAGTTTCCCGGCGGCCAAAGCCAACTGGTAGGCGGTGACTTCCACCGGGGAGTGCCCAATCCAGCCACCACCAACGCCTGCTTCGGTGAAGGAGGTGATGCCCTCGGCGGCGTAGCGGGCGGTCGCCGCGTCCAGGGCCGAGACGATCTGCTCCAGAGAGTAGGGCAGCAGCATTTTTTGGATGATGCCCTGTGCTGCTTCCTCGACCAGTCCGGTGGGGGCTCCGTTGGCATCGCGCACCACGGCACCACCCACGGGATCGGTGAAATGAGGTTGCAGGGCACCGGCCAGGGCGAGGGTGGCGGTGTTGGTGATGGATGCATGCCCGGAGACGTGGCGCAGGTAGAGCGGCCGGCCGCCGGTAATCGCGTCGAGCCGCTTGATGTCCGGGAACAGCCCACCGTGGTTCTTGTGATTAAAGCCGGTGCCGTTAAGCCACACACCCGGCTGCTGCTCAAGTCGAAGCATTTCGGCCTCGAGCAGGGCGTAGAGCTCCTCGAGCCCGCGTGCCGGCGAAAGATCCAGCCCCGAGAGTCCCAGACCCCACCAGGTGGTGTGGCAATGTGCGTCGATGAATCCGGGGGTGATCGTTGCATCGCCGAAGTCCTCGAGGCGATCCGCGGTGCAGCCATCCAATTCCTCATCAAATCCCACCACGCGGCCACCGATGATGCCCATGGCCCGGGCCGTGGGGCGATCCTCATCCAGGGTGAGGATCGTACCGGCACGAACTAACAGATCGAGTCTCATCGGGTGGCCAGCTCGTGGTGTGCCACGGTGCCCGGACCCATGGTGCTCGGATCCGTTTTCAGGTGCAGCACCGCCGGTTTCCCGCTGGCCAGCGCGCGTTCAAGGGCCGGGGCGAAGTCTGCGGTCGTCTCAACAAACTCCCCGTGTCCACCAAAGGATTGAATCCACTGGGCAAAGTTCGGGTTCTCCATCGCCGTGCCGGAAGGACGCTGCGGGTAGTGGTTTTGCTGGTGGGCCACGATGGTCCCGAAGATGCCGTTATCTGCCACAATCACCAGCGGGGTCCCGCCGTGGGCGAAGGACACCGCCAGCTCCTGGGCGTTCATGAAGAAGTCCCCATCTCCGCAGATCGCCACCACATGGCGTCCGGGGTACATGATGCTGGCCGCCACAGCCGCTGGGACGGCCAGACCCATGGCGCCGTTGCGCGGGCCCACCAGGGACTTGGGTCCGTGGTGGGAGAGGTAGCGGTGGCCCCAGAGCGTGGCGTTGCCGGCCCCATAGGTCAGGATCCGATCCGGATCCAGTGCTGCCTCAAGAGCTTCGAAGGCGATGCCCAAGTCCACGCCGGTGCCACCGTCGGGGCCCGGTCGGCTAAAGGCCAGCTGTTGGGCCCGTTGGGTGTCCATCCACGCGGGGCCGCGGGTTCCGCGCACTGTCCCTCCTTGGGGCAGCGCGGTTACCAGTTCGGCGGGACTCACGCTCAGGTGAGCGTCGATCCGTCCGGCATGGCCGATGAGTTCGGCGTCGGTGGACACCACGATGGTTGGCGTGTTGAGGGCGGCCTTGTAGCCCTCGGAGAGCACATCGGAGCGGGTGCAGCCGATGAATATCAGCAGGTCGGCGTCGTTCAGCGCCTGGACGGTGCGCTCGGCCCGGCCATAGCCCAACCAGCCGGCATAGGCGGGGGATTCGTGGTTGATGACATCGTAGGCGCGCCAATCGGCGAGCACCGGTACGTGCGCGGCGGCGGCGAAGTCGGCCAGGGCAACCGAGGTGTGAGTCTCCCAATCATCACCGCCGGCGATGATGACCGGTCGCTGTGCGCTAGCCAGCGCGGTAGCGAGGGCATCGAGGCTCGCGGCACTGGGGGCGGAGGTGGGCAGCGGCAGCAGTGCCGGGAGAGGGGATTCGGTCAGCCGGACCAGAACGTCCTCGGGCAGACCCACCACCACGGGGCCCGGGCGGCCAGTGGAGGCCAAACGCAGGGCACGAGCCACCAGATCCCCGGCCTGATGCTCATCATCCAGGACAAAAACGCCCTTCGCGGTGGTGGAGAACCAGCCGCCCAGGCTGAATTCTTGGAAGGAGTCACGTCCCCGGTCAGCGAGCGGAATCAAGCCCACAAAGAGCACCATGGCAGTGGCATCCTGCCAGGCGGTGTGGATGGCGATCATGGCGTTGGCGGCACCCGGGCCGCGAGTGACCATGGCGATGCCAGGTGTCTGACCCAGCCGGCCCTCGGCCAGTGCCATAAATCCGGCACCACCCTCGTGGCGGGTGACCACGGTGTGGATGGATGAATCGTGCAGGCCATCAAGAACATCGAGGTAGCTTTCCCCCGGTACTGCGTAAACGCGGGAGATACCGTGGGCCTCGAGGGTCTTGACGATGAGGTGTCCTGCTGACATGGTCATGGGCTCTGGTGTTCCTTTGTGCTGGAGCGTAAAAAGAGATGTTCCGGTGCGTTCCGCAGGATCTTGGCCTAGACCTGCGGAACGCACCGAGGGGGAATGCTTAGTGTTTGAAGCCGGGCAGATCAACGCTCATGCGCGGGGCGATGACGCCTGCCACGGCGGTGAAGAGCGAGAGGAAGATCAACATGGCGGCCGCCGGCCACCAGTGGTTGGATGCCGCGGCGACCAGTGCGGTGGCGGCCAACGGGATGAACCCGGAGATCATGCCGGCGGTGTTCTGCGCAAAACCGACGCCGGTGTAGCGGGTCTTGGCCGGGAAGAGTCCGGTCAGTACCGTGCCGGAGGCGGCGTAGGGCAGCGAAAGCGCGGCGACGGCCAGCGTCATGCCCACGATGACCAGCACGCTGTTGCCCGAATCGATGAGCATAAATGCGGGCCAGGCGATGATGGCGGAGAAGATGCCGCCGTAGGTGATGACCTTGGAAGAACCGAAGCGTTCGCCGAGGCGCCCACCGAGGATCAAGACCGGGATTTCCACCACTGCGGCAATGATTCCGCCGAGCAGCATCAGTGAGCTCTCGTATTTCAGCACGTTGACGCCGTACCAGACCACAAACGCTGTGACGAGGTAGAAGCCGCCAATGCCGAGCATGCCGGCGGCCATGCCGATGATGATCTGCTTCCAGGATTCGACCAGCGTGGTGCGGATCGGGGCCTTTTCGGTTTCGCCCTTCTCCATGAGTTCCTTGAAGACCGGGGACTCATCCAGGCGGCTACGGATGTACAGGGCGACCAGCAGCATCGGGATGGCGGCGAGGAAGGGGATGCGCCAGCCCCACGCGTCGAAGTTTGCCTTCGAGAGCCAGATGGTCATCAGGAAGAATCCGCCGGAGGAGAGGATGGTGCCGATCGGGGATCCGATCTGTGGCAGGGCGGCGTAGCGGGCGCGGCGGTGCAACGGGGCGTTTTCCACCACGATGGTCATGGCGCCGGACCATTCGCCACCAACAAACAGGCCCTGGGCGATGCGCAGCAGCACCAACAGGATGGGTGCGGCGATGCCGATGGCGGCGTAGGTTGGCAGCAGGCCGATCAGCCCGGTAATGAAACCGATGCCAACGATGGTGATCATCAGCGTCTTGCGGCGCCCGATCTTATCTCCCATAACACCGAAGATCATGCCGCCGATGGGGCGAGCCACGAGCCCAACACCGAAGGTAGCGAAGGCTGCCATGGCCGCGGCCGTGGCGTTCTGGCTTGCGAAGAACTGAACGTTAAAGATCAGCGCGGCTGCCGCGCTGAAGAGGAAGAAGTCGTACCACTCCATGGCCGTGCCGATGAGTGCGCCGATGGCAACCTTGGTGGCCTCCTTGTCGGAGATTTGCCGGGTTGCACCCGCTTCGAGTGTTCCAGTGTGCGTCATGGGATTTTTCTGCCTGAATCTCAAGTGGAGGAGGGCCGATACTTCGCTGCGCGCCATCCGGGGAATGTGAGGGACGTTATTTATCTTCCCAAGGATCGCCGGTGATGTGGCGCACTTTTTACAACGAGTTGCACACCACAAACAGTGCAAAAGCACATAATATGAGGTCATGTTAACGCCAGATTTCTCAGAAATAACAGAAAGTCACCAAAGTGACGAGGCAATGCGCTGGACCGCTCTACTGGATCGGCTGGACGTGGGGAAGCTGACCCATGAATTTGTGCAACGCCTAAGTACCATTCCCAGCTACGCCAGCTCCCCGCTGCCGGTTAGCGAAATCATGCGCACCGGCGGTGCATCATTTGAGGCGTTGATCGTGGCGATGAAGGTTGAGCACGACGAGCCGGATTCCCTGCGCGAACGTGACGCCATTTCTCTGGATGTCGGGGTTACCCGGGCTCGGGCCGGAGTACCGATCGAGGCGCTGATGACGGCGATCCGGCTGGACTTCTCAATCCTCTGGGAAGCCATCACCTCACTCGCGCGCACCGAGGATGCGCTGCTGCTGGTGCGGCACACCGCCCGCGTGTGGGAAGTCGTGGACAGTTACGCCGGGGAAACCCAACGAGCCTACGTGCGGGAAGCGGCAAGAATTCAAGCCGAAGCTGCGAGCAAACGACAGGAATACCTCGCCACGCTCTTCAGCGAACGCAATCTTTCAGCCACCGCCCTGGAGCGCATTGCTCAGGAACTGGGACAGCCACTGGATACAAGGTACGTGGTGGTGGCAGCGCTAAGGGAGCAGATCCCCGCCCTGCGGCTGGCCCTGGCCAATGAACGAGCCAGCAATAAGGTGTACACCTATTCGGTATCCGATGCCTTGATCGTTTTTTACCCCGCCGAGACCAGGGCAGGCTCCGAGAGTCTGCGCCTGAGCGCGCGAGTTGAGAAGCTCAGCTGTGGGGTGGTTTCCGAATTATGCACCCTAGAAGATATTGGGCAGGCCTCGCAGGTGGCACGAGCACTGGCCAACCTTCTGGATCCGGCCGAAGAGGGCGCGATGACATGGAGCCGTGGCTGGGCGCGGATGGCTAGGCTGGCGCTCGCCGAGGCCGGAGCGCCGGGGCTGGGGGAAGTTGATCGGGCCCTGGAACAATGCGGAACCACTGAACGTCGACGTCTCACCGAGGCGGTGCACGCCTACCTACGCACGGGAAGTGTTGCCCATGCCGCTGATGAACTTTTTTGCCACCGAAATACACTGATGAACCGGCTCAAGCGTTTTGCCACGCTCACCGGGGTTGACCCAACCATTCCGCTTCAAGCGGCTCGGCTGGTGGTCGGTTGGTCATAGCGGAGGGCGAAACGGGCGAAACATCCGGGTCAGCCCCGACACCGGTGGGGGTTGGCTGAGATGGTGCTGACCTAAGGCGACCTCGTAACCGGGTTTTCAGGGCAGAGTCTTCACGCAAAGCAGGACAGTCATCGGCAGCAAGCCAATCTGCCCATCCATCATGCCGGTGACAAGCACCTCCCAAAGAGGATTCTTCGAGTGCTACTTTGGTGGCATGCGGACATTGAACGGCGTCGGGATCGGCGTGTTCTTCATAATTGTTATGGCGCTGGCGGGGTGTTCAGCCCCGCCGTTAGAAAGTCGGCGCGAAGAGTACCAAGACCGCGCCGAAGAGATTTACGCGGGGATGCTCAAACACGTGCCGGTGAACGACGCATTCGACGTTGGCATGACGTCCCAGCCGCAGTTCGGCGAGACCAAATTGCTGGTCGGTCCGGAACACGACACCGCCTTCTGGACGATCTGGTCGGCCGTCGAAGTTTCTACCGATGTGACGCCCGCGCAAGCGGCAGACGTGGCCGGCGAATTTCTTCTGGACCAGCGGTGGACTGTGGAGCCGACGGTTGACCAGGGCGGAACGATGGAGTTCGCCACCGTCTACCGCCTCGCCGAGCCGGACGGCGAGTGGATTGTGCAGATCTCGTGGCCCGGCAACAATGACGATCACCGAATTTCGGTCTCAGTCCAGAGCCCGCTCACCGTCCGTGGCGCCATGTCGAGTCAGGGGTGACGCCGGGCTCGAAGGAATTGATGTATCGGCGCGGAAACTTGATGGCAGTGGGACACTGCGCGGACTTTGAGGCAAAAACTTCGGGGCCAGTGCATCTTGCGAACGGGGCGGCCCTGCCTTCGACCCTCACCGAGAACGTGCTCGCCGTGGCATAGACACCGCCAGATTAACGGGTGGACAGTGTTTATCCGGTTCTCGGTTCGTCATAGCCGGGGATGGGGTACTAGATTGTCTAAATGCCACAAGCTACCCCTATAACCGTCTCCATCACACGGACGGTATTGCCCGAACATCATCGACGTTTCAACGCCTGGGTCCAGGCGGGTCAAGACCTGGCTCGCGAATGGGACGGTTACCTAGGATCCGGATGGATCCGCACGTCTCCGAATTCCAATGAATGGCACGTGCTCTACCGGTTCTCCTCGGCCGCAACGCTTGCAGCGTGGGACGATTCCGAGGAACGCCGCTGGTGGATCAACAGCGCGTCCGAGCTGGTAGAAATTACCAAGGTTGAGCACCGCACCGGGATCGAGGGCTGGTTTGAGCATCCCGGGGAAACCACCGTGAATATTTCCGAAACGGTAGTTCCCCCGCGCTGGAAACAAGCGGTTTCCATCTTCTTGCCGTTCTTCCCGCTGAGCCTGCTCGCCAACCTCTTGCTGGTGCCGCACCTGCGCGCTTGGCCGGTGGTCCTAGTGGTCTTGCTGACCACATGCATCCTCACCCCGCTGATGACCTATATTTTCCTGCCGGTCACCACACGCTTGCTGCGTCCCTGGCTCAGTAAGCCGCGGCGGCCCAAACGCGACTAGTTTCCCAGGCCCGACTCGATCGCAGCGATGATGGCCGGGTCATCCGGTTCAACCTTCGGGCGGAAGCGTTGAGTCTCCCCGGTGGGCAGGATCAGGAACTTCTCGAAGTTCCAGGTGACGCGCCCGGCCTTCCCCGCGGCATCCTTGGTCTTCTTCAGTTCGGTGTACAGCGGGTGGGCGTTCTTGCCGTTGACTCGCACCCGGTCTAAGACCGGGAAGCTCACGCCGTAGGTGCTGGAGCAGAATTCGGCGACGGCCTCATTGCTACCCAGCTCCTGCAGGAATTGGTTGCTGGGGAAACCGAGCACGGTGAAACCGCGTTCCCCGTAGGTCTTCTGCAAGGCTTCGAGCTTTGCGTATTGCGGGGTGAGTCCGCAGCGTGAGGCGACGTTGACGACCAAGACCACCTGGCCTGCATAGTCGGCGAGGGATGTGGTTTGCCCGTCCATCGTGGAGATGGGAATGGTGGTGATGTCCATGCCAACTACAGCACCGTGCGGCTCCGGTCCATTCCCGAACGTTCAATGTTTTTTGCGAATTTATTCGTATTGCACCACAACAAGCGCGGTCGGTCAGTTCCCTGAGAGGGAACTGACCGACCACGCTTGTTGTAAGAGTGGTACTAATTAGCCGCGAAGGTGTCGGCGATTGCGGATCATGATGACCGCCGGGATCAACAGCAACAGCAGCGGAATCAAGAGCAACAGGGCGCTGGGGCTGCTACCGATGCTGGAAGCTGCCACGGCCTGGGTGCTGGCTTCCAGGCGTGAGGTGCCGCTGGCCAATTGGGTGGATCCCTCGTTGAGCGAGCTCAGCCCGGTGGCGAGCTGCGAATTGCCATCGGCCAACTTGGTTGCACCCTCATCAAGGGCGGTGGCACCGGTGGAGAGGGTCGAGGTGCCCTTGCGCAATGATTCGAGACCAAGGTCCAGAGATTCGGTTCCTCCGGCGAGCTTGGCCGCTCCCGCATCCAAATCCTGCGCGCCACGGGCGATCTTGCCATTGCCCGCGGCCAGGCTTTGTGCGCCATCCTTGATCTTGTACGCACCGGCAGCTGCCGATTCGGCACCCTGAGCCAGAGCGGGAGTTTTGGTGGCCAGCGTGGAGGTGCCAGCAGCCAAGGTCGAGCTACCATCCTGCAATTTCTGCGTTCCGGTGGCCAGCTTCTTGCTTCCGTCGGCCAGCTTCGCGGCACCCTGATCAAGGGCGGTAGCGCCAGTTTCCAAAGCAGAGGTGCCATCGGCGAGCTTGGTTCCACCGGCTGCCAGTTTCTGCGCGCCGGTGTTGAGCTTGCCCGTGCCCTCGCTCAATGACGTGGTTCCCTGTGCGAGGGAACCTGCGCCGGTGCTGAGCTTGGTGGATCCGGTGGCCAGAGCGTCGGTGCCCTCGGCCAGCGCCGAGGCGCCATTGCCCAGCGAATCTAGTCCCACCAGCAGGCCGGCTTTCTCATCGTTGAAGCCCGCATCAAGCTGGGTGAGTCCCGAATTCAGACTCTGGGCACCGGCGTTCAGGGAGGTGGCGCCGTCCTTGAGTGAACCGATACCTACACCCAGAGCCTTGGAGCCCTCGCTGAGTTTGCCGAGCCCACCATCGAGTGAGCTGGCACCGGACTTGATGGCCTGAGCACCCGCGTTCAACGCTGTCGTCTGATCTTTGAGATCCTTGGTCCCGGTCTTGAGTTGAGTCATGCCGTCAACCAACTTGCCGGATCCGGTCGCGAGCTTGGTGGCTCCGGCGGAGAGGGTAGTGGTGCCAGCATCCAATTTGATCATGCCGCCGTTAAGCTCTGTGGCACCAGCATTCAGCTTCTCGATCTTGTCCTGTAAGAGGCCCACCGGAACTGCTGGGTTCTCCTTGATGAAGGTTGCCAGCTGATCCATCCCGTCGGCAAGACGAGTTGAACCAGCAGCCAATTCGCCCGCTTTACTGGCAGCGGTCTGCAGCCCACCATCAAGATTCTTGGCGCCGGTTTCCACTGCTACCGAGCCTTCCTGAGCGGCAACAATGCCCTCACGCAACGCGGGAGCAGCGCCCGCCAGCGCCTTGGTACCCGCGGCCAGCTTGGTGCTGCCGGTGGCCAGCTGATCGGAGCCGTCCTTCAGGGCGCCGACGCCTTCAATCAGTGCGGGAGCCTTGGCGGCGAGCTCTTCGACGCCGCCGAGCAACTTATCGCTGCCGTTAGCAAGCGCGTCGGAGCCTGCCGCCGCACTGCTGGTGCCGGTGGCGAGTTTCTGTGCACCGGCGTTTGCAGCCTGGGTGCCTGCGGCGATCTTCTGTGCTCCATCGTTGGCGGCACCTGCTCCAGCGGAGAGTTGCTGGGCACCGGTGGAGAGTTCTTGGGCGCCGGAATCAACCTTTGAGGTGCCTAGGCCCAGCGCGGAGAGTCCGTCGGAAAGCTCGTGAGAACCGGACTTGAGCGCCTGCGCTCCATCATCCAGTGCGCCGGTGCCGGTCAGCAGCGATGAGGTGCCATCGGCCAATTTAGTGGAACCTGCACTCAATGATTGTGCACCCGTATTTGCGCTGCCTGCTCCGGTGGCCAATTTGGAAGCGCCGGAGTTCAGTTTGTCCGCTGCTGCATCAACCTTCTGCGTGCCGTCGGCAAGCTTGTCCACACCTGTGGCCAGGGTTCCCGCGCCGTCGCCGAGCTTCGTAGCACCGGCCGAAGCATCAACTGCACCCAGCATGAGCTTGGAGGTTCCAGCGTTGAGCTCGGTGGCTCCTTCGGACAGCCGGGTAGCTCCGCTGGCGGCCTTATCCGTGCCGTCAAGCAGTTTTTGTGCCCCGGCGGAGAGCGCCGAGGTGCCGTCGGCCAGTTCGGTGGCACCGGAGGCGGCGGCATTGGAGCCGTCGGCCAACTTGATGACGCCGTCGTTGGCCTTGCCCATTCCGTCGTTGAGATCCGAGGCGCCGGTGGCCACCTGTGAGGAGAACATGGTGTAGAACGCCAGGAAGGCAACGAGGAATAGGCCGAGCAAAACTGTGATGATGGCATGCAAAAGCGTGTGCCGTTTGGCTGCTAAATGTGCATTCAACTGGACTCCTTGGGGGCGAAGCGTTGGATGGTGCAATGGGATGATGACCTGTTTTTTGGCGCAGAAAAGCACGCCACGTGTTCATGCGCGGTGGAACGGGAGGTGCTAGCCCGGATTGCGAGCGAGCCCATGGTTCGTTGTGATCTGGATTACAAAAGGAACTAGAGTCATTGAACCTACTCGCGGGTAAGTTTGCAAGGGGTTTCGCGAATTAACTTACCCGTGGGTAGGTTAAGGCTCCGCGGCGCGTGGAATTCTGCAGCAGATTCTTGCGCCCGTGTGTGGCCCCGATTGAGCTGCTGATCGGCCGCCAGGAAAGGATCTAGGGGAGTCGATCAAGGAGCGCGATACTCAAGTCCTGCCCTCGCGCTGCCGTCTCAGTCGAACCTCTTCTACTTCGAGTCGTGGTGTGATCTGCTGAAGGCAACGGGGATTGCCGGTATGCGGGAATGGCACCCACGCGAGGCGGATCATTCGCTGGTGCGAATCATCCCGTACGTGGCCACATACGGTGCCAAATGGCCGGAGCTTCCAGTGTCGTTGCGCCCCTAAGCTGTAATTGAACACCGACCCAGACCTGGAGGAACGAATGCTGTTGGCCGTCATGCAGGCGCAAGCGCAGGTACTCGATAGCGCGGCGAATCTAACCGCTATCGAAGAGGCTGCCCAATCCGCTGCCACGGCCGGGGCCGAGCTCTTGGTGACCCCGGAGCTCTTTGTGGTGGGTTATGCACCGCGGAAATTACGCGCCGAACTGGATCCAGCCTCGCTGCCGGCACTGCATGATTCCGTGGGAAAGATCGCCGCCCGCCACGGTATAGCCATCGTCTACTCCTTGCCGGCGATTACGGGAAACCGTTGGGAAATCACTTCGACGTTTGTTGATGAAAACGGAAACCAGTGCGGCACCTACGTTAAGGTTCATCTCTTTGGCGATGCTGAAAAGGAAGTATTCAGCCCCGGAACTCAACCCGCGACCATCATTGACTACCGAGGTTTGAAGCTGGGCATGATCATTTGTTTTGATCTTGAGTTCCCGGAAACGGTGCGTGCCGCAGCCGTGCGCGGTGTCCAAGTGCTTCTGGTCCCCACCGCGCTGGGTCGTGGCTACGATTCGGTGAGCAATACCCTGGTGCCCGCTCGCGCGATCGAATCTCAGCTTTTTATTGCCTACGCCAACCACACGGGTGTGGAAGACGGTTTTGCCTTGGGTGGCGGCAGCGTCATCGCCGACCCGTTTGGCAACGTACTGGCGCGTGGTTCAACGAACGCTGAGCTGCTTTTTGCACAGATTGATCCGCAAACTTTGACCGCCGCCCGTGCAGAGATCCCGTACCTGAGTGATCGCCGCCCCGACCTCTACCGAGTGTGGGGCATCTGAGGCGCTTCCGGGACTCAGGGTAAGAACACTCAGGGTAAGAACCTTAAGGCGAGGAACAACTCGTAACGCACCTCGGCCCGGGCAAGATCCAGACCCAAGATCTCACTGATCGCGGTGATGTGGCGCCGCACCGAGTTGCGGTGCATATCGATGGCCGTCGCCGTGGCATCCCAGGAACCGTGCGCATCCAGCCATGCTCGCAGCACCTGCAGATACAGGTCTTGACGTTTGGCGGGCAGCTCCAACAAATTGCCCAACAACGACTGGGCCAGTTGCCGGCTGGCTGCCTGGGGCAAGAGGGCAGCAAAGGACTGCGGCAGGCTCTCTGCGCTGAGACTGCGTCCCTCATCAAGTAGTCGCGGCACCAATCCGTGAGCCTCCGTGGCCATCTCGCGCAGGCTGGCGGCCAGCGAAACTCCTGGCCCCTCATGTTGAAGTTGATCTACTGGCCGGCTAAAGGCCGCCCAATAGCCGGCGGCCTCGATGCGATTGATGACCTCTCGGCTGGGTTCGGTGCGCGTAATGGCCGTCAGTCGACCCTCGGAGTGAATTACCAGCTTGGTTTCCAACAGCGAACGGAAACGGGTGAGGGCGTGGCCCGGATCGTGAGGTGCCGAGTCGGGGCGGGGGATGGCGAGCACCACTCGCGGCGCTCGGCGTGCGGAACCTGCGAGGGAGCCGTTAAAAAGTTCGAGGGCTTCGGCGTCCAACGACTCGGAGCCATCAAGTAAGAGCGCGGTGGCCAACTGTGTGGGAGCGAAGGAACCGAGCACCCGTTGGCGCGCCACCACCTCCAGCAGTCCCAGCGCGGTGGACATGAGGTTGTGTTCAGCGGATCCCGGCTGGTGCCCGAAGCTCAGCTGCAACACTCCCAACAATGGCGGAACCCGCGACCCCCTCGGTGCCGTCGGGCGGATGGGGAAAGCCAGATGGTGTTGCCCGGCGGATTCGCTCAGAACTAGCTTGGGCCCCTGCGGGTCGGCCGCCTGCATCAGTAGCGACTCTAGCTCCATGCCTTGGAGGGCGGATTGGCCAGCTGTGGTGGCGAAATATCGCAGGCGCCCGCCCGCATCAAGTAATTGCACCGCCGCCGTCGCCCGCTGGGCGAGCACCGTGATAATTTCCTGCTCGGGGTTTTCGCCACTGACACAACGCATCAGCAGTCGATTGGCGTCGGCGTTCTGCCGCATCATCCGCGCGCTATCGGCCTCCATGAGATTCGCGAAGGCCAGCCCGATCGCCGCGAAGGGCAGCGTGCCGGGAATTTGCCACAGCGGAAGGTTCAGTTCGCGACATGCGGTGATGAGCGTGGGTGGAACGGCGGAGAAATAGGGGTCAAGTCCAAAACCTAATGCCGAGACATTTGCCGCCACCAGACGGGCGACAAATTCGTGGACCGCTTCGGCGTCGTTGATCCTCTCCAGTAGGGGGAAACCACTGGTCAAGATGAGTTCGTGGTCAACCAAATAGGGGGTGGGGTCATCGATGTCGCTGGGTTCAACCCAGCGCAGCGGTCGGTCGCCAGCATCGTGGAGCACGGTGATTCCGCTGGGCAGCTGGCGTAAAAACCGGGTCAGGGTAATGGAGTCCCAGGGTCTGGCGAAGTCGAGGTTCGGGCTGGATATGGATTCGTCCTTCGGTGCAATTTGTCCCATGCTGAACAACTTTAGTTCAATTTGGCTCGGCGTGAGATTGAGGTCACACGTTTAGGCTGGGAACCGGAAAGCGCTAGAAACCGTTCAACCAAGGATTCGCATATGCAAACCACCACCGATACCGGACAGCGTGCGCCGCTGCGCCTCGGTCAGCAGCTGAAGCGCCAAAAGTCGATCTCCTCGATGGCCCGGGAGGCCGAGGACAACGGCGGCAACGGCAAGATGCGCCGCAGCCTGGGGCTGATGCAGCTAACCATGATCAGCGTGGGAGCGACCATGGGCACCGGCATCCTCGTGGTGCTCGGAGCCACGGTTCCGGTGGCTGGACCGGCCATCTGGATCTCCTTTGTGCTGGCCGGTGTTACGGCGCTCTTCTCCGCCTTCTCCTACGCGGAAATGGCGGGCATGGTTCCGGTCTCCGGCTCCAGCTACTCCTACACCTACGCCACCATGGGTGAGGGCATCGCCTGGGTCTGTGGCTGGTGCCTGGTATTGGAATACGCCGTCTCGGTCGCCGCCGTGGCCGTGGGCGCCGGAGAATACGTCAACGAGGCGCTGCACACCCTGGGCCTAGAAATCCCCACCGCCCTAGCCGGCGGACCCAGTGAGGGCGGAGTGGTGAACCTGCCGGCACTGATCGTCGTGCTGCTGGCCACTTTGCTGCTGGCCCGCGGGGCGAAGGAATCGGCCATCGTGAACACCACGGTGGTCATCATCAAGACCTGCATCCTGGTGTTCTTCTCCATCGTGGCCTTCACCGCCTTTGATGCCGGAAACTTTGAACCGTTGCTGCCCATGGGTGCCGCGGGTGTCACCGGCGCCGCCTCGATCGTCTTCTTCTCCTACATTGGCTTTGATGCGGCATCAACCGCCGGTGAGGAAGCCATCAACCCCAAACGCGATCTTCCCAAGGCCATCCTGCTCTCGATGATCATCGTGACGGTGGCTTACGTTTTGGTAGCGGTATCCGCCATCGGAGCCCGCGACTGGACCTGGTTTGAAGGTACCGAGGCCGCACTGGTGCAGATCATCGGTGAACTCACCGGACAAAGCTGGATCGTGCTGCTCTTTGCCATCGCCGCGGTGCTGGCCATCGCCTCCGTGGTGCTCACGGTACTCTACGGTCAAACCCGCATCCTGCTGACCATGTCGCGTGACGGCCTCGTTCCAGCGATCTTCTCCCGCGTTTCGCGGCGTACCGGAACTCCGGTGGCCGGCACGTTTATTACCGGTGGCATCGTGGCGATCACCGCCGGGTTCATCCCGCTCGGCGCCCTGGCCGAAGCCACCAGCATCGGTACACTCTTCGCCTTTGCCCTGGTGGGCGTCTCGGTCATCTACCTTCGCCGCAAGCAGCCACACGCCCCACGCACCTATAAGGCGCCGCTGTATCCGCTGACGCCTATTCTGGGCATCGGGGCCTGCCTGTTCCTGATGGCCAACTTGTCTTGGCACACCTGGCTGGTGTTCGGGATCTGGATGATGGTCGGGGTGGGACTCTACCTCGGTTATGGTCGGTCTCGATCACGTCTGGGTGCCCTGAGTAAGGCGCAGTACATTGAAAGCCATACGGGCGATTCATAAGCTTTCCTCGCTGTCGCGAACCACTTTTTAGCTATAACAGAAGGACGCAGGACGATGAACAATTTGCCGCAGAGTGATGGCACGATCAACATGTTGAACCCCGACTTCCCCTTTAACTACGATCTGTTCCTGGCCCATCCGGCCGGTCTGGGCAGTGTTCCGCCGGAACTCTACGGCACGGAAGTTGCCGTCATCGGCGCGGGACTCTCCGGATTAGTCACGGCGTACGAGTTAATGAAGTTGGGTCTCAAGCCGGTCATCTACGAGGCCGATCAGATTGGTGGACGGCTGCGCACCGCCAGCTTCGCATCCGCACCGGAGATCACCTGCGACCTCGGTGGCATGCGCTTCCCGGTCTCCAGCAGGGCGCTGTACCACTACATCGATTTGCTGGGTCTGGAAACCTTCGATTTCCCCAACCCGCTGGCCGCGCCGACCGACTCCACGGTCATCGAGCTCAAGGGCAAAAAGGTCTACGTAGAAAAGGAGGGAGACCTGCCGGCCTTCTTCCACGAGGTCGCCGATGCCTGGAAGCGGGCGCTGCGCGAGGACGCATCGTTTGATGAAATGCAGCAGGCCATCAAATCGCGTGATGCGCTCGAGGTCAAGCGGATCTGGAACTCGCTACTCGAAGAATTTGATGAGGAGAGCTTCTACGGCTTCATCGCCAACTCGGCCGCATTCAAGGAGGCGGGCTTTGAACACCGCGAGGCCTTCGGTCAGGTTGGCTTCGGCTCCGGTGGCTGGGACACCGACTTCTCCAACTCCATCCTGGAAATCCTGCGCGTGGTCTACACGGACGCGGATGATAATCACCGCGGCATCATCGGGGGAGCAGCGAAGCTGCCCCACGGTCTGTGGAACCACGCACCGCAGGAGCTGGCCCACTGGCCGGTAGGTACCACGCTGGCCTCGCTGCATTCCGGTGCACCCCGCGGGGCGGTAGCCACGATTCGCCGCTCGGAAGAGCCAGGCTTTAATGGCAGTACGGCCATTGAGATCACCGAACAATTCGGCCGCACCCAGACTTACCCGGTGGTCGTGTCTTCCGTACAGTCCTGGTTGCTCTCCACCGGGATCGACACCGAGGAAGATTTGTTCCCCGCCGAGCTCTGGACGGCGATCGAGCGCTCGCACTACATGCAATCATCTAAAACCTTTGTCATGGTGGACCGCCCCTTCTGGAAGGACCGGGACCCGGTCACCGGCGAATTCCTGCTCTCCATGACCCTGACGGATCGACTGAACCGCGCCACCTATCTGCTGGATAACGGCGATGACGCCCCGGCCGTCATTCTGCTCTCCTACACCTGGAATGATGACGCGCTGAAGTGGCTCTCGCTCTCGGCCGAACGCCGCATGGAGCTGATGCTGCATTCGCTGGCGAAGATCTACCCCCAGGTGGATATTCGCAGCCACATCGTCGGTCAGCCGATCACCGTCTCTTGGGAGGCCGAGCCGCACTTCATGGGAGCCTTCAAGGCCAACCTGCCCGGCCACTACCGTTACCAGGAACGCCTCTACACACACTTTGACCAGCGCGAAGCTCCGGCCGAACACCGCGGCATCTTCCTAACCGGTGATGACGTGTCCTGGACCGCGGGCTGGGCGGAAGGCGCTGTGACCACGGCGCTGAACGCGGTCTGGGGCGTGCTGCGTCACCTCGGCGGCGAAGACGCCGCGCAGAACCCGGGCCCCGGGCAATTCCTAGCCGAACTCGGTCCGCTGAAGCTTGATGAAAACCTGAGCGTGCGGAACTAGTTCTGCCAGCCGAGCGCGGTGCCTGCGGCGCCGCGCTCGGAGTTGGCGCTAGGCTCAAGTCATGGTGAGATTTCTGATTCTTGCGTTGTTGTCCCTGCTCGGCTTCATTACGATCATCGCCGCCTCCCTGGGGCCGGGCGGCTGGTGGGTGATCGCTGTGCTGATGGTGGGCCTGCTGGGGCTGGGCATTCACGACGTCATCCAGAAAAAACACGCCATCCTGCGCAACTACCCGGTTTTGGGACGAATGCGATTCCTCTTTGAATCCATTCGCCCGGAGATCCAGCAATACTTCATCGAGCGCAATACCGATGGTCGCCCCTTTGACCGGGACACCCGCTCGCTGGTTTATGCGCGCGCCAAGGGCGCCGATAGCCACAAGGCCTTTGGCACCGAACGCGACGTGAACGAGGTCGGCTACGAATACCTCCTGCACTCCACCGTTCCGGTAGAGGTCAGCGCCCAGCAGCACCGGGTTCGCATCGGCGGCCCGGACTGCACCCAGCCCTATGACATCTCGCTGATGAACATCTCCTCGATGAGCTTCGGTGCGCTGTCCAAAAATGCGGTGCTCGCCATGAACAAGGGCGCCGCCATGGGTGGTTTTGTCCACGAAACCGGTGAGGGCGGGCTGGCCTCCTACCACCTGGAACACGGGGCGGACATCTTCTGGGAGATCGGCTCGGGATACTTTGGCTGCCGCGATGAGGCCGGTAGATTCGACCCGCAGATCTTTGCCGTCAAGGCCGCCAAAGAGCACGTTAAAGGGATCACCATCAAACTCTCCCAGGGTGCCAAGCCCGGGTTGGGCGGGGTCTTGCCGGCGGCGAAAATCACCCAAGAAATTGCCGAGACCCGTGGGGTGCCGATGGGCATTGACTGCATTTCCCCCGCCTCGCATTCGGCCTTCTCCACGCCGATCGAGCTGATGGAGTTTGTTGCCAGACTGCGCGAACTCTCCGGCGGCAAACCGGTGGGGTACAAATTCTGTGTTGGCTCGCGTACCGATGTTCTGGCCATGTGCAAGGCCATGCTGGAAAGCGGGATCACCCCCGATTTCATCACCGTCGATGGATCCGAGGGCGGCACCGGAGCCGCCCCATTGGAATACGAAGACCACGTGGGAACCCCGCTGACCGAGGGCCTGATGCTGGTGCACAACGCGCTGGTGGGTTGCGGGCTGCGCGCCAAAATTCGACTCGGTGCCGCGGGTAAGGTCGCCACCGGCTCGGACGTGGTCAAGCGGCTGATTCAGGGGGCCGACTTCACCTTCAGTGCCAGGGCCATGATGATGGCCACCGGCTGTATTCAGGCGCAGAAATGCCACACCAACGAATGCCCCGTGGGTGTTGCCACCCAAGACCCGCGGCTCTTCCGCGCGCTGGACGTGGTGGACAAGGGCAACCGGGTCTATAACTATCACAAGCTCACGGTGCAGGAAGCTGCCCAGCTGATGGCCTCGATGGGCGTGAGTGATCCGGCCCAGCTGAACACCAGGATGTTGCGCCGCCGCGTTGATCAGCTGACCACCCGCAGCTACGCGGGTCTGCACCACTGGTTGGCGCCCGGCGAATTACTGGCCGATCCGCCGCGCGGTTGGGCACCGGACTGGGCGGAGGCTGACGCCGACACCTTCGGCGAACACGCGCCACTGCCCTGGCCCACCCCGCGTGAATCGGCCTCAGTGGTCGCGGGAACCGTGAGCCCGGCACGGGTGGAACCCAAGGATTCGACCCACCACACTGTCGCCCCGGTACACCCCGCGGCTGCGCGGCCGGAGGGCAAACTTGCGCCACAGCATGAGGTGTAGCTCCCGCCGATGCGCCGGGATGCCGCCCGGCTTGGGATAATGGCATTTATGGCCCCCAAAAACCCCGTTGCTGGCATCGGTTTCCCGTCCGTGCTTGCCCACGGCTTTTTATTGCAGGGGTCGGTTTTTTTGGTGCGGCCAGCAACCTCCTACAAGGCGCTGGAGCTAGGGGTAGATCCGGGGCTGCTGGGCCTGGTGGTGGCGAGCTTTTCCATTCTGCCGGTGTTCCTCGCCGTCTTGATTGGTCAGGCAGCGGATCGCGGCCGGGAAAAGAGCATCCTGTTGGTGGGCTCAGCGCTGCTGATCATCCCCGGTGCCGGATTACTTTTTGCTTCGCCCACCCTGCCAGCATTGCTGGGCTGGAATCTGCTCTTGGGTGTGGGACACCTGATGAGCCTGATCGGTGAGCAAAGTCGGCTGGCCTCGGCCCGGAATCGGAACATGGATCGAGTCTTCGGGCTGTACACCACCGTGACGGCACTGGCCCAGGCCGTGGCCCCGTTGTTGCTCGGTGTGCTGGGCGGGAGTGCGGTGGCCCCGGATACCTCAGTGCTGATGCGCGCCTACCTGGTGGGAGCCTTCGGCGTGCTGGCGGCCAGCATCTTTATGGCCAGGCACCCGGTCGGTGTGCCACGCGGTGAACTCACAAAGCAGGTGAAGCTGCGCACCGCACTGAACGTTGAACGTTCGGCCCGCAGTCCGCTGATCGCCTCGATCACGCTGAGCATGATGGTGTTATGCACCGTTGACCTGCTGCAGGTTTATCTTCCGGCGTTGGCCGTGGAACGCGGCATCTCCACCCAAACCGTCGGGCTCTTGCTGGCGGCACGAGCCGGTGCCACGGTGCTCTCCCGGTTGGGGTTGGATCACTTGGTCCGCAGATTTGGCCGGGGCACTCTCATGCTTGTCTCCACGGGTGCGGCCGCGGTGCTGGTGGCGCTGCTGGTGGTGCCGCTGCCGGTTATCGCGATGGCCGTGGCGCTGGTATTGGCCGGTCTGGCGTTGGGTATCGGACAACCATTGAGCATGAGCGTGGTGACGCTGATCGCCCCGGAGGGCACCCGCGGCACATGGATGTCGATTCGGTTGCTGGGCAACCGGCTGGGACAGTCGGTGATTCCCGTGGGCATTGGCATCTTTGCCACTACATTGGGCGCCGGCGGAGCATTTGCTGCCCTTGGTACTGCCATGGGTGTTGTGACCCTAGCCTCCGTGGTGCCGCTGCGCTCGCTGAAAAAGTAGACAGGCTGCAGCTCCCCGTCCTCATGTCAACTGCCATGTCAGCCATTTGGAATAGCGGTCTGTGGCACGAGCAACGGGCTGCTCAGGATTCTTTGTGGCACCCTCGCACAGCTCTGTCATCGGATAGTTGACGAATTGGGATCCGTAGACAGCCCGAGAATTCCACGGGAGACCTCATAGGGTCAGCTTCAAAGGATCAAGTCGAAGGCTAAACGCATGATCCGTTTAAACTATTACCCGGTCCCCTGAAATCCTTGGGCCCATCTAGCTGTTTTCACCCCCCCAGCCGGAATGCTGCAGCGGATCATCGGCCTTGAAGCAACAGCTCCGAGAAACCGGATGTATCCACCGGACGGGCGTAGTGAAATCCCTGCACCATCGTGAACCCCATGGCCTTGAGCTTTGCCGACTGTTCGATCGTCTCCACGCCCTCGACGATGCACTTGAGCTCACAGGCAGCGATCAAGTCCGAAATGGCGCGAAGAAAAGACTCCTGCGTCGGGTCCACGGCAATGTCATCGACCAGCGACTTGTCGATCTTGGCACCGGCGACAGGCAATTGCCGCAGGTAGCTGATAGAGGAGTATCCCGTGCCAAAATCGTCGATGAAGACCTCGACGCCCATTTTTCGCAGGGCTAGCAGCGTGTAGCGGTGCAGGTTGTCTCCTGACATCAAGCGGTTCTCGGTGATTTCCAGGACCAAGACGGTGGCTGGTAGGTCGTGGTGGCGCAAGGCCGTGCGCACCGCGTCGGCAAATCGCAGGTCATGAAGTTCACGCGAGGTGACGTTCAGATGGACTTTGAAGGTGTCGTCGATGAGTTTGGCGGCGCGCCAAGTCTTCACGTCGTACAAGACCCGGTCCAACAGGTATTCGGTCAGTTCCCCGATCATGCCCGATTCCTCGGCGGTGGGCAGGAACTGATCCGGCCGCACCAAGCCGTGGCCGGTGCGCTGCCATCTCACCAATGCTTCGGCACCGACGATTGACTCATCTGCTAAGGAGATCACTGCCTGGTAGGCGGGGAAGAACTGGTCGGTCCCCAATGCCTGTCGGAGATCTGCAAGCATTTCGGCCTTTTCGCGCCGTTCAAAGAGCATGAAGGGCTCGAATTCGACGACCTTTTCCGTGCTTAGGCATTTGGCCACGTACATGGCCGTATCCGCTTCCAGCACCAAGCTGTCGGCAGAATGGCTCGCAGTAGCCCTGACCATACCGAGGCTGGCGCCAGGGCTCAGGTGGATGTTGTCAATGACCATGTCCGCACTCATGGCCGCGACAATGCGCCGACCTGCTCGGATGGCACCGTGTTCTGGCATGCGCACCAAGATAGCGAATTCGTCACCTCCCAAACGGGCCACCACGTCCTCGGTGCGCACACAGCTGCGCAGCCTGTCGGCCAACTGGCGTAGGACCTTGTCGCCCATGGCATGACCGTAGGTGTCGTTGATGCTCTTAAACGCATCGAGGTCCAACAGCATCAGGATCGGGGCCGTATCGCCGGTGCGGGTGGCTTCGAGTGATTTTTCAATTTCATTCATCAAGGCCGAGCGGTTGGCCAGCGAGGTCAAAGGGTCAGTGTAAGCCAGCAACGCCATTTGGTCTCGGGCTGCCTCAAGCTGGCGAGTGCGTTCGGCCACTCGGCAATCTAGGGTGGAATACGTGGTTTCCAGGTCGGAAGCCATGGCATTGATCCCCATGATGATGGCATCGATTTCGTCGCGCTTGCAACTGGGGTGCAGCAAAGTGTTGAAATCCATGTCTGCGATCCTGAGGATGGCATCAACAATCTGGGGAATGCGAGGTTCGTCCGGCAACGATGGCTGAACTTCAGTCATTTTCCAGCAGGAACGCCAGCGCGTCCTGGCGCCTCTCGGTGTAGGTGAATCGACGCAGCGGATCGATCTTGCGCACGAAGAAGCGGGCCAGGACGCGATCGGTTGGCCCGGCGCCCAGCAAGGCGATGCGGATGCCCTCGGTAACGGAATTGAAGATTCGGGAGACTTCCACATCTATTCTGTCCAAGCTGCAAATGTCGATCAGCAGGTATTTGATCCTGTGTTCAAGCCGGGCGTTGGCAATGGCCAACAGCTCCATGGCCGTTGGGGCGGTGAGCTCCGTGCGGGGACTGAAACTGATTTCCAGCAATTCGTTGGCAAAGAACGTGAGTTGCGCGTGCTCGTTTTCCTGCGTCCATACCGGTCGGGATTCGGTGGAGTGGAGCATCGAGGGAAGGGCCTCAGGCCAGTTCATTGCCCCACGATTCATTTCGAGGGAAGGAATGCTGCTCATGGTTACTTGACCCCGATCCTCTTACGGCGGTCGTCATTTCCGCGAAGGTCACGATCCAAGCGGCGGTCGCCCTGGTACAACAAGGTCGACCAATCGGTATTCTCAGGTGTGGCCACCGGGTAGGCCATCGCGGCTTTCTTGACCTTCTTGGGTGAGACGAAGAGCCAGTTGACGAGACCAAGGGCCATGTCGACGATCGAGTTCTTGAAACCAATGTAGGCACGGATGGCGTAGAGGGCCAGCACGGAGTTCAACGCGGCAAAGGCAACATTGCCCCAGTTGCTGTCCTGGAAATCACGCCACATGGTGAAGAGCGAGAAGATGACGATCAGGTAGGGGATGGCCACATAGAGTCCCGGGGAAGCTGTCCGATTGCGGACCTTGGGGGTCCTGACAAAGGGAATCTTTTCCCCGGTAAATGCCTGTTCCGTGGATTTGAGGACGCCGGCCATGTTGACCGGCAAGAGAATCAGGTTGAATCCGTAGATTCGGAAGATGTCGCTGAACCGGTGACCGCTGTCGCGCAGGTCGCTCCCCATGGCGATGAAATAAGGTAGTGCCGCCGCAAAGATCAGTGGGCTGAGCAGACGACCGTCATAAGGGTAGGCCAAGAGGAAGATTAAGCCAACGCTTGCCCAAGCAATCGATGCCATGTAGTTGACCCGCAGCAACACCTCACGCAATCCAATGCGCTCATTGCGGCGCTTGCGGTCACTGATCTGCCGGCCAAACTTGGGAAGGATCAACAGACCGCCGTTGGCCCAGCGGCGACGCTGAACCACAAGGGAACCAAAATCGGGGGGAGTCGCACTGTAGCTCAGTCGCTCGGGGTAGTTGGACAGGGTCCAGCCGTAGGTTCCGAGGTCGATACTCGACTCGGTATCCTCGATGACGGTGCGATCCTGGATATAAGTTTGGATCTCATATCCGCCGACGGTGGCAGTTTGGCATATATCTAGCAAGGCCTGCTTGCGGATTACGGCATTGGCCCCGACCCAGAAGGTGGCGTTGTAGCGGGTCTTTCCCTGGTGCAGAATGTGTTGGATATCCGTCGTGGCACCGGCAAGACGTTCGATGCGGGTCGGTGCGCCGCGGAAGGAGGAATAGGGGGTTTGGGTTACGGCCACGCGGGAGTTTTCCTCGGATTCGAGAAAGTAGACCAGGCGCAGGCAGTAGTCCCGCAGTAGCAATGAATCGGCGTCCAGCGTGAGCAGGTATTCGGAGTCCGGTATCGCAAGGACCTGGCCCGTTTCCGGGATCTCTTGAGCTGGATCTAGGGCACGCAGAACCTCGATGTCCCCCCGCTGCTCAACGAGCCACTTTTGACCCATGAGGGAGATGTAGGCGTTGAGGTTCATTGCCTTGTTCACTTCTTGCGAGAGGTTCGCGTATTTCTTGCGTTCGAACGAGTGCATCTGCACGGAGAAAATTCGTTCCAACCGCAAATGGAATTCTTCGAGCCGGTCGCTGCCCGGTGAATCGTTTTGTGCAGCGGCCGCTTTGAGGGCCAACAACGTCAGGCGCAGTTCGCGTGCCAGGCCCATGATGACCGAATCGACGAAGAACTCGTCCACATGGTCCTCGACTTTTTCGTTGGCGGCCATGTCCTCGAGCCAGGTGGCTGCCGCATCGTAGGCCTCGATCGTGGTTGCCAACATTTGTGCGGACGAAGCTCCGGCCTCACGTTGTCGGGTGAGTAGGGTGTGGGAGGAATGGGCAGCGTTGAGTGCAGGCTCCAATTCCAGTTGGATATTCGTGGCCAGGTCGCGGGTTTCCTGCAGCTTTGCCAGGACCTCGGGATCCTGCGGGTAGGGATTGTCGTCCACGAGTAATACCACGTGCAGGTTCGTGAATTCCTGCAGGGCGACTGACCAGAGCGTCTGCCTGACCACCGAGGGTTCCTCGGCATAGCTGGGGACCAACGTCGTGATCGACTTCTCGTAGGTACGGAAGTGTCTGTCCAGCTCGCCGCGGGGCACCCGGCGGTGCTGGGAAAAGCGCAGAAGCGCGCCCTGCCGGGCGACGAGGTACATCAACGCAGAGAAGGTAAGGAAGGTGACCACTGCAAGGTACATGGCTGCCTCGAAACGAAACCGGAAGCCGGCATCTGGATTGTCTGCAAGTTGCCGCATGATCGTGCTGATGACGTAGCTAACCCAAGCCAGAATGGTCGTAACGATCCCAATGCGCCCCCAGGCCATTTTCCGGCGTGAAGGAATTGGATGAACTATTGATAATGGTTCAGATCGCTTCTCAGCCCCCCATTGACGTTTCCTTATTTCCGTGATGTTGCCCCAGCTGTCACTATCAGTGGTATTCAAGACTGTCTTCTCCCCAGCGAATCGACGTGCGCGCTAGGGCGTCTGATTACCCCTAATGCACTTCCAATCCTGATCCTAGCGTATGATCCTTGCGTGATATGAATTTTGAGATCGATAACTATGCTCAAGATTTGCACAAGATTTGCACAAGATTCCCGCGTCTACAAATTTATTCCCTTGGCGTTAAAATTTATCATTTCTCGTTGAATTAAATATCGATAAATTGCCTTACTGTGGAAAGTTTTTACAGATTGCGCGAAATGATTATGAATTGAGTTAGATGTGCCTAAAATGACCGCTGGCAGGCATCTGTCATGGATCCGCGTCTTCATTGTTGCCTTGGTGATCTCCGGATTGGTGGGGACCGGGATCTACTTGTGGAATACGAATCGCGATTCGGCCAGAGCCGCCGACACGGGGCGCTGGTACGGTTCCTACGTGGACGCGACTTCGACACCGTTCTATCCGATTGCCGAGAACGTAGCGCGGGGACAACGAGTTGTCCTCGGGTTCGCCGTGGCGGATCCTAAGGACCCATGCGTGAACTCCTGGGGTGGTTACTACTCCATGGACAGTGCCAATGAGACGTTCGACCTGGACCGCAAGGTGGCTCGGGTGCGTGAACAAGGCGGAGAGATCGTTATTTCCACCGGTGGGTTGAACAACGACGAACTCTCCACCGCCTGCACCGACGAAGAGAAGATCATCGCCGGATATGAGTCGTTCCTTCAGCGATACGATTCCAGCACGCTCGATCTGGATGTCGAGGGAAACGACCTCGAGGATTCCACAGCTTCCCTCCGGCGTGCTTCTGCGGTGACTGCCCTTCAAACCCGTGCCAAGGACGCAGGGAAGCCCTTGGAAGTCTGGGTGACCCTTCCCGTCGATACCAGAGGTCTGACCGAGTCCGGCCTCGGCGAAGTCAAGCGGCTCCTTGAAGGTGGTGTGGACCTGGCGGGAGTGAACTTAATGACGATGAACTTTGGGGCTACGCGCGCCGCGGGCGACAGCATGGCAGCGGCATCGGAGCAGGGCGCACGCAGCGCCCACGCACAGCTCAAGG
Organism: Paeniglutamicibacter terrestris; assembly: GCF_012271785.1. Lineage (GTDB taxonomy): Bacteria > Actinomycetota > Actinomycetes > Actinomycetales > Micrococcaceae > Paeniglutamicibacter > Paeniglutamicibacter terrestris. The sequence goes on along the minus strand of NZ_JAAWVT010000001.1, from coordinate 377,133 downwards.
CGCTGTTCGGCCAGTTGGGGCGAGAGATGGGGGACCAAACACTGTGGGCGAAGATCGGTCTCACACCGATGATCGGCCAGAATGACCTAATTGGCGAGGTATTCACGTTGGATGATGCCAAGGCATTGAAGGATTTTGCTGTCGCCACTGGCGTAGGCCGGATTTCGATGTGGTCAGCGAACAGGGACGCGGACTGCGGGCCCAACTTCCCGGACCTGCAAAGGGTATCGAACAACTGCAGCGGAACCAGTCAGGATGATGGAGCTTTCGCCAGCCTGCTCGCTGCCGATCTAGACTCCGCCGGCGCCCCGGCGAAGGCAAACCCGTCACCCATTCAAGCCCCCGCCGAGACGGCCATCGTCGATGACCCCGAGAAGAGTCCTTACCCGGTATGGAACGCCGAAGCCGCCTACCCAAAGTCGGAACGCCTCGTATGGCGCGGCAATGTCTACGAAGCAAAATGGTGGACCCAGGGAGAAGCTCCGGATCTGCCGGCCAGTGATGCGCGCGCGACCGCCTGGACGCTAATCGGACCGGTACTTCCCGGCGACAAGCCGGAGGAAACTGTTAAGGTGCCGGCAGGAACGTACCCGGCATGGGCGGCCGGAAAGGTCTATGAAAAGGGCGATCGGATCGTTTTCGACGGTCGGATTTTTGAGGCCAAATGGTGGAACCAGGCGCAGAGTCCAGACGCCGCGGTGCAAGGCGCCGTCGATTCACCGTGGTCTCGTCTGAGCAACGAGCAGGTTAAGACCATCCTCAAGGAATCCAAGAAGGCTTCGTAGGCTGACCTGGCACGGCGCCGGGTCAGTGCTCAGCTGTCTTTTCGATCCGGGCAGCGTGGTCGCGTTCCCGGCGAGCTTCGTCGGTGTACCCCAAAGCGTCGAGTATTTGTGACCATAAGAGGTGCACCGTCGCGTCCTCAGGGGCACCGCAGCCGTAGGCATCGGCCAGTGCCTTCTCCAACAAGGAGGACGCCTCTTCAAGATCACCGTTTGCCACGTACCATCGTGCCCGGGTTCCGGCCAAGCCCAGGAGTTCCACGGCGCTGCCTCCGATGATGTCGTAGGCCAGTTGGGCACGGACAATGCAGTCCTCGGTGCTTTGGTTGGCAACTCCAGCCTGCAATTGCACATCGGCGCTCGCATTGTTGAACCGGGCCCACATATGGATGTCGTTGATCTGTTGCAGTTGGTCGGCCGCGCGCTGGTGATAGGCGAATCCCTCGGCGACATGAGCCTTCGCGAACGCGAGGTTGCCAAGTGTCCAAAAACCCTGACCGGCCAGCAAAGTGTCCTCAACGTGTTCCAACGTGTCGGACAACCGGCTGTGGATGGCCCAGGCCTCGTCAGCCTTGTCCGCCTCAACCAAACACGCAATGATTCCCTGGTAGGCCTCGGCGCGGGCATGGTCGCTATCTTGGACTTCTGACATGACAGCAAGGGCCCGGCGTGCGGTTTCTACGGCTTCTTCGTGCCGGGACTGGTTGCGCAGGGCCGCCGCACGCAGGATCAGGACCTGGACCTTGAATACCAGGTCGCTTTGCATCCGCGCGAAAGCCATGAGGTTTTCGGCGGTTTGGAAAGCCGCCGCATACGCACCGGTAAGGATCTGGCTTTTTCCCAAGTCGTAAAGAAAGTCGGATTCCTTTGCTTCATCTCCCAGTTCCCCGTAGATGCGGGCACACGCCCTGGCTGCTTCCAGCACCTGCTGCTGATCTCCTGAAGTCCGGATCCTGCGGTGGTGCGCTTCCGCCTTGGCGGCAAGGAATTCGAGTGAACGGTGGGGCATGCCCTCAATTATGCTCCATGCGGCGATGGACAACGTCAGAATTCCCGTCCGCCGAAAGTCCGAGAATAGACTAAAGGGCAGGTGACACGGAAAATTTCTATGACGAATTCACTCGGATGAGCACAGGTGAGCACAGGTGAGCATTAGCATAGCTCTTTGGGGTTGCCGATCCGTTTAGGGTGCGGGCATTACGGGCATTGCCCCGATCACTCGCCCGAATATTGATTGAGATGGAGAATATATGAAGAAGATCTTGGGTTCGGCCCTTGCCGCAATGCTGCTTGCCGGGGCAGTGGTCGTTGGCGGTTCCGCCGGCGTTGTGCAGCCCGATAGCGGTTCGGCGCAGAGCGCTGGCATCGTTAAGACCTTGGGCGGAAACAACAACTGGCCGTTGTAGGTTCCACCCGCTTCGGCCAAAGCCAATACAAGTTCGGTTAGCCCGGATTTTATTTAGATGCAGGGGGCCGCTGAGTTCGGGAAAATCCCGGATCAGCGGTCCTTGCGTTTTTGGGTCATGACGGTGGCGGCCGTCTCGCTGGCCGGAGGGTCGGGTAACCACCGCCGAAACGCGTGTTCTGTCGTCTCTAAGGGACACTGCGGCGTGCCGGTCCTAAACCACGGTGCGCTCGTGGGTCCAGTGCTAGCGCAGCCGAGCGAATCCGTCATGAAGGAGGAAGAGCAGGAATGCTTCGGATTCAGCTTCGGAGAGCAGCATCTTTTTGCGTAGGGCACTGCCCTGCGACACTTCGCTCAGCTCGTTGATAGAGGTAAGAAACATTGCCTTCCGTGGCCGCGGACTCACATGCTACTGGGGCAGTGAGGCAGGACAAGACTTCAGCAGCGCTATTGCTCCACGGTGATCAGCGCTGCAATCTCCCGCTCGGTGGCCGGATCTACAGTCAGTGGACTCCAGCGTGGTGAGCGGTCCTTGTCGATGACCTGGGCGCGGATGCCCTCGGTCAAATCCCCGCGGTACATCAAGTATTCGGCCACCCGCAGTTCACGATCCAGTGCCGAGCGCAGATGATCCTCGGTGCGTGCTGCCCGCACGGCGCCCAGCGCGCAGTGCAGCGAGGTGGGGGAGTTGGCCTGAATGGCAGCAAGCGCCTCTGCGGCGGCCGGATGGCGCATCGTCGAAAGCCGCTGAATGATCTCCGGAACGGTGGGTGCGCAGAAGGCAGCATCAATCCACGGCTGTTGGCTGGCGAGCGGGGAAGCGGCAAAGAAGCCAAAAAGTACCTCGATGCCAGCGGCGATTTCCGCCGCGGGCATCGAATCGAAGTCGGGTAGTGCCTCAAAGATTTCCTCGAAGCGATCTTGGCTCACCATCATGTCGGCAAAACCCAGTTCTACCGCGTCGGCACCGGTGAAGCTGGTCCCGGTCAGGGCCAAGTATTCACCCACGTGCCCCGGGGCCCTGGCCATCAGCAGGGTGGATCCCACATCGGGAGAGTATCCGATGCGCGCCTCGGGCAAGGCAAAACGAGCCTCTGGTGTGGTGATGCGGATCGAAGCATGGGAGGCCAGGCCGATCCCGCCGCCCATACACAGGCCATGGACCATGGTGATCACCGGTTTGGGATAGTTGGCGATCATCTCATCAAGGGCAAATTCGAGTCTCAGTAACTCTAGGAAGCGTTGGTGTTCCCCGCTGCTGACCGCTGCGTGAAAGTCCTTGATGTCCCCACCGGCACAAAATCCGCGTGCCCCCGCACCCTGCAGGATGACCATGGAGATTTTGGTATCGGATCTAAAGTCCGTGAAGATCCGAGTGAGGTCTTCCAGCATGCCCAGGGTGAGGGCATTGATGGCCTCGGGGCGGCGCAACATCACCAGACCCAGCGAGCCATGGGTGGAAGCGGTGATGATGGACGAGATGACAAAACTCCTGTTTGATGGCGTGAAAGGTGCTGGTGCCAAGATATCGTGCACCACCGGGTGAGGCGAAACTGCTGCCGAGTTAATGCAGCTGAAGTATGATCAGATTTCATGGCCCCGGGTGTAACCGGACAACGCCGTCGCGCCGCCCCAAGGAAACCGATGAGACCTACCGCCCTGATGCTTGCTGCCACCTTGTTCGTCGGCGTGCTGATTCCCGGAACCGCGGCCGCGGCAGCTCCCTCGATCACCACGATGGTGCCGGCCGCACCTATCGCCGAGTCCAATGCGACATACCTGGCTAAGGCCGCCATAAGCCTTGGCGGCGCCGACGCCACCACCGGGAAGCTGAAGGACGGGCGACTGTGGCGTTCGCACGGCGACGGAATTGTGGTGTATTCCGATACTCGTAAGGCCTTGACGGTCCGCAATGCGTTGGCCCAGGCGTGGGCGGACACCGGCTGGGAAAACGGTAGGTTCGGCTACCCGACGGCCGAACAGTACAGCTACGGAGCCGACACCCGGCAGGCCTTCACCGGTGGCATTCTGGGTGCACGCAGCAACGGCACCAGCTACTGGCTACCGGCGCCCAAGCCGGGGGACTTCACCCTCGCAGGTTCCGGCTGGGGGCACGGGGTAGGGATGAGTCAATACGGCGCCCGCTCCATGGCCGAGGAAGGCAAAAGCGCCACCTCCATCCTGCAGTACTACTACAACCCGGCCACCGTCACGGCCAGCACCAGCTCGGCAGCCAGTGACATCCGTGTGCAACTGCTCAAGTCAGCGACCAGCTCGCTGAGCGTTGCCGGCGGAAAAATGCGCGTGATTGATCCGACGGCCAAAAAGACTTACACGGGGGCGGCGGGTTCCACACTGTCCTTCTCCCGTAGCGGCACCTCGCTGAGCTATACGTTTAAGACCCCGGCCGGATACGACGTCATTGCACGCGACCTGAACAAAGACGGGGTCAGGGACATAAACCCTGCCCCGCAAGCCAACTTGGTCACCGGGAAATTGCGCATCCAATGGGAAGGCACCCGGGCCTGGCCCGCATCTACCGCGGCAACCCTCTTGATCAACAAGTCCAACGCCGAATCCACCTCACCCGGGATCTACCGCCATGGCGTGCTGGAAGCCGGGATACTCAGCGATCAGGTCAATCTGGTGACCTCCTTGCGGCTCAACGATGAGTATCTCTATGGTCTGGCCGAGGTTCCCTCATCTTGGCCCTCGGCGGTGCTCCAAGCCCAGGCCATGGCCGGACGAACCTACGCGATGCGCAAGGTGAATACGCTCAAGTCCTCCTGTGACTGCAACGTCACCGATGAGACGCTGGATCAGAAGTTCACCGGATTTGTGAAAGAGAACGAACAGCTCGGTTACGGAGCCAAATGGAAGGCGGCAGTTGACGCCACCCTCACGCGTACCTCCACCGGTGTTCCGGCCACCGGGAAGGTCGTCATGTACGCCGGGCGACTTGCCGATACCCTGTACTTCTCCTCAAGCGGAGGGGCCACCCGAAACAGCGAAGATGTCTGGTCAACTCCATTCCCGTACCTGCGCTCACGGAGTGATCCCTGGTCACTGAAGACCAACGCGAACAACCCGTACAAGACCTGGAGTCAAAAAATCACCCAGGCGAAGTTGGCCCAGGTCTTTGGACTCAAGGAAGTGGCCTCGGTAGCCTTCACCAAGTCCGCGGATCTGACGATTAAATCGGCGACGGCAAAGTCCTCAACCGGCCTCAGCAAAACCCTGACCGGCAACGCCTTCCGCGGCTCGAGCACCGGTGTTGGTGCGTTCTCGGCGTGGATCACCAGCATCAAACCGATCGTGGCCGCCCCGGTAGCAACAACCATCAATCCGAGAAACTTCTGCACCACCACGGTGAAGGTCGGGGCCAACCTGGCCACGGCGGTTTCGGCTGCCGTCGAGGGAGCGGTGATCTGCTTGGACGCCGGAACTCACAAGCCGAACAACCTCACGCTTAAGCCTCGCCAGTCCCTGGCGGGTAATACGCGATCCAACACTCGTTTGGACGGAACCGTCGCGGTCAGCACCACCGTCTCCGGAACCCTGCAGCGGATCTACTCCACCAAGATTCCGGCCACGGCACCAACCGGGCTGGCCTGCACCACCGGCAACCTCTGCAATAGCACCCAGATACTTTATGCCAATGGGGCAGCCCTCAAAAGGGTCACCAGCAAGGCCGCGGTGGTGGGCGGAACCTACTGGATTGATCACAAGAACCGATCCATCTATACGACCAAGGCCAGCAGCACCACCAACAAATACACCATGGCCTCGGCCACCCGTTCGGTGAATCTGGGCACCTGGTCCAAGCTGGGCAATGTGTACATCATTGGCTACGCAAATCCGAGCAACACCGGTGCACTGTGGCTTAAGGGTGCCCACTCAACGCTGTATGCCTCGACCGTCGCCTGGAATCACGGCATTGGCGTGCAGAGCAACGGACAATCCACCACGATCAGCGGCTCCTTGGTCCGGCTCAACGGGCAGTCGGGAATCACCGGCTCCACCGGGAAGAACTCGATCATCAAGAGCACGGAAATCAGTGCCAATGGCTGGGCGGGGTACAAGCCGACCACGTTCACCGGTGGCATTGCCGCGTCCGGTTCGGCCACAATGAAGGTTTCGGGATCCAAGATCTTGGACAATCGCGCAGTGGGCAATACCAGCGGCGTGCGCACCACAAATGGGGCTGTCGTCTCGGTGAGCACCAGTACTGTCAGCGGCAATAGCTAACGAAGCCTACTCCACGGCGCAGTCTCTAGTTCTTGGTTGGGGCGATCTCTAGCTCGGCCAAGACTCCGGCCAGGCGATCCATGAAGACGCCAACCTTCGGGTTTTCTCGCGTCTCGGGGCGCAGGGCGAAAATGCTGCGGGCGAGGCGTATTTCCGGTGCATCGATGACTTGAATGCCGGCTGGCGCCTGGGCCATGGCCAATTGGGGAACCAAGGCAGCTCCGAGCCCGGCGGCAGCCATCTGCAGGGAAGCATTAAAGTCATCGCTATGTGCCACCACGCGTGGGTGGAGATTAACCGCGTCAAACAATCGCGAGATCACCGTTGCATCGGAGGTGCCGGGGTGGTGGATGATCCAGGGCATGTCCGCCAGCTGGTCGGCGCTGAAAATCGAGGAGCCATCAAGCTTCCATGAGGCCGGAACCACCACCCGGAACGGATCGTCCCCGAGCCATTGGCGTTGCAACTGTGCCGGCCAGGCCAGCCCGCCCTGGCCCACCTGGAAGATTAGGGCAACATCTAGATCGCCGTCCCGACGCAGTCCGCCGATGGTGAGTTGAGGTTCGCCCACATTCACCCGCAGGGCTATGCCGAGCTTGTCCCAATCGGCCGATCCCAGCAGTCGAGGTAGCGCATAGGTAGCCAGCGAGGGGAAGATCCCGAGGTTCAGTTCCTGCAGTGGCTTGCCACTGGCGTCCAAATCGGGGGTGGCCGTCGCCGCCATGAGCGTGTCGATATCGGTGAGGACTCGCCGGGCATGACGGATCATGGTCAGAGCGGCGGGAGTGGGGTCAATGCTCTTAGCCCCACGCGCAAAAAGCGTGGTTCCGGTGTCGCGTTCAAGAGCCGACATCTGCTGGGAGACGGCCGAGGGCGTGTAACCCAAGGCGAGCGAGGCTGAAGCAAATGACTTGTGCTTCACCACTTCGATCAGCGTGCGCAGATGAACCGGATTGACCACTGAAACTCCCGTGCCGTCCAAAAAAAAGGAAAGGGAGCGCGACCGGATCGGTTACGCTCCGCTTCCCATCCTATGGCTCAAGCGGCTATTGGTTTTCTTCTTCCGAGATTTCGTCGTCGGTCCACTCTTGCTCAACCGTTTCTTCATCACTGTCTTCGTCTTCGGCGGTGAGGTCATCATCCAGGAGATAAAGGTGTTTGCGCAGCGGGTCGAGGGCCGTCATGGACTCGGGACTATCGGAGGAGCCTTCATAGGGTTGCCCATCTCGACCATCACCGGGCTCGAACATGTCATCATCAAGCGGCTCGTCGAAGACCGTATCGTCAAAGGTACTGCTCATCGTTAACCCTCACTTTGCCATGGGACGGGATATTCGGATGAACCCCGATTGATTACAGCCTATGTCCCATCCGGGTCTATGGGAATGGGCATTTTTTGGACGCGGGATCGTGCCTTCGTTGGGCGTAGGCTCAAGGGATGGATAGTGATATTGCGGCACGCTTCTTCACCCCAAGGGTTGCGCGTTCGCCACTTCTTGCCGCGGCTGGCATGCTCCTGATCCGGCTGAGCATGGCGCTGGATGATGACTGGCCGTTGAAACAGTGATGGCCGCCGGGGTATCCCCGGCGGCCATCACTTGTGATCCGCGTGTTAGCTGGCCAGCTTCATGGCCTTCGCGGTGATCTTCACGGATTCCAGACGCTCGGCGGCGCTGCTGGAATTGTGCACGGTGATCAGTTCATCGGCGCCTGCGGTGCGAGCGAATTCTTCGAGGTAGGCACCAACGGTGGCCTCGTCGCCGACGGCCGTGTACTTGAGCATCTTCATGATCGATTCCCCATGGGAGGAGTCGAGCAGCATTTCCACCTCGGCATCGGTGAATTCGGTTTCCCGGTTTCGTCCCAGGAACATCCGGATGCGGTCGCGGCGGACCTGCTCCATGATGGTGTGGGCCTGCGCATTGGTGGATGCGGCGACCACACCAACGCCCGCAATCACATGGGGTTCGGCCAAGAACTCGGACGGACGGAACTCTTCGCGGTAGACCGAGACGGCCTGGATGAGTGCGTCGGGGGCAAAGTGCGAGGCAAAGGAATACGGCAGACCGAATTGAGCGGCCAGCCGGGCGCCGAAGAGGCTTGAACCCAAGATGTACAGCGGGACGTTGGTATTGCGTCCCGGGTAGGCGTGAATACCCTCGATGCGCGAAGCATCCCCGAGGAAGGCCTGGAGTTCAAGGACATCGTGTGGGAAGGCGTCGGAGGCCGCAGGGTCCCGGCGCATGGCCCTAAACGTTGCCTGGTCGGTGCCGGGCGCGCGTCCCAGGCCCAGATCGATGCGTCCGGGGAAAAGCGTTTCCAGGGTGCCAAACTGCTCGGCGATCACCAGCGGGGAGTGGTTGGGCAGCATGACGCCGCCGGCACCCAGACGAATGGTCTTGGTGTGGTGCGCGATGTGTCCGATGAGTACGGCCGTCGCCGAGGAGGCGATGGAACTCATGTTGTGGTGCTCGGCGTACCAGACGCGTTGGTAACCTACCGCTTCCGCGGTTTGCGCCAGTTCAACGCTCTCGGCGAAGGTTTGTGCGGCGGTACCGCCACGGCGGATAGGGGCAAGATCAAGGATCGACAAAGGAATGCTCACATCATCGGCAACTAGCCTGCACGGTGATTCATTCCCGTCAGTGGCTAGGAGCACACTCCGCAGGCCGCTGCACGCGTAGCATCAGGGAGTATGAAGCAGTTGGCCGCATTGCTGGTCGGTAGCTTGCTAGCCAGCGCCCTGAGTGGCTGTACCGAGTTGGTTCCGGATCCGCCCGATCCGGCGCCAGCCACCCGCACGGCCCCGAATCCGTTGCTGCAGCTGCCAGCAGATTGCCCACACAGTGGGGCCCTGGCCGAGTCGGTGAGACTGGGGGAGGGCAGCGAAGCGCAGCTGGCCGCAGATCTGTTGGCCGCGGTGGATCAGTGGGTGAATGCCGGAAGCGCCATGCTGACCAATGAACCGCAATGGGTGGATTCCTCTGTGCCCGATCATTGTCTAGCGGATCTGGCGCAGGTCATTGGCGCGATGCACGCCGGCACGCTAGTGGCCGGCGGTGGGGATCCAACCACGGCGGCATTCCAAAGAACAATCATCAAGGAAAATCTGCTTAACCTTCAGACGGCGCGCGCTCAGGGGCAGGCCAGTGATGTGAAGCGTGAATTGATGGTGTTGCAGCAGGGCTCGCGGTCAGCGGAGGGTGCCTTCTTGAATCTGATTGTGCGCCGGGTTAACGACGGGGAGCCGACGCCGCGGGCCGTGGAGGAATGGACGGTAATTTTGGCGCCGCAGGGGTCCCAGCTCTTCATCTTCCATGTGGAGAGAAAGGACGTGAAACACGGTTCCTACAGTTGGTAAACGGGACTTAAATAACATGAGCGCCTCTCCCGAAGGAGAAGCGCTCATATCAGTCAGCTAGAAGCTGCAGGTGATGATCCGGAGCTTAGACAGCGCGGATATCGGTGGCCTGCAGGCCCTTCTGGCCCTGGGTAACTTCGAACTCTACGCGCTGGCCCTCTTCGAGCGAGCGGAAGCCGTTCGACTGAATGGCGGAGTAGTGTGCAAAGACATCATCCGAGTTGTCGTCCGGAGCGATGAAGCCGAAGCCCTTTTCGGCGTTGAACCACTTAACGGTACCTGTTGCCATGATGGGGGTGTCCTTTCGAGACTGTCCTGAAATGGGACGTAGGGGAGCGAACTCCACTGTGGAATTCACTTGCAGCTACGTGATTCAACGCGGTTCAGAAAGGTACTCGCCCCGGCAACGGGGTATTTGCACTGCTTTACTGCGAGAAAAACTAGAACTACAAGCTCTACGGTACGCTACTTAGCGCCCGGTTGCTACCATCGGGGTACTTTTGGAGCAATGTTTGCCGCAAATACCCCGATTGTTTACCTCCGAGTTGACTGGTGGTACCGGCTAATAACGATATCCACCAGCTCCCTAGGAGGAGATTGTGTGGGAGCCAAAAGGGGAGCGCTCAGCACGTCAGGGGCGCTTAGGCCCGCCAAACGGGCGAAATATCCCGGCGCCAGCAGGTAACTTGCCACCACGGTGCGCCGCCCCGGATTGTGTGTTCGGGCATAGGCGAGAGCATCCTCTAGCCGAGGTTCCTCAGCTGAGATGTAAGCAACAGTTACCGGAACCTGCAAACTGCCCGCCAACAGTTGAGCCATATAACGGCAATCCTTGGTCCCTTGTGGATCGGTGGTTCCGGCGCAGGCCATGATGACGGCTTCCCCCGGCATCCAGCCCGCCTCTGTTAGTCGCCGGTGCATCAGTGCAGCAATCGAAGCATCCGGGCCCAATGGGGCGGCCACCGTGGTTCCGGCACGTAGGGCAGCTGCGGCAGTCAAATCTTTTGAGGCGTGGGTGCCGGCAGATAACAGCAGAGGAATGATGGCGGCTCGATGTTCGGTGCCAAGAGTGGAGGAGGCCAGTAGGGTCTCAACCCGTGGTTCCTGCACATCAACAAATGCGCCGTGCACCCTGATGCCATCAAGGGCCCTGGCCACCTCATTTACTAAGGAGAGAATGGCTGCGCGTCCGCTGGGGCTATCGGTCCCGTGGGATACGGCCACTAGTTCGGGATAGGGATCTGCCTCTACCCAGCCGAGCCAGGCCGAATGTTCAAGGCGTGGTGAAAGCAGCGTGTGAGCACGGGGTGCGGCGTCGATGCTCATGATCCGGTCTCCATCCAGAGGGTGTCATCCAGGTTGTGCACGGCGAAGATGGGCAATGCGACGCCGTTTGCGCTGAGGCATGCACCGGTGTCCAGGCGGTACACCTCCTTGTGCAGCGGGCAGGCGATCGTGGGAACGCGAGTGCCGCCGATCGTCTTATCTCCGAGGATGCCGCGGGCCATGACCTTGGCACCGGACCCCGGGCAGTGGTGGGAAGTGGCATAAAACTGGTTGGACTCGGTGCGGTACATGGCGACCTGTGTGCCGTTGACCCATGCTGCTTCACCCCACCCCGGTTCGAGGTCGCCGGTGGTGCAGACGGCCACCATGGACGTGGTGCTTTCGAGCGTGGTTTCTTGAACTGATGCACTCATCGCTTGTCCTTTCATCGGGGTGTTTGTTCGATGAATTGAGCTTGTCAGGCACGTGTTACAGCGGTGCGGGTCAGATATTGCCGATGCGTAAACCCCGGCTCACGGGTGCGGCCGTGGGGATGTGAACTTCGCTGAGTCATCAAAAACAGCCACGGCGCAAGCAATGGTCTTTCCCTCTGTTTCGAACGTGTTTCTCGATCCTCACGAGGCGGTATGCGCGGGGGATAGAGAGTTGTCACGAATGAAACAAAAGGGAAATTGGTAGGCAAAGCGCGTTTCCTAGGCTGAAGACAATCAAGCAAGCGTCACCAGCGCAAGAGTGAAAGTCGGGTAACAGACATGGGTACAGGAAACGGCATACGCCGCATCGTAGTCATCGGTGGCGGTCCAGCCGCACATCGCTTCACCGAAGCCATGGCAAAACGTGAACCAAGCAATCTCGACATCACCGTACTGACCGAGGAAGCACACGTTCCCTATGACCGTGTTGCCCTGACCAAGGCCCTGACTAATACCTCCGTGGACCTCACCCTGGGCGACCCGGGACTGTGGGCCCAAGAAAACGTCACGCTGGTGACGAATGCCGGCGTGAAAACACTGGACAGCATCAACCAGCTGGTCATCACGCACGACGGGCGCAGCTTCGCCTACGACGAACTGGTGCTGGCCACCGGATCAAATGCCGCAACCCTGCCGATCCCGGGCAATGAACACACCCACGTGTACCGCACACTCGAAGATGTCTGGGCCATCAATGCCGGCATCCAGCACCTCGCCGCCCAGCTGGGCCGCAAGCCGGTAGTCGCCACCATCGGTGGCGGACTGCTGGGACTCGAAGCCGCAGCCGGATCCCAATCCTTGGGCGCCGAGGCAGTGGTCATTGACGGCGGCAAATGGCTGATGGGCACCCAGCTGGATGAGGGTGCCGGCCAGGCCATGGGCCGACTGATCGCACAGACCGGATTTAAGGTTCACGGTGGAGTCTTCCCCAAGGAAGTCACCACCGAATCGGTGGACGGCGTTTGTCGGGTCACCGGCGTCCTGATGGCCGACGAGAACCACATCCCGGCCGACATGGTGATCGTGTCCATCGGTGTGCGTCCGCGTGATGAACTGGCCCGGAACTACAACCAGATGATTCAGGACACCGGCGCCCACGCACCGGTCTTTGGTATTGGTCCGCGCGGCGGGATCGAAATCGACGAGCACTGCGCCACCGCTGTCCCACATATCTGGGCCATCGGCGAGGTCGCCAACTTTGCTGGAATGTGCATCGGCCTGGTGGCCCCGGCCAACGCCATGGCCGAGGTACTCGCGGCTCACCTCCAGGGTGGGGAGGCAGCCTTCACCGGCTTTGATACTGCCACCAAACTGAAGCTTTCCGGTGTGGATGTTGCCAGCTTCGGTGACGGGTTCGCCCGCACCGAGGGCTCCCTGGAGGTCGTGTACGCCGACGCGGCCCGCGGCCTGTACCAAAAGATCGTGGTTTCCTCCGATGCCAAGGTTTTGCTCGGTGGCATCTTTGTGGGAGACGCCAGCCCGTACCAGGCGCTGCGCCCGCTGCTGGGCCGCGAACTGCCCGCCGAGGCCGGCGCCTACCTCAGTGCGCTCGGCGGGGAGGTGCCCGATGGGGATCTGCCCGATGACGCGGTGCTCTGCTCCTGTAATAGTGTCTCGGTTGGTGCCATCAAGGACGCGGTGGGTGGTTGCGGGTCCTGTGAGGGCAGCGAACCGGTGAACGATTTAGCAACACTGAAAACCTGCACCCGCGCCGGAACCCAGTGCGGCTCCTGCGTGCCGATGCTCAAAAAGCTCATGGAATCGCAGATGACCAAAAACGGCGTCGTCGTCTCCACCGCCATGTGCGAGCACTTTGAACTCTCCCGTTCCGAGCTCTTCGAAGCGGTCCAGGTTGCCGGGCTGCACAGCTACCCGGCCATCATGGAGCGCTTCGGCAAGGGTTCGGGTTGCGATATCTGCAAGCCGGTCATCGCCTCGGTGCTCGCCTCCCAAACCTCGGGTCACCCGATGGAAGCCGGATTGGCCGGCGCCCAAGACACCAACGACCGCGTCATGGCCAATATGCAAAAGGACGGCACCTACTCGGTGGTCCCACGCATCCCGGGCGGGGAAATCACCCCTCAAAAACTCGGAGTGATCGCGGCGGTTGCGGAAAAATACAATCTTTATACCAAGCTCACCGGTGGCCTGCGCATCGATATGTTTGGTGCCCGGCTCGAACAACTGCCGGAAATCTGGAAGGAGTTGGTGGACGCCGGATTTGAATCCGGACAGGCTTATGGCAAGTCGCTACGCAACGTGAAGACCTGTGTTGGTTCCTCCTGGTGCCGCTACGGCATGCTGGACTCGGTCGCCATGGGGATCGAGATGGAGCTGCGCTACCGCGGGCTGCGCGCCCCACACAAGTTCAAAATGGGTGTCTCCGGATGTGCCCGTGAATGCGCCGAGGCGCGTGCCAAGGATGTGGGTGTGATTGCCACGGCCGAGGGCTGGAACCTGTATGTGGGTGGTAACGGCGGGGCCAACCCGGCCCACGCCCAACTGCTGATCGGCGGGCTCGATGATGCAACACTGCTGCGCTACATCGATCGGTACCTGATGTACTACATCCGCACCGCGGATAAACTTCAGCGCACCGCTCGCTGGATGGAGGATCTGGAAGGCGGAATTGAGCACGTGAAGTCGGTGGTGGTTGATGACTCACTCGGCCTGGGCGCGGAGCTTGAGGCGGCCATGGAAAACCATGTGGGCAACTACCAGGACGAATGGGCTGCCACCCTGGCGGACCCGGAAAAGCTGCGCCGCTTCCGATCCTTTGTGAACGCACCGGATCAGAAGGATGAGGATCTCACCTATATCGCCGAGCGCGGGCAGCACCGCCCCGTCGAGCCGGTCTCACTCGGCTCTACCATTTCTATTGGCGCTCCGGCCACCGGGAGCGTGGCATCATGATTCCGGGACTTGATTTAGCAGGTCAGGGCGTCCTGATTGCCGGCGCCCCCTGGGCAGCTCGGCGCGCGGTAGCCAGCTACATGGCGGCCGGAGCGAAGGTCGCAGAGCTCTACACCAGCTCAGAATTCTCCTATCGAACCGGAATCGATCCAACCATCCGGTTAGTGATCACCATCGATGACGGTGCCTCCTCCTGGGCCAAGCTTCGGGCCGCGGCCCGGCACTCCGGAATCTTGCAGCTCAGCGAGCCGGCAGCGGCACGGGAAGGCAAAATTATTCTGGTGGGGGGAGGCCCCGGTAGCGCCGATCTGCTCACGGTGCGTGGCACCAACGCCCTGGCCATGGCCGATGTGGTGTTCCATGACCGCCTGGGTCCCGGGCAAGATTTAGCCGAATTGGCACCCGGAGCGCAGTTGGTGGATGTGGGCAAGGCTCCCGGGCACCATAAGGTTCCGCAGGAGCAGATCCAGGAGGGCATGATTAAAGCTGCCCGTACCGGGGCCACCGTGGTGCGGCTTAAGGGTGGAGATCCGTACGTCTTTGGTCGTGGTTCCGAGGAACGCGAGTCCGCCTTGGCTGCGGGTGTCAATGTTGAGGTGATCCCGGGGATCAGCAGTGCGATCTCGGTGCCGGGCGTTTCGGGGATCCCGGTAACGGCACGCGGAGTATCCAAGTCCTTCACCGTGGTGTCAGGTCACGATCCGTTTACCGAAACCGAGCTGAGCCACCTGGCCGGCATGGGTGGCACGGTGGTGGTGCTGATGGGTGTGGCCACGCTGCAGCAAACCGCGGCGGGCCTATTGCGCCATGGACTTGCTGCCACCACTCCCGCCGCAGTTATTGAACGCGGTTTTACCGATTCGCAGCGCAGCACCCGAGCCACCCTCGGCACGCTGGCCGAAGCGGTGCTCCGTGCCGGGTGCACCAACCCCGCGGTGATCATCATCGGTGGGGTCGCGGCCCTGGGCGAAGTGCCCGAAAATGTTGCGGCATTGCTCCCGGCGGCCGTGCGATGAGCGCGCTGGCGACCGGGTACGCCCCGGAAATGATCGATGTTCCGGCTGGAGTGCTCTCCGGTTTCCGTATCGCGGTGACCTCCCAGCGCCGCTCCACCGAACTCATTGAGGCATTACAACGCCGTGGGGCCACGGTATTACACGCCCCCACGCTTTCCATTGCTCCGTTGGAGGGGGACGAGGAACTACTCGCCCGCACCCGTCGCGTGCTGGAAATACGGCCCGACTACGTGGTGGTCTGTACCGCCTATGGTTTTAGGCGCTGGTTTGAATGTGCCGAGGCCGCGGGCATGGGCGATGAGCTGGCCGAGGTGTTCCGCTCCGCCAAGATCCATGTGCGCGGTCCCAAGGCCCTGGGCGCGGTCCGGGCTTTGGGCTTTGATGCCGAGTCCATGGCAGCGGACGAACTGACGGGGACCTTGGTGGCCGAGCTGGCCCCTGATCTGCAGGGCAAATCGGTGGTTTTGCAACACCATGGGTACTTCGATACCGAGGCCACCGCCGCGCTCTTGCGTGCCGGTGCCACCGAGGTCGTGAAGATTAGCCCGTACCGCTGGGTGCCACCGGCGGATCCGAGCAAGTTGGAGGTGCTGGTGCGCGCCCTGTGCGCCGGCTCCTTGGATGTCTTGACCTTTACCAGCGCACCGGCGGTACATGCCCTGTTGGACGCCGCACGGTTGCACAACCTGAAGGATGAGCTGTTGGCGGCCCTGCAGTCCTCGCTGTGTACCGTGGCGGTGGGCCCGGTGACCGCCGCACCGCTGCGGGCTCTGGGTATTGAACCGCTGGTGCCCGAGCGGCACCGGATGGGCGCCATGATCCGTACCCTGGTGGAACATCTAGGAGCCAACGGATCGATGGAATGTGTCACGATGCTGGGACTGTGCCAATTGCGCGGGGATACGATTCATCTTGAGGGTGTGGGCGGGCAATACGAGCTGGGGGATTCGCAATTACGCATCTTCAAGGCGCTGCTCGCGGCCGGGGGAAATGTGGTCGCTCGCCCCGCCCTGGCAGCATTGCTGCCCGAGGGTTCCTCGGATCATGCATTGGATATGGCCGTCAGCCGGCTGCGCCGGGCGCTGCCCGACGCCCGGCTGATCTCCACCGTGGTGAAGCGCGGTTACCGACTGAACACCTAGACGGCGGCGCGGCGCTGGCGTAGCACCACCGCTACGATCAGCGCCGAGGCCAGCGCCAACACCATGGCAATGGCCGCGGTGTAGAGCACACCGGTATCAAAGGCATGAGCAGCCGATTCCAGTAGCTTGCCAGCCGCAGTCGGATTCAACGTGGTGGCGATCTCGTGTGCCCCACCCAGGGTCTGGCTGGCCGTCTCGGCGGCGTCCTGTCCGAGATTTTCCGGAAGCTGCACATTGGTGCGGTACACAGCATTGAGGATCGAACCGAGCACCGCGGTGCCCAACACCGATCCCACCTCGTAGGCGGTCTCGGAGATTGCCGAGGCAGCCCCGGCCTGGGCCGGCGGCACAGCGGACAGGGCCATGTCATTGGACAGCGTCTCGCTCAATCCCACCCCGGCCCCCAGCACGCTGAAGGCAATCATAAGTAGCGGCACGGAACCCGACTGCCCGGTCAGCATCACGATGCCGTAGGCCGCGGCGTTGAGCCCCAGACCCCACGCCATCACGTGGCGCACGGCAAAGCGCCGGGTTAGGCGGACGGCCAACAGGCCGAAGATCACGGTCAGTGCCAGTCCGGGAAGCAGGAGCACCCCGGCCATCATGGGCGTGTAGCCGGCGACCAACTGCAGATGCTGGGAGATGAAGTAGATGAAGCCCACCAGGGCAAAGATGCTCATCAGGTTCACGGCAAGCGCCACGGAGAAATTGCGGTTCTTGAACAGGCGCACATCAAGCATGGGGTTCTTGCGCGCCAACTGACGTCGGGTGAAGGCCGCGCCGGCACCGATGCCCAGAGCGATCGCGAGTACGGGGATGACCAGCGAGTGTCCGCTGGTCATTTCCTTGATGCCGTACACGATGGGCAGCAGCGTCAGGATGACCAGGCCAATGGAGATCGGGTCAATGGGCCCGGGGCTCGGGTCCTTGGACTCCGGTACCAAGATGGGGGCAAGGATCAGCAGCGGCAGTAGCATGGGCACGGCGATCAGGAAGACAGATCCCCACCAGAAATGCTCCAGCAAGAACCCGCCAACCACCGGACCCAACGCCGCACCCCCGGAGAAGCCGGCGGCCCAGATGGCGATGGCCTTGCGGCGTTCCAAAGTATCGGTGAAGATATTGCGGATCAGTGAGAGCGTTGCTGGCATCAGCATGGCACCGAAGATGCCCAGCAGGGCGCGGGCCGCCACCAGCTGATCGGCGCTGGTGGCAAAGGCGGCCGCGGCGGAGACTGCAGCAAAGCCGGTGGAACCAATCAGCAGCAATCGGCGGCGTCCAAACCTATCCCCGAGTGAACCCATGGGGACCAGCAACCCGGCCAACACCAGCGGGTAGATGTCGATGATCCACAGCAGCTGGTTGCCGCTGGGCGACAGGGCGGCGGAGAGCGCTGGCACGGCAAAGCTGAGCACGGTGTTGTCGATGGAGGTCAGGAGCACCGGGAACATCAGGACAAGAAGAGCTGCCCACCGTCGGCGGTACATGGTGCCGGTAACAGGGTTGGAGAGGCGCTGGTTCAGGGGAGATGTGCTCATGATGCGTGACGTTTTCTGTAGAGAAGGATGATCCTGACAATCGTAACTGTACCGTCCGGACGGTATAGTTACAATGTGACGATCCAAACATCAAAGGGATAAGGTTCAGTACATGTCTCGACCGCCAATAGCCAAGGAAAAGATCATCGATGCCTACGCCTCGATGCTTTGTGATGACGGTGAACGCGCAGCCACCATCGAAGCCACCGCCGCCAAGGCAGGGGTTTCTAAGGGCGGGCTGCTCTACCATTTCGCCTCCAAGGAAGCCTTAGCCCTCGGCGTGATCGAGGCCCTGCACGCGATCGTGAAACAAGACCTCGAACTGATGGCATCAGCCCCAGAAGGCCCAGCACGGTATTTTGTGCGCACCTCCACCCTGGTGGGCTCGGAGCTAGATCGATTGTTCCTTGCCGTTTTGCGGCTGGCCCAAACCGGCCACGAGCCCTCGATTGAGGCGCTCGAATTGGTGCATTCGAGCTGGCTGGACCAAATCCGCACCGAGGTGAAAGACCAATACGCTGCTCAAACCATCATGCTCATCGGCGAGGGCCTCTACTACCAGTCCTCCATGCCCGGACCCTGGTCGCGCGGCACCTTCGGTAAGGATCTGGACCACCTGCTGGACCAGGTGGAACGACTCAAGAACGGTAGCTAAAACACCCCATGTCTCTGACTCCACGCCGCGAAAAGATCGCAGGCCGGATTGGTGCCCTGCTGGGCATCCTGCTGATGGCGCTGTCCCTGCGGGCGGCTGTCGTCTCGGTGCCGCCGCTGCTGGGGAGTATCGGCCCGGAGCTTGGCTTTACCTCCTTTAGCACGGGATTGCTGGCCATGTTGGCTCCCGTAGTCTTTGCCGCTTTTGGGCTGCTGACTCCGCGGCTGATCCGCTGGTTAGGCTTGGAGAAGGTGCTGCTGAGCGCGGTGCTATTGGCCGTCGCGGGGCAGCTGTTGCGTGCCACCGTCGGGGAGGTCAGTAGTTTCCTGTTGCTCTCGGTGATCACCCTGGCCGGCTATGGCATGGGCAACGTGGTGCTGCCTCCTTTGGTCAAAAAGTACTTCCCCGATCGGTTGGCAGTGGTGACCTCCGGTTATGTCACGATGCTGGCAGTGGGCACTTGGATGAGCCCGCAATTCTCCGTCCCGCTGGCCACTGCGACGAATTGGCGCACCTCGATTGCCGCGTGGTCTCTGCTCTCGGCAGTGGTCTTGGTGCCGTGGGGTATCCAACTGTTCCGGGATCGGAAAAACAAACGACCCGATACGCCGTTGGTTAATGGTCTGGTGGCTGTTCACCCCGTGCGCATTAACCCTTGGAAGTCGCCGGTCGCCTGGGGACTGGCCATTTTCCTTGCGGGTAACTCGGCACAAACGTATGTCTACTTCACTTGGCTGCCTCCGTATCTGCGGGACCAGGGTCTGGATGCTGCGGCGGCAGGTTCAATGCTTGCCCTCTTCGCCATCCTGGGTCTGCCGGTCAGCCTGCTGGTGCCCCTGATCGTGCCTCGGCTGCGCCACCCGGTGGCGGCGGTATTGGTCTTTACCGGCTGCTGGATCGTGGGGCACCTGGGGCTTTATCTATCACCTACCGATCACACCGTGGTGTGGATTATCTTCTCCGGATTGGGTCAGGGCACCTTTGCCATCGCCCTGTTGATGATGAACCTACGCTCACGCACCACCTATGGCTCCGGGGTACTCTCCGGGTTCAGTCAGGGGCTCGGCTATGCGGGGGCAGCGATCGTGCCGTTGCTCTTTGGGATTGTCAAAGATGCCACCGGTGGATGGAGCGCATCTTTTGCCATGCTTGCGGGGTGCATCTTGGTGATGCTCACCGGTGCTTTTATGATCAATGGGCCGCGCAAAATCGAGGACGGCAAGAATGGGCCCAGTCCCGCCATTGAACTAGAGCGCGTGCTTTAGCCCCTACCTCAGTTGAGTGTCGTGGTGCCACGGGCCCACGGCCTTGGGCACCCGCCAGTCCAGCTTCAGGGACAGAATGCGCAGTGCAAAGACCACGGCCGTAACACCCAATTCCCAGGTCCAGCCGCGAATCCCCAGCATCCAAAGCATCGCGATCAGTCCGGATCCCATCATGGCCGGTACCGCGTAAATGTCATGCGGATCAAAGATCGACGGGGTTTTGTTGGCTATGACGTCGCGGATCAACCCGCCGCCCACGGCCGAGGTGACGCCGAGCAGCGTGGCGGAGAAGGGGTTCATTCCGGCTTCCAACGCCTTGATGGTGCCCGAGGTACAGAACAGCGCTAATCCCGCCGCGTCAAAGATGAGTAGCGGGCGCACCAGTCGTTGTACCCCTGGTGCCACGAAGTAGACGAGCAGGGTGGCTATAGCTGGTGGGATGAAGTAGAACGGGTTCACAAATGCGGTTGGCACCACGCCGAGAATTAGATCGCGCACGATGCCGCCACCGAACCCGGTCATGCCTGCGAGCAAGAAGGAACCGACAATGTCGAAGCCACGACGGGCGGCCAAGAGGGAACCGGAGACGGCAAAAAAGAAAACACCCAATAGATCAAAGAACAAGGGGATGGTCACTTGGGGAACTTTCTCTCGTTCTGGTATTTCTCACGTGGTGAGTCGGACGCAACTGCACACTACGCCATGGCCACGTTGTGGCGGGCTTAGTTACGCACTGGCTGCGCGCATGGCCGCGTCAATTTTTTCGATGGTATTCATATTTCGGGTGGTCACTAGAAATTTGGAAGCCACCTTGGTGAAGTGTTTTGCCAAAGGGGTACCCAGGCTGTCACCGCGCTCGACCTCCCAGCAGATGCCATGCCCCAGCGCGGCAAGGCGTTCGGTGGCCGTGGGATCTGGGGCGTTGTTAAGGATCGCTGCCGCGTCTTCTGTGGTGCTGGTGAGTACCAGATAGCGGTGTCGGGCGATCCCATCTTCGGCTGGAACAAAAGGATACTCCTGGACAAAATGGTCCAGTTGCGCAGCGTCTTGCACGATCACCGGGATCTCTCGGCCGTAGTGCTCGAGCAGGGCAGCTTCAATACGATTCTTAATGACCAGGGGATCGGCTTCTTCGGCGGCCAGCACCACGTTGCCACTGGCTAGAAAGGTGCGAATACTTTCGAATCCTGTGTCTTGCAGCAGCGTGGTCAGGTCCTTCATGAGGACCTTGACGCCACCGACGTTGACCCCGCGCAAAAAGACAGCAAAGAAATTCATGTGGCCAAGTCTGTGCCGTGCTTGGGTGCTTGTCCAATGACGAGAGAAGAATGACGCTCGGGGCCCTAGACCGCCGGATACGGTCTAGGGCCCCGAGCATGGTGGAATCAGAGTGGCTAGGCGCCCCAGAGTGGCGAAATGGCCTTGTAGAGCTGCTGGACACCCAGGGAAATGAACAGTGCAGCGGTGATGGCCAGCAAGATGTTGGTATGCAACTTGTTGGACCAAGCTTTGGGGATCCGTTTGCCGTTAAGTAGGCCCAGCAACGTCACCGCAAGGAACGGCATGAATAGCGAGCCCAGCACGCCGTAAGCCAGGATCAGGCCGATCGGCTGCTCAAGCAGGAACAGGATCATTGGCGGGAAGGTCAACCACAGGACGTAGAACTTGAAGTACTTGCCGCCCACGCGGGTGTCGGGGTGACCCGATTCCTTGCCGCGCATGTTTCCCCAGAAATCGGCGAACATCAGCGAGACGCCATTCCACACGCCAATGATTGAGGAGAAGGAAGCAGCCCAGAAACCAATCAGGAACCCGGTACCCACCACGTCTCCGTACTTCTCGTTCAGCACATTCGTCAGGTCCAGAAGCCCCTTGTCGCCGGCACTCAGTGAGACACCCGCGGCGCGAACCACCTCGGCACCAACAATGAGCATGGCAATGACAAAAATTCCGGTGATCACGTACGCCATGGAGTTATCAATGCGCATGACCTTCATCCACTTGGGCGTGTACCAGCCCTTTTCACGGAGCCAGTAGCCGTAGGCCGCTAGGGTGATGGTGCCGCCCACGCCGCCGGCCAAGGCCAACGTGTAAACCAGACCGCCGGAGGGGATCATGGGGATGAGCCCCTTGAACATCTCGGGGATGTTCGGTACGGCAATGACGGCCAGACCCACGACGGTGACGAACATGATGCCCACCAATACGGCGGTGATCTTCTCGAAAATTTCGTAGCGGCCAAACCAGACCATGACGAATCCGGCCAGGCCCATCAGCACCGCCCAGATCTTCAGGTCAACCGCCGGGAACATCGCGGCCAGCGGCAGGGCGGCCGATGACATGGCGGTGGCGCCGTAGACGAAGCCCCAGATGATGATGTAGGGGCCGAAGTACCAGGTGGTCCACTTGCCCAGTGACTTCCAGCCTTCAAAGATGGTCTTTCCGGTGGCCAGGGTGTAACGGCCGGCGCCCTCGACCAGAATGATCTTCAGAATGACACCGATGATCACCGCCCAGAGTAGGCCGTAGCCGTAGCGGGATCCGGCCACCAGAGTGGCAACCATGTCGGCGGCACCGACACCGGTGGCCGCGACCACCAAGCCGGGGCCAACGATCTTCCATTTGGCTGGCTTTCCGCCATCATCATCGATGCGGTCGGAGTGGATAATTTTTGTTGGCGGTGGGGTGTTTCCAGTTGGCATGATTGACTTCCTTGTCCCTCGAAGTTGCCTGAGGTGCGAGTGTTGGAATCTGTTGATGGACTCCGGGCTGTTTTGGGTCGGCAGGTCTCCCGAAACAGCCATGCGGCGGTGCTGCCGCCGGGTTCATGAGGAAGCCGGTGGTGATGGACCTCGGCATCCTTGCCATGGCACCACCCCGCAATCCTCGTGCGCTGTAGGTCACATTCAAGCTACAGGTGCACGGCCGGAAGTGGGCCTGCCGCGCCGAGTATTAACACTTTCTTAGCACAACTGGTGCTGAAGCAGAGCGCTAAGGGTACGTCGGGTCGAGACAGCACCCCACGTCGCACGGGCATTCACGCCCGAGCACCGGGAGGCTAGGATCGCTTCATGACTACGCGTTTGCCCTATGGCTCCTGGCCCTCGCCCATTTCCGCTCAAGACGTCGCGGCCGGAACCACACCCGTGGGTGGCGGCACCTTCGTGGGAGAAGAGATCTGGTGGCTCGAAGGCCGCCCGGCTGAGGGTGGTCGGCTCACGGTACTGGCACGGGATGCGAAGACCGACCAAGAGCCGCGCGAACTGGTCTCTAGCCCTTTCAACGTACGCAGCAGGGTTAACGAATACGGGGGTGCAGCCTGGGCAGCCATCCAGGTGGGCGGTACCCAGAAGCTAGTATTTGTGAACTTCGCGGATCAGCGCCTATATCTTGCCGGTGCGGACGGCGGCACCCCGGTCCCACTGACCCCGGACAGTGCCGGTACCGATGGGGATCCCGCCTTCCGTTTTGCCGAAATCATTGAGGGCACGGATCCCAGAAGTGTCTTGGCCATTTGTGAGGATCACCGTACCGAGCTGCGCCGCTACATCGTGGCTGTGCCACTGGATGGATCGGCCGCCCAAGATGCTCAAAAGCTCACCGAAGTCACCCACTCATCACGCTTTGTTGCTGCTCCTCGCCTTAACCCCTCCAAGACTCGCCTGAGTTGGATTTCTTGGGAACACCCACAGATGCCGTGGGATGGCACCGAGCTGCACATTGCCGACGTGGAGGCGGGCAAGGCTATCAATGATTCGGTGGTGGCGGGATCCACCACCGAATCGGTGCTCCAGCCCGAATGGCTCAACGACGACGAACTGGTTTTCATCTCCGATTCCAGCGGCTGGTGGAATCCCTACCTATACACAGCCGCCACAGGAAATCGCCGGGCCTTGTGCGGACGTGCCGAGGAATTCGCCGGCCCGCTATGGACCGTGGGTCAAAGTTGGTACAAGGCCATGGATTCCAACACCTTGCTCCTCACTCACGGTACTCACGGTTCGGCACTGGCATCGTTGAACGTCTCTACGGGAGAGCTGAAGGAACTGCCGCTTCCCTTTACACGGCTATCGCCCTGTGCCGTGCGTGGGAACCAACTCCTAGCCACAGCCACCTCCTTGGTACAGGGAGATGGGTTGCGATTGATAAACCTCGAAAGCCTCGAGGCGATTAATGTGTCTCTGGCGCTGCGTGATTTGCCGGAACCGTTCGCGCTGCCCGGAGCCGAGGCCATGGAATTCACCACGACAGATGGCTCACCAGTGTATGCCCACGTTTATGCTCCCAAGCTGGGGGACCTGCAGGGCCAAGAAGGGGAGCTGCCACCCTATGTTGCCTTTGTCCACGGTGGGCCCACCTCCCAAGCCTTCGCCCAACTCTCGTTGTCCATTGCCTACTACACCTCCCGCGGCATTGGTGTGGTGGATGTGAATTATGGTGGCTCCACGGGCTTCGGACGTGCCTACCGTCAACGCCTCAACGGTGAATGGGGCGTGGTTGATGTACAGGACACCGTCGCGGTGCTCGACGGCATGGTGGCGGCGGGACTGGCCGATCCCCAGCGACTGGCCATCGAAGGCGGATCCGCCGGTGGGTGGACGGTATTGAGCGCGCTGACCACCACCAAGAGGTTCTCCGCCGGAATCTCGCGCTATGGAGTCTCGGACTTGGTGGGACTGGTGCGTGACACCCACGACTTCGAGTCCCGCTACATGGAATCCCTAGTGGGGCCCTACCCCGAGGCCGCACAGCTCTACGCGCAACGTGCCCCGATTAACCACGTGGAAGATATCAGTTGCCCGGTGCTGTTGCTCCAGGGGGATCAGGACAAGGTAGTTCCTCCGGCCCAGTCTCAGGTGGTCGCAGACGCACTGGCTGCCAATGGCATACCTCATGCGTATGTACTTTATGCGGGGGAGCAGCACGGCTTCCGGCGTGCGGAAACCATCATCAACGCGCTGGAAACCTCGCTAGGGTTCTACGCCGCAGTCTTCGGCTTTGAAGCAGATGTCCCGGTGCTTGACCTTTCCTAGAAATAAGAAAATGAGGAAATCGTGACCACTAACGGAAACGTATCGTTCTGGTATGCCGCCGACGGTCTGCCAACACCTCGGCCAGCGCTCGCCGGTGACCTGGATGTGGACGTAGCCATTGTGGGTGCCGGGTATACCGGGCTGTGGAGTGCCTACTATCTGGCGAAAGCCGATCCGACGTTGCGCATTGCGGTGCTGGAATCGCGTTTCGCGGGCTTTGGTGCCTCGGGGCGTAATGGAGGCTGGCTGGCCAATACCATCACCGGCGGTCGCGACGGATACGTAAAAACCCATGGGCGATCACTGGTGGGTGACTTCCAAAGAATGCTCAATGAGACCATCAACGAGGTCATTCGGGTTGCCGCAGTCGAGGGCATCGATGCTGACATTCACAAGGGTGGGGAGCTGCTGGTGGCGCGAAACCCCGCGCAGCTGAACCGTCTGGATGAACTGGCACTGGAGCAACAGAAATGGCCGGAGGATGATGCTATTCGGCTTTCCGCGGACCAGACGGCCCAGCGTATTCATGTCGCAGGGGCCCTGGGGTCCATGTTTATCCCACATTGCGCCCGCATCCACCCGGCCAAACTAGTACAAGGGTTGGCACAAGCAGTGGAGCGCCAGGGTGTGACGATTTTTGAAAACACCATGGTCACGCAGATCAACGCGGGGACACCAAAGCGCACACCGAGCGCGGTGACAGAACGCGGAGTCGTGCGGGCACAGCACATACTGAGGGCCACCGAAGGGTTCACCGCCAATCTGCCGCAGGCACACCGCGACTGGCTGCCGATGAATTCCTCGATGATTGTCACAGAACCACTGGAAGCTACAACGTGGGCAGAAATTGGATGGAAGGGCCGAGAAACTCTCGAGGATCTGGCCCATGCCTATGTGTATCTTCAGCGCACGATGGATGGGCGCATAGCTCTGGGCGGGCGCGGGGTGCCCTATCGTTATGGCTCGCGTACCGACATGGACGGCGCCACGCAGGAGAAGACCATTCAGACATTACGCCGCATCTTGCGCGAGATGTTCCCCGCGGTCGGTGGGACAAAGATCGATCACGCGTGGGCGGGCGTATTGGGAGTTCCACGTGATTGGAAGGCGAGCGTTAACTACGACCGAGCCACGCGGCTCGGCTTTGCCGGGGGATATGTGGGAACTGGTGTCACCGCCACCAACCTCGCCGGACGCACGCTCTCGGATCTTGTCCTGGGCAAGGACACCAAAGAAACGTCCGTGCCGTGGGTCAATCGCAGTGTACGTCGCTGGGAACCTGAGCCACTGCGCTGGCTGGCAGTGCAAGGCATGTACGCGATGTATCACCGGGCCGACGCGCAAGAAGCAGGTGGACGGGGAAACACCGCGTCGATCGCCCGCTTTGCCGACAGGATTTCTGGGCGGTAATCACTGACTCGGTGAAAATATGGGTCAGGGGCAGTCGACCTTGAACAGTTCTAGAACGCTTATTATCCGTTACGCGATGATACGACGAGCGCCTCAATCTCCTGAACACCGTAGACAATCGGAGAAGCAATCACCGGCTGTTGGGAACATCCAAGTGCCACAGCCGCGGGAACTCTGGAAGTTCCGAGCGCGGTTCTTCCCGCAAGCGCTCCTTAGCACATATCGGGTACGGCATTCGCAAGCATCACATCAACAACGTCTGGCCTTGACGACGTCGCGACTCTCACAAGAATCGGCGACAACCGATCGTTCCACTCTGGTACTAGATCTGCAATTGCTGCACAGGAGCCACATCCAGCACTGAGAAAAACGAGGAGAACCGGTCGTCCTTACCCTACATTTTTAGACGCGAAGTCCTTCAGTCACTGCTGACCAATTCTGTGTCGGGAATCTCTAGTCCCATCTCGACTGATGCATTTTCGAGCCGTTTAATCACAGGTAAATCGTTAGCTGGGCCATCCTTTGGTCAGCCTTTCCAGAGTTGGAACTGGGCAATACTTAGCGCAACAATTGCGGTGAACGCGCAACTAAGTACCATCCCCAACATGTCTCCGGTTTCTCTGGTCGCGAGAACTGCGACAAGGCTCGGTCTTCCCAGCCCCCAAAGAACGGTCAACAATGAGGCCAGAAACAGAACACAGTTCTAGGCCCACCCGGAATTTCCTACATTCGAGAAAAGACGCTTACTTAATTTTCCAAGCGCGACCAAAAGCCAAGTAGGCTAATGGGCCGAAGAAATTGATGAAGGTTGCAGCAGCCCAGAGACTTTTGGAACCACGTACATCAGCTGCTGGGCGCTTGACCAAGTCACGTAAGGCAACGAATTGAAGAGCCAGCTGTGCGAGCGCCAACATCGCGATCCTCCAGCGAGCGACAACAGAAAGTTCATTCCAGCTTTTATTCCGAGCCATACTTCTCCTCAGGCTAAATTGCGGTTGTGGCGAATTCCCTTCCACAGATGCGTTACCTTTCCTATCGTAGCTCTCAGGTCAGTGCATCTGTTCGCGAAGCCGTTCCATCTCACGGCGGTCCTTTTTTGTTGGCCGTCCAGCACCTCTATCCCGGACCGGAACCTGCGGAATGAATTCCTTTGGTCTTACCGGAGTGTGGTCGACGTAGCAGCGAACTGCAACATCCGCGCCGACTCTTTTGGCAATCAAGGCTGTCACCTCCAGAATTCTGTCAAATCCGGATTGCCTCACTCGGACGGTGTCACCAGACACGATGATTTGGGCCGCCTTGGCTGGCTTGTCGTTGAGACGCACGTGGCCAGCACGGCAGGCCGTAGTTGCTGCCGATCGCGTCTTGAAGATCCGAATGGACCAGAGCCATGCATCGATTCGAACTGCCTTAGTTTCCTGCTTCACCTCGATAGTCTATCCAGCACTGAGTGCAACTGCGGAGCGGTGCGTCTAGCGGCTCCAAACGGCACGCATTTGGATTTCCCCAATGGTTCCTATACCGATGCGTTTTCGCATGCCGTGATAAGCCGAGCCTGGACGTCGGCAGGTACTTTGTCGCCCGAAGCGGCAACGTCATCCAATGCACTGACAATTTCCTCGGGCAATCCGCCTTCACGAACCGCATCAACCATTGATGTGACGATCTTCAGATCATCTGCATTGACGGTGCCGTCTTTTATCGGAGCGCATACCTGCTTGATGAGTTCCTTCTTCGCGCCGTCGGCTAACTGCGTGGCCGCGGAAGAAGCAGCCGATGAAGCTGTATCGGCAATGCCTGCACAGCCGGAAGTCGCTAGAGCCAGGATGGCGAGGGATGTAGTCAAGGCTTTATTGGAGCGTGAAAAAGTCATGTGATCCATCGTAGTTGTTTGGTGTTGTGAAGATGCTGGGAGGCTGGGCCCCGTTTTCTTGAATTTGGCCGTTGTGATGGTACGACCTTAAGTGCGAAAAAGCCGTGACCGGTGGAATTAATTCAAATCCAAGATGCCCCGAAACCTACAAGGGTGAACATCAGGGTGAAAAGATTCCATTGTTTGACGGGTCATGGACCTTTATGGATACGAATGGTCTGAAGCATGAAACATCTCGTTGGAAACACAGAATTGGGGGCAGTCATGGGGAAACGCAATAATTACGGTAGGACGCCACTCGTTCCAATACTGTGGCAAAACATTGGCCTGGCCGTGTTGGCCGTGGCTGCGATTGGCGCAGCCATTTATCTATTGGTTTCCTGAAAATCCATGGGAAGTGACCGACCAGATTCGAGGTGCCGTGGGGATTGCAACATGAAAAGTTCAAACTAACCCACGAACGCTGGTCGGTCTCTAACTTCTTGCGGCGTCACGTTTGGCAACCACCAATTTAGAAGGTGACGTTCACCCAACAGATTGTCTGAAAACGAAAAAGACTGGCTGTGGCCATCCAGGGTTGGCAAGAATGCCACTTCCCGATTTCGAGCGACGTTGAGAATCATGGGACAAGGAAAGATCGCGGTTGAAGTGCCTCATTGCTCTATCTGGTCACTTTTGGCTCCATCGCGACACGCAACCACCGATATTGCTTTGGGAGCCCAGACGACATGCCAAATACGGCAAACTAGTGTGAGTGAGTCAGATGCGAATAATCCAGACAATTTCCACCGACCTATCCGCCGGGGGAGCATCTGTCGCAGACTGGCAAGTGAAAGCTGCCGTCGAATTGCTGGATGCCGGTTCAACGGTTCCGTTCATTGCTCGATATCGCAAAGAAGTCACGGGCACGCTAGATGATATTCAGCTGCGGTTGCTGGAAGAACGCCTGCGTTACCTACGCGAGCTAGAAGATCGTAGGGAAGCGATCTTGAAGTCCATCGACGAATCAGGGAAGCTCACTGACGAACTGCGGGGAGCCATCAATGCGGCCACCACCAAGTCAGAGCTCGAAGATCTTTACCTTCCCTACAAATCGAAGCGACGCACTCGCGCCCAGATTGCCCGCGAGGCAGGTCTGGAACCCTTGGCAGACTCGCTCATCAACGATCCCCAACAGGACCCGGAATCTCTGGCTGGCACCTTTCTGAATGCCGAGTACGAAGTTAACGCCGCAGCCGACGCACTAGCCGGCGCCCGAGCTATCCTCACTGAGAGAGCTTCGCAGGATCCCGTCTTAGTCGCCGAGTTGCGCGAAAGGCTGTGGAGCCGAGGAAAAATCGCCTCGAAGATTGCCCCAGGTGCTCCAGCCTCGGAAGCCGCCAAGTTCTCGGACTATGAGGACTTCGTTCAGCCCGTTGCCACACAGCCCTCGCACCGCATCTTGGCGCTGCTGCGCGGCGAGCGTGAGGGTGCACTATCCCTGGAACTTGCCGAGGCGGACCCTCGTTCCGAAGAAGCCTTAGCGGAGGCCCGAAGAGGCTATGAAACCGCGGTGGCCCATTCATTGGGGATCAAGGCAGCTACTGATGCGCCGGCCGGAAAATGGCTGGCGCAAACTGTTCGACTGGCTTGGCGCGGACGGCTGCTGGCCCGGATAGAATCCGATCTGCGCACCCGTCTCTTCGAGGCAGCGGAGGAAGCTAGCGTCAAAGTCTTCGCCGCCAACCTACGGGACGTATTGCTCGCCGCACCCGCCGGGAACCGTGCGGTGCTAGGCCTGGACCCGGGATTACGTACCGGCGTCAAGGTCGCTGTCGTGGATGCTACTGGCAAGGTCGTGGACATTTCCACTATTTACCCCCATGCACCAGCCAACAAATGGGACGCGGCCGTCGCCACGTTGGTCAGGCTGGCAGTCAAACATGGCACCGAACTCATCGCCGTGGGCAACGGTACTGCCAGCCGCGAAACCGATAAATTGGCCGGAGAAGTCATTGCCAAACTAACCAACAAGCCGGTCAAAGTCATCGTTTCGGAGGCAGGTGCCTCGGTGTACTCGGCGTCCGCGCTGGCAAGTGCCGAACTGCCAGATCTGGATGTCTCCATTCGTGGAGCAGTTTCGATTGCCCGCCGGCTGCAAGACCCGTTGGCCGAACTTGTCAAGATTGAACCTAAGTCCATCGGAGTTGGCCAGTACCAGCACGATTTGACCCCTGCCAAACTAGACCGCTCGCTGGACGCAGTGGTCGAGGACTGCGTGAACGCCGTGGGCGTTGATGTGAACACCGCTTCGCCGGCATTATTGGCGAGAGTTGCAGGTGTTGGTTCCTTGCTCAGTCGGAACATCGTTGAGCACCGTAACGCCAACGGCCCCTTCGCCACTCGCAGGGCCCTGCTGAAGGTTCCACGTCTGGGGGCCAAGGCCTTCGAACAGTGTGCCGGGTTCTTACGAATCACCGGTGGCAAGCAGCCCCTGGATGCCTCTGCTGTGCACCCGGAGGCTTACGGGCTAGCTGAGCGCTTGCTGGCTGCCGCTGCTTCCAAAGACCAATCCGTTGGTTCGTTGAATGCAGGGGACTTTGTCACAGAACAGTTTGGCCTACCCACCGTCAAGGACGTTATCTCTGAATTGGTGCGTCCTGCCCGCGATCCACGCCCCGACTTCAAGACCGCCAGCCTGAAGGAAGGCGTGGAAAAGATCAGTGATCTTGAAGTTGGCATGATTCTAGAAGGAACAGTCTCCAACGTCGCTGCCTTTGGCGCGTTCGTGGACGTGGGTGTCCATCAAGATGGTCTCGTTCATGTCTCGGCCATGAGCAACAAGTTCATCGCCGACCCACGCGAGATCGTTACCTCCGGCCAAGTTGTTAAGGTCAAGGTCCTTGAGGTGGATCCGGCGCGAAAGCGCATCTCGCTGACGCTTCGCCTGGATGATGAGCCAGGAGCCAAAGTTGAGCGGAACGAACGGTCCTCTCGGCCGCAGCGGGGTGCCGAGCCCCGGGTGCCGAGGACCAACAATGCCCCAGCACGGGGTGCCAAGTCTGCGACGCAGCGGGAAGCCAAGCCAAGCACCGGCGGAAACACCGCTATGGCCGAAGCTCTTCGTCGCGCCGGACTCGGTAAATAGAGGTATTTTCCCGTCTTCCGGACGTGGGCATACCCTTAAAAATGATGACCACGCATGCCTTTCACCGGCATGAACCCAGGAAACTGTAAAGGTCGCGCAAAACCATGAACACCGAACAACTGACATTACTCATCACCACCTTGATCATGGTCGTCATCATGGCCGCAATGATCTGGATGATGAAAGCAGTGGCAAGTGGAGCCATTAAACCGAACCCTTGGGTCGGGCTGCGCACCACGGCCTTGATGCATTGTGAAACGTGCTGGCTTCTTGGACACCATGCAGCGGCCAGCAAAAGCATATGGGGCTTCGCGAGCGCCGCAGTGGTGATGGCCGTCGCGGGGATTGCGACAGTCGCCGTGGAATTGTCGGAAGTCGTTCTGGCAATTGGGTTGATCCTTGGAATGGTCATCATGGTCACGGGATTGATATTGGGGCTGCGGGATGCGAACCGAGCGGTTGCCAAGATTCACGCCGGGGAGCGCATCATCACCGACTAATCTTTGCTACCGAAGATAGGTGAGGATCACCTTCACGGGCCCTTCCTACGAGCGGTAATGTGCCCATATTTACTGCAAGGTAAGTACGGCCATACTTCGGTGACAAGGCACTAAAGAGTGGGTAACGTACTTTCTATGGAACTCAACGGAAAGCTCGCAGACGCATTCAACGACCAAATCACCCTGGAACTTCAGGCTTCGACGGTTTACCGTCAGCTGGCCATTGAAATGGACGTTCTGAGCCTGCCCGGTATTGCCGGCTGGTTCCGCGCCCAGGCCGCTGAGGAACTGGAACACGCAGAGAAGTTCGCCACCCATATGACCGACCGCGGTGCCCACCCGACGATCGGTGACATCACGGCACCTGCGCTGAGCGTATCTTCCGTGTCCGCAGCCTTCGAAGCTTCGCTTGGCCACGAAAAGAAGGTTTCGGAGTCCATTCGAGATCTCTACCGTCTGGCACACAATGAGGGCGACATTGATTCGGTGCCGCTCCTGAACTGGTTCATCGAGGAGCAGGTCGAAGAGGAAGCCACCGTTGGTGGAATCCTTGACCGTGTCAAGATGATCAACAATGATGGCAACGGACTGTTGCGCCTCGACGGCGAATTGTCAGCACGCTAAAAACGACTCTCGTCGCATTGCTCGCGCCACCATGCAAGCGCACGCAAGATGACGATGTGACCAAGGCCCTCGGTATGCAACTGGGGGCCTTGGTCATGTGTGCATTAACATAGGGGAAAGGCATCTTTTGATGCCGGGGTCCGGACCACGTATTTCACGGCGCCTGGACAGTCGGTGGACCTGCGAATTCGTTCCAGCCACTTAGCCATGCTCCGGTCCATTACTCTTTCAGTGAGGTCAATTCCACGTGTCCCCAGTCCGTGCACGCCTGACTTTACGGAACCCCGAAGTGGGCACGGCTACAGCAGTGGTCTCAGCATGAAGAAATTTGATTCAGCTCGCATCTCGCAGGTTCCCGCGCCGGTAGAGACGCCAGGACCGACGCACCGGACCACCGCCGAGCTCAAGTTACGCAAGGGTGCTGGCCGGCACTATGCCACCCAGTACCTCATCGCTGAAAACACCGCGGTGTACCTGCTGCGCACCAATGGGCTATGGGCTAGCGTGCAACACGGCCAGACCTTTGGATGGCTCCCCAGCCAGTGCCTTGAACGCCTTGAAGTCCAGCGCTCCAAGCCTCAGATCCCCGTACGACCGGTGACCGGCAGCATCGCAGCCGGTCCCAGCGCGGCAAGTGCTCCCGAGATCCCGGACGAGGACTTCATTCCGACCCACCGCAGTACCGCGGATCTAAATCTCCGTAAGGGATCCGGTACCAATTACCCGGTGCTGCGTGTCTTGGCAGCCAACATCCAAGTGCGCCAGATCGACGAATTGGGAACGTGGGCCAAGGTCTCGACCGGAAAAGATGTCGGTTGGGTTCCGAGCGCCTACCTAGCGCGAATCAACGTACGTCGCCCCGCCACCGGGATCGAACCGATGTCACCGACGGAATTCACCACCACCGTGCGCCTGAATGTTCGTAAGGACGCGGGGGACAGGTTCGCCGTATTGCGCATCCTCCAGCCAGGAACCCTTGTGAGGGTTAATGGGAAGCTCGGTCCGTGGCGCAGAATCATGTTGGACCAAGAAACTGGGTGGGTTCCCGCAAGCCAGTTGCAATTGCGTTATGTGGTTTCCAAGACCCCGGTTACGGTCGCCGAAACCACGCTGTACCGTGGTGCCTCGGCCAACTATCGAGCCCTGGCTCAGTTGCCTGCTGGTGAGCAACTTGAAGTCATTGCCAGCCGTGGGCAATGGACTAAGGTACGTGCCGGTCGCCTTGAAGGCTGGGTTCACAGCACTCATCTGGGCTAAGCGAATTGTTGGGCCCGCTCCGCAACCGAGATTGGGTCTTAGGTATTCGGTAATAGCCGAAAGAGGCGGTGATCAAAACGCAATGCGTTTTGATCACCGCCTCTTTGGCGTTCGGAGAATTCTAGTTCCGAGCTACTCCAACGTGGTTGGTTAAGCTCTACGCGGTAGCCTCGCGCTGCTCGCCAACGTTTGCTGATTCATGGTCTGTTTTGGCCTCAAGAACTACCGAAGCCGGAGTCGGAATTTCTTCCGGAGTTTTTCCTTCACCAGAAGGGCTCGAACCCGGTGTTTCGGTTCGCTCATCACGATCGGACCAGATCTTGGTGATGGACCAGGCAACAGCCACCAACGGCACGGCCAAGATGGCGCCCACCAGCCCGCCGAGAACCGTACCTGCGGCCAGCGACAACAAGATCACCAGGGCGTGAAGGTTCAATGCGTGGGCCATGACGACTGGCTGCAGGAAGTTGCCTTCCAACTGGTTTACCACGATCACGGCACCGAGGACGATCAGGGCCACCAGCGGTCCGTTGGTGACCAAAGCGATCAACGTGGCCAGAATTCCGGCGAAGGTAGCTCCGACCAACGGAATGAAGGAGCTCATGAACACCACAACACCCAAAGGGATGGCCAGGGGAACGCGGAGGATCAGCAGGGCCGCAGTAATGCCGATGGCGTCAACTGCCGCCACAGTCGCTGTTCCGCGCATGTATCCACCGAGTGTCTCTACCGTGCGTTCACCGGTGGAGAGCCAGCGATGCATTTGGTGATCCGGCATCCACGAGAGGAAGAACTGCCAAATCTTGTCGCCGTCCTTGAGGAAGAAGAACAAGATGACCAGCAATAGCACCAAACCGGTGAAGAAGTTTCCGGCCGCAGACAACCCGTTGAGCGCGCCAGCACCAAATTGCGAGCTTGTGAGGAAGCTCGTGATTTGAGTGACTGCCTGGTCAACCTGATCGCTGGAGATGGTGAGAGGCAGCTGATCCAGCATGCCCTGGAGCTTGCCGAATCCTTCTACTCCCTTATCAACAAGGGTTGGCCATTCTGCCACCACTGAATAGACCAGCGCAGTGCCAATGCCGCCGAGAACCAACAGAGTGCCGAGGAAGACCACCCATGCTGCCAACATCGCAGACATGAACTTGCGCAGCAGCCGTACCAATGGCCAGAGAGCGCAGGAGAGGATCAATGCCAGCAGAATGGGCAGCGCAATGAGGCTGAGCTTTAGTAAGGAAAATACAACCGCAGATGCCAAGACGATAACCACAAGTAACTGGACCGAACGTGTGGCAACGCGGCCAAGTGGGTCGATCCACATCCCTGAGACAGTGTGCCTCGGTGTGGCGGCGACGGGTAGGGTGGCAGCACCTTCGGAAGGCATGGCCGAATCCGGCCGCGCCTTCCTCTTCAGGCGTAGCTTCGGTGACATCAATTGACTCCTTGAAATTGGCAACAGCTCCACTCTATGCACTGTGATGACGGAGTGGATGCCGAACACTACTACTTTGCAAAAAGGTTAGGCTAATAACATCCTAGTGGGCAGCGCATGTGCAGTCGCAGGATGAATCTAAATAGTACTTGTGGGGAACGTAAATGATCTGGTCAAGTTCACGTCCGCAACTCGGGTTCAAGCGGGTAGCGGTGGTTCTATTGGTGGCACCGATAGTTGCACTCGCGCCCTTAGACCCTGTTCAGGCGCAGCAGATTCCTTCCAGCAGCGTTAACGCCGCTGAGTTGATTTCCTCGTTGAAGGAAACAACGCTGCAGTCAGGTTTAACGGTGGCGGCAACAACAGTTCGAACGGTAGAAACCACCACGAACCTGAATCTACGCTCGTCCCCTTCGTCCTCGAGCAAAAAGCTCGCAGTGATGCCCAAAGGCACCGAGCTAAGTGTCAGCGCAACCCATGCTGGTTGGAGCCAAGTGAGGTACGGAGGCAAGACGGGGTGGGCCTCTAACGACTACTTGCGCACTGTCGCCAAAGCCATAAGGGCCGGTGAACTTGGCAAGACTACTGCCGAGCTAAAGTTGCGACAAAATGCGAACACAGTGTCTAAGGTGCTGACCACAGTCCCAAAGGCTGGGATCTTCACTGTCAAAAGAATTTCCGGTGGTTTTGCCCAAATCATTCGGCGTGGCAAAACTGGTTGGGTCCAAAGCAAATATCTTTCAACCGTTGCCCAGAAACCAGGCCGCGAGATTTATATTGATCAAAAATACACCTCAAACCGCGCAGGTCTGACCGATATATACTGGACCAGAGTTTCTGGAGGTGACCTCCGCGAGAGTGTCAACGGGAAAATCCTCATTGGCGATATCCCACGTAATTCGGTGGTTTATCGAGACTTGAAGCTGGAAAAGACTGCGGGCTCCGTTAGCGGTTGGATCTTTGTTCATACTCAGGGCATGACTGGGTGGATGAAAACAAGTCAGATGTCCCGCAAATCGACGGCAACTACGAAGCCAAGCAAATACACGGCAAAGCAGGTACTGGCCCAAACGAACGGGAAGGTTCCGGAAAAGATGCTCGCTGCAATTGCGTGGGATCCTGAAAAAACACTGATCGCGTCACCGGCGCTCAAAGACCTGAATCGGCTTAACGCGGCCTTCAAAAAGAAGTTTGGCAAGAATATTGATATTGACCTGGCCTACCGAACTCGGGCAACTCAGGATGCCTACTGGATAAAGCTAGGCCCATATGTCGCCGCGCGCCCCGGGACATCAAACCATGGTTGGGGTACTGCCATTGATATGCCAGAAACCTATGACTATTCATTCCGGGGCAAATACTTCAAGTGGCTGAAGGCGAATTCCAAGAATTACAACTGGGTGCACCGCAAGATCCTTGAAGAGGAATCACCCTATGCTGAGGCATGGCATTTTGACTATGTAGGACGGTAGCAGAAACGCAAGGAGGGCTGCGGTCGATACGACGAGTGGTGATATCGCCGAGGCAGGGTTGTAGGGGTCTACCCGTGCCGACTCGCTCCAAGTTCTCCCAATAACAGAAGTGGCTGCGGTTTTCATCCCCTAGGGGATGAAAACCGCAGCCACTTCGTCTTAGCTGTTCGAATTAGCCAGCCACGTAGAACAGTCGCTTGTTCACAAACTCATCCATGCCTAGCGGACCAAGCTCGCGGCCGAAGCCTGAACGCTTCACGCCGCCAAACGGCATCTCTGCACCCTCTGCTGATGGTGCGTTGACGTTTGCCATACCCGATTCCAGACCGGCGGCGACCTTGGCTGCGCGGGCTGGATCCGTGGAGAACACAGCGCCACCGAGTCCGTACTGGGTGTCGTTGGCCAAATCGAGTGCTTCCTCATCCGAGGTCACCTTGTAAACAACTGCTACCGGGCCGAAGAGCTCTTCGTAGTAGGCACGCATGTCCTTGGTGATCCCGGTGAGTACGGTCGGCTCGAGGTAGGCGCCCGGGCCCTCATGCAGGGTGCCACCGGCGTGCAGGGTTGCGCCCTTGTCTACGGCGTCCTTCACCTGGGCAGCGAGTGACTCGGCCGCCGCGCGGGAGGACAGCGGGGCGAACGTGCCAGCCACTTCTTCGGCCGGATCTCCCGGAACCAAATCGGTAGCCAGCGCGGTCAGCTCGGAGACGAAGTCATCAAAGATGTCCTCCATGACAATCATGCGCTTATTGGAGTTGCAGGCCTGGCCGGTGTTCTCCATGCGCGTCGCCCATGCGGTCGCCGCATCCGCCTTGATATCGGCAGAGTCGAGAATTACGTACGGGTCAGATCCGCCCAATTCCAGAACTGCCTTTTTCAGGTTTCGGCCGGCCTGCTCGCCGATAATGGCACCGGCGCGCTCGGACCCGGTCAGCGAGACACCCTGGATGCGGGGGTCGGCAATGATCGTGGCGATCTGATCATGGGATGCGAAAACATTGTTGTACACGCCCGCCGGTACACCCGCATCATCCATGATTGCCTGGATGGCCAAAGCAGATCGCGGGCAAGTCTCGGCATGCTTGAGCACAATCGTGTTACCCAGCATCAAGTTGGGAGCCGCGAAACGGGCGACCTGGTAGAAGGGGTAGTTCCACGGCATGATGCCCAACAATGGTCCGACGGGCAGACGCTCAATGATGGCCTTGCCACCGCCGAAGGTCTTAACTTCCTGGTTTGCCGCTAGGCCCGGGCCCTCGGTCGCGAAATACTCGAAGATGTCTTTGCAGAATTCTGCTTCACCCTTGGACTCGGAGAGCGGCTTACCCATTTCCGCGGTGGCGATTGCTGCCAATTCGTCGGCTCGTTCGGCGAATAGCTCACCGACGCGTGCCACGATCTTGGCACGTTCGTTGATGTCGACGTTCTTCCACGCCTGATAACCGTTTTCGGCGGCGGCGAGAGCTTCCTGAATATCGGTGTCGGTGGCCGTGGCGAATTCCTCGAGAATTGCTCCGGTGGCTGGATTGAGGACTCGGTATCCGGGGGCGGTCGGCGTCTGGGCGGTGGAAGTCACGGCCATGCTCCTTCTGGTGGTCGTTAGGCGGCAAAGCTGTATCTTGCGCGCCACGTACCCATCCATCATGTCGCGAAAGTGGCAATTTGTGAAGGCCATCACGCGTCGATCGTAACGATATCCGCCGTAAGCGAATTACTTTTTGTGGTTTTTCGTTGAAAAAAGCCAGAAACCCTACGGAATCATTGTTCGTAGGGTTTCTGGCTGTCGATCTGGCGCCTGCCTAACCGGTGGTCAGCTGAGGCTAGAGGTTGCTGGAGCCCTCGGGAATGGTGATCTTGTTGATCAAATCAAGCTCCTCGGAGGTGAACGAGGTGTTGGTGAGCGCGCCAAGATTCTCGTCCAACTGAGC
Source organism: Paeniglutamicibacter terrestris (assembly GCF_012271785.1). Lineage (GTDB taxonomy): Bacteria > Actinomycetota > Actinomycetes > Actinomycetales > Micrococcaceae > Paeniglutamicibacter > Paeniglutamicibacter terrestris. Next base: position 338,392 of record NZ_JAAWVT010000001.1, on the reverse strand, counting down.
CGTCGAGGAAGCTCCGATCAGCACCGAGCTCACTCCACCGTCACGCAAAAGCCAGGCGATAGCCAGCTGGGCCAGCGACTGACCGCGGGATTCCGCAATTGCGGCCAAGGCTCGAGCCTTGGCGAAATTCTCCTCGGTGAGGTGCGCTTGTACGGAGTTGCGACCGCCTGCGGGAGTGGCCGAATCATCGCCTAGGTACTTATTGGTCAACAAGCCCTGCGCCAATGGAGTGAAGGCAATAGATCCCATGCCATGTTCACTCAGCGTGTTGAGAAGCCCGTCCTCGACCCAGCGGTTCAGCATCGAGTACGACGGCTGATGGATCACCAGTGGCGTCCCCAACTCCTTGGCCACAGCTGCTGCCTGAGCCGTGCGCTCGGGGGAGTAGGAAGAAATTCCGACGTAGAGCGCTTTACCTTTGCGCACCAAGGTATCAAGTGCGCCGATGGTCTCCTCAATGGGGGTGTCCAAATCAGGGCGGTGTGAGTAGAAGATGTCCACGTAGTCAAGACCCATGCGGGCTAGGGACTCGTCCGCGGAGGCCAAGATGTATTTGCGTGATCCCAGGTTTCCGTAGGGACCCGGCCACATGTCCCAGCCGGCTTTTGAGGAAATGATGAGTTCATTGCGGTAGGCCTTGAAATCGGTGCGCATCATCCGGCCGAAGTTCTCTTCCGCAGAGCCGTACGGAGGGCCATAATTATTGGCCAGATCGAAATGGGTGATGCCGTGATCAAAGGCGTGGCGCAGGATTTCGCGCTGGGTGTCGAAGGGCCGGTTGTCACCGAAATTCCACCAAAGCCCCAAGGAAATCGGGGGAAGGATAAGTCCCGAGGTGCCCACGCGGCGGTAGCCAGTGGATTCATAACGGTCAGCTGCAGCCAGATACGGTGCGTGGGTTTCTGAGATGGGGGAGTACCGGAGTTCTTCGGCCATGGGGTGGGTGTTCTCCTGGATTTCGTGGGGAAAGCGGACAGATGACATTGCGTCCGCGGATCCCATTCTTGCCCCACATTCCCGTCACGTCCACGGTGTTGGGTTTCGGCATGCGATGGCGCGGTCAAATATGCAGCAATGTGACGCGGTTCCGAGTGGACGTCCTAAAGGTTAAAAGTGAAGAACCGGTCGTGACGGCAAAGGAGGTGAAACTCCGCCGCGACCGGTTCTTCTGATCATCACTCGCACCTTGAGAAGGTAATTACTAGCCTAAAATGGGAAGCTGTGTGGAAGCTGGGCGAATGGTGTCATTCGGCTTTGAGTCAGTAATTCGAGGGTGGATCCGAAGCAGGAAAAGACTCGTCTTCCCATTCCTCCACCAGCGCCTCGTCGTGCTCGCTCGATACATGCTCCGGCTTTTCGGTGGGTACTTCTGCTTCTTCTGCTTCTTCTGCTTGGTCGCCGACTGGTTGTTCACTCATCACGCGTGCTCCTTAATCCGTAGAACGTGCGGACTCTTGGCCAGCACAACCGATACCTTCAGTCTGGTCCCATGGGAGTTTATTGTCGAGTGGGCCGATCGTGTCGCCTGCACGAACGAATCTAGAGCCGTCGCTGTCTTATGAAATCGTGCGGCGGAGCAGCGGCCCGTTAACTGGCTGAACGATTCAGCAATCGTGTCGGGTAGCGACTTGTCTCAACCCGTGGCGTTTTCACTAGCTGGTGCCAACCCTGAGCATTAAAAGGATGAGCACCGGTCGGAAGACTGGGGAATCTTTAGTCCGACCGGTGCTCTCATCACTCGCACCTTCATGAGGTATCTATCAATTTATTCGGCGAACCTTTGAGTCGCCTGAAGACGAACAGTTAGTACCTTGTGAAATCAGGCGCGCAAGATGAGCGCGTCACCTTGGCCGCCGCCACCGCAAAGCGAAACCACGCCAGTGCCCGAACCTCGCCTGGCCAACTCCATTGCCTGATGAAGAACCAGACGCGCACCCGAAGCACCTACGGGGTGCCCTAGGGCAATGGCACCGCCTTCGAGATTGATGCGCTCTGGTTCCACACCCAAGTCCTTAGCCGACTGAAGAACCACCGAGGCGAAGGCTTCATTGATTTCGATGAGGTCCACATCTTGGATGGCCAGCTCTTCCTTTGCTAACGCGGCGAGGATCGAGGTGCTCGGCTGGGAATGGAGTTGTCCGTCAGGTCCAGCGGTCTGCCCGTGCGCCCCAATCTCGCACAACCAACTCAGTCCGGCTCGGCGGGCAGCGCCCTTGGATGCGATGATCACGGCGGCCGCGCCATCCGAAAGTTGCGAGGATGAACCAGCGGTGATCGTGGCATCCGGATCCCTAGAAAACGCGGGACGCAGGGACGAAAGCTGCTCTTCGGTGGTTTCGGGGCGCACGCCTTCATCAACAGACACCACCACGTCGGCACCTCGGCGCTGGGCAATCGTGATTGGTGCGATCTGGGCCTCGAAAATCGACCGGGCAGCATCGGCTCGCCGGTGCGATCTAGCCGCCAAGGCATCTTGATCCGAGCGCTTGATTCCGAGTTTGGCGTTGCCCGTCTCTGTAGCCGAACCCATCAACTCACCGGTGAATGGGTCGGCCAGGCCGTCATGGTTGAGCGAATCCTCCATCATCTTGTCGCCCGTCATCATCCCGGACCGCATTCCACGCACCAGGTGTGGAGCGTTTGTCATTGATTCTTGGCCCGCTGCAACGATGAAGTCGGCTTCTCCCGCGCGGATCATCCTGGCGGCATCAATCACCGCCGTCAGTCCGGAAAGGCAAAGTTTGTTGATTGTCACCGTGGGGACATCCCAACCAATGCCGGCCTTCAACGCAGCCTGGCGCGCAGGGCCTTGGCCGGATCCGGCCAGGATGACCTGACCCATGATGACGTGGTTAACATCCGTGACCGAAACCCCGCTACGCTCCAAGGCTGCCGAAATGGCATGGGCTCCCAACTCGACGGCTGAGAGTGAAGAAAGTGATCCGCGGAATTTTCCAAAGGGAGTACGTGCCCCGCCAACAACCACGGGAGTTAGATCATCATTCAAGGCGTTTCCTTCGCTTGGGTAAAGGGAGGTTCTGTGCCATAAGCTCACTCATATGCCCACTGCAGTGAACCCGGTTGATGCCCAGACTATCTACTTCGACACCAGTACCAACGGTGCCCCACCGGTTTTACTACTGCACGGTTCTGCCCTTTCCCGTTCCATCTGGCGCGGGCTGGGATATGTGAAGGCCTTGGAACCGGAATTCGACACCATCAGGATGGACCTGCGCGGTCACGGTCGCTCGAGTAAACCTCACGATCCGGCTTCCTACGCCATGGATTTGGTTGTCGCCGATGTGCTGGCCGTGCTTGAAGCCACCGGCCACCAATCGGTGCACATCGTGGGTTATTCATTTGGCTCAAGGGTCGGTTTGTCTCTAGCGATCAAGTACCCAGCAATGGTGCGTTCCCTGACGATGCTCGGTGGTACACACGCTATCGAAGCTCAACACATCAGTACCCTCTTCTTTGACGGCTATCTTGAAGCCTTAAAAACCGGAACCATGGATGCCTTCGTTGCCGGCATGGAATCAGATGGTGGCAAGCTTGACCCGGCCACTCGCCTGGCCTTTGCCTCCAATGATGCTTTGGCCTTGGCTGCATACTTTGAATCCACTGAAGCGGGAAATGCCGTCAGCGAGATGCTGCTGGCGCAGTTGGCTACTCCGACACTGCTGATGACCGGGACCCGGGATGTGCCACGCATTGACCACTCTCGCACCATGGCCTCGGTCATGCCCAACGCCCGAATGGTGGAACTCCCGGGCCGCACTCACGGAGGCACGCTGTTTCCGCCCGAACCCATTCTGGAGCAACTATTGCCTTTTCTGCGGGTAAACCCGTAGTCCACTTCCGTCAGGGCAGGTAACCGGAATCTGGGCTCTTGGGTTCTTCGGCCGGTGGGATAACCAACACCGGAACTCTGCGGTGGGCCAACAACCGTGCCACCGTGGAACGTTGAAGCCCAGCGACAGTGAATCCGAAGCAGCGTCGCTTGGGAGACCCGATGACCAGAAACGGGGATTGCAGTGCGATGGCGAATTCTTCTAGGGCAGCCACCGGATCACCGACCAGAATGCGCAGGGACCAAGCCACCGGTATCTCGTCCAACGCCGCACCCAAAGCGTTTTGTAGCTGGAGAACCTGTTCGACTCCAAGTTCCTCACGCGCGTCGGGTTCCAGTGTCTCGAAGTTGATGCCGCCGTATTCCCGCCACTCGGAGGTATCCAATCCCGTGACGGTGTAGGCGCAGACCAAGTCCAGCCCGAGCGTGGTTGCCAGCCTTGCGGCTGTATCTAAGACCTCGGGATGCTGGTGGTTGATCACGCCCACGAGAACCGCCGTAGGGGAAGCAGCGCTTGCTTCCGAGTGAAGTTCGCTCATCAGGTTCTCCCGATTCTGAACGGGTCTGTTCCGTGCAGATTCCTTTGAACCAGTATGCGTGGTTCCACCATATGAGCGGTAGTCAATGGCCCTGTGGTCAAGGTGGGAGGCGACCTTCCTACCGGCATTCGGTGCTCGGTCTTGACGGGGCATGAACGCGGGTCAACACTCAAAGAATGGATGACTCGAGCGCAGCGGTCGCAATCGCCGGACTTCAGGTGAAACGTGGAAAGGCACTCGTGTTGCCCCACCTTGATCTACAGGTACCACGCGGGGAAGTGGTGGGATTGTTGGGTCCCAGCGGATGTGGCAAGTCAACGTTGATGCGTTCGATCGTGGGCACACAAATCATTTCCGCTGGTGAAATCACCGTACTGGGGGAGCCCGCCGGATCTGTGGGGCTACGTCACCGCGTGGGCTATATGACCCAGGAAGCAAGCATCTACGACGACATCACGGTTAAGACCAACCTTTCCTATTTCGCCAAGATACTGGGTGCCAGCCCCTCACAGGTCCCCGACATCATCGAACGCACCGATCTGGGGTCGGTGGCAGATTCCATGGCGCGTGATCTCTCCGGAGGCCAACGCAGCAGACTATCACTGGGTATCGCGCTGCTGCGTAACCCCGAACTCTTGGTCTTGGATGAGCCAACAGTTGGACTGGATCCGGTGCTGCGGGTTTCCCTCTGGGAACTTTTTACCGACTTGGCTGCGGGAGGGGTGACCTTGTTGGTATCCAGCCATGTGATGGATGAGGCTACTCGTTGTGGTCGACTGATCTTGATGCGTGAGGGTCGCATTATTGCCAGTGATACCCCGGCTGACCTATTGGAGCGCACCGGAACTTCCACCGCCGAGAACGCGTTTCTGGCCTTGATACAAGGAACAGATGAGGCAAAGCTGCCTCCGGCAGGTAAGCACCGGGCAACAGGGGCGACAGCATGAAACTCTCGAGAATCCTTGCTACGGCAGCACGGGTACTGAACCAGGTACGCCACGACCACCGCACGCTGGCCCTTCTCTTGTTGGTCCCCGCACTGCTCGTGGGGCTGGTCGCTTGGATCTTTACCGATACCCCGGTCTTTGCGCGCATTGGCCCGGCGATGATTGCACTCTTCCCCTTTATCGTGATGTTCCTCGTGACTTCCATTGCGACCCTGCGCGAGCGGCGCAGCGGCACCCTAGAACGATTACTATCACTGCCTATGGGTAAGGCCGACTTCATTTTGGGCTATGCGCTGGCCTTCGGGCTGTTGGCCATTGTGCAGACAGGGATCGCGGTGGGATTCGCCGTGTGGGTTGCGGGGCTCGAGGTCAGTGGCAACGTGGGCCTACTCTTTATGGTGGCCATCGCCGACGCGTTGCTGGGCACCGCATTGGGGTTGCTCGCCAGCGCCTTTGCCCACAGTGAATTCCAGGTGGTCCAATTTATGCCTGCCCTAGTCTTCCCGCAGATCTTGCTCGGTGGGATTTTCTTGCCGCGCGAGCAACTGCCCGCGGTACTTGAAGCCATTGGGGATGTGTTGCCGCTGAGTCACGCTATTGATGCCTTGACCGCCGTGGCCAACGGAGATACAGATGCCGGATACATCTGGGTGCGCATCGGGTTCATTGCCGCATGGATCTTCGGCGCCATCATTATCGGTTCACTGACGCTGCGTCGCCGAACACCCTGAGTCCGCGGCGCCGGCGTGGTGCCGAAGGCTGGATAATGGGGCTGGTGAGCGAGCAAGCATTCAACAAGTCTTTATCCCCAGCGATAACGCCCTTTCATCTAGAGAAGATCTCCGCAGGGCTGGTCTTTGCCGGGTCGCTGCCCGAACTGGAAGCGGTACTTCAGGCCGGGGGAGATGCCGCCACGGCGCTGATCCAGGCACCTCCCGGAACGGGTAAGACCACGTTGGTGCCACCATTGGTGGCCAATGTTGCTGCAGCACGGGCAGGTTCCCCGGTGCGCATCATCGTGACCCAACCGCGCCGCGTGGCAGCACGCTCGGCAGCCAGACGTCTGGCCTCGCTAGATACCAGTGGGCCGGGGTTGAAAGTGGGATTCACCGTCCGTGGTGAGAACACCACGGGTTCGGGCACCATCGTGGAATTTGTGACCCCCGGGATCCTGTTGCGTCGGCTCTTGGCCGACCCTGGGCTGGAGGGCATCGCAGCGGTGATCATTGATGAGGTCCACGAACGTGGCCTGGAAACCGACCTGCTGCTCGGCATGCTGCGCGAGGTCCATGAGCTGCGCGGGGATCTAATGCTGATCGCCATGTCGGCAACTCTTGATGCGCCACGTTTTGCTCAATTGCTCGGCAACGCGGATGGCACAGGCCCTGCTCCGGTCATTGATTGTCCCTCGGCACTTCACGAACTTTTCATCCAGTGGGAGCCTGTTGCCGCCCCCAGATTGACTGACCGCGGGGTCTCGCGGACCTTCCTGACCCACGTAGCCGCCACGGCAGCCTCAGCTCACGCCCAAGCGCTACAGTCCGATCCCGGCATCGACGCCCTCGTCTTTGTGCCAGGGGCCTGGGAAGTGGCGGAGGTCGCCGCGCAGATCCGCACCCGGGCACCGGGGACCGAGGTTTTGGAGCTCCACGGGCAGATCACCGCCGCTATGCAGGATAGGGCGGTCTCCGGGCGGGAACCCGGCGGACTCCCACGCATTATTGTTTCCACCTCCCTGGCAGAATCCTCACTGACCGTCCCCGGAGTGCGCTTGGTCATCGATTCGGGCCTGGCCCGCGAACCACGCCGGGACGCGGCACGCTCAATGAGCGGACTGGTCACCGTCTCGGCCTCGCGGGCTTCCAGCATCCAGCGCGCGGGACGTGCTGCCCGTCAGGGGCCGGGACGCGTGGTGCGTGCCTTTGCCGAAAAGAGCTTTGCCGCTGCCCCCGCGCACGCCCGGGCCGAAATCACCGTCGCCGATTTGACCTCCGCCGCACTGACCCTAGCCTGCTGGGGTGCCCCGGGCGGCGCCGGTCTACACCTTCCGGAGGCACCGCCAGCCTTGAGTCTGCAAGCTGCCACCGTGGTGCTTGAACACCTCGGTGCCATTGACGCTTCGGGGCACGCCACCGCGCTGGGTAGGCGGCTGGCAGGGATTCCAGCGGACCCACGCTTGGGCCGTGCGTTATTAGATGGAGCCCCATTGCTGGGGAACAACACCGTGGCACAGGCCGTGGCCCTGCTCGCCGGGGACTACCGCGCCCAAGGCGCAGACCTAGGCGCATTGCTCTTAGCCTTGCGCAATGGGGGACACCCACAATCTGTTATCTGGAAGCGTGAAGCGGCACGCTTGGAATCCCTGATCAAGCGAGCCGCACCGGCGGCGGGCTCTGTAGCGCCGAGTGATCGCAGTCTTGTCGCGGGATTGGAATTGGGCACCGTGGTAGCGCTTGCCTACCCCGGTCAGGTGGCACGCCGGGTGCAACACGCAGCTGGCGCCACGTACCTCTTGGCTTCGGGAACTCGTGCCGGGCTACCAGCAGGAAGCCCGTTGGCTCACCACCCCTGGATTGCCGTGGCCGAGGTAGCCCGTGCCGCCGGCCGTGACGCGGCGGGTACCGGGGCGCTAATCCGTGCCGCAGCACCACTGGATGAGTCAGTTGCCCTATTGGCCGCCGCGCACCTTGAAAAAACCGAAGTCACCACCACCTTTGCCCGGGGCAAGCTCAACGCCCGAAAGGAACACCGCCTAGGTGCCATCGAACTAGCCAGCACACCGGTGGCTCCAACCCGTGCGCAGGGCAGGGCCGCGGTGCTTGATGCTCTGCGTGAAAACGGTCTGGGGATGCTCAGCTTCTCCGAGAGTGCATCCCTGCTGCGTAGCCGCCTAGCCCTGGTGCACCGCATTCTTGGTGACCCGTGGCCGGCAATGGATGACGTATCGTTGCTGGCGGATGCCGCGACCTGGCTGGCCCCGGAACTTGAGGCGCTCGCCGGCGGAAAGTCTCCCGGATCCTTGAATCTAACCGACGCCCTGCGCCGGTTACTTCCCTGGCCCGAGGCCAGTTCCATGGATGAATTGGTGCCGGAGCACCTCACGGTACCCAGTGGTTCGAGGATCCGCATCAGCTACCCATCCGTGGAGGAGTCCGAGGCTCCTCCCGTGGTGGCCGTGAAATTGCAGGAATGCTTTGGGCTGGCGATTTCACCTGCATTGGTCAAAGGCCGGGTTCCGATCCTCTTCCATCTGCTTTCCCCGGCGGGGAGGCCGCTGGCCGTCACCGACGATCTGGCCTCTTTTTGGTCCGGTCCCTATGCGCAGGTGCGTGCCGAAAACCGAGGAAGGTATCCTAAGCATCCTTGGCCCGAAGACCCTTGGACTGCTCCAGCAACTCGACATGTCAAGAAGCGGATGGGCTAGCAAGTACGCACGGGGTTTTCTCACACATCGTGTGGGAAAACCCCGTACTGAGAATCCGCCCGCAGGGATGGACTCTCAGGTGCGAAGGAGTCACACTCCTTCTGTGGGAGACATCCAGTTTGGGGCTGGTTGCCATCCCGGTGCAGGTTTGGTGCCTGGGGGGCGCCCTTATCCGCCTTTTGATCCTATTTTATGCGAAGGGTGGATATTGAATCCAGCATCATAACGTTCCGGTAACGGTATTTTTCGTTCTCAATAAAGCAGAAGCTGTTGGGTATTTGTACAAGAAAAATATCGTCATAGGAAGTAGCGTTTTTTCCAGAAATAAGCGTGCCTAAAAAACGAGGTGAGCATGCTGACGCGACGAAGGAAAACACGTCCAGAGTGTTCGAGATGGGGCACGTTGAGAAAATCATCGTCATGACCTGTGCCGCGGAGGCCACCCTGAAAGTTGTTTTGAACCACCGCTGACCGCGCCGCTTACCCCGCCGGTAGTGGCCGAAAGAACAGACGGTCAGCCATACAGCCTCAGTGTCTCTGTCGACATGTACCCGGTCGGGAACCAAGGACCAAACCTCCCTACGGGCAACACTCAGGTGGAAAATCCCGGCAAGTGCCAGAAATAAATTCATGACAATGCCTGGAACCCGGCGACCGGCAGCCGGGGATCAACCGATCTGCAGTAGTTTCTGGCTCCGGTTCCAGAGTTCTGCGCAGAGCGATGCATCATTGGCCTGCGGGTTGGTTACGGCGACCTTGCGGCGCGTGAAGAATTCACCGGAGGGCCAGGTTTTCCCATGGTCCTGCGAAGCGAGCCAAATCAGCGTATCCGCGCCCTTCCGCGGGCTTGCGAGGAACTTGGAGATGAACCAATTGCCGTAGATGCTTTCCATGGATGCGCCGGGTGCGCGGGAAAAGCCGGTGCTGACAATCCCCGGGTGGAAGGACGCTGAGACCAGTCCCTGCGGCCCGAAGCGGCGTTGCAGTTCTCGCGTGAACATGATCTGTTCGAGCTTGGCATTTCCATAGGCGCGCTTGGGATCGTAATAACGCTCGGCGTTCAGGTCGGAAAGATCCACGTTGCCGTAAAGCCGGTTGGCCACGCTCGAGGTATTGATGACCGTAGCGCGAGAGGCGACGAGTCGGTCCAGTAAAAGATGGCTAAGGAGAAACGGGGCAAGGTAGTTGACCTGGAAGGTCATCTCGAACCCGTCGGTGGTCTCCTGGCGCGCGGGGGTGAAGATGCCGCCGGCATTGTTGGCTAGGACGTCGATGCGCGGATACTTTTCCAGCAGCAGTGCCGCCAAATTCCGGACCTCGCCTAGATCGGAGAAGTCAACGAGGAAGTAATCGGCGTTGATTTCCCGGGCGACGGCAGCAGTCCTTTCCTGGTTCCTGCCCACGACGACCACTTCATGGCCTTGGCGGCCGAGCGCGCGTGCGGCCTCCGCTCCGATTCCATCACTTGCCCCGGTGATAATGATCGTTTGTCGTCGCATGTGTGTGCCTTTCGCCGGGGGAGCGGGGTAAGAACCCCGCTTCGAAGCCTACGCGTCCGGCCGGCGGTGCGTGGCCGTACGTATGCCGGAGCGGTCCGTGGCAAGGATCGTGCTTCCTGATGCGCCGGATTCTCGAACGCACTTCCACCACCGGACCCCATAGTCGGCTCTGGGTCCGATCACAGCTCTGGCAAATCCGGGCCACCTAATGTATTTATCAATTGACAAGGTGCCCCCTAGGGGGCGCAACCTAGAGCTTAGGACCCCATCACATGGCCATCCAGCACACGAACCCCTCGTCCACCTCGGGACACCCGAGCTACCGGGGCCGGGCGCTGCCGCGGCCCGACGAAGACCTCGAGGACCAGGGGTTGGGCTTTGATGTCCAGACGCTGCTCGGGCGCCGCACCGCACTGAAGGCCTTCGGCGCCAGCGCATTGGTCTTCACCCTGGCGGCGTGTAATGCCACCGGCAACTCGAGTGCCTCCAGCTCGGCCTCCAGCTCATCCACCGGCACCGCTTCCGGGGAAATCCCCGATGAAACCGCCGGTCCCTACCCCGGCGACGGCTCCAACGGGCCCGACATTCTGGAGCAAAGCGGCATTGTGCGCAGTGACATTCGCTCCAGCTTCGGGGACGCCAGCGGGACCGCCGCGGGAATCCCGATGACTATTGAACTGAACATCAAGGACATGGCTAATTCCTCGGCGGCCTTTGCCGGGGTGGCCGTCTACGTCTGGCACTGCGACCGGGAGGGAGACTACTCCATGTATTCCGCCGCTGTTGAGGAGGAAAACTACCTCCGCGGTGTGCAGGTGGCCGATGCCAATGGCACGGTGCGCTTCACCAGCATCTTCCCGGCTTGTTACACCGGTCGATGGCCGCATATCCACTTTGAGGTTTACCCGGACGCCGCATCGATCACCGACGCCACCAATGCCATTGCCACCTCTCAGGTGGCGTTGCCGAAGGATGTTTCGGAGGCCGTTTACGCGACCGCCGGCTACGAAACCTCGGTGCGGACTTTGGCCCAGGTATCTCTGGAGAGCGACGGCATTTTTGGCGACGATGGCGGTGCCAGCCAGCTGGCCACCGTTACCGGGGATACGGGCTCCGGCTACACGGTGGTTCTGGATGTTGGTGTGGATACTGCGACAACTCCCGCCGCTGGCGGCATGGGCGGTGGCGGCGGGATGGGCGGCGGAACTCCTCCTAGCGGCGCACCGGGCGCTCCGGACTCCAGCAGCTAGCCCCACCAGCAAAAACTGTTGGTGCGGTGGCCAGCGAGATATCATCTCGCTGGCCTACGCACTATTTTTCTGTGTTGGGCTACTCCGGGTTTAGGCGAAGGCGGAGATCCCGGTGATGGAGCGACCAATGATCAGTGCCTGTACCGTCTCGGTGCCCTCGTAGGTGTGGATGGCCTCAATATCGGCGATGTGTCGGGCCACGCGGTGCTTAAGCAGGATGCCGTTGCCGCCGAGGAGGTCACGGGCGTTCGATGCGATACCGCGCGCCAAGCGGGTGCAGGTGAACTTCGCCAGCGATGCCTGTACCGGGGTCAGTGTTCCGGCTTCTTCGCGTCGGGTAGCCTGCATAACGCTCAACTGCATGGTGGCGAGCTCCGAGTGCATGCGCGTCAGACGTTCCTGCACAATCTGGCTGGCCGCCAGAGGGCGGCCGAACTGGATGCGCTGGGCGGCATACTGCACGGCGCTCTCATAGCAGGCGGTGGCGTGACCGACCGCGGACCAAGCGACACCCAAGCGGGTGGCAAAGAGGACCTTGGCGGTGTCCTTGAAGCTATTGGCTTCGGGCAAAACGTGGGAATCCGGGACAAAAACATTGTCCATGCGGATGTGTGCCTGCCAGATGGCGCGCAGCGAGAGCTTGCCCTCGATCGTGGTGCCGGTGTAACCCTCCCACTCCTGCTGCACAATGAAGCCGCGGACCTTCTTCTCCTCATCGCGTGCCCACACAATGGTGATGCCACCGACCGATCCATTGCCGATCCACTTCTTTTCGCCACTGATTCGGTAACCGCCGGCAACACGCACCGCACGGGTTTCCAGGGACACCGAATCAGAGCCATGGGTGGGCTCGGTCAGCGCAAAGGCTCCGAGCACCTCGGCATTGGCCAACTTCGGGCCCCACTCGGCGATCTGTTCGGGGGAGCCGCACTCGGTGATCGAGCGCAGAGCCAATCCTGCCTGCACGGCGGCGATGGTTCCCACCGATCCGTCGGCGCGGGAGAGTTCCATGTTCACCAGTCCGGCGGCCAGCACGCTCATTGGGGCGTAACCCTCCAAGGTGAGGCCGTCGCGCAACAGATCTAGTTCGCCCAGTTGCTTGGCCAGCTCGAGCGGGTAGTCGGCCTTGTCCCAGTATCCGTCGATAACCGGGCGGACCTCATTGAGGCCGAAGGCGCGAGCACGGTCCCAGTAGGCGCGATCCGCGTCGTTGATGTCCTCAAAGAGGCCTGCGGGATCAACATCCACCTCGCCCCAGAGTTCGTAATCCGGTTCAATGACGCCGGCGGGAAACTCGATGCTCGACTCAGCTGCAATGTTCATGGCGCGGTGGTGACCTTTCGTGGGCTGTGATGATGAGCTAGATCACCAAGCATACTGGAACGCAGTGTCAGGTCAAGGCACTGCGTTTCATTGGCCTTGTTGGGTCTGCCATTCGTTCTTGAGCAACGCGTAAGAGTAGCCGTCCATCCATTGGCCATCACGGTGCAGGATTCCGGACACCAGATGCGCTTCCCGGCGCATCCCGATTCGTTCCATGAGCTTCCAGGAGGGAATGTTAGCGCTGAAACACCGTGCCTGAACGCGGTGCAGACCCAATTCTTCGAAGCACAGACGTATTGCCGCTGACACCGCCTCGCTGGCCAAGCCGCGCCCGGAAAATGCCGGATTCAACGACCAGCCAAGTTCGGCCTCGACTCCGCGGGCAGCCTTCCTCGATTCAGTCTGCGACCAGGCATCCTGGCGGCGAATTACCACCTCACCTACCACTGCGCCGCTCAACTCCACCACGAGGCGCTCACGCAGATGCTCGGGATCTCGATACGACCTCAGGTATGCGGCGTAGTCATCCCACGTGCTGGTCACCCAGCGCGAGGTCTCTGGCAGCTTGCGGTAGGCCCACGTTGCGCGGGCGTCAGCGATGGTGGCCGGGCGAAGCACCAGACGTTGTGTGCTCAGCGGCCAGCAGGGCACTTCGCGCAGCGATGGTGCCACGTGGGACTCAAGCTCGGGCATTATCCAGAGCATCGCGCACCTGGGCGAGCACTGCCTCGGTGTCAGGTGCACCGCCGGCGATCGTGATAACTACGGTGGTCGGCTCCGGGGCGGGCGCCGATTCCTGAGGTTCAAGCACCGGGGCATAAAGCGCACCGAGCGCGTTGAGCTCACGCTCCAACTCCGGACGCCTAGCCTCCTCGGGGTGGCGTAACCAGCGGCGCAGGTGGTCATTGTGCACAGCGACCACGCCGGAGGCAAAGGCTATACACATGGCCCGACCATGGGTCAGTGAATAGAGGCCGCGATCGCGCAGGTGGTTACGGAAGACGCGCTCGTAACGGTGGATCGAGACCAGTTCGCGATCACGCAGCGAGGGAACATCGAGCAGCAGTCGGTGCCGCAGCTCGGCGGCCTCGGGGCGTGCGGTGTGCTGATCAAAAACCGTCAGCCCGGCATTCACCAGTGAGCGGACGGGGCCGGCCGAAGAAGTAGCCAACACCGTTTCTAGGTGGTGAATGATGGTCTCCATATCGGCGAAGACCATTTCCTCCTTTGATCCAAAGCGCCTGAAAAATGTGGATCGCGAAATGCCAGCGGCCTGAGCCAAGGCATCCACACTCGTGGCATCAAAGCCCTTTTCAACCAACAAGCGCAGCGCGGCATCGGGAACCGCGGAGGAGGTAATCATGAACGCGAATTTAGCACGAGCAGCCAGCGGTGTGCCTGCCGATGACGCCGATAGAAGCAGAATGTGGCCAAGGCAATGCCGCCTGCCTCGCAGATAGTTGGCAGCCGCCACACCGGGGAGGCCCTAGCCTTGGTGAAGTTCCAAACCATAGGGTGGGGGTATACATCTAAATTTTCACCACCCAACGACCAGGAGAATCACCCATGGGCCTGAACATCGCCAACGTAGCACTACGACTCGTCGCGGGTGCCTATATCCTCAACAGCGGCATCGGCAAGCTGCGCCTTCCGGCCGAATCGGCCGAGGGCCTGCAGTCCATGACCGCCAACGCCATCCCGCAGGTCAACAAGGTTGAACCGGCACTCTTCGGCAAGGCACTTGCCGCCGGGGAAATCGCCGTGGGTTCGGCCCTGCTCACCCCGTTCATCCCCTCACGCCTAGCAGGCCTGGGACTCGGTGCCTTCGCCGCGGGTCTGGTCGCCACCTACCTCAAGACTCCGGGGATGACCGAGTCCGACGGCATCCGCCCCACTCCCAACGGAGTGGCCATGGCCAAGGACTTCTGGCTTGCCGGTATCGCCGTGGCATTGGTCTTTGGCCGAGGCAAGACCAAGACCAAAATCAAGGAAGTTGCTGTCAAGAAGTAAGCAAAACGCCCCCGCCTATGCCGTGGGGCAAACTCCGGGGGCGCGGGCAAGAACCTACAAACGTTAGTTCTTGTGCGCGCCCTTGCGGAACATCAGCGCCACCAGGGCTGCGGCCATGGCCACGATGCCCGGAAGCAGCAGTGCCTGGCCCAAGGCCAGCGAGAAGGCGTGATGCAGGAATTCCGGAACTGCCGAGCCGCTGCCCATTTCTGACGATCCCACACCACTTGGTGCACCAGCGGAACCGGCGGCCATCGAAGCCACGGCCTTTTCGGATTCAACGGCGATACGCGACTCCATCATCAGCGCAATCAGCGCCGAACCCAGTACCGCACCGACCTGACGGGTGGTGTTGTAGACGCCCGATCCCGCTCCGGCATCCGCCTGGCCCAGACCACGCGTGGCGGCCAGCGAGACCGAGGGCCAGATCATGGCCGAACCCACGCCCATAATCACCGGCGGGAGCAGCAATAGCCAGATGGGGGTGTCCTCGCGCAGGATCAGACCGTACACGGTGATGCCCGCGCCAAAGAGGAAGAATCCCGGGACGGCAAAGTACTTGGCTTCAAACTTGGCAATGTTCTTGCCCACCAGCGGAGCCAGCACACCGGCGATGACCGCCATGGGGGCCAGCATCAGGGCGGAGACGGTGGGGCTCATACCGCGGACCGACTGCAGGTAGAACACCATGGGGAAGCTCATGGCGGTGATGGCCAAACCCATGAACGCAATGGCGATGTTGCCGAGTGAAAAGTTGTGGTCCTTGAACAGGCGCAGCGGCACCAACGGCGCCGCTCGCGTGGCACTCTGCCACCATATGAAGACCCCCAGCAATACCAAGCCACCAATGATCAGGTGCCAGGAACCAATCGGGCCCATGAACGGGCCCCATTCATGAGCGTTACCCTCTTGAATGCCAAAGACCAGGGCGAACATGGCAGCGGCACTGAGAATGACTCCCAGCCAATCAAAGGACGTGGAGTGGCGTTCGAGTTCCGGTGCCTTAAGCAGCACCCGCCAGATGGCGATGATGCCTACCGGAACGTTGACGAAGAAGATCCATTCCCAGCCGAGGGTGTCAACAAAGATGCCGCCGAGGATTGGTCCCACCAATGTGGCGATACCGGCCACCGCACCCCAGACGCCCATGGCCGCGCCGCGGCGGGCATAGGGGAACATGCGGGTAATGAAGGTCATGGTTTGCGGGCTCATCATGGAAGCGCCCAGGCCTTGGACCACACGCGCAATGATCAGCGTGGTGATATTCCCGGAGAGTCCACACCACAGCGAGGCCAGAGTGAAAATAACCAGGCCAATCACGTAGATGGTGCGCGGGCCAAATCGATCGCCCAAGCGACCGGTGATCAGCAGCGGCACCGCGAATGCCAGCAGATAGGCGCTGTTGACCCAAATAACACCGTTGATGTCGGTGTCCAGTCCGTTCATGATCGCCGGCATCGCCGTGGAGACGATGGTGGAATCCACCAGGATCATGAAGAAGCCGATCACGAGCGCCCAAAGGGCACCCCAGGCTTGCTTGTCTTTTGTTGTTTCGGCCGTCGCCTTGTTCACACTCACCGCACGAGCCTACGCTCATCCACCACCGCTGGGAGGTCTCCTGAGCGCAAGCTCACAGCGGTGGTGGAGGAAGGGCTAATTAGCCGGGTCTACGGCAGGATGACGGTGCCATCGATGCAGGTCATCGAGTGCCCGGCAATCCAGATTCCGTCGGCGTCCGAATCCACCTGCACGATGGCGGCACGCCCCACCCGGGTTCCCTGACGCACGGTATAGGACGAGGGGGCTAACCCGGAACCGGTGAGCCAGGCACCAAAGCCGGCATTCAGTGACCCGGTCGCCGGATCCTCTTGCAATCCCTCACCGGGGCAGAAGGCCCGGACCTCGTAGTCGGCCGGTGCTCCGGTGACCACATTGCGGAAGCGCTGGGAACGTTGCACATCCGCTTCGGAGACCGGGCGCAATTCCTCACGGGCTCCGGCCGGACGCTGCTGGTGAACCATCGGGTCATAGGAGGTCGATTGCTTCGCACCGACGGTGTGTGCTCCGATCACGCCGATTTCCAGCCCGGCCAGCGCCACAAAGTCAGGTTCCAGGGACAGGACCAGCTCCGCGTCACGCAACAGCAACCCGGCCCAGTTCGGCCCGTTAACCAACCACTGGTGGGCCAGCACATCATCACGGGTGATGCCCAGTCCGGCCAGCGCCCAGTCGAGCACGTCCTCTTCCAGCTCACCGGTGCGCATCAAGGGTGGGGCCTTAAAGGCCAAAGACTCCGGATCTTGTGGGTGCTCGCCCGGTACCCGGCGGATCTCAATGAGCCCGGCCCCGCATTCCTGAATCAGCGCCTCGGGGTTTTTGGGTACACCGCCGGCCTCGAGCCACGCGTGGGCGGCTCCCAGCGTCGGGTGCCCGGCGAAGGGCAGCTCGGTGGTGGTGGTGAAAATGCGGGCCCGGTAGTCGGCGTCCGGATGGGTGGCGGGCAGCAGGAAAACCGTCTCCGCCAGGTTCGTCCAGTTGGCGAACGCCAGTAGCTGGGCGTCGCTGAGGTCTTCGCCGTCAAGGACCACGGCCAGACCGTTACCGGTGTAGGGGGAGGAGGAAAAGACATCCACTTGCTTGTATGGGCGCGCAATACTCATAAATGAATCGTGACACAAAGACCGCGCGGAGGGGGAGGATGACGTGGTTTTGTCATCCAACCGCCTCCGCGCGATCCATTCGCCGCTGGCCTACTTACCAACGGTGGGCCACATCGATCACCAGTCGACTGGTTCCGTCGGTTCCGGTGAGTACTAAGGTGCGGAACGGCAACCTGGCCCGGACCCCGACTCCGAAGGAGCTCTGTCCCTCAAAGCTGCCCAGGAAGGCCACCTGCCTCAAGGTGGTGTAGCCGGAGACGTCCCTGACGTTGAGCCGATTGCTCGGGTTGTACGTGGGGGTTCCGGAGGAATTGTAGGCCGGAGCCCGCACGATCACGCGCAAATCAGCTGCGCCGGCCAGCGGTACCAATTTGCCCTGACCCTCGGTGTACACGGCGCTGACATACCGCACGTCGTAGCCCTTCACCTTGCCCTTGAGGTCAATGACCACCCGGTCGAAGCAGTCGTGTCGTCCGGTGCGCAGATTGGTGATGGTGGCGCTGGAGTAGCCGGCGACCGAGTCGGCAACCGATCCCCAGGTAATACCGCAATACGGAGCGGTGAGAGCGGTGGCGGTAGCAGCCGGTGAAACCGGGCTGAGGCCAAGTGATGCGACAAGCAGTGCGCCGGCAACCCCGGCGCCGATACGGGTTTTCATGATGTGCCTCTGAAGTGGTGTGGTGTTGCGAGTGGAAGGGGTGACGGATTCAGCATGCGCGCGGGGCAAATGGTGCGGCAAGGGGGTATGCGTACACTCCACGTCATTGCAATGCACAGGAGATATATAGGCGAATCAGCAACTGCGGTGGGCGGAGGCACATCTTGATGTGACACCCTTGTTGATATGCAGATTTTTGCCTCTTCAACATTGGATGACACCGTCAGCGACGTTGTTCAGAACACAGATGTATTACCCGAGATGCTGAAGCCATGGGTAGTTATTGCGATCGGGTTACTCGCCGCAGTGCTGCTCACCGTGGTGCTGGGCTTCATTATTAACCGGATGCTGCACCGCGTCCCGGGGCTAGCCCCGGAACGCCGGATGCGGCGGATGCCGTTGGCCCTCACCCTGGTTTTTGCTTTCACCAAGGTCACCGTGGCGGCGTCCTTTGCCGCGCACCCCTGGGTGAACATCTGGCAATTTGTGCTGCTGCTGGGATTGATCTGTTCCATCGCCTGGCTGCTGATTGTCATCATGGGCATCTTCGAAGAGATTGTGCTGGCCAAGTACCGCGAGGATGAGGGCAATCCGAGACGTCTGGCCAAGATCCAGACGCAGGTCGGATTGCTGCGCCGGGTAGCCACCGCACTGGTCATCACCCTGGCGGTGGCCGGCGCCCTGCTCACAATTCCCGAAGTCAGGGCGCTGGGCGCCGGCCTGCTGGCCTCCGCCGGCCTGATCTCCGTGGTGGCCGCACTGGCCGTCCAATCCACGCTGGCCAACGTTTTTGCCGGTTTGCAGATCGCCTTCACCGACGCCATCCGGGTTAATGACACCGTGGTGGTGGAGACCCAACGCGGGGCCATTGAGGAAATCACTCTCACCTACGTGGTGGTGCTCTTGCTGGATGGTCGCCGGCTGATTATTCCCTCGACCTACTTCACCACCACTCCCTTTGAGAACTGGTCGCGGCGCAGCAATGAGATCAGTGGGACGGTGTTGCTGGATTTGAACTGGAATGCACCCATCGAGCACCTGCGCACCCGTACCGAACAGCTGTTGGCCTCCACCGATTTGTGGGACGGACGCACCGGCGACTTGAACGTTACAGATGCCATCGGTGGCATCCTCAAGGTCACGATTGCGGTATCCGCGCGCAATCCGGGGGACCTCTACGATCTGCGCAACTTCATCCGCGAACACCTGATCTCCGAGCTGCGCCGGGATCACCCCGAGGCACTGCCCAAGCCGTTGGCTCCCGGGACTGCCCCGGCGGCCTAGCCCCGAACGGATTTAGAGGTACAGGGCCGCCGGTCCGTAGTCCTCGCGAGCGCGGGCCGCGGCGGTGCGCTCGCGCAGGATTGCCACCATCGCATCGGCCTTGACGATCAGATCGCTGATCTCCGCGTCGTCTCGATCCACCCAGCGGGTCAGCGGCTCATCGTGGGTGGGCACAAAATCTTTATGTGGTTCCCAGACAAAGAGGGTGCGTTGCGCTCCCAAGACGTATTGCTGCCAAAACATCTGACGCAGGTAATTTCGCGGAATCGTTTTGAACGGCTTGTTGGTGGTTTTGATTTCCGCCAATTCCACGTGTCCGCCGGCACGGATGCCCAATCCATCGGGGGTGGCCAGATGGATGTGATTCTCCGCCGCATGGAACAGTTGGCTGGAGGGCAAAATGTCAAAGTTTTCTTGCACCCACGCGGCGATTACCGGTTCCCGGGCCCGCCCATGGTCGGTATACGGATTCCCGCCAAAGCCCGAGCCGTGGAGCTTGTCCCAGGCCGCGGAGGCGATCGACTTCGGGGTGGATAGCTTGGCCACGTCGGTGGCGGTGATGCCCTGCGAACGGGCCCGGAGCCATGCGATGCGATTGGAAGAATCGGCAACGATGCGTTGCAGGCAGGCTGCGTGGGCTGGCTCAACGGGGGAGGGGATCACCTGACCCATTGTTCACAATAAAACCCACCACCGCGAACCCACTCATCGTCGCCCCGCTGGCACACCGGCCCGAAAACGGTCCGGGGCGATCGCTCGATCCCACGTCAGGTCGGGAAATTCGCTAGTCGAGGGCGAGTGCTGCGGCCGCTAGAAGCTGGGGAACGCTTGGCACACCGGTGGCCCGAAACACCTCGATGCCGCCCCGGCTCACCACCAGGGTGGGCGTGGAGGTGATGCCCGCGGTCTCGGCTTCCTCCAGATGTGAGAGCACATCCACCTCAATGATCTGGGCGGCGGGTAGTAGCGCCCGGGCCTGACCGAGGACGGAGCGGGCACGCACACACGGTGCGCAGAAGGCTGAGGTGTAAAGAACGAGTTCCATCACCGTGCTTCAACCACCCCGGGGCCCGGGACATTCCCGCGCTTCCCGGCACCAGCGCCCGGGCGGGCTCCACCCTGGGTAGGAGAGTGAAGGCTGCGAGATCATCATCTGCTCCGATGCCGCAGGCCATGGGATTTGACAAGCTTGTTGCATGATCGAAGCTCATCCCGCCTCCGGGAACACTCTTAACACCCACCCCGTGCTCAGTGCCCGGGACCTACGCCGCGCCTATGGATCTACCTTGGCGCTAGATGGCGTGAACCTGGATATCCGTGCCGGAGAATCCGTGGCCATCATGGGCCCCTCGGGTTCGGGAAAATCCACCCTGTTACACACCCTGGCGGGTATTGAACGGCCCGACTTCGGTTCGGTACTCCTGAGCACCTCCGCAGCTACGCCGCGGGATATTGCCACGCTGGGAGAAAAGGAACGCTCAAAACTCCGCCGCGAATCCTTCGGCTTTGTTTTTCAGTCGGGGCTGCTGATCCCCGAACTCACCGCGGTGGAAAACGTGATGATGGCGCTGATGATTAATGGCGTACCGCGCGCTGCCGCACAGGAACAAGCCACACAGTGGCTCGGCGCACTGGGTCTGGCTGGCATGGAGGAGCGGCGCATTGGCCAGCTCTCCGGCGGCCAGGCACAACGTGTGGCGATTGCCCGTGCCCAGGTGACCGGCGCGCGGGTGACCTTCGCCGATGAACCCACCGGTGCCCTCGACTCGGCGACCGGTGCCGAGGTTTTGAGCATCCTGCTGAATTCCACCGTGGGGCGCGGGAACACCTTGATCATGGTCACGCACGACGCGGATGTTGCCGCCCAATGCGATCGCGTCATCCACCTGCGGGATGGACGCATTCTGGCCCAGGTGGCAGCCACCCAGGGTGCCTCGACCCAGCGGTCCGCTGCGGGAGACACGAACTAATGCGCACTCTTTCTCTGGCCTGGCTCCTGGGCAAACCCAGCCGCGGACGTCGCGGCCCTCTGTTACTCACGGCCGGGGCCTACACGCTGGTCTGTGCCCTGGTCCTCATCGTCACCGCCGGAGCGCTGTCCTTCGATCGTGTGCAGAACGAGCTGACGGGGATGTACCAAGTGCTCGCCGCGCTGGCGGTGGTCTTGCTGGTGGTGCCCCTAGCGGTGCTCGGCGCCGCAGCGGCCCGCCTCTCGGCCCGCAGCCAAGACACTCGTCTGTCCACCGTGCGCCTGCTCGGCGGAACACCGGGGCTGGTCGTGGGCATCACCATGCTCGAATCCGCGGCCACGGCGCTCGCCGGAGCACTGGGCGGCGTGCTGCTTTATGCCGCAATGGCACCGGCTGTGGGGCTGGTGCACTTTCAGGGATCGGCCATCGGATCGGCGATGTGGCTAGATCCGCGCATCATCGCCCTGGTCATTGCCGGCGTGGTGCTGGTCGCCGCGCTCTCCGGTGCGGTGGGACTGCGCAAAATCATTGTCTCCCCACTGGGCGTACGCAACCGCACCGTGACGCCGAAACCGCGCTGGATCCGCGCGGTGGTGGTACTGGGGCTCATCATTTGCATCTCGCTGGTCTTCTCCGTGATCGGTTCCGTGGCATCCCTGGCCATCATGGTGGGTGTTCTGCTCACCGGGTTTGCCATGGGAATCGGTGCGCTGAATCTGGTGGGACCGTGGGCGGTGGCGCTGATTGGCAAGGCCAAGCTGAAGAAGGCGAAGTCGCCGGCGCAGTTACTTGCCGCGCGCATGATCCTAGAAAACCCGGCCCAGGCCTGGCGACAGGTCTCGGGTATCGCCATGACCGCATTTGTGGCGGTGGTCGGTGGCAGCGGAGCGGCACTGATGAACTCCACCGGCACCGGGATGGATCCGAATTCTCCTGACGCACTTCTGGCAACCGATGTGATGACCGGTGTGCTGCTGACCATCGCGGTTTCCTTCATCTCGGTGGCGTGCTCCACCGCCATTACCCAGGCGGCGGCAACCTTAGACCGAGCTGACCTCTACGCGGGATTGCACAAACTCGGCATGGAACCAGCGGTCATGGAGCGTGCCCGCGTCGGTTCGGTCATGGCCCCGGTCATTGGCATGGGCATTGGCTCGATCATCGTCAGTGCCGCACTGGTCTTCCCGCTGGCGGGTATGGCGATCATCTTTGCCCCGCTGTCGGTGGCGGTGATCCTGTTGACCCTGGTGGTTGGCGTGCTGGCCGTCCGCGGCGCGGTGGCCATGACTCCCGTGAGCCAAACGTTGGCTCACTAGAGGCAATCGGCGGTGCCACAGACGGCTGCGAACACCAGCCGACCGCGGCAGAATCGGTCAAAGGCAGACAATGGGTAGTTTTACGTCACAAAGGGCGAGTGAGTGTGGTTCCCATCACGCTAACTCGCCCTTGTGGTGTGCCAGGCATCCGCAGCGGTCGGCGGCGCCTGCGCCGCGTATTTACGGGTCAGTGGTGGTCAGGGGGCCAAAATTTCATTGTGCCGAGTCCTTGTGGAGGGCTGAGGTGGGCCGCTATAGCGTCAGCCGGCAAGGGCATGTTTCATTGGTTTAATTGAGTAAGGCTAGGCTAAGCTACCGGAAGAACTTGAAAGATAAACGATGTCCCCAATGATTGTGGGCATCGCACCACGGTTAGGAAATCATGTCTTCTCTGAAATTGCGTCTTGGCGTACTCATCGGTGCAGCTGCTCTCACATTGACTGCTTGCGGTTCCACGAGCGAGGCTCCGACGGAAAATGCCGCAGCAGCCGGCTCCACCATCACCGTGGAAGACAACAACGGTGAGCAGAGCATCAAACTGCCGTTGAAATCTGTCGTTGCTACCGACAACCGCACCTTTGAGACCCTGGCCGACTGGGACGTGAAGCTGAGCGCCGGCGCCGTGGCACTGATGCCAGGCACCTCCAAGTACAAGAAGGATGCCAGCATCATCGACTTGGGCAGCCACAAGGAGCCCAACCTTGAAGCAGTGGTAGCCGTGGAACCGGATCTGATCATCAACGGTCAGCGCTTCGCTCAGTTCCACGACAAGTTCACCACGCTGGCCCCCAACGCCACCGTCCTGGAACTGGACCCGCGTGACGATCAGCCGTTGGACGCCGAACTGAAGCGTCAGACCACCGCACTGGGTGAGGTCTTCGGCAAGCAGACCGAAGCCAAGAAGCTTAATGATGAGCTCGACGCCGCCATCGCCCGCGCCAAGGCAGCCTACAAGCCCGGCGAAAAGGTCATGGCAGTGATCACCTCTGGTGGCGAGATCGGTTACGCCGCACCCTCCAACGGCCGCACACTCGGCCCCATCTTTGACATCTTGGGTCTGACCCCGGCCCTTGAGGTAAAAGACTCCTCCGAAGATCACCAGGGTGATGACATCTCCGTTGAGGCCATCGCCAGCTCCAACCCGGACTGGATCCTGGCCATGGACCGCGACGCTGCCGTCAGCGCCGATGACCCGAGCTACGAGCCGGCCAATGAACTTTTGGACAGCTCCGAGGCACTGAAGAACGTGACCGCCTCGAAGAACGGCAACATCGTGTACATGCCGGCCGATACCTACACCAACGAGGGCATTCAGACCTACACCGAGTTCTTCAACTCCGTGGCTGATGCGTTTGAAGGCAAGTAACAATTTCCAACGATAGTTGAGCGGAAAAGTGGTGGTTTTGCCTCGCGGAGGCATAACCCACCACTTTTCTGCGTCCGGAGACGACGTGAAATGACGAACAAGACATGAGCACCACCGCGCTGCGCGCAGCCTCCAAGGGCAGGCTCTTTGAACCCAAATTGATCATCGGCATCGTGGTGGTGGCCGTCCTCTTGGTCATTTCCTTGTTTACCGGTGTGTATGACATCTTTGGTGCCCAAGACGGCGGGGAAATGTTTGCCATCACCCGCATTCCGCGCACCATCGCGCTGGTCTTGGCCGGTGCGGCGATGGCCATGAGTGGACTGGTCATGCAGTTGCTGACGCAGAACCGCTTTGTGGAACCCACTACCACCGGAACCACCGAGTGGGCCGGCCTGGGCCTGCTGCTGGTGATGATCGTGAACCCCGGTGCGGATCTGCTGACAAAGATGACCTTCGCGATTCTGGCCGCGTTCATCGGCACCATGGTCTTCTTCCTCTTCCTGCGCCGCGTCTCGCTCAAGGCTTCTCTCACCGTACCAATCGTGGGCATCATGCTCGGATCCGTGGTGGGTGCCATCTCCACTTTCATCGCCCTACAGACCGATATGCTCCAGTCCCTGGGGATCTGGTTCGCGGGCTCCTTCACCTCGATCCTGCGCGGCCAGTATGAGGTGCTGTGGATCGTGGCCATCGTCGCTGTGGCCATCTTCCTGGTGGCCGACCGCTTCACCGTGGCGGGACTGGGTGAGGAAATCGCCACTAACGTCGGGCTGAACTACAAACAGGTGATGTTCCTGGGCACCGGGCTGATCGCCATCGCTACCGGTGTTGTCACCGTGGTGGTGGGCAACCTGCCCTTCCTCGGTTTAATCGTGCCCAACATCGTCTCCATGTTCCGCGGTGATGACCTACGCGGGAACCTCCCATGGGTGGTGCTGCTGGGCGTAGGCATCGTGACGGTCTGTGATCTGGTGGGCCGCACCATCATCATGCCCTTCGAGGTTCCGGTCTCGCTGATCCTCGGCGTGCTGGGCGCGGTCGTGTTCATTGCACTACTTCTAAGGCAGCGTCGAAATGGCTGAAACAACGATCACCGCACCGCGCACCACCCCGAAGCTTCGGGCAGGAAATAGGCGTTCCTCCGGGCCACTGCCCAGTAAAAAAGTGGGCAAGCGCTACTGGATCGTGCTGTCCATCCTCATCGTTTTGTCCCTGGGCTTCGGCTTCGGCCTACTGGCCTGGGATAACCCGATGCCTCCGGGATCCCGGGGCTTCTGGCTGATCGCGCAGATGCGGGCCAGCAATGTGCTGGTCATGCTGGTGGTGGCTTTCTGCCAGGCCATTGCCACCGTCAGCTTCCAAACCGTGACAAATAACCGCATCATCACCCCCTCCATCATGGGTTTTGAATCCCTGTATGTTGCGGTGCAGACCGCGGCGGTCTTCCTGCTGGGAGCCGCCGGCGTGGTCGCGATCCAGGGTGTGGGGCAATTTGTGCTCCAGGTGCTGATCATGGTCGCGCTCTCGGTGGCACTCTACGGGTGGCTGCTCTCGGGCAAGTACGGCAACATCCAGATCATGCTGCTGGTGGGCATCATCATCGGTGCCGGGTTGGGGTCGGTCTCCACCTTCATGCAGCGCCTACTTTCCCCGAGCGAATTCGACGTACTCACCGCCCGACTTTTCGGTTCGGTGGCCAACGCCGACCCCTCCTACTTCCCAATTGCCATCCCGCTATGCCTGCTGGCCGGCACCGGGCTGATCCTCAATGCCCGACGCCTGAACGTGGTGTCTCTGGGCAAGGAGACCAGCATCAACCTCGGGATCAATCATCGCCGCGAGGTCATGAAGACCCTGCTGTTGGTCTCGATCCTGATGGCCGTCTCCACCGCATTGATCGGCCCGATGACCTTCCTCGGCTTCCTGGTGGCCACCCTGGCCTACCAACTGGCCGACACCTACGATCACCGCTACATTTTCCCCGTGGCGGTGTTGACCGGTTTTGTCATCCTGTCCGGCGCCTACTTCATCATGAAAAACCTGTTCTACGCCCAGGGCGTGGTCTCGATCATCATCGAGGTCATCGGTGGCACCGTCTTCCTCATCTTCATCCTGCGAAAGGGCCGCTTGTGATCACCCTCGAGAACGTCCACAAGAAGTACAGCAACGACGTCGCCATTGGTCCGGTCAGCATCAGCATCCCCGCCGGTGGCATCACCGCGCTGGTGGGTCCCAACGGTGCCGGTAAATCAACACTGCTGACCATGGTCGGGCGGTTGATGGGCATCGATGAGGGCACCATCTCGATTTCCGGCTTTGATGTGGCCTCCACGGCCTCAAAAGATTTGGCCAAAATCGTCTCGATCCTGCGCCAAGAAAACCACTTTGTCACCCGCCTGACCGTGCGGCAGCTGGTGGGTTTTGGCCGTTTCCCACATTCCAAGGGACGGCTGAGCGCGGCGGATGAGCTCATCGTTTCCCGCTCCATCGACTTCCTGGATCTCGGTGCGCTGGAGGCTCGGTACCTCGACGAACTTTCCGGTGGACAGCGTCAGCGCGCCTACGTGGCGATGGTGCTGGCCCAAGACACCGAGTACGTGCTGCTGGATGAGCCGCTGAACAATCTGGATATGGCGCACTCGGTGCAGATGATGGCGCACCTGCGCCGGGCCGCTGAGGAATTGGGCCGCACCATCGTGATTGTGCTGCACGATATCAATTTTGCCGGGCACTATGCCGATCACATCTGCGCGGTGAAGCACGGCAAGGTCGTTGAGTTTGGCACCCCGGCGGAGATCATGCGAGACGATGTCCTCACCCGGGTCTTTGAGACCCCTGTGACGGTCATTGACGGCCCGCGCGGCCCGCTCGCCGTTTACTACTAAACGCTGCTCCAACCTGGCGATCTAACCGCCCTGACGGGCAGGCAAAAGCCCGGTGGACAGAACCGCAAACGGTTCTGCCCACCGGGCCTTTTTTGTGACTCACCGAAGGTCAAGCTTGAGCGAAGATCAAGAGCTAAGCGTTAGGACCTTCTGCTAACTCCCATTCCCATCCAGTGCCTGGCTGCGTGGAGAAGATGAGGGTGCCAGTTGTTGCGGGCACATCAAGTACGATCCACCCCGTGGCCTTCTGAGCTGGCCCGATGCTGTTCGGCAATTGATCGTCATCTTCGAGGCACATGAAGGCAGATGATGTGCCGAGATCGCCATTGAATGTTGTTCCTTCTTTGGATATGAATGTCCAAGAACTTGGATGCGCGTCGAAAGTCATACCCGGATAGTCTGGATCATTGAGCTCCTTGAACGTCTGTACGTCCATCTTGATGCCGATCAAATGACCGTTCTCAGCCTTCGTTGCATACGGAGCATTGCACTTGATCTTCATATCGATTTTCTTTACAACAAAGCTCACAGTTTGGTCGCCTGCGGTATTGACGGTGCCCGCTGGTTGACCAATTACTTTAATCAAGTTTCCGCGATCACTTGTTTCCGCAGTAGCGCTTGGCGTAGCCGCTGAAGGCTCCGTCGATGCGGAAGATGGGCTGCCCGATGCGATCGGAGTAACATCAGGCGCCGTGGGGGCCTGGTTAGTGTCTGCGCAGCCGGTGAGTAGCAGCGTCGCAAGCGAAGCGACAGCTAGAAACTTGTGGTTCATGAATCCTCCAAGGAAGTTGTATATTCAAGTAACCATAGCCTGAGTGCCTGACGAACCAAGATTATTTCTCTGCATTCGGAATTAACATTGGCAAATTTTTCGACGTCGCTGGAAAATCCAGGAAAAACGTGGAATCTCTTAGCAGGCGTCATTGCTAGGCCAATCTTCGAGTAATAAACGGGGGGTGGCCGGATTGTTCGAAGCGTGCGCTGGAGCCGTTGCAATAGGCACACCGGCAGCCGCTCCAACTTCGCGATCTACGGATACTTAGGGCAGGCAAATGCCCGGTGGGCAGAACCGAAAACGGTTCTGCCCACCGGGCATTTTTGTACCTCACACAGAGCACACGGTGCTCATGGTGGTGTCGGCGGTACTTAGCGCCGCGTAGTGACACCCGCGGAGGCCAGCACCGAGTGGCGGCGTCCGTAGCCCAGGTAGAGCGCGGCACCGACGAGGATCCAGATACCGAAGACCACCCAGGTGATCACTCCGAGGTTCAGCATCAGGTACACGCAGAAGATGATCGCCAGGATCGGGGTCACCGGGTACAGCGGCACCTTGAAGGTACGCGGCAGCTCGGGGGAGGAACGGCGCAGGTAAATCACCGCGAGGGACACCAGCGAGAACGCGAAGAGCGTACCGATGGAGGTGGCGTCGGCCAGCTGCCCCAGCGGGACCAACCCGGCCACGACCGCCACCACACCACCGGTGATCCAGGTGCCGGCGACCGGAGCGCCATTACGCGCAGAGATTTTGCCGAACACCTTCGGGACCATGCCATCGCGGCTCATGGCCACCAGGATACGAGTCTGTCCGTAGAGCACCGTGATCACAATCGAGACGATGGCCAACACGGCGCCGATGGCAAAGACCAGGGCCACCCAGCTTTGTCCGGTGACCTCCTCCAGCAGCTGCACCAGGGCGGCTTCCTTGCCGTCGAACCACATCCACTGGCGGGCGCCGATCGCCGTGATCGCCACCAAGATGTACAGCGTGGTGATGATGATCATCGAGAGGATGATGGCGCGCGGCAGATCCCGCTGCGGGTTTTTTGCTTCCTCGCCGGCCGTGGAGGCGGCATCAAAGCCGATGTAGGAGAAGAACAGGCGGGCGGCTGCCGCCGAGACGCCTGCCGTGCCCATGGGCAGCAGCGGGTCGAAGTTCGAGGAAGTGAAGGCGCTGAACGCGATGACGATGAAGAAAATCAGCACGGCGATCTTGATCAGCACCAGCACGGTGTTGACCACCGCAGATTCCTTGGTGCCGCGCACCAGCAGAACCGTGGCGAACAGGACGATGGCCAGCGCGGGGATGTTAAAGACGCCGCCATCGGTGCCCGGGGGATTGGTCAGCGCCGCGGGCAGATCAAGGCCGATGGTGTTGGCCATTTCGTTGATGTATTCACCGGCACCCACGGCGATGGCCGCCACGGAAACGGCGTATTCAAGCACCAAGCACCAACCACAGATCCAGGCCAGCCCCTCACCCATGGTGGCGTAGGTGTAGGTATAACTAGACCCCGATACCGGGACGGCACCTGCCATCTCCGCATAGGAGAGGGCGGCAAAAAGCGCGGCCAGGCCGGCGATTGCAAAGGAAATCCAGACCGCGGGACCCGCCAGCGGAACGGCGGAAGAGAGCACCACAAAGATGCCCGTTCCCAGGGTGGCACCCACACTGATCATGGTCAGGTGCAGCAGTCCTAGTGAGCGGCGCAGTTTCGGGCCGCCGGTTCCGGAACCCGCATCGGCAATGAATGCCTCGATGGGCTTGCGGGCGCCCAGCTGCTGGCGTAGGGATGGCCGGGTGGATCCCGGTGCAATCTTTTGCGTGGTCATGCATAAATCATCGCACCAGACGTCGATCCATGATTATCAGATACTCGCCAGTAATCTGGCGAAATTCCATCAATAGATACTGGTCAAATGCCATTTATGCGATTCTTGGGAAAAGTCGGATTGTGGCCAACCTTACGCTCCGGAGGCGTCCTGGTACCGCGAGCATCACTGGGAACTATGCAACGAAATGTTGATGCCGTGTTCCAACTCAGCGTCCGCGTCGGGCCAGTCGTTCCACCAGCGCGTCGGGAGCCAGGCGCGAAAGCCCAATAACAAATCTGTAGCGCTTGGAGGGGATGGATACCGACTTTCCCGCTTCGCTGGCACTCAGACCCTCACGCACCACCCGAGCGGCATCAAGCCAGCCCCAAGTGGGAATCGCGGCCTTGTTGGCCCCCATTCGATCGTGGAATTCCGTTCGGACAAATCCCGGGCAGAGGGCCGTGACGCTGATGCCGCGGTCCTTATAAAAGACGTTGGCCCAGCGGCTGAAATTCACGATCAGTGACTTGGCTGCCGAGTAGCTGCCCCGCGGAGTGAAGGCGGCGACGGAAGCGACGTTGATGATGCGTCCACCGCCGGAGGCCCCCATGGCATTAAGAGCCGCGTG
This sequence comes from Paeniglutamicibacter terrestris, assembly GCF_012271785.1. Classification (GTDB taxonomy): domain Bacteria; phylum Actinomycetota; class Actinomycetes; order Actinomycetales; family Micrococcaceae; genus Paeniglutamicibacter; species Paeniglutamicibacter terrestris. Next base: position 308,188 of record NZ_JAAWVT010000001.1, on the reverse strand, counting down.
CATCAACGTCAGTGGTGCCTGGTTGTGAATGTAGAGATGGCCAAGTTCGGCCTCGAGGTCGTTATCGGCGAAGTTCCCCAGCAATCCGAAACCAGCGTTGTTGACCAATACGGAGATGGGCGAGGGTTCCGCGGAAATGCGCTCCGCCACCGCGGTCGTACCGACGGCCGTGGTCAGGTCTGCGCCCAAGACCTCAACATGGATAGCGAATCGTGCGTGCAATCGGGCGGCCAACTCTTCGAGTCGCAATTCGTCACGTGCCACGATCACCAGGTCGTGGCCGGCGGCGGCAAGTTGGGTGCAAAATTCTGCCCCAAGTCCAGCCGTGGCCCCGGTGATGAGGGCGGTGCCACGTGAGCGGTGGGGGTTGGTTCGGGCTGGTAGCGTCGATTCACTCATAATGTGAGCCTAGTCACTGTGGGTGGATTTGATGCGCGAGATGACGGCGATTGACCCTCGAATGACCTGGAGTCGACAAATCAAATAGGGATGATCCGTGTTGCGCAATTAGAGGAAGGAAGGCTAGCCTTACTTCGCGGTTGCTTGCGAAACGATTATGCCCGGCAAGCACCGATTCACCAGCTCGCCCATCGCAAGATTGTTAAGGATTGCCCACCACATGAAATTCATTCGACGCACCGGCCTCCTGGCCGCAGCAGCCGCACTTGCCCTGACCCTGAGTGCATGTGGCGGAACCGCCGAAAGCGCCCCCGCCAGCAATGCCGCCGCCGATGCCGCCTTCCCGGTGAGCGTCAAGAACATCTACGGCACCGCCGAGATCGCCAAGAAGCCCGAGCGCGTGGTGACGATCTCGTGGGTCAACGCCGACGCGGTGCTAGCACTGGGCGTGGTCCCGGTGGGCATGGCCGAAGACGTCTGGGGCAGTAACAAGCAGGGTTCCACCGATTGGAAGGATGCCAAGCTCGAAGAGCTCGGCGCCTCCATCGGCACCGAAAAGGCACCGAAGCAGTACTCCGAAGCCGATGGCGTGAACTTCACCGCCATCGCCGAGCTGGAACCCGATGTGATTGTCGCCGGCTACTCGGGGTTGACCAAGGACGAATACGACAAGCTCTCCAAGATCGCACCCGTCGTAGGCCCCGTGGCACCGAGCTACACCGCCGGCTGGCAGGATGTGACCACCGCGGTGGGTCAGGCACTGGGCAAGGACGCCGAGGCAGCGGCGGTCATCACCGATGTTGAATCCAAGATCAGCGCGGCAGGCGAAGCCAACCCGGTCTTCAAGGACACCTCGTTCATCGCCGGTGACCTGGACGTGGTCAAAAGCGAGATCAACCTCTACGCCACCGGCGACTCACGCCCGCGCCTCCTCACCGCTCTGGGCATGACCCAGGCCCCGATCGTGGACGAAAACGCCAAGGACGGCGAGTTCTACTTCGCCTGGGCAGCCGAGCGCGCCAACGAACTTGATGCCGATATCTTCTTCACCTCGGCCACCGCGGGCGTTGATCCCATCAAGGCCAACAAGCTCTTCGCGCAGATCCCCGCGGTCAAGAAGGGTGGGCTCGTAGGAATCAGCAGCGACGCGGATGTCCTGGCCATCTCGGCAGCATCCCCGCTCTCGGTTCCGTACGCCATCGATAAGATTGTTCCGGCGTTGGCCGCCGGTGCTCAGGCAGCAACCGGCAAGTAGTCGGTATCACCGCCTGTTACACCCGAGGGAAGTTGCAGTACCGAATGTCAGAACGCTTCAAACTCGAGCAGGTAGCGCCGTTGCGCTGCCACCGAGGTCTCCGCGGCGCCACGAACTTGTGGATCCACGTCCCGGTAGACCAGATCGGTGATCTGCTCGATCGTGGGATCTTCGCCGCCGTTGGCGCGCAATTGTGCCAACGCGGCGCGGATCTGTTCAAGACGTTCGTGCCGATGAGTGCGGTAGCGATCCACCACCTCATGCAACGACGGCAAGACCGGCCCATGGGCCGGGAGCACCAGCGCATCGGGGGCGGCGCTCAGGGCATCAAGGGATGCCAAATAATCGCCCAGAGTCCCATCCGGGGCATCGATGATGGTGGTGCCCCGGCCCAGGATCGTATCTCCGGTGAGCATCGAGCCGGTGGGCCCATCATCGGGCAGCAGGAAGCTCAGCGAATCGGAGGTATGCCCGGGGGTGGCCAGAACATTCAGCCGCAGTCCCGCGGCACCGATTTCCTCCCCGGGTTTCAGCGGTTGCGCATCACGGCAAAACTCCGGCAAATACGCACGGACCGGGGCGCCGGTGAGTCGATGCAAGGTATCAATGCCGGCGGTATGATCCCCATGGCGGTGCGTAATCAAGATCAGCTCAACGGATTCGGCGGCCAGGGCACCGAGGTGCCCGGCATCCTCCGGCCCCGGGTCCACAATGATCGAATGTTCTTCTCCCGGAGCCCGCAGGATCCAGGAATTGGTACCGTCCAGCGACATGGGACCGGGGTTGGGTGCCAGCAGGAACGCTGCCTGATCGGACACTTTGGTGATGTGCGGGTTGCTCATGGGCACCAGTCTAGGGCCGGAAATCATGATATTAGCTGTGGATGGAGCGTGAAAATCCGATGACTCACCTCCGTCGCGCACCGGTACTGGCCCTCGTCTTGCTGGTTGCCCTGCTGGTGATGGTGTTCGCCTCCCTGCTTATTGGGGCCCGGACCATCGCTCCGGCCACCGTTTTTGAGGCGCTCTCCGGAATGGATCCGGCCAATGGGGATCACGCGGTGATCGCCTCGCGCATCCCACGAACCATCGCCGGACTACTAATCGGTGCCGCGCTGGGACTTGCCGGCGCGGGCATGCAGGGCATCACCCGCAACCCGCTGGCGGACCCCGGCATTCTGGGCGTTAACGCCGGGGCTGCCCTGGGTGTGGTGGTGGGTATCCACTTCTTCACCGTGGCCACCCTGCACGGTTATATTCTGTGCGCCTTCCTGGGTGCCGGCGCCGCGGCACTACTGGTGTACGCGGTAGCGGCACTGGGCCGCGACGGCGCCACCCCCTTGAAACTCGCGCTGGCCGGGGCCGCCATGGCCGCCGGGCTTGGCTCGCTGACCAACGCGGTGCTGATGATCGGGCAGCAAACGCTGGACCGTTTCAGGTTCTGGCAGGTCGGAACCCTCGGTGCCCGCGAGGTCCCCGACATGCTCTCCGTCGCGCCATTGCTGATCCTGGGTGCGGTGCTGGTCCTCGGTGGAGCCCGCCTCTTGAATGCGCTGGCCTTGGGTGATGATTCGGCTCGCGGACTCGGCTTTAAGGTGGGGCGCGGTCGCGGGATCACCGCGGCCGGAGTGGTATTGCTCTGTGCCGCCGCCACCGCGCTGGCCGGGCCCATCGGTTTTGTGGGGCTCATTGTTCCCCACGCCATCCGCATGATTGCCGGAGCCGACTACCGCTGGCTGCTGCCGCTTTCCCTGCTGGCCGGACCTCTCCTGCTGTTGGGTGCGGACGTGGTGGGCCGCGTTATTGCCCCACCGGCCGAAATTCAGGTGGGCGTCATGACGGCGATCATCGGAGCACCACTGTTCCTGTGGTTGTTGCGTCGCGGAAAGAAGATCTCACTATGACCCGCGCTCAGCGAGGCGGTACAAAATTCACCGCCCTGAAGCCCGCTCCCGTCCCCGCACTCGAGCCGGCCGGTGCCCAGCGCTCCGGACGCACCATCGGTGTGGGTCGGGTGAACCTGCTCCTCGGAGTCGGGATCCTGCTGGCCATTGCGCTGAATCTGCTCACCGGACGCCACCCCATCGAATTCTCCGACCTTCTGGCCGCCCTTGGCGGACAGCGCGTCCCAGGCGTCTCCTTCATGTTGTGGGAGGACCGACTGCCGCAGGCGGCGGTGGGAATTCTTGCCGGTGCCGCATTTGGTGCCTCGGGTGCCATCTTCCAGCGCCTCCTGCGTAACCCGCTGGCCAGCCCCGACGTGATTGGTGTCGGCTATGGAGCCAGCGCGGCAGCCGTCGCCGGCATGCTGTTCTTCGGCGCCCAAGGAATTGGCCTGTCGCTGCTGGCCTTTGCCGGTGCGTTGGTGGTGGCACTGGTCATTTACGTCATTGCCGATTCGGGTAAACATACCGGTGCGCGGCTGATTCTCGCCGGCATTGCCGTAGCTGCCCTGCTTCAAGGCATCATTCAATACCTCCTGACCCGCACCGATGTGCGCAACGCTTCCGACGCTCTGCGCTGGCTGACCGGCTCGCTCTCGGCCAGCACCTGGGAGCGGGCGGGGCTGCTGGGCTGTGCGCTGGTGATTCTGCTGCCCCTCTTGATGCCCGCCGCCTCGCGCCTGCGCATTCTTGAACTGGGCGATGACACGGCCGCCGGCTTGGGCCTGCGGGTACGCGGTACCCGGCTTGGCCTGATCATTCTTGGTGTTGCCCTCACGGCCGTTGCCACAGCGGTCACCGGCCCGCTGGCCTTCGTCTCCTTCCTAGCCGGGCCCTTGGCCCTGCGCCTGTGCCAGGGCCGAAGCCATCTGGGCGCCGCGGCACTGACAGGCGCCCTGCTGGTCACCGCCGCCACTTACCTTGCAGGAAACGTCCTGCCCGAGACACCATTGCCAGTTGGCGTCGTCACCGGCGCGCTGGGAGCACCATTCCTGATCTGGGTTTTGGTGCGCACCAACAAGGAAGGAACCTGAGGTTTCCATGGCACTTCTTCAAGCCGAAGACCTAACACTGGCCTACGACGGGCCCAGCATTGTTGATGAACTGTCGTTGGAGATTCCGGCCGGCGAGGTGACGATCATTGTGGGCGCCAACGGTTGCGGCAAATCTACCCTGCTCCGTGGCCTGGCCCGGCTGTTGAAGCCGGCCGGTGGCAAGGTGCTGCTCGATGGAGAAGACATCCACACCCGTGGTGCTCGTGAGGTGGCCAAGATGCTCGGGTTGCTGCCGCAGACACCCACCGCGCCCGACGGTATCACGGTGCGCGAACTGATCGGCCGCGGCCGTTACCCGCACCAGGGTTGGTTTAAGCGTTGGAGCGCCCAGGATGAGGACGCCGTGGAGCGTGCCATGACGCTGACCAGCACCGTGGAGTTGGCCGAGCGCGCGGTTGATGAACTCTCCGGTGGGCAGCGCCAGCGGGTCTGGATTGCCATGGCGCTGGCTCAGGAAACCGAACTGCTACTGCTTGACGAGCCGACTACCTACCTGGACGTGGCACACCAGTTGGAGGTGCTTGATGTGATCTCCGAGCTGAATCGCTCACGCGGCACCACCGTGGTGATTGTGTTGCACGATCTGAACCTGGCCGCCCGTTACGCGGATCATTTGGTGGCGCTGAAACACGGCAAGATTGTTGCCGCGGGGCACCCCAGCACCGTGGTCACCGAGGAACTGGTCAAAAGCGTTTTTGGGATGCCCTGCCGGGTGATTCCGGACCCGGTGGCCGGCACCCCGTTGGTACTGCCCATAGGTCGGCACCGTGTGCTGCGCGCCGAATCGGTGTTGGCCGCCAACGGCATCCACCGCACACGCCAGCCCGACGCCGCCATCGGCGAAGACACAACTAGCCTTCTCACCGCCGAAGAACTCACCACCAGGGAGCCTCAAATCGATACCATCACGGCCACCGACACCGCCACCGGCGCTACACCGCAGAGCGTTGAGCCGCTGCCCGTTGCCGAGGATTCGAGCCTGAGACGTGCGGAGGAAATCAGCGCCATGCTGGCCTTCTCCACCCGCGTGCTGGCCACCGAGGATTTGAGTGCCAACTTCAAGCGCGTCACCCTCAGCGGCGCGGACCTATCGCACTTCGGCGCTGGCGCCCACCCCCTGGACCTGCGCATCAAGCTCATGATTCCGCCGGCTTCGGCTGCCTCCTCCACGGCGGAACCCGAAAGCGTGTTGGGGTCCGACTTTGCCGCGCTGCGCCCCGGTGCGCTGCTGAACAGTGAGGATGCCGGCGGCTGGTACAAACGTTGGCTGGCGCTGCCGACCGAGAGCCGGGGAGATATGCGTACCTATACGGTGCGGGCACTGCGCCCGGCCGGTCACCGAGACAATCTCGGTGAGCACCCGGAAATAGACATTGACTTTGTCCTTCACCTGCAAAAGCTTGATGGTCAGCTCACCGGCGGCCCGGCCACCGTGTGGGCGGCCACTGCGGAGGTGGGCGATGCGATGCTGGTGCTGGGCCCGAATAAGGCCCTATGCGATGAGACGTACGGCGGCATTGAGTTCCGTCCCGGCACGGCCAAACGCATCCTGCTGGCCGGGGATGAGACGGCCGCTCCGGCGATCTGTTCCATCTTGGAATCCCTGCCCGCGGGGATCACCGGTCACGCGCTGATCGAAGTTCCGGACACCGGCGACATTCTGGGCTCCTCCACCCGTTCGGGTGTGGGGGTGCAGTGGCTGCCGCGTGGTTCGCATCCGCACGGTGAAATGCTGGCCGCCGCGGTGCGCTCCATCGTCGCCATTCCCGCGGCCGGCGCCGTGGTCACCGGTGCCGATCCGGAAGACGTTGATGTTGATGAACAGATTCTGTGGGAAACCACCACCGAATCGACGCAGCCGTTTTATGCCTGGTTGGCGGGGGAGGCGAGCATGATCAAGGAGATGCGCCGCTACTTGGTCCGCAATGCCGGCATCGATCGCAAACAAGTGGCCTTCATGGGCTACTGGCGCCGCGGGAAGTCCGAGCTCTAAGGATCTCCAACACCGGCTGATCCACCGTTACAAACCGCGGATCACACCAAAGGTCAGGCAGCTGAGGGAAATTTCGCTGTCTGGCCTTTGTTTTGGGCTCATTTAGGAATCGGAAGAGCCAGCCAATTTGCCCAAGATACGGGCCAGCTCGGCGCGTTCTTGGGCGTCAAGGCGACCGAAATATTCCTCGGTGTGAGTGCGCCGAGCGGATCGAACCTGCTGTGCCAGTGCGGCTCCTTCATCACTCAGGGACACCAAGGTGGCACGTCGATCCAGCGGATCTGCGTTGCGGGTGACGAGTTTTTTGGCCTCGAGCTGATCGATGACCTCGGTGGCCGAGCGCGGGGCAATGCGCATGCGTTCGGCAATGTCTTTCAGACGCAAGCCGGCCGTGGCACTGCTCTCGGTTTCCCAGCGTTGTTGGTCAAGACAATTCAGTGCGCGGGACTGGTACGGGGTCAGTTCGAACGGGGCGAGCTTGGCGGTCCAGGTTCGACGCAAGCGGTGCGTCGAGCGGCGAAAGAGCTCGGAAAGATCCCTGGGCGGAGTGATATTGGCACTGGTTGGCATACCATCACTCTACCGGAAGTTTGACGGGTTACCACATAGTGAGGTAACCTCATTAAAGAAGCGGTGCCAATCCCGCACCCCACAACCACCACGAAAGGTGGTGCACATGACGGAATCGAGACTCTCTTCCGCAGCTGCCCCCACGGGCCCCACCCACAACACGGTTGATTCCAAACCGACCGGCGGCGGCCAAGGCCGCGGCGGCGGCCAGATATCCCGTGTGAACCCCGCAGACCTGAAACAAGTGAGCGCCCACCCGGTGAAGCTCTCCCGGATCGCCGCCCTCTTTGCTCCCCACAAACTGAGCATCACCATCGTGGTGTTGCTGATTTCTCTGGCCTCCATCATTGGACTGGCTCAACCGTTCATCATCCGCTCGATCATTGACGATGCGCTGCCGCACCAAAATACCGGGTTGTTGGCCTGGCTGGCCGGCGGATTGGTGGTTGTTGCGGCATCCACTGCCGCCGTCGGGGTGGTGCAGACTTGGATGGCCACCTCCATGGGTCAAAAGGTCATGCATGCCCTGCGCACCCGACTCTTCACCCACCTGCAGGCGCAATCACTTGGCTTCTTCACTCGGACTCGCGGGGGAGAGGTGCAATCTCGGCTCACCAACGACATCGCCGGGATGCAGAACGTCGTGACCTCCACCGCCACCTCGGTGGCCTCCAACTTGACCACCGCCGTGGCCACCGCCATCGCGATGGTGGCCCTGTCCTGGCAGCTGAGCATGCTCTCTCTGGTGGTCCTGCCACCGGCCATCTGGCTGTCGCGCAAGGTGGCACTGCGCCGCCGGGACATCACCAGCGCACGGCAGCGGGAACTGGCCGGAATGTATACGCAGATCGAGGAGGGACTGTCGATTTCCGGCATCCGCCTGGCCAAGACCCTGGGCACCACCGGACGCGACGTGGACCGCTTCGCCGCCTCCTCACACCGCCTGGTGGATCTGGAAATGCGCAGCCAATTGGCCGGGCAATGGCGCATGGCCACCATGAGCATTGTCTTCGCGGCCATTCCCGCGGTCATCTACCTGGCCGCCGGGTTCCCCGCCACCTCGGGAAACATGAGCATCGGTACGTTGGTGGCGTTTACCGCGCTGCAGGGTGCCATCTTCCGCCCCATCATGGGTCTGCTCAACGTCGGGGTGCAGTGGGTGACCGCCATGGCACTCTTTAGTCGTATCTTTGAATATCTGGACATGGATCCGGAGATCAAGCCCCCGCGGCAACCGGCGACGGTGGATCTGGAGGCGATCGAGGGACGAGTGCGCTTTGAGGGCGTGGGCTTTGGCTACAAAGATTCGGCTGATGTGCTGAGCTCGATCGATCTGGAGCTGGCTCCTGGCACCGCCACTGCCATCGTGGGGCCCACCGGATCGGGCAAATCCACGCTCGGTTCACTCTTGCCGCGTTTGCACGAGGTTGGGCGCGGGAAAATCACCATTGACGGGATCGATATCCGTGACATGGCACCGGCTGACCTGAACAAGATCGTGGGCATGGTCTCGCAGGAGACGTATTTGATTCACGCCACGATCCGCGAAAACTTGCTGTTGGCCGATCCCGACGCAGATGACGCCACGCTCTGGCGGGCGCTGGACTCGGCGCAGATTGCCACACTGATTAGTGGGCTGCCCGACGGGTTGAGCACCATGGTTGGTGCCCGCGGCCATCGATTCTCCGGAGGTGAGCAACAGCGCTTGGCCATCGCCCGCACCATCCTGCGCAACCCCAAGGTGCTGGTGCTGGACGAGGCCACCAGTGCTCTGGACAACACCACCGAGGCCCTCGTCCAGGAGGCGTTGGACCAACTCGCCGTGGGACGCACCACGCTGATGATCGCCCACCGTCTGTCCACCGTGGAAAATGCCGATCAGCTGGTGGTCCTTGAGGGCGGACGAATCATTGAGCGCGGAACTCCTGCGCACTTGCGGGACGCCGATGGTGCGTTTGCCCGGCTCCTGGCCGCCGGGGATTCAACCGCCGAGCGGGTCACCGAGATGGCCGTGAAGGTGGCCTCTCGCCCGCGGGAGAATGCCAGCGTGAATGGCTAGGGCGGTTTACTGGTCTAGGCAACAATAGCGCCGCTGACGTGGAATCCTGCACTAATCTCAGGGCCACGCCAGCGGCGTTTGACTCTCCAATTTCTCTCCAATTCCAGTCCCCACAGATGCAAAATAGGAGAATTCTCTACCGGGGGATTAATCGCCTAAAAATAGGCTCGATGTTCGGAAAAGTATTGCCCCAGAAGTAGCGCCGAGTGGGGCTGGCTCCAGTAGGCATAGGGGCGCGGGAATTGCTCCGGGTTACCTTATTTTGGTAGCGGAACACGGACGGTCGTCGTTGTCAGTCCGCAACGCGCGCCGCATATTTTCCGGTGCTAATCGCTGTTCCATTCCCATAGACATTCGGGGTGGCAACGTCGGTGGCGCGTCGATGGTGGAACTAGGAAATGGGTATTAGTAAGGCCTAGGAAATCCGTTCCGCACGGCCGACACGCTGCTGAGGTAGCTGTTCTAAAACCGCGGATAACATTCGATGAACTGGAGCATCCGCCGAGCCCAAGTTGCGGCGACGATCGGGGGCCAGAAAAATATTCACCCGCCAGCGGAGTCATACTTGGCCGAGCTTCGGGCCAAGTGGACAGATTCAGTGGCAGACTTTAGTCATGGATCCGAACCAAAAAATCGTTGATGCAGCCATTGAACAGCTCCGAAGTAGGTGGCCGGGGGCTCGCGATTCGGTAGCCGCGGCGGCGCTGATGCTCGAGGGCGGAGACATTCTTACCAGTGTCAGCTTTGATAATTACAACGCGGCGGCCACCCTATGTGCTGAAACCGGCGCGGTTGCGCAGGCCTATACGCTGGGCAAAGCGGTCATTGCCTCCGCCTGCGTTACCGCCGGAACCGCGGAGGGGACCTACCAGGTGCTGGCCCCCTGCGGGATCTGCCAGGAGCGTTTGGCTATCTGGGGTCCTGAAGTTTTGGCCGCGGTGCCCGGATCCGCCGGTGGAAGCGCCTGGGAAATGCGGACCCTGCGAGAGCTCAATCCGTTCTACTGGGCGACATCCTTCACCCCGAATGGTCAGTGGCCCTCGGTCGCCGAACACGGGGAATAACTCTTCACGCCTACCAAAGATCGCGTTCCACCACGGCGGCACGGATCTTGTTCAGCATCGCGCTGAATTGTTCCTGTTCGGTGGGGGAGAGCGAGTCAAAAACTGTCTCCCGCACGAAATTCACGTGTCCGGGAGCGGCACTGCGTACCGTCTCCCAGCCGGCCTCGCTCAGCGTGATGTCCTGACCGCGCCCGTCGCAGCTGGAGGCACAGCGACTGATCAGGCCCTTGGCTTCCATGCGGCGCAGGAGGTGCGAGACGCGCGAGCGTTCCCAATTGAGCTGCGCTGCAAGATCGCCCGAACGCAGGGCCTGAGGTGCCGCCTGCGACACTGCGGCCAGCACCGAGTATTCGCCACTGGACATTTCCGCGTCCCGGGCGAGCTGACGGTCCATCGCGCTGGGGAAGCCCCAGAGGAATTCGCGGATTTCCAGCCAGCGTTGTGCTTCTTCTTCACTGAGCCATCGGGGCTCGGACATGGCATGCCTCACATTTGTTTTCATTTAGTTGACACGTCAATCTTCTCGCGGCAAGATATAAATATCAAGTTCTAGTTGATGCGTCAGCAAAGTTTCGGCGCATCGACCCTCACTTCCAAGGAGTTCACGCATGACTAAGATCGCGATCATCACAGGTTCAACCCGTCCGGGACGCAACAATGCCGGCGTTGCCCAGTGGGTTTTGGAGCAGGCTCAGCTGCGCGGCGATGCCGATTACGAGCTTGTAGACATCGCGGACTTCAACCTCGCGTTGCTTGATGAAGCTTACCCGGCTGCCTACCAGAACTACCAGAATGAGGCCACCAAGACCTGGGCAGCAAAGATCGCCGAGTTTGATGGTTACGTCTTCGTCACCCCCGAGTACAACCACTCCGTCGCTCCGGCTCTGGCCAATGCACTGTCCTACCTGAACGCCGAATTCGCCAACAAGGCAGCGGGCATCGTTTCCTACGGCTCGGCCTTCGGCGTGCGTGCCGTTGAGCACCTGCGTGGCATCCTCTCCGAGCTCCAGGTTGCTCACGTGCAGAAGACCGGCATGTTCTCGCTCTTCACCGACTTCGAGAACTTCTCGGTGTTCAAGCCGACCGAGCAGCAGGCAGCTTCTCTCGCCCCGGTTCTGGACCAGCTGGTGCCGTGGACCGTTGCCATGAAGTCCGTGCGCGAAGCAGCCCTGGTTTCCGCCTCGGCCTAAATCAACTCCCTGAAGTGATGGAGGCACCGAACCCGAGCACCTTGGGCTTGTTCGGGCTCCAGAGCCCCTCATGACTTCTTTTCCCCTGACCATCCGGTTCTCCGCTACCCTCGCAAGTAGCGGCGAACCGGCCGGTCGCAGCGGGCCCGCCCCTTGAGAACGATCTTGGGACGGGCCCGAACTTTTTCTCCCATGGTGCTTCGCGGCACAAAATTCTAAGGTGGAATGATGAGCGACGATCAATACAGCACCGCGGGTGCCTATGTCACTGGCGCGGAATTCACGCGCGACACCCAATACATTCAGGACCGAATCGTTGCGGATCCCGCCGCGGTACGTGCCTCCGGCGGTTCAACGGCCGGAAGTATCGGCAATGTGCACGCTGGCATCGCCGAGGGCGCCGAGCTCTGGCCTGTTGAGGCCGGACGCTACCGCTTGGTGGCAGCACGCGCCTGTCCCTGGGCCAACCGCACCATCATCGTGCGACGCCTCCTGGGCCTGGAGGACGCCATCTCCTTGGGCACCCCGGGACCCGTGCACGATGCTCGCTCCTGGACGTTCGACCTCGACGAGGGCGGAATCGACCCGGTGCTGGGCACCGAGCGCATCCAGGAGAACTACTTTAAGCGCTTTGCCGACTACCCACGCGGCATTACCGTACCGGCCATCGTTGATGTGCCCAGCGGCGCCGTGGTGACTAATGACTACCCACAAATCACCATGGACCTCTCCACCCAGTGGAAAGAATTCCACCGCGCCGGTGCCCCGGATTTGTTGCCGGAGGATCAGCTCGAGGAGATGATGCCGATCATCAAACGCATCTTCACCGAGGTGAACAACGGGGTCTACCGCTGCGGCTTTGCCGGCAGCCAAGAAGCCTACAACCAGGCCTACGATCGTCTCTGGGACACCATGGATTGGCTCGAGGAACGCCTCGCGACTCGACGCTTCCTGATGGGGGATTCGATCACCGAGGCCGACGTGCGCCTGTTCACCACGCTGGTTCGTTTTGATCCGGTGTACCACGGACACTTCAAGACCAACCGCAACAAGCTCACCGAGATGCCGAACCTTTGGGCCTACGCCCGGGACTTGTTTGCCCTGCCCGGGTTCGGCGACACCGTGGACTTCGAGCAGATCAAGGCGCACTACTACGTGGTGCATGAGGATATCAATCCCACCCAGATCATTCCGGTGGGCCCGGACCTTGCCAATTGGCTGGAACCGCACGGCCGCGAATCCATGGGTGGAAACCCCTGGGGTGCCGGAACCGCGCCGGAACCCGTTCGTGAATCCGAGCGTGTGACCTCCGGCCACAATCCGCTCTACCCCGCGTAGTTAGAAGCAACGGCAGGTACCTGCCGTCCGCGGCCTCGCCCCATCAGGGGCGGGGCCTTATGCGTGGGCCAGGAAAATCAGTTCCCCGGCGCCATGACCCACCGGCTCGTGGCTCCAGCCGCCTAACACCTCATCAACCTGCAGGCCGGCCGCGGTCAGGTCGGCGCGTAGTTGATCTTCGCTACGGAAGGCCAATAGCGCATCCTGCATTTCTCTAGAACTGTCGGCAAAAAGCCGGTGTTCGGTGATCTTAATGAGTCCCTCATCGTGCAGGGCCGAATCAATCCATGACTGCAGGTGGGTGCCGTCGGAAAGTGTGAATTCGCTGCGCGTCTGTGCCGGAGTCCAGGTTTCCCAGGCGCGTGCCGCGGGATCCCGCGAATCAAAAACCAGTCGTCCTCCGGGGACCAAGACCCGCTTGATGTTCGCCAGCGTACGGGTCCATTCATTCTCGTCCACGATCGCCTGGGCCACGTGCGAGGTCATCAGCACCGTGTCAAAAACTTCCTCTTCACCCAAGACCGAGGAGGTGCCGTCAATCCAGCGCACCGCATCGGCGCCCGGCTTGGCGCGGGCGGCGGCCATCGAACCGGAGTGCGGGTCAATACCGCTGACCTCGTGGCCGGCTTGGGCCAGGGCGATGGTCAGGCGACCGGTGCCGCAGCCCAGATCCAGCACACGGGATGCGGGAGTGGCATTGGTGAACCGGAGAAAGAAGTCTTCGGCAGTGGTCCAGAGATTCTCCGCATCGTACAGATCTGCGTGCTGTGCGGCGGTAAGGAGAGATTCCATGGGGAGATCATAGGCCAATCGGTGGACTTATGGCACCACTGGGATTCCAAGGCTTCCGAAACCGTGACACTGCATGGTTTAGGCGTAGCAGCGCAGGTATTCACGAACCGCCATGTCAGCATGGACCTATGGAGATCATCACCGAACGCCTGCGGCTGCGTGAATTCACCATCTCGGATGTGGGCTCTGTTCATGAATTTGCCTCCGATCCCCGGGTTTGCGCCTTTGTAGAATGGGGCCCTAATACCCTGGCGGACAGTACGGCGTTCATCTCCGACTGCTTGGCCGAACAATTGGTGCACCCGCGCACCACCTGGACGCTGGCGATCACCCAAGATGCCCAGGTCATCGGATCGATCGCTCTGATGTGCGGGGCATCTAATCTCTTAGAGCACGCCTCTGATGCCGAGATCGGATTTGTCTTGCGTGCAGAGTCCTGGGTGCTGGGTTATGTCACCGAGGCCGCCACCGCACTGGCCGCCGCGGCGGGTGAGAAGCTGGGTATCACGCGCCTGTTGGCGACCTGTCGACCGGATAATATCGGCTCGGTCCGCGTCTTGGAGAAGCTGGGGTTGCTGCGGATCGGCTATCTGAGAGGGCACAAACTCATTGATGGTGTCGCGCGGGACTCGGTGGTCTTTGCCCGTTCCCTTGCCTCAGTGAATCCGGCGGCACTATCGATCCGCGAAGCATAACCGCCGAGCAGCATCCGCGCCGTGATGATCTGTGGCGCCATGCCCTCGCACGGGGCGGCCGGCGTGGGGCTTAAAAATGGCTGACCGACTTGTGGCGCCGCTTACCTCGGCTTTTTACCGCCAACCGATAGACTATATATCGAGTGAGGCAATTGAGTGGCTAGCGGAATCTAGGCCTCGGGTGATATTTGCATCGTGGCAGACCTCGAGACTGGAACCTTGGTTGTTCTCGCCTTTGAATCATGCTGCGCCGATCGGCCCGGCAAGGACCTGACGAAAGAAACCGCATGCTGGCATTCGCAGTGATCGGAGGCATCGGCCTCCTGCTCCTCATCGTGTCCATGACCCTGGGAGAGATTGTCGACTTCTTCGACGGAATCATCTCCACCACTGCTGTCGGTGCGGCAGCCACGCTATTTGGCGCCGCGGGCGCGATTGTGTTGCTCAATGACGGTCCACTCTTTCTGGCCTACACCGCCGGAGCCCTGCTGGGAATCATCGGTATTGTCGGCGTCGCGTTCCTGGCCCGCAAGATGGCCCGCATCTCCAACGTCCAGCCGCACGAAGTCATCGGACTTCTTGGTGTAGCCACCACAGACATTAACGAGAACGTCGGGAAAGTTCAGCTGGAGCACCCCGATGAAATCAATCAACGCCTCGTATTTTCAAGCAGCCCCATTGAGAAGGGCACTCCAATTGTCGTTGTGGCAATTGTTGAAGACCGCATCAGGGTCGCATCCACCTCAGAACTGAACGGATATTAACCATGGACTCTCCCATCAACGGAACCGTCATCGCCATCGTCGCGATCATCGCCGTCCTTGTTGCCCTCGTCTGGTACGCCACCACACGACTGGTCACCGTCGCACCCAACCAGGCAGTGATCCGTGCCGGTAAGGGCGCCAAGGGGCAGGTCCAGATCTTCACCAAGGGCATTGTGCTCTTCCTGCCGATCATCCACCAGAAGTTTGTGATGTCCCTGGAGCAGCGCCAGGTGGAACTTGCCGTGGAAGGCGTGGATAAGAACTTCATCACCACCTCGGTGACGGCCAGCCTGAACTTCAAGTTTGATGACTCGGTAGAGGGCATGAGCAAGGCCGTCCAGCGTTTCCTTACTCACTCCAAGGAAGACCTCAACGCCTCGGTGACCAAGTCCGCCGAAGGCGTACTCCGCGGCATCGTCTCGGCGATGTCGGTGGAGGATGCGAATAACAACCGTAAGGAATTCCAGGATCAGTCCCTGGAATCGGCAGTCACCCAGTTCGCAGAGCAGGGCATTCAGATTGACGCCTTCAACATCTCCTCGGTCAGCACCCCGTCGCGTACCGTCATCGGCCCGGACAATATGCCCACGACCATCGATTACCTCGAGGAAGTCGGAAAGCCGGGTCTGGAACGAGCCAAGCGTGAAGCACGCGTGGCCACCTCCAAGGCCTTCCAAGAATCGGAAGCAGCACGCATTGAGCAGGAAGGCGCCACCGCCGCCCTGATGCGTGACCTCGCAATCAAGAAGTCCGAGTTCAAGGCCGAGCAGGACCGCGCCGAGGCCATCGCCGATGCCGCCAAGGGAATTGCCAAGGCAGAGCAGGACGTCACGGTTGCCGCCCTTGAGCGCAAGGCACTGACCGAGCAGGCATTGGTGGAGCAGGAACGCCTGGACATCGAGGTCCACAAGCCAGCAGATGCTCAGGCCTACAAGATGCGTACCGACGCCGAAGCCAAGCGTGATGCCGACGTCTTCAGCGCCACGGCGCGAGCCAACTCCAAGACCATTGAGGCAGAGGGTTCCAAGAAGGCGTCCATCGCCGATGCGGAAGCCCGGGCAGCATCAAAGACCGTTGAGGCGGAGGCCTCCAAGAACGCCGAAGTCTTCCAGGCACAGGGCCAGGCCTCGGCCATCGAGCTGAAGGCCAAGGCCGAAGCCGACGCCGTACGGGTGCGTGGTGAAGCCGAGGGTGCAGCGATCGCCGCTATCGGTGAGGCCACCGCCAAGGCCGAAGACGCCAAGGCCGTGGCCCTGACCGGTCACACCCAGTCCTCGCTGGCGTTCCTGGCAATCAACGCGCTGCCGGAGATCGTCAAGGCGAGCTCCGATGCCGTCGCCGGCATCGACAACTACACGGTGATCAGCTCCGACGGAGCCTCGGATGCCGTCAAGCAGGCCAACCGCATCGTCACCGAGGGACTGGCCATGATCAAGGGCAGTACCGAAATCGACCTCGCGGCCATGCTCTCCGGTCTGCTGGGAAGCAACGGGGCAACTGAAGCTCCGAGCGAGGCCCCGGCTTCGGCCCCGGCTTCGGCCAAGGCTCCCGCCAAGGCTCCGGCAGCAACCGTGGCACAGGATGAAGCGGTAGCCGAGCTGTACTAGTAACCCAGCGGTACTCAGCGACACCCACTCAACACGAAACGCCCTGCCGGTCATGCCGGTGGGGTGTTTCGTGTTGTGCCGGTGTTTATGCCTGGGCTGGTTGTTAAGGTGAAAGCGTCGGTGGGGCCGTGGCAGGATTGATATATGACGATCACCGCAGCCGCAGACGGATCAGCACTCGGAAACCCAGGACCCGCCGGATGGGCGTGGTACATCGATGATGCGCATTGGCGCTCCGGTGGCTGGGCGCACGGCACCAACAATATGGGCGAGCTCATGGCCGTTCTTGACCTCTTCCGCTCCACGGCTCACCTGCCCGATGAGGATCTGCACATCCTCTGCGACTCGCAATACGTGATCAACTCCGTCACCAAGTGGATGCCGGGATGGAAGAAAAAGGGCTGGAAAAAATCCGACGGCAAGCCGGTGCTCAACCTGGAGCTGCTCAAGGAAATCGACGAAGCCATCAAGGGACGCAAGTACACCTTCGAATGGGTCAAGGGCCATGCCGGACATGAGCTGAACGAGGCCGCCGATGTGCGAGCGCGCGATGCAGCCACCGCCTACCAGGCCGGTAAGGAACCGAACTCCGGCCCCGGGCTTGAGGGTGCCGCGAACCCGGCCGATAGCACCGCAACCACCCCCGAGACCGAATCACCGATCGCCCCGGCAACGGATACGGAGGCCGTAGCCCCGGCTGCTGCCCTGCCCGTCGCCCCGGTACCGGCGGCAAGTGCCAAACGCGCCACCGATCCGGCGGCGAGCACGACGGCCGCGGTGCAGATGGTCTTCGAGCTGGAAACCGAGTTGCAGTCCCCGACGGTGCGCGGAGATCTGGGTGAGGTTTTGGCGTTCCTGCACCCAGAATTTCAGGAGATCAGCCGGGACGGCTCGCTGACCGACAGGTCATCTATCATTGCGGCTTTTGACGGTGGCCACGCACTTCCCACCGGTGGCCCACTGCAAGTCTTGGCCGCCACCCCGTGGGGCGAAGACCAAGTTCAATTGGCCTATCGCTTGCTCGCCGGCGAGCGTGCCATCCTGTGTTCCTCCTTCTGGCAACGGGTGGGGGAGAGCTGGTTGTTGCGTTACCGGCAGGAAACGCTGGCGAACTAAGCACAGCGCCGCCCATCGATCTGTAATGTGGAACAGGTGAGCACGCAGATGAAAAACACCCAGGTCATTGATCAGCGCTTTGCCCCCGTGGCCGAGCTGATGGAATCCTTCGCCGCCGAAGACCCGAGCTATTCGGGACAGCTGGCCATCTACCAGGGCGGAGTGCTGGTGCTTGATTCCGTGGTGGGTCAGGATTCCACCCCCGAGTCGATGACCGGTGTCTTCTCCTGCTCCAAGGGAGCAGGAGCCATGGTCATGGCACTGCTGGTACAAGAAGGAATCCTTGATCTGGCCGCGCCGGTGGCCCTGTACTGGCCCGAATTTGCCGCCGGAGGCAAGGAATCAATGACCGTGGCTCAGTTGCTGAGCCACCAGGGCGGACTGCCCGGGGTTAACGGCGGATTCACCCAGGAAGAACTGATTGATTCGCGTCTGGCTGCGAGCATTCTTGCCGCTACCACCCCACTCTGGTCGGCCCCGGGAACGTATTCGTATCACGCGCTGACCATGGGTGTCTTCATGGAAGAACTGGCCCGGCGCGCGGCCGGGGAGTCGCTGCAGAGCATCTTCGAGCGCCGCATCCGTGCCCCGCACGACATCAACTTCTATTTGGGGCTGCCCGAGGCCCTGGAGCCGCGCTTCCTCCCGGTATTGATTCCGGAAGGCGGAGAACCGGCACCCTTCATTGACCCCTATTCACCGCTGGGCCTGGCGCTGAATTCCACCGGTGGCTTTGATGGACCGCAGGGTCCGAGTTTTGAAATCCTTGAGGTGCCAAATGTCCGCGCCATCCGTGAAGCCGGACTCGCAGCCATTGGTGGGGTGGCCAGTGCGCTGGGCCTGGCGCGGCTCTACGCGGCGGCAACCACAGGTTTTGTTGATGAGGCCGGGGACGAACATGCACCGTTCCTGACACCGGCGACCATCACCGCCGTCTCGCAGGACCAGGTTTATGGCATTGATCGGGCCAGGTCGGCCCCGGGTGCCTTTGGTATTGGCTTCATGAAGGCCCACCCGATTAACGACTTTGGCTCTGCTTGGGCCTTTGGCCACGACGGCGCCAACGGCTCGCTCTCCTATGCCGACCCGGCCTACGGGCTGGCCTTCGGTTATATTCCGGCGCGCGGCGAGCCCAACGGCACCGGATCGCGCGGTGGACGTCTGAGCGTCCTGACCCGTCAGGTGCTACTCGGCGGCTAAGACAATTCACTGCTGTGGTGCCTGGTGCCACGGTGGAATCGGTGGAGTGAAAGAGGGGAAGTATCAGCCGTGCACGGCTGATACTTCCCCTCTTCGGTTCCTCACATCATTCGGAACCGTGACTCTGCTTTCGCCCTCGGAGGTAGCGCGCCACGATCAGTGCCAGCACCAGAGCCAGCAGCACCACGAACGATCCGATGATCGGGCTCACGGGGAAGGCGCCGGATGTTGGCGATTGCGGCGCAGCGGAAGAATCCGCTGCCGGTTCCGATTCCGGTGTCAGGGCCGAAGTAGCCCCGGCACCGCCAGCTGCCGCGCTGAAGACAAAAGTGCCCTCGATCGGATGTCCGTCGGAGGACACCACACGCCAGTTCACTGTGTATTTCCCACCGGGTGTTGCGGGGAGCAGCGGTTGGCTCACCACGTTGTCCACGATCTTGACCTCGCCGGAGGCCCAGTTCTTTCCCGCGGCATCTTCGATGGCCACCTCGGTCCCGATGGCCAGCGGCATGTTGTTAAACGACAGCTCAATGGCTTTCGGGAGCACCTTCACCGTTTGTCCGTTCCCGGGCTGTGTGCCGGTGAGGACATCGTGTGCCGAGGCAGCCGATACCGGAAGCAACACCGTCAACCCCAGGGCGAGTGCGAAGGTGAGTAATCGAGGCGCCGCCCGCAGGAGACCGGATCGCCGGTGCTTAGGGGAATCCATCATCACGGGTTACTTGCCCGCGTTTTTGCGCGTGCGGCTCAGGGCCACGCCACCGGTCAGCAATCCCAAGACTCCGGCGCCCAGACCCAGGTAACCGGGAATCGGGGAGGCAGTGTTGTCCGACTCCAGCACGATTTCCGCACCGGCACCGTGGTGCTCTTCCTCCGCGGTGGCAGCCGTCAGTGTGTAGCTCGGGGCGGGGGCCTCAAGCTCGTGTGGGTCAGCACCTTCGGCTGGCAGCTGCGACCAATCGGTCTGACCCTTCACACAGCTCTGCAGCGTCGGGAAAGCCAGGGTTTCACCCTCGGTATCGGGATTCTTGATCTGGATCTCAAAGGCCATCCGGTAACCGTCTTCCAACGGGGTTTTGGCCGTGTAGACGATCTTGCCGATGTGCTTGGTCACGGTGGAACCATCGGCGGTAGTCATGGGTTCCTTCAACTTTTCCTCGACCTTTTTCACGTCCCAGCCGGGATAGATGGTGGGTTTGGCGTCGCTGATGGACTCGGGGATCGAGATGGTGAAACTAGAGGTGGGTGATCCTTCGCAGCCGTGTGAGGCCGCGAAGGTCAACACGGAATATGCGCCGGCATCGGTGGTGTCGGGGGTGACGGTGACGTGGGCACTGGCCGAGGCCAGGCCAACGGCCATCAGACCGGCGGTTGCTGCGGACACAAAGAGGGTACGACGGAGTTTCATGGCATGCCTTTCGCTGTGCACGGCCTCATAGGGCCGGCACGAAATATGGGAAGAAGTCGGAATCAGCGAAAGGCAGGTGGTCCGCGTAAAGGCGGAGAGATGAGGAAGGCCACCGCATGCAGGCGGGGCACGGTGAGCACCGGAGCGATGCGAGCCGGTGGGTCGATGGGGGAGGGCTGCAACACCGTGAACAGGGGGCGCAGCCAGCGGGCTACCGCGCCAAGTGCTTCTTCACCACGGGCAATCAGCATGGCGGTGGCCAGGGTGGCAATGGCGTGGGCCGCGAACATGGCGATGTTGATCCCGCCCGCGTGGGCGTGAGATTGAATTTCGGTGGACCCGAGGGCACAACTCAGCGCCGCGGAATGTCCACTGTGCGTGGCATCCGGATGGCACACCATGGTGGTGGCCGTGCTGCTCAGCAGCCCAAAGGCGTGGTGCAGTGCGAACTGCCCGCCACCTAAGACCGTCAGCAGGGCCGGAAGCCTGAGCCTGCGCTTGGCGAGGACCGTCACCGAGAGCATGGTCAGGGCGCCGAGGCCGAGCAGGACACCGGGGTGCGGCAAGATGCCGCCGCCGCCCAGGTGCGCGCCGGCGGAAAGCAGCAGCACCACTAGGCTCACCACGGCGGCACGGAGCATGCGTGCGTGCCGTTCCGGCATGGCAGCACCCCCGCTTTTCTATCGCTTGTAAAAGTCGCTCCCCACTGTATGTTGTGGTCGGCACTTTGGCTTAATCGAACGCTCATGCGTCGTCCGCCCAGGTCTTGTCGATCAACACATCGTCAACACATCGTCAACACATCGGCCAGGACCCTGCTGAGGATGCGCGGGAATCGTCCCACTCGGGCGGCCGGTTCCAGCCCCGGCGGAATGCGGGGCTAGGCTAGAGCCGTGGAATTTACGAATCGATATCTGGCATTGGGCGACTCCTTCACCGAGGGCATGGGTGACGTTGAGCCTCAACGTCCGAACCAGGTACGCGGCTGGGCCGATCGGGTCGCCGAGGTGTTGTGTGCCGATCCGAGCTGGGGATATGCCAATCTGGCGATCCGCGGCAAAAAGATTAACCAGGTGATCACCGAGCAACTACCGGCGGCGCTGGCCCTGAAGCCGACACTGATCACGTTGTATGTGGGTGGAAACGACATTTTGCGTCCGGCCGTGGACATCGACGCATTGATGCTCAGGTACCGAAAAATGATCATCCAACTGGCTGGCACCGGGGCCACCCTGGTGCTTTTTACCGGATTCGACTCCGGAGACTCGGCCATCTTCGGTACCACCCGGGGACGCACCGCCATCTACAACGAAGCGGTACGTGAAATCGCCGAGGACACCGGCGCGCTGATCGCCGACTACTGGCGATGGCGTGAATTTTCTGACTTACGTTATTGGGCCACCGACCGGCTGCACATGAACACCGCCGGGCATACCCTTATGGCCGCAAAGGTGCTTGAGCTGCTCGGCAATCAGTCGCGAATTTCGCTGCCGGTACTCACCGACGCTGCCGCTCTCACGCGCCTGAATAAGTTGCGTGAGGATGCGGCCTGGGCCAAGGAGCACCTGGTGCCCTGGGTCAAGCGCCGACTGACCGGTACCTCCTCGGGAGATGCCCTGAGCGCCAAATACCCGCACTTCACCTCGCTTCAGCCGCCAGCGGGAGCCTGAGGACTGGTTAGTGGCCGCCGCGCTGGCGCAAGCGAGGCGCACATGTACTGGTCAGGGGATCCACAAGATGATTTGCTGGGGACCATGAATGAGCTAGAAAGTGCGCACGAGGATGAACCACATGGCCAGGGAGTGGCCGAACGGCTGAACTGGCTGCGGGCCGGAGTCCTCGGTGCCAACGACGGCATCGTCTCGGTCGCGGCGGTGGTGGTTGGTGTTGCCAGTGCCACCCCGGCAATAGGTCCGGTGCTCACCGCTGGCGCGGCGGCAGCCATTGGCGGTGCGATCTCGATGGCGCTGGGGGAGTACGTCTCGGTCTCTAGTGCCTCGGACTCGCAAAGGGCCCTCATCGAAAAGGAACGTCGTGAGTTAGCGGAAATGCCGGCCGAAGAGCTGGTCGAACTCACCGGACTCTACGAGGCCAAGGGACTCAGCCCGGCCACCGCGAGCCTCGTGGCCCAGGAGCTGACGGCGCACGATGCGCTCAAGGCTCATCTGGATGCCGAGCTTCAGTTGGATGAGGACGAGGTGTTGAACCCGTGGCATGCCGCCCTTGCCTCGGCACTGGCCTTTACCGTGGGAGCGATATTACCTTTTGCCACGGCGGTCTTTTTGCCCGTGGGACTGCGGATCCCGATCACAATTATTGCCGTGTTGTTGGCCCTGGGTATTACCGGTGCGCTCGGTGCCAAGCTGGGCGGGGCGCCGATACTGCGCCCGACGCTGCGGGTGCTGATCGGTGGAGCGGCCGCACTGGCCGTCACCTTTGCCCTCGGCACCTGGCTGGGTACCTCCGGGCTCATTTAGCTCGTGTTTCTCGGGATAAAAAGATGGGATCCGGTAGACCATGGTGGTCTTCCGGCTCCCATCTGGCGGAGCTAGCTCGCGCCGTCGAGGGGGAAATTAGCCAACGATCTTCAGCGCGGTGCCCCAGTTGAAGTCGGGCAGCGCCGGGTTGACCTGCATGGCCATGACCAGCAGCTGGAAGCCCTCGAGCTCACGGGCGTGGTGCAGGGCGCCGACCTCGATCGGACGCATGCCGGCGGCGGTGATGAAGGAAGCGACAGTGTTGCGGGCGGATTCCTCGCCGGCAACAAAGACGTCCAGCGGAGTTCCCTCGGCGGAGCCTGCGGTCAGCGGTCCGGCGAAGGTGGTGTTGAAGGCCTTCACAACGGTGGCGGAGGTGAGTGCGGAGATTTCCTCGGCGGCAGAGCTGCCCGCGACGGTGGTCAGCGAATCGAAGGTGGAGAAGTCCACGGGGTTGGAGATGTCGATGACGATCTTGGAATCCAGTGCCGCACCCTGGGCCGAGACATATTCCTTGGCCGCGTCGAAAGGTAGGGCCAGAATGACGATCTGGCCGGCCGGAGCCTCGGCGGTATTGCCGCTGGTAATGCTCGAGCCGAGTTCTGCCGCGAAGGTAGCGGCGGTCTCGGTGGAGCGGGCCAGGACCTGAAGGCTCTTGCCTGCGGCGATGGTGCGGGTGGCAAGGGCGCGGCCCATGTTGCCGGTACCGATGATGGTGACGTCGATGTTCATGGTGTGCTTCTTTCCGAAGAGTTGAGCGAGGAAGTTCTTCATCAGATCCTCAATCCGTTTAGTTGAAGGTTCAATAAAAATGATAGAACCAAAAGGTTGATGTGTCAAGTATTTTCTGATGACTACGATGCATCCATTTCTAGCGCGCTGGCGGGTTCCGGCATCCTGCACGAGGGTGCGTGGCTCGGGTCATGGGAATATCCGGTGGGCGAGAATGACCCGGATCTGCAGACCGCTTGGCTTTCTCGCACCGAGCTGCCGGCCACCCTCGGTGACGGGCCCAGTGATTCGATCATGATGGCCCTTGAACCCGTCGATCTAAACCACGAGTCCTCGTTGCATGCCGTGCGCCTGCGCCTGCGCTACAGCAACGCGTGGGGACTTCCGTATTCCATCGACGTCGGACCACGCTTCGAGGCCAAGCCCAACTGCTAACTCGAGAACGATGACAACGGGCAGAGCTACAGGCAATTCGCCTCTTCGCAGGGCGAGGAAGTGCCGGCTGAGAGTCGAAAGTTCCCTGCTTCATCCGCAAACCTCGATGCTGGCTTGGGGCGGAGCGATCCATGTTGTTTAGCTCACGCTTCGCCGGTAGGATAAGAGCCGTGCCTCTCACGAGGCACAGCCACTGACATGCGGCGGGAGAGTCCCGTTCAGCGAAAGTTGGTCGGGCGCCGTAGGAGCAATTCCTCCCCGGGAAACTCTCAGGCCCCCGTACCGCCGCGAAGAGGCAACTCTGGAAAGAAGTAACATCGCCTCGCGGCGGTGCTGCTCACCGAAGGTGCAAGCGTGTGCCGGATCCCCACTAGGATGCGGACCATCGCGGAAACTCTCAGGTCACAGCAACAGGGTCGGGGAGGAACTTGCAGCTCGTTCGGTGTGCACGCGCGCCGATGACCCAATGGAGTTCCCCATGACCGTGACCCCGTCCGCTGAGTTCGTCGCCCGCCATATTGGCCCGCAGGGCAGCGACATTGACACCATGCTTTCGCAGCTTGGTTATTCCTCCATCGACGAACTCGTCGACACGGCCGTACCGGCCGATATTCGTCAGTCCGAGCCATTGGATCTGCCCGCTCCCCGCACCGAAGCCGAAGTTCTGGCCGACCTGCGCGTGCTGGCCAACAAAAACGTGATGAAGACCCAGATGATTGGTCAGGGCTTCTCCGACACCTACACCCCGCCGGTCATCCTGCGCAACGTGCTCGAAGATCCAGCCTGGTACACCGCGTACACCCCGTACCAGCCGGAAATCTCCCAGGGCCGACTCGAGGCCCTCATCAACTTCCAGACCATGGTCATGGACCTGACCGCGATGCCGATCGCCAACGCCTCGATGCTTGATGAAGCCTCGGCCGTCGCCGAGTCCGTCCTGCTGATGCGCCGCGCCAACAAGGCCAAGGGCTCGGGCAAGACCGTGCTGGATGCCAATCTCTTCCCGCAGTCCATCGCCGTGGTGCTCGGCCGCGCCGAGGCCCTGGGCTTCGAGGTCGAAATCGCCGATCTTTCCGCTGGCCTGCCAGAGGGTGACATCTCCGGCATCGTGCTGCAGCAGCCGGGCAACAACGGCGCAGTGGTTGACCACACCGCCATCATCGCAGCAGCCAAGGAACGCGGCGCGATGGTCACCGTTGCCGCCGACATCCTGTCCCTGACCATGATCACCGCCCCGGGCGAGCAGGGTGCCGACATCGCCGTTGGTAACACCCAGCGCTTCGGTGTTCCGCTGTTCTTCGGTGGCCCGCACGCCGCCTACCTGGCCGTACGCACCGGACTGGAACGTCAGCTGCCCGGCCGCCTGGTGGGTGTGTCCAAGGATGACGCCGGATACCCGGCCTACCGCCTGGCACTGCAGACTCGCGAGCAGCACATTCGCCGCGAAAAGGCCACGTCCAACATCTGCACCGCCCAGGCGCTGCTGGCCATCACGGCCTCAATGTACGCCGTTTACCACGGCCCGGCCGGCCTGAAGCGTATCGCTCAGCGTACCCACAACCACGCCCGCACCATCGCCACCCTGCTCTCCGGAGCCGGCCTGGAACTGGCCTCGGATTCGTTCTTCGACACCGTCCAGGTGAAGGTGACCGACGCAGATACCATCATCACCAAGGCCGAGGAAGCCGGCATCAACCTGCGCCGCGTAGATGCCACCACCGTGGGTATCTCCACCGATGAGGCCACCACCTCCGCTCACGTTGCGGCCATTGCTGCGGCCTTCGGCATCGAGGGCGAGTCCTTCACCGCAGAGGGCTTTGAACTGCCCGCCGCCGTGCAGCGCACCAGCGATTACCTCAGCCACCCGATCTTCAACACCATCAAGTCCGAGACCCAGATGCTGCGCTACCTGCGCAAGCTCTCGGACCGCGACTTGGCGCTGGACCGCACCATGATCCCGCTGGGCTCATGCACGATGAAGCTGAACTCCACCGCCGAAATGGAATCCATTTCCTGGCCGGAATTCGCCTCGATCCACCCGTACGCCCCGGCCCACCAGACCGAGGGCTGGCGCGAACTGATCACCGACCTCGAGGGTCGCCTGACCACCATCACCGGCTACGCCGGGGTCTCCATCCAGCCGAACGCCGGTTCGCAGGGCGAATACGCTGGCCTGCTGGCCATCCGTGGTTACCACCTCTCCAACGGCGATACTGCCCGCACCGTCTGCCTGATCCCGGCCTCCGCCCACGGCACCAACGCCGCCTCGGCAGTACTGGCCGGCATGAAGGTTGTGGTGGTCAAGACCGCCGCCGATGGAACCATCGATGCAGCGGACCTGGACGCCAAGATCGAGGCAAACAAGGACGTCCTTGCCGCCATCATGATCACCTACCCCTCCACCCACGGTGTCTACGACGCCGATGTGCGCGAGGTCTGCGACAAGGTCCACGCGGCCGGTGGCCAGGTCTACATTGACGGCGCCAACATGAACGCCTTGGTGGGCCTCGCCCAGCCGGGTCAGTTCGGCGGCGACGTTTCGCACCTGAACCTGCACAAGACCTTCTGCATCCCGCACGGTGGCGGCGGACCGGGCGTGGGCCCGATCGGCGTTGCCGAGCACCTGATCCCGTTCCTGCCGGGCGACGCCTCGGGCAGCTACTCGATGCGCGACGGCATCCCCGTGGTCGCCACCATGTTCGGCTCCGCCGGCGTGCTGCCGATCTCCTGGGCCTACATCGCGATGATGGGCGGCGAAGGACTCACCGACGCCACCAAGACCGCGATCCTCTCGGCGAACTACATCGCCTCGAAGCTCAACGAGTACTTCCCGATCCTGTTCACCGGTAACAAGGGCCTGGTCGCACACGAGTGCATCCTGGATCTGCGCGAGCTGACCAACAAGACCGGCGTCACTGCCGAGGACGTGGCCAAGCGCCTGATCGACTTCGGCTTCCACGCCCCGACCCTTTCCTTCCCGGTGGCCGGCACCTTGATGGTGGAGCCGACCGAGTCCGAGGACCTGGGCGAGATCGAACGCTTCATTGAAGCCATGATCGCCATTCACGTCGAGATGCATCAGGTACTGGCCGGAGACTTCACCATCGAAGAATCCCCGCTGCGCAATGCCCCGCACACCGTGGCAGCAGTGGTCAACAGCGCCTGGGATCGCAAGTACACCGTCGAGCAGGCGGCCTTCCCGGTTCACGCCCTGCGCGTGGATAAGTACTTCCCGGCCGTCGGACGCATCGATGGTGCCGGTGGCGACCGTAACCTGATCTGCTCCTGCCCGTCGCCCGAAGCCTTCGAAGACTAAAACCGCCACTCATTATTTAGCCCCACGAAAGGTAGCTTGATGAGCGACCCGAAAAAAACCTCCCTGCATGCAAAGCATGCGGAACTCAACGCGTCCTTCACCGACTTCGGTGGCTGGGACATGCCGCTGAAGTACGGTTCGGAATTGGCTGAGCACAATGCAGTGCGCGCCACTGCTGGCCTCTTTGACCTCTCCCACATGGGCGAAGTCTGGGTCGAAGGACCGGCAGCAGCAACCTTCCTGAATACCGCACTGGCCGGGAACATGGCAGTGATGAAGGTCGGTAAGGCCAAGTACTCGGTGATCTGCAACGAAGCTGGCGGCATCATCGATGATTTGATCACCTACCGCCGCGGGGAAGAAAAGTTCCTCGTGGTACCCAACGCGGGCAACGCCCCGGTTGTTGCTGCGGCACTGGCCGAACGCGCGGCAGGCTTCGACGTCACCGTCACCGACGCCTCCGCGGAAACCTCGTTGATCGCTGTGCAGGGCCCGAACGCCGTGGCCATCTTGCACGAACTGGTTGACGAAGCCGGCAAGGCCGTAGTGACCGAGATGAATTACTACGCCGCAGATGAACTGACCGTTGCCGGTATCAACGTGCTGTTGGCACGCACCGGTTACACCGGTGAGGACGGCTTCGAGCTGTATGTGCCGAACGAGCAGGCCGCCGAACTCTGGGACGCAGTCATGAACGCGGGCACCGCCCACGGACTGATCCCCGCCGGTTTGGCCTGCCGCGACTCGCTGCGCCTTGAGGCCGGCATGCCGCTGTACGGCAACGAATTGTCCCTGGAAGGTAACCCCTTCGAGGCCAACCTTGGTCCCATCGTCTCCTTCAAGAAGGAAGAGAACTTTGTGGGCCGCGCGGCATTGGAAGCCATCAAGGCCGAAGGCGTCAAGCGTGTGTTGGTGGGCCTGAAGGGTCTGGGCCGGCGCGCAGGTCGCGGCGGTTACGCGGTGTCCGTAGATGGGGCGCAGATTGGCGCCATCACCTCCGGTCAGCCGTCCCCGACCCTTGGATTCCCCGTGGCCATGGCCTACGTGGAACCCGCCTTTGCCGAGATTGGTACAAAGGTCGATGTTGACCTTCGTGGCAAGGCAGAGGCCTTTGAAGTCGTTTCACTGCCGTTCTACACCCGAGCCAAGTAACGTTGTCGGTGGCGGGGGACGCTAATCGTCTTCCGCCACCGGTTACCGGCTTACTTCTTTACCCACATTCTTTGAGAGGAAATACCCCCATGAGCAAGGTTCTTGCCTCCCTTCGTTACTCGGCCGAGCACGAATGGGTCGATGCCTCGACCCCGACCAAGGTCGGCATCACCGCCGTTGCAGCAGACGCACTGGGCGACGTTGTGTACGTTGACCTTCCCGAGGTTGGCGACACCGTCACCGCCGGCGAAACCTGTGGTGAGGTCGAATCGACCAAGTCGGTCTCCGATTTGTTCGCTCCGGTCACCGGCACCATCGTTGAGGTCAACCAGGAAGCCATCGACAACCCGGCCGTCCTGAACGAAGACCCGTACGGTGCCGGCTGGCTCTTCACCGTTGAGGTCACCGAAGAAGGCCCGCTGCTCTCGGCAGCCGACTACGCCTCGGCAAACGGCGGCGACGTAGCGTGACCGCAGTGTTCGAATCCCTAGCTCCGGCGTCGCTGACGCAGGACATTGGGACGTTGGATCCGGAGATCGCGGAGCGTATCGACGCGGAGCTCGCTCGCCAGCAGCGTGGCCTGGAAATGATCGCCTCGGAGAACCACACGGCCCTGGCCGTGATGCAGGCCCAGGGTTCGGTGCTGACTAACAAGTACGCCGAAGGCTACCCGGGACGCCGCTACTACGGTGGCTGCGAAGAGGTCGACGTGGTGGAAACTCTGGCACTCGAGCGGGTCAAGGCCCTCTTCGGTGCCGAATACGCGAACGTGCAGCCGCACTCCGGTGCCCAAGCTAACGCCTCGGTCATGCACGCGCTGATCCGCCCGGGTGACACCATCATGGGCCTGAACCTGGCGCACGGTGGTCACCTGACCCACGGCATGAAGATCAACTTCTCCGGCCGCCTCTACAACATCGTCCCGTACGGTGTGGAAGAGGACACCCTGGTGGTGGACATGGACAAGGTCGAAGCCCTGGCCATTGAACACTCCCCGAAGATGATTGTTGCCGGCTGGTCCGCCTACCCGCGGCAGTTGGACTTCGAACGATTCCGTGCGATTGCCGACAAGGTCGGTGCGTACCTGTTTGTGGACATGGCGCACTTCGCCGGACTGGTCGCCGCCGGGCTGCACCCCTCACCGGTGCCGCACGCTCACGTGGTGTCTTCCACGACGCATAAGACCCTGGCCGGTCCGCGTGGCGGGATCATCCTGACCAACGATGCGGATATCGCGAAGAAGATTAATTCTGCGGTGTTCCCCGGTCAGCAGGGCGGCCCGTTGGAGCACGTGATTGCCGGTAAGGCCGTGGCGTTTAAGATCGCCGCCTCCGAGGAGTTCAAGGATCGTCAGGTCCGTACGCTGGCCGGTGCTCACATTCTGGCCGAACGTCTGAATGCTCCGGATGTTGCTGCGGTAGGCATTTCGGTGCTCACCGGTGGCACCGATGTGCACCTGGTCCTGGTGGACTTGCGTCACTCGGAGCTCAATGGGCAGCAGGGTGAAGATCTGTTGGCGAAGGTGGAGATCACGGTGAACCGTAATGCGGTTCCCTTTGATCCGCGTCCGCCGATGGTCACCTCGGGGTTGCGTATTGGCACCCCGGCACTGGCGACCCGTGGTTTCTCCGAGGCAGCGTTTGTGGAGGTCGCGGACATCATCGCCGAAACCCTCATCGCTGGTACGCAGGAGAACAACGAGGCTACCCTCGCGGCCCTGAAGGACCGTGTGCATGCCTTGGCGAACGCCCACCCGCTGTACCCGGAACTGGCCAAACTGGCCTAACTCGGTACCGCACATCATGTGACCGCGAGCCCGGGTATCCGCATGGAGCCCGGGCTTGCGGTTTATGCGCAGCACCTTAATCTTTCTCCGCACCACCAGCTATCGACACCAACCAGCAACACTCCTGAAGGAAGCATGTTCCATGGCTATCAGCGTTTTTGACCTTTTCACCGTAGGTATCGGGCCATCGTCGTCGCACACCGTGGGACCGATGCGGGCCGCCTACGCCTTTGCTTCAAAACTTGTCCGCGAAGAGCACCTCGCGAATACCGAATCGCTACGCGTTGATGTCTACGGATCCCTCGCTGCGACGGGCCGCGGCCATGGAACCTTCACCGCCATCATGTTGGGCTTGGAAGGCTATGAACCCGAAGCCATCCTGCCCTCCGAGGTGGATGAACGCCTTGACGCCATGACAGCCACGGGCAAACTTCAGCTCTGCAAGGCACTGGGTGCGGTGAAGGAACTCGACTACAAGGTCGAGGACATGATCCAGCACCCGCTGACCGTGCTGGCGCGGCACACCAACGGCATGAAGATGGCAGCCCTGGATGCCAACGGCAACGTTTTGGCCGAAGACACCTACTTCTCGGTCGGCGGCGGCTTCATCGTGCGCGAGGGCGCCGAAGAAAAGCTTGCTGCCAACCTCGAGGACGCGCTCAATGCGCAGCCCTACCCCTTCACCACCGCGGCAAAGCTGCTGGAACACTGCGCCACCTCGGGTCTGTCCATCGCCGGGGTGATGGCCGCCAACGAAGAGGTCTACCGCTCGAAGGAAGAGATCCGCGCCGGGCTGTTGCACATTTGGCAGGTCATGGAGGATTGCAAGGATGCCTCCCTGGAACGTGAGGGTGTGCTGCCCGGTGGGCTGAAGGTCCGTCGCCGTGCTCCGGAATGGCACCGCCGCCTGGCCAAGGAAGACAAGGATCGCGATCCGGTGTTCTGGCAGGAATGGGTGAACCTGGTGGCCCTTGCCGTCAACGAGGAAAATGCCTCCGGCGGTCGTGTGGTCACGGCCCCGACCAATGGGGCAGCGGGCATCATCCCCGCGGTGATGTTCTACGCGACCCACTACGCACCCGGGGCCAAGTACTGGAACCAGGAGGAACGCGAGGACCTGATCGTGCGCTTCCTGCTCACCGCCGCCGCCATTGGTGTGCTCTACAAGGAGCAAGCCTCCATCTCCGGCGCCGAGGTCGGCTGCCAGGGTGAGGTCGGTTCTGCCTCCTCGATGGCCGCCGGTGGACTCGCCGAGATCTTGGGCGGCACCGTGGACCAGGTGGAGAACGCCGCGGAAATCGCCATGGAACACAACCTTGGCCTGACCTGCGACCCGATTGGTGGGCTGGTGCAGATTCCATGCATCGAACGCAACGCCATTGCCGCGTCCAAGGCCATCAACGCCGCCAAGATGGCGCTGATGGGCGACGGGCAGCACCATGTCACCCTCGACGAGGTCATCATCACGATGCGCGAAACCGGCAAGGACATGAGCTCGAAGTACAAGGAGACCGCCCTGGGCGGTCTGGCCGTGAACGTCATCGAGTGCTAGTTCTCTAGCCGCACGAATAGCAGGCGGGTGTCCCATCGCGGGACACCCGCCTGATACTCTTCACAACATGCTTGTGATTAGACCTTTCACCTTTCAAGACAGCGATGAAGCGCTCGCTGCGCGCACCGAGCTGGATGCCGATGACTTCGATTTCCTGCTGGGATACTCGAGCCGGCGCGGTTTTGATGAATATCTTGAGCAGCTCGCCGCCCACGAACAGGGCCTGGGCTTGCCACCGGGATGGGTGAAGTCGGCCCTCTGGGGCGCGTTTGTTGACGGTGAACTGGTGGGGCGCACCTGCATCAGATTTGAACTCAACGATCACCTGCGATCTGTCGGTGGTCATGTTGGTTATGCGGTGCGACCACAACATCGCCGCCGGGGCTATGCGACCCAAATCCTGCGCCAGTCACTGCACGTCTTGGCCCAGCGGGGAATCGAGAGCGCGCTGGTGACCTGCCGGGTGGATAATATTGCCTCCGCTGGCACCATCGAAGCCAATGGGGGAGTGCTGGAAAACGTCGTTGAAGCCAGCGACGGGATGACCAATCGCTACTGGGTTCCGACCCACTAGCAGCGCACTCGCACTGAGAGCTCGGACACAGCCATTGGCTTAGTTCCGATCACTGTGCCTAGGATGGGGCGTACCCTCAAACGATCCGGGTATCAGCGCGTGCCTCGAGGGACGTAGTTCACACCGGATCCCACGACATCTGATGATTCGCCCGAAGGAGGTGAGAGCACGCATGGACGACGTTCCAAGTCGATCTATCGCACCGCGTGTGTCTCACCGCCGTGCCAGCATCATCCTCTCCGTCATTCGGTTCTAACTCCTTGCACCCAGCTATGGGTGTTGCGTCCATGCGGCGCCGCTACGTTGAAGGTAGCAAAGGTGGGCCATTGATCATCCGGGAAATGATGTCTGGTTTTGGTGCGTGGGTAACACGCGGTTGCGGTGAAGATACACCCCCACACCACCAATGACTGGCATGCGCCGCGTGTAAACGCGTCAGAATACGTGTGCCCCCACCGGAGGGACCCGGATCATGATCAAATCTCCCAGCATATCCTTTGATATCACCGCCGATCAGCTCGCTCACGCGCTGACGGCTCACGATGAACAAGGCATTGCCGCAGCCCTGGCGCCATTGGATACCACCGAAGTCATCGAACAGTTTGAGCGGCTGAACGCCGCCGAGCGCGGACTGGTTTATGCGGCGCTTCGCCCCGAGGTGGCCCAGCACGTTTTTGACCGCCTCGACACCTCACTGCAGGTGGAAATCGTTGAGCAACTCAGCGAGGCCGAGGCCGCAACGGTGTTCGCCTTGATGCGCCCGGATGACCGCGTGGCACTTGCCGATGAGCTTCCCGAATCCATGGTGGCCGCGCTGATGCACGGACTGGATGAGCGTTCACGGACGCTGACCACGGCTGTGCGCAGCTACCCGCACCGGGCCGTGGGACGTTTTATGAGCCCGGAATTTGTCACCACCGATCCGACACTCAGCGCTGGACAAACCCTAGAACGCGTGCGGGCCAGGCTCGATGACGCGGAAAGCATTTACACCATTCCGGTCACCGATGCGCAGGCACGCCTGATCGGGGTCATCTCGCTGCGCGATGTCCTGCGGGCAGATCCGAGCACACCCATCAGCTCGATCATGAAGAAGCCACTGAGCGTGGTGGCCTCGATGAACGTTGAGGATGCGGCACGTTACTGCGCCGAAACGAAGGTGTTGGTGCTCCCGGTCATTGATGAGGGCGATCGTCTGGTCGGCATCTTGACGGTGGATGATGCGCTGCGGATCTTGGAGGATGCGGAGAGCGAGGATGCTGCACGCTCCGGCGGAAGCGAGCCGTTGCGTCGGCCCTACCTGGCTACCCCGGTGCGCTCGATCGTGAAGGCTCGCGTCGTCTGGCTACTGGTTTTAGCCCTTGGCGCGACGCTTACGGTGAAGGTCATCGGTGCCTTCGAGGCAACACTTGAGGCGCAGGTGGTGCTCTCCTTGTTCATCCCGCTGCTGATTGGCACCGGTGGCAACACCGGGAATCAGGCGGCGACCACCATTACCCGGGCGCTCGCGCTGGGCGATGTGCGTCCCCGAGATGTCTTTAAGGTCTTCACCCGCGAGGTCCGGGTTGGTGCGCTGCTGGGATTGCTGCTCGGGTCCCTGGGCTTTGTGATTGCCGCGCTTGCCTTCACCGTGCCCTTGGGCCTGGTTATCGGGTTGACGCTCTTGGGAGTCTGCACCATGGCGGCGAGCCTGGGCGGGTTGATGCCGCTGCTGGGCAAGGCGGTGCGCGCGGATCCGGCGGTATTCTCCAATCCGTTCATCTCCACCTTCGTAGATGCCACCGGCTTGATCATCTACTTCCTGGTGGCCAGCACGGTGCTGGGGCTGTAGCCACGCGGTGCCCCAAAGGCCGAAAATCGAGGTTGATAACGGTGTTTGGGGCCCCGTTCGGGGAGCCCTGAGGGGCCAAGCGTACCGACTAAAAACCCTTTTCAACAGCCCCTTTCGGCAAGGCATCAAGCGGTGCTACGGTGAGCAGAAGGATCGATTGGGCACGCGGGCTTCCCCGCGTTGGAAGGAGTTCCCTCATGGCATCACGCGCAGGTTCCACAGGAATCGACGCCACGCTTTACCGTCGAGAAGGCCAATGGTGCACGGCCCTGGTAGACGTTTCACTCGGAACAACCGCAGCTCAAGAAGCGGTTGACGCCCTCCCCGAGAAGGTGAGAAAAATCCTCGGTTCGCAGCAGGCATCCGAGGCCGACATTCTTGCACTCACCGAAGTTTTGGTTCCGGCCGCCGGACATGCTTCCCCGGTCGCACGATTTGTGGCGGTAAACAACGGCGAAGTGGTGCTGGATGAAGTGATCAGCGGTTTGCAGGTACAAACCTCCGATATTGATTGTGGACCCTTCCCGAATCTGGTGGCCTTGGCCCGGGCACGCGGTGGACAATTCCCATATCTGGTGGCCGAAGCCAGTAAGGACGGCGGGGAGGTGCGGCTGTACCACTCCTCCGTGAAGGGATCCGAGGAAAGTCGCGGGGTGACCGGCGATCCCGAGGAAGCACACCACGCCCGCAAGGTTCCGGGGCGGTACGATGAACCGAAAAACCAGTCGAGCACCGAAGAAATCTGGCGACGTAATGCCGAGGACCTGGCCCAGCAGATTGATGAGTTGGCCAGAGATCACAGGGTTCGACTGATTGTGCTCGCCGGAGATATTAAGGCCCGCGAATTGGTGGCCAGCAAACTCGGAGCAGCCAACAAGCCGATCACCAGCATTCTTGAGCAACATACCCGTACCGGCGGCGCAGATCAGCGGGCCTTTGCCCAAGCCGTGCAGGAAAAAGTGGATGAGGTGCTGGGCCGAGACCTCCAGGAACTCTCTGCCCGAGTATCAAATCGCAGTGGCAACGGGCGGACCGACCTTGCCTTGGGCTTTGAGAGCGTTGTCGCGGCGCTACAACAGGCGCAGGTGGAAACGGTGTTGGTCAGCGAATATCAGGATGATCAGACGCTGATCGCGCTGAATGCCGATCCGTGGCTGCTCAGCGAAGAAGCGGAGGACCACGCCGACTTGGTCATTGGTTCATGGCCGGCTCCGGAAGTGCTGTTGCGTGCGACGGCGCTCACCGACGCCAGCATCCGTTATGTTCCGGCCGGAGTGCTTCCCGGTGGTGTGGGCATCGCGGCGTTGCTGCGCTGGCCGCAGACCGCGGAGACCAGCGCCTAAGAACCGCGTATGACAACTCATTAACTAGCGAAGGTCCGCAGGGCAGTCGAACCAAATGGTTCAGTTGCCCTGCGGACCTTCGTCGCATCACTTGATGCGATGCCTACGCCGGCTACTTGTCCAGTACCTCAAGGGCGTGGATGTTCGATTCCATCCACGTCACGTAATCCGTGTTGTCCGGCAGGGTCTCGGTGAAGTCAACGACCGGCACCTTGGCGCTGGTAGCCTGCTCGCGAATGCGCTCGGTCTGCGGGCTTTGTGTCTGTGTGTTGTAGGCCAGCACATCGATGTCTCCGCTGGTCAGTAGCGTACCCATCTGGTTGAAGGCCTGCGGTGAAATCTCGCCGTCACCCTCGATGGATTCGCTCAGCCCCTCGGGGGTTGCATCGCTCATGCCCAGATCTTCGAGCAGGTGGAAGGGGACGGGCTCGGTCATGGCGAAGTGCTTACCATCCAGCTTCTTCCCCAGACTGGTGAGCTCGGTGCTCAAACCCTTCAGCTTCTCCGTTAGCTCCGCAGCATTGGCCTCGAAGGTGGCTGCTGCCTCCGGCTTCAGCTCGGTGAGATGCTTGGTGATCTCCTTGCTGAGCAATTGCATTGA
The DNA here is from genome assembly GCF_012271785.1 of Paeniglutamicibacter terrestris. GTDB lineage: Bacteria > Actinomycetota > Actinomycetes > Actinomycetales > Micrococcaceae > Paeniglutamicibacter > Paeniglutamicibacter terrestris. The sequence goes on along the minus strand of NZ_JAAWVT010000001.1, from coordinate 271,942 downwards.
CTCGACGTCGTACCAAACATGCTCGTTGTAGGCTGCGTGATTGTGGCCGGCATGAGGATCTGCCTCCCCGCCGGTTTCCGGGGATTCGCTGGCCGCGCTTTCCTCGGCGTGGTCGTGACCCTCCTCTTCCACCAGGGCCACGGGCGAGGTATCGACGGCACTGATGAGCGTTGAGTCATCAATTTTCAGATCCGTGGCCAAAACATTCATGAATTCGTCGTATCCGCCGCCATTGGCGACCACGAGCTGGGCCTTGGACATGGTGAGCTTGTCGCGGGATGTCGCCTCATAGGAGTGTGGATCCTTCGCCGCTGAATCGATGATCGGGGTGACCGTGACCTGATCCCCGCCGATCTGCTGGACCAGATCCGCGTAGACGGTGGTGCTGGTGACTACCTGGAGTTCTCCGGCGGCCGCGGCGGGATCTTCACCGGTACTGGTGTTTCCGCAGGCGGCCAAGGCAAGGGTCCCGGCAATGGCGAGGGGGAGCAGGCGAAGTGTCTGGCGATTCATGGGCGAGCTAGTCCTTTGGAGCGAGTGGGTTCTCTATCTACTCACCAGACTAACTTAAACAAGAATCATTTGCATTATCGATCGTATTGGTCTGGCTCACCAGACCACCACAACCGGCACCGAGACTAGTGTTGGTCGCTGCTCTCAACCTGTAGTGCACGCCGACCCGATGGCTTGGGAAGCTCCACCGCAGGCTTAGCGCTGCCGGTTCCGGTGGCCTTGACCACTGCCACTGCTATCGCGGTGGTGACGGGGATGGCCAGCACCAAACCGATGGAGCCGACCAGAATGCGGATGACCTCCTCGGCCATCTGTCCGGTGGTGAGGATATCAATCAGTGGCCTGTTGTACAGACTGACCAAGACCAAAATCGGTAGGGCGGCCCCCGCATAGGCGAAGGCGATGGTGTAAACGGTCGAGGCGATATGGTCGCGGCCAATGCGCATGCCCGAGGCAAAAAGTTCCCTGGCCGTGGAATGCGGAGCGATCTCCGCCAATTCCCACACGGCCGATGATTGGGTGATGGTCACATCGTTGAGCACACCCATTCCGGCAATGAGCAGACCACAGAGTAGTAGCCCCGAGAGGCTGAGATTCGGCACCACGGTACTGAGCGTCATGGCCGATTCATCGGTGGCTCCGGTGAGGGCCGCGGCATCCGTCGCCCACACCGCAATCGCGGCGGTGACACCCAGTCCGAACAGCGTACCCAAAAGTGCGGTGGAAGTTCTGGCCGAAAAACCGTGCGCAAAATACAAGGCGGCAAACATCACGACGGTCGAGGTAGTGAGTCCCACCAGCATGGGGGACTTGCCCTCCAACAAGGCCGGGACCATGAAGGTGACAATAAAGGTCAATCCGCCGACCAGTCCGGCCAGAGCGCGTAATCCGCGCCAGCGCGCGACCAAGCACACCACCACCGCATAGAGGATTCCCAACAGTGCTAACGGTGTGGAACGCACAAAGTCGACAAAAACGTAGGGGGCGCCGGTGTTGGTGGCCGTCTGGGACAGATCGAGGTATTTAATCCGGTCACCCTGTTCCAGGGGACGGGACTGCGAGGTCTCCGGCGGCACCTCCATGGGGAACGAAGCGCCGCCGGCATCCGGGGCGATGTAGGAGATATCGCAGAGCAGCTCGGTGCCTCCGACGTCTTCCAATCCGGCGCTGGAGAGGCATGGTTCATTCACGGTGCGGGTCACCGTCCCGATGGACAGCTCGACCCCCTCGGCAGTGCCATAGGGGTTATCAAGGATCCCGGCCGCGACATTGCCTTGGGGCCACAGCATCAGGGTGGCCACGAAGGCCAATATTCCGATGGGGGCCAGCAGGACCCAGAGGATCAGGTTGGCACGGCGGCGCCTTACCGGGTCAACAAGTACATCTCCATGGTGGTGTCCACCCATAAACTGTTCAGCTCCAGATCGATTGCGGGCCAGATTTCCCCGACGAGTGGCCCAAGAGAACAGTGTAGCGATTCGAAAAGAACCGGCGGTGGCAGCCCGTTCTAGTGGCCGGTCTTCCGCTTGCTCGGTTGCCCGTTACCAACGTTGTTCCGGGGCAGTAAGAAAGTGAAGAACCGTGGCTCGTCATATTTCGGTGGGGCGTTGCCGGTCAGTTCCAGCGAAGTGAAAACCTTAGGGTGCGCGCAGTACAAAGAAAATGAAGCTGATGAAGGCATCTCTTTCCTTGAGACGATCGGGGACCAGCTCCGCGGGGGCCTCGGTTGAATACGGTGGCTCGCTGATGACTTCGATCCCGAACCCCGCCTTGGCAAAGGCATCGGACATGGCGTGCAAGGGACGGTGCCAATAGGTGAGGATGGCCGGTTGGCCATTAAACGAGTGATCATCCGAGTACTTCGTGAGCTTGAAATAGTCCTGGCCTGGGTTTGTCCAGGGGTAGAGGATCGGATGATTTACCGACATGATGAGTCTGCCGCCGGGACGCAGGACACGCCTAATCTCCTGTAGGGCGCTAGACCAGTCGGGCAAATAGTGGAAGACCAACGAAGCGACAACATCATCAAACGAATCGTCGGCAAACGGAAGCGGCTGTCCCAGATCGGCGACAAATAGTTCTGCGGCATCGCCGACTCGCTTCGTGGCCAGGTTGATCATGCCCTGGCTCGAATCAAAACCACTCACGTGAGCACCGCGTTCAAGCAGCGCTTCGGTCAAGGGACCCGACCCACATCCAGCGTCAAGAATCTTACGGTGCCGGACGTTTCCCGCGAGTTTTAACATCGCCGGTCGTTCATAGTATTGATTCATCAGACTTGACTCGTTTTCTTTCGAGTAGTCCTCGGCAAAGGTGTCGTAATCGGTGTTCTGAGACATAAAACGATTCCTCCGGGTCGCAACGTGGAAGCCAGCTTTGATCCGAGGCTAACAGCCCCGAACTGCCACCGGTGCGCGAACCGCCCGCAGGGGATCAATCCCCGGGAGATCCGAAGTTACTTCCGCCAACGTGCACCGGTGCGGTGCGTGGTTTTGTATCGTCACGTCAACGGAAGCTGGCCTAGCGCTGGCGGAAGACGGTATTTTGCCACTGTTTGTGCGCGTCGGTATCGTGCGAAATGAGCACATGTTTGATGTTGGTGTACTCCTCGAAGGAATAGGCGCTCATATCTTTTCCAAACCCGGAGGCCTTGTATCCACCATGGGGCATTTCCGAGACGATCGGGATGTGCTCATTAATCCATACGCAGCCGGCCTGGATCTCGGCCGCCACGCGCATGGCCAGATTCACGTCGCGCGTCCAGGCAGAGGCCGCCAATCCAAAGGGAGTGTCGTTGGCCAGAGTGATGGCTTCGTCCTCGGTCTCGAAGGGCAGAGCCACCAGGACCGGGCCGAAGACCTCGGCTTGGACAATCTCGCTGTCCTGAGCCGCCGAAGTGATCAGCGTGGGCCGGTAGAACGCACCGGGGTGATCCGGTGCCCGGCCGCCAGCCAGCACCGTGGCTCCCGCGGCGCGGGCCCGATCCACCATGGCGGTGATCTTCTCACGATGGGGATACGAGATGAGTGAACCCATGTCGGTGTTCGGGTCGGTGGGGTCCCCAAGGATCATCGAATCCATGAGCTCGGCGACCCGAGTGGTGAAGGCATCAAAGAGTGATACGTGCACGTAGGCGCGGGTGGCGGCGGTGCAGTCCTGGCCGGCGTTGATGGTGGATCCTGCCACCGCTCCGTGGGCTGCTGCTTCCACATCCGCGTCCTTGAAGACCACCAGGGGTGCCTTGCCGCCGAGCTCCAGGTGCACCCGCTTTCCCGTCTCCGCGGCCATGGCCATGATGTGCCGTCCCACTGCGGTGGATCCGGTAAAGGAGCTCATGACCACGAGCGGGTGACGAACCAATGCCTCACCGATATCTGCTCCCGCACCCACCACAATGTTGATGACCCCCGCCGGGATGCCGGCGGCATGCGCGGCCTCGGCAAAGATCAGCGAGGTCCCGGGGGTCAGCTCGCTGGGCTTGAGCACAATGGTGTTGCCGGCGGCGATGGCCGGGAGGATCTTCCAGGCAGCCATCTGCAGCGGGTAATTCCAGGGGGAGATGGAGCCGATGACCCCGATCGCCTCGCGACGGATCATCGAGGTCGAATTTCCGGCGTAGTCCCCGGCCGCCAGGCCGGTAAGGTGGCGGGCGGCACCGGCGAAGAAGGTGATGTTATCCAAGGTGCCCGGCACATCAAACTCGGTGGACATCCGGATGGTTTTCCCGCATTGCCGGGTTTCCAGTTCGGCCAGTTCCCGACTGCGGGCACCGAGTTCCCGGGCAAAATTCAGCAGGTGATCCGAACGGGCTCCCGGGGTCAGCTTCGACCAGCCGGGGAAAGCAGCTGCCGCCGCGTTCACCGCGTCATTGAGGTCAGCAAGGCTGGCGTAGTCGATGCTTCCATCACTTTCCCCGGTGGCGGGATTGATGCGTTCGACGGTTTTTCCGCCTCCGACGCGGTAGGAACCGTTGATGAATTGGTGGCCGTGGGTGGTGGTGCTCATGGGGTACTTTCCGGGGTTAGGCGAGGCGTGAAATAGGCCTTACGCAGCGGTTCGGTGATGGTCCAGGTGGTTCTCATCCCGGTCTCCAGGCGCATGATGGTGCCCGGGAGAAGCTCGGCGGTGCGTGCCGGGTGTCCGTTGAAGGGCTCAATAAGTACCCTGCCGTGGCCGGCGATGACCACAAAGATCTCATCAACCTCCACGTCTTGCATCGATCCGAGCGACATTTCCCAGATCCCAAATTCGCAACCAGCCAGGGATCCCAATTCCACCGCGGCGGTGGTGGTTCCGGCGGTTAGAACATCATCGGTGGGCTTTTGGTGCTCCATGGGTACCTTGTTGATGAGCAGCGCTTGGCCGCCGAGCAGGGGTGGGAACGGTTCGGGGATCATGAGTCGAACCCCATGCCTACCGCGTCCATGACCTTCAAGAACGGGCCGCGTTTGCCCTGCTGCCGATCGGCCTTTGCGAGAGCGTGAGTCATGAGTTTCACGCCCACCCACGCAGCGGGTTCAGGTGGGAACGGCAAGGGTTTTTTCCTCACCATCGCCAGCTGGGTCAGTTCGGTGGTGTTCCCGGAGAGCAAATCCAACATGACGCGGGCACCAAAACGGGTGGCACCCACACCCAGGCCGGTGAATCCGGCACAGTAGGCGACCCGCCCATCATGGGAGGTATCGAAGAAGGCGAAGAACCGGCTGCAGGTGTCGATGGCCCCGCCCCATGCGTGGGAGAAGGAGATGCCTTCGAGCTGGGGGAAGGTACCGATGAAGTGGGCGGCCAGCTTCCGGAAGGTTTCATCGTGCCGGTCATGCTCGGGGTTCACCTCACGCCCGTAGTGGTAAACGGCGTCGTAGCCCCCATAAAGCAGTCGCCAGCCGCCGTTCTCATCAACGGTGGGCCGGGAGTAATGGAAACGATTGCTCAAATCTGCCAGGCCAATGTCCTCGCTCCACCCGATGGACTCGCGTTGGGCAGCTGTCAGTGGTTCGGTCATCAACGCGTAGTCGTAGACCGGGATGGTGTGTAGGCGGTGCCGTTTGAGCAGGGATGGGAAGGCGTTGGTGGCCAGTGCCACGCGTTGGGCTCGGATACGTCCAGCCTTGGTGCGGACCTGAATAAAATCGGCGGTGGAGGTGAGGTCCTCGCCGCTGGTGTGTTCAAAGATTTTGACGCCCAGTTCCAGTGCAACCCGGCGCAAACCCCAGGCGAGCTTGGCCGGATGCACCAGCACCGTGCCATCCTTCTCCCACGAGCCGGCCTTGAAGAGTGGGGAATTGATCAGTTCCCGGGTGGCGGCGGCATCCAAGAGATCATCGGTGGCTTTGGTATCTGCTTCCTCGTGCAGCCACGGGACTTGGTGCTCCTCGGTGGCCACGTTCAGTACTCCGCCGAGCCTTAGATCGCAGTCGATGTCATAGCGTTTGATGGTGTTGATGAGGTCGGCAAGGTTTTCTGTGCCAAGCTCGGTCAGTCTGTCATTCTCGGCCGGAAGGTGTTTTTCGCCGTTGGATTCTCCGTGCACTAGGGAGGCCTCGCAGAAGCCGCCGTTGCGTCCCGAGGCAGCCCAACCGATGCGTTGGGCCTCGATGAGCACCACCTCGCGGTCGGGTTGTGCCTCCTTGGCCAACAGCGCCGTCCACAACCCGGTGTAGCCGCCACCAATCACCAAAAGGTCGGTCGTGATGAAGCCCTCGAGTGCCGCTAATGCCTCGGGGCGTTGTGAATGCTCCAACCAATAGGGGGAGTAGTTAGTTGATTGCAGTGAAGCGTCGACGGTTGAACTGCTCACCGTGGATTCGAAGCGCTCGTAGGAGACGGGGGTGGCGCCGGTTGCGGTCGTAGCGAGTTTCATGAGGTAACGGGAGTTCCATTCCGAGGATTCGAGCAATGGTTCTGGGGTGCAGGAGCAGCGTCGATCTTTGGGGCAGCGTGGTGATCTGCCCAACGATGGATCATCCGGTCAGCACCTCTAAAGCCTCTGGTGTGTTCCTGTTCATAAAATCGCAGTTCAACAGTAAAGTCAACGGTGTTGACTTTACGATCGGGTCAAGGAAACCTAACACCATGGATCAAAAAGAAAGCGTGCCGACGGTACCGCGCCGCCGCGCCCAGGGCCTGGGCCGCGAAAGGATCCTCGAAGCTTGCCTGAATCTGGCCACCGGAACAACTCCCGACGCCCTGTCCTTCCGCAAGATCGGCAAGGAACTTGGTGCCGATCCCACGGCGCTCTACCGCCACTTCGCCGACAAGGACGAACTGCTGCTCGCGCTCGCCGACAAGGTGATCTCCATGGGCATGATCGGGTACGTTCCGGCACCCGACTGGGAAGAATCACTGCGGGACTTGATGTTGCGCATTCGGTCCAGCTTCTTGCAATACCCTCAGGTCGCGACGCTGGCCGCCTTGCGCGTGACGGGGCAAGGCGGGGAACTTCAATTTGTTGAAGCCATGCTCAGCGCGTTGGCGCTGGCTGGTTTTTCACGGCACGAAGCGGCACTGGTGTTCCGAGCCTGTGGCGACTTCATGCTGGCCTGGACCGGTTTTAGTGCGGGTCTGTTGCTTCTGGGACAAAAATCAGAGCAGGACGATGCGGCGTGGGTGAGCAGCTATGACCAAGTGGCCGAACACGATTTCCCCCTGGCCGTCACGTCCGTGCGGGAAATGGCCGCGGTGCAGGACGAAGAGAACTATCAATTCGCACTCGAGCTTCTGCTGGGCGGGATCGCCGCCCGCTTGCAACACTGACGGTGGGGACAGCCGGAGAATGGCGACCGGCTCTCCCCACCAAAGTGCGCCGTTACCTCGGTGAGTAGTCTGTGCTCGCCTTGCTTGCGCGGGAGATTCGTAGCCCCAGAGAGCAGAGCATTACCAGCACCAACTCGGCTGCCGCCACACCCAACATCGCGGCGGCACCGGATCCCGCCGCCGCCACGCCACCGGAACCGTGGTGATGATCGTGAACACCAAGTGCCATGAAGGTGTGCGTGATGGCCATGAGCGCCGACATCACCAGTAGCTGAGTCAGTGCCACGGGATGGTCCCAGACTCGATGCGCGCACTTTAGGCAGATCAGCACCATGATGCCGAATAGTGTTCCGACCCAGAGGCCGTGAGGAAAGAGCAGCAGAAGCCAGAGGTGCAGAACGGACATTAGCGCGGCTAGTACCGCGAGCAGACGCACGAACACCATCGCTCGCGGCAGCCGGGTGACCCGGGTTTCGGAAGCCATCCGCACTGTGGACCACGTCGCGGCGGTAAGGTGCGTACTCACGACACCGCTACTAGCTGTGGCAGGACTTGGTGGTTGCGGGCGCCGGAACGTCAAGCACCGGGGACCGGTCGAAGAATCCCTCGGGACGCAGCTTGAAGCCCACGGTGTCCACCGGCATGATGGGCCAGTCCTCCGGGCGGGGGAAGTGGGTGAGTCCGAAGGTGTGCCAGAGGACAACGTCCTCACCATCGATGTTGCGATCGGCCTTGACCCATTCGGGCAACCCGCCCCCACCGGCATGCTGGTTCACGAAGTCTCCGGTCGGGTAACGCTGGTCCGCCGTTGCCGGGGTAACCCACAGGGCCTTGGAAGCAAAGGTGGCGCGGCGATGGATCGACGACCCCTCATCGGCCAACAGTGTGGGGTTGCCCGCCGGGTGCAGCTTGTACCCCACCGGATGTCCCAGCCGGTTTGTGGATTCTGGGTTGGTGATGACCCAGGTGCGTCCCTTGGAGCCATCGGCATCGCGGATCGCCTCGGACTCACGCGCCAAAAGGGTGCGCTGGCGGGAGAAAGCATTGCCCCGCAGATTCTCCGGGCCGGTGGCAAGGCGCACCACGTCTTCCTCCTCAACACGTCCCGGACCGGAATCGAGGGCAAAGTCGAGCCGGGCACCAAAGAGATGCTGGTGGTAGGGGGCGCCGAGCCCGGGAGCGATTTCGGAGGCGTAGGGAGTTTGGCCCTCGGGCAGTGCGCTGGTGAAGACGATGCCGGTCGCCTTGGCTTCAAACTCGATGGTGCCATCAAGGTAGAGGTACCAGTAGAAGCCGTAGTCGTAGTTGCCGATGGTGGTGAAGAAGGAGATGACCAAGCGGCGGTTGCGGCGGGTGTAGTTGATTCCGGTCCACAAATCCGAGTGCTTGGCCAGGATCGAGTAGTCCTCCTCGTGCATGCAAATGCCGTTGCGGATGCTGCGGGCCTCACCGCGGGCGTTAGAGACCACGGGGGAGATGTAGTGGATTTCGCCCAGGCAGTCACAGCCCAATTCCAGAGAATTGGCGAACTGGCCTACCAGGTACTCGCCGGTGTCGAAGTAGTTCTGCCAGCTGCGCACCGGGGATGGATCCCCATACGGGACAACCATCTCGGCGATGGAGGCACGATTCAGAATGCGGCGTGGGGCACCCTTGTCTTCGAAGGAAATGTTGTGCAACACCAGGCCTTCGCGTACATCAAAGCCCACATCAAGGCTCCATTTTTCCCATTCGACGTGATTGCCGTCGGTGACGCTGAAGCTGGGACCCTCGGGCTGGGTGATGGAGATGGGTTTTTGGGTGGTCCGCAGTTCACCGGTCAGTTCCGGGTCGGTGTAGTTGCCGTGCTCGGTGGGAATCGGCACGACGCCGAGATCAATGACCTGATCCACCGAGCGGTTAGTGACGTCCACGTAGCCGACCAATCCGTCCACCGGGTGCGCCCAGGCTGAATCTTGCGGGTGTTCTTGCATGAAGGCCAAGCCGCGCAGGATCCGACGACCGGATTCCTCTGGGTACTCAAAAACGCCGGCGGAGAGCGGTGCCACACGAACCGTCTTCACATCGAGGTTGCGTTTGGCCAGCGCCTCTAGCCAGCGCGGGTCTTTGGCCAGCAGCTGCTCCACGACCTCGAATTCCTCTTCCAGCACCGGCAGTTCGCCACTGGTGGCAGTATCCAACTCGATCACGGATTCGATGGCGCCGGTGGTCACCGAGACTACGAGGTCCTTGGGCTGGGCACCGGCGACATCTAGGAGGAAGACGCGGAAACGGCGGTCGATCGTCGAACTATCACGCAGCGGATCTTCCAGACCAAGATAGGCGATTCGGGCCGATTCGGGAAAGTGTCCGGCAGCGGCCAGGATCTCTCTGACGGATGAGATTTCCTCTTCGGTGGCCAGCATGTAGGAACCCGTTGTGGTGCGCGGGGCCGTGACGTTTTCGAGGGTCATCGTGGTGCCTTTCGGAAGGGTGCCCGGGGGCATTGAATCGCAGATTCCGTGACCTAAGCCACTTTTATATTCTCTGCTTGTAGAGAATAACCATGATTGGCCTCCGTGGCAAGGGGTCCGGGTTTGCGCCGCATGATGTTCCGAGGGCACCCACGTCATCCGTAGGATGGGGGATATGCCCAAGATTGTTGATCATGACGCCCGCCGACTCGAACTCGTTGAGGTCACCTGGCGAGTCATTGCCCACCGTGGTTTTGACGGGGTGACTTTACGTGACGTCGCCGCCGAGGCAGGCTTTGCCAATGGGGCGCTGAAGCCGTACTTCCCAACCCGCGCGAGTTTGATGCGCGCAACCTTTACCCACGTCTTTGGACGCACGAATGCCAGAGTTCGGGCCTCAACGGAGGGTCTCGTGGGCCTCGAGGCGCTTGCAGCATTCGCCACGGAGGTTTTGCCCCTGGATGAGGATCGACTTGATGAGGCTCGGGTGGTCATCCCGTTTTGGCAGAGTGCCATCCACGAGTCGGATTTTGCCGCACTCAATGACGAGGCCATGGCACAGTGGCGAACCTGGATCAAGGGATGGATCGCGCAGGCGGGCGCTTCGGGCGTCCTGCGCGCGGGGGTGGTTCCGGATTCTGCTGCCGAATCGCTACTGACCTTCCTGCTGGGTTCCCAGGTGGTGGCAGTTTTGGATGCGCGCTTCAATGACCCCGTGCAATTGCGCGCTCAGTTGGGACATCAGCTTTCGCTGCTACGCACGGACTGATAGCCAAGCGAAATTTAAAACCTACAACGAGAGAAAAAACGTGACTTTGGGTGTTTTTGCGCGTACATTGACTCAAATGTGATGCCGTTCACCTCCCTTGTGTTGGAACCCGTTGAGGGAGGTGAGCGTTATTGGGGAAAGGTCTCTCGCTCATGTATCAGATGCAACACGTTGAATCCTTTGGTGATTGGAAATCGTTGGTCTCGCGCGCCTTCGTTCCGCTGACCAGCGAACCGGTGCGGGCAGGCGCCTTCGCCGGCAGCATCGCTGGAAACCAATTTGGTTCCGTCGGTGTGATGGAAGTTGAAGCCACCGCGCATACGGTGAGGCGCACAGAGGAACTATTGGCCGCCGGGGGAGCGCCCCAATTCAAATTGAACCTGCAGCTCAGCGGGCATGGAATCCTGCTGCAGGACGGACGCGAAACCGTACTCCGCCCCGGACAATTGGCGATTTACGATACACAGCGCCCCTACACCTTGGTCTTCGAAGAGAACATCAAAACCCTGGTGCTCATGTTTCCCCAACAACAGCTGGGACTTCCCGTGGCACAAATCCGCGAGATGACTGCCACCTCCATCGGTGCCGAGCATCCTCTAGGGCGCGCCATTGCCCCCTTCTTGGGGCAGCTGGCTGGTTTGTTGCCTCAGCTGCAGGACCCTGTGGGACAACGACTGGCCGCCAACGCAGTGGATCTACTCAGCACGTTGCTCGCTGCCGAACTTCACGAGCGCGATGACCTAGGAAGTGACGCTGCGCAGCGCCAATTTCGGACCATCCAGGGGTACATTGATACCCATCTTGCCGATTCTCAGTTGTGCCCCGGGGCCATTGCCGACGCCCACTTCATTTCCCTGCGCAGTCTTCACAAGATCTTCGCCGAATCTGGGCACACCGTCTCCGAATGGATTCGAACCCGGCGCCTGGAACACTGCCGACGCGACTTGAGTGATCCCTTTCAGCACCACGTGCCGGTGGGAGCGGTGGGTGCGCGCTGGGGACTACCCGACGCAGCCCACTTCAGCAAGGTTTTCCGAGCCACCTACGGTAGCTCTCCCTCGGCATTCCGAGCCCAATCCTAACTACGGTTCGGCTGCTGAACCGGGGTACAGCGCAACGCTGCACGATTCGCCTATAGCTGCTCGCGCAAAGACAAGCGCTTGGCACCCCATGAAGCGCACGCTGGTACAAAGACGCTTCAAGGAGGGAATTCCCATGGCAGCATTCACCGCACCACCCACCACCGAGGCTCCGAGCCTCGGTAAACGAACACTCGGGGTGCCGTCGCTGGTCTTCATGATCATCGCGGCCTCGGCACCACTGACGGTGGTGGCAGGAGGCATCACCAGCAACTATGCCGTCACCGGCGTGCTGGGCATCCCGCTCTCCTTCATCTTGCTCGGACTTGTCCTGCTGATCTTCGCCGTTGGATACACCGCAATGAGCCAACATGTGCGTAATGCCGGTGCCTTTTACGCCTATGTAGCCAGAGGCCTTGGCAAGGCGGCGGGAATCGGTGCCGCCTGGATCGCATTGATCAGCTACAACGCCATGCAAATCGGCATCTATGGCCTCTTCGGATTCGCTCTTTCATCCTTCCTCGCCGGAACCTTCGCCCTGAACCTCCCTTGGTGGGCCTGCGCCCTCATCGGGTGGGCGATTGTCGGAGTGCTGGGTGTTAATAAGGTGGATCTCTCGGCCAAGCTGCTGGGCATCGTGGTGGCCTGCGAATTCCTCGTGGTTATCGTCTACGACGTACTCGCAGTAAAGGTCGCACCCGAAGGGGTAAGCACCGCGTCGCTGGAACCTGCCAGCTTGTTCACCGCGGGAATTGGCGCCGCATTGTCCTTCAGCATCGCTGCCTTTATGGGCTTTGAATCGGGAGCCATTTATGGCGAAGAGGTCAAGGATCCCAAAAACACTCCTCGCCGCGCCACCTTGATTGCGGTGGGCATTATCGCGGTCTTCTATGCGGTGTCCGCCTGGGCCATGGCCGTGGGCGAAGGCGATTCTGCCGTGGTGGGTAGGTCGGCTGAATTTGGCCCGGATCTAGTCTTCGTCTTCCTCTCGGAGCATGTTCCGACATGGTTCGTGGACCTGGGCAACGTCCTGTTCATCACCAGCCTGTTGGCAGCACTGATCGCATTCCACAACGTGGTGGCCCGTTACCTGTTTTCACTGGGTCGCGAGGGTGTGATGCCGAGGGTCTTGGCCCACACCAATCCGCGCACTCATGCTCCGATGGCCGGGTCCTTGACTCAGAGTCTATTGGCGCTGATCGTTCTGGCGATCTTTGCGCTCATTGGAGCCGGAAAAGATGTGATGTTCCCGGTGGTGACGCTCTTTACCTGGCTCACCAACATGGGGGCCTTTGGTCTGGTCATGCTCATGGCATTAACGTCCTACGCCGTGATCGGCTACTTCCGCAGTGAGCCGCACGGCCTGGGTCCCTGGGCCGCGCAGGTGGCACCGCTGATTGCCGGAGTGCTGCTCAGCGTGCTTTTTGTCGCCATCCTGATGAACTTTGATGTACTGATCGGGCTGCAGGAAGCCAGCATCCTTGGCTGGTTACTGCCGGTAATCGTGGTGCTGCCCGGGGTCTTGGGGGTGTTCTGGGCCCTGCGGCTACGCAGGCACCGACCAGAGGTCTACGCCCGCGTGGGCCGCGGCGGTGACCTCTAAAACCAACCAGCAGTTAGCAAAGACTGGGGGCTCAACGAAACCGGTGTGCAGCCGTTGCTGCACACCGGTTTTGCTGCGAGGTCCGAGCCACGCCACGACGAGGTTTACTTTTCGGCCTGCTGGATATTGGCCTGTTCGGTGAGGACGTGTTCGGCGATGCTCTTCTCCTCAGGGGCGAAAGCATAAACCTTCTCGCCAACGGTGGACACCCACCACTTGCCGCATAAATGCGTGGCACGAGACTCTTGTCCCGTGGGCCACCAGTCCGCGGAGAGCAAGGGGATTTGATACTGCTGCTGCACCATGTCAGCCAGGCCATTGGCATCTCTGGGTTCTTCATGATTAAGACCTGCGGTGAGCTCATTGACCGATGGCTTGCCGGCAACAGAGATCTTCGTACAGGTCTCGGGCAACGCTCCGCTGTAGTCCAGGCGCAGGATTCGTTCGTTGCCTGTGGTTCGCACCATTTCCTTGATATCCGAGGCCTCGTCCGGGACCCACAAGGGGAGGGTGCCCTTTTCTTTGCCCTCGGCACCGGTGGTGAAATCGTGGCTGGTGCGTTTGTCGTACTTTGACTCGATTCCCAGTGCGCTGCAGCTGCTCAGGGCAAGTGTTGCAACGATGGCTGTGATGCCCAAAGCAAGGGTCTTGGGGGTACCGGGAATTGAGGTCAAAGCGGTGGACGTTGTTTTCATAATTTCAGCCTATGTAGGGGCGGGCGCGCTCCGCATCGGAGGAGGGATGCACATCTGCGAAGAAGAATGGGACCTAGGGTGGAGAAAAGAACTCCATGGGACTGGTCTGGAGTACCAGCAGTGAGGTATTGAATCAACGAAGATTCAGTGCAAGTTTCACGGTATGGTGCCCATCCTCGCTGGCTGCAGGTTCCCCGAGTACTGGGTGTCCTACTGCATCAAAGGAGACGTCAATGCCGTATCCCCGAACGCCGTTTGCATCCGTGAGGTCGACCTTCGCCGTTGAGCCATTCCATAAGGTCATCGACACATCGGTGACCACGTAACGCGTTTGGACGTTGGCCACCAAATTGGCTGCAGAACTCTTCCACCCCACAGAGGCAATGACAACACAGAGCAGCACCATCAGTAGTCCGATCCCAGCGAGACTGGACTCGATGGCAATATCGCGACGACGCACGTAGGTTCGAGAGTTCTCGGTGTCCTTGCGGTATTTTCTGAGCCGATACAGTGCATGCATCCCCAGGGGGATGGAAAAAACCGTCAGGATGACGGCCACGGCAAGAATGATCTGCGGTGTTGTGAAGTCGACGGGTTGGTACATTTCACCATGCTAACAACCGTATGGTTTTCGTGGCATCGACCTTAAGACGTATTTCTGGCCGTTCGATGAATTGTGTCTTGCTGTGCCTTAGGCTCGTTAAAAGAATCGTGAAGGCGAGAGGCGAAAACCCTTTGCGACCTCATCTGTTTACCACGAGGGCGGAGAATCTCCACATGAAAAAATTCGGGACAAAAGAGGCGTTGGCACCCATACTGGTGCTTTGTCTTGGGACTCTGCTAGCCGGCTGCACCACGTTGACCGACGAAGCGCCGGAGCCAACAGCATCGGCGCCCGCCACGGCACCACCAGCGCCCACAATCGAGGCAACCCCCGAATGGGAATCTACGCAGTTCGTCGATGTCACGACCGGTGCTGTCGTCCTCAAACCATTAGCCGGGCAAAAAGCGGTTCTCGAGACTATGGGTTCCGGCGACGCAGGTGCCGCTACGGAATCGATGCCGAAGGGTGAAACCTTCGTGATGTGGACTTGTACGGGAACCGGACCGATCTCCGTCAGCACGAGTGATGGAGCACGGGTTGAGGGCGAGTGCGGCGACAGCGACGCGGGACACGTGAGCATGAGTAGCTTCGTGAATCACGAGGAGGGGAAGTTCGAGGTGGAAGTTAAAGCCGATCCCCGGGTGAAATGGCAGGTACTGGTGACCCAGAAGGAAGCCAAGGGATAGCGTGGCCCTCAAACGAGTGGCCGCATCCGGAAGTTCAACTTCCGGATGCGGCCACTATCGGTTGTGGTGAGCGGTTAGTCGGTCACAAAGGAGTCGGCAACATCCAGTGCCTCATCCAGCATCGCAAGACCGGTACGCAGATCCGCATCGCTGATGTTCAGCGGCGGAACCACATGGATGCGGTTGAAATTCACAAACGGCAACATGCCAGCCTTCTTTAGCGCAGCGGTCACGGCAGCCATGGCCGGCGATGAGCCTCCGTAGGGTGCCATGGGCTCGCGGGTCTCACGATTGGTGACTAGTTCCACCGCCCAGAAACAGCCGGTGCCGCGCACGTCCCCCACGGACGGGTGCTTGGCCTTCAGCTCGGCTAGGACCGGGCCGATTATCTGTTCACCGAGGCGCGCAGCATTTTCCACCATGGATTCGTCCTTCATGGCATTGATGGTGGCTACGGCCGCGGCGCAGGCCAGCGGGTGCCCCGAGTAGGTCAGCCCACCGGGGTAGGGACGTTCCCGGAACGTTTCGAAGATCGCGTCGGAAATTGCCACACCACCCAGCGGCACGTAGCCGGAGTTCACTCCCTTGGCGAAGGTGATCAAATCCGGGGTGATATCCCAGTGGTTGATGGCGAACCACTTGCCGGAGCGGCCAAAGCCGGCCATGACCTCATCGGCGATGAAGATGATGCCGTACTTGCGGGTCAGTGTCCGCACGCCTTCCATGTAGCCGGCCGGCGGGACGTAAATGCCGGCGGTACCGGGGATAGATTCTAAGATCAGTGCCCCAATATTTGCCGCTCCCTCGAGAGTAATCAGATCCTCGAGATGGCGCAGCGCGCGCTCAGTTTCCTCGGCCTCCGTGGTGGCAGCAAAGTATGAACGGTAGGGATAAGGAGGCATGAAGTGCACGACCCCGGAATCTCCCCGGTCATTGGAGAAACGGCGGGGATCCCCGGTCGCGTTGATAGCCAATTGGGTGCCTCCGTGATAACTACGGTAGGCCGCCAGCACCTTGTGCTTACCGGTGTGTAGACGGGCCATGCGAATGGCATGCTCCACCGCATCCGCACCACCATTGGTGAAGAACACATGATTCAAGTCCCCGGGTGTCAGCTCGGCGATCAGCCGGGCTGCCTCCGAACGGGCATCGTTCACGTGCTGCGGAGCAATGGTGCACAACTTACCCGCCTGCTCCTGAATGGCGGCAACGACCTTAGGATGTTGATGGCCAATATTGGTGTTCACCAGCTGGGAGGAGAGATCAAGGAGTTTGTTCCCCTCCCCGTCCCAGACCCAAGAACCCTCGGCCTTCAGGATGGTCATGGGGTCAAACGGTCCCTGGGCCTGCCAAGAATGAAAGACGTGCTCGCGGTCCAACTCGTGGGCGCGTTTCCCGACGGCGATCTGTTCCGAGGTGATGGAATCGGTGGCTGCAACTGTGCTCATGATGGATCCTTCCACAAGGGTGGTTTTAGACGTTCTGCGGGAAGCCGAGGTTCAGCCCGCCGTGGCTGGGATCCAGCCAGCGGGAGGTGACGACCTTACCGCGGGTGAAGAAGTTCACACCCTCGGAGCCATAGGCGTGGGCGTCACCAAAGAGCGAGTTCTTCCAGCCGCCAAAGGAATAGTAGGCCATTGGTACGGGGATGGGCACGTTGATGCCAACCATGCCGACCTGGATCTCGTTCTCGAAGCGGCGGGCAGCCCCACCATCGTTGGTGAAGATGGCAGTGCCGTTGCCGTACGGGTTGGCATTGATGGTGTTGATGCCTTCATCAAAGGAATCCACACGCACCACCGAGAGGACCGGGCCGAAGATCTCGTCGGTGTATATCGACATGTCCGTTGTGACGTGATCAAAGAGCGTCGGGTTCAGGAAGAATCCATCACCCTCGGCATCTGGATCCACCGTCCGCCCATCTAGGACCATGGTGGCACCTGATTCCTCGCCAGCGTCAATGTAGCCGGCGACCTTGTCCCGGTGTGCCGCGGTCACCAGCGGGCCCATATCGCAACCGCGCATCCCATCACCCACACGCAACGTGGCTGCACGCTCGGCGATCTTGGCCACCAGTTCATCGGCGATCGAATCGATAGCCACGATTGCGGAGATGGCCATGCAGCGCTCGCCGGCGGCACCGAACCCGGCGTTCACGGCTGCATCGGCGGCCAGATCCAGGTCCGCGTCGGGCAATACCAGCATGTGGTTCTTCGCCCCGCCCAGGGCCTGGACCCGCTTACCGTGCGCTGTGCCGGTGGCGTAGACGTACTGGGCGATCGGGGTGGAACCCACGAACGAGACCGAGGCAATGCGCTGATCGGTCAGCAGGGTGTCAACGGATTCCTTGTCCCCGTGAACCACATTGAATACGCCGTCGGGAAGCCCTGCTTCCTTCCAGAGCTCGGCCATCCACTGGGCTGCCGTCGGGTCCTTTTCGCTGGGCTTGAGGATGACGCTGTTCCCGGCGGCGATGGCGATGGGGAAGAACCACATCGGGACCATGGCCGGGAAGTTGAAGGGGGAGATAATTGCGGCAACTCCCAGGGGCTGACGGATCGAGTGCACATCAATCTTGGTGGAGGCATTCTCCGTGTAGCCGCCCTTGATCAGATGCGGAATGCCGCAGGCGTACTCAACAACTTCCAGTCCACGGGCAATCTCGCCCATGGCGTCGTCAAGCACCTTGCCGTGCTCGGCGGTGATAATAGCAGCGAGTTCACCCTTGCGCTTGTTCAGCAGCTCGCGGTAGTTGAACAGGATCTGCGAGCGACGAGTCAGCGAGGTGTCGCGCCAGGCGGGGAACGCGGCGTGGGCCGCGGCGATGGCTTCCCCGGTGGTGGCCGCGGAAGCCAGGGCAACACGTGAAGAGACCTTGCCGGTGGCTGGATTCATTACGTCGGCAAAACGTGAATCGACGGGGACGTCCAGGGTGGTTCCGTTGATCCAGTGGGAGAGGGTCTGCATGTCGTGTGAGCCTTTCAAAGCGAGGGGAATCGGTATTGAGTCAATTGTGTCGCCCGAAAGAGCCCCGCAACACCGCCAACCTGTAACGCCTTAGGGTCCAAGCAATACACTTTGTCCATGACTTTCGCCATCAGCCAGCAGAAGCCCGCGATTGCCGGGACCGTGAGCATAAATCGGATCCTTGACCTGCCCGCCGTTGCCGCGGGGGAACCCGAGGTGCTGGCGGGTGCGGAGCTGTTGGACAACTCCGTGCGCTGGGTGCACGTGGCCGAAACCCCTGATCTTGCCGAACTGCTCTCCGGCGGGGAGCTGGTCTTGACCACGGGAATGGCCTTCGGCGAGGCCGGGGCCGGGGTCGCTGGATTCCTGGCCCAGGTGCGGTCCGCGGGTGCGGCCGGGCTCATCGTCGAATTGGTAACTGGGGTGGCCAACGAGAGTGACGCTTCGGTTGCCGCGTTGCGGCAGCTGGCACGGCAAAGCGACTTTCCCGTCATCTTGTTGAAGCGACGCGTGCGCTTTGTTGAGATCACCGAGGTGGTGCACCGGATGTTGGTCGCCGACCAATTTGCCGCGCTGGAACGCTCGCGGATGATCCACGAGGTCTTCACCTCGCTCAGCTTGCAGAACGAGACCGAGGACGGGATTGTGGCACGGGCCGCCGAACTTATCGGGGCGCCGGTGGTCCTCGAGGATGTGGCTCACCTAGTTCTGAGTTTTGCGTCGGGTCCGGCTCCCGATGCTGCGTTGCTTTTCCACTGGCCCGAACGCTCGCGCCGGGTGGGGTACCTAGATAGCACGGGCCGCGGGGCCGGGGAGGAAAGCTGGCTCCAGACCCCGGTCGGCATCCAAGGACAACGCTGGGGCCGACTCGTGGTTCCCGGCGCACTGGAGACTGACCCGGATGCGGCCATGGTGCTTGAACGCGCCGGGCAGACGCTGTCCATCGCCCGACTGGCCGGACGCGATCAAAAAGAACTGCTGCACCAGGCCAGGGCGGGACTGCTGCACGAACTTCGCCAGCAGCACGCCCTCGGGGAGAGTGAGGTGTTGATCCGCGCCGGCGCCCTGGGCCTGGCTGAGTCTGCGCACTACGTCCCGGTGGTGTTCCGGCTGGATGAACGGCCTGATCAAACGCCCACGGGCGTGCAGCTGCGCGAGCGCGCTCTCTTGGACGCACTGAACGTCGTGATGAATTCGGCCAGGACCACCGCTCTGGCCGCGAGTCTGCAAAGCGGCCAGATCGGCATGCTGTTGGGCGTGGGCGCCAAACAACTGGAGGAGCCGCTGCTGGAGCGGATCTGCCGACAGCTGGCACGGGAGCAGGACGTCGTGGACTGGTCGGTCGGTGTGGGGCGCGGGCACAAGAACCTTTCCGAAGCTGCTCACTCGCTGGCCGAGGCGGCCCAGGTGGCCGAGACCGTGGCAACCTTCGACACCCGGGCCCGGCCCTTCTACCGCTTTGCCGACGTGCGACTGCGCGGACTGCTGGCGCTGATGCACGAGGATTCGCGTCTGAAGTCCTTTGCCGAGGCCGAGCTGGCCGGCATCCTGGACCCGCTCGACGAACCCGCCCTCGAATTGCTCGGCCTCTACCTGAAGCATGGCGGCAACAAGTCGGCGTTGGCCCGCACCGGCTTCCTCAGTCGGCCCGCACTTTATGCACGCCTAGGGAAACTCCAAGACAAGCTCGGGGTTTCCCTCGATGATGCCGAGTCGCGGACCTCCCTGCATGTTGCGTTGCTGTGGCGCTCCTTGGCCGGGGCCTAGCCTGGTAGTGCTGCCCCGGCGGCTAGTGGCCGTAGGGACGCCGCATGTCCGGCATTCGCTCGGTGGACCACTGCGCGATCCATTCGCCGGTGCCTTCCGAGGTATCCAAGACGCCAGCTTCTAGCCAGGTGAAGTCCCCGGCGAGAACCTTCTTGGACAACTTCCGATCGGTTGTGTCGCTGTTCGCCCATAGGTCCCGGAATAGGGTTTCGCAGCGGTGCTCGGACTGTTCGCAGAACGCCAGGGCCAGCAGCTCGGCCGAGGTCGCGTTGGCCGGGTCGCTCGTGCGCATGAGTTCCACGCGGGAGATGCAGGCGGCCATGGCAAAGAGTTCGGCACCCAGATCGACCACCCGGCCTAGGAACATCTGGTGGTTTTCCATGGAGGCCTGCCAGGTGGCCATTCCGGCGAAGGTATGGCGGGCCAGCCGGCGCGAGGCTCGCTCAATAAAACGCAGGTGCTTGGCCAGTCGACCGTGCTGTGCATAGGAATTGGGCAGTAGTCCCGAGCCCACGGCGAGTTTGGGAAGCCATCTGGCGTAGAAGCCGGAGGCACCTACCGCGGCCTTGGCCTTGGCCGCCATATCGGAGTCCTTCTCTGCCAGTGCGCCAGCCGCCCTCAGGTGGGCATCCACTGCCTCGCGGGCGATCAGCAGGTGCATGATCTCGGTCGAACCCTCAAAGATGCGGTTGATGCGTAAATCTCGCAAGAGTTGCTCCACCGGGACAGCACGTTCACCGCGAGCCCGCTGCGAGGCGGCCGTCTCATAACCGCGTCCGCCACGGATCTGCAGCAGCTCGTCGGCGATCTTGTAGGAAACTTCCGAGGAGAAAAGTTTGGCCAGTGCCGCCTCGATGCGCACGTCCTTCATGCCCGCGTCGGCCAGAGAAGCGGAAAGTTCGAAGACCGCTTCAAGAGCGAAGGTACTCGCTGCAATGTAAGCGATCTTCTGACCCACTGCCTCATGTTTCCCCACGGGCTTTCCCCATTGGATCCGGGCGTTGGACCATTCGCGGGCAATTTTGAGGGACCACTTTCCCGCACCGGCACACATCGCAGGTATCGAAAGTCGACCGGTGTTCAGCGTGCTCAAGGCAATTTTGAGGCCAGCTCCCTCCTTGCCCAGACGGTTCTCCGCCGGCACCACCACATCACGGAAGCGGGTCACGCCGTTTTCTATGCCGCGTAAGCCCATAAAGACATTGCGATTTTCCACGAGGATGCCTTCGGAGTCTGCTTCCACCACGAAGGCGCTGATGCCGCCGCGGGCGGTGGTTCCGTCCACTTGTAGGTGGGCAGGCACCGCCGCCATGACTACTAGCAGCTCGGCCACCACCCCGTTAGTCGTCCAGAGCTTGGCGCCGTTGATGGTGTAGCTGCTGCCGTCTGCCGAAAGCGTGGCGGTGGTGCCCAGCCGGGCGGGGTCGGAGCCGACGTCATTTTCGGTCAGCAGGAAGGCCGAGATGGCACCCTTGGCGCAGCGGGGGAGGAACGCCTGCTTCTGCGCATCGGTGCCAAACATCTTGACTGGCTCCGGAACGCCGATGGATTGGTGGGCTGAGAGCAGGGCTCCCAGGCTGGGGCTGAGGGTCCCCAGGAGCATCAAGGCTCGTCCATAGTCGGCCAGATTCAAGCCAAGGCCGCCGTATTGAACCGGAATTTTCATGCCGAAGGCGCCGACCTCGCGCAGGGCGTTGATGTACTCGTCAGGAATCCTGGCTTCACGCTCGATGATGGCCGGGTCAAAGTCCTTGATGGCCGCGCGCAATCGAATCATGAAGGCTGTCCCGCGTGCTGCCGCCTCGGGGTCGGGGGTGGGGTGCGGGTGAATCAGCTCCCAATCAAAGGTGCCCATGTACAGGCCCTTGGCGAAACTTGGCCGATCCCACTGTTGTTCGCGTGCCGCTTCCGCCACCTGGCGCGCCACCTTCTCATCAACGCGTTGGCCAATATGAGTTTCATCAATGCTCATGGCACTTCTCCCTGGTTGAATACCAAGGGCCTGCCCTGCGGACTGACAAGCCCCGATGTGTTGCGCTCAGCCTAGTCGCGGGTTCCGATTGCCGATAGGGGAGTGAGGGTTCGTTGTGTTTCTAGGCTGTTGGATAGCAGCTGCTGGCACTTGGCGATGAAGAGATTCCTATCCGGTGCTGTTCCACAAAAGCCGGTCAGAGACAACGGTGTAGGAAGTTCCGTTTGAGTCTAGGAAGAGTTCGTGTTGATCTGTCCACCCCGACTCGTCGCTGATGCCGTTATCTTGCGTGGTGAGTGAGGTATTGATGGTGACGGTCGCGATGATCTGTTCCCCTTGAAGCCGGGAATCGTCGATCGTGGCCACCTCGGTGAGGACTTCGGCGACGGGACAATTTGCAGATCCCGCACCTTGGCGACAGTCTTAGTCGCAAAACATGAATTGGTCGGGGACCCCCGATATGGAAGGCTTTGGCCACTGAGGTCGGGGAGGATGGCAAGCATCGTGGCCTCGTTCGGATTTTTTGCTTGTGCAGATCTCTAATTCGATTCCTAGTTGAGTCCAAAGATGACCACAAACTCTATGATTGACTCAGATTCAATAGCACCGGGTCCTCCTCAGCTGAAGCGCTGACCGGTATTCAGCTGACAATGGCTCGGGAACCGAATCCTAGAAAGCGAGCGAAATTCATGACACGTCCGGCCGCAATCGCCACCGTCCAGATCGAGAATGAACGCGTTCGAGTCACCGAATGGCGTTTCGCACCGGGAACAGAAACCGGCTGGCACGTCCATCCCACCGATTATGTGGTGGTCCCGATGACCACCGGGGAACTCGGACTGGAATCGAAGGACGGTCTGGTGATGAACTCCCTGCAGGCGGGTGTCTCCTATACCCGGGTCGCTGGCAGCGAACACAACGTCTTCAACGATGGGGCAGCCGAATTCGTCTTTGTTGAGATCGAGTTAAAGTAGTCAACTTTTAGCAGCGCCGGCGGTCTGCACGATGCGGACTCCGAGCATGAAGTAGGGGCGGGAGCATGTCAATTGCGTCCCGCCCCTACTGCTGGCTCATCGTTACCTAGAAGTGGTTTTCCGCCTCGGTAAGCACCGAACGCAGGATCGATTCCATCTGGTCGAACTCCGGTGGGCCCACCGTCAGCGGGGGAGCCAGCTGGATGACGGGGTCCCCGCGGTCATCGGCGCGGCAATAGAGCCCGGCATCGAAGAGTGCGGTGGACAGGAAGCCGCGCAGCAGGCGCTCGGACTCCTCGTCGTTGAACGTCTCCTTGGTCTTCCTGTCCTTGACCAACTCGATGCCGTAGAAGTAGCCAGCACCCCGGACATCACCGACAATCGGCAGGTCCTTGAGCTTCTCCAGGGTCGATTTGAAGATGGGGGCGTTGTCCTTCACCCGCTGGTTCAGGCCCTCGCGCTCGAAGATGTCCAGGTTCGCCATGGCCACAGCGGTCGAGACCGGATGCCCGCCGAAGGTGTAGCCGTGATAGAAGGTGGTGTCCCCGTGCTTAAAGGGCTCGAAGAGTTTTTCCGAGGCGATCATGGCTCCAAGCGGTGAGTATCCACTGGTCAGGCCCTTGGCGCAGGTGATGATGTCGGGAACATAGCCGAAGTCATCACACGCGAACATCGAGCCAATGCGCCCAAAGGCACAAATGACTTCGTCGGAGACCAGCAGTACGTCGTTCTCGTCGCAGATCTCGCGCACGCGTTGGAAGTAGCCCGGGGGAGGAGGGAAACATCCGCCGGAGTTTTGCACCGGTTCTAAGAAGACCGCCGCCACGGAATCTGCACCCTCAAACTCGATGGCCTCACGGATACGCTCCGCGGCCCAGAGACCGAAGTCCTTCTCATTATCGGCAAACTGCTCCGGGGCGCGGTAGAAGTTGGTGTTTGGTACTCGGAAAGTTCCGGGGACCAATGGCTCGAACGGAGTTTTCATATCCGGCAGCGAGGTGATCGCCAGGGCGCCCTGCGGCGTGCCGTGATAGGCCAGCGCCCGGGAAATGACCTTGTGTTTACCGGGCTTTCCCTTCAACTTGAAGTACTGTTTGGCCAGCTTGAAGGCCGATTCAACCGCCTCACCCCCGCCGGTAGTGAAGAAGACGCGATTCAAATCGCCCGGCGCATAGTTGGCCAGCCGCTCGGCCAGATCAATGGCCGGTTCATGGGCGTAGGACCATAGCGGCATGAAGGAAAGTTTCTGTGCCTGCTTGGCTGCGGCCTCGGCCAGCTCCACTCGGCCGTGGCCGGCGTTCACCACAAAGAGGCCGGCCAGGCCATCGATGTAGCTCTTGCCGGCATCGTCGTAAAGCATATGACCCTCACCGCGGGTGATGATCGGGATGTGGGCCCCACCCTGCGAAGGAGAGTGGCGGGCCATGTGCATCCACAGGTGATCCCGGGCCGCGTCCTGACGATCGGTGCCCAAAGGAGTGGTGCTGGTTGCTGATTTGCTGGAAATGCTCATCGTGTACCCCAGTTGTATTCCTGTTTACGTAGCGAGAGATACATGAACGTTTCGGTTTCACGTACCCCTTCCACGGATCGAATTTCGGTGATGATACGAAGGAGGTCCTCATCATTGGCGCAGATGACTTCCGCAATGATGTCCGATGGGCCGGCCACCACAACGCAGTAGTCGACCTCGGGTAGGGCAGAGATCCGATCGGCTGTGGCAATGATGTCGCCGGTGGATTTAATACCCAGTAGGGCCTGTCGTTTAAAGCCAAGCTGCAGCGGATCGGTGACCGCGACAATTTGCATGACTTTACTGTCGACGAGTTTTTGGACCCGTTGCCGCACAGCGGCTTCGCTCAGACCCACGGCCTTGCCGATGGCTGCGTAAGAGCGGCGCCCGTCTTGTTGTAATTGCTCAATGATTGCTTTTGACGTTTCATCCATGACAAAGCCATTGGATGAGCCGTGGGGCGCGGATTGGGTCACGTCCTATCGACCTCCTGATCGAACGAATGGGTGGCCTTACTCAGCGGTGTGGCACCACCATGCCGCTGAAAAAGAGCATAGCCCGAAGGAATCAGTTGTGGAAGGGTCTTTTCGCAACGGGTTTCATTTGTTTCAGAAATGTTAATCAACGAAAACTATTGTCAGGGCACGGTATTCCTGACATGATCCTTTTCAAGAGACGCGGTGACTGGTGTCACGCTGATCCAGCGTTACCCACGAGAAGATGCAGGGCCAGCTGAAGGGGAGCTTCAAAATGTCAAAGCAGAATCAGCGTGAAATGCCTCGGGATCCAGCCGTTCGAGCACTGATTGGTCAGATGCAACGCATGCAACTCTCCCGTCGCAAGGTCCTCGCGGGCGCCGGAGGCCTGGGGCTAGCAGCGTTTTTGGCCGCCTGCGGAACCGGCGGTAAGTCCGGAAGTTCTGAATCTTCGAAGGTAGCGGTCACCGACCTGTCCGAGAGCGAGAAGAAACTCGCCTTCGCCAACTGGACGTTGTATCTGGACTACGACGAGAAGACCAAGAAGTACCCCTCACTTCAGGAATTCACCAAGCTCACGGGTATCGACGTGAGCTACTCGGAGGACATCGACGGTAACGACACCTACTACGGGAAGGTTCAGGCTCAGCTTTCGGCCGGCCAAGACATCGGACAAGACATCATCGTCCTCACCGATTGGATGACCGACCGCGTTATTCGCCAGGGGTTCACCCAGGAACTGAACCATGCGAACATTCCCAACTTCAAGAACCTGCTGCCGACGCTCCAAAACGTTGACTTTGATCCGGGACGCAAAAATTCGTTGACCTGGCAGAGCGGCTACGCCGGCATTGCGTGGAATAAGGCGAAGCTCCCGAAGGGACTGCGTAGCGTGGCGGATCTGTGGGCTCCTGAGCTTAAGGGGCGAATCACGGTCTTGGACGAAATGCGAGACACCATCGGTCTGCTCATGCTCCAAGACGGTGTGGACATCGCCGGAACCTGGGGTGACACCGAATTCGCCAAGGCCACCGACACCCTCAAGGCACAGATCGACAACGGTCAAATTCGTCAGGTGAAGGGCAACTCCTATAAGGAGGACTTCATTTCCGGGGACGCCATCGCCGGCATTGTGTGGAGCGGGGATTTGACCCAAATGAACTTCGAGAACAACGACCAATGGGAGTTTGTTATCCCGGAGGCCGGTTGCACCTTGTGGAGCGACAACATGATGGTCCCGGTGGCTTCGCCACACAAGACCAACGCCGAGAAACTCATGGACTTCTACTATGACCCGGAGATCGCGGCCCAGGTCGCCGCGTACGTCAACTTCATTTCACCCGTGGCTGGCGCAAAGGAAGCCATGGAAAAGATTGATCCGTCGCTGATGGACAATCCGCTGATCTTCCCCTCCGACGAAGATCTGGCCAATGCCCACGTCTTTAGATCTTTGAGCGCCGAGGAAGAAACGAACTACGGTTCCCAGTTCCAGACTGCGATCGGCGCCTAATGTTGCGGGCCACCCACCAACAACCAGCGCTCCGGCTCGTCCTTGGGGAGAGCAGGAGCGTTCGGAAATCCCGTCGCGCAGTCGTAACCGGATCAGGTGGAGTGGCCCTTGCGGGTGTGGTTCAAGCGCGTGGAAGAGTCGAGCCAGCATCGGCTGAACGGAAGCTGCATCAGAGCCAGCCACCGCACAAAGTCCGGTTCCAGCTGGCCGGGGGATCGGTCAGGACGACATGACCCCGATAGAACCGATGTACGAGTGCCTGATGCGTGAGATGAGTCTTGAAGTCAAAAATCAATTCCAGAACATGTTCCAACCAATGATTGGCGCCTGATTATGACCACCGTGACCACTAACAAGAGTGAGCCCGGCACCACCACGTCCTCGGGCGCAGATCTACACCTACAAAACATTTCGAAACGATTTGTGGATTTCACCGCCGTGGACGATCTGACCCTCACGGTACCCAGCGGTACTTTCTTCGCTCTGCTTGGACCATCGGGCTGCGGCAAGACCACCACCTTGCGCATGATCGCCGGACTGGAACAACCCACCAGCGGCAGCATCAGTATTGGCGGGCAAGACGTCACGAAGCTGCCCTCCTTCCAACGGCAGGTAAATACCGTCTTCCAGTCCTACGCCCTGTTCCCGCACATGAGCGTGTTGGATAACGTGGCCTTCGGTCTCAAGCGCAAGCGAGTTAAGGACACCCTGCAACGCGCCAAGGCAGCCCTGGCCATGGTGGAACTTGAACACATGGCGTCCCGAAAACCCACCCAACTCTCCGGCGGACAGCAGCAGCGCGTGGCACTAGCCCGCGCGCTGGTTAACCGTCCAGCGGTGCTTCTGCTTGATGAACCGCTCGGGGCTTTGGACATGAAGCTGCGCAGGCAAATGCAAGTTGAGCTCAAATCGATCCAGACAGAAGTGGGGTTGACCTTTATCCACGTCACCCACGACCAGGAAGAAGCCATGACCATGGCCGACACCGTCGCGGTAATGAATAAGGGCAAAATCGAGCAGATGGGGGCCCCGCGAGACCTCTACGAATTGCCCAAGACCGCCTTTGTTGCCAACTTCCTTGGCAAGTCCAACCTGATGTACGGGACGGTACTTGAGGATCTGGGTGACGCCGTAGCGGTGGACGCTTCGGGCCACCGGCTCGTCATGCCCAAAAATCGCGCAGTGGCCCACAGCGGTGCTGCGGTGGTGGGGGTCCGCCCCGAAAAGATGCGGGTTATGACCCTAGAAGCCGAGTATTCACCCAGTGCCAACATGCTCACCGGAACCGTCCTTGACGCATCCTTTACCGGGGTCAGCACCGAATACCTTGTTGATGTCCCCGGGATCGGAACCCTAGCAACCTTCTCGCAGAACATGGGCCAGGCTCCTGCACAACGCGGCGAGACGGTGCGCATGACATGGGAGCCGGAATTCTCCTTCGGCCTTGATGGGAATGAAAAGGCCACCGAAGGGAAGGATGCGCTATGACCGCCACCGCCACGCGTCGTGGCGACAAGAAAAAGCAGAAGCTCGAGGACCCACGCAGCACCGAGGAAATCTCAGCGGAGCGTCGTAAGGGCAGAATGGGGCTCTACCTCATCCTGCCGGGCATGATCGTCCTTGCCCTCTTCTTTGCCGCCCCGGTTCTGGTACTGCTGAGCATGTCGCTCAACGCCAAGCCGCCGGGCGGTGAAATCGGCGAGTTTGTCCCCGCCCTAGAATTCGGCAACTATGTCACTGTCATCAGCGCCTATTGGGATGTCTTCCTGCGCTCCTTCATCTTTGCGCTGATCGCCACCGTCGCGGCGCTGGTCATCGGATTCCCCATGGCCTACCTGGTGGCGGTGCGGCTGCGCGGTCGTCAGCTATTGCAAGGCATCCTGTTGGTGCTACTCATTGCACCGTTCTTCTCCAGTTTCATCTTGCGCACCCAGGCCTGGAAGCAGATTCTTTCTGATGAGGGTCCGGTGGTCACCGTCCTGCGGGCCATTGCCATTCTGCCCGCCGACGGACACCTCACCGCCACGGCCTTTGCCGTGGTCTGCGGCTTGACCTATAACTTCCTACCGTTCATGACCCTGCCGATTTACGCGAACCTTGACCGGCTGGACACCAACCTCTTGGAAGCATCGGGAGACCTGTATGCCAGCCCACTGACGACCTTTTTCAAGGTGACGCTGCCGCTCTCTGCGCCCGGCATCTTCGCCGGCACCCTACTGACTTTCATCCCGGCCGCGGGCGACTACGTAAATGCGGCGTTGTTGGGCAATAACAGGGACACCGCGATGATCGGGCAGGTCATTGATTCTCGCTTCTTCAAGATCGTTGATTACCCCGGTGCCTCGGCCTTGAGCTTCATCCTGATGATCCTGATCCTTGCCTTGGTCTTGATCTACATCAAACGCTTTGGCACCAAGGAACTGTTCTAGGGAGGTTTGGCATGAAACGCGTAATTGGACGTTGGTTGATTCCGGTCGCTGGAGGACTGGCCTTTGTGTACCTGTTGGTGCCGATCGCCTATATCTTTGTCTTCTCCTTTAATGACGCGGGCCGGACCAACCTGGAATGGCGGGGCTTCACCCTCAATAACTGGCAAAACCCCTGCGGAGCACCCAACGTGTGCGAATCGCTGGTCAACTCGCTGCAGGTCGGTGTGGTGGCCACGGTGATCGCCACGGTATTGGGTACCTGCATTGCCTTGGGGTTGGTGCGTTACAAGTTCAAGTTCCGCAACACCGCCGATCTCTTGATCATTCTTCCGCTGGCAACCCCCGAAGTGGTCCTGGGTGCTTCATTGCTGGCCCAATTCCTGAACCTCGGTTGGGAACTGGGATTCACCACCATCGTGATTTCTCACGTCATCTTCTGCATGTCATTTGTGGTGGTCACCGTCAGGGCCCGCGTCTCGTCCTTGGATCCACGACTTGAGGAGGCAGCATCTGATCTTTATGCCAGCCCCTTGGCGACGTTCTGGAAGGTGACCTTCCCGCTCTTGCTCCCGGGTGTTGTGGCAGCGGCTCTGCTCTCCTTCGCGATGAGTTTTGACGACTTCATCATCACCAACTTCAACTCGGGAAACTTCTCCACCTTCCCCAAGTTCATTTACGTCTCGGCCACTCGTGGCATTCCCGCCCAGGCCAACGTCATTGGATCGGCAATGTTCCTGCTGGCCCTCGCGGTGGTCATCACTTCACAGGTCATCGCCTACCGCCGACGCAAGGTGCTCGCCGCACGGTAGAGCGAGAAGGTGTTGAGTGCGGCACATTCGCGAAGTGCGCGCTGGGGTGAGAAGGCTCCAAGAACATATGCCGGCGGCTGCTATGCAAAGATAGTTGGCATGAGTGAACAAAAGTGGCTGTCTCCCGTGGAAAGAGAGGCGTGGCTGGCCCTCGTCTCGGTGGCGACATTGTTGCCCGCAGCACTCGACAGCGAGTTGCAGGTCCAGTCGAAGATCACCCTCTTTGACTACAACGTCCTGGCAATGTTGTCCGAGGCGCCGAACCGCGTGTTGCCCATGAGCGAGTTGGCCTCGCGTACCAGCGCTTCACTTTCGCGTCTCTCACACGTCGTCAAGAAGCTGGAGACCCGTGGCTGGGTAGAACGCAGTCGATCCGAGCAGGACGCACGGGTCACCATCGCCCAACTCACCGAACAGGGCTGGGACACCTTGGTATCCCTGGCACCCGAGCACGTTGCCTCGGTACGTCGGCTGATCTTCCAGGGCTTGGATGAGCACGATGTTGCTGAATTGGCACGAATCGGTCGCAAGGTCGTCGTCCAATTGGAGCCTGAACACTGGATCCTGCGTTAGCCAGAAGCAGGCGTGAGGCAGATCGCAGGCTGGGAAGCCAAAAAGGCAGGTTGTCGATTTGGCCCCGGATGTGTTAATCGCCTAGAATGATTAGGCGTTAAGTCGTGCATGCCCAATCGGGTGTGTGCGGTTACCCGTAAAACCGAATATCATGGTCGCCGAGTAGGGAAAAGTACTCATTGACCATGAGGTTCACCGTCTTTCACGCTAAAAAAGGCTCTTCGGTTGGTTCTCACCCAGCCTGGTTACCTTCTGCAGTAATAACGGTGTCACAACTGGTGGCGGGACTCTTATACGCAGATTCAGAGGCAGCAGTTTCCGCTGTATCTGTAAAACGAGTACCGCCAATATTTACTACAACTGAGGAGTGATCATGGCAGCAGTATGCCAGGTGACTGGTGCAGTTCCGAACTTCGGACACAGCATCTCCCACTCGCACCGCCGCAACAAGCGTCGGTTCGACCCGAATATCCAGAAGAAGCGCTACTGGGTTCCGTCCCTGCGCCGCAACGTTACGTTGACCCTGTCGGCAAAGGGCATCAAGCTCATTGACGTTCGTGGCATCGACGCCGTTGTAACCGGACTCATTGCAAAGGGTGTGAAGATCTAGTGGCTAAGGATAAGGACGTACGTCCCATCATCAAGCTCAAGTCGACCGCCGGTACCGGGTTCACTTACGTGACTCGCAAGAACCGCCGCAATGACCCGGACCGTCTCGTACTGAAGAAGTACGACCCGGTAGTCCGCAAGCACGTCGAATTCCGAGAGGAGCGCTAAACATGGCCAAGAAGTCTATGATCGCTAAGAACGACCAGCGTAAGGTCATCGTTGAGCGCTACGCCGAAAAGCGTGCAACCCTCAAGAAGACCCTTGTTGACCCGAACGCAACCGACGAGGCACGCGAAGAGGCCCGCTTGGGTCTGCAGAAGCTGCCCCGCAATGCATCGCCGGTACGTGTTCGTAACCGCGACGCCATTGACGGCCGTCCCCGCGGTACCCTCCAGAAGTTCGGTATCTCCCGTGTTCGCTTCCGCGACATGGCACACCGTGGCGAGCTTCCGGGCATCACCAAGTCTTCCTGGTAAATTCCAGAAGATGTCGAAGGCCTCAACCATTCGTGGTTGGGGCCTTCGGCCGTTTAACGGCTCATAATGTTGTCGAATCCGAGTTCAGCGTTCGGGGTGTGAAGCGAAAAGTCGACGCAACCATCCGCCACGAACTGTAGGTACCGAGTCGATCCTTTCGGTGACGGGCGCCGCGCGGATGGCGGATCGTCGTTCTTCCCAAGCGTTCAGCTCCGCATCGATATCCCGGAGCGCGGTCACCACGGGAGGTCCGCCCAGCAATTGCCGGCGTGCCTCGATGATGCGGGAATTAAAGTCAGCCAGCGCCTCACGGACTGCTTTCTTGTTCGGCAGCTGATCCAAGGTCGCTTCCAACTCTGCATCTTCCTTGCGCAGCATCAATGCCGGGGGACCGAGGCCGCTGACGTTTTCCCGTTCCATGAGCCCCTTCACCCACCAATCGGGATCATTGGTGGTGCCCAAACCGGGAATCGGTTTGCCGGCGTAGGCGAGGTTATCAAAATCCCCGCGGGCAAAGGCAGCGTCAAGGGCGCTGTTGGCGACCTCCCAGACCTCATCCTCGGCATTAAATCGAGGCGTCTGCGGGGGAGTCTGATCGGAGCCGAACCTCCTGCCCGTTTGTTGAGCGTATTCGTCAACGGGAACCGGTTCTGCCTCCGAGTCGCGGGCTAACCGATAGCGGGCCGAGCGCAGGGCTGCTTCACTGTTTTCTTCAAGATTTTCTCTCGACATGTGCTCTTCACACCTTTCGCTACACCAATGACCTTCAGCTTAACGAGGTGTGGACCCCTGGGCAACGAAGGCAACGGACCGGATGCTCGGGTGCGCAATCATCCTGGAGGATCACTGCGGCGAGTTGGCCCCGCCACGACCTCTAGCAGCTGCCAGCACGCGCCGAATCGGCGCCCAGAGGGTAGTTTTAGATAACATGAGCGAGCCTTACAGCACACAGACACTCCGCAGGGCACCCGTCGAGCACAATGCACCGTACCGGGCTCCGGGCGATGCCACTGGGTTGCGAATATTGGTCACCGGAGCGAATGCAGGCATCGGATTCTGGACCAGTCTCCAACTGGCCCAGCGCGGAGCCGAGGTCATTATGGC
Organism: Paeniglutamicibacter terrestris; assembly: GCF_012271785.1. GTDB lineage: Bacteria > Actinomycetota > Actinomycetes > Actinomycetales > Micrococcaceae > Paeniglutamicibacter > Paeniglutamicibacter terrestris. Next base: position 239,608 of record NZ_JAAWVT010000001.1, on the reverse strand, counting down.
CTGTCGCAACGAGGCGAAGGCGCAAGCCGCCGCGAGCGCGATCTTGGCGAGAGTACCGAATGCCATCCTCCGACACGTGAGACTGGATGTTTCCAGCCTTGCCTCGGTAGCCAACGTCGTGGAGGAACTGGGAACTCGTGAGCGTCTGGATGTTCTGATTGCCAATGCCGGGATGGTGCACGCGCCACGCACGCGCCAGCTTAGTGTGGATGGCTTGGAACTGGTGGCCGCCACGAACTACTTCGGTCATTTCGCGTTGATCACCGGGTTGCTTCCGGCGCTTGAGCGAGCTGCCGCCGCCCGTGTGGTGACGCTCGGATCACTCGCAACCCTGTTAGTTGGCCGCCCACAGCTGGAGGATGCCCAACTGGTCCGCAACTATTCAGCGTGGCGCGCCTATGCCCAATCCAAGGTGATGACTCAATCTTTCGGTTTTGAACTTGACCGGCGTTTGCAGCTGGAAAAAAGCAGTATCCGGGCGCTGGCGGCACACCCCGGATACTCGATCTCCGGTCGTACCGCTGTGATCGACGGGGTTAACGAACCACGTATTGGCAAACGGGCATTGGCCCTGACCCAAGGTGCGTTCACCCAAGGCAAGAATCAGGGTGCCTGGCCTGTGGTGCGCGCGGCGTTGGATGCACAAGCTTTCAGCGAGGGTGGGCCGGTATTTTATGGGCCGAGGGGATGGGTACGTGGAGGTCCCGTGAGAACGAGACCGGCCTCGATCACCACCGATCGCGCCAATGCAGAACTCATTTGGGAGGCGGCCGAATCGGCCACCGGAATCCGCCTGTTTGGCTAATTTTCACCGTCGGCCATGAGTCTGAGCGAGGCATTGCAAAAGCCAACATGGGGCACAGAGGAGCGCAGTAATTTGGCGAAAAGGTGCCAACGGAGACTCGTCGAGTTTCACCGCCGCAGAGTGCCGTTCGTCTCTCTTTGGCCTCAAAAAATACTGCTAAGAGCGAAAAAGCAGCAAAACTTCAAAAAAAACCCCGGAATTCGGCCCAATTCGGGCGTTTCGCGCAGGATCATTTGGTAAGTTCTCACACAGAAGTCCCCGCGAACGCGAGGCGGCCCGCTCCGTAAAAGGGCGGGAAGATTAAGTCCAGGAGGACATACTTTGGCTATGAACCGTAGTGAACTTGTTGCAGCTGTCGCCGAGAAGACCGGCAACTCCCAGGTAGCCGTAAACGGCGTTTTGGACGCAGTGTTCGACGTATTCGTTTCCCAGATTTCCAAGGGCGAAAAGGTTTCGATCCCGGGATGGCTCGCAGTTGAGCGCACCGACCGTGCAGCTCGCACCGGCCGTAACCCGCAGACCGGCGAAGCCATCCAGATTCCGGCTGGCCACTCGGTCAAGTTGACCGCTGGCTCCAAGCTGAAGGCTGCCGTTTCCGGCAAGTAGTCTGCGCTCGTCGCAACAGCTTCGAAACCGCTCCCTGCACTGGTCCTATGGCCGGGTGGCAGGGAGCGGTTTCCGCGTTAACGAGCTGTCACCTGCATGATAATTCTACGAATCGTAGAATCTAGTAGACTGATTTGCTGGAACCGATGGGCAATACTAGTCCTAGCACCGGGTGGAGGAATGCGGCATGAACGATCACGGCCTGCGCATCATGCGTGGCTGGATTGGTGCGTTCGTTTGCACGAGCCTTGCCGCTGCATCCCACAGCCTTGTGGACGGTGCCAGACCACCGCTGGCGATTCTTGGCCTGATGTTCTGCATCAGCGCAGTGATCTGCACGGCGTTGGCCTCCAATAAGATTTCGCTGCTCCGCACCACCGGGGCGGTGGGTTTGAGCCAAGGCATCTACCACGGCGCCTTCGCCTTGTTCGGCCACCAACACCAGGTCTTCGGAACGCTGAATGCCACCGGGGAGCATGCCGGGCACGCGCAGCAACTCACGCACCTGAGCATCAACAACTCCGTTTCCATCGCGGCCTCCGTTGAACCCGCCACCGGGCTACTCATGCCGTTGGCCCACCTCCTTGCTGGCGCTCTGACGGTGCTGGCCATACGCCGCGGTGAGATCGCCGCCCGCGCAATCGCGCAAGCCATTCTCCTCTGGGTGCCGCGCCTGATCCTCTTTGCCCGTACCATGCAGCTGCCACGCGGCAGCCAGCCGCTGCTGGGCAGCTACCGCCCGTCATTTGTCCTGCGCGACGTGCTGCGTCCCAGTCTTTATCGCCGTGGTCCGCCACGGGGTCCTGCTTTCGCCATCTTGTAAAAGCATTCCCAACCGTCCGCGGCACGACGACGCCGCGGTGAAAAGGACCACAAAAGCCATGACCCATGTAATCCACGCCCCACGCACACTCACCCGCCTCGGCCTGCTCTTCGCAGCGGCCCTGCTGTGCCTGATGACGGTGTTCGGCGTGTCTAGCGCCCAGGCTCACGACGAATTGATTTCCTCGACACCGGCCTCCGGAGATGTACTTAAGGCTGCTCCGAAGTCGTTGGTGCTCACCTTCACTGGAGACATCAAGAAGATCGGCACGATTCTGGAATTGACCGATGAAGCAGGAAAAAGCTTTGACTCGACATTTGCCGTCGCGGGCCGCGAAGTCACGGTCACTCCGACCACGCCGTTGATTAATGGCAGCTACGTGCTCGACGCCCGTGTGGTTTCCTCCGACGGTCACCCGATCAACAAGGAGATCGCCTTCGAGGTCAAGGACCCCGCTGCGGCGGCCAGCTCCGCACCGGCCACAGCTTCGGCACCGGCGGCCGAGCAGGCTCCCGCAGCACCAGCGCCGCAAGCCAGCGAAGACGCCGCCGCTACCCAGCCCTTCGCTGGTATGCCGGCCGGTCTGATCTGGACGATCGCCGGCGTTGCCGTCATCGGGATGGTGCTGCTGGTGCTGCTCAAGGTCCGCCGCCAAAACAAGTAAGTAGCAGCCCCGGGGCCGCCACCGTTGGTGCACCCGGGGAAAGGCGTACGTGCTGCTTCCCGGGCCAACGTGGCACCTGCCACTTTGGCCCGCTCCTAGGTTGAACGGTGGGAGAATGGTCGGGCAGGAAGTTGAAAGGACAACGTGAACACGTCACTGAACACTAAGGCCGACGCCTCAACGGGGCGTTTGTGGCCCCTGCTGACCCTACCGGCACTGGTGGTGGGCATACTGGTGCTGATCACTGCCAGCTATTTTGCCGGCACGGCACAGGCAAGCGAGCTGGGGGACCCCGGTCCGCTGATCCGCTGGGCACTGCCCGCGGCTAAAGCCATTCACCACTCGAGCATGGCCATCACCATCGCCTCGCTGGTCTTCGCGGCCTGCATTCTGCCGCGATCCACCAAACCCAAACGCCCGGTGCCCGGCGAGACCAGCACCGACGGCGGTCAAACCCATCCGGCCTTCGCCCGCGTGATGAACCTTGCCGCGGCCGCCGGAATGCTCTGGACCGTCTCGGCCGCAGCGGTACTGGTGTTCAACTTTTGGGACTTGGTGGGTAAGCCCATGAGTGCAGACCCCAGCTACACCTCCGCCATGCTTGACTACGTCCTGAACATTTCCGTCGGACGGGCCTGGGCTTGGATGATCGTGATCGCTGCGATTACCTCGTCACTGGCCTTCGGTGTCCGCTCTCCAGCCTGGGTCGGTGCTACGGCTGTCTTCTCGCTGGCAGGAATTCTTCCCCTGTCCTTGATCGGCCATGCAGCCGGCGGAGATGACCACTGGGGCGCCGTCAACTCGATTATGCTGCACCTGGTCGGGGTATGCCTCTGGTTCGGTGGCATCGTGGTGCTCGCCGCGCTGGCACCACTGCTGGTGGGTAAGAGTCCCGGACGCTTCTCCGGCCCCCGCCCCATCCTTGCCGGCACGGTGCTGCGCCGCTTCTCGACCTTGGCCACCATCGCCATCGTGCTGGTCGCCGGCTCCGGCGTGGTCAACGCCACCATTCGCATTACCGGGTGGGAGCAGTGGCTCTCCCCTTATGGTCTGCTCGTGATCGCCAAGGCTGTAGCAACACTGGCCCTTGGTGCGTTGGGCCTGGCCCACCGCCGCCGCGTCATCCCTGCCCTTGAAGCGGGGAAAATCGCAGCAACCCGCGCCGCCTGGTTGGTCGTCGGAGCCGAAACGATCATCATGGCCATCGCCATGTCGCTGGCCACCGTCCTGGCCCGCACCGCGCCTCCCACCCCGGATACCGCGCCGGAACTTCCCACACCGGCCCGACTGCTCACCGGCTACGAGCTACCGCCGGAACTCACCACGGACAGCTGGACCCAGGTCTGGCGGATGGACTGGCTGTGGATCGCCATTGCCCTCTTCCTGGCCGTGGTGTACCTCTGGGCCGTGGTGACGGTGCGCCGTCGCGGCGACAAATGGTCGATCCTGCTGACCATTTCCTGGCTTCTTGGCCTCGGCTGCCTCTTCTACTTCACCTCCGGAGCTCTGGCCGTCTACGGCAAGATCCTCTTCTCCGTGCACATGGTTGACCACATGGCCATGACCATGGTGGCGCCGCTGCTGTTGGTCATCGGCTCGCCCGTCACCCTGATGCTCAAGGCCCTGAGCTCACGCACCGATGGGACCCGGGGACCGCGCGAGTGGATCCTGGTGCTGGTGCACTCCAAGTATTCGGCGCTGATCACCAACCCGATCTTCGCGGCAGCCAACTTCGCCGGATCCATCATCATCTTCTACGGAACGGACATCTTCGGCTTCGCCCTGCGTAACCACGTGGGCCACGAACTGATGAATGTGCACTTTTTGATCACCGGTTACCTCTTTGCGCTCTCGATGATCGGCACCGACCCGGTGCCCCGTCGTGCGCCTTACCCGCTGCGCCTGGTGATCCTGCTGGCCACCATGAGCTTCCATGCCTTCTACGGTGTTTCCATCATGAGCTCCACTTCGCTGATGCAAGCCGACTGGTTCGGCAATATGGGACGGACCTGGGGCGTGGACGCACTGGCGGACCAACGCCTGGGTGCCGGGGCCATGTGGGGGATTGGCGAAATCCCGACGCTGCTGCTGGCCTTGGGCGTGATGGTGTCGTGGAACCGCGACGACACCAAGGAAACCAAACGCAAGGACCGGCAGGCCGACCGCGACAACGACGCGGAGCTGCACGCCTACAACGACATGTTTGCCAAACTTAAGCAACAGGATCAGGAGCTGCAGCAACGTGGCCGCTAGGACTAAAATCGGCGCTTTGCGCACCATCTCGCTGGGTGCGGCCCTGCTGCTCGCGCTCTCCGCCTGCTCATCTGGGGACACCAGCCTCGAGCTGCCCAAGGGACACACCCCGGTGAACACCGATGCCCCGGCCAGTGCCCCGGCCAGTGCACCGGCTGCTGCCAGCGCTTCGGCCAGCACTCCCGCTGCCGCCAGCACGGCGGCGAACATGTCCACGGCCGAGCTGGCGGTGGCCTCGGGCATCTCCATGGCCGCGCTGCTGGGCTTCGACCAGGCCCGCGTGATCACCGGGGACGAGCTGGATGCACTGCGCAAGGCTCCGGAAGACACCCTCGGCGGTGTGGCGGTGCTTCCTACACAATGCGGTGAGGTCATCGAGTCGCTGAACTGGTCACCGGTGCAGATGGGCGACGAAGGCGCACGCAGCGACTTCCTCAACACCACCGTTTCGGCCACCGGATCCGTGGAGGTCGCCAAAATCTCGGACCGCTCGGTTCTTGATAAGCACTACGCCACGGCCCTTGCAGTACTCTCCGAGTGCCGAGCTGCAAACATGAATCAGGGCACCGAAACCGGCCCCTTCATCGCGAAAAAGCCGCAGGTTTCCGCTGCCCAAGCAGATTCGGCGATCCTGTGGGAGCGCGGAAACACGGGGCAGGGAATGCGCCAGCAGGCTTTGGTGTTGATCAAAGCCAAGGGAGATTATGTGGCCATGGTGTCCTTCATCGCCCAAGACGGGCTGGAAGCTACCGAATTTAGTGAATTGGCGGCCCAGATCCTGAACGCGGCACTGGTCCAGGTCAACTAGCTCGGTGTTTTAATTCTCAGATCATCGGCCACTACCTGTGGTGATCGACCGATTCGTTACATCGCGTCATTTTCTCCCCTCCCGAGAAGCAACACCGGGATAATTGCAGTACAGCATCGTGTCAGCCGACAAGCTCTAGGAGTACCCCCATGACAGTGACCCCCAGTACCGGAACCGATTCCGTGCGCACCTCCTATAAGGTCCGCGCCTCGGAACTAGTTGGCCGCAATTGGCTGAACACCGGCGGGAAACAACTTTCGTTGCAGGACTTCCGTGGCAAGATCACGATCCTGGACTTCTGGACCTTCTGCTGCATCAACTGCCTGCACGTCCTAGACGAGCTGCGTCCGCTGGAGGCCAAGTACTCCGACGTCGTGGTGACCGTCGGTGTGCATTCCCCAAAGTTTGAATACGAGGCAGACCCCGTCGCGCTGGCCGCCGCGGTGGAACGCTACGAGATTGCGCACCCGGTGCTTGATGATCCCGAGCTCGTGACCTGGCAGGCCTATGGTGCTCGCGCTTGGCCGACCCTGGTGGTTGTTGATCCCGAGGGCTACATCGTCGCTCACCTCTCCGGTGAGGGCCACGCCAGCGGTCTGGAATCCCTGGTGGAAGAATTGATTACCGAGCACGATGCCAAGGGCACTCTGCACCGCGGCACAGGCCCCTACGTGGCGCCGCCGGCACGCGAGGGTAACCTGCGTTTCCCGGGCAAGGCAGTTGCGCTGGAGAACGGAAACTTTCTAGTCGGCGATTCGGGGCACCACCGCATTGTGGAGCTCAGCCAGGATCTAGCCACCGTGGTGCGCAGCTTCGGCTCCGGCACTAAGGGCTACGCAGATGGCGACGCCGACACCGCTCAGTTTAATGAGCCACAGGGCCTGACCCTGCTACCGAGCGATGTGGCCACCCAGCTGGGATACCACGCGGTCATCGCCGATACGGTGAACCACCGTCTGCGTTCGTTGAATTTGGACACCGGAGCGGTGGGGACCCTGGCCGGCAACGGCATCCAGCGCCTGCTCGACGTTGATCAGGCCCGTGCGGCGGTTGACGAAAACGATGCAGAGGGCTGGATCAGCGATCTTGGCAATGCTCCGCTGGAGACCTCGTTGTCCTCCCCGTGGGATGTTTTGTGGAACCAGAAGGCTAACGCCGTCATCATCGCGATGGCCGGCACCCACCAGATCTTCTCCTTCAACCCGGTCACCGCGGTTTTGTCGGTCTTCGCCGGTACCGGCCTTGAGGGCCTTGCCGACGGAGCGCCGGGGGAGAGCTGGTTTGCGCAGTCCTCCGGTCTGGCCAGTGACAAGGAGGGGAACATCTGGGTGGCCGACTCGGAGACCTCCGCGCTGCGCCGTCTGGTCCTCAACGACGAAGGAACAGTGGCGGCGGTAGAGACGGCCATCGGTGCCGGACTCTTCGACTTTGGCTTCCGTGATGGTGCCGCCGCCGAGGCTCGCCTGCAGCACCCGCTGGGTGTCACCGTCCTACCCGATGGCTCGGTGGCGATCGCTGACACCTACAACGGCGCGGTGCGTCGTTATGACCCTGCCACCGCAACGGTCAGTACGCTGGCGCGCGGTCTTAACGAGCCGGCCGATGTGCAGCTTGATGACTCGGTAGACGGGGAACCGGTGTTGTTGGTCGTGGAGACCAACAACCACCAGCTGGTCCGTCTGCCGCTTCCGGCCGAGGCTCTGGTGGTGGACGAGGGAGCGAGCCAGACCCAGCGTCCCAAGACCAAGGTCACCGCGGGAGCTCATGCGCTCACCGTGCGTTTCTCCGCCCCCAAGGGACAGAAGCTTGATGATCGTTGGGGAGATCCGACCCAGCTGAAGATCTCCTCCTCACCGGAGAATTTGCTGCTCTCCGGCTTTGGCACCTCCCCGGGATTGACCCGCACCCTTGAGCTGAACCCGGATGTCAGCGAGGGCGTCCTGCACATCACCGCCCGCGCCGCCTCCTGCGATGGTGAGCCAGGTGGCGAGATCCCGATGCACGCGGCCTGCCACTTGTACCAGCAGGACTGGGGCATCCCGGTGATCTTGGATGCCGAGGGTGAATCCGAGCTGATTCTGGATTTGCGCGGTCTGGATAACTAGGCACCACTGAGCAGTACAAATAAGGCAAGGTAACTCCCCAGTGGGGGAATTACCTTGCCTTTTTTGTGCGCGATTGTGGGCCGGGCAACCAGCCTGCGTAAGCGATGTCACCGGTGGTGGGGATCAACTTCGTGAGACAGCTCATGGCAGAGAGTTGCCACTGAGCGTATGGTTAGCATTGCTAAGTAACTATCAAGGTCAAAACTAAAGCCGTGAAAGACATCGGCGACACGAAGGAGGATCCGTGGCTCGCCCGGATCATTTGAACGAAACTACACCTGCCCCACAACCCATCCAGGACCCAGCATCGGATACTCCCGAGGCAAACACCACCGGCGATCTGGCCGCCGAACTACGCCTCGCCGTCATGCGAGCAGCACGACGGATGCGCATAGAATCCAGCTCCGACGCCGTGAGCCCCGGACAATACTCGGTACTCGCCGGACTACGCAGCGAGGAACGCACCATTGGTGAGCTGGCCGCGATCGAACGCGTCAGCGCACCGTCCATGACACGAATCGTCAAGGGTCTGCTGGAAGCCGGATTAATCACTCGCACCGTCAGTGCACAGGACGCGCGACGCGCGCTGGTGGCTCTGACCCCCGCCGGCACCGTAGCCTTCAATGCGGCACGAAACCAGCGGACGGCCTGGATGGCACAGCGGGTTGAGGCACTTGATGCAGCCGATCGTGCCACTCTGGCCCGCGCCGCGGTGCTGCTACAGGCGATGAGCGCCAAATGAGCAAGATGTTCAGCGCCCTCAAATTCCCGAACTACCGGCTCTGGACCGCCGGCGCCCTGGTCTCAAACATCGGTACCTGGATGCAGCGCGTGGCCCAGGACTGGCTGGTACTCACCATCCTCACCAATAACGACGGAACCGCGGCCGGCATCACTACCGGCCTGCAATTTTTGCCCATCCTCTTCCTCGGCCCGTTTGCCGGGGTCCTGGCCGACCGCATGAACATCCGCAAACTGCTGCTGATCACCCAGAGTGCGATGGGCATCTGCGCCACCATCTTGGGTGTCCTGGTGATCACCGGAACCGCAGAACTGTGGCACGTGTACGTGCTGGCCTTGGGGCTGGGCATCGCCAGTGCCTTCGACGCCCCGGCACGTCAGTCATTTGTCTCCGAGCTGGTTCCCTCCACCCACCTGGCCAACGCCGTAGCGCTGAACAGCGCATCATTTAACATGGCCCGGCTGGCAGGCCCCGGTGTGGCCGGATTACTGATCGCCTGGTTTGGTACCGGTCCGGCGTTCCTGATTAACGCCGCAAGCTTCGGCGCGGTACTCTTCTCCCTGTTCAAGATGCGCACCCAAGAACTCCAACCCACCATCCTGGTCAAACGGAGTAAGGGACAGATTCGCGAGGGCATCGCCTACCTGGGCACCAGACCGGATCTCCTGCTGATCTTTGCCCTGGCCTTTGTTGTGGCAACCTTCGGGTTGAACTTCCAGCTCACCAACGCGCTGATGGCCACCGATGTCTTTGAGGTGGGTGCCAGCGAATTTGGTTTGCTCGGCAGTGTGATGGCCGTAGGTACCCTCGGTGGAGCACTGCTCGCGGCACGACGTAACCGCCCGCAGTGGCGCTATCTGCTCGGCGGCGCCGTCGGCTTCGGGGTGCTTGCCCTGGTGGCCAGCCTGATGCCAACATTCTTCTGGTACGCGGTCATGATGGTGCCCGTCGGATTGGCGTCACTGACCTACCTGACCAGCTCCAACACCATGATTCAACTCTCCGTCGAACCGGCATACCGCGGCCGCGTGATGGCCCTGTACATGATGGTGATCCAGGGCGGAACACCGATCGGAGCTCCGTTGGTGGGATGGATGGGAACCATGTTCGGAGCCCGTTGGTCGGTTGCCGGAGGCGCCATCATTTCGCTCATTGCGGGTCTGATCGCCGTGATCTTGGTGCTGCGCAAACGACGCAAGACCCCGAAGAAGAGAAGCATCGATCACACACCACAGACCGCAACGATCACGCTCAAGCCGGCGCTGGGTCACTAATTACGACCCGGCCGCCGGGGCGGGCGATTTATTCGCTGGAAACCGGGGTGACCTTTACTTCGGTGGTACTAACATCCAACTTTGCGGTGAATCCGAAGCTGTCTTCAATGGTCTGCTCGGTGTAGATCCCGGTGCGCAGATTCTGCTCGGTGAGTTCCAGCCGCGACTTGACCGTCAGCGGACGGATGACCCAGCGGCCGTCGAAGGACACGATCTCCGCGGCCGGGTAGTCCACGATGCTCCAGTGGATGGAGTCGGACTGCACCCGAGCAATGGTGGAATAGCTCATCGGGCATGCCGACGGCATCAGCACCTGTTGCTTGGCACAACCGTCGAGGTACGCGGCGATCTGTTTATTGACCTCATCCTTGAGCGCCTGAGTCGGCTGCGTTTGCAGCTTAACCGCGGTGCCCTTCTTCTTGAAGTCGGTGATGGCCAGGCCCCGGGAGTCGGCCATAAAGTTGGTCGTTGTGAATCCGGTGTCAATGACGGCTGGAACAAACACCGGAACCGTCGTCTGGCCCTTGACTAAGGGTGCGGGCCTAGAATTCACGACCACTTCGTTGGTGGTGTTCGCGCTGATGGCCACAGTGGGAAGCGTGGTGGGGACAAATTCCCAGGTATCAAAGAACAACCAGCTGCGGCCGGTGCGCTTGAGCTGGTAGTTGGTCTGCTGCTCAACGCCATGGATGGAGTAGGTGGCGAGGACGTTAACCATGTTGTTATCGCCCGGTTCGTCCTCGGGTTTAGCCACGGTGAAGTCCTTGATGTCCGCACTGGCGGCCTTCAACCCGGCACCGTCCAGCAACAGCGCGTTGCCGCTCGGGACGGTGGCATGAAGCAGGCCCAAGGCCTTGGCTCCCTCGCCCTTGACCAGGTGGTCCTGAAGCTGCAGTACCTTTTGGGCAGGCCCAAATACCTTCTGGTTCACCAGAACCACCGAGGCGAAGGCGATGACGACCAGCACCACAAGGGCCGCTGCCCATGTGGCAGCGACCCGAGTGGGGGATAAACGTTTACTCATTGATTCCTAGGCTACCGGGAAAGCTACAGCGTTCGCACAAAACACCCGCTTAGCGACGGCGCCTCTTGGTGCCGAACATGCCGCGAAGCATTTCTCGACCAAAAAGATTGGCTGCCTGCAAAGCCATGTCCATGAGGGGATTGTCGGCTTTTTGGGGTGCGGCCGGTGGACGTGTCTGACGTCTCGGAGCACTCTTGGTGGCTTCCGGGGCTTCGGGCATGGCGTAGTCATCGGCACCCGGTGCCGGCGCCGAATTGGGGATCGAGGAGGGCCTGCCCAAAATCGATTCCTCAATGCTGCGCGCTGCGGCGTCAATCTCTGCCTGAGTCTGACCCGCCGCTGGCACACGCGCAGCCACGGAACCGCCGGTTGAAACCGTGGCAGGGCCCGCGGTAGGCGCGCCACCCCCAGAGAGCTTCTCGAAGGCCGACTCGCGATCAACGCTCGTTCCGTAGACCTGCATCAGCGCGGAGGCTGCGACAATCTCCGAAATGGTTTGTTCATTGGAGGGACCCATGGTCGACTCTGGGCTCCACATCCGCGTCCAGGCCACCGGTGTTGGTGCACCCTTCTCATTCATCACCGTCACCACTGCTTCGCCGGTGCCGGCCTGAGTCAGCGCATGTTCGAGGTCGTACTGACTGGTCGGGAACGTGGAAATCGTCGACTTGAGCGCCTTGGCATCATCCGGGGTGAAAGCGCGCAGCGCATGCTGAATGCGGTTGGCCAGCTGACCGAGTACATCGGCCGGAACATCCTTCGGAGTTTGTGTCACGAAGAAGACACCAACACCCTTGGACCGGATCAGTCGCACGGTGGTGGTGATCGAGGTCAGGAACGCCTTGGAAGCTCCGTTAAAGAGCAGGTGGGCCTCGTCCAGGAAAAATACCAGCTTGGGCTTTTCGGCGTCGCCCACCTCGGGCAACTCGGAGAAGAGGTCGGCCAACAGCCAGATCATGAAGGTGGAGAACAGCAGCGGCTTCTGCATCAGCGTGGGAAGCTCCAGGGCACTGATGACACCGCGTCCATCGGGCGACTGACGAAGCAGCTCGACGGTATCAAATTCTGGTTCCCCGAAGAAGGCATCCATGCCTTGAGCCTGCAAGGTGACCAGCTCGCGCAGGATCACGCCGGCAGTCGCCTTGGAGACGCCGCCCAGTTCCTCAAGCTCGGCCTTGCCCTCATCGCTGGTGAGGTGCTGAATGACCGCACGCAGGTCCTTCAGGTCAAAAAGTTCCAGATCCTTGGTATCCGCATAGTGGAAGATCAGCTGCAGGCACGATTCCTGAGTCTCATTCAGTTCCATGATGCGTGAGAGCAAGAGCGGGCCAAAGGAGGAAATGGTGGCGCGAATCGGAATGCCGGTGCCTTCTCCGCCGAGTGAGTAATACTCGACGGGGAACGACTTGGCCGACCACTCCATACCCACCGATGCGGTGCGCGCGGTGAGTTTTTCCGACGCGGTACCCGCGGTGGAAAGACCGGTGAGGTCGCCCTTGACGTCCGATACGAAGACCGGGACACCTTGGTTTGAGAGCTGTTCGGCCATCAATTGCAGGGTGATCGTCTTGCCGGTGCCCGTGGCTCCGGCCACGAGCCCGTGGCGGTTCATCATGCGCAGCGGGAGGCGTACCTGCGCGGCGGGGAAGACCTGGTCATCGACAAGTGCCGCGCCCAGGTTTACGGCTGGTCCCTCGAAGGAATAGCCGGCTTGAATGGATGCGGCATGCTCGTCTGTAGTCATCTTGGCCATGTCCATAGCCTACGGTCTTGCAAGTTTTAGTGGTGGTGGGCACGCCAATTGTTTTTGAATCGGTGTTCTGGCCTCAGCCCGCGGCCAGATCCTTGGTAAACGGAAGATGGCCAATGGCCTCCGGATCGGCCTCAAGATCAAATTGCGGCGCGTAACCCGTACGGAGGTACAACCCGACGGCTTCTGGCTGCCGAGGACCGGTGGTGAGGTACACCTTGCTGTAACCGAGCCTGCGCGCCTGATCCTCCAACGCGGTAAGGACCGCGCTAGCCAGACCGCGGCGTCGGAAATCCCGATGTGTCCAGATCCGCTTGAACTCCGCGGTGTCCGAGGAATATTGGCGCAAGGCGCCCCCGGCAATGGTTAGGTTTTCGTGCAGCAGCAACAGCAAACTGCCGGTGGGAGCCATGAACTCCGCGGCGGGATATCGCAGCATTTCCTTCTCGGTGCCGCCGAAACGGTCCCCATAACGTTCGGTGTACTCCACGGCAAGTGCAGCCAACAACGGCTGTGCTCGGGGATCATCGAGCTGGGCGCTAAAGATGGTGTGTTCGAGGTGGGTTTCGGTGGGTGATGCGCTCATTTTTCCTATCCTACGTATCGGTGCATCGCATCGAGGCTCGCTGCAAATGCGGTTTCGCTCATGGGTGGTGCAGTGGCAGTATCCAGGGCCACGGTAGTGGACAGCAGGATCGTCCTGGCCAAGGCATCGGTGGTGCGGAAGGGGGCAGAATTTGAATGGGGGCGCGAGAAAGCCCCGGCATTCCAACCCGATACTCCTGCACCGACCGCGTAGAGCCACGAGGATTTCTCTCCCTTTCTACCCACCACACGGCACTGATCGTCAACAAGCATTTTTCCGGTGCCGGTGGACTCGGCGGTGATAACCCCGCGCGAGTACAGCGAGGACAACAGCTCATTCGTCGTATCCTGAAGCGCGGTCTCCGGAAGCCTGGCTTCGATCAATGTCCGCGCCGTAAGGCGGTGTCCTTCCACGACACCGTCGGCGCTAAAACTCCCGGAGACCTCGTCCGTTGAAAACCTGACGTTGGGACCGAGGAAATGGATGAGCCCGGCATCTTCCAGAGCCAAGAGTTCTTGCAAGCGGTGAGCCGGCGGCCCGGAATCCACGTAACTGAAAAATCCGTGCCACCATCCCGATACCTCGCGGCGGCTCAGGTCATCAAGCTCATCGAGGGAAACGACCTGACCCAGCCCCATGTAGGCGCCCAACAAGCCGAGGAACAGGCCCAAGGTTTCGGAATTCTCCCCTCCGTCCCGCAACTGCAGATCCCTGAGTATCACTTGCCGCACCGCGCGATGTACCTGTTCGGGGGAGTCGAAGGTCGTGGAGGCGAGCGGCTGATCCAGCGCTTCGAAGTCCAGCCGGTCCGCTGCCTGTGGGACGGAGTCTTCCACCAGCATCGTGCGCTCCGTGGAGTACCAGGGCAAGACGGCAAAGGCCCGGGCAAAGGAATCCCAGGATGCGCAGGTGCGCTGCGGATGGGCGGTGAACAATTCGCGATAGTAGGAGTACGCGGCATCCTTGGCAATCAGTGGCCACAGGTGCTCCCTGAAATTCAGCCGTCCATGGTCGGCCAATAATCCATCGATGGCCGTCCGGTTCAGGAAAGTTGGCGCGGCAGCGGTATCCCCGGCCAGCGCACCGCGGATTTTGGAAAGGTACGGAACACCCCGGCGTGAACCCACGTGGAGCACCGGTTCATCACCCGATGGGTGGTAGCTGAGGGTCGAATCGGGGTTAGGCGTAAATCGGCCGCCGCGCCCTTCCATGAGCAGGACAAATAGATCAATAAAGGCCAGACCCATGCCCGAGACCAGGACATCTTCCCCGGCCCGAAGCACGCTGAGATCGAGGTCATTGGTGTAGGCCGGCGGCACATAGGTTACCGACGAGCCGATGCGGGCAGCGAATTGGGCAAAGCGTCGGGACGAGGCCGCGGGATGCGACTCCGTGTGGCCGACCGCCAGGACCACCGCATCGGTGAGCAACACCCTTGAGTTAGCCAGCACCACGCTGTGGCCACCGCGGGAACTTGCGGGACGAATCTCCACCACGGTGTCCCGATGGATCTTTACGCTCACCCCCGGGGGCAACGAATTAATGGTGTGCCGCAGGAACCAATCCAAATAGGCGCTTTGCAGCCGCCGCGTGGGAAAGTCATCGGCATTCAGCGAACCAAGTTCGTGGGCGAGCTCATTGCCACCGGCGGTTATGGCCGCCGCGTCCGCGGGATATTCCCCGTTGCGTAGCAGGCAAACCCATTCCCAGAGGGAGGGACCGGGCACCGCCGGGCCCTGGCAGGAGACCGAATCATCGGTAAACATGCTCACGTCCATGGCCATCGAATTCAGTTTCAGCAGTCCCGACTGCTCATCCCGCCAGATTCGCCCGGCGCCCGCCGGGAACGGATCAACAATGTCCACGTGCAGCGGACCCCTAGCAACCTCACGATGGTTGGCGGCAAGTCGTTCCAGCAGCATCGCAGCACGCGGCCCACCGCCCACCAGCAACAGGCGCGCGGGATCGTTTCCATCCTCCCTCCGACGTGCGCCGCGGTTGCCCTGCTGAACCATGGTGAATCTCCTGTTCTACGTCTGCTGGGGTGAAAAGCTTTGGACACTGCACGGACCAAGGGTGGTTGCGTGAACCGTCGATCCGCACCGTGTTCAGCCAGCCTAGGCATGCTGCGGGGATGGCCGAAAGCGCCCACGACGTGCAAGGTGACCTAGCGCAATGCCACGAGACAAGTCGTCATAAAACGTCGTGAAAACCATGCAGCTGGCGGGTTCCACAAGGGAACTGTTGCGCCATATTGCCCGAAGCGGCCCACCAAGTAGCCTCGTTTGCCGGTCCCGAAACCAGCCCCATAGCTTGGTTGAACACCGCGGAAAAAACTTCGCAGTTCACCACAACCAAAGAACCCAACAATGCACCGCAGCAGCCGTGCAGCGCAGAAGGAGGTGGCACATGGGTGCCGCAACACCAACCACGCAGATCGATCCCGAACTTCATGAAGAGTCCGGGCCAATAGCGGAATCCAGTACTCCGGCATCCTCCCAGGAACAGTTCAACCCCACCAGCGAATCGACCTTCGGCCCGGACACCTTGGCCTCCTTGCGCCCCGGGATTATTCCCGCGCGGCACCCAGCCCGTTGGGTGGGAACCGCAGTGGTTGGCCTGCTACTGGCAGCGATCCTCTATTCCCTGTTCACCAACCCACGGTGGGAATGGGGAGTGGTCGCCCAATGGTTCACCGCCGAATCCGTGATTCGCGGACTGGGCGAAACCTTGAAGCTCACCATCATCTGCGGCGTCCTGGGCTTTGTTCTCGGATTCATCTTGGCGCTGATGCGGCTGTCGGCCTCTCCGCTGTTCTCGTCGGTATCTTGGACCTTCTCTTGGATCTTCCGTTCAACCCCACTGCTGGTCCAGCTGCTGCTTTGGTACAACCTCGGTTACCTCTACGAAAAGGTCAGCCTCGGCATTCCCTTCACCTCGCTGACGTTCTTTGAAATCAACACCACCACGCTCATCAGCCAATTCGCCGCTGCCGTGCTGGGACTGACCTTGAACCAGGCCGCCTATTCGGCCGAGATTATTCGCGGTGGCATTCTTTCGGTGGACCAAGGACAGCTCGAGGCAGCGGCAGCCCTGGGCATCCCGCCGTGGCGCCGATCCACCCGGATTGTGCTGCCACAGGCCATGCGTTCGATTCTGCCCACGGCCTTCAACGAGATCATCGGCCTGGTCAAGGGCACCTCGATCGTCTACGTGCTGGCCTACGGCGAACTGTTCTATACCGTCCAGGTCATCTACTCACGTACCCAGCAAGTCCTGCCGCTGTTGCTCGTGGCCACCTGCTGGTACATCGTGATCACTTCGGTGCTTTCGGTGGCCCAGTACTACATCGAACGCCACTACTCCAAGGGCGCAGTGCGCACGCTGCCCGATACCCCGGCGCAGAAACTCCGCCGTTTCTTCACCATCCGCACCCGGACCACGATTGGAACCCGATGAGCATTACGTCCACCGAAGCCCCCACCCGTGGCCTGGTTGAAATCCGCGACGTCCACAAGGCCTTTGGGACCAACCAAGTGCTCAAAGGCATTAATCTTCGGATCAATCCGGGAGAAGTGGTGGCCATTCTGGGTCCTTCCGGATCCGGAAAATCTACCCTGCTGCGCACCATCAATCACCTGGAAAAGCTTGACGGCGGCACCATCACCATTGACGGTGCTCTGATGGGCTACAAGATCCGCGGCAACCAGCTGCACGAGTTGCGTGAAAAGGAGGTGCTGCGTCAGCGCACGCACGTGGGCATGGTCTTCCAGAACTTTAATCTGTTCCCTCATCTCACCGCGCTGGCCAACATCATCGAGGCCCCCATCCAGGCCCAGGGCCGCGACCGAGGCGAAGTGACAGCACAGGCGCTGGCCCTGCTGCGCCGTGTGGGACTCGAAGATCGGGCAGACGCCTACCCCCGGCAGCTTTCCGGCGGGCAACAGCAGCGCGTGGCCATCGCCCGTGCGCTGGCGTTGAATCCCAAGGTGGTGCTATTCGACGAGCCAACCTCCGCGCTGGACCCCGAGCTGGTTGGTGAGGTGCTCGACGTCATCCGCGCACTGGCCAAGGACGGCACCACGCTGATCGTTGTCACCCACGAAATGGGGTTCGCCCGCGATGTTGCAGACCGGGTGGTCTTCATGGATGCCGGGAACATCGTTGAAGAGGGAACTCCGACACAGATTTTTGGTGCACCACAACAGGCACGAACCAAGGAATTCCTCTCCAAGGTCATCGAACCAGCCTTCCACCTCTGAGCCCCCGGACCACTTGTCCACTCACGCATAAGGACCCTTGATCATGAAGAAACTCTCACTTTCGGGCACCACCGCACAGAATTCGCAGCGCCACGTTCTAACGGCGGTCACTGTGGCAGCAGCCGCTGCCCTGTCGTTGAGCGGATGCTCCGACCCGGGTAGCGCCACGGCTGGCACACCAAGCGGCACCGGTGCGGCGCCCGCCGCCGGATCCATCACCTACAACACCTCCCCGGAACAGAACCGTATCCGCTCCACCAAGGATAAGAAACTGGCCGAGAGCCTCCCGGACTCCATCAGCAAGGACGGCAAACTGACGGTTGCCACCTCCGCGGGTTCAATTCCATTAACCTTTCATGCCACGGATAACACCACCTTGGTGGGAACCGAGACCGACCTGGCGCAATTGGTCGCCGACAAACTCGGCCTCGAGTTAGACCTGCAACTTACGAGCTGGGAAAACTGGCCGCTCAAGACGGACTCTGGCGCGGTGGAGGTGGTCTTCTCCAACGTGGGCATCAATGCCGAACGCGTCAAGAAGTATGACTTTGCCCCATATCGTGCGGCCTTCATGGGATTTGAAGCGAAAAAGGACTACTCCGGGACGGTCGAGGGGGCAGAAGACATTTCGGGCAAAAAAATCTCCGTGGGTGCCGGGACAAATCAAGAAAAGATCTTGATCGCCTGGAACAAGGAACTTACCGACGCCGGCAAGGCACCGGCGGAACTTCAGTACTACTCCTCGGACGCCGATACCATCCTGGCGCTGTCCTCGGGGCGCATCGATTTGAACATCGCGCCGTACCCTTCCACCGTCTACCGCCAAAACAGCCGTGATGACCTCAAAGTGGTTGGCAAGATCAACGCCGGTTGGCCCGCCTCAACCTTGGTGGCAGCCACCTCCAAACGTGGCAACGGGCTGGCAGAACCCATTGCCAACGCGATTAACGAACTGATCTCCGAGGGCACCTACGCCCAGGTCCTGGACCATTGGGGACTGGGCGAGGAAGCGGTGAAGTCTTCGGACGCCGTCACCGCCGAGAACTTCTCAGCAAACTAACCACCAGTCACCGAGCCTCAGGAAGAAGAGAACCATGACGACCTCACCGGTACACCACGCAGTGTTGATCCTTGAAGTGGATGGGGCAGGTGCGCATCCCGCGGCCTGGCGCCTTGACCCCGCAGGACCGGCCAACGTGCTTCAAACCAATCACACGGCCCAAAGCGTTCTGGCCGCCGAATCCGCCGGCTTCCACGCGGTGAGCTTTCAAGACTCCCGGTTGGCTCCCGAGCACGGGCCGGAGGCTCGACTTGATGCCATCCAGCGCGCCGCCTACCTCGGCCCATTGACCCACAGCATTGGACTGCTCCCCGTAACCGACGCTATTTACACCGAACCATTCCATCTCGCCACTCAGCTCTCGGCCTTGGACTCGGTCTCCGCCGGACGCGGCGGTTGGATCGTGTCGGGTACCGGCAACCCCGTTGAGGGTGCGGCCGTGGGACGCGATGCGGTAGCGTCCGAAGATCTGCGCGCCGAGATTGCCGATGTTGTGGAGGTCGGTCGCCGACTCTGGGACAGCTGGGAGGACGACGCGGTGATCAAGGACGTCGACACCGGGCGGTACCTGGATAGGGCCAAGGTCCATTATGTGAATTTCACCGGTCAACGCTTTTCCATCAAGGGCCCGGCCATCAGCCAGCGTCCCATTGCCGGACAGCTGCCGATCTTCGCCCCCGAGCAGCTTGCCGAGGGCCACGACGCCGTGCTTTTCGGGGCTCCGGATCTTGATGCCCTGCTCGCGGCCGCCCACGAGGGGGCCGGGAGCGGTCGGCGCTTTGCCGAAGTCGAGTTTCTCCTCGACGCCGCGGGGGAGAGCGCCGCCGCACGGCTCGAAACGTTGAATTGCTGGGACAACACTGAACCGGCGCATGCCCGCTTTGTGGGTAGCGCCGAAGACTTCACCGAATTCCTGCGGACCTTGCTGCCGTTGGTATCGGGGGTACGTCTGCACCCCGCGGTGCTATCCATTGATGCCGCGGAATTCGCCGCGCTGGTGCTTCCCGAGCTGCGCAAATCCCAGCTGCTGGCGCCCATCACCACCGGTAATACGCTGCGCGAGGTGCTCGGCCTGCCGGTGGCCACCAACCAGTTCGCCGCGCTCTAGGCCCGCGCAAAACCTTGAGACCCAGGAGAAAAACATGAGCACAGAGCAGACCACCAAAAACTACATCCGCCTAGGAGTCTTTTTCCAAGGCGTGAATTCAAATACCGTATGGAAGACTCCCGAAGCTGGATCTCAGACCGATTTTGAGTCCTTCCGTCGTCTGGCCCAGACCGCCGAACGCGGGCTGTTCTCGGCGTTCTTCCTCGGCGAGGGTCTACGCCTGCGCGAGCACCTAGGGGCAGTGCATGACCTTGATGTGGTTGGACGGCCCGACGCCCAAACCATGCTGGCGGCCCTTGCCGCGGTGACAACCAACATCGGCTTGGTGGCCACGCAGAACACCACGTATAACGACCCGGCGGATCTGGCCCACCGACTGGCATCGCTCGATTTGCTCTCCGGGGGCCGTGCCGCCTGGAACATCGTGACCACAGACAATGCCTGGACCGGAGCGAACTTCCGTCGTGGCGGTTACCTCGACCACCAGGACCGGTACACCCACGCGGAGGCCTTTGTGGAGACGGCCAAGGCCATCTGGGATTCGTGGGGCTCCGAAGACATTGCCGCCACCGGGCGTCAGGCCTCGTGGCTCAGGCCCGGAGCGGCAACGCCGATCGAGCACCAGGGTGCCCACTACACCATTGATTACACCTCGCGGCTACCGCGCAGCGCACAAGGGCGGCCGGTGCTCTTCCAAGCCGGAGACTCCGCCGAAGGCCGGGACTTCGCAGCGCGCCAAGCCGATGTCATCTTTTCGGCCCATACGGGGCTACAGGCCGCCACGGACTTCCGCACCGACATCACTGCTCGCACGCTGAAGGCAGGACGCGCCGCCAGCGCGGTCAAGATCATGCCCGGCGCGGAATTCATTCTGGCCGAGACTCCGCAAGCTGCCGAGGAAAAGCGACGTTGGGTCAAGGAGCAACAGATTGGCCCGCAACAGGCACTGGCCTACCTCGAGCAGTTTTGGGGTGAATCGCTGGAGGGAATCGACCCGGAGGGCCCGTTGCCGAGCTTCGACCCGAAAATCAGCGAATCGGATGTGACCCGCGGCAGTGGTTTCCAAGGGGCCAAGGCCGTTGAGCTGACGCGCGAATGGCGGGAAACCGCCACGGCCCAGGGCCTGAATATTCTGGAATTTGTGCGAGTAAAATCCGGACGTTCCGACGGCACCTTTGCCGGTTCCTACACCCAAGTTGCCGACCGGCTCGAGCAATTCGCCGCTCGGGGAGTGGTCGATGGATTCAATGTCACCCCGTGGTTAATTCCCAATGGCCTCGATGACATCGTCAACCATCTGGTTCCCGAACTTCAGGAACGTGGCATTTACCCCACCGAATACAGCGGGAACACATTACGCGAAAATCTGGGGCTGGATGCTCTTGAACCAGCCACCACAAAACGTCACTCAGACAAAACGATTATTGAGGTAGGAGCATGAAAAAAGGTACAGGCACTTCGCTGCTGATCGGGGTTGCAGCACTGGGGTTATTGCTCTCGGGTTGTTCCGATCCCGGGGCGGCCACCGCGGCTGGCGAATCAACTCATGCCACGGGGTTCAATCTTGATCCCGAGCAGCACCGGACGGCTGCCGCCCCGGTGCAAGCAGCAGAAAAGTTGCTGCCGAAAGCCGTTGCGGCGGACGGAAAACTGAGTATTGCTATCGTTCCGGGGGCTGCCCCACTGGCCCTCTTTGCCACCGACAACAAAACCGTCATCGGCAACGAG
Organism: Paeniglutamicibacter terrestris; assembly: GCF_012271785.1. GTDB lineage: Bacteria > Actinomycetota > Actinomycetes > Actinomycetales > Micrococcaceae > Paeniglutamicibacter > Paeniglutamicibacter terrestris. Next base: position 218,010 of record NZ_JAAWVT010000001.1, on the reverse strand, counting down.
GCAGACATCGCCGTGGCCCTTGCCGAATCTCTCGGGCTGCAGGCCGAGCTGGTTCCGGTGTCGTGGCCGGACTGGCCGCTGGGAGTGGAATCGGGCAAATACGAAGCAGCGATCATCAACGTCACGGTGACCGAGGAACGCAAGAAGAAGTTCGATTTCGCCACATATCGCGAAGACAAACTTGGCTTCTATGTTGCGACGGACTCCAAGATCACCGAAATCAAGGAGCCCAAGGACGTTGCCGGATTGCGAATCATCGTCGGGTCCGGGACAAATCAGGAAAAGATCCTGTTGGCATGGGACAAGAAAAACAAGAGTGCGGGTCTGGCACCGGTTGACTTCCAGTACTATGACGACGAGGCCCTGGGCACCATTGCACTGAATTCTGGGCGGGCGGACGCATCATTTGGCCCCAATGCCACGGGTGCCTACAAGGCGATCACCGACGGTAAAACTCGTCTGGCGGGCCTCGTGCCCGGCGGCTGGCCGGATGCCGCAAACATCGCCGTAACGGTGAAAAAGGGCAGCGGATTGGCCGAGGCTTCCCAGGCTGGCATCAACGGCTTGATCGAATCGGGTCTGTACCAAGAGATCCTAGACAAGTGGTCGCTGGGTGAAGAAGCGATCAAAACCTCGGAGTTGAATCCCGCGGGGCTGAAAGACTAGTTCCGCTCTCCGACGGCTCCCCTTCGGACATGACAAAGGCCCAGTACCGGGGTCCCCGGCGCTGGGCCTTTGTCATGCTTCCCTGTTGTGCCTCGGCTACCTAAAACGGGTTGAGCAGGCGGTGCACAAACTGCTGGGTACGTTCATTCTGTGGTGCACGCAGCACCACATCGGGGTGGCCACGTTCGACGACCACGCCTTGATCCATGAACACAATCTCGTCGGCCACCTCGCGGGCGAAAGCCAACTCGTGGGTCACCAGGACCATGGTCCAACCCTCATCGGCCAGCTCCTTGATGACCCGCAGGACATCTCCGACCAATTCCGGATCCAGGGCCGAGGTCGGTTCGTCAAAGAGCAACAGTGACGGCTTCAACGCCAAGGCCCGCACGATCCCGACGCGCTGCTGCTGTCCTCCGGATAGCTGGTGCGGGTACTGGTCGCGCTTTTCGGCCAGACCTACCCTAGCCAGGAGTGACTCGGCCTCGGCGATGGCCTCTGCGCGCTTGCGCTTCTGTACCCTTACCGGACCCTCAATGACATTTTCTAGGACGGTCATGTGGGGGAAGAGATTATAGTTCTGGAAAACCATGGCACTCTGTGAGCGCAGAACCTGAGCCTGCCGTTGCGTCGTTTTGGACGTGAAGGACACCGTCGGGCCTTTATCGAAGGCCACCTCGCCACCATCCGGGATTTCCAAGCCGTTGAGGCAGCGCAAGACCGTTGTCTTGCCAGAACCGGAGGGACCGATCAGGGCAAGCACCTGCCCCTTACCGATCTGCAGATCAATGGAGGTGAGGACCTCGTGGTCACCAAAGCTCTTTTGCAGACCCGTGGCCTTCAGCAAGACCGTGGCTTCGGGGGAGTTGCTAGCGTGCGACATATCGATCAAACCTTCTTTCCAAGCGAGTCTGGCCCATGGAGAGCACCAGACAAATCACCCAATAGATGAGGGCAGCTTCGATGTAGATCAGCATGAATTCCTGGCTGAACGCCGCAATCTCTTGAGCCTTACGGAACGCCTCCGTCACCAGGACCACAGAGGCAAGGGAGGTGTCCTTGACCAACGAGATGAAGGTATTGGACAGCGGCGGAACAGCTACCCGAGCGGCCTGCGGAAGAATCAGTCGGCGCAACGTCAGCGTTCGTGACATTCCAATCGTGTAGCCAGCCTCCCACTGCCCCTTGGGGACCGAAAGAATGGCCGCCCGGATAACCTCGGCAGCGTAACCACCAACATTAAGCGAAAAAGCAATGACGGCACTGGGCCATGGGTTCAACGTAACTCCGATGGATGGCAGCCCATAGAAGATCACAAACAGCTGAACCAGTAGCGGGGTTCCCCGAATGGCGGAGATGTAAGCCCGGGCAATGAATGAAATAACTGCATTGCCGCTCAACCGCATCAGCGCCATGAGCAGCGCAATGGCCAGACCAATAACGAAGCTGATCAGCGAGAGCGGGATGGTTCCCTTCAAGGCGCCCTGCGTTATGGGCCAGAGTGAGTCGAGGAAAAGATTCCAGTCGACTGTCATGGACAGCTCTCCTTGGATCGTTGGAAAGACGCCGGAGATCTCCAGCGGTCGTGCATACGGGGAAGCCTACTTGGTGACGTCTTCACCAAAGTAGTTATTAGAGATTTCGGCCATGGTGCCGTCAGCCTCTAATTCGTCGATAGCCTTGTCGACTGCCTTGACCAGATCTTCGCTTCCCTTGCGGAAAGTGAGGGCGCTTTCGGACTTTTCGGTGGTTTCGGCCGCGATCTTGATGCTTGGATCATTCTTGGTCTTCTGTGAATCCAAGTAGGTCAACTTGTCATTGATCGTTGCATCCACGCGTCCCTGCTTGACCAAGGTCACCGCCTGCGCCCAACCTTCAACCGCCTGAACGTTGGCCCCCGACTCCTTGGCCAGCGCGTTCCAGTTGCTCGTCTGTGACTGCGCCGAGCTCTTGCCCTTCAACGCCTCGAAGGAAGTGATATCGGTGTTATCGGACTTGGTCACCAAGACGCCCGTGCTCACGGTGTACGGAGTAGAGAAGAGGTACTTGGCGCTGCGCTGCTCGTTGATGGTGACCTGGTTGGCGATCACATCGAAGCGATTTCCCTCCAGACCAGCAAAGATGGCGTCCCACTGGGTTTCTTCGAAAGATGCCTTGACTCCCAACTTGTCGGCAACGGCGGTAATGATCTCAACATCAAAACCGGTCAAGGCACCCGTTCCACCCTCATGGAACGAAAACGGCTTGTAGGTTCCCTCAGTACCGACCTTGAGCACGCCGGCGTCCTTGACCTGCTGCAGGGTCAGACCCGCGGCAGTTCCTGAAGCCTTCGAGGACGCCGACGGTTCGGTTGTTGAAGCGCAACCGCTGACGGTGATCGCGAGCAGAGCGGTGGATAGCAAGGCAACGAGTTGACGTTTCATGGAGGTGGAGGTCCTTTCAATGACCAGATGATCTACGAGTTCGGTGTAGCGGCACAGCTGATCCAAGACACCGTGAAAATAAAAGCTTGATGCGACGCTAACACGGCCAACGTCAAGGCATAAGGCACTTATTCCGAAGTGCGTCGAAAATCCTTGTCACATCCAATCTTGACCGGTCAATTTTGGTATGCCGGGAACGCACCGTGCCTCACAAGGACCGTAGCTACTCGGCCAGCTCAACATGCTGGGGCTAGGAAAGATCAACGTGCTCGTTCATGGTGACCACCGCATCGATCTGCACCTTGGCACCTAATGGAAGACCGGCTACCTGCAGTGTGGTCCGCGCCGGATAGGGAGCTTTCAAAGCAGCTGCGTAGATGTCATTGATGACGCCAAAATCCTTGTAGTCCGTCAGGTAAATGGTGGTCCGCAGCAGGTTAGCCAGGGTGAGGCCAAGTTCTTCGAGCAAGGTTTCCACATTTCTCAGCATGGCGGTGCATTGTTCGGCGATGTCGTCCGAAACGAGGGCGCCATCCTCGGGACGCTGGCCGATAATGCCAGAAACATAGCCCGTGTCGCCGTCGCGCACGAGATGAGAAAACGGCGCCGTTGACTGGTGTAGCGCAGGGCTGAAATGGTGATTCTTCATGCTTCTCCTCGCTAGCTGCGGTAAAAGGTTCTGGAGACCCCGGGCCACATTCAACGATGATGTCGCTCGACGAATGTTGAAAGTTCGGTAAGCGGTGCCCGTGCCTCAGGTCAAAAGCAACGGCACAACCATCATGGCCGGAACCGCGACGATGGTGGTGAGCAAGACCGTATCCTTGGCCAAGACAATGCCGCGCTCATAACGTGAGGCGGTAACGAAGATGTTTTGAGCCGTTGGCAGGGCGGCCATGATCACCGCAGCAAAAACGGATTCGCTCTCAAGGCGGAAGACCCATACGGCCAGTACCCAGGCCACGACGGGTTGGAACACCAATTTCATGGCGGTGGCCACCAACGTATCGGCCCGGCGCCCGCCCGAGGCTTCCAAGGGCTTGGAACCGACCAGCGAGATGCCGAAAGCAATCAACATGGCGGGGATGGATGCTCCGGCGATGAGATCGATGGGATCTGCCAGCGGTTGGGGAAGGCGAAGATCAAAGAGCGCACACATCAGACCGGCCAGGGAACCGACGATCATCGGATTTTTGGCCGTCTGTACCAGCATCGAGACAACGGTGGTGCGGTGCCGAGATGTGCTTGCGTCAAGGATGGCCAGACAGATCGGTGAGAACAGCGCCAACTGCCACAGAATTACGGGTGCGGCATGAGCCATATCGCCCAAAACATACAACGCAATCGGTAGACCCAAGTTGGCGGAGTTCACGGTGGAGGCGCTCATGGCCCCGATGGTGGTTTCGGTCAGGTCGCGGCGTAGCCACCAACGGGTGATCAGTACGTAGGCGATGGCCGTGAGCAGGGCGGATGCCGCTGCCACACCCAGAAATGGGCCCAAGACCGAGGCCGGGTCAGATTCGGAAAGCGTGGTGAAAAGCAACGCGGGGCTGGCAACAAAAAATGTCAACCGGTTCAGTACGTAGCGCGCATTTTCGCCCAGGACCCCCGTTCGCCCGACGAAGTACCCCACTGCTATGACGGTCCAGACAACGGCAAAACCTGAGAGTACACCGCTCATGAAGTCTTCCCTTCCGGTGAGGATTCAGCACCGCATGGCGCACTTAAATACGTGGGGACCCGGTCAATGACCGAGTCCCCATGTCCCTAAAGAGCGGGCGACGGGAATCGAACCCGCGTGTCCAGCTTGGGAAGCTGGCGCTCTACCATTGAGCTACGCCCGCAATGCTCCGAGAAGCCTAATGGCGCCTCGAGCGAAAAACAGCATATCTCAAAGTGGGGTGCAAAGACCTAATCGACGCTCCCACCAGTGGTAACGAGGCGTCAGATTGCCGCATCGGGGCTCGGACTGCGTTTGGGCAGGAACGGCCGAGAAAGATGTTCGGCGAAGCGGGCGGCAATCGGACCGAAGACCGCCAGCAGTAGGACGTAGGCGGTAGCAAGAGCGGCCAATTCTCCGGTGACGGCACCCGAAGCAACGGCCAACCCGGCGATAACGATCGAGAACTCGCCGCGAGCAATCAAGGCCACACCGGCTCGAACGCGGCCAGGGATCCCAATGCCGGCCCGTTTGGCTGCCCAAGCTCCGGTGGCAACCTTCGTCAGTGAGGTGACGACCGCCAGCAGGATCGCCAGGGGAAGTACCGCGGGGATCGTGGTGGGGTCGGTGTTTAGTCCAAAGACCACAAAGAACATCGCGGCGAACAGATCCCTCAGCGGCTCAAGAACCTTCGTTGCCGAATGTGCGGTGGAACCGGAGATCGCAATGCCCAACATGAAGGCACCCACGGCGGCCGAGACATGCATCGCGGAGGCGAGTCCAGCGACCAAGAGCGCCGCACCGATGAGCTTGAGGAGGAAGTTTTCCTGGTCGGAGGAATGGATTAGCCGGGAAATTTGCGGACCGAAGCGCAGCGCCGCCAGCAAAACTAGGGTGATGGTTGCCATGGCAACCCCTACGGTCCGGAGCCCGCCCCAGAAGCTGAGACCGGCCAGAGTTGCCGTGAGCACCGGCAGATAGATGGCCATGGCCAGGTCCTCGAGGACCAAGATGGAGAGCACCACGGGAGTCTCACGGTTACCTAAACGACCGAGGTCCGAAAGTACCTTGGCGATAATGCCGGAGGAGGAAACATAGGTGACGCCACCCAGAACCAGGGCTCCGACAAATCCCCACCCCATGAACAGGGCCAGTGCGGCTCCGGGTGCGAAATTCAGGACCAGGTCTACAACTCCGGCCAGCCACGAACTTTTCAGCCCCGTGACAAGTTCGCGGGCCGTGTATTCGAGCCCCAACATGAGCAGGAGCAGGATGACGCCGATTTCGCTGGCGATCTCCCCGAACTCAGAGATCCCCTCTAAATTGATCATGCCGCCGCTGCCAAAGAGCAGTCCGCCGACCAAATACAGCGGAACCGGTGTCATCCCGAATTTTGCAGCCAAACGGCCAAGTAATCCAAGCCCCAAGAAAACGGCGCCGAGCTCAATGAGTATTAGCGCAGTGCCGTGCATGAACCGTGCACCTCCCCTTAGCCGTTGTTAATCAGGTGCGCCGCTTTTTCTAACCCCGCCGAGGTGCCGACGATGATCAGTACGTCCCCCGCATTAAGTTCAAAACCGGGAGTGGGGGAGGGGAAGACCTTGCCACTGCGGGAAATTGCGACGACGGAAGTGCTGGTTCGCGTGCGCAAATGGGTGTCACCAAGAGTCTGGTTAACGTACGGGCTTTCATGGCTGAGCACGAATTGCTGGGTATTAACACCGGGCAGATCGCGGTGCTGATCGCTCAGTTGTGTCACCAACTGGGGAGCGCCGAGCATGGCACCAATGGCACCGGCTTCCTCAACGCTCAACGGAATCGACGCGGCACAGGCGTCGGGGTCATCTCGTTGAGAAATAATCAACTGCATGGTGCCGTCACGCAGGATCACCACACCCACTCGGCGCCCGGACGCGAGGATGATTTCGCGCCGGACACCGAGCCCGGGCAGGGAGGTATCTTCAAAATCCATATACACACTCTAAACCTCGCCGCCGTCTAAACGGTGCGAGGTAGCGAAGCGCACATTTTTTGAGGTTGTTGCCTTTACTTCGTGGGGTTTTTCGGCGTTCCGTCGAGGTTGAATTCTTCACGAATGGTGCGGACTCCCGCGTCGTCAATCTCGAAACATAGTTCGTCTCCGGGGTTGATCACCAGACCGGTGTCCTGCAGGGAACGGATGACGGTTCCGCCCAGAACCTGGACGCCGTACGGTGCCACGTCGATGTAGGCGCCGGGGATGCGACCCAGATCGGTGAACAGCGCGATGACCGGACGGCCCTGAGCATTTTGGAGCAGCATCGGCTGGGCATTATGCGATTCGCCGGTGACCTTTTCACGGCTGAGGAAGAACACCTCAGAATTCATGAAGGTGGCAATGACTTGGCCATTCAGCGCCGGGTCATGCTGTGCGGCGCGGATCATCATTTCAAAGTGGTTGGCCGGGCCGGTGGTGGCCGCAGTGGTTTCGGGGCCCGCGGTAGCTGTGGCTTCGGTGGTCTCGGAGGTGCTTGTGGCTGATTCGTTCTCTTCGCTCATGCCCCCAAGCATCCCTATATTGCGCCCGGCAATGCAACCCGATGTCTGGTTGTAGGGCCCGGCGTCCTAGAATGGGTGCATAAGTTTTGTTTCAGTTGCGAGGAAGCCTGATGCCCGAATTCCAGTATGAAGACCTTTTGCCCATTGGGGCAGACGAGACCACCTACCGCCAGATTTCGACTGATGGCGTGCGCACCGTGGAGGGCCCGGGAGGCCGAACCTTCCTCGAAGTGGATCCGGAGGCGCTGGAAAATCTGGCCACCACCGCACTTCACGACATCTCGCACTACCTGCGTCCGGCGCACCTGCAGCAGCTGCGCAACATCCTTGATGATGAGGAAGCCAGCCCGAACGATAAGTTCGTGGCCCTTGACCTGCTGAAGAACGCCAACATCGCCGCCGGCGGCATCCTGCCGATGTGCCAGGACACCGGAACCGCGATTGTCATGGGCAAGCGGGGTCAGCAGGTGCTGACCCAGGGCCCGGATGAAAAGGCTCTGTCCAAGGGCATCTACGATGCCTACACCACGCTGAACCTGCGCTACTCGCAGCTCGCGCCGCTGACCACGTGGGAAGAAAAGTCCACGGGGAACAACCTGCCGGCGCAGATCGAGATTTACGCCGACACCGAGGCCGGTCACGAAAACCAGTACAAGTTCCTGTTCATGGCCAAGGGTGGCGGATCGGCTAACAAGTCCTTCCTGTACCAGGAAACCAAAGCCATCCTGAACGAAAACTCGATGCTGAAGTTCCTCGACGAGAAGCTGCGTTCATTGGGAACCGCGGCCTGCCCGCCGTACCACCTCTCCATCGTCATCGGCGGAACCAGCGCCGAATTCGCGCTGAAGACCGCCAAGTACGGTAGCGCCAAGTACCTGGACAACCTGCCGACCACCGGCGCGATGACCGGCCGCGGATTCCGCGACATCGAGCTGGAGGACAAGGTCCTCGAGCTGACTCGTCACTTCGGCATCGGTGCCCAGTTCGGTGGCAAGTACTTCTGCCACGACGTGCGTGTTGTCCGTTTGCCGCGCCACGGTGCCTCGCTGCCGGTGGCTATTGCCGTCTCCTGCTCCGCCGACCGCCAGATGCTCGCCAAGATCACCCCCGACGGTGTCTTTGTGGAGCAGCTGGAAACCGATCCGGCGCGCTTCATGCCAGATGCCTCGCACCCGGCTCTCGCCGCGCACGACGAGGAAACCGACGGTGTCACCGGAACCGGTGGATCCTCTGTGGTGAAGATCGACTTGAATCAGCCGATGGAGCAGATTCTGGCCGAGCTGGATAAGCACCCGGTCAAGACCCGACTCTCGCTCTCGGGCCCGTTGGTCGTGGCGCGCGATATCGCGCACTCCAAGATCAAGGACCGCCTGGACGCCGGCGAAGAAATGCCGCAATACCTCAAGGATCACCCGGTCTACTATGCCGGTCCGGCCAAGACCCCCGAAGGCATGGCCTCGGGTTCCTTCGGACCGACCACGGCAGGACGCATGGACTCCTACGTGGATCAGTTCCAAGCCGCCGGTGGTTCCATGGTCATGCTGGCCAAGGGTAACCGTTCCAAGCAGGTGACTGATGCCTGCAACACCCATGGTGGTTTCTACCTGGGTTCCATCGGTGGCCCCGCTGCACGTCTGGCTCTGGATTGCATCAAGAAGGTTGATGTTCTTGAATACGAAGAGCTCGGCATGGAAGCCATCTGGAAGATCGAGGTTGAGGACTTCCCGGCCTTCATCGTGGTGGATAACAAGGGTGAAGACTTCTTTGCCGAAACCCTAAAGCCGACCTTCACCGGTATTCCGGTGCGCGCCAAGTAGTTTTTGCCGCCCCGCGAACCCGAGGGGCAATAAATGAGGGGTGTGGGAGTGAATATTAATTCACTCCCACACCCCTCATTTGTGTGTACTGTCAGTTCTTGGCGGAGGCAGATTATCCGCGGATGGTCAGCACGATCAACAGCACGTTCAGTGAGACCAGCAACACCGAGATCAGGATCCCTGCGGCGGTGGTGAACCAGCGGTTGGCATGCTGGCCCATCACGCTGGTGCGGGCCGTAAGGTTGACCAGCGGAATCAGTGCGAAGGGAATGCCGAAGGACAGCGCCACCTGACTCAGGATCAGGGCAAGGGTCGGATCCACACCCGCGGCAAGAATCACCAATGCCGGAGCGAGCGTGACCAAGCGACGGCCCAACAACGAAATGTTGCGATGCAACAACCCCGCCATGATTTCTGCGCCAGCGTAGGCACCGACGGCGGTGGAGGCCAGGCCCGAGGCCAGCAGGCCGACGGCGAATAGCGTAGCGATGACCGGACCCAGGGCGGCGCCGAGCGCGGCATGGGCGCCCTCCAAGGATTCGGTTCCTTCAACACCTGCCAGGTTCACAGCGGCCAGCAGCAGCATGGCCACGTTCACCGATCCGGCAATGAGCATGGCAATGGAAACATCCCAACGCGTGGCCCTGAGCAGGCGCGGAATGGCCAGCATGTTGGGAACCTTGCCAAATCTGTCCCGAGCCAGGGACGAGTGGGCGTAAATGGCGTGGGGCATGATGGTGGCTCCCAGGATGGAGACCGCCAGCAGTACCGAATTAGTGTCGGCGAAGCGGGGGATCAGGCCGCCGGCCAAACCGGCTGCCTCGGGTGGGGCGATCACCACGCCGGCGCAGAAGCCCACCGCGATGATCAATAGCAGCCCAATGACAATGCGTTCAAAGACCCAGGGACCGCGGCGGGACTGGATCAGCAACAGGCTCATCGAGATCACCCCGGTGATCAGACCGCCGGCCAGGAGCGGCAGCCCGAAGAGCAGGTAGAGGGCGACGGCTCCGCCAATGACTTCGGCGATGTCGGTGGCCATGGCCACCGCCTCGGCCTGAATCCAGTAGGCGAGCCGTCCGGCCCTGGAGCCGAAGCGTTCACGCAAAACCTCGGGAAGTGACTTTCCCGTCACCACCCCGAGCTTGGCGGAGAGATACTGCACCAGCCAGGCCATGATGTTTCCGCTGATGACCACCCACACCAGGAGGTATCCGTACTGGGCGCCGGCGCTCATATTTGCTGCGACATTGCCCGGGTCAAGGTAGGCCACGCCGGCCACCAGCGCTGGGCCCAGCATCCAGAGCAGGCGCTTGGCCGGTGGCAGTCGTGTGCTGGGTGATGCGGAGGTGTCGATGACTACGGTGGCATCGGAGATCTCTTTGGTCATGGTCCAGAGTAACCTGTTTTAGGCGTGTCTAAAACAGTGTGGTGCCAAGGCCGTAACAACGGATTTTAGTCAGCGGCTCCGCTGCCCCGACCAACCACTCGGCCGATCCACGAGTGCCAGTTCTTACCCCGACCATCCACGGGCGCGGGCAGAGGATCTGCTGCGTTGAGATGCGGCCAGGGCTGCCGGGTCATCTCCAAGTGATCGAGTTCCTCCAGCGGAACATAGCCGTACCAACTGCCCTGATCCACCCGCTCCAGGCGCTGGATGCCGTGGGCCCGTGATTCGAAATCACGATCCGCACGGTCAATGAATCCGCCAATGAGGTTCCCCTCCGGCAGATACGTCGGGTCGCTGAAATCGATGGAGTGCCACGTGGCTTTCGCGCTACAGCTAAAAAGTTCCTCGGCCTCGGATTGCTCGATCACCTTGCTCCATTGCGTGATGGGGCTGGAGCCAAACACCGGTTTTAGCTCCCAGCCAGATCCCGGATTCTCTCCGGTAGCGAGCAAAACAAGACGTTCCCGGGGGCCCAACGAGCTTCCGTTTTGCTCCGGACGGCAGAGAAACAAGACGCCGTTAACGCGTGCGAAATTTCCGTGGAGTGGACTTCCGTCGGGCAGGAACCATTGATTCGGATAGAACCGTATCTTCGGAGGTTCGTCGTTGTTGGCCATTACCAACATGCTACGTCGGGTTGGGTGACCACGGCGATTTGGGACGATCGGTCTAGCGGAAGAATCTCCAGAACGGCTTTTGCGGCGTCTCGGGCCATGGCTCGCGACGAATCTCTAACTTCTCAAGCTCGTCCAACGGAACAAATCCGTGCCACGTTCCGACATCGAGCCGGTGGAGGTGCTCCATGGTTTGGCGTGTGGCCTCGAGGTCCTTGTTGATGAAACCCATGTAGCCGCCGACCAGATTTTCTTTCGGAAGATAGTCAAGACCCGTGATGGTGATGCCGTGCCACACGATGCTGCCGCTACACGCGAAGGTTTCTTCGGCATCGGTGCGCGCGATCGTCTTGGTCCATTCGGTGTGAGAGCAGCTCGGGTACTCCCGCGTGAGCTGCCATTCGGTTCCCGGACGTTCCGCGGTGGAGATGAGGATCAACTCTGTGACCTCGTCCGTGCCGAGTTGTGGACGCACCGATCGGCAGGCATATAGTCTTCCGCCATACCGCGCGTACGTCCCATCAAGTGGGATGCCGCCGGGCAGGAAGGGTGAATACGGCAGGAAGTTCTCCACCATTGGGGCGGAATCATCGCTGGGTATGATCGGCATGCTATCGGAAAATTTTGGGTCGGCGTGGAACCGGCACCACGACGTGGAAGCCTAGCGGGCGAAGTCGTATCCGATGGACCAGTCACGGTAGGGCGGCAAGAAACGAAGGACCAGCAGTGATTCACGCTGGGCTTTGATATCCGATGCGCTGGGAGTCTTGACCTTGGAGGCCTTGAGTAGGGCAGCGTGGTAGTCCTCGAAGGTCCCGGCACCGGAAGCGTTCATCGCCTTGGCATGCTCAACGCCGATGTAGCGCAAGTGCCATGGTTCGTACTTGTATCCGGTGACCTTCTCACCGTCGGAGGGGTAGCGCACGATGAAGCCGAATTTTTCGGCGTTGGCAGCCAGCCACTTGCCACCCTCGGTCTCCCCGAAGCATGACTTGAGATTGCAATATCCGCTGCTGAGCCCCACATCCGCGGCAAGACCCAACTGGTGTTCGCTGGTTCCGGCCTCCGCGGAGATGCGCATGGCGTAGTCGGTGCCGTAGCTGGCAACGTAACCGTTAAAGAGAACCTTTTGGCGGTCGTAAGAACGGTAGGCACTCAGCGCGCTCAACGACTGGGAGTCGGCACGAGCCGCCTGGAGCAGTTTTTCCAGGGCAGTTGCCGCTTCTTGACGCAGTTCGAGGCTGGTTCCCGAAACCGATCGAAGATCCTTGGGGGTGTAATTGGCCGGGGACAGGGGCTCGGCCCGACTGACCAGGGCCAGCACTGAAGCGTGATTCTTGGTCAGTTCCCCGGTCGTCGGTGCCTTGGGGGCACCGGCAATCTGCACCGTATTCACGGGGTCCAGGGGAGTGGCCTGGGCACCAAGGGGTGCCGCCGCAAGGCTGACGCCGAGCACGAGCGCGGAGATACCGACACGAAAGAAAGACACAAGGCCCCTTCGGAAAAAGCTGGATGGAACTATCTCAGGATAGCCGTTACCTACCGGTTCTCGCCTAGCTCGGGCCATGAAAGATGGGCGAGGATCGAAGATTGTGGCCATAGTTGATGATGGAGCTCGGGTCACCAATGCCGCGCGGACGGTAGGGATGCGATAATTTGTTACTGTGCTGATTTCTGATGGTGATATTCGACTCGAGCTCGCTTCCGGGCGTATTAAGCTCGACCCCTTCGACCCGGCGATGGTCCAGCCGGCAAGCGTGGATGTGCGCATTGACCGGTTCTTCCGGCTCTTCGACAACCACAAATATGCCCACATTGACCCGTCGATCGACCAGCCGGATCTGACCCGCCTGGTTGAGGTGGATCCCGACGAACCCTTCATCCTGCACCCGGGCGAGTTTGTGCTGGGTTCAACGTACGAAACCGTGACCCTGCCCACCGATGTTGCCGCCCGCTTGGAAGGCAAAAGCTCGCTGGGCCGACTCGGCCTGCTGACCCACTCGACCGCCGGATTCATCGACCCGGGATTCTCCGGCCACGTGACCCTGGAACTGTCCAATATGGCCACCCTGCCCATCAAGCTGTGGCCCGGGTCGAAAATCGGCCAGTTGTGCTTCTTTAAGCTTTCCTCACCGACCGAGCACCCCTACGGCTCCGGCGCCTACGGCAACCGCTACCAGGGGCAGCGTGGTCCCACCGCGTCGCGCAGTCACCTGAACTTCCACCGCACGATCTTAGAAAAGTAGTCATGCGATGCGGGGTGCCGCCAGAAGGCGCCACCCCGAATCGCGCGCAGCATTTTTGGTACCCGGCGCCGCTAGCCTCCTGCTCACCGTTTGCGGGTGAGCAAACCCAACGCCGTGACCATCTCGCGTTCCTCGATGAGTTCTTGAACCGAGCGATCGATACGAGCGCGCACCTCGGGATCCACGCTGAGCCCCTGCACGATTTCCAAGTTCCCGTGCTGGCCCCGAACCGGGAATGAACTGATCAGTCCCTGCGGCACGTTGTAGGAACCATCGGAAACCACACCCGCCGATGTCCAGGCGTCCTGGGTGCCCACAACCCAGTCGTGCACATGATCCACGGCCGCTGCCGCCGCCGACGCGGCAGATGATGATCCTCGGACGGTGATGATTTCCGCCCCGCGCTTGGCCACGCCCGGAATGAAAGACTCGGTCAGCCACGAGCCTACCGCGGTGCTTCCGCCCAGTTTTTCCTGGAGCACATCGCTCAGGTGGCGCGTGGTGCCGTCGCTGGAGGTGAGTAGACCGTGGGTGATGTCCGGGACTTGGGTCGACGAGTGGTTTCCCCAAATGATGACGTTGCTGAGGGCCTTCACCGGGACTTCCAGCGTGAGGGCCAGTCGGGCGAGTGCCCGGTTGTGGTCAAGCCGGGTCATGGCGGTAAATCGTTGAGCCGGGACATCGGGTGCATGTGCCGAGGCGATCAGGGCATTGGTATTGGCTGGATTACCGACAACCAGGACGCGCACATCATCTGCCGCGGCGGCATTGATGGCCGCTCCCTGCGGCGCGAAGATCGCTCCATTGGCCGTGAGCAGGTCCGCGCGTTCCATCCCCGGACCCCGGGGCCGCGCCCCGACCAGCAACGCCACGTTCGTCCCATCGAAGCCCTGCGTGGGGTCATCGGTGACCTCCACGGAGTTCAGCGTGCCGAACGCGCAATCGACTAGTTCCAAGGCGGTGCCCTCGGCGGATTTCATCCCCGCCGGGATTTCCACTAAGCGCAGATCCACCGATGTTCCTGGACCAAACATGGCACCCGAGGCGATGCGGAAGAGTAGGGCGTAGCCAATCTGGCCTCCGGCACCGGTCACTGTCACTTTCATGCGATCTGCTGAGTTCATGTTTTTATGCCACTACGCTAGGCGTTGTTTTGGCTAGGGTTGCGGTGGGCACCAACGCGGGGGCCTCGCACCGGAATGAGCAACAGCAACCCGAGAAGTAGGACCACCAAGATGCCCAGGATTCCGTAGCGTTGAGCCTCGGCGACGTGTGGGGCTGCCAGGGCAATGGCTGCGGCAAAGAGGGCAGGCGCCAGGAAACTGACGGCGCGGCCCGTGGTGGCATACAGGCCGAAGAGTTCACCCTCCTGACCCTGGGGAGCCAACCGGGCCAGGAAGGCGCGGCTGGAGGACTGGGCCGGGCCGACAAAGAGGCACAGCATCAATCCGAAGAGCCAGAATCCCGAGGCATCGGGGGAGAGGAAGACTCCCATGCCCGCGATCAGCAGCCCAATGAGTGATCCGATGATCACGCGTTTGGGGCCGATCTTGTCATCAAGCAGTCCACCGAGCATGGCCCCGAGCGCGGCGACCACGTTGCCGGCGATGGCGAAGATGATCACCTGCTGCAGCGGGAACCCGAAGGTTCCAGCGGCGATGATGCCGCCGAAGGTGAAGACCGCCGCCAATCCGTCGCGGAAAACGGCGCTGGCCAGGAGGAAGAAGACGGTGTGGCGATCCGTGCGGGCCAGAGCCACCACCCGGCGCCACAACTCGGCGTAGGACTGCAGGATGCTGAAGCGTGCACCGGATGATGGACCGGGGATCTCCGGAACGGCAAAAAGTACCGGAAGCCCGAAGCCGAGGAACCACAGAGCCGAGAATACCGCGACCAGACGAAGGTTCAAGGCGTTAGTTTCGGAGGCGCCGGCCCAGTCAAAGAGCGGGGTCACCAGGGTGAACAGCACGATGGCCAGGGCCAAAATGCCACCGAGGTACCCCATGCCCCAGCCGAAGCCGGAGACCTTGCCAATGGTTGCTGGGGTGGAAATCTGCGGGAGCATGGCGTTGTAATTCACCGTCGCGAACTCGGAAAAGACCGAGGCCAGAGCGATGAGGCTCACGCCGAGAATCAGGAACCGTGGCTCCGGGAAGACGAAGAAGCAGGCGGCCGTCAGCCCGGCAACGATCACAGTGTTCACGCCCAGCCAGAAGCGGCGGCGCCCTCCGGCATCCGAACGTAGACCCGTGATCGGGGCCAGCAACGCAATGGCCAAGCCGGCGATGGCTAGGGCATTTCCCAAGACGACGGAATTGGCGTCCTTGTTCCCAAAAAGATCACTGGTCAGATACACGGTAAAGACAAAGGTGGTCATGACGGCGTTGATCGCGGCTGACCCCCAGTCCCAGGCTGCCCATGCCATGACGGGTTTGGTAATAATTTTCCGGTGGTCGGCCGAAGCATCAGATGCAACAGGAATCTCGCTCATGGGTGAATCGTAGCCGCATTGGAATAACTAGTGGTGTTAACCACGCTTTGGGCGCTACAGCACCGGGCACATTTCATTCAAATACCCCGGCATTAACAAACTGGCTTCCAGCATTATTCCCTTGAATACGGCCGGTACAACAGGGTGTTTTACCCATTTGCGGCGGCACGCGGCTGATAAGCTGAGAGCTGTCTTTTTGACCGTTTATTGCCAGTACGCTGGCCTATCGAACATAGGAGATCGTGTGCTCCTTGTCCTGATTGCGCTTTTCGCTGTTGCGGGAATTGCTCCATTTCTATTCCGGATGCTCGGCCGTTCAACGTTCTACGTTTTGGCTGCGGTTCCCGCTTTGGCCTTCGTCTGGCTTTTAGCTAATTTCTCGAGTTTCATCGAGGCCGATCAGGGTGCTGCCAGCGGTTCACCCAATGCTCCGCCGGTTCAGATGTTCAACTGGCTCCCGTCTCTGGGTGTGCACCTTGATTTCCGGATGGACGCGCTCGCCGCGGTGTTGTGCCTGCTGGTTCTCGGAGTCGGCGCCCTGGTGCTGTTCTACTGCGCCCGCTACTTCAAGAACGAAGATCCGCACACCGGAGCATTTGGTGCGCAATTACTCGCCTTCGCGGCCTCCATGTTCGGTCTGGTGACCGCCGATGACATGATCCTGATGTTCATCTTCTGGGAATTGACCACCATTCTTTCGTTCCTTTTGATCGGCTTCAACCGCACACGAATGGGCGCACGACGTTCCGCGCTTACGGCCCTGATGGTCACCACCTTCGGCGGTTTAACAATGTTGGCCGGGCTGATCATGCTCGGCACCGCCGCCGGTACTTATCGCATCTCCGAGGTTTTGGCACTGGCGCCGGAACTCACGAGGATGGGTACCTACATCGACGTGGCCATCGTCTTGATGTTGGTGGGTGCCATTTCCAAATCGGCGCTGATCCCGTTCCATTTCTGGCTTCCGGGCGCCATGGCGGCACCCACCCCGGTCTCCGCCTACCTGCATGCCGCAGCGATGGTCAAGGCCGGAATTTACCTGATTGCCAGATTCGCACCGGGATTCCACGAAACAGCGTTTTGGCAGCCGGTGCTGCTCTGGCTCGGATTGGCCACCATGCTTATCGGTGGTTGGCGAGCGCTGAAGCAAAACGACCTCAAATTGGTTTTGGCCTACGGCACGGTGTCCCAATTGGGTTTCCTGGTCTTGATCCTAGGCATCGGAACCCCCAACGCCGCCATGGCCGGGCTGGCCATGATGTTGGCCCACGGATTCTTCAAAGCAACGCTCTTCTTGATCGTGGGAATCATTGACCATAAGTCGGGTACCCGCGATATTCGTCAACTTTCGGGCTTACGCTCTTCCTCACCGGTGCTTTTTGTTGTAGCAGTCATTGCCGCGGCGTCCATGGCCGGCGTACCGCCACTTTTCGGTTTTGTGGCCAAGGAAGCCGTCTACGAGTCGCTGCTTGAACATGCCAGCAGCAACGGTGCTCCCGGCATGGTGTTGCTGCTGGGCGTGATGCTCGGTTCAGCGATGACCTTCGCCTACGCTGCACGCTTCCTCTGGGGCGGCTTCGCACGTAAGGCCGGCATGAAACCCACTCCGTTCCCTAAGGTGCCGTGGCTTTTCCTGGCCCCCTTGCTGGTACTCACTCTGGCTACCGTAGTCTTTGCCTGGGTCCCGGGCAGCCTTGAGGCGGCCATCACCCCCTATGTGGGGCTATTCCCCGCCGCCGATCACCCCATCCACCTGGCCATCTGGCACGGATTCACCCCGGCGCTGGGACTGAGCCTGGTGAGTATGAGCGCCGGTGTCGTGATCTTTGTGGCACGCAAGCGGATCTCCAAGGTCCAAGCGATGGTGCCTGCTTACTTTGATGCCGAGCGTGACTACAAACTCATCATCACCGGCGTGGATAACCTGGCGATTTGGCTCACCGGACGAACCCAGCGTGGTTCGCTCTCGTTCTACCTCGTGGTAATCCTGATGACGGCACTGGTACTTCCAACCGTTGTCTCTTTGTGGCTCCAGACCCCGGCGCCGGGAAACCTGATCGCCTTTGATACCCCGGCCCAGCTGGTCATCGGCTGCATCATGATTCTCGGTGCCCTCGGCGCCCTGCAGGCCAACCGTCGATTCTTGGCCGTGCTGATGGTCTCGGTCAGTGGTTACGGCATGGCAGCAATCTTCGCCCTCCAAGGCGCCCCCGATCTGGCTGTCACCCAACTCTTGGTGGAAACCATTGTGCTGGTCGCCTTTGTTCTGGCGCTGCGTGCCTTGCCGGTAGAACTCTGGAGCAAAAACCCCACCGGGCACCGGTTGGTTCGAGCCCTCATCGGGATCGGCTTCGGAGCGTCGATGATTTACATTGCCGCCACGTCGATGGCCTCGCGCATCGCCGATCCGATTTCCCTGGCTTACCCGGAATTGGCCTACACCGGGGGAGCTGGCAAGAACATCGTGAACGTCACCCTGGTGGATATGCGCGCCTGGGACACCTTCGGTGAAATCACCGTGTTGGCGGCAGCCGCCACGGGTGTGGCATCACTGATCTTTGTCCGCGGACGCGGGGACAAAACCCTTAATGCCGCCTTAGTACCGCGTGGCTCGGTTGACCACGGCTCGGAGGCCATTGGCGGAGCAAGCCACAGCCGCTCGGGCATGGCGGTGGCCAAGAATTTTGCGATCTCCAGTAAGGACTCGTGGCTGGTCGCCGGGCATACCCTGGCTCCGGAACGACGTTCCATCACCTTTGAGGTGGTGACCCGGCTGCTCTTCCACACCATCTTGCTGGCCTCGGTCTATCTGCTGTTGGCCGGGCACAACACTCCCGGTGGTGGTTTTGCCGGTGGACTGTTGGCCGGCCTGGCGCTGGCCATCCGGTATCTGGCCGGGGGACGCGTGGAATTGGCCGAGGCCATCCCGGTCAGCCCCGGAACGCTGATGGGCTCCGGCCTAGCATTGGCAGCGGCCAGCGCCGTGGCGCCACTGTTCTTCGGTGCGCAGATCTTCACTTCCGCTGCCATCGAATTCAGCTGGCCGCTCTTCGGGGATCACAAGTTTGTCACCTCCACCATCTTCGACATCGGGGTGTACCTGGTGGTGGTCGGGTTGGTCATCGATGTGCTGCGCTCCTTGGGCTCGGAAATTGATGAACGCTCGGAGGGCCGCAGCCCTACCGATACCCATGACCTAGTTTCCGACGCAGAAACGGGGGTTGGTCGATGAGTACCAACGTCACCTTGTTGATCGTGATGGGTGTGCTCTTTGCGGTGGGCATCTATCTCTTACTCGAACGCTCCCTGACCCGGGTCTTGTTGGGCATTGTGGTGCTCGGCAACGGGGTAAACCTGTTGATCCTGGCCTCCGGCGGTCGCCGCGGAGAGGCTCCACTTTATGAGGCGGACTTGGGGGCCGAGGAATACTCGGATCCGCTACCGCAAGCATTGATCCTCACCGCCATTGTGATCACGTTCGCCGTCACCGCCTTCATGCTGGGGATGATCTACCGTTCCTGGGCCATCTCCCGGGCCGACGTTGTGGCGGATGATGACGAGGATCTTCGTGTCTCGCAGCAGTCAACCTTCGACTTCGAGGAAGACTCACCGGTCCCCGAAGACACCACCGAATTTGATGGGGACGAAATCCAACCCGACACGATCCAAGAAACGGGGCCACGCGCATGATCGATGCACCGCTTTCGGCCGTGTCCTTTGCCCCGTTGGCCGTTGCCCTGCCGATTTTTGGTGCGGCACTGGCCTTCATCATGCGCCGCAAGCGCCGCACCCAGATCACCGTAACCATCAGCGTTTTGGTCATCACCCTATGCCTGGAAATCTGGATGCTGGCCACGGTCTGGGGCGGCGGCACCTACGCCGTCACGCTCGGCGGCTGGGCACCACCCTTCGGCATCTCGATGGTTGTTGATGGATTCTCCGCCTTCATGCTGGTGGTCTCCTCCGTGGTCTGCCTGGCGGTGCTGCTCTACGCCACCAGTCAGGGCATGGCCGATGGGGACGAAGATGGGCCGGTGTCCATCTTCCATCCCGCCTACCTGATTCTGGTGGCGGGCGTATCAAACGCCTTCCTGGCCGGGGATCTGTTTAACCTCTACGTGGGCTTCGAAATTCTGCTCACCGCATCCTATGTGCTGCTGACCCTGGGCGGCACCGTGGCCAGAATCCGGGCCGGGACCACCTACGTGGTGGTTTCGGTGCTTTCCTCGATGCTGTTCTTGATCTCCATTGGCATGATCTATGCCGCCACCGGCACCGTGAACATGGCCGATCTGTCGCTGAAATTGGCAGAAATTGCCCCCGGCACCCAGACGGTCTTGCACGTGATGCTGCTGGTCGCCTTCGGGATCAAGGCAGCTGTCTTCCCGCTGTCCTTCTGGCTCCCAGACTCCTACCCGACGGCTCCGGCCCCGGTGACGGCCGTTTTTGCCGGGTTGCTGACCAAGGTCGGGGTGTACGCCATCATTCGCACCGAGACCCTGTTGTTCCCGGGGAACAAATTCTCCACCGCCCTGTTGGTGGTGGCCGGGTTGACCATGCTGGTGGGGATCCTGGGTGCCGTGGCGCAGACGGATATCAAACGTATGCTCTCCTTCACCCTGACCAGCCACATCGGTTTCCTGATCTTCGGGGTGGCGGTGGGTAACCAGCTGGCCATGGGAGCCACCGTCTACTACGTGGCGCACCACATCGTGGTACAGACATCGCTCTTCCTGGTCGCCGGGCTGATTGAACGCCGGGCAGGAACCTCCAACATCGATCGGCTTGGCTCGCTGGCCAAACTCTCCCCGCTACTGGGCATGCTCTTCTTCATCCCCGCCATCAACCTCGGCGGCATTCCGCCGTTCTCCGGGTTCCTGGGCAAGCTGGGGCTGGTGCAAGGTGGTGCCGAGATGGGGACCCCGCTGGCCTGGGTCCTGATAGCGGTCTCGTTGCTGACCTCGCTGCTCACGTTGCTGACCATCGCGCGCATCTGGAACAGGGCGTTCTGGCGTAAGGCAGAAGACGCGGTGGATCCGGATCCGCTGTTGCTCGTTGGCGTCGGGGCGAAGCGCGGGGCCACCTACGACATCGTGGCCGATGAGCCCGGGAGCAAATACTCGGACCGCGGGGATTCGGCGTTGCTGCCCAAAGGCATGCTGGCCATGACCGGGGCACTGGTGTTGGTGGGTGTGGCCCTGACGGTGTTCGCCGGCCCGCTCTTTGACTTCAGTGACAGGGCAGCGGAGCAATTGCTGAATCCGGGACACTACATCGAAGCGGTGCTGGGTAGTACCGAGGGGAATTCGCCATGAGTCAGGATCAACGACTAAACGACGCCAAGGATGAGCAGGGAACACCGCAGCATGCCACGCTGCGCCAGGAACTTCCGCTGCTCGTGGGGATGATGCTGGTCTGGGGTGCCCTCTGGCAGGACTTCGCTCCCGGCAACCTGGTCTTTGGGCTGCTGATTTCGCTGCTGCTGGTGCGGGTCTTTAGATTACCGCCGGTCATCCTCTCCGGGCGTTTTAATATTTTGCGTGCCATCGGGTTCATCGGTATCTTCCTATGGGACGTGGTCCGCGCCAGTTTTGAGGTCATGTACCTGGCGATCTTCCGTGGTCCGCGCACCACCAGTGCCGTTGTTGCGGTGGAATTGCGCACCGAATCTGACCTCCTGGTCACCTTTGTCGGTCACGTGCTGACGCTGGTGCCCGGCTCCTACATTGTGGAGGTGGACCGACGAACCTCCACCTTGTACCTGCACGTGTTGAACGTGAACAGCACGCAGGACGCGGAAAAGGCCAGGGCCGCGGTGCTGAAGATCGAGGAACGGTTAATTCGCATCATGGGAACCAAAGAAGAACTTGCTGCCCTAGCGACCGAGAAGTCCTCCGTTAGCAAGGAAGAGGGATAAGAATCATGCACATTGTCTTGTGGATTTGCGGCGTGATGCTCTCGATTGCCGGAGCCTTGGCCATCATTCGGCTCGCCAAGGGGCCATCGATTCTGGAACGTGTCATCGCTACCGACGTTTTGCTGCTCATCGTCTCCGCGGCGCTCTGCATTGAGATGACGGTGAATCGGCACATCGACAATCTGATCTTCGTGTTGCTGGCCGCGATCGTCGGCTTTGTCGGCTCGGTGACGGTCTCGCGCTTTGTGACGGATCGGAGGAACGCCTGATGTGGGACACCATCATTGACGTTATTGCCGGGACCTTTATGATTCTGGGCTGCATGATGTCCCTGGCCGCGGGGATTGGCATGCTCCGCTTCCCGGACCTGCTCTCGCGCCTGCATGCGGCCACCAAGCCGCAGGTGCTGGGCCTGTTACTGCTGCTCAGTGCCCTGGCCCTGGAGCTGCGCTCCTGGTCCGTAGTGCCGGTGCTCATCTTGGCCTGGTTGTTGCAGCTGCTCACCGCGCCCATCTCCGCGCACATGGTGGGTCGGGCGGGCTATCGCACGCGTCACCTGAAGCGTGAAACTCTCGTCACCGATGAATTGGCCGCGGTGGTGGCCGCAGCGGGGGAGCGCGAGGACCACGAGAACGTGACCAAGCCCTCGACGGACCGCACGGACTTTATCGATTAAAAAGACTCCGCCAGAGACAGCGAAGGGGACAAGAACGCGAGTTCTTGTCCCCTTCGCTATATCAGCGGGGCGAAGGCCGCCGCCGGCAGGAGACTACTTGGTGAAGCGAGCGATGGCCTTCTGGGTGCCGCGGTCGGTGAACACCTGAATGAGGGCAGCGGTGATGGCCGAAAGAACTGCGAAGCCGATGATTTGACGCATACTGGCCTCGGCCTGGGCTTCCTTGTTGCCGCGTTTGGGCGGCTGCTGACCGGTGAAACCCATCCATGCCTTGTCAACGAGCTTTCCTCCAAGGAAGCCTGCGGCAAGAGAAATGGCCGGACCGATTAGTTTCATTAAGCTGTTCATGGGCTCTCCCGACGTCTGGCGAAAATTTTACCTTCCCCAGCCTATCGTGAGGTAGCATCGAACAACTGAAACCATCACGACAGGGGAGCGTCGCAGCGAAGTTATTCGCTGTAGGCGCTGAGAGTGCGAATAGTCGCAGACCCTCGAACCTGCTCCGGCTAGTACCGGCGAAGGAAGTCGAGTTCTCAGGGGTGCCAGTAACGGTTTTCCCTCCCCTCCTTGTATCCAAGGAGGATCATCACCATGAGCACCACCCACCAACCCACCGGGCAATCTTCGGCGCCAGCAACCTGGCGAGTGGTTGACATTGTTATTGCCGCAGTGATCGCCGTTTCATCCGGCGTCATCTTCTGGGCCTGGAACACCGGGCACCATCTGCTAGATGTACTCTTTTTGGCCTTCCCGCCGTCCTCGGCACTGCTGTCCGGAATGTGGCTATTTCCCGCGGTCCTCGGCGCACTGATCATTCGCAAGCCCGGCGCCGCGCTCTTCTGCGAAATGGTCGCAGCCTTGGTCTCGGCCCTACTGGGCTCCGAATACTCCTGGACCGTGCTGGTCTCCGGACTGATTCAGGGATTGGGCGCCGAAGCGGTCTTCGCCGCGTTCCGCTACCGCCGCTACAACCTGCCCGTTGCCCTGCTGGCCGGGGCCGCCACCGGATTATTCGGCGGCATCAATGACGCCTTCATTTTCCGTTGGTTCCCCGAATACACCACCAACATGCTGGTGATCTACGTGGTATTCATGACCATTTCCGGTGTCATCATCGCCGGACTGCTCTCCTTCTTCGGTACCCGTGCACTGGCCAAGACCGGTGCACTGGGAGCGCTGTCCAGCCGCAGGGCAGCCACCGAGCCGATCCTCTAGGACCGCGGAGCACCTCATGGGAACCGCATCGATGTTGCATGCCGCGGAAAGTGGAAACCGGCCATTGCGCCCGAACGCCACGGCCGTGTCTATCAGCGCCAAAAATTGGGGCTGGAGACATGCGGACCGTGCTGCCCCAGCGCTTTCGGGTCTGAATCTTCAGATCCCCGCCGGGTCCAGGGTCCTTCTGGCCGGGCCCTCCGGCGCGGGAAAATCCACGCTGCTCTACGCGCTGGCCGGTGTCCTGCACGAGGATGACGAAGCCCATTCGGAGGGCGAGCTGCTTCTTGACGGTGCCCCCGCGGGGTTGGGCCGCGGCTTGGTAGGACTGATGCAGCAGGACCCCGAAACTCAGGTGGTCCAGGCCCGGGTCGGGGACGATGTGGCCTTTGGCGCCGAAAACCTCTGCGTTGAACCGGAGGAAATCGCCCGACGCATCACCGAGGCGCTTGCCGCGGTGGGCCTTGAGGTGCCACTAGATCACCGCACCGCTGCCCTTTCCGGCGGACAAAAGCAGCGTTTGGCCCTGGCCGGGATCCTGGCCATGGGCCCGGGGCTGGTGCTGCTCGATGAACCCACCGCCAACCTGGACCCGGACGGGGTGCTGGAGGTGCGTGATGCGGTCATCAGTGCCGTGAACGCCAGCGGGGCAACACTCGTGGTGGTGGAACATCGCCTCGATGCATGGGCAGAACACATGGATACGGTGATCGTCTTGGAACCTGGCGGGGGAGTCGCCCATCAGGGAACCCCCGCGGAACTTTTTGCCCCCGGAGCCATTGCCGAGGAACTGAGCAACGCCGGAGTCTGGGTCCCCGGTTACACCCCGATGCTCGATCCGCTGCCGGTGTCTCAAGGCCGCGGCGCATTATTGTTGGAGGCCAGCGACGTTTCGGTGAGCCGACATCGCGGCGGGGCGCCCGCCGCCAGTAACCTTTCGCTGCGCATCAAGAGCTCCGAGGCATGGTGTATCAGTGGGGCCAACGGGTCAGGGAAATCAACCTTCGCCCTGACCCTGGGCGGACTATTGCCCCAAGCCTCCGGGAGCATCCTGGCCGCCAAGGAGCTCGCCGCAGGCGGTGAAAATAGGCCATATAACTGGCGGGCAGCGGAACTGGTGGGCCGCATTGGCTCGGTCTTTCAGGAACCAGAACACCAATTTGTGACCAATACGGTGCGAGAGGAACTGGCCTTCGGGCCGGCTCACGCCACCGATCCGACCAACGGCAAGGCACTCTTTAGCGTAGAACAGATCGAGGCGAAGGTCTCCGCGCTCTTGGAACGTCTGGGGCTGGAACACCTCGCCGAGGCCAACCCGTTCACCCTCTCCGGTGGGGAGAAACGGCGACTCTCCGTCGCCACGGTGTTGGCTGCCTCTCCGCGGGTGCTGATTCTCGATGAACCAACCTTTGGCCAAGACGCCAACACCTGGCGCGAACTGGCCCAGCTGCTGCGTGAGGAGCTCAGCAGCGGAACTGCGATCATCGCGGTGACCCACGATCAGGATTTTGCCGACGCCTTGGGTGCCCACAGCTTTGTGCTGGAGCCTGCTGCCCGCCCGGAAACGGTATCCGATTCCGCGCAGAAGGCACCGGCGGGATTATTGGAGGCAGATGCCCGCGGAAGCGCCAGCTTCCTGGGCAAGGCCAACCCGCTGGCCAAGCTGGTCGCGGTGATCCTGGCGACCCTCCCGCTGATCGTTTCCATGGATGCCGTCTCCAGCGGTTTGGTAGTCCTGGGCACCCTGCTGGCACTTCCGCTGGCGGGACTGTCCATCACCCGCTTTGCCGCCCGCGGCTGGCCATTGCTGGTGGCGGCGCTCTTTGGCGCCTGGGGCACAGCCCTGGTGGGAAACGACTCCGGGGCACTACTAGTGAATCTCGGAATCTTCACCATCACCCAGGGGTCGGTGGAGGCCGGCATCGCGACGGGTCTGCGCGCCTTTGCCGTGGCCATCCCGGCGGTCTTGGTGCTCTTCACCACCGACCCCACCGATCTGGCGAACGCGCTGGCACAGAAGGCCAAACTGCCACACCGCTTTGTGCTTGGCGCGCTGGCCGGCATGCGGCTGCTGGGATTGCTGATCGAGGAATGGACCACCCTGGGCATGGCCCGGCGGGCCCGTGGAGTGGGCGCACGCGGTTCGCTCACCGCTCGTCTGCGCGCCAACCTGGGCCAGGTTTTCGGGTTATTGGTTCAGGGAATCCGTCGGGCATCGCGGTTGGCGGTGACCATGGAAGCCAAGGGATTCGGGACCAGCGAGCGGACCTGGTTGCGGGCCTCCACCTATACCTTGCGTGATGCCGGAGTCGTGGCGGTCGGGCTGCTCGTGGGAGTCGGAGCCACCATCGCGGCCATGCTAATGGGAACCTGGAACCTGCTCTGGGCGTAGTAAACGCTGCACAAGGGTCGGTGGCACAACTGGTGCCACCGACCTATGTGCATAATCAGCCCTCGCCAAAGCCCAGCGAAGCGATCGCCGGCAGGGTGCCAGCGGCCAGATGATCTAGAACAAAGCGTTCGTGCTCGGGCATGGGCTCCGGTAACCGAGCCAGATCAAACCACTGCAGGTCGGCGCATTTGTCCGGTTCCATGATGGTGGCACTGCCCTCCCAGACGGTGGCACGGAAAAAGAAGTCAACACGTTCACCGCGCGGTGATCTCCCAGAATTACTGCGATGCAGCGTGCACAGTGGGAGCAGATCGTTGGGACGAATCCGCACACCCATTTCCTCACTGGCTTCGCGCACCGCCGCAGCGGAGGCGGATTCACCCGCCTCCACATGCCCGGCGGCCGCGCACGCCCAGTGCCCATCAAGGAACCCGGTATTCTGCCGCAATTGGAGCAAGACCTGATCCCCACGCAGAAAAACCACGTAGGAGGCGGGGACCAACTGCACCAAGGCTTGGCTCACGGTATCTCCCGATTTGTTGGTGCCGTGCCTAGGCGATGTTGTTAACCATGGCGGTGAGTTCGGCGTGCAATTCCCGATCCAGCGTCAGCGTGGTGCCGTCGATGGAATTCACCGGAGCGAGCAGCCGGATGCTGGAGACCAGCCACACGCCATCGGCATCCATCAGGTGTTCGGGGGTCAACGGTCCGTAACCCAATTCCCACCCGGCCGCACGAGCCGCCTCAAAAATGGCCCCCTGCGTGGTTCCCGGCAGGATCCCCGTTTCCAGGGTCGGGGTGATCAATCGCTTGATATCTCCGTCTCGGTGGGCCAGCAAAACCGTTGAGGTCGGGCCCTCCAGCACAATGCCGTCGCTGGAGGTGAAGATGACCTCGTCCACTCCCTGCTTTTTGGCGTGGCGCAGGGCGGCCATGTTCACCGCATAAGACAGCGTCTTGGCACCCATGAGCAACCAGGGGGCGCGCTCGGCGGCCCGCGAGTCATAACCGCGATCCAGCAGCATTACCGAAACGCCGTTCTCACGCTGCAAGCGCCCTGATTCGGCGGCGGCGGAGACCATCACCCAGCAGGTTCCCTCCGAGGTGCCCTCGGGGCCACGGGTGGCCACCAGTTTCACTACCGCTTCGTCGCTCGGAGTCGCCGCATCAAAGGCGGCCACGGCGGTGCTGATGGCCGCGCGCCAGCGCTCCTCGTGGGGGAGGATGAGGTCGCAGGTTGATGCCGAGACGCGCAACCGCGCGAGGTGAGCATCAATCTTGCGCACCACCCCCTTGGTGTAGAGCATCGATTCGAAAATCCCGTCCCCGCGCGTCACCCCTTGGTCAAGCACGGAGAGCTGGGCGGTGGCGGCGTTGGCGATACGGCCGGTAGAAACGTCGGCGTCAAGGAACACAAGTGCAGTCATGGATACCAGATTACCGCCGTCGGGGTGCTCTGCGCTGCGTTCATCGACTGCTGCCGGTAGGCTGAGATCCATCGGGTAAACGCCCGCTGGCAAGGAGGGGCCTGAATGAGCGAGGGCAACGACGCGGTGAATATTTGGGCCGCCCTGTGGTCAATCGCCGTCGGTGTGGAGCTCACGATCAGGATCCTGATGATCGGTGTTGTGCCGGGGAACAGGCG
The DNA here is from genome assembly GCF_012271785.1 of Paeniglutamicibacter terrestris. Taxonomy (GTDB): domain Bacteria; phylum Actinomycetota; class Actinomycetes; order Actinomycetales; family Micrococcaceae; genus Paeniglutamicibacter; species Paeniglutamicibacter terrestris. The sequence continues at coordinate 190,260 of NZ_JAAWVT010000001.1, read as the reverse complement.
ACCGACCACCGCGATGGCGTGGCTGCTGACCATCTTCCTGTTGCCGGGCTTTGGGTTACTGCTCTATCTCATGATGGCCAACATCAAACTTTCGCGCCGCCGCATCGAGCGCCAGAGTCGAGTCAACCAGACCATCCTTGACGCCACCCAGCACCTCATTGGGGAGCGGTGGGCACCGGATGCCCCCGATTGGGTGAGCTCGGCGGTCGAACTCAATAGGACCCTGGGCGCCTTGCCGTTGCAATCGGGTAATGCCGTGGAATTTATTACCGGCTACCGCGAATCCTTGGATCAGATGCGCCTGGAAATCGACAAGGCCCAACACTACGTTCACGTGCAGTTCTACATCATCGGGTTAGATGAGAATTATGTGGAACCGATCCTCGATGCGCTCGAACGCGCGGTCGAGCGCGGGGTGAAGGTCCGCGTGCTCTTTGATCACCTGGGGACAATACGCGTCAAGGGCTATCGATCGCTGGTGAAGCGGATGAGCACCTCGGGGATCTTATGGCGTCGGATGCTGCCCCTGGCACCCTTCCAACGCCGGTGGCGTCGCCCGGATCTGCGTAATCATCGCAAGATTGTGGTCGTTGATGGCTCGGTGGCCTTCACCGGAAGTCAGAACCTTATCGAGCCGGGCTACAAGCGGGCCAGTGCCCACGCCATCGGCCGGCAGTGGGTCGAACTCATGGTGAAGGTTCGAGGCCCCCTGGTCACGAGCCTCGACGTCGTTTTTGCCACCGACTGGTCGCAGGAAACCGATGAAGACCTGCTCCAGGACCTGGTCCAGGATCATGGGGATGAGAACCTGGACACCGACGCGGGTGAGGACATTGGTCAGCTGGTACCCAGCGGGCCGGGGTTCGACGCGGAGAATAACTTGCGACTCTTCAACACCCTGATCTATTCGGCCACCGAACGTCTCTCGATCACCAGCCCCTACTTCGTTCCCGACGACTCGCTGCTCTACGCCATCACCACCGCCGCCCAGCGTGGTGTGGCGGTGGAACTCTTCGTCTGTGAAAAAGGTGACCAGGCTCTGGTCCAGCACGCCCAGCAGTCCTATTACGAGGCCTTGTTGCGGGCGGGGGTGCGCATCTACCGGTACCACGCACCGGCGGTGCTGCATTCAAAATGCATGGCGGTCGACGACGAGGTGGTGGTGATGGGCTCCTCGAATATGGACATGCGCTCCTTCTCGCTAAATCTTGAGATCACGCTGATGCTGCTGGGTGCGGATCTGGTCAGCGAGCTGATGAAGGTCCAGGACGGGTACCGGGCCAATTCCACCGAGCTGACGCTGGCTCAGTGGAAGCAACGCTCGATCTTCAGCCGTTGGATCGATAACGTGGCACGGCTTTCGGCCACCCTGCAATAGCTGGGCGCGCTGTGCTCACTCGCCGGGGAAAACCGAGCCGAGGGCAGAGAGCACACCAAAGGCCTTGGTGCGTACCTCGTCCCACTCCTCCTGCGGGTCCGAATCTGCGGTGATGGCCCCGCCCACACCGAGGCTCAGGTCCCAGGTTTCGGCATGCTTATTCCTGAGCATCACCAGCGTGCGGATGACCACCGAAAGATCCGCTGCCCCGGTGGCGGAAAAGTAACCGACGGATCCTGAATAGAGCCCGCGGGCCTGACCATCTTCCAAGGAATCAAGGATGGCCATGGTCGAAACCTTTGGCGCACCGGTCATTGACCCGGCCGGGAATGCCGCGGCGATGGCCTCGGCGCGCGGGGCACCGGGGCGTAGTTTCGCGTCGATGGTGGAGACCATCTGGTGGACGGTGGCGTAGGACTCGATGGCGCACAGTCGTGGCACCGACAGCGTGCCGGGTTGGGCGAAGTGGGAGAGGTCATTGCGCAAGAGATCAACGATCATGATGTTTTCCGCGCGATCCTTGGGAGATGTCTCCAGCTCGTGGATCAGTGCGGCATCCTCCTGCGCGGTTTGTCCGCGTGGCCGGGTTCCCTTGATGGGTTCGGCCCGTAACCAGCCCTCGGTACCGACCGAGAGGAAGCGTTCGGGGGAGGTGCTGGCGACCGCCAGGTCCCCGAAACGCAGGTAATGAGCGAAGGGTGCGGGGTTGCGCTCACGCAGGAGCAGGTAGTTATCCCATGGGGTGCAGGGGACGGCTGCGGCATGTAGCGAGGTGGTCAGGCAGACCTCATAGCTATTACCGAGCCAAATCTGTTCCTTGGCAGCCAGTACCTTGGCCAGGTAGCTTTCGCGGTGATCTCGCACGCTGAATTGTGGGGCGAGCGATACCGGTAGTGCCGGAGGTAGGCAGGCCCCAAGCTGTTCGAGGAGCGTGCTGACGCGGGCAAAAAACGCCGTCGTGTCGCTTTCCGGGGAGGCGAGCAGGTGCACGGTGTCGCTGTGGTGATCGATGATGACCACCTGAGCGGGGCGGATCAGTGCCGCATCCGGTGGCTGTGCGTCACTGGCTGCGGCGGGGTTGTTGCTGCCTCCGGTTTCGCGTTTGAGTTCATACCCCAGATATCCCAGCCATCCGGGGAGAAACGGCAATGAAGGAGCCCCGGGCAGCGTAGCACCGGTATCCCAGGCCGAAGCCAGCCAGCTGAAGAATCCGGCGGAGGTGCGTGCCGTGGCACTTCCGGTGCGCAGCACCCCGGAGCCGGCGCGGTGTTCGTACACGGCGCAGGCATCGGTGGTGGCGGCGGCCATGATCGAGTACCTGTTGCGGGCGCGAGGATCGGCAAAACTGAGGTTGCTGGATTCAAGGAGCACTGCGTGCTGCTCCTCGGGGTAAAGTGCAGCAAAAAGCGCCGCGGCATCCGGTGCCGCGGTCAGGCAGCGATGCTCCGGGGCAAGCGCCGCAGCCTCGGCCCGCTCGGCGGCCATGACCACCTGTGCGGCGGGCAGGGTGAGCAGTGCCCGCAAGACATGGGTCGGGGCGGAACCATCCGCCCGGTTGTCCACCGTGATATCTGCATGTTCTGGTACCGGGTCGGCGCTCAGGTAGAGGTTTTCCTGCTCAGCCCACTGCTCCCAGTGCGCGGCAAAAATCTCCCCGTCGCGCTCCAGCGCCCGCTGCTTGCGGGTGGCATCGGGGACCTGGACGTAGATCAGTACATCAAGTAATTCGCGGGCGGCGGCGCATCCTGCCCCAACGCCCTCGATGATGATCACCGGGGCAGAATCAAGGGTGGAAGTCGGCCCGAAGGAGTTGGTGTTCCAGTCCCAGCTTTTCCATGCCGCGGCGTCGCCGCGGGCCAGTGGTGTCAGAACCTGGTCGACGTAATCTTCGGTTCCTGCCTTCAGACCATCCCAACCGGGGTAGATGTCCTCAAGGTGGAAGAGCGCTACCTCACGGTGGCGGCGTAACTGGGTGGCCAACTCGGCGGCAAGCGTGCTTTTTCCGGCGCCGGAGCGGCCATCGATGCCAAGGACCAGTACGGGGCTAGTTGCCACGTTGGGGCATGATGTGGGCGCGCACGTAGTCGAGCACTCCCGGTAGGGCAGCATTGATCATTTGCCAGCACAGGCGGAAGTCGGCCGAATCGCCGAACCACGGGTCATAGATGCCTTGGCCTTCTACCGGGGCGCTGGCGAGGGTGGAATCGAAGGAACGCATCATGCGTAGTTGGGGGTGCGGGGCAGTGGCATCGGTGGGTAGCAGCTTGCCCAGCGCGTTGAAGTGATCCTGGTCCATGGCCAGTAACAGGTCCACCCCGGAGATGGTTTCCTCATCCAGAACGCTGGCCCGGTGCCGCTCGGCATTCATACCGTGGGACTGCAGAATGGCGGCGGCCCGTGGGTCGATGGGTTGACCCGCTTCGCCGTCGCTGATGCCGGCGGATTCGACCGAGACGTCGGTGATTCCCGCATCGTCGAGGGCTGTGCGAATCATGTACTCGGCCATGGGGGACCGGCAGATGTTGCCCGTGCACACTGTCATTATCCGGAACATGGTTTTAGTCTAGGGCCCTTACGCACCTAGTGACAGGCATAAACACGACGGGTACGGATGGTTATCGGATTGTGCCCTTCGTCCATGGGCCTTACAACACCGAGTTGTGGCGGATCAGTGGATGAAGACCAGCAGGGCGGCAACAAAGATGAATAGTGTGCCGAAGGACAGGTTCAGGATCCGTTGCCCGCGTTCGGTGGCGGTGAAGCGAGAAAAGCTCTTGGCGGTGGCAGCAAAAAAGAACCACATGACCATGATGTCCACGGCAACAATGGTTCCGATGAAGATGAGATACTGCGGCACCGGTGGGGCATCAAGGCGGATGAACTGCGGGGTGAAGGCCAAGAAGAAGACGATGGCCTTGGGATTAAGCAGGTTGACCCAGAATCCACGCCGGAACATCGAGAAGGCCGGTTCGCGGTCACTCGTATCCAGCGCCTGAGATCCGGTGGCCTTGGCAAGGATGAGCCGAATCCCCAGATATATCAGGTATCCGGCACCCGCATAGCGGATGACCGTGAAGGCCAGCTCGGAGCGGGAGACCAGTAGGCCCACGCCAGCGGCAACAATCACCACATGGACCAACAACGCGGACTGTTGGCCCATGATGCCCCACAGGGATCGGCGGAAGCCCGAATTCATGGAGTTGGTCATGGTGTTGATTGCCCCGGCTCCGGGAGTGAAGCTGATCAAGGTGGAGGCGCCAAGCAGGGAAAGCCATAAGGAAAGTGTCACTCAAACAGTTTAGATGAGCACCGACAGACACCTTTCATCGTGGCCACAGACCGTGGAGTCATATGTTTCGGTGATCTCTGGACCCCGGGGAGATGGCTGGGACGGTGTGGGAGCGGGCCACGTCCGCGTACCAGCGGGCCGATGCCTTGGGAATGCGCGCTTGCGTCTTGTAGTCCACGCGCACGATCCCGAAGCGTTTGCCGTAGCCAAAGGCCCACTCGAAGTTATCCAGTAATGACCAGAGCAGATACCCGCGGACATCGGCCCCGCGGGAGATGGCGCGGTGCGTGGCTCGCAGATGCGCGTCGATGAAGGCCAAGCGGTCCTTGGTGTCATCAACAAAACCCGCGGCATCTGGCTCATCGTTGTAGGCGGCGCCATTCTCGGTGATCACCATCGGGATGCCCGCGGGACCGGTGTAGTGCTCCTGCAAGCGGAGGAGCAATCGTTCCAGGCCCTCGGGTTGCACCTCCCAGCCCATGGCGGTTTGTGGCAGTGAACGAGAGCGGTCCCGCACCCGTTCACTGCCGACCGCGGGGGAGCGGCGCAGTAGCCCACGCTCGGAGGGGAAGGTTAATGCCGATTCCGGGACCGGGGGAGTCTGGGGGGCGGTGACCTGCACCCCGTTGTAGTAGTTGACCCCGAGCATGTCGATGGGGGTGGCAATGATTTCCAAGTCGTTGCCCTGAATATGTTGTTCTAGCCCTGCCGCTGCCATGTCGTGGAGAACATCGGCGGGGTACTGACCGCGGAAGATGGGGTCCAAGAATACGCGGTTGAAGGAGCCATCGATGCGCCGCGCGGCATCAATGTCCGCCTCGTTGGTTGGATCGTGAGGATCCGCGACGGTGAAGTTCAGGGTGATCCCCAGCTGCTGATCCTTGGTGGCGGCTTCGCGCATGGCCGAGGTGGCCAGCCCGTGGCCCAAGAGCAGATGGTGCGCGGCGGCCACAGCCTCGGCCGGGTTGGTGTGGCCCGGGGCATGCTCACCGGCGGCGTAAGAGAGGAAGGAGGAACACCAGGGTTCGTTGAGTGTTGTCCACTGTTTAACGCGGTCGCCCAGATGATCAAATACTTCCACGGCGTAGTCGGCAAAACGGTAGGCGGTGTCGCGGTTGGCCCAGCCACCGTGTTCCTGCAAGGCCTGTGGCAGATCCCAGTGATAGAGCGTGAGCCAGGGGGTGATCCCGTGTTCCAGCAGTTCATCAACCAGGCGGGAGTAGAAGTCCATGCCCTGTGGATTCAGTCCGCGGTCCCCGGGCTTGATCCGCGCCCAGGAGGTGGAGAACCTGTAGGTGTCGAGCCCCAGATCCGCCATGAGTGCCACATCCTGTGGCATTCGGTGATAGTGGTCGGCGGCAATTGAACCGTCATGCCCCTCGAAGACGGCTCCCGGTACCCGAGCGAAGGTGTCCCAGATCGAATCCTCGCGGCCGTCCTCATGGCTGCCGCCCTCAATCTGGAAGGCTGCGGTGGCCGAACCGAAGCTGAAACTCGGTGGGAAGTGGAGTTCTTCGGCCGTGTTGTACGGGGCGGCTAGGTTCGAGGTGGGGTTCGTGCGGGGGCGATCGGTCATGATGGGGCGATCCTCACTCATTGGTGGGCGGCACATGGCACGGTGGGTGGTGATTCCGAGCCTAGTGGGCAATGCCCTTTTGATCCATGGTGAACTTTCCACCTCGGGGCCTGCGGAGCGGCGCTCGCCGAGGAGGGAGCGCCGATCCGAAACGTGGTCAGTCTTCAGGCCCCGTACTGTGTGCCCGATCGACCCCGGCGGTGGCCTGGGCCATGAAACGTGAGATGAGCTCCACCTCTGCGGAGCTGTAATGGGAGATGACCTCGCGCATGGATTCTGCTAGGGGGACAAACATGGCTCGTCCGTCGGCGAGCGCTAGGGGCGTCAATTTGATGCGCTGTACTCGGCGGTCCTTGTCGATCTGCAGTCGCTCGATGTGTCCCCGGCGTTCGAGCCGGCCAAGCATGGCGCTGGTAGCGGGAGAACTGAGCTGTAGGGCGCGGGAGATTTCGCCGGGTGTCGGTGGGGTGCCGGCGCGCTCGAGGCGCATGATCAGCGCCAGGGCGTTCATTTCGGTGCGGTGGGTTTTGTGGAGGGAGCCGGTTGCTTCCACATACCTATCCGACGCCTGACCGAATTCTTGTAGCAGCAAGATGAGGTCGAAAGAAGCGGTGGAATCCATGGCAACAAGTGTAGTGGGTCAACTTGAATTAGTTCCATTGTGGAAATACTATCTAAGTTAACGTCTTGCAAAGCATTCGGGCTTAGGCCGAAGCATAAGAGGAGAAACTCGTGATCGATCAGCCCCAGGGCACCGGCAAACATGTCGGGCACCACCAGAAGGAACCCGGGTCCACAACCCGCATAAGCATGAGATGGATCAGGGCCCTGCTGGCGGCTGTCTTGGTGGCACTCTGGCTGGGAGTCTCGGCAGTGGGTGGACCGACGTTCGGGAAACTCGGCGACGTGCAGACCAACGACCAGGCCGCGTTCCTGCCAGCCAGCGCCGAGGCAACACGGGCCCTGGAATGGCAAAGCAAGTTCCGCACCTCCGACGCCATTCCCGCTGTTGTGGTCGTGGTGGGCGAGACAAAACTTGATGAGGCCACCATCAAGGATCTGAGCACGACGCTATCGAAGTCTGGCGACCTCGACGGTGACGTGGCCGGACCCTTCCTCTCCGAGGACGGATTGGCCGCCGAATGGGTTCTGCCGTTAAACGGTCAGGCTGAGGTTGACGCCGCCGTTGACACCCTCCGTACCGAACTCACCGATAGCGCACCTGCTGGAATCCGAACCTATGTCACGGGTCCGGCAGGATTCAGTGCGGATTTGGTGGAAGCCTTTGGTGGAATCGATGGGGTATTGCTGGGTGTGGCACTCGGTGCCGTCTTCGTGATCCTTCTGCTGGTGTATCGCTCGGTACTGCTGCCGCTCACGGTGCTCTTCACTGCCGTGGCCGCCCTCTGTGCCGCGGTTCTGGCCATGTACTTTATGGCCAAGGAAGGCTGGATCCGGCTCGACGGCCAGAGCCAAGGCATTCTTTCCATCCTGGTGATTGGTGCGGCGACCGATTATTCACTGTTGCTAGTCGCCAGACACAAGGAGGCCCTGGCTCTGGGGCAGGATCGCTGGCAAGCTGTCTTGACCGCGTGGAAGCGTTCGGTTGAACCGATTCTTGCATCCGGCGGTACCGTGACGGTCGGCTTGTTGTGCCTGCTCTTCTCCGACCTGAACTCGAACAAGGCACTGGGTCCCATCGGGGCCAGCGGCATCGTGCTCTCGGTGATTGCCGCACTGACCTTCCTGCCAGCGGTGCTTGCCCTTTTGGGACGAGCCGCTTACTGGCCATTTATGCCCAAACCGACACCCGAGTTGGCCCCCGAAGAACTGCCAGCTGGCTTGTGGGGACGAATTGCGGCATTTGTCGCTCGTCACCCGCGACCCATTTGGGTGCTGACGGCACTGGTGTTGGCGGCGGGCGCCTTGGGATTGACTCAGCTCAAGGCATCCGGTGTTCCGCAGAGCGACATTGTCTTGGGGCAGACCGACTCCCGGGACGGGCAAGTTGCCCTGGGTGAGCATTTCCCTGGTGGGACCGGGAGTCCGCTGTTCGCGGTGGTGGAAGAGTCGGCTGCCGCTGACCTGCTGCCGTTGCTGGAGGCCAGCGATGGGGTGGCCTCGGCCTATATTCAGGCTGCCGATGGTGGGCCGGCGGTGGCCCAGGCTGGCCGCGATCCACAGGTTGTTGAAGGTCGAGTGTTGTTCTCCATCACCCTGGATGATCCCGCGGACTCCGACGCGGCCAAGGCGACGTTGCTCAACGTCCGGGACATTGCTCATGGGCAGGACTCCGAAGCCCTGGTCGGCGGAACGACGGCAACACTGAGCGACACAGCCACCACGGCACAGGCCGATCTGCTGAAGATCATCCCGCTGATTCTTCTGGCCATCCTCATTATCCTGATGTTGCTGCTGCGCTCGATTCTTGCCCCACTGCTCCTGGTGGCGACCACTGTGCTGTCCTACGGGACGGCGATGGGCGTTTCGGCCTGGGTCTTTAATGGCATCTTTGATTTCGCAGGCGCCGATCCGTCGGTTCCGCTCTTTGGTTTTGTATTCCTCGTCGCACTGGGCGTGGACTACAACATCTTCTTGATGACTCGGGTCCGCGAGGAGTCACTCATCCACGGCACGCGCAACGGTGTGCTTCGCGGGCTCGCGGTCACCGGAGGGGTGATCACCTCCGCCGGAGTGGTTCTTGCCGCTACGTTTGCGGCGTTGGGCATCATCCCCATCATGTTCCTGTTGCAGCTGGGCTTCATCGTGGCCTTCGGAGTCCTGCTTGACACCTTGGTGGTCAGGTCGCTGTTGGTACCTGCACTGGTGCACGACATCGGTCAAAAAGTTTGGTGGCCGAGCAAGCTGGGCTCCAAAAGGTAACGGAACTCTCGTTGGGCGGTGGGCGGGGTACTGCTAAGCTGGATACTTGTAGATCGGTAAGGTGCGATTTTTGTGCCCGAAGGTCTATGCGTCGACTGATTAGATTTCCCGACCCGCCGCGTGCCCCGAGATTACTTGGGAGCGACTACGGCCGGTCGATGTGCGCTTTGCGCCATCTTGGCTCTCTCTTTCTTCGGCGACCACGCGCGCCGAAACCGTCGTGCGAAGCTTTGATAGAAAGTATTACGTGAGTCCTTCATTCACTTCCCTTGGTGTGCCCGCAATTTTCGCCGATGTTCTTGCCTCGCAGGAAATCGAAGCGGCATTCCCCATTCAGGAAGCAACGCTTCCCACCACCCTTAACGGTGGCGACGTGCTCGGACGCGGTCAGACCGGCTCGGGCAAGACCCTTGCTTTCTCCCTTCCGGTGGTTGCACGCCTGGCTGCTAACCCCAAGCCACGCAAGGCACGCTTCCCGCGTGCACTGATCATGGCACCTACCCGCGAACTGGCCACCCAGATCGCCAAGGTTGTTGAGCCGTTGGCCAAGGCCGTTGACCTTCGCGTTGCCGTTGTCTTCGGTGGCGTCTCGCAGCAGCGTCAGGAAAAAGACCTGAACGCCGGCGTTGACATCCTCATCGCTTGCCCCGGTCGCCTCGAGGACCTGCTCAAGCAGCGCGTCGCCGACCTTTCCCGCGTGGAAATCTCCGTACTCGACGAGGCCGACCACATGGCCGACCTCGGCTTCCTGCCGGTCGTCAAGCGCATCCTGGATCAGGCCCCGCGTGGCATCCAGCACATGCTCTTCTCCGCCACCTTGGATAACGGCGTAGACAAGCTGGTTCAGCGCTACCTGTCCAACCCGACCGTTCACTCGGTTGACGCTCCGACCGCCGCCGTGAACACCATGGAACACCACGTGTTCATGGTGTCCAACGACGACAAGAAGGAACTGGTTCGCACCCTGGCCTCCGGCAGTGGCCGCCGCATCATGTTCATGCGCACCAAGCACCACGCCAAGAAGATGGCTGTCTGGCTGACCAAGTGCGGCATCCCGACCGTTGATCTGCACGGCAACTTGAGCCAGAACGCTCGTGACCGCAACCTCGCGGCCTTCTCCGCTGGCGACGCCCGCGTATTGGTAGCCACCGACGTTGCAGCCCGTGGCGTACACGTTGATGGTGTGGAGCTTGTTGTCCACATTGATCCGCCGGCCGAGCACAAGGCTTACCTGCACCGCTCGGGCCGTACCGCCCGTGCCGGTTCGGATGGCATTGTTGTCACCATCGCCACCCCGGATCAGCAGAGCGACGTGAAGTCCCTGATCAAGGCCGCTGGCCTGAAGGTTCCGATGGTCAAGGTCACCCCGAACTCACAGGTCGTCATGGAGGTTGTGGGCGACGTTGCCGCTCCGGTTGCCTACGTTGCTCCGCAGCTGCGCAGCACCGCCTCCGTTCGTAAGGAAACCCTGACGGACTCCGACGCAGCAGGCGGCCGTGGCCGTCGCCGCGGCGGTCGTGGTACCGCCAAGAGCGCTTCCGGTGAGGCTCCGCGCGGCCGGGACGAAAATCGTGGTGGCGAACGTCGCACCGAAAACCGCAGTGAAAACCGCGGTGGCGAACGTCGCACCGAAAACCGCAGCGAAAACCGCGGTGGCGAACGTCGTAGCGATAACCGTGGCGAGGGTCGCGGCAACGCTGCTCCCGGCTACCGCAGCGAACGTCGTAACGACAATCGTGGCGCCTCGGCTCCGCGTGCCGGCGACCGCCGCACCGATAACCGTGCCGACCGCCGTGCAGATATGCAGCAGGATGACCGCGATGTAGCTCGTCGCACCAATCCGGCAAACCGCGGTTCCGCCGCAGCACGCAACAACTCGGGCCAGCGCCAGGGTGGCGCAGCGAGCTCACGCCCGCCGCGCAGCAACAACACCATCGGTGACGCCCTCGGCGCCTCCAAGGTTGAAGCAGCCAACGGTGCAGGCCGTGGCGCAGGTCGTGGCCGCGCTCCGCGCCGCGCGACCTCACCCGCCTCGGGCAACCGCAACAACTACTAAGGATCATCCCGCAGCTGTGCTGCGGTAGAACCTGAACGCCGATGGGCCCGGTCAAGCAACTGAAACGTTGCTTGACCGGGCCCATCGGCGTTTAAGGAAAGGTCATGAAACTCGGCGGTGAAGATTCATCCCTTTGTCTGAATCCGCAACTAATGGGGTCGGTAGAGATCATCCTTTGGTGGCACCGGTTTGCCGGGTGCAGACCAATAATCTGGGAGGGAAGAACAGGCCGCTGGTGCAACGTCGCCCAACGGACCAAGCTGAACCACCACCACTACTGATGGCCGCGGCGCGGGCTAGGAGATTGACCATGATTGAGTCATTGCAGGATTTCACCTCAACGTTTCCTCCGGCACTTGCGTGGCTGGCGGTGATGCTTGCAGCCGCCATTCCGTTTGTGGAGTCGTACTTTGGTGCAGCGATCGGGGTCGTCATCGGCGTTAACCCAGTGATCGCGATCCTTGCGGCCGTGGTGGGCAACGTGGCCTCGATGTTACTCATGGTCAACGGGGCTCACTTTCTGCGTCGAAAAGCGAGCAAAGGTACTAATGAACCTTCGCAGAAGTACGTCAAATTGCGTGCGGCCTTCGAGAAGTATGGCATTGCCGGAGTTAGTCTCTTGGGCCAGACAATCCTTCCAAGCCAGATCACCTCGGCCGCGTTGGTGTCCTTTGGTGCGTCCAAGGAGAAGGTCATTTTCTGGCAGGTTATTTCGATCATCCTGTGGGGAACCGCGTTTGGTCTGCTGGTGTACCTGGGCATTGACGTTATCGGCGGCCGCTAGCCGGACACCGAGGCTAGCCGGTCAATCGGGGCGACTGGTGTCCCCGCGGGGACAGCTCTTATAACGGGTCAGAGTTGCTCGGCGGTGCTCTGAGGTGGTGATCACTGAGGGCGAACGCGACTCTCAGCAAACTCTAAGTTCCCTGTCATTCCGGGGATTTTCTAGCTCCATAGCGGCAAATTTGAGCCTTCAAACCCAAACTTGAGCCATGCGCGCTCAACTTTGAATTGACATCGTTTTGCTCTTCGGTAAACTTGAGTGCAGAACGCTCAACCGATTGAATTCGGGTTGGTCGTTGGTTCATTTCCCCAGGTAAGAAGGAGCATCCTCATGTCTCGTGCCGTAGGTATTGACCTCGGAACCACCAACTCTGTTGTATCCGTCCTCGAAGGTGGCGAGCCGACCGTTATCGCTAACGCCGAAGGCAACCGCACGACCCCCTCGGTCGTAGCCTTCTCCAAGAGTGGCGAAGTTCTGGTTGGCGACATCGCTCGCCGCCAGGCCGTAAACAACATCGATCGCACCATTGCTTCAGTCAAGCGCCACATGGGCACCGACTGGACCGTCAACATCGACGACAAGAAGTACACCGCGCAGGAAATCTCCGCACGTACCCTGATGAAGCTCAAGGCCGACGCCGAGTCCTACTTGGGCGAAAAGGTCACCGACGCGGTTATCACCGTTCCGGCATACTTCAACGATGCCGAGCGTCAGGCCACCAAGGAAGCCGGCGAAATCGCTGGCATGAACGTTCTGCGTATCGTCAACGAGCCGACCGCAGCCGCACTGGCCTACGGCCTGGATAAGGGCAAGGAAGACGAGCTCATCTTGGTCTTCGACCTCGGTGGCGGAACCTTCGACGTTTCCCTGCTCGAAGTTGGCAAGGACGAAGACGACTTCTCCACCATCCAGGTCCGCGCCACCTCGGGCGACAACCGCCTCGGCGGCGACGACTGGGATCAGCGAGTTGTTGACTGGTTGCTGGCTCAGGCCAAGCAGAAGGGCGCAGACCTGTCCAAGGACAAGATCGCCCTGCAGCGTCTGAAGGAAGCAGCGGAGCAGGCCAAGAAGGAACTGTCCTCGGCTACCTCCACCAACATCTCCCTGCAGTACCTCTCGGTCACCTCCGATGGCCCGGTTCACTTGGACGAGCACCTTTCCCGTGCCAAGTTCCAGGAACTGACCAACGATCTGCTCGAGCGCACTCGTAAGCCGTTTAAGGACGTTATCGCCGAAGCCGGCGTGAAGGTCTCCGAGATCGCTCACGTGATCCTCGTTGGCGGCTCGACCCGTATGCCGGCAGTTGCCGAACTGGTCAAGGAATTGGCCGGCAAGGAAGCCAACAAGGGTGTGAACCCGGATGAGGTTGTTGCCGTTGGTGCAGCACTGCAGGCTGGCGTGTTGAAGGGCGAGCGCAAGGACGTTCTGCTCATCGACGTCACCCCGCTGGCACTGGGCATCGAGACCAAGGGTGGAGTGATGACCAAGCTGATCGAGCGCAACACCGCGATCCCGACCAAGCGTTCGGAGACCTTCACCACCGCCGAGGACAACCAGCCTTCGGTTTCCATCCAGGTCTTCCAGGGCGAGCGCGAGTTCACCCGCGATAACAAGGCCCTGGGCACCTTTGAGCTGACCGGTATTGCACCAGCCCCGCGTGGCATCCCGCAGGTTGAGGTCACCTTCGACATCGACGCCAACGGCATCGTCCACGTGTCCGCCAAGGACAAGGGCACCGGAGTCGAGCAGTCGATGACCATCACCGGCGGCACCGCGCTGTCCAAGGATGACATCGAGCGCATGGTTCGCGAAGCCGAGGAGCACGCTTCCGAGGACAAGGCTCGCCGCGAGGCAGCCGAGACCCGCAACGCCGCCGAGCAGTCTGCTTACTCGGTTGACAAGCTCATCAAGGACAACGAAGACAAGCTGCCCGAAGAGGTCAAGACCGAGGTTCAGGCCGACGTTGACGCCCTGAAGAAGGCCCTGGAATCTCAGGACAACGATGACGAGGTCAAGGCCGCGTTTGAGAAGCTTCAGGCTTCGCAGACCAAGCTGGGCGAAGCCATCTACTCGCAGGCTCAGACCGAGTCCGAGGGCGCCGAAGGTGCAGAAGCACCGCAGGCCGAAGAGGACATCGTTGACGCAGAGGTCATTGACGAAGACGAAAAGAAGTAAGGGGCGCATCGACCATGTCAGAGGAAAATCACGACGAAGCAACCTCCCACGAAGAGGTTACTCCGGTCGACGAAGCCCATGACTCGGGCGACGCGTTGAGCCAGGCCGAGGCCATCCTCAATGAGGCTGGCCTCGACACCGAGGAAGCAACCCCGGTGGTGGACAAGGAAGCCGAACTGCGCGATGACCTATTGCGTCTGCAGGCCGAATACGTCAACTACCGCAGGCGTGTTGAACGTGACCGAGATGTAGCGCGTGAAAACGCCATCCAGTCGGTCATCGTCAACCTGTTGCCGGTGGTTGATGACATCGACGCCGCTCGCCTGCATGGTGACCTGGTTGATGGCCCCTTCGCGTCGATTGCCAACAAGCTCGACACCGTGCTTGAAGGCCTTGGCCTGCTGCGCGTTGACGAAGCCGGAGTGGCCTTCGACCCGAACATTCACGAGGCACTGATCCAGCAGCCAAACGCCGAAATTCCGGCGGATCACGTGGCGCAGATTCTGCGTCCGGGCTTCAAGAAGGGCGAGCGCGTCCTGCGTGCGGCCCAGGTGATCGTCTCCCTCGGAGAGTAATTACCACGGTGTGGCACCTGCCTTAGGCAGGTGCCACACCACCTACCAGATATGCGGCGGTTCGCATCAGGATCCAGTGATGGACCCCGCGATCCGTCGCATACTTGGTGGAGTCAACATCCTAGATTTCTCCCCGCCGCGATCGATGAGCGGGTGAGCCACAGATTTTTTTACAGCAAAGGAGGCGCCCGGTGGCAAGTCAGGACTGGGTCGACAAAGATTTCTACGCCATTCTTGGCGTCTCCAAGGACGCCAGCGACGCGGACATCAAGAAGGCGTACCGGAAGATGGCGCGCAAGTTCCACCCGGATACCAACGCCGGTGACCCCGAGGCCGAGCGCAAGTTCAAGGACATCACCGAGGCCAACGCGGTCCTCTCCGACAGTGAAGAGCGTCAGCAATATGACGGCATTCGGGCCATGGGCTCCGGGGCACGCTTCAGCGCCGGCGGACAGGGTGGGCCCCAGGGCAACGCCGGCTTCGAGGATGTCTTCTCCAACCTCTTCGGCGGTGGCGGCGGATCCCGACGTGGTGGTCAGGTTCCGCCGGACTTTGCCGACCTCTTTGGTGGCGGTGGCTTCGGCCAGCAGGCACCACGCAAAGGTGCCGACCGTACGGCAAGCACCTCGATCTCCTTTGCCGGTTCCATGAAGGGAACGACCATTGGGCTACGCGAAGCCAATGGCGAGATCATCGACGTTCGGATCCCTGCCGGCATCAAGGACGGACAATCGGTCCGTGTGCGCGGCAAGGGATCCCCGGGCGGTGCCGGCGCGGGTGACCTGATTGTAAAGGTCACCGTGAAGCCACACGGGTTCTTCACCCGTGAGGAGAACAACATCCGGATTCACGTCCCGATTTCCTTCCCCGAAGCAGCCCTCGGCGGCCAGATCGAAGTCCCCACGCTCACCGGGGAACGGGTCAAGATGAAGGTTCCCGCCGGTTCGGCCACCGGTCGTACGCTGCGTCTGAAGGGCCGTGGGGTCGTCACGTCCAAGGTCAGCGGCGACCTGCTGATCACCCTGGACGTGGTTATCCCGCAGAACCTCAGCAAGGAAGCACAGGAGGCCGTCGAAGCCTTCGCCGCGGCCACCAAGGATGAGGATCCGCGCGAAAGCCTGTTCACCCGCGCAACACTCTAGTTAACCAAGCGCCTCGTTCCGCCACTGCGCGGCGCGGGGCGCTTGTCCGTACCAGGATTTTGGCTACGGTGGAACATATAAAACGGAAGGGCAATGATCATGGCTACTGACCGACTGAGACCGATCTTTGTCATTTCCATGGCAGCCGAGTTAGCGGAAATGCACCCCCAGACGCTGCGGCAATATGACCGCCTCGGTCTGGTGTCCCCCTCGCGGCAGGGCGGAAAGCAGCGTCGCTACTCGGAGCACGATGTTGAACTGTTGCGCGAAATTCAGCGGCTTTCCAAGGACGGTGTCTCCCTGGAAGGCATCAGGCGCATCATGGCCCTGGAAAACCAGGTGGCCGCTCTGCGCTCACGCGTGGGGGAGTTGAGCAACGAAGTGTTTGCCCTGCGCAGCGCCCACCAGGCCATGGGCCTGGGACGAGTTTTTGCCGCCGGCAGCACCGGCGATGTGGTTTCTCTGGCCCGCGGACAGCGCCCGCGCGGCCGCAGCCAGGCCGTGGTGGTGTGGAAACCGCGTAGCAAGTAGCAGTGCCCACCGTCGGCAAGGGATAAGAGCATGACACCAGCTTCTAACTATGCCGGGTTATCGGCCATGGCCCATCAACGATTCGAAGCGCTCTGCGCCATCCGTGGGCACCTGCGCGGCACTCACCGGCAGGCACTGGATGGGACGGCCCATGCGTTGCGTCAAAGTTCCATGGACTCCGCGATTCCGTCCCGTCATCTTCTCTTTTTGGACCTCTCGGCCAGGGAGCCACTGGCAGCGATTGTTGTCGGCGATCTTGACACCGCCAGCCACGTGACATTTCAGCTCTCCGGGACGGGGATTCGAGCCCGCAGCGCCCTGTGGGGGTCGGTGCGCGAGGCCGGGCAGTTATACCTTGAACAGCTCCGCGTCGGAGCACCAGCACCGGCCGTGGTGGCCTGGCTGGGGTATCGGACGCCCAACCTCGCGAGCGCCCTACTGAACATCGCCGCGCGGCGTGGAATCAGCAGGCTAGCGGAGGACCTGAGTACCTTTGCCCGGCTACGGTCAGATCGCCCGCACCTGGCCATCGAGGCCCATTCCTATGCCGCATCATTGGCCGCCCAAGTCCTTGATGCCCAATCCGACTTTGGAGCTCAAGCGCAGGCTCTGGCCATGATCGGATCGGCGGGAATTCCCAGGATTCTCTCGCGCACCCCGGATCGGTTAAACGTCCCGAATCAGAACATTTATGAGGCCATCGCGCAGGGGGATTACCTGGCACGGTTGGGGCGCGCATTCTCGGGACGAAAGCTACTGAACGGCCACGCATTTAGTGTGGGGGCTATGCCCGAGTTGGGTCTCTACGCGGCCCGGGGGCATAACACCTCCCGGTTCTTGGACGGAAATTTAGATTCACCCAGGGGCTACCGGGATCCGCAAACTCTGTCCTTGCGGAACCTTGCCTTGATCACGACCGGACAGCAGCCCTTGGCTTAAAGCAGAACGGGGCGGTGTGAGGCCTGCGCCTGTGCACCGCCCCGCCGATGATGTTCTAGAGTGCCTTGCGGTAGGTCAAATCGAAGATCAGGCGGCCAGCCTTCAGGGCCTTGCCCTCGAAACTGGTCAAGGTGCGTCCCTCGAAGCGTGGGGCCCAACCGCCGAGCTCATCAATGAAGTCGGGGTCAGGGTCCTCGTTTTCCAGGCCCAAGCGGCGGACCTGGGTGAGGTTGCTGTCCTCACCGGATAATTCACCGGCGTGCAGATTGGTGAACGCGGGGGAGGCGTCAAAAACTTCACGCATTTGTTCGGCATAGTTTGACCAGTCGGTGGCCAACCGGATGACTCCACCGGGTTCCAATACGCGCTCGAGTTTGGGCAGGAAGCTTTCCTTGATCAAGCGGCGCTTGTGGTGGCGGATTTTGTGCCACGGGTCGGAGAAGAAGATCCAGATCTCGGCGACGGATTCGGCCGGCAGCAGGGAGTCAAGGGCTTCTGGCGCATTGGCTTGCACCGCTCTCACATTGCTCAACTCGCTATTTTCAACGCGCACCATCAGTGCTGCCAGACCGGGCAGGTAAACTTCTACCGCCAGGAAATCGGTGTCGCTATTCTGGCTGGCGGCAAAGGCCATGGCCTCGCCGAGGCCTGAACCGATCTCAACAATCAAGGGGGCCTTACGGCCGTAGAGAGCCTCGGCATCGAATCTGTAGCCTTCGCCCACCGAGGTGTCGGTGCGCTCACGCGGAGGATCAATGATGTACTTGCTGGCCGTGCGTTCCCAGGCATCGGCGCGACGACCATGCAGACGGGTGCCGCGTCGAACAAATGACACAGGCTCGGGCTGATAGAAGCTGAGGTCGTCGACGGCGCGGCCGCTGGTCGGCGCCTTGTGCTCTGGGGGAATGCTCATGAGCTTAAGCCTAGCGAACTTCAGCGTCTATCTTTCCCCGCCTTGTGTGCCGCCTTGGTCACCGGATGTGGCCCAGATGAGTAGGTTTCTCCGGGCAACAGGCCCGTTCGACCCATCAGTTCCCCGACGGTGACCAGCGTGTATCCCTTGGCCCTGAGACCCGAAATAACCGCGGGAATTGCGTCAACGGTGCTCGAATGGATGTCATGCATCAGCACGATGGACCCCGCGGTGCTCTGTTGTACCGCGGCCTTCACGACCTTTGTGGTGTTGCGGTGCTTCCAATCCAGGGTGTCGACATCCCACAGAATGACCGGAGCCTTTGCCGCCCGATCAACGGCGGAATTGCGAGCCCCATAGGGAGGTCGTAACAAGGCGGCAGGTGACCCCACGGCCTCGGTGATTACGGTGTCGGTGCGGTCAATCTCACGTCGAATCTGGGCGGGGGAGAGCGATGGCAGTGATCGGTGGTTCCATGTGTGATTGCCAATTTGGTGTCCCTCAGAGACGATGCGCTGCAAGATGTGTGGCCGCAGCTTAGCGTTGGGCCCCGTGACGAAGAAGGTCGATGGGGCATTGCCCGCCTTCAAATGGTCTAATAGCCTCGCTGTCTTTGGCCCCGGACCGTCATCAAAGGTCAGGGCAACACATTTTTGGGTGGAACAGTCGATCGAGCGTCTCTTCGGGGCCACCTTGCGCTCCGGCGCTTGCGGCGCGGCAGGATTCGCTTGAGGAACCTTTGCCGCGGTGGAGAGTTGGGAGTGCAAACGGCTTAAGGTCCGTGGCGACGTCAGCGCGGAGCGTACGCTGGTTCCGAAATTCGATAATAGGTCGGTGACATCTTCGGCCTTGACCGAAACGATACGAGGTCCACGGGCTTCGGTGCTCAGTGCATCGTCGTCCAGCTGGACCAGCGCGTTTCCGCGCAGATCAAAGATCACCGAGTCCAGCCACGCATTCTTCAGCAATAGGGGGCTTCCGGTGTGAGGTTGAGGATCGTTGTTAAGCTCCCTGGTCACTAACTTCTTGAACGTTACCCAGTTGGCATCGGTGTCAAAGAGATCTCGCGTGGTGCCTTCGGCATGATGTTTCAGATCAAACCACTGAGTCTGATAGCTGGTCCCACTGGAGGTATCGGTGGACGCAAAGCTATCCACTCGGATGCCCATGATGTTCTCGGAAATGGCGACGAGGTGACTACGTACGTTCAATTCCGCCCGCGGGGTGACAGCGATCCGTGCTTCGGTGTCGACTGAGGTTTTGAACGATGACGTTTTTGCTGCAACGAGTGCTCGCTGGGCCTCGGTGATTTCGGGGTTCGAAGAGACCTCAAGGTGCTTGGTGAAGATGTGCCGGTGCTCGTCGGATAGAACAACGGCTTCTAGCCCGGGCATCAGGATCAGGGGGAGCGAATTGAAATGATGCTGATCGTTTCCGGTCTCGCTGGCCGCCTCTTCCTGCACTAGCGGCGGGGGCGAGGGGGCTTTGGCGACGGATGCGCAACTGGTGAGGAGCAAGAGGGAAACGATTCCCCAGAGGGTCAGCGGAGATTTTCGAGCAAACGCGTGCGGCATTCAATTATTTTCGCATTTTCAATGGAATTAATTGAATCAACTCAACTGGGTGATGAGTCAGGGGAACCGTGGATTCGTAAGTTCGGGGGAAACTCAGGGTGTTCCCCGATGGCGTGGTGAGGGTTTGTGTACCAAGCTGTAAATATGCGAAACACTCTCTCCATTGTCCTGAACATCATCTGGCTCGTTTTTGGCGGCATCTGGCTATCGATCGGGTATATGGCGGCGGGCATCATTTGCTGCATCCTTATCGTGACGATTCCCTTTGGCATCGCGTCCTTCCGCATTGCCATCTACGCCTTGTGGCCGTTCGGGCGCACCGTGGTCGATCGTGGCAGAGTGGGAGCTTTCTCCACTATTGGAAATGTCATCTGGGTCCTGGTGGCCGGTATCTGGATTGCCATCGGCCATGTGCTGACGGCAATCCCCATGTTTGTCAGCATTGTGGGCATTCCCCTAGGCATCGCCAACTTGAAGATGATTCCTATTTCACTGATGCCCTTGGGCAAGGTCATCGTTCCGAGCACCCAGTACCTTCCGATGGCGCGCTAGCTCCACCACGACATTCATCAACCGCGGTGGGCTGTCTCGGGTTACTGATCGCTCTTCATGCGGGCTAACTTGATAGGCGTCTGCCTGCGTCCCTCACCCTCGGTCAGCCCGCTCGCCACACGGCGCGGGCTGATTCTTTTGAACACGGCAATTTAGGTTCGGGCGCACCACCTCATGATTATCGGTGGAAGAAGGAGCTCGAGAAGCCCCCGCCCCCTTGTTTATCGGCGAATCGATTTCTAGTCTGGGGAGTGGCAAATTCTGCCAATGACCGAGGGATGGAAACGACTCATGAGGGACCTCATCAATTGCCTGTGGTTTGACGGCCGTGGAGCTGAAGCAGCCTTGTACTACACGAGCATCTTTCCGAATTCAGCGATTTCATCGCACCTAGACATCAACACGGAGGGGGAACCTTCCAGCGAGCCGATGACGGTGGAATTCAACCTAAACGGAAGAGCCTTTGTTGCTCTCAATGGTGGGCCGCAATTCACCTTTAACGAAGCAGTCTCCTTCCAGATCATGTGTGAAGATCAGGCCGAAGTTGATCATTACTGGGAGAAGCTCACCGACGGTGGTGAAGAAAGTCAATGTGGTTGGCTCAAAGACCGTTTTGGTGTGTCGTGGCAGGTCGTGCCCGTGCGGATGGCTCAGCTACTGGGGGACCCAGACCCGGAGGTCGTTCGTCGAGTGGTGGAGGCCTTCATGCCCATGAAGAAGCTGGACATCGGTATCTTGGAGGCAGCTGCCAGGGGCTAGCCCCATTTTGATGCACACCCGGGGCCGAGTCACTTCCTGTTTCTTGATGAATGCGTGGTTCGAGACAAGAAAACGGCAGAGGGATGTTCTAGGAAGCCGTGGGTAGGTGCGGTGTGTTTCGGTTGAAACGCAGAAGCGTTGGAGATCCGTGATCGGGTTGCCAACGCTTCAGTGTTTTAACAGGAATATTTGCCTTCAGCGCATAGTTGAGTGATATAGACTCAAGTTTGAGCATAGAGCCAACCACGAAGGGATGAGCATGGATACCAAGCTGACCACCAAGAGCCAGGAAGCACTCTCCGCATCGGGAATGAACGCCTCAACGGCAGGAAACCCCCAAGTGGAGCCCGCGCATCTACTGAAAGCCTTGGTCGACCAACGCGAGTCCGTCGCCGTGGCCCTGCTAAAAGCGGCGGGCATCGACCCGGACCAGGTCTCCGTCCAAGCCAGCGCGGCCATCAAGGCGTTGCCCGCCTCCTCCGGAAACAATGTGGCCCAAGCTCAGTACTCCCGCGCCATTCTGCAGACGATCACAGCTGCCCAGCAGGCGGCAGCAGCCCTGGGCGACACCTACGTATCCACCGAACACTTGCTGCTGGGACTCAGCGAAGATACCGGGGCCGCCGGTAAGGCGCTGAGGACGGCCGGTGCCACACGTAAGATCCTCGATACCGCGCTGCCGACCATTCGTGGAGATCGCAAGGTGAACAACCCCGATCCCGAAAATACATTCCAGGCACTGGAGAAGTTCGGTACCGATATGACCGCTATCGCTCGGTCGGGAAAACTTGACCCGGTCATCGGCCGCGATGCCGAGATTCGGCGCGTCGTCCAGGTGCTCTCACGCCGTACGAAAAACAACCCGGTACTGATCGGCGAACCCGGTGTGGGTAAAACAGCAGTCGTCGAGGGGCTGGCTCAACGCATGGTCGCCGGAGATGTTCCCGAATCCCTGCGAGGCAAAACCCTGATCTCCTTGGATCTGGGTTCCATGATCGCCGGAGCCAAGTACCGTGGTGAATTCGAGGAACGACTCAAGGCAGTTTTGGAGGAAATCAAGGCCTCCGATGGGCAGATCGTCACCTTCATTGACGAGATTCACACCGTGGTGGGGGCAGGTGCCTCCGAAGGCGCCATGGACGCCGGCAACATGCTCAAACCCATGCTGGCCCGCGGCGAGTTGCGCCTGATCGGTGCCACCACGCTGGACGAATACCGCAAGAACATCGAGAAGGATCCCGCCCTCGAGCGTCGCTTCGCTCAGGTGTATGTGGGGGAGCCGAGTGTTGATGACACCATTGCCATCCTGCGCGGGCTCAAACAACGCTACGAAGCCCACCATAAGGTCACCATCGCCGACTCGGCGCTGGTAGCGGCGGCGGGGCTCTCCAATCGCTACATCTCCGGACGTCAGCTTCCCGACAAGGCCATCGACCTCGTGGATGAGGCAGCGAGCCGGCTGCGCATGGAGATTGACTCGGCACCGGAGGAAATTGATGCTCTGCGGCGCTCCGTGGACCGGCTGACCATGGAGGAACTGGCATTAAGCGGGGAAACCGACCCCGCATCGCGTGAACGCCTCGAGGTATTGCGTGCCGACATGGCCGATAAAAAGGAAGAACTTGACGGACTCAACGCGCGCTGGGAACAGGAGAAGGCTGGCCTGAATCGAGTTGGTGATTTGAAGGTGCGGCTTGATGAATTGCGATCACGCACCGAAAAGTTGCAGCGCGAAGGTGACCTGGAAGGTGCCTCGCGCCTGCTCTACGGGGAAATCCCCGCACTAGAGAAGGAGGTCTCCGACGCTGCGCAGGCGGAGGCCACCGCGGTGCCCGTGGAACTGATGGTCGCCGAAGAAGTCACGGCCGATGACATCGCCGAGGTAATCTCTGCCTGGACCGGGATTCCGGCCGGAAGGATGCTGCAGGGCGAAAGCCAGAAGCTGCTGGAAATGGAGCAGTTCTTGGGCCATCGCCTCATCGGTCAGGCCAAGGCGGTGGCCACCGTCTCCGATGCGGTGCGCCGTGCCCGCGCCGGGATCTCCGATCCCGACCGGCCGACCGGATCCTTCCTGTTCTTGGGCCCCACCGGCGTGGGTAAGACAGAGCTGGCCAAGGCACTGGCCGACTTCCTCTTTGATGACGAGCGCGCGATGGTGCGTATCGACATGTCCGAATACGCAGAAAAGCACTCGGTCGCCCGGCTGGTCGGTGCCCCTCCGGGCTACGTCGGCTACGAAGAGGGTGGCCAGCTCACCGAAGCGGTACGCCGCCGGCCCTACTCGGTGGTGCTACTCGACGAGGTAGAAAAGGCCCACCCCGAGGTCTTCGACATCCTGCTCCAGGTTCTGGATGATGGTCGGTTAACCGATGGTCAGGGCCGCACCGTGGACTTCCGTAACGTCATCTTGATCATGACCTCGAATCTTGGTTCGCAGTTCCTGGTTGACCAGACGCTGGAAGAGGACGTTAAACGCGCGGGTGTGATGAACCTGGTGAATGCCGCGTTCAAGCCCGAATTCCTGAATCGGCTGGATGACGTGGTCATGTTTGATCCACTCTCGCTGGATGAATTGGGCTCGATTGTTGCCCTGCAGGTTGACGCGCTGGCTGGCCGTTTGGCGGCTCGACGGCTGTCCCTGGTGGTGGATGAAGAAGCCCGCGATTGGTTGGCCTTCACCGGCTTTGATCCCGCCTTTGGTGCTCGTCCATTGCGTCGCCTGGTGCAGCGTGAGATCGGAGACAGGCTGGCCCGCGCACTTCTGGCCGGCACCATCCAAGACGGAGATACCGTTGAGGTGGGGATCGACGCGCAGGACGCAGGGCTGACGCTGAGCTCGCGTCGCGGCTAGGCTCGCAAACGAAGAAGGCTAGTGCCCGGGGAACGGAAATAGCCCCCGGGTACTAGCCTTCGGTGGGCTACGTGTTCTGTGCGGGAGTTTGAGCGGGCAGCATCGAGATGCGCACGCTACCGTCGTTCAGAGCCAGAAAGCAGTCGACAACCCTGTCACCTTTTTTCCAGGACTGCTCGGACGGTCGAGAAAAATGGTATGACCAACCGGCATCCAAGGGGCTGGAGGGATCCAGTGCAATGGACTTACAGAGCTTCTCGGAGGTATCCAAGATTTTGGCCGAGCCTGGGAAGGTGTCCCCTTCGAGGCTAAAGCTTCCGATCAATTGCGCGTTGTGCGCCGTCTGACAGGTCACCACCGTTGAGGTGTCCAACGGGCTGGTGAATCCCTGGAGACAATCGGCGCTTTCCAATTGGTCGGCCGGAACCTCGGTGGCGATGACACCGTCGATCCCCGGTGATGCGTTTCGTGTCACTTCTGTAGGCGCGTTTGAGGCAGCGTCCTGGCCAAAGAACTTATTGGCGCCGTAGATGACGACCAGCATGATTCCCAGCGCGCCGATGAGTGCCCAAAGCGCCGGAGCGCGCCACCATGAACGGGCCGTTGACGAGGCACTGAGAGCCGGAAGAGCGGCGTTTGACTCCGGCTGTGGCAGATCAGGCAAGCAAGCTCCCCGGTGGGTGGCAGTCGACTCGGTGGACAAAATAATACTCTACCGGCGGAACGGCGCTTCGGGGCAGGCACTCGCCGCCGAATCATGTTAACCTTGAGACACGAAAGAATTAGTCACATATTCTGGGGCCTCCGCCTACTTAAGACCGGACCACCTCCAGATCTACTGAAAAAAGGGGGTCACGCCATGGGGCGCGGCCGTCAGAAGGCAAAAGCGACACGGCAGGCCAGGGACATGAAGTATTTCTCCCCGGCCACTGATTTGTCAGCCTTAGAACGCGAGCTTGGAAAGAATCGTGGGCATAGTGCCACGATCCCAAGCCCTGTCGAAGTACCTTACGAGTCCGATTATTCGGATTACGAAGATAAGTACTCAGACGAAGACGACGAGGACGACCAACGGCGCATCAGCTGATGTGCCGACTCCCTGTAGTGACCCCGGAGTAATCCGTGGTCAACGGTTCTCCAAAACGTATATACGGCAACCGTGGCCGCCACGCAGAACTTGCGTTGGTGACCACGGTCTTTGTCGTACCCGATGAGTTGGGTGTGTGACGATGCTTCACGAAGGAAAACTCGGCATAGAGATGGCCCACCGTGCTGCCATCCGTTCCATCGAACGGGTGGTGGGGGAGAGCGCGCCGCTCCAAGACCCCGAGGTGGCACGTGGGGGCATCGCCAAGATGCTCGCCGCGGGTTCGGTGCTGGTGCTCACCGGGGCGGGTGTCTCCACCGACTCCGGAATCCCCGACTATCGAGGTCCCAATGGATCCCTGCGGCGCCACCGGCCCATGACCTACCAAGAGTTCCTCCACGAACCCGCTGCCCGCCACCGGTACTGGGCGCGCAGCTACGTCGGTTGGCGACACATGGCGCTGGCAACGCCGAACCCCATCCATCAACGTCTGGCGCGCTGGGAAACCGAGGGGTTGATCGCAGGCATCGTGACCCAAAACGTTGATGGACTGCATCTGGCCGCCGGATCGCAGAACGTCATCGCGCTGCATGGGGATCTTGAACAGATTGCCTGCCTGAACTGTGGCGCCACCGAACCCCGAGTCTCTCTTGATCGTCGTCTCCACGAAGCCAACCCCGGTTACCTCGAGGCCGTTGACCTTGATGTTTCTCTGGTCAACCCGGACGGGGACGTCTCGCTGGATGAGGGGCACGTCGCTCAGTTCATCATGGTTTCCTGCCTGGTCTGCGGCTCACTGGCGCTGAAACCCAACGTGGTCTATTTCGGGGAAAACGTTCCACCCGAGCGTAAGACCCAACTCAAAGAACTTGAAGCAGTCTCCAGCTCCTTGCTGGTCATTGGGTCCTCGCTGGCAGTGATGAGCGGCTACAAGCTATTGCTCGACGCACGGGCCGCTGGCAAGCGTGTGGGGCTGATTAACGGCGGTCCCACCCGTGGGGACGCCAAAGCTGATTTTCGTTGGCGCGCAAACATCGCTCAGGCGCTACAAACGCTGGAGGCCAGCGACGCCGTGGAAGCGAAACGACCCATGTAACAACGCTGGAGCAGACGTTAAGACACTGATGGACGGTACCCAGAGGTACCGTCCATCAGCGTCTTAGAGCTTTTTGTCCTAGACGGCGAAGGCTCCGCGCATCAATACTGCGCCACCGTCAACACCCTTGGCACCCTGAACGTAGTCCAGTCCAGCGCCCTTGGCCTCGTCGGTGATCGATCCAACGGTGCCCATGACCCATGAGGTCATGCCGCGAGCGTTCAGGCGGCTCAGTGCAGCGTCGGCTACCGAGGCATCCACGATGGCCACCATGCCCACGCCAAGGTTCAGCGTGCGCTCCAGATCCGGCTGCGGTACGGAACCGAGCTCGGAGATGACCTTGAATACCGAGGGCAGCGCCCAGGAGTTGCGCTCAACGGTGGCCATCAGACCCTGCGGCAGCACGCGGGCCAAGTTGGCAGCGAGGCCGCCACCGGTCACGTGGCTGAAACCGTGGATATTGATGGCCCCATCAACGTTGAACGCGCGGATCAGATCCAGGCAGTCAGCGGTGTAGATGCGGGTGGGCACCAACAGTTCCTCACCGAGGGTGCGACCGAACTCCGGTACGTGGCGGTCAAGGGCCCAGCCGGCGTGCGCAACAACGCTGCGGACCAGTGAGTAGCCGTTGGAGTGGATGCCCGAGGCGGCCATGCCGATGATGACATCACCGTTTTTCACGCGCTCCGGGCCCAGCAGGCCGTCGGCCTCGACGATGCCCGTCGCGGCACCGGCAACATCGTATTCGTGCTCACCGAGCAAGCCCGGGTGCTCGGCGGTTTCGCCGCCCACCAGAGCCGTGCCGGCAATCTTGCAACCCTCGGCGATGCCGCGGACAATGTCAGCGATGCGCTCGGGAACTACCTTGCCGCAGGCGATGTAGTCGGTCATGAACAGCGGCTCGGCGCCGACCACCACGATGTCATCAACCACCATGCCGACCAGGTCCTGGCCGATGGTGTCGTGAATGTCCATGGCCTGGGCGATGGCCACCTTGGTGCCCACACCATCGGTGGAGGTCGCCAGCAACGGCTTCTTGTAGGAAAGGAACTTCGAGGCGTCGTACAGGCCGGCGAATCCGCCGACTCCGCCCAGAACGTTGGAGTTGTGAGTGGCCTTGATGGCACCCTTCATCAACTCAACGGCGCGGTCACCGGCCTCAACATCAACACCGGCCGAAGCATAGGTGATACCGGAATTCTCAGGGGTGGCGCTGGTCATCTCTGAAACTGTCCTTTACTTAGTTGCTCGGGGTTTTGTCTTCGGCGGTGAGGGTGGACTCAAATTCAGCATCCGGGCCCGGCTCACATCCCGCCTGGTTGCTACTTTCAAGCAAGTTCTTGCCGATGCGATCCGATGCCGGCAGTGCGATCGGGTAGTCACCGGTGAAGCACGCGGTACACAGACGTTCACGCTTCTGCAGCGTGGCGTCGATCATCCCGTCCTCGGAAATGTACGCCAGGGAATCGGCGCCGATGGACTTGCCGATTTCCTCGACGGCCGCACCATTGGCAATCAGCTCCGCGCGGGTGGCGAAGTCGATGCCGTAGAAGCAGGGCCATTTCACCGGGGGAGAAGAAATCTTCACGTGAACCTCGGCGGCGCCGGCCTCGCGGAGCATCCGCACCACGGCACGCTGCGTATTACCGCGCACGATCGAGTCGTCAACGACGACCACGCGCTTGCCCTTGATGACCGGCTCCAGGGCGTTGAGCTTGAGCTTGATGCCCAGCTGACGCAGCGTCTGGGACGGCTGGATGAAGGTTCGACCAACATAGGCATTTTTCACAAAGCCATGGGCGAAGGGGATACCCGATTCCTCGGCGTAGCCGATGGCCGCCGGGGTGCCCGATTCGGGGACAGGGATCACGATGTCTGCATCGGCGGAGTTTTCGCGGGCCAGCTGACGACCCATTTCCACACGAGATTCGTAGACCGAGCGGCCGTTGATGGCAGCATCGGGACGGGCCAGGTACACGTATTCAAAGACGCAGGCCTTGGGAGTGGCAACGCCGAAGCGCTGCGAACGCACCCCATCCTCATCGATGGCGATGAATTCGCCGGGCTCGATTTCGCGGATGAAGCTGGCACCAACGGTGGCAAGTGCCGCCTGTTCGGAGGCCACTACCCATCCGCGTTCCAGCCGGCCGAGCACCAGCGGGCGGACACCGTAGGTGTCGCGTGCCGCGTAGAGGGTGTGTTCGTCCATGAAGACGAAGCAGAAGGCACCGCTGAGCTTGGGCAGCAGTGCGAGTGCTGCTTCCTCGAGTGATTCACCCGAGTCACCATTGAGCAACGCCGTCACCAATGCGGTATCGGTGGTATTGCCCTGGGCGATTTCGCCACGGATCTTTTCGCCGGATTCGGCGTGGACTGAGTTGACCATCTCCAGCAGTTCTGCGGAGTTGGTGAGGTTTCCGTTGTGGGCAAGTGCCACGGTGCCAGCGGCTGTGGGGCCCAGCGTCGGTTGGGCGTTGGCCCAGTGGCTGGCTCCGGTGGTGGAGTAGCGGCAGTGGCCGATGGCCAGATGCCCGGGCATCGCATTAAGGGTGTTTTC
This sequence comes from Paeniglutamicibacter terrestris, assembly GCF_012271785.1. Lineage (GTDB taxonomy): Bacteria > Actinomycetota > Actinomycetes > Actinomycetales > Micrococcaceae > Paeniglutamicibacter > Paeniglutamicibacter terrestris. Next base: position 161,543 of record NZ_JAAWVT010000001.1, on the reverse strand, counting down.
ATCAAACACCTGCGAGACCAGACCCATGTCTTTGTAGACATTGATCCGTTCGCCGTCACTCGTGGCCAAACCGGCCGATTCTTGCCCGCGATGCTGCAGCGCATACAGACCGTAATAGGTCAGTTTCGCTACTTCTTCGCCGGGGGCCCAAACTCCAAAGACGCCGCATTCATCCTGCGGGCCCTTCTCGTTGGGCAAGAGGTCATGATTAAGGTTTCCATCGCCACGCGCCATAGAAATTATTCTCTCACGAGCCGCTGGCTGCATTTCCCGTGAAGTGACGCACAACCGATGTTCTACTGGTGTTCTGCGGCACCCATAGGCACGGCAAGCGCTCGACGTGCCTTTTTGCGTGTGATGCGATCCACAATGAGGAAGGCGATACAGGCCAACGTTACGCCGACAAAGGCAAAACCGACCGAGAGGAAGCCAGCGACCGCCGCACGAGTGAAATCCGCGGACTCCTCGCCGGAATAGGCGGAGATGAAGGCGATGATCACGCCGAGTAGGGCACCAATGCCCATAAACGGCCAAAACTTTGGTGCTGCGTAAACGAGCACCTCAACGTCGCCGGATTTCTTACTCGCCGGGTTGGGGGTGCTGGGGTGCTGACTGGATTCCATAGCTACAAGCGTACTAAACCAGTGGAAGCTCGTCAGACAGGTCAGCACGCAGCCCCGAGGCGGTGACCCTTCCGGTGGCCAGCGCGGCATCCCACGCCAGGGTGCCGGCGGCTAGGGCCAGCCAGAGCTCGGCCGGCAACTCGATGACATTCGGTGGGGTGCCACGGGTGTGCCGGGGCCCGGGGATGCATTGGGTCACTCCAAAGGGTGGCACCCGCACTTCCACGGAGTTTCCCTCGGCGCGAGTTGCCAGTTCCTCCAGGGTGTAACGCACAGCCATGGCCAGCACCGGACGCGGAAGTGCTTCGGTCCCGGAGGCTGCGGCCTCGATCCACCGGCTGAAGGCCCTGGAGCCCTCCGCCGGATCGATGCGTCGTTTGATGGCCAAGATCTAGCTCTCCAGCTGGTTGATCACGTGGCTGGCCAGCCGCACCGAACCGACCGGGACCTCGCCCCCGAGTACCGGACGGGTCAGCTTGGGAAGTACCGATTCCAATTGAGCGGTGGTGATGGCTCCGGCATTGGCCAGCAGCGTGAGCCCCAGAAGATCGGACCCGCGGCCGGATCCATCAAGCATTTTTACCGCGACCGCGGTGCCATTGGGCGCGGCCATGACCAGCACACCCTCGGCACCCAGCTTGGCTATCACTTCAAGATCCTCCATCACCACGGAGTTGGGCAATCCATGACCCTGAACCGCCCAGGGGTAGTCAAGCATCGCGGTGGCGATCGTGGCGGCACGTGCATCTGCATGCTTATTGCCCGGGGCCAGCGCCAGCTTGGACACCGCGCGGGCCAGGCCCGCCAGCGAAATGACGGGAACCGGTGCTCCGCAGCCATCTACGCCCAAATGTGAAATCTTTTCGCCCGCGTATTCCTCGATCACGGAGATCACCCGTTGTTGAACCGGGTGATCGGCGGAGAGGTAGTTTTCGGTGTCCCACCCATTTTCGGTGCAGGCCCACAGGAACGCTGCATGCTTGCCCGAACAATTGAAGGCGATCTTCGACTTGCCTCCACCCTGACGGATCAACTCGCTGCGGGTTGCCTCGTGTGCGGGCCAGGCCTCGGGGCAACGCAGATCAGCTGAGCTGAGACCCGCCGCCGCGAGCATGGATTCGACCACGTCGGTGTGCTCGGTGCTGCCCACATGGCTGGCGCAGGCCAGGGCCACCTGGGCACCACGCAATGGCACACCCAACTGCATCGAGGCCATGGCCTGGAAGGGCTTGAGCGTGGAGCGCGGGAAGATCAGCGTGTTGGGGTTGCCCAAGGCGAAGGTGATCTCGCCGGCGGCATTGATGACAACGGCCGTGCCTCGATGCCGGGACTCGATGAAGCCATTGCGTTCAAGGACAACAAGATCAACGGTTTCGGAGGCGAGCTGCGTTTCGGACATGTGATTTAGTTTACGTGCTCCGCACGTTGAAGCAGCGCAACAATGAAGTCCGCGTCGGGATCGGCCGGGCGCATGTCCCACGTGGAAAACTGGGCCGTACATTCGAGCCCCACCGCGCGCACATCCGCTGCGAAATCAGCTGGCGCGTAGCCCAAACTCGGCGAAAATCCCAAGACCAAACGGGCCTCGGGAGCCAGATGCCGCGCGAGTGAGCTCAGCACCTGCACCTGGGTGCCGGGAGCCACAAACGCCAGGACATTTCCTGCGGCAAACACCACATCAAATTCCTCGACACCACCGTTGACTGCACGCAGCTCGAAGCTGGCCAGATTCCCCGGTATCCACCGCGCATCGGGAAAGTCGTGGGCCGCGGCGCCCAATAACTCCTCATCCAAATCCACACCCGTGACCCCGTGCCCCAACCGGGCTAGGGCACCGCCCACCCGACCGGTGCCGCATCCAGCATCAAGCACCCTCGCGCCGCGCGGCAGCAGCGCATCGATAAAGCGTGCCTCACCGTCAAGGTCCACTCCCTGCGCCCGCAGCTGGGCAAAACGTTTAATGTAGTTCTTGGCCTGCTCCGGGTTGCTCTGAGCCCGTTGCTGCCACAGCGTTTCTTCGTCCATGACTTGAGCATAGGCGCAGCACCCGGTGGAAGTTCAGCGCGGCGGGCCAAGGCACATTACGTCGTGGTGAGGTCTTTTGTCCGCTGCGCCCGGGTCAAACCCGGTAGGCTTTAGCCTCGTGAAGGTACTGGTTATTGGCCCCGGCGGCCGCGAACATGCACTGATCCGCGCACTAGCTGCGGATCCCTACGTCACCGACCTACATTGCGCTCCAGGCAATGCTGGGATCTCGCGTGATGTCTCCACCCACCAAATCGATGCACAGGACCCGGCCGCAGTGCTGGCGCTGGCACGCGAACTGGGCTCGGATCTGGTGGTGGTCGGCCCCGAGGCGCCCCTGGCGGCAGGAGTCGCCGACGCCCTGATCGAAGCGGGCATCCCCGTCTTTGGTCCCACCAAGGCCGCGGCCCAGCTCGAAGCGTCCAAGGCCTTCGCCAAAACCGTGATGGCAGCGGCAGAGGTTCCCACGGCCATGGCTCGGGTTGCCACCACCACGCAGGAAGCCGCCGAGGCGCTTGACGCCTTTGGCGCTCCCTATGTTGTTAAGGACGATGGCCTGGCAGCCGGCAAGGGTGTGGTGGTCACGTCCGACCGCGCCGAGGCTCTGGCCCACGCCGAATCCTGCTTTGAGGCCGGCGGCACCGTGGTCATCGAGGAATTCCTCGACGGCCCGGAGGTTTCCCTCTTTGTCATCTGCGATGGCACGCACGCCGTCCCACTGGCCCCGGCCCAGGACTTCAAGCGCATCTTTGATGGTGATCAGGGCCCGAACACCGGCGGCATGGGTGCCTACTCGCCGCTGCCGTGGCTTCCGGCCGGCTTCGTGGACGAGGTCATGGAACGTGTCGCCTACCCGACATTGCGCGACATGGAACACCGTGGCACTCCCTTCACCGGCGTGCTTTACTGCGGCCTGGCCATCACTACCCGCGGCATCCGCGTCATCGAATTTAACGCACGCTTCGGCGACCCCGAGACCCAGGCCGTGCTCGCTCGCCTCAAGACACCGTTGGGCGGCCTGCTGATGGCCGCGGCCAAGGGTGAACTTGATGACGCAGAGCTCTTGCACTGGCGTCCCGAGACCGCCGTTGGCGTGGTCATGGCGGCAGAAAACTACCCCGAATCACCCATCAAGGGTGCCACCATCACTGGCATCGACACCGCTGAAGCCATCGAGAACGTTTCGGTGCTGCACGCGGGAACCACCAACAACGCTGCCGGCGAGGTCATCGTGGATGGCGGCCGAGTGCTGGCAGTTGTTGGGCTGGGCGCAGATCTTCATGCAGCGCGCAATTCGGCCTACGCCGGCGTGGCAGCTATCTCCTGGGACGGTGCCCAGCACCGTACCGACATTGCGCTGAAGGCCGCCAACGGCCAGATCAGCGTCTCGGAAGGAACACACTAAATGTCAGGCCTGCAAACCGAAACCCTGGATCTGCCTGGATGGACACACCACTATTCGGGCAAGGTCCGCGATCTATACATCCCGGCCGGTTCCACCTTTGAGGAAACCGACCGGGTCCTGGTCGTGGCCTCCGATCGCATCAGCGCCTTTGACTTTGTGCTGGAATCCGAGATCCCCGACAAGGGTAAGGTCCTGACCCAGCTGAGCCTGTGGTGGTTCGAGAAGTTGGCACAATTCCCCAACCACGTCATCTCCACCGACGTCCCCGACGCCGTGGTGGGCCGGGCCATGGTCTGCAAAAAGCTGGACATGTTCCCGATTGAATGTATCGCCCGCGGATACCTCACCGGTTCCGGCCTAGCCGAATACCAGAACCGCCAGACCGTCTGCGCGTTGCCGCTGCAGGCCGGCATGGTGGATGGTTCGAAATTGGATCCGGCGATCTTCACCCCCTCAGCCAAGGCCGAGGTCGGCGAACACGACGAGAACATCACCTTCGAGGAAACCGCTGCCCGCATCGGCGGCCAGCAGGCCGCCGATCTGCGCGATGCCACCCTGGCGTTGTACACCCGCGCCGAGGAGATCGCCCGCGAACGCGGCATCATCCTGGCCGATACCAAGGTGGAGTTCGGGATCGATCCGGCCACCGGAGAGATTACCTTGGGCGATGAGGTGCTCACCCCCGATTCTTCACGCTTCTGGGATGCGCAGACCTACTCACCGGGCCAGGCTCAGCCATCCTTCGACAAGCAGTTTGTCCGGGACTACCTCACCTCTGCTGCCTCGGGCTGGGACAAGAACTCCGGTGAGGAACCTCCGGCACTTCCGGAAGACATCATCGAGCTCACCCGTGCGCGCTACATCGATGCCTACGAGCGCCTGACTGGTTTGACCTTCAGCGCCTAAGTCACTCATCAACAAAGCCCCAGTTCACTTGTGAACTGGGGCTTTGTCGTGTCGTGCGGCGGCCGGTGTCTTGCTCGCTGGGTCAGTGAGGCCCCGGGCTAGACCAACGAGTCGCGCCAGGCCTTGTGCAGGGCGGCGAAGCGGCCTTCGGAGCTGATCAGCTCCGCCGGAGTTCCGTCCTCAACAATGTGCCCGTCGTGGACCACCAAGACGCGATCGGCGATCTGCACCGTGGAGAGTCGGTGCGCGATGATCAGCGCGGTGCGGTTGCCCAGCAGGGTCTGCAGCCCGCGCTGCACCGCCCGCTCGGAGGGAATATCCAACGAGCTGGTCGCCTCATCAAGGATCAGTACCGCCGGATCGGCCAGGAAGGCTCGAGCGAAGGAAATCAATTGGCGCTGACCCGAGGAGACGCGCCCGCCACGCTTATTCACATCGGTCTCGTAGCCCTCGGGCAACGCCGTGATGAATTCGTGGGCACCCACGGCGCGGGCCGCCAGAATGATCTCCTCGATGCTGGCCCCCGGTTTGCCCAAGGCGATGTTTTCGGCCACGGTGCCGGAGAACAGGAACGCCTCCTGCGTCACCATCACCACGTGCCGACGCAGATCGTTGTTGGCAATGTGCTCGATCCGCACCCCGTCCAGGGACAACGAACCGGAGCGCAGGTCATAGAATCGTGCGATCAACTTGGCCAGCGTGGATTTACCCGCGCCGGTCTGCCCGACCACCGCAATGGTCTGACCGGCCGGAATCGTCAGGTCAAAGCGGTCCATGATGACCGGCCCGTCCCCGTAGCCAAAGACGGCATCCTTGAACTCCAGCTTGCCCAACACACTCTCCAAGGGCTGCGGTTTGACCGGCTCGATCACCGTCGGCTCCTCCTCCAGGAGCCCGGAGACCTTCTCCAGGGCGGCGGTGGCCGACTGCAGGGACTGGTAGAACATGGCAATGTTTTCTACCGGTTGGAACACGCGCTTGGTGGCCAGCAACAGCGCCACCAGCACGCCCACACCGAGTTGGCCATCGAGGATGCGGAAGCCGCCCCAGGCCAGTACCGCGGCGACCGACAAGTTGCCGATCAGCACCAATGATGGCTGCAACACCCCGAAAAGGTTGATGGAGCGGATGGAATTGTCCCGGTATTCCCCGGCGACCTTGGAGTAGCTCGCATCGTTAATGCTTTCCTTGCGGAAGGCCTTCACCGCGCGGATACCGGTCATGGTTTCCACGAAGGAGCCGATGACGCGGGCGGAGACTACCCGCGACTCGCGGTAGACAACCTCGGAGCGCTTCTGATACCAGCCAAAGAGCAACCAGATGGGCACGGCCGCGATCATCACCACCAGTCCGGAGCGCCAGTCCAGCACAAAGATCGAGATCAGGGTGAAGGCCACAAACACTCCGGCGGAGACCAGCTCGGAGATGCCCTGGTCCAGCAGCTCACGCAGCGTTTCCAAATCCGAAGTCTGACGCGAAATAATGCGACCGGAGGTGTAGTTTTCGTGGAATTCCAGGCTCAGACGCTGGGTGTGTCTAAAGACGCGCAGCCGCAGATCCAGCAGCATGGCCTGGGAGATTTTTGCGGTGCACAGAATGTACCAGCCCAACAGGGACCCGGCCGTAATGGCGGCCAGCACGTACGCGCCGCCGGTGATACCCAGCGCCGCCCAGTTACCGTTGCGCACCTGGGGCAGGCCCCAGTCGATGGCCCAGGCAATGAGTAGCGGGAACGCGACGCGGGCAACGTTGGAGATGACCACCAGCACCACGGTGAGCACCAGCATCTTCTTCTGGGTGCTGGCCAGCACGGCCAGCAGCTTCCACGAGCGGGCGCGGACGCGTTTTCGTTCCTCAAGGCTCAGGGTGATGGCATCCTCATTGGCCACCCCGGTGTGCTGGCTCATGCTTCGGTCCCGCCTGTCAGGGAGATGATGTTGGATTCCTCGTCCTCGAGGCTGGCGATGACGTAGCGGTAGTGCTCGTTGCGCCCCAGGAGTTCGGAGTGGGTGCCCACGTCGTTGATCTCCCCGTCCTTGAGCAGCGCCACCCGATCGGCCAGGGCCACGGTAGAGGGGCGGTGAGCAACAATCAGCGTGGTGGTACCGGCGAGGGTACTGCGCAGCTTCTGGGTCACAGCTTCCTCGGTACGCACATCGAGGGCGGAGAGTGGGTCATCGAGCACCAAGACTCGTGGTTTGGCGGCGATGGCGCGGGCCAGCGCGATGCGTTGGCGCTGACCACCGGAGAGCGAGAGCCCCTCCTCGCCGATGACAGTATCCAGTGATTCGGGCAGGGTGCGGGCGAAGCTCGCCTGAGCCGTATCGATGGCTTCATCCAGCAGGGCATCCAATTTTTCTTTCTCGTATTCGGGCGCGCCAAGCAAGACGTTCTCTCGGATGGAGGAGGAGAACAAGATGGTGTCCTCGAAGGCCACCGCGACGTCCTGGCGCAATTCGATCAGATCGCGATCTCGCACGTCGATCCCGTCGATGAGTACCTGCCCGCCGGTGGCGTCGTACAGCCGGGGGACCAGCTGCAGCAGGGTGGACTTGCCGGTGCCGGTCATGCCGACCAGCGCCATAGTTTCCCCGGGGCGGACCAACAGGTTGATGCAACGCAGCGTGGGTGTTGCATCCTGGGCGGTATCTGGGAAGCGGAAGGCCACGTTGCGCAGCTCGAGCTCCCCGCGCCGCTGGGTGGGTGTCACAGGCGAAACGGGGGAGGTGATGGTGTTTTGGGTGTCCATGACCTCGAAGTGGCGGTCCAGCGCGGTCTTGGTGGTCAGCGTCATGCCCATGAGCATTCCCATATTTTCCACCGGTCCGGCCAGCACCATGGCGGTGGCGAAGTAAGCCACCAGCGCACCAACGCTCAAATCGCCCTGTGCGGTGAGCCAGAGACCGGCCGCAAGACCTAAGCCCAACGTGGTTTCGGGAATGGCGACAACAAAAAGAATGAATCCGGCCAGGGTCTTGGCCTTGGAAACCTCGGTGTCGCGGAGTTGTTTCGCCTGGGAATTGAAGCCGTCGTACATGTGGCGGCCACGGCCAAAGGCCTTGATGACGCGAATGCCGTGGACCGATTCCTCGACGGCCGTGGCCAGGTCGCCGGCCTGGTCTTGGCTCAGGCGGCTGGCGGCACGGTAGTTGGAACGGAAGTGGAATGCCTTGATGGTGATGGGGATGGCCCCGGCCAGGTAGATGGCGCCCAGCACCCAACTGGCGCTGAACATTAGGCTCAGGCCGGCAATCACCGTCACGGTGGAAACCACCAGCATCAGGGCGCCAAAGGCGAGCCAGCGGCGCAGCAGGCTCAGATCGGACATGGACCGGGAGAGCAGCTGACCGGAGCCCCAGCGTTCGTGGAAGGCCACGGGAAGCTGTTGGAGGTGGGCGTAGAAGCGCACCCGCAGCTGAGTTTCGAGGCGGGCCGCGGGGGTGATCACGAATTGCCGACGCAGGAACACCAGCAGCGCCTCGAGGAATCCGAGCCCGCCGATCAAAGCCACCGCGTACCAAACCGCTGAGCTCTTGCCCTCGGGGTGCAACACGTCGTTGACCAGTGTGGCTAGGACCTGGGGGATGGCAAGCGCGACGAGGCCAGCAGCCAACGCGCACAAAAAACCGCAGAACAAGCGCGGCAAGATGGGTTTAACGAAGGGGCCAAGCCGAGCAAAGGTCTTGCGCAGAGTGGGCGTTCCCGCCGCGGGTGAGTGTCCTTGTTGTCTTGCCACCGGTGTCCGACCTCACTTAATGCGCGCGTATTCGCTACGTAAAATACCTTACAGTGTGGGGTTGGGATATTTCAATCGGTTGCGAATGCCTCAGGGACGAGCGCTCAGCGTGAGCAGAACCGCTTCCGGCGGGCAGGCGATCCGCACCGGTGCAAATCGTGAGGTGCCGATGCCCGCAGATACGTTGACTGGCGTGCTTTTCCCCGCCCATTCCCACGTGGTGAGCCCACTGGCCCGCCACGTCGGCAAATCACAATTGGTCACCAGCGCCCCATAACCGGGGATGCAGACCTGTCCGCCGTGGGTATGCCCGGCCAGTATCAGGTCCGCGTCCGAGGCAGTGAAACGATCTAGGACACGTTGGTACGGGGCATGGGCCAAAGCGATGCGAAGATGCGGGGCATCAAAAGAGGAGGCCGAGCCGGCCGGCCAACCAGCAAACCGGTCATAGGAGAGATGCGGGTCATCAACTCCGGTGAAATCAAGGCGTGTGCCCCGCACCGGCATCGAATAGTTCCTGTTGGTCATGTTGACCCAGCCCGCGGCGCCAAAGGCACGGTGCATTGCTTCCCAAGGCAATTGATACTTCGGGGAGTTGCGGGGGAGAGCGGAATCCTTCCTCAGGTACCGCAGGGGATTCTTCGGTCGGGGACCAAAGTAGCAATTGGATCCCGGAACAAAGGCACCGGGGAAAGCCATTAGCGGGCCCAACGCAGCCAGTAGTGAATCAAGTCCCCGCAGATGCCCGAGGTTATCTCCGGTGTTGATGACCAGATCCGGATTCAGATCTGCGAGCGAGTGCAGCCAGCGGCGCTTGAGTTCCTGTCCCGGCACCATGTGAATGTCCGAGAGGTGCAAGATCCGGATGGGGGCGGACCCCGTGGGGAGCAGGGCTAAATTTTCCTCGCGCACCACAAAGCGGGTGGTCTGGCTCAGTCCATAACCGAAAAGTGCCGTGCCTGCAGCAGCGGCAGCACCAACCGCCAAAGCGGCCCCACGCGCTGTGCGTGAGACCGCTTCGGTCAAGGTCGTCGAGACCGGGAGAGGATTAGTCATCGCTCTTAGCATCGGTTGAATTGTTGTTCCCGTTGCCATTGCCGTTGCCGTTCCCGTTGGAGTTCCCATTACCGTTGTTGCCGGTGTCCGAGGACTCGGAGGTGCTCGGAGCCGAACTACTCGGTGCCGAGGTGCTCGGAGCGGAGCTAGCCGGTGCATCGCTGCTCGGGGCATCGCTACTCGGTGCGGAGGTGCTCGGAGCCGACGTGGCCGGCGCGTCCGATTCGTTGCTCGAGTCGCTCTCCGTGGAGGTGCTGGAAGGAGTCGACTGGGGAGAGACTGAGCCCTTGCCCAATGAATCCGTCGAGTACAGGTCCCCGACTTTCTTCATGTAATTGACCCACAGCGGGCTCGCCCAGGTGCCCGAGTCAACCCAGGAACGTGTGACTCCGGCAATCTCATAGCCCGGAGTCTCCAGGTTCCGCTGCTTGTCCCAGCGGCCGACCCAGGCCGCACTTGACATGCCCGAGGTGTAGCCAACGAACCATGTGGAGTTGGCATCGTTGTTCGTACCGGTCTTGCCGGCGATCTGGTAGTCGATCGCTCCCTTGGCTACCTTTTGGCTGGCGATCTTTTTCAGTGTGCCGTTCAAATCGGACACCACCTTAGGGCTGAGTTCTTGGCTACAGGTCACCGGTTTGACCTTGTATTCGTTGCCGCTCGCGTCGGTGACGGAGGTCAGCGCTCGGTTCTCGCAGTACTCACCGTTGTTGGCGAATGTAGCAAATGCGGTGGCCTGGGCCAGCGGGGTGATTTGAGCCGAACCAATGACGAAGGACGGGTTGGCCGGGGAAATCGGCTGTGCGGTGGTGGTCTTCTTACCGGTGGCCAGGTCGGTGTAATTTGCGTAGTCGACTAGACCCAGATTCTCCGTGTTTGCGGAGATGTCACAGAGATCAAGCTGGGACGCCTCAGCCACCGTGAAGGAGTTGACGGAGTTGAATAGACCGTAGTCAACCGTTCCTGAAGAGGCCCAGGAGTTCACTGCGTTGGCAGGATCCCAGCCACCGCCCACCGTGGTGTAACCGGCGGGCAAACAGGAAGCCTCCCAATGGAATGATTGTGGGTACATTTTTCTGTTCGGTGCACTGATCCGTTGGCTCATGGTGTTTCCGGCTTGGAGCCAGGCCAACGTGGTGTACGGCTTCATCGTGGAACCACCCTGGAATCCTCCGGCTCCACCCTTCGAGGCTTCAACGGCGAAGTTGTACTCGGTGAATTCCTTGCCCTCAGCGGGGGAATACGTCTTGTTCTGGCCCATAGCTAGGATGTTGCCCGAGCCGGGTTCAACGGTCACGATGGAGGCACCGATGTTCGACTTGTCATCGGCCGGGATCATGGCCTTGGACTGCTTTTCGGCTTCCTTCTGAAGCTTGGGGTCAAGCGTGGTCTTGATGGTCAAACCACCACGGTAGAGCAGGGACTCGCGGGCCTCTGCGGTCTTGCCGAAAGCGTCGTCGCTGACGATCAGCTTGGTGACATAGTCACAGAAGTAGGCGGCCGAATCGGCGGCGATACATCCGGAGAGCGTCTTGTGCGGCTTCAAATTTAGGTCCGAAGCGACGGCCTTTTTGTACTCAGCCTTGTCAATGGCACCGGTGCGCAGCATGGCGGCGAGCACGGTGTTGCGGCGCTTAATGCTTCGTTCCGGGTAGCTTTCCGGGTTGTATGCGTTGGGCAGCTGAACCATTCCAGCAAGCATCGCAGACTGCTGAAGGTTAAGATCCTTGGCATCGATGGAGTAGAAGCGCTGCGCCGCTGCCTGAACGCCATAGTTACGTCCGGAGAAGAGTACGAGGTTCAAGTAACCCTCAAGGATCTCGTCCTTGGACATTTCCTTTTCGATGGAGATGGCCAGCTTGGCCTCGCGAGCCTTGTCGGCGATGTTCTTGGTGCCGGAGATCGTCATCTCCGAGCGGTCCACGCCATTAACTGAGTCAGAATTGATCAGCAGGTTGTTGACGTATTGCTGGGTCAACGTTGATGCACCCTGCTGGGAAGATGAGGTGAAGTTGTTCACTGCCGCGCGGGCGATGCCGCGCATATCCACGCCATTGTGCTGATAGAAGCGTTCGTCCTCGATGGAGACGATCGCCTTGCGCATGACGGGAGAAATATTCTTCAGCTTTACTGGCTGGCGATTCTCCGAGTAGAACGTGGCGATAGTCGACCCGTCCTTCGCCAAGATTTTGGAGGGTTCCGCAATCGGCTCACCGGCGAAGCTTGCCGGCAAGGCGTTGAAAATATCCACACCTGCGTTGGCGCCGCTGCCGGCGAGAGAAGCGACCGGGACCATGAGTCCTGCCGCAAGTACGCCACATAAGGCGCTCACCCCAAAGAAGGCAACGATCTTGCCAAGGGTGGTAGCCGTATCAAAAAACGGGGACTTTTTAGCTGCCATGCGTACTAGTTTACAAGGACGCGCTAACGTATCGGTTATGACGAAATGGGAGTACGCCACTTTACCGCTCATTATTCACGCCACGAAGCAGATTCTGGACCAATGGGGAGAGGACGGTTGGGAGCTAGTTGCCGTCGTCCCCGGACCCAACGGAAATGCACCGGTCGCCTACCTCAAGCGCCCCAAGGCCTAAGAAAAGAAACGAGTAATTTCTATGCAACAAGAGACTTCCTCCGCAGTTGAGGCACGTCTGGCTGAGCTCGGCCACACCCTTCCGGCCGTCGCTCTTCCGGTGGCCGCCTACGTACCAGCGACGATCACCGGCAACCTCGTTTACACCTCGGGGCAGCTGCCATTTATTAATGGGGAACTCACAGCCAGCGGAAAGGTCGGTGCCGCAGTTACCGCTGAAGCAGCGGCCGAACAGGCACAGGTTTGTGCTCTGAACGCCCTGGCAGCCATCAAGGGTGCCATCGGCGACCTGGACCGCATCGTCCGCGTGGTCAAGGTTGTCGGCTTCGTTTCCTCCGATCCGTCCTTCACCGGGCAGCCGGCCGTCATCAATGGAGCCTCAGAGTTCTTGGGCGCAGTCCTGGGCGAAAAGGGCGTACACGCCCGCTCGGCCGTCGGCGTGGCAGCACTGCCGTTGGACGCACCGGTCGAGGTCGAACTGATCGTTGAGTTTGCGTAACAATACTGAAAACGGTGGCCCCGTGAACAAGGATCCTGTGGTGAAACCGCGGAACCCGTCCACGGGGCTTCTGCGTAGACTTTTTGACCTCCCGCCGACCCAATATGACGCGGCAGAGAATTGGGTTTCCTTTGGAAATCGCACCCCGCGGACCGTGCGTCGCGCCTCTTCGGTGGTGCTGATCCGAGACTCGCCAAAAGGTGTTGAAACTTACCTTGGATATCGTCCCGGTGGTTCGCCGCTCGGGAGTGTCGCATTTCCCGGCGGAAGCTTGGAAAATGTTGATGATCACGATATCCCTTGGTACGGACCAAGCCTGAGCGAGTGGTCCAAGAGGTTAGGCATTCTTGATCAGCGCTTGGTCAAGGCGCACATTGTGTGCGCCATCCGGGAACTCTTCGAAGAAACGGGTGTTCTGCTGGCAGGAACCGACGAACTGTCCGTGGTGGAAAACTGCGACAGTGAGGACTGGATGGCAGTGCGCGAAGCGGTGGCCGGGCAGGACAAGACCCTAGCCGACGTGTTGGCCAAGCGCGGGCTAGGTCTGCGCACCGATCTGTTGCGCCCGCTATCGCACTGGATTTCCCCGAACTTTGCCCTGCGGCGTTTTGACACCCGCTATTTTGCGGCGGCACTACCGGTTCGTCAGGAACCAAGCTTGCTGCGTGGCAAGGGCGTCTGGGCTGGTTGGAAGGTAGCTAACGAGGTCATCGCACAACGCCACTCAACAACGTTGGGCGACGAAGCGGATGCCTCCGACACCCGGGGGCTGCCGCTGAGCAAAATCACCACGCCCGCGGTGGAAGTCATTCTGGAAAAGATTGCCTTCACTCGTGGAACCGTGGCGTACCTCTCCGTGCGCCGTGAACTCAAGAGCTACCATCCGGAGCTGGTTCAGGTCGATGGAAAGTTTTATTTGGACGTGACCACCACGACCGCTGCCGAAGGCGGCGGACTGGGTCGAGGCCGCTAGACACTCCCGCGACCTCGGGCGTCCCCAACGGTTAGTTGAACCATGTAGAAACGGCTGTGGCCGGGAACCCCGTCAAGGGGTTCCCGGCCACAGCCGTTGATGCACTGATGCGTTTTAGCGTGAACGCTGACGCAAGCGCTGAATATCCAAGATCACGACTGCGCGTGCTTCCAGACGCAACCAACCACGCTGGACGAACTCGGCCAATGCCTTGTTCACGGTTTCGCGTGAGGCGCCAACCAGCTGAGCCAATTCTTCCTGGGTCAGTTCGTGGGCAACCAAGATGCCGTCGGTGGCGGGACGGCCGAAGCGGTCTGCCAAATCCAGCAGTGCCTTAGCGACACGGCCCGGAACATCCGAGAAGACCAAGTCGGCCAGCGACTCGTTGGTGCGGCGAAGACGGGAGGCCAAGGCCTGCAGCAGCTGCACCGAAACCTCCGGGCTGGTCTGGATAACTTTGCGCAGGTTCTCGTGGCGCAGGCCAGCCAGACGCGTTTCAGAAACCGCGGTGGCGGTAGCGTTACGCGGGCTCGGATCGAAGAGTGCCATTTCGCCGAACAACTCGCCCGGGCCGAGGACGGCAATCAGATTCTCACGACCGTCCGAGGAAGTGCGTCCCAGCTTGATCTTGCCCGAAACAATGAAGTAGAGCTGGTCGCCCTGGTCGCCCTCGCGGAACACGGAGGCACCACGGGAAAGATCTACTTCGGATAGTTCTTCAGTCAGTGCAGAGAACACCTCGTCGCTCAATGAAGCGAAAAGTGGTGCTCGACGCAATACCTCGATGTCCATAAAATCTCCTGTCAACTGTCGTTAGCGCTGTTCTAATTGTGCCGTACGGTTGCCCCGTGTGACAGCTTCCACACGCCAAAAGGCCCTAAATGTGGTTAGAATCGCGGGCATTTGATCCATGCCCGACTAGACTCAGGGCAAGAAATAGTGTTTTAGGCCCGTTTTGGTGCGCTACAACACCGAATGAAGGAGTGGAGTCCGGACTTGATATTGGGATTGTCATGGTTGGACCTGTTGCTCATCATTTCATTGATCAGCTTTTTGGCCTCTGGCCTGCGTAAAGGCTTCTTTGTCACGTTAGGGGCCATCATTGGCTTCCTCGCTGGTGGTATCGCAGCCTTCTACGGAATTCCCCTCGTGGCAACCTGGGTCAGCAACCCCGGATGGCGCATTTTCTGGATCGTAGCCGCGGCCGTGGCCTTCATTTTGATCGGCCAGGGACTTGGCGCGGCCATTGGAGCCAGAATCCGCTTATGGCTGAACTTCCCGGTGCTGAAGTCCTTTGATCGCTTCTTGGGTGGCATTGCCAACACCGTCATGGCGGCATTGGTCATCTCCGCCATCGCGCTGTCGGCGGCGACCATGGGTGTGCCCTTGGTATCCCAGCAGGTGGCAGACTCCAAGGTCCTAACCACGATCCAGAAGTTGACTCCTCGCCCCCTCACCGACTTCGTGACAGAGGCTCGAGCCCAGGTCATGGGTCAAACGATTCCCGAGCTTTTTGAACCCTTCGCACCGCAGGTGGAAGTCGAGGTTCCGCAGGAATCAGAACTCGGCAGCGCGGTTGATGCAGCCGCCGGATCGGTGGTCAAGATTATCGGCACCGCTTATGCCTGCGGCGTGAACCAGTCCGGTTCAGGCTTTGTCTTCGCACCGGACCGCGTCCTCACCAATGCGCACGTGGTGGCCGGAATCACCGAACCCTCGGTGACCACACAAGACGGTAAAGTGCTCTCGGCCAGCGTCGTCTACTTCGATTCCGTCAGCGATACCGCGGTTTTGGATGTCCCGGGATTGGGCTTGGAACCGCTGCAGCGAGGTACCGACCTCGAGCGCGGGGACACCGCTGCTTTCCTCGGATTCCCCGGTGGCGGTTCATTCCATGCCAGGGGCGCGGTGATTGAATCACTGAGCACCATCGCCATTCAAAACATCTATGGTGCCGAACCATCGCCGTTACGTATCTACCAGCTGGCCGGTGATGTTGAACAGGGAAACTCCGGCGGTCCGCTGCTGGATGAGCAAGGCCAGGTTGTGGGCATGGTCTTTGCCAAGGCCAAGGGCGATACCAACGTCGGATACGCTCTGGCCCTCGAGGAAATCAACACGGCGATCAGCCATTCGACTCGTGCTCAGGACTCGGTTCCGACCGGGGCTTGCTCGCCCCACTAGCCACAAACGACTAAGGCTTCGCCGGGCTGGAAGCGGAACTAATTCACTGGCTCCGCTTCCAGCCCGTTGCCAGATCTGGGCCCTGGGTGCGCCGCTAGCGGGTCAGGTGAGCCAGCTGATTGATGGCTAAGGAATACCCGTTAGTCCCGGCTCCCACAATCACCGAAGCGGCAACGGGGGAGATGTACGAGTGGTGACGGAATGACTCGCGACGGTGCACATTGGAGATGTGGACCTCGATGACCGGCAGCTCGACCCCGGAGATGGCATCGGCCAGGGCGATGGAGGTGTGGGTGTAGGCGCCGGGGTTAAAGACGATGCCGCTCACCGTGCCACGTGCCGCGTGGATGGCATCGATGAGCACACCCTCATGATTTGACTGCAGGAATTCGACCTCGAAGCCTGCCGCAGTTGCCGTAGCCCGGCAGAGTTCTTCAACGTCTTTCAGGGACTCGTGCCCATAGACGGCGGGTTCCCGGGTGCCCAACAGGTTCAGGTTTGGTCCATTCAGGACGAGAATGCGTTTGTTTTTCTCTTCGCTCATGGCATCCACTGTAGGTTGTGGCCCCACACAATGTGGGCAGCGCCTTTGCACCTTTGCGTTAAAAGACGTCGGGGGCGCGAAAGGCTCTTGCCCTTCCCGCCCCCGACGTGTCTGGGTCCTGCGGTGCTACTACTTGCGCATGGATTCGGCGATCTGCGCCATGACGGTGTTATCCGCCAAGGTGGTTGCATCCCCGACCTCGCGGCCCTCGGCAACATCCTTGAGAAGCCGGCGCATGATCTTGCCCGAACGCGTCTTGGGCAACTCGGGAACCACCAAAATGTGTCGCGGCTTAGCGATCGGGCCGATGTCCTTGCCCACGTGGGCGCGCAACGTTGCCACCACGTCCTCGCCCTCCGGTGGGTCAATCTGCAAGATGACAAACGCGACTACTGCCTCGCCGGTGGTTTCGTCCTTGGCTCCCACCACCGCTGCCTCTGCCACGTATGGGTGAGCAACCAGCGAGGATTCGATCTCGGTGGTGGACAGGCGGTGGCCGGAGACGTTCATGACGTCATCCACGCGGCCCAGCAGCCAGATGTCCCCATCCTCGTCCTTCTTGGCGCCGTCGCCCGCGAAGTACATGCCCTCAAAACGTGACCAGTAGGTTTCCTTGTAGCGGTTCATATCGCCCCAGATGCCGCGCAGCATGCCCGGCCAGGGGTCGCGGATAACCAAGAAGCCACCCTCGCCGTTGGCTACCGACTGGCCCATTTCGTCAACCACGTCCACGGTGATGCCGGGGACGGCAGTTTGTGCCGATCCGGGCTTGGTGACGGTGACCCCGGGCAGCGGGGCGATCATGTGCGCGCCGGTTTCGGTCTGCCACCAGGTATCAACAATCGGGGTCGGGTGCTCTTTGCGTTCCCCGTTGGCTCCGTTATTGGTGCCGATGACGTCGCGGTACCACATCCAGGCCTCGGGGTTGATGGATTCGCCCACCGAACCCAGCACGCGCAGCGAGGACAGATCGTAGGAATCCGGGATGCTTCGGCCCCACTTCATGAAGGTGCGGATGGCGGTGGGGGCGGTGTACAGGATGGTCACCCCGTACTTGGCCACGATCTCCCACCAACGGCCCTGGTGGGGAGAATCCGGGGTGCCCTCGTACATGACCTGGGTGGCGCCGTTGATCAACGGGGCGTAGGTGACGTAGGAGTGGCCGGTGACCCAGCCGATGTCCGCGGTGCACCAGAACACGTCGGTCTCCGGGTGCAGGTCGAAGGTATCGCGGTGTGTGGTCGCGGCCTGCGTCAGGTAACCGCCGGTGGTGTGGATGATGCCCTTGGGCTTACCGGTGGTGCCGGAGGTGTAGAGCACGAAGAGTGGGTGCTCGGATTCGTGGCCCACGGCGGTGTGCTCGGTGGAGGCCGAATCAACGACATCGCTCCACCACTTATCCAGTGAGTCGTTCCAGATCACGTCCTGGGCGTTGCGCTTGACCACCAGCACGTTTTTCACGCTGTGGCCTTCCTTGGCCAGGGCCTCATCCACTGCCGGCTTCAGGGCCGAGGGCTTGCCGCGGCGCCAGGTGCCATCGGCGGTGACCACGAGCTTGGCCTGTGCGTCGTCGATACGCGAGCGCAGTGCGTCGGCGGAGAACCCACCGAAGACCACCGAGTGGATGGCGCCGATGCGAGCGCAGGCCAGCATGGTGATCACTGCCTCCGGGATCATCGGCAGGTAGACGGCCACGCGGTCGCCCTTGGTCACGCCGAGGGACTCGAAGGCGTTGGCCGCCTGCTTCACTGCGGTGGTGAGCTGCGCGTAGGTGTAGGTGCGGGTGTCGCCCGGTTCGCCCTCAAAGTGGATGGCCACCCGGTCTCCGAGTCCGTTTTCCACGTGGCGGTCAAGTGCGTTGTACGCGGCGTTAACCTTGCCATCGGCGAACCACCTGGCCACGGGAGCCTGTGACCAGTCCAGAACCTCGGTGAAGTCGGTGTCCCAGGTCAAGACGCTGCGGGCGGCATTCGCCCAGTACCCCAGGCGGTCGGCGGCGGCCGCCTCATATTGCTGCGGCTTGGCGATGGAGGTGGCGATGAATTCGGCGCTCGGGGCAAACGAGCGAGTTTCATGCGAGAGGTTATCCAACGCGGGGGTGTGGGTTTGCGACACGAGTATGGTCCTTCCAATAACAGACAAAAGTTTCCTGTGACTAACGTTACAGCCGCACGGGTTCTCACGTGCGCTCCGTCACAAGCATGACAGTGGAGGGTGGTAATTCTGCGGTGAACGGTGATTTTCGGCGATTGCTGGGTACTAGCGGTCAACTGTGCCCCGGCAACTCCATCTCAGAAGTGTGGTGCCGGAGGTTCAATGCCTTCACGGCCGTGTCATGTACAACACCTCGGGCAACCCGAGTGCCGAATCACTGCGTTGGTGCCCCCGCGCGGATAGTGTTGGACGTGATCAATGTGGTCCGCCGACCGTATTTACTCGCCGGCCACGAGACACGAGCTAACAAGAAGCGGAGTCTTCCAATGGAAACGGTGCATGCCAAGGCACAGGGTTCGCAGCCCGACCACACGCCCAAGACTGTCATCGGACCGCTGACAGCACGCGATGTTGTGGTGCTGCTCGGCGGGCTGCTGGTGCTCGTAGGCTCCTTCCTCCCGATCCCGTGGAGCAAGACCGTTGCCGTCAACATGTGGATTTTCCCGGGCCTGCCCTTCCACTTTTTTGTCTCGGTACTGCTTCCCCTCGCGATTGCGGCGGGATTCCTCTGGCGTCGACTCCAGGGCCATTCGCGGGTTCGCGTTGGCTCCCTGAGCCTTGATCAGGCCGCTTCCGTGGTGGCGATCATCGCCTCCGCCTACTTCTTAAACTCCTACGTGGCCTCCATGGCCCCTGCCTACCTGATCGGGTTGTTTGGCGGCCTGGCCATGGTTGCCGGCACCACGCTGGCCAGCTACCTCGGTGCCTTCCGCGGTGATTTTGTGAGCGGCGGTGAATCGGTGCTTGGCTCCGATGTCTACCCGGTGCCCATGACCAAGAAGGAAAACAAAGATGCTGCCGCGGCAGCCGTGGCTACCGACGATCACGAAGAGTTCATCGGCGCCAGCAGCACTGGGGATTACCACGCACCGTCGGTGCCGCGGACTTCGCACTCAAGCACCGCCACCTCCGATGACGCTCACTCCGATGACGCTCACGCCGATCACGCTCACGCCGTCGTCGATGTCGATTCTCACGTTGAGGCCGACCCGGTTGCCAAGGTTGTGACCCCGGTCCCGGCGGTTAAAGCACCCGTTGTTGTTGCACCGACGTCCACTTCAGCTTCTGCTGCCGCCACTGATAGTTCCGCCGCCGATGCGGATGAGACTACCCCGGCCGAGTCGGATAATGTTCTGTCCGAGGCAGAGGTTGCCGACCCGAAGGCGAAATCCGCCGTGGCTGCCTCCGCAGCCGAGAATGATGCGAAGCTCAAGGCACCGACCACCGGGACCGAGGCTGCGCGCGAAACTCAGCTGAAGGATGTACCAGCGGTGAAGGGAGAAACATCCGACGCCCGCGCAACATCTGCCGTTTCGAACGATGAATCTGCCTCCGCCGGGTCTCCCGCTACTGAGCAGAAGCAGTCCACGAAGCTCGACGATGTCGATGTCGATGCCGTCGCAGTAAACGACGCCAAGAACACCACCGATGTCAAGGGCTCCGAAGCCCCCCAGAGTGCCGGGGCAGCGAGGCTCACCGAGTCCGAAGCTCCGAAGGAAACTGCCACGGACAGCCCACACGCCGGCGCGGAAGAATCCGACAAGCCGGCGGCATCACTCACCGCGACTTCAGCTGCGCAGAGCCCGGTGGCAAAAACTACGACCTCGGGAACCGAAGCCAAGGTGCCAACGCCCGGTGCAACATCCGGCGTGAAGCCTGCCGCTCAGCAGTCGGCTGCCGCACATCCGGCCACCAGCTTGAGCCCGGCGGCACCGGTAGACATCAAGGCCACAGCGGCACTATCGCGTGCCGACATCCAGGCGCACCAGGAGGCAGCGGAGAAGGCGAAGGCTCGGGCCGCTGCCGAGTCCGAGCAGGGCTTCGGAGCCCGCGCCGAGGTGCACGAACCGGAAGAAAAGCACACCAGCTTCTGGTTTGCGCTCAACGCCCCGCGCCCGGTGTTCCACCCCGGCAACGGAAAGCAGCTGACCATGATGCAGCCGGGTACCTGGAT
The DNA here is from genome assembly GCF_012271785.1 of Paeniglutamicibacter terrestris. GTDB lineage: Bacteria > Actinomycetota > Actinomycetes > Actinomycetales > Micrococcaceae > Paeniglutamicibacter > Paeniglutamicibacter terrestris. The sequence goes on along the minus strand of NZ_JAAWVT010000001.1, from coordinate 140,831 downwards.
TCTGTGCCTGGAGGACCGTGGCACCGAATACCTGATCAACCAGGCCAACGGAACTCCCGCGGTACTGCGCAACCTGGATGACCTTCAGTTCCCGGAAAAGTAGGAATGCACAGCCAAGAAACCCCGCTGGGGCGTAAACGTCGGGCCCGGAAAATTAACCGGGTACTTGCCGATGCCTACCCATATGCGGTGCCGGAGCTCGATTTCACCAACGCCTTCGAACTCTTGGTGGCCACGGTGCTCTCCGCCCAGACCACCGATGTGCGGGTCAACGCGATCACTCCGGCACTGTTTGCCGCGTACCCCGACCCGCTGGCCATGAGTCAGGCGGCCCCGGAGGCCTTGCAGGAACTCATCCGGTCCACCGGTTTCTTCCGCGCCAAGGCCAACTCCCTGCTTTCACTGTCCAACCGTCTGGTTGATGTTTATGACGGGGTAGTTCCTGGACGGCTTGAGGACCTGGTGACCCTGGCCGGGGTCGGGCGCAAGACCGCCAACGTGGTGCTCGGCAACGCGTTTGGGGTTCCGGGCATCACCGTTGATACGCACTTCATGCGCCTGTCGAAGCGCTTTGGCTGGAGCAAGGAAAGCGACCCGGTCAAGATCGAGCATGAGGTAGCTGAGCTCTTTGAGCCGGGGGACTGGACCATGCTCAGCCACCGCGTGGTCTTCCACGGCCGCCGCGTCTGTCATGCCCGCAAGCCGGCCTGCGGCGCCTGCCCGCTGACCACACTCTGCCCGGCCTACGGGGAGGGCGAGACCGACGAAGTGAAGGCGCTCAAGCTGCTCAAATATGAGCTGGCACCGGGCCGTGAGGAGCTGGCCGCCAAGATGCGCGCCGGAGCCACACGCGTTCAATTGCGTGAAGAAGGATACGGGTTAGAAGCATGAGTGTACGCAGCGAACTACGCGAGATGATCCGGGCCAAGGCGCACCTGTCCGGGCGTGGTCCGGAAGCTGCCACCAAGATGCCTTCCACGTGGGTGTTCAACCCGCTGAATCCGACCACCGCGAAGCATGCGGCGGTGCTGATTCTCTTTGGCCGGCTGGATGATGTTCCGGCGGCCAGCGGGGTGAAATCCGTTCACGAGGACCTCGATGTGCTTTTTGTGACCCGTGCCGACACGCTGCGCAAACACGCCGGCCAGGTGGCTTTCCCTGGTGGCAAGGTGGATCCGGAGGATACGGATGCGATCGCCGCTGCCCTGCGTGAGGCCGAGGAAGAGACCGGGCTGGATCCGGCGGGTGTGGAAATTTTGGGTGTGCTGCCCGATGCGGAGCTGCCCATCACCAACTTCATCGTCACCCCGGTCATCGGCTGGTGGCACCAGACCTCCGAAGTTTTTGTGGTGGACACCTCCGAATCCTCCACCGTTTTCCGCGCCCCGGTCGCCGACCTGCTGGATCCGGCCAACCGGGTCTCCTCGGTTATTCAACGCGACGGGCAGCGCTTTTGCGCCCCGGCCTTCGACGTGGACGGCGGCTTCATCTGGGGCTTTACCGGGATCCTGCTGGATCGGATCTTCAACGACCTGGGCTGGACGCTGCCCTGGGATGCTCAGCGCGAAGTGCATATCGGCGTTGGTGGGCGGCACACGCCCTAGCGGGCCACCCGCCGGGTCCTACTTGGCCTGGTCGTAGGAATTCACGATGACGGCGGTAACCGGGAAATCCACCGGGATTCTGCCAAAGAGCAGCTCGGAGGCCGCCTTGGCCGACTCATGCACCAGCGCGATCACCGTCTCACCCTGGTCGGCCGGGACGTGGAGCATGATCTCATCGTGCAGGAAAAATACCAGCTGACCGGCATCAATGCCTGCCGCCCGGCTCGCAGATAGGCGCCTGCGCAGCTCACTCATCCAGCACAGCGCCCATTCGGCGGCGGTGCCCTGCACAATGAAGTTGCGGGTGAAGCGTCCACGGGCCCGGCCCTCGGCCTCCACGGCACGCGCTTCGGCCTCCGAGGTGGTGCGCGTCTTGGCCTTCAGCCACGCTTCGGGCGCCGGCGGGGTGCCGCGGCCCAGGAACGATGACACGCCGGCACCGGCCTCACCCTGGGCCGCTGCCCATTCCACCAATCCCACGGCCCGCGGGTAGGTGGCCTTCAACTTGGGTAACAGCCGTCCGGATTCGCCACTGGTGGCACCGTACATGGCCCCGAGCATGGCCACCTTGGCGTGCGCCCGATCCCCGCCGAAGCCGGCGTCGGCAATGCCCTGGTACAAATCCTTGCCGCGGGCGGCGGCAGCCAACGCGTCATCACGCGAGAGTGCGGCCAAGATGCGTGGCTCCAGCTGCGCGGCATCGGCGACCACCAGCACCTTGCCCGTGTCGGCCCGCACCGCCGAGCGGACCTGATGGGGGATCTGCAGTGCCCCGCCGCCATTGGAGGCCCAGCGCCCGGTGACCACTCCGCCCACAATGTAGGTGGGGCGGAACCGACCGCGATCCACCCAACGATCCACCCACACATAACCGTTGGCGTTGGCCAGCCGGGCGATCTTTTTGTAAGCCAGCAAGGGTTCGATGACCGGGTGCTTGATCTCCGTCAGTTCCCAGGCCCGGGTGTTGCTGATCGCGATGCCGGCCCGGTTCATGGCCTTAAGTAATTCCGCGGGGGAGTCGGGGTTGAGCCCCGGGGCATCAAGGAGTAAACGCAATGTTGCTGCCAGGGCTTCCATCTTCGGCGGGCGTACTCCGGGAGCGACTCTGGGGCCCAGCGCCTCGGTGAGCAGCCGATGGTGTTCGGCCACATCCCAGGGCACCCCCGCATGGGTCATCTCCGCACCGATCAGCGCTCCGGCCGATTCGGCGGCCAGCAGCAGGTTCAGCCGCTGACCGCGCTCGGTGGGCGGGACGGCGGCGCGCTGAGCCAGAAATTCTGCGAGCACATTTTCCAGCGCGGCACTGTGGTTTTTGGGTTCACCGAACAGCTCACCCTGATTCTCCGCGACCCGGGCCGGCGGCAACAGGTGGGCGGGAGCGGTGGTGGAGGGATCCGGCAGCGCGCGAATCGAATCGAGGTAGGCGCTGGGTTGAGCAAAGGGGGTATTGCGCAAAATGGTGCGGGCCAGTGAGAGGTCATGGACGCGTTCGATCATCACACCGGCGGCCAACAGCTTGGGGTACCAGCCCTGGACCGAGTCGAAGACCCAGCGCGGTTTTTTTCCCTCCAGCTCTGCCACCACCGTGGCCAGGGTATCGCCATAGACCTGAACCGGGGGAAATAATGCGGTGCCCGATCCGTCCACGATGGACACCACCGCGGTGGCTGCCTCGGCTTCGGCGTCTGACTGAGAGATGGAGTGGGTGGCCACTACCGCAAATTGCTGCACGCTCCATTCTTGCAGGCCGCACCACCGCCTTGGCATCGCGCCTCGCCTTCCCCGAACCTTCCCGCACCATCAACTGCCGTGCCTCGCTCAGACTTATCCAGTGGCGGAACTCAAGGGGCTTATGCCCGATGGTCCACCGCGACCACGCTGGGAGACATGAAGGAACCCAGCAGATTTGTCGCCCGATCCACTCCACGCCCGCGAAGCCTACAGCTGCCAGCGCTGGTTGCTGCCCGTGAACGGGATCAAGAACGCCTGATGCCGCCCGCGCCGGTGCCCGCGCTGGTGCCCGAACCCCTGCCGGTGCCCGAACCGGATCCCGAGCAGGAGGCACGAACGCTCCCGCTGCCGTCGACTCCCATCCATGGCGTCCGCGTCTCGGCGCGTGTGCCATCGGCCGCCGGAACCGCCGGGGCCCGGCCCGCCGCGTTGGCTCGCGCCGTGTTGCTCAGCCGCGATGTAGAACTGGCCCAAACGCTGGCCTCCATCGCCGTGGGGGCGGGCATCGAATTGGTCTTGGCTCACGACGGTGCCCACGCGGCGGCGTACGGCAACGAGGTTATTTTGGTGGGAGCCGACGCGGTGGCCGAGCTGGGGGCAATACCGGCCGGATGCACGCTGATCCTCACCGGCACCCAGGAACACCAAGACATCCTCTGGCGCGCGGCGGCGGCCTCACCCGGAGCACGCGTCGCGATCCTTCCACAGGCCACCGCCTGGCTCGGCGAATACCTCGGGGAACTGGGACTCCATGCTGGGCGAGCGCACGTCTCGATCGTTGCCGGAGCCCGCGGCGGCGTAGGGACCAGCACCTTCGCCGCACTGCTTGCCGCGAGCGCAACACTGTCCGGCCAGCGCACCCTGCTACTGGACGCCGATCCTCACTCTCCCGGATTCTGGCCGGTGCTCCGCGCCCGGGAGGCAGAGGGCCTGGGCTGGGAGGACCTAGAGAATTCCCGCGGGCAGCTCTCACCCGGACAACTTGCCGAAATCCTGCCGCTGGCACAGGGCACCGCTGTGCTCACGTGGATCCGCGACCCCGGCGCCTTTGTGCCATCCATGGCGCTGCTGAGCGAGGTCCTTGCCGCCTCACGGCGCATCTATGAACGCATCGTGATTGATGCCGGGCGCATCGGCTCCGTCCCGGCGGCCATGACGGCGCTGGCCACGACCCGGCTGCTGCTCTTGGGTGCCGGGTCGAGTTATGCGCAGGGTGCCGGGCAACGGTTGGGGGACCAAGCCCACCCCTGGCGTCTGATCGTCACTGGCAAACTCAGCAGCGGAACCGATACCCGCATCGTGGCACAGCGGGCGGGACTCGAATTGGCCGGCTACTTCGCCCCACGGCGTTCCATCGCGCGGGCTGCCGCGGCGGGAGGGCTGATGAACGTGCTGGTCCATCGCTCCTTACGGCGAACTGTGGCCCAATTGGGGAAGGGCTCAGAACCGGCGCAGTTCGTTGAAACCCACGAAGCGGCCGCGGCATGAGTCCCGAAGGGGCCCCGGGCCGCCGCCGCTGGGAAGCAGCCACGGCGCTGCCGATGTCGCTGGCCAACGCCGAGGTGCTCGAAGAAGTGCGTCTACGCGCCATGGGCCAGCACGGAGAACTCAGTGAGGTGGATCTGGCGTCAGCGGTACGGGCCACGGGGCGGGTCATCGGTTCAGCGAGCAGCACCGAGATGCTGCGTTCGCTCAGCGATGACATCCACGGGCTGGGCATTCTTGAACGGCTGGCCGAGGTCCCTGGCACCACCGATATCCTCATCGACGGCCGCGGACGAGTCTGGGTGGATGGGAGTAGCGGACTACACGCCTCGGATACCGCCTTCAGCGACCCCGGGCAGATTCGCGCCCTGGCGGTGCGCCTCGCGGCCGCCGGCGGGCGCCGGCTTGATGACGCACAACCCTTTGCTGACGTGTCGCTGGGCAACTACCGCATCCACGCGGTGCTGCCGCCGATCTCCACCGGCGGGCCATTGCTCTCCATCCGCATCAAGGGGAGCAAAAACCAGCCGCTCGATGCTCTGGTCGAGGACCCCGACTGGTTAGCGGCACTGAAGGCCATCGTGGCAGCCAAATTGAACGTCCTGATCTCCGGCGGCACCGGGGCCGGGAAAACCACGTTGCTCTCGGCCCTGCTGGCCACCGTGCCAGCGAACCAACGGATCGTCGTGGTGGAGGACTCCGCGGAGCTCGCCCCGGCCCACCCACACCTGGTGGGGTTGCAGTCCCGCAGCGGAAACGTGGAAGGTGCGGGAGAAATCTCGCTGGAGGTCCTGGTGCGTCAGGCACTGCGGATGCGACCGGACCGGCTGGTGGTTGGGGAATGTCGAGGAGCGGAGGTGCGTGAATTCCTCGCCGCGATGAACACCGGGCATGAGGGTGCCGCCGGAACCGTGCACGCCAACAGCGTCATCGCCGTCCCAGCGCGACTCGCCGCGATGGGTGCGCTGGCGGGAATGGACTCGGCAGCCACGGCACTACAAGCGGCCAGCGCCCTAGATGTGCTGGTTCATCTGCGCCGGGATCCGGCCACGGGCAGACGTTCTCCCATCCAGCTCGGACGCCTTGTCCTGACCACTCACGGAACCCTGGCGGTACAGCTGATCCACGCTCAAGGCAGCGAATCAGCCGACCCCGAGGCACTGACCTGGTTCCGCGAGCGGCTCGACGCAGCAGGTGAAAGGAGCCCCTGGTGATCACCTTCCTTGCCGTGCTCCTGCTGGGGACAGCGGTCTGGCTCTGGACGGCACCGGGCCCCACCGCCAAGCCAAGCCAGCAGCGCCCGGCGCCTCGGCTCCGGCGTCGAGGGCCCAGACGTTCTAACCTCGCCCTGGCCACCGAGCAAAACGCCACGTTCATTCGGCAGCTCGCGGCGTTACTTCGTGCCGGTATCGCACCGGCCGCAGCGTTTGGCCTTCTGGCGGATATCTGGTCAACGGGCACGAGCGCCGGTGATACGGACATCCAAGCGGGCTGTACCCGGGCCCTGGCCCAAATACATACCGGGGGAACGCTGCAAGAGGGCTTGGCCGCCCATGGGAGATCGCACACCCTCCTGCGTCCGGAAAATCGGCGCCTGTGGAATCGTTTGGCCTGGTGCTTTGCCATCTGCGAGCAATCCGGGGCCGCGCTCGCCGATCTGCTCGACACCCTGGCCGAGGAACAGGAAAGCGCGGCGGATATGCACAGGGCACTGCACGCGGCCCTGGCCGGACCGCGGGCCACCAGTCGGTTGCTGACGATTCTTCCCGGCATTGGGTTAGGACTCGGTCAACTGCTGGGCATCAACCCCTTCGTCATCCTCACCATGAATCCCGTGGGCCGCATCGCCCTACTCTGCGGAATCAGCCTATGGCTGGTTAACAAACTTTGGTGTGCCCGGATGCTGCGGGCCATCACGGCGAAGGTGCCATCATGAGCGCCGTGTTGGCTGCGGTGCTGCTCTGCGGAGCGGCAGTATGGATAGCACTGGGCTCCCCGACGAACCGCGGCACACCACGATCCGGACGTGGACCCGGGCAGCTAACCACATCCGGTGAATCGGAGACGGCGACAGAGCCCGAATCCGTACCGCTGGTCTTGGAGATGTGTGCGACGTTGCTGGAGTCGGGGCTGCCCCTGCGTTTGGTGCTGCGCATCATCGGGGCCAACGTTCCTGGCTACGGCTCACTGGGCAGGGTGGCTCGCGCCCTGGAAATGAACGTGGACTGGGACCGCGCTTGGACCCAGAGCAGCACCGTGGTGCGTGAACTTGAATCCACGCTGCGCTTTACACAACTGTCGGGGGCACCAGCGGCGGCACTCTTGCGCTCCTGCGCAGCCGCCGCCCGCAAACGAGGTGTTCGTGAGGCCGAGGCCCGGGGCGCGGAATTCGGCATCAAATTAGTGGTGCCGTTGGGGTTGTGCGCGTTGCCTGCCTTCATCGCCCTCGGGGTGGTGCCCGTGGTGATTTCCTTGCTTCCCCGAATATGACCCGTCATGCTTTCTAGCGCATCGGGGTTATCCCCAACCGGACCGGCGGCCGCTGCACCACCAATGGTTATCCCCGCACACTCGTAGTGAAGTTCACCGGAGCGCACCCGGCACCGGACGAGCTTCCAGATCTCCAGGAGCCCACCTCAACTCAACGTGAAGGACCCATCATGGAAAATTACACCAACGAAGCAACACCCGGCCACATCGATCTGCAGCACAACGCGGAATCGAGCACCGGTCTGCTCCACGACGAGGAAGGCAGCACCACCGCCGAATTCGCCATCGTCACCCTGGCCGCCGTCGCCTTCGCGGGACTCTTGGTCAGCATTCTCTCCAGCGGGGATGTTCGCGGGCTGCTCATGGGCCTGATCCGTCAGGCCCTGTCCTTCTAAGAACGAAGTGAGACCATCATGGCCACGAAATCACAATCCGGCAGCGCGACAGCGGAAGTGGCGGTTCTTCTGCCGGCCGTGGCCATCTTGGTGGCACTTGTAGTGGGTGTGGGCGCCGTGGGCGGGGAACAGGTCCGCATCCAGCAGGCAGCTAGTGCAGCGGCACGAGAGCTGGCTCGCGGCACCGATGAGGCACAAGTTATCGGAACCGCCCACCGGATCGCCGGGCCGCACATCAGCGTCAGCAGTTCCTACGGTGCCGGTTATGGGCACGTGGTGGTTCTCTCAGGAGTCGAGTTGCCGTTACTCGGTGAAATTCAATTGCGGGCCGAAGCCAACGCCCGCCTAGAGCAGCAACCATGAGCAGCGCCAGAAACCACACGGAGGAAGGAAGCGGAACGGTGCTCATGCTCTCGGTCGTATGCGTGGCAGCGCTCGGACTCATGGTGGTGCTGATCTTCACTTCGGTGGCGAAGGCCGGGGCCACGGCAGGAACCGCCGCTGACCTGGCGGCATTGGCCGCGGCCGATGCCGCGCGCGGGCTGGCCCCCGGTGATCCGTGCGGTGTGGCCTCGCGCACTGCCTCCGCGAACTCGGCCGCACTGGTGGGCTGCACCCGAGCTGGGCCCAGCGGAGAGGTCGTGACCGTCAGGGTCAGCGTTGCTGTTGCGCCGATCGGATGGCTACCCGATCTGACCCGAGCCTTTTCGGTCGCCCGGGCAGGACCACCACCGCAACCGTGGATATTGCCCTAAACGTGGCGGGAACTGATCCGGCGGGCCGGCGCGGGTACTTCTACTGGGGTGCCGCGTCCGCCCGTTGTGCTTCGTGCAGGATGGCGCTGAGCAACAGGACGGCTGCGGCTTTGTTCAACGGGTTGTTCTTGTTGCCGCATTTGGGCGACTGCACGCATGAGGGGCATCCGGTGGCGCACTCACAGGCGACGATGGCATCGCGGGTGGCACCAAGCCATCGGACCGCTCGATCAAAGCCGCGCTCGGCGAACCCTGCTCCACCGGGATGCCCGTCGTAGACGAAGATGGTCGGCATCCCGGTGTCCATATGTAGGGCAGTGGAGACCCCACCGATGTCCCACCTGTCACTTGACGCCACCAATGGAAGCAGGCCGATGGAGGCATGCTCGGCAGCATGCAGAGCACCGGGGAAATCTTCCGGGGTGATACCCGCAGCCAGCAGCCGCTTTTCGGGAATGGTGAACCACACCGACTTGGTGTGCAGGTCGCGAGCCTCAAGTCCGAGAGGTTCTTCCGAGAGGATTTCGTTGCTCATCACTGATTTGCGCTGGAAGGACACCACCTGGGTAGTCACCACCACTTCGCCGAAGTTCGCGGTGATCGGACCCCACGTTGCGGTGCGTTCGGTGTTGATGACCTCCACCGTGGTGATGTCCCTGGCTTGGGTGTAGAAGTCGGGGTTGGCGCGGGTGACCATGACGCAGTGGTCGGTTTCGTTGAGTTCATCCACCACGTAGGTGGCACCTTGGTGAACATAAATGGCACCGTTGTGCGCTTGGTAGTGAGTTTGCGGGGAGTCCATCGTTCCCAACAGGGCTCCGGTCTCCGTTTCGATGATGCTGACCGGTCCGCCTCCGTCGGCACGTAGGTTCACCATGGATGCAGCATGCTCGGGGTGGGTCCAGAACCAGCCAGCCGGTCGGCGGCGCAGGAATCCGCGCTGAACCAGCGAATCAAGCAACGCCGGGGCGGTGGGGCCGAAGGCGGACAAATCCTCGGAACGCAGGGGAAGTTCCTCCGCCGCAGCGCACAGGTGCCCGGAAAGCACATAGGGGTTCTCTGGGTCAAAGACGGTGGCCTCAACTCCTGCCTCAAAGATTGCTTCCGGGTGATTCACCAGATACGTGTCCAGGGGGTCGTCGCTGGCTACCAATACGGCCAAGGAGTCTTGACCTGCTCGACCTGCCCGTCCGATCTGCTGGAAAAAGGAGGCCCGAGTTCCGGGCCACCCGGCCACGAGCACCGCATCGAGTCCGGCCACGTCAATGCCCAGTTCTAGGGCCGAGGTTGAGGCAACCCCCAGGAGGGTGCCGTTGCGTAGCGATTTTTCCAACTCGCGGCGTTCGGCGGGAAGGTAACCGGATCTGTAGGCTGCGACGCGCGCTGGTAATGATGGATGGACCTGGTCGACCATCGACCGGGTAATTGTTGCAATGGTTTCGGCGCCGCGGCGGGACTTGATGAACGCGAGGGTGCGAACCTGGGAACAAACGAGGTTTGCCAACAAATTGGAGGTCTCGGCGATCACCGTGCGTCGGGTTGGAGCGCCATTCTCTCCGTGGAGATCGGTCAGCGGAGGTTCCCATAGTCCGATGGTCACAGATCCCTTGGGGGAGAAATCGTGGGTAACCTCCGTTGCCGGTGCGCCGATGAGTTTGGAAAAGGACGCAGCAGGTTCGGAACTGGTGGCTGAGGCACCGATGAAGACCGGGTTGGCACCGTAGTGTTCACAGATACGACGAAGACGCCGCAAGAGGTTGGCGATGTTCGATCCGAAGACCCCTCGATAGGAATGGGCTTCGTCGATGATCACGAACTTCAACCGACGCAACATTCTGGCCCACCAGGTGTGGTTGGGAAGGATGCCGTAGTGCAGCATGTCCGGATTCGACAGGATGAAGTTGGAATGGTCGCGGATCCAGCGTCGAGCCGATACTTCGGTGTCCCCGTCGTAGCCGGCAGCACGAACCGTGGGTAGGGAGTAGCCTTCGATGGCGCTGAGTTGGTCTGCCGCCAGAGCCTTCGTCGGGGCGAGATAGAGCACCGTGGCGTCGTTGGGAATCAGGGTGGCTTGATTCTCCAGCGAGGAGACATGAATCGCGTTCAGTGCCGGCAGCTGATAGGCCAACGACTTTCCCGATGCAGTTCCTGTGGCCACGATAATGTTGTGGCCCTCATGGGCGAGATTGGCGGCTTGGACTTGGTGGAGCCATGGCGTTTGAACTCCCGAATGTTCAAACGCTGATCTGACATCGGGGTGCACCCATTCGGGCCAGGGACCAGAGACTGCTTCGCGTGCCTCGATGATCCGAGAATGGAGCAGCGCCTTGGGGGTGGGCCCATGGCCGAGAAGGGCGATCTGTTCCGAGTATTCGTTCACTGCTTCATTGTGGCATCACCTGCGGCCCAGCCATGTCATGTAAGACAAAAGTGGTGGACCCCGCTGTCGCGGGATCCACCACTTTCATTGCTTATTAGACGAAGCTTAAGCTTCCTGTTGGCCCTCGAAAAGCACAACATTGCCCAGATCGGTCCAACCCAAGAACTTGTAGAGCTGCTGGCCATCAATGCTGGCAATCAGCAGGCCTTCTTCAACATCGTGTTCAAGGGCTAGCGAGACAAGGGTGCGCATGATGAGGCTGCCCAGACCGCGTCGGCGGAAATCCGGAGCAGTGATAATGCGGTCGAAGATCGCATAGCCGTTGACTGCCGAAACGTGGCCACTAGCGGCAACGATCGACGGGTCATCTTCGGGGTGGATAGAGACGTATGCGTGTGAATCGTCGCGCTCAATTTGGAAGGCAAAGCCTTCGGCGGGCAAAGGCGCCTCGACATCGTGGCCGACCATTTCGGTCACCATCAGGATCTCATTAGCGTTAATTACGGTAAGACCAGCCGCCTGAGCGGCGTCGATGAGGCTCGACGTCTCGTTGGCGAAGGCAGTTAGCCGACGCTTGGGGTGCTTGTTGAGCGTCTCAGCGACGGCCACCAATTCCTCATTGGACGGTTCATAGATGACGTACTCCCAATCACCGGAAGTGTCGTGACGAAGGGCAGCGTGAACGCGGCCCTCATGCCGACTTTCGTAGCCTCGAGCACCGGCCCAGCCGGTAACCCATGTGCCAATTAATTCATCGCTTGCAGTAGATCCCATACATCGACCCTACCCCGTGAACAACCTACTTGCAGTGCATTTATGACAACTGTTGCAAGCTTGAAACACAGTGTTTACCCGGTGATGGTTGCCACTTCACGCGCACACCAGTGGTTTTAGGCCCTACCCTTAATAGCGTGTCGCAGAACCGAATTGTCTTGTATTACGCATTTACTCCACTTGCCGATCCAGAGGCTATACGCCTGTGGCAGCGGGCCCTGCTCGAACGGTGGAACCTTCGCGGTCGCATCATCATTTCCAGCCAGGGGATCAACGGAACCGTTGGCGGTGAAATCAAAGATGTAAAGGCCTATGTGAAGGCCACCCGGGAGTACCCGCCATTCAAAAAAATGGATATCAAGTGGTCCGACGGCTCAGCCGAAGACTTCCCGAGAATCTCGGTCAAGGTTCGTGACGAAGTGGTGTCCTTCGGGGCTCCATCCGAGCTCGAAGTCGACGAGAACGGTGTGGTCGGCGGCGGCGTCCATCTCAAGCCCGAAGCCCTGCATGAGTTGGTGGAAACCAAAAAAGCAGCCGGTCAAGAGGTGCTCTTTTTCGACGGGCGCAACGCCTTCGAAGCGCAGATTGGCAAGTTCAAGAACGCCATCGTTCCAGACGTCGAAACCACCCATGATTTTATTGCCGAGATCGAATCGGGCAAGTACGACGATATGAAGGACCAGCCGATCGTCACCTATTGCACCGGTGGTATCCGCTGTGAGGTGCTTTCCTCGCTCATGGTTAAGCGTGGCTTCAAAGAGGTTTACCAAATGCAGGGTGGCATCGTGCGTTATGGCGAGACCTATGGAGACAAGGGCCTGTGGGAAGGATCACTTTATGTCTTCGATAAGCGCATGCACATGGAATTCTCCGAAGATGCCGTGACAATCGGGAAATGTGTTGGCTGTTCGGCACCCACGAATAAGTTCGAAAACTGTTCCAACCTCACCTGCCGCAATCTTCGTCTTTTCTGCGCGGACTGTGCTGCCAACGACGAATTGCGCCAGTGCACCGAATGCGTGCCCGAACCGAAGGGCTCACTCGTCCAATAGAGCGGTTCGATAGGTGGCGATCTGCCGATGATCTCCACGATATGACGTGCCGTTAGTCGCCAAAGGGTCGTCATCATGCCCGCCGATTTGCCCCGGGACTTCGGCGACGAACTCTGGGTTACGTGCTTGGCATGATCTCTGGCCACATGCCAGCGGTTCCGTCACCGGGCTCCAGCATTTCGCTTTCGGTGTGGAAGATCTGCAGTCCGCGGGCCAGATAGTTCGCCAAGGCTGCAGGTCCATCCAGCGAACAGGTATGTACCCAGATTCTGCTCACCGGTGGGAAGGATGCCCAACGCGCGTCAAGATCCCAAGCCCGTGCCATCCCCTCGGATAAGAGTGCCCCGCCCAACCCGTGACCAATGCTCTGTGGAAAGAGCCCAAAGTACATGATTTCCACCTCGGTCACCGATCCTTCGACCCGGCCGACCAGCTCTATGTATCCGGCCGGTGCACCATGAAGGTAGACGACGTACGTTTCAACTCCTGGGGCTTCAAGCAGGGAGCTCCACTCGGCGCGAGTTAACGACAATCTGTCGGACCAGTTCCAGCCACTACCCACACCCTGGTACAGGTACTTGCTGAACTCCGGAGTCATGGCCTCGACGCGCTCGATTCGTGCCCCTGCAGGCAATGTTCGTGTGCTTGGACGGAGCTCGGCGACGGAGAGTTGCTGCAAGTGGGTGGTGGTGACCTCAATCATGAGTTCTATCTTAGGCATCGCCGTCCCGTGCCGGGGAGCTGATCGCTAGACTGTGAAGCGTGACTTCCACCGAAAACTTTGCCCAAGTTCCCGATGCCCCGCGCAGTGACGATGTCAGGCTCCTTGAGCATTTGGCCGGTGATTTGCGCCGCGCCGCATTCAACCATGAGGCGATCACCGAGTTTCTCGGTGACACCGCGCACGATGCATTGCTCCGCGATCAGCTCATTCCGGCGCTACGCACCCTCGCGGTGTTGGATGCCCCCACGCCGCTGAGCACCACCCTGGGCTTGTTTATGCTCGGCGTCGAGGTGCCGGAGGGCGAACTTGCTGCTGCCTTCCCGGCCACGGGGATCGCAGGGCTTCACGGCCTGGGCCTGATCGAACCGGCAGAATCGGGAGAACTCTGGCGTGCACGCGTTGATTTGCGCACCCATGCCTCCGATGCTGATGAGGAAATTTGGGTAGCCAGCGATTTGGGTGCCCACCAGCGTGCCGGGGTACTGCGCCACGATCACGTGCTGGGCATTGGCCAAGCGTCCTTGACCCTAGCTCAGACCACCGTGCGCCCGCAGGTCCGGTACGCCCTGGATTTGGGCACCGGATGCGGCATCCAAGCTTTTCACTTGCTGTCTCACGCAGACAGGGTGGTTGCCACAGATATTTCGGCACGTGCATTGGGGTTCACCCGCTTCAATTTATTACTCAATCACCAAGCGTTGGCCATCGATCCACATGACCTGCAGGCACGTGTTGACCTGCGTTTGGGGTCCCTATTAGATCCGGTGCGGGGTGAAGAGTTTGATCTGATCGTCTCCAACCCGCCCTTTGTAATCACTCCACGTTTTGCCGGCGAACAGGATGCGGATCGTTTCACCTACCGCGACGGTGGGATGCCCGGCGATACCCTGGTGTCCACGCTTGTCAGCTCCCTTCCCTCGATTCTTGCCCCGGGCGGAAGCGCCCAAATGCTGGCCAATTGGGAGATCACCGAAGCGGTGGATGAGGAGCAGTCTCGGGACTGGACCGCCGGCCCGCGTTCCTGGCTCAGTGCCGATACCGAAGCCTGGTTCATCCAGCGTGAAATGGTCAGCCCAACCGAATACGCCGAGACCTGGCTGCGCGACGCTTCGCAGGGCAGGGACCCGTTGGCGTTTGCCGAGCAATACGGTGCCTATCTCGATGACTTTGCCTCACGTAATGTCGGGGCCATCGGTTTCGGCATGGTCTGGTTGCGCCGGCCCGCCGAAGGAAAAAACGGGATGGGAGTCAACTTCGAAGCGATCGGTTATCCCATCGAACAGCCCATCGGTTCGTACCTGACACGCGACATTTCCGTGGCCGATGAATTGGCCGCTCGTGATGTTCGTGACCTGCATTTGGTGGTGGCCGAGGACGTGACCGAGGAACGCCACCAGCGACCGGGTGCGGAGCACCCCGGCGTGATCTTGTTACGCCAAGGTGCAGGTTTACGGCGAACCGAAATATTGGACACCGCACTGACCGGGTTTGTTTCTGCCTGCGATGGTGATTTGAGCGTATCGTCACTAGTCATCGCGCTTAATTCGTTGATTGGCGAGGGCGATCCTGAGTTTTCATCGCGGCTACATGAAGGAGTTGTCCGGCTTATTAAGCACGGGTTTCTTTTGGAGATGCGAAACAACCGCTAAAGTTTTTTGATATGAGTCAGAACACATCCCCGGAGGCAGGCGTAAAAACCGTCAGCGTGTCCCCGGCGCCCGCCGCACCGGTGTCGATTAGCGACCCGCAAGCCATCCGCGCCCTTGCCCACGAGGCGAGACTGACGGTGCTGGAAGAACTTTTTGCATCGCAGGCAACACGCACCGCTACGGAACTGGCCACGCGCTGTGCTCTGACTCCGAGCGCCATGAGTTATCACCTGCGTGCCCTGGAGAAATACGGTTACGTGATCCGTGCGGCAAGCGAGGGTGATGGCCGCGAACGCCGCTGGAAGGCAGCCGGCAGCCAACTGGTGCTCGGCTCACTCTCGGACTCGACCAGTGCGAAGAACGCCTACCTCAACGTGCAGCTCAACGCCTTCCGTGACCGACTTTCGGCGGAGATTAACCGTCGTGATAAAGAACGCAAGGAAGGTCACGAACCTGCGCCGGATCGTGCTCCGGTACTGACCACCGGTGTGGTGTTCCTCTCCGAGACTCAGCGCAAGGAATTCATCAAGAAGGTCTACGACCTGCTGTATGAGTACGAGGATTTGGCTGAACCCGAGGCCCGTGGCGTGGATGGGGACCGGCTCTACTATATGCTTTCATTTCTCCCCGAGATCCGCCCCGAAATGGGTGACTAGGTTCCTCTTGTGGGCCGGGAAAACGCTATTTGAGGTTCCCAGCTTGCCGAGGTGCGCAAAATTGCGGCTAACCTAGATCAGGGAATGTGCTGTGCGCCCACTTTGGTGCACCACTGGTTGCTAATAGGAGTGCTGTGCCCGCCAAGGCCAAGGAAAAGACCGGTATGAAGCTCGTGATCGTGGAGTCTCCTGCTAAGAGCAAATCTATCGCCAAGTATTTGGGCGATGGATTTGAAGTTGATGCCTCGGTGGGGCACATTCGCGATTTGGCGCAACCCGCCGATCTGCCCACGGAGATGAAAAAGGGTCCGTACGGCAAATTTGCCGTGGATGTCACCAACGACTTCGACCCCTACTACGTCGTATACCCGGATAAGAAGAAGCGTGTGGCCGAGCTCAAAGCGAAGCTCAAAAATGCCGACGCACTTTATCTCGCAACCGATGCGGACCGCGAAGGCGAAGCCATCGCGTGGCACCTACTTGAGGTGCTTAAGCCCAAGGTTCCGGTCTACCGCATGGCCTTCACGGAGATCACCCAAGAGGGCATCAACCGTGCCATGGAAAATATCCGCGAACTCGACACCGACCTGGTTAATGCCCAGGAAACCCGTCGAGTGCTGGATCGTCTTTACGGTTACGAGATCTCCCCGGTGCTCTGGCGCAAGGTGGCCCGTGGACTGTCCGCCGGTCGCGTGCAGTCAGTGGCAACTCGCCTGGTGGTCGAGCGCGAACGCGAACGCATGGCGTTCCGCAACGCCTCCTACTGGGACTTGACCGGAACCTTCGCCACGAATGCCGGCGAATCCTTCGGCGCAAAGCTCTCCAGCGTTGACGGTGCCCGCGTGGCCACCGGCCGCGACTTCACCGACCGCGGCGAACTGAAGACCCCTAAGTCCGGCTCCGTCGCTCACCTGGACGAGGCCGGTGCCACGGCACTGTCCAACGGCCTGGCCGAGGCCGATTTTGCCGTGACCTCGGTGGATGAAAAGCCCTACACCCGTCGACCCGCGGCTCCATTCACCACCTCAACGCTGCAGCAGGAAGCCAGCCGCAAGCTGCGCTGGAGCTCAAAGTCGACCATGCAGGTCGCCCAGCGCCTGTATGAAAACGGCTACATCACCTACATGCGTACCGACTCGGTATTCCTGTCCAACGAGGCAGTGAACGCCGCCCGCAAGCAGGCTGCAGAACTCTACGGAACCGATTCGGTGCCGGATAAGCCACGCGTTTACAAGGCCAAGAGTGCAGCGGCGCAGGAAGCCCACGAGGCCATCCGCCCCGCCGGTGACTCCTTCCGCCGCCCGGCCACCGTCCGTGCCCAGCTCTCGGCCGATGAGTTTAGGCTCTACGAACTGATCTGGAAGCGCACCGTCGCCTCGCAGATGTCGGACGCCAAGGGCTTCACCGCCACCATCAAGCTGGCCGGTGAAGCCACCACGGGGCAGGTCGCAGAGTTCTCCGCCTCCGGCACCGTGATCACCTTCCGCGGCTTCATGGCCGCCTATGAGGAAGGCCGGGACGCAGCCCGCGAGGCCGAGGCTGCCGACGCGGCAGAGGAAGCACGCCTGCCCCAGCTCAAGGTCGCCGACCCGTTGGCTGGCACCGGCATCGACGCCATCTCCCACACCACCTCCCCGCCGGCGCGCTACACCGAAGCCTCGATCGTCGCGGAGCTTGAAGCCCGCGAGATCGGTCGCCCCTCGACCTTCGCCCCGACCATCTCCACCATCATGGATCGCGGATACGTGACCAAGCGTGGCGGCGCCCTGGTGCCCAGCTGGATCGCGTTCTCCGTGGTGCGCCTGCTGGAGGAGCACTTCGGCAAGTACGTCGACTACGACTTCACCGCACGCCTGGAAGATGACCTGGATGAGATTGCGCACGGCCAGAAACATCGCACCGCCTGGCTGAAGGACTTCTACTTCGGTTCCGAGGCCACCGGCGAGGCCGGCCTGGAATCGGTGGTGAACAACCTGGGTGACATCGACGCTCGCGCCATCAACTCCATCGACATCGCCCCGGGCATCGTATTGCGCGTGGGCAAGTTTGGCCCGTACCTTGAAAAGCCGTTGCCCGCCGATGCCCCCGAGGGCACCGACCCGCAGCGTGCCAATGTGCCAGAGGATCTGGCTCCGGACGAGCTCACTGCCGAAAAGGCCATCGAGCTGATGGAGCAGCAGGGTCCGAGCGAAAACGTGCTCGGTGTTGACCCGGAGACCGGGCGCACCATTGTGGCCCGCGACGGACGCTACGGCGCCTACGTCACCGAGGTCATCGTGGAGCCCACGGTCGAGGAATTGGCCGCACTGCCCGTTGAGTACTACAAAAACGGCAAGCCCAAGCCGCCGAAGAAGCCCGTTAAGGCCAAGCCGCGCACCGGTTCGCTGTTCAAGACCATGAGCGTGGAATCGGTCACGCTGGAGGAGGCACTGCGCCTGATTTCGCTGCCGCGGGTGCTGGGAGTCGACGCCGAGGGTGTGGAAATCACGGTGCAGAACGGCCGCTTCGGGCCCTACCTGAAAAAGGGCACCGACTCGCGCTCCATCGGCACCGAGGAAGAAATCTTCACCATCACGCTGGAAGAAGCGTTGGAGATTTACGCAACGCCGAAGGTTCGTGGCGCGCGGGCGGCCGTGCCGCCGCTGGCCGAGTTTGGTGTGGATCCGGTGTCGGAGAAGAACATCGTGGTCAAGGAGGGACGTTTTGGTGCCTACATCACCGACGGCGTCACCAACATCACCATCCCGCGGGACACCACGCTGGAGGAGCTGACCCGGGAGCGGGCCATCGAGCTATTGGCCGACAAGCGCGCCCGTGGACCGGTCAAGCGCAAGACCGCTGCCAAAGCCCCTGCCAAAAAGCCGGCCGCCAAGAAGGCTCCGGCCAAAAAGCCAGCGGCCAAGAAAACTAGCAAGTAGCCCTCGCTAGCGAGGACCGAGCAAGAGCATGAAGGGCACAGAATGAGGCTGGGCGTACTGGATATTGGATCGAACACGGTCCATCTGTTGTTGGTTGATGCCTATCCGGGCGCCCGCCCCGTGCCCTTTGCCTCGCACAAGCGGGCCCTGTCGTTGGTGTCTTTCCTGGATGAAAACGGGGCCATCAACGACGCCGGGCAAACCGAGTTGTTGGACTTCGTGCATGAGGCCGCACAATTTGCCATCAATCATCATGCCGAGGACCTGTTGGCCTTCTGCACCTCCGCCATCCGTGAATCGGCCAATGGTGAGATGGTGCTGGCTCGGGTCGTAAATGAGACCGGTGTCCAGCTCACCGAGCTCACCGGTGAACAGGAAGCCGGCATGACCTTCCACGCGGTGCGCCGCTGGTTTGGCTGGAGTGCCGACACCATCTTGAACCTGGACATGGGTGGCGGTTCCTTCGAACTCGCCCTGGGCGGAGACGAATTTCCCACCGTGGCGCACTCGGTACCACTGGGTGCTGGACGGTTGACCCGCGAATGGCTGCCCGAGGATCGTCCATCGATCCAACGGCTCAAGGAAATGCGCCACTATGTGCGCGAGGTTTTGGCCGAACCCGCGGAGGAGCTGCGCCAATTTGGCAAGCCGTCCATGGTCACCGGCACCTCCAAAACCTTCAGATCCCTGGCCCGGATCACCGGTGCTGCGCCCAGCGCCGATGGACCCTATGTGAAGCGCGTGCTGCGCGCCGATTCGCTCAAGCTGTGGACCAACCGGCTGACCGCGATGAGCTGGGATGAGCGGGTGGAATTGCCGGGAGTCTCGGCGATCCGTGCCCCGCAGCTGCTCGCCGGTGCCGTCGTCGCTCTGGAAGCCATGAACGCGCTGAAGGTTAAATCCCTGCGGATCTGCCCGTGGGCACTGCGTGAGGGTCTGATGTTGCGCCGTTTTGACCACGTTTTATTTGACTCCACTGCGCCGCTCAGTAGTAGCGTGGGTGTTGGTGAAGTTGCCTTGGGTAGGGCCTCGGCTCTGTCCTTGGCGCAGGGAAGCACCGTTCTTTAGGACCGAAATATAAGGGGCACGTTCCATGATTGATTCAGGTACACAGGGCAGCGCCCCCATTCCCGTTGCGCTCTCCAGCGCCTCGGTTTATCCGCTGAACGTCCATGACGCCTTCTCCGTGGCCCACGATTTGGGCTACGACGGAGTGGAGGTCTTGGTCACCGGAAACCAGATCTCGCAGGATGCCGCGGCGCTGAATCGGTTAGCCGAACGCTACGAACAACCCATCATGGCCATCCACGCGCCCACGCTCCTACTGACCCAGCAGGTCTGGGGCACCGCGTGGAACAAGATCGAATCGGCGGCAGCGATGGCCGTTGAGGTGGGTTGTGATGTGGTGGTGGCCCACCCGCCCTTCCGTTGGCAGGGTACCTACGCCACCGAATTCGCCACCGGCATCCGCCGGATCATGGAGGAGTACGGGGTGAAGATCGCGGTGGAGAACATGTACCCGTGGCGCGCGAGGGGACGCGAGGCAAAGATGTATCTGCCGCACTGGAACCCGATCCCCGAACCCTATGAGTTTGTCACCTGGGATTTCTCCCATTCGGCGATCGCCGACATGGACTCGGCCGTGGCCTTCCGCGAGCTGGGGCAACGACTGAGCCACGTGCACCTGTGCGACGGGATGGACAACGGCAAGGACGAGCACCTGGTGCCCGGCCGCGGCACCCAACCGGTGATCGAAGCGATTCAGTACCTCCGTGATGCCGCCTGGGACGGTGTGGTGGCCGTGGAGGTCTCCACCCGTAAGGCCAAGGGCGCCGGAGAGCGCGAGGCCTGGCTGGGCGAGACGCTGGAATTTGCTCGTCGCCACCTATCCCAGGTGAGCACCGGCGCGCAGAGCGGGACACATTCGATCTAGGCTCCCGGGAAGCCGTGGAAGAATGGGCAGATGACTTCAGCGCCTTCAACTTCTGCCCGTATCGAGAACAAACTTGCCTTCCTGGGCACCGGTTCCATGAATGGGGCGGTGCTGCGCGGCATCATCGCCTCCGGATATGACCCGCAGGCGATTACTGCCACCCTGCGCAGCGATGACAAGGCCGAGGCCTTGCGCGCCGAAACCGGTGTCACGGTGTTGATTGGTGCCCAAGATCCAGAGGCCAACCTCAAGGCGGTGCAGGATGCCGACATCGTCTTCTTGGGTGTAAAGCCCGTGGGCATCACCGCGTTGTGTGACGAAATCAAGGATGCCCTGAAGCCCACCGCCGTTATCGTGTCGGTTGCCGCGGCCATCACCATCAGCATGATGGCCGAGCACCTGAATCCGGGACAGCCCGTGGTGCGTTCGATGCCCAATACGCCGCTGAAGGTTGGTGCCGGCGCGGTGGGCGTTAGCGCCGGGGAATCCGTCTCCGCGGACGCGCTGGAGGCCGTCGTGCAGCTGTTTGCCGGATCCGGTGTGGTGCACGTGGTTCCGGAGTCGCAGCAGGACGCAGTATCCGCAATCAGCGGCTCGGGACCGGCGTACGTGTTCTACCTAGCCGAGGCCATGGCTGCGGCGGGCGTCGAACTGGGCCTGGAGCCCGCTCTGGCCACCGATTTGGCCCGTGCCACCGTTGCCGGGGCGGGAAAGATGCTTTCCGATGCGCAGGCGGACCCTTCTGCTCTGCGTCGGGGCGTCACCAGCCCCAACGGCACCACCGAGCGGGCCATCGCGGCCTTTGATGAGACGAACCTTTCTCAGATCATTGCCCGCGGGGCGGCAGCAGCAGCCGCACGTGCCGCTGCCATCACCAAGGAACTGGCTTAAGCACCACGGCACTAGCTTAACAAAAGCATGGTCCCCTCGTTCGAACGAGGGGACCATGCTTTTGTGCTGCCGGTGGTGTCTTGCGGGTTAGGCTCGGAGCGGTGGGTGCCGAGCTCTTTTAGGGCCGTGCGGCGAAGCGTTCGAGCAAATCCACGTGGCCCGAGACGATCAGCACGTCGCGCCGGGTCACCTTGGTATCGGGCTGGGCGTAGGTGAAGTCCTCGCCGGGGGACTTGACGCCCACCACGGTGATTCCGTACTTGGAGCGGACCTGGGATTCGGCCAGCGTGAAGCCCTGCGTTTCCTTCGGCGGGTACATTTTCACGATCGCGAAGCCATCGTCGAACTCGATGAAGTCAAGCATCCGTCCGCCGACCAGGTGGGCGGCACGGACTCCGGCATCGGCCTCCGGATAGATCACGTGGTTGGCGCCGATGCGCGTGAGGATCTTGCCGTGGGAGGGCGTAATGGCCTTGACCCACAGGTGCTCGATCCCCAGGTCCACCAGGTTCACGGTGATCAGCACCGAGGATTCGATGGAGGTACCCACCCCCACCACGGCCGAGGCGAATTCCTGGGCTCCGAGCTGGCGCAAGGCATCGATGTTTGTCGCATCTGCCTCCACGACGTGGGTCAGCACCGAGGCCCACTTCTGCACCAGTTCCTGGTTCCGTTCGATGGCCAGGACTTCGCGGCCCTGTTTGACCAATTGTTCGGCCACCGAGGCGCCAAAGCGGCCCAGCCCAATGACCAGCACCGGGGCGTTGTGGTCGGTGTTTTTCTCAGCCAATGATGGGCCTCTCTTCGGGGAAGTGGTAGAGCTGGTTGCGTTGGCGCAAGGTCAGCGCGGATGCCAGGGTAATCGTACCGATGCGACCGGCAAACATCAGTGCGGCGAGCACGTATTTGCCCGAGGGCGGCATTTCGGCCGACAGATTGGTGCTCAGCCCCACGGTGGCGAAGGCCGAGATGGACTCGAAGAGCGCACGGGAGAGTGAGGTGCCGCTGATGATCAGCAGGGAGGCCGTCGCCAGCATCACCAGTGTGGCACCAAGGACGATGACCGAGATGGCCACGCGCATGGTTCCCTCCGGGATGCGCCGGCCAAAGGCGCGCAGATCTGTGTCACCGCGGGCCTCGGCGAAGATCGCCAGGAACATCACCGCGATCGTGGTGACCTTGATGCCGCCGGCGGTTGACGCCGAGCCACCACCGGCAAACATCAGGGCGTTGGTGAGCAGCATCGTCACCTGATTCATCTCACCCTGATCCACCAGGTTAAAGCCGCCGGAGCGGGTCATCACGGAGGCGAAGACCGAGTGGATGACCTTATCCCCGGCGTTTAGGCCGCCGATAGTGTTGGGATTACTCCATTCCGCGGCGGCCCAGAGCAACGTGCCGCCCACCAGCAGGATGCCGGTCACCAGCAAGGTCAGCTTGGCGTGCAGCGTCCACTTCTTGGAGTTGAAGCGGTGGGCCAGCAGCACCATCAGCACCGGGAAGCCGAGCGAGCCCAAGAACACGCCGAGCATCAGCGGCACCAGGATCCACAGGTCCATCTCGTAGGGGACCAGCCCGTCGGAGTGGGGTGTGAAGCCTGCGTTGTTAAAGGCGGAGATCGAGTAGAAAACGCCATGCCAGAGGGCCTGGCCAAACGGCTCACCGAGGATCAAAAAGCGCGGGATCAGCATCAACGCCAGCGCCACCTCGATGGCCACCGAGGTGGTGATCACGATGCGCAGCAGCGAGCCGACCTCGCCCAGGGTGGATGCAGCGGAGGTATTCATCGAGTTCTGCGCCATGAGCTTGCCGCGGACGCCCAGACGTTTGGATACCGCCAAGGAGAGCACCGAGGCGAGGGTCAGGATGCCCAAACCACCAACAAAGACCGCGATGATCATCACCAATTGGCCAAAGAACGACCAGTGGGTGGCGGTCGAGACAACGGTAAGGCCCGTGACACAGACGGCCGAGACGGCCGTAAAGAAGGCGTCAACAAAGGCCGTGCGTTCGCCGCTAGCCGATGCCGCAGGAAGTGATAACAGGGAAGCGAACAGCGCGATGACCAGAACAAAGGCGAAGAGCGCCAGACGGGCGGGGGAGCGGACGGTGAAATCCGCAATCATTCGCCGCCAGAGGCCCAGTCGCTTGCGCCACGGGGCCGGTGCACCGGATTCGGTGGTTGGCCGTCGTGTTGCGGCGGTAGAGGGAGTGATTCCCATGGTGATAGCTCGGCTCCAAGACGTCGACATCTTCGGTGCGGAGGCCCTGCCCCGCAAGTTCCCACAATAAACCATGACGGGTCTTTGGTCCTTAGCATGGCCCCACTGGGTGTCTTGGCACACACACGCCTCACCGATCGCGTAGCCTGAAGGGGTGTTTTCTGATACCAAGCCCGCGCCTCCCACCCAGGTGATCTGGAGCGATGAGATGCTGGCCTATCGCTTTAGTGAAACTCATCCGATGCACCCGCTCAGGCTGGAGCTCACCGCACGACTGTGCGGTGACCTTGGCCTTTTTGATCGGGAGAATCTGCGTGTTGTTGCCCCGCGACTCGCCACCGACGATGAGCTTGGCCGCGTTCATGAGCCCGAATACATCACCGCGGTGCGTGCCGTCAGCGCGCACCCCGAGATTCCCAATGAAGCCCGTGGGCTGGGTACCGAGGACAATCCCGCCTACGAAGGGATCCATGAGGCCAGCGCCAGACTCGCCGGCGGCTCACTGCAGGGGGCCACTGCGATCCTCGAAGAACGTGCCCTGCATGTGGTGAACTTTGGCGGCGGCATGCACCATGCGGCCCGAGGCAAGGCCAGCGGCTTCTGCATCTACAACGACACCGCCTTGGCGATTCAGCGATTGCTTGACGGTGGGGTCTCCAAGGTCCTGTACATCGATGTTGATGCCCATCATGGGGACGGTACAGAATCGATCTTCTGGGACGATCCGCGCGTCATGACGATCTCCCTCCATGAAACCGGCATGTCTCTCTTCCCCGGCACCGGCTACGCCAATGAGATCGGCGGGCCGGCGGCGCAGGGCACGGCCGTGAACATCGCCGTGCCACCACGTACGGGGGATGCGGGGTGGCTGCGCGCCTTCCATGCGGTGGTTCCGCAATTGGCTCAGGCCTTTGCCCCGGAGGTCATCGTTTCCCAACACGGTTGTGATGGACATAAGGATGACGAGTTGTCCAACCTTCGCCTGAGTGTTGACGGGCAGCGGCAGAACGCGTTGGATATTTGCGAGTTGGCGGAGCGGTTATGTGCCGGACGCTGGATTGCCACCGGTGGCGGCGGATACAACATCACCGCCGTGGCCCCGCGAGCCTGGAGCCATCTGGTGGCTATTGCCTCGGGCAAACCTGTGCCCTTGGCAACACCCGTCCCCGGTCCTTGGCGTGTCTATGTTCATGAGCGCTATGGTATTTGGCCGCCGGAATTCATGGGGGATAACGCCGAATTGTGGTGGCGTAGCTGGGAAGTCGGTTATGACCCGGCAGATCCGGTGGACCGCAGCATCATGGCCACCCGCAAGGAGATCTTCCCGCTCTTTGGGCTGGATCCCTGGTTCGACTAGGACGCACGAAGATGCCCCCACGCGTATATGCAGATAGGGTTATGTGGTGGCTCATGATGATATTTTTACCGCGCTGGCCGACCCGACCAGACGACGGTTGGTCGATACCCTGCGCGAAGAATCGCTGTCCGTAGGATCCTTGGTCGAAGAATTGGGTGTTTCCCAGCCGACCGTTTCCAAACACCTTAAGGTCCTGCGAGAGGCCGGGCTGGTCTCCATGCGCGCCGATGGACAGCGCCGCTTTTATGCCTTGGAAACCGAGACCTTCCTCGAGCTGCAGACCTGGCTTAGTGGATACCTTCCCGCTGCGCCCGAGCTGGTTGTGGTTCCCGAGAAGAATCAGGTGGAGGTGCACGCTTCGTCCCACGACGTGACAAGCGGCGCGACGGTGGCAGCGGCACAATTGGGTAGAACTGTCGGCCGTTCCCTTGAGCAGGTGACCGGCCGTGCCCAGGACTTCCTCGAGCGCTTTCCGAAACGCAAATTTGGGCGAAAGCGCTAGGCTCAGCGGCACCAATTACCGGAGTATTTGAGCACTCTTTTGTGTCGAGTACGTTACGTCCTGATGCATTATTGATGACGCCCGGTTATGCCCAACCCGTGGCGTCATGACATTCTCGTTCGGGGCAGCGTTGCCAGAGACGGCGTAAGCGTGCCCTTATGCCTGCCCCAAGTGATGAGGAGAATAAGACTTGGACCAGCAACTAGCGATAATTCGCGACGAAGTGTTCCGTCGTAACCCCGGTGAAGCAGAATTCCACCAGGCGGTAACCGAGGTATTTGACAGCCTTGAAGCGGTGTCACGCAAGCACCCCGAATACGCCGAAGCGGCAATTCTTCAGCGCATGTGCGAACCCGAACGCCAGATCATTTTCCGTGTGCCGTGGATGGACGACGCCGGCCGCGTGCAGATTAACCGTGGTTTCCGCGTTGAGTTCAACTCGGCGCTTGGCCCGTACAAGGGCGGGCTCCGCTTCCACCCCTCGGTGTACCTGGGGATTGTGAAGTTCTTGGGCTTTGAACAGATCTTCAAGAACTCACTGACCGGTATGCCTATCGGCGGCGGCAAGGGCGGCTCGGACTTTGACCCGCGGGGCAAGTCGGACGCCGAAGTCATGCGCTTCTGCCAGTCATTCATGACCGAGCTCTACCGCCACATCGGTGAATACACCGACGTGCCGGCCGGCGACATTGGTGTGGGCGGCCGCGAAATCGGTTACCTCTTCGGACAGTACAAGCGCATCACCAACCGCTACGAATCCGGAGTTTTGACCGGTAAGGGCATCAGCTGGGGAGGATCTCTGGTTCGCCCAGAGGCCACCGGCTACGGCGCAGTGATCTTCACCGACGAAATGTTGAAGACTCGTGGGGCGTCCTTCGACGGCCAGCGCGTCGTGGTCTCGGGATCGGGCAATGTTGCCATCAACGCGATCGAAAAGGCCCAGGCCCTGGGCGCTCGCGTGGTGACAGCCTCGGATTCCGGTGGCTACATCGTGGATGAACGCGGTATTGACGTTGAACTGCTGCGTCAGATCAAGGAAGTCGAACGCGGACGCATCAGTGATTACGCCGAGCGCGCCAAGTCCAAAAAGGTGAGCTATGTGGCTGGCGGAAACGTTTGGGACGTTGACGCCACCGTAGCCCTGCCGTGCGCCACGCAAAATGAACTTGATGCCAAGGACGCCAAGAAGCTGATCAGCTCCGGTGTCATGGCCGTGGCCGAGGGCGCGAACATGCCGTGTACTGCCGCAGCAACCTCGCTCTTCCAAGATGCCGGTGTGCTCTTTGCGCCGGGCAAGGCAGCAAACGCCGGTGGCGTGGCTACCTCCGCGTTGGAGATGCAGCAGAACGCCAGCCGGGATTCCTGGAGCTTCGCACACACCGAAGCGCGCCTGACAGAAATCATGGTGGGAATTCACGATCGCTGTGCATCGACTGCCGACGAGTATGGTGTCCCGGGCAACTATGTCGCGGGCGCCAACATTGCCGGCTTCGTCAAGGTCGCCGACGCCATGCTGGCACAGGGCCTGATCTAGGTCGGTAGCACCAGCTAAAAACGACTGGCATTTGAAGCGGGTTGGAAGGAATGGAACAGCGATGTTCAACTCCTTCCAACCCGCTTTTGTGTATCAGTGACGAATTGTGAAGCCCTGCCTGCGGGCAGTATTTGTCAATCGTTCTTCGCGGTTGTATGTTTCAACCCATGACTAATCGTTGGTATGCGTATTTTGTGTCGGCTCTGGAGGAGCCTAGGACGCGGTAAATTCGCATACCCACCTTCAGAGTCGACAAGGGCCGCAAGCTATTGCTTGCAGGCCCTTCGCTATTTTCACGATAGCGGCCCTGAAGGAATTGCAGCGAGGATCAACGGGGCCGCAAACAAACTACTCGGCCCCCGTTGAATCGCGGGGTCTCACCGAAAGGCCACCGATCATGAGCACCAACATCAGCCCCGCCGTAAAAGAACAACCGCGCTTCAACACCAACGAGCGCATCACCTCCATTACTGAGCTGCCAACCCCCGCGGAACTGATAACCGAGCTCCCGGTGGGGGACGCACAGGGCTACCGCATCATGAGGGCCCGTCAGGAGGTCCGTGCGGTGCTCTCAGGCCTTGATCAGCGCCTGCTGGTGATCATCGGACCATGCTCCATTCATGACCCCGTAGCGGGCCTTGAATACGCTGCAAAGCTCGCTGCTGCTGCCAAGACGCATGAAGGTGAGTTGCTGGTGGTCATGCGAAGCTACTTCGAAAAGCCACGCACCACGGTGGGCTGGAAGGGTCTGGTTAATGATCCCCACCTTGACGGTAGCCACGACATGGCCGCCGGCTTACGTGCCGCCCGCGAATTCACCCTCGCCGCCAGCAACTTGGGGCTACCGTTGGCCACCGAGTTCCTCGAACCGCTGAGCGCTCAGTACCTCGCTGATGTGATGAGTTGGGGAGCCATCGGGGCCCGCACCACCGAAAGCCAAACGCATCGGCAGTTGGTCTCTGGCCTTTCGATGCCGGTGGGCTTCAAGAACGGCACCGACGGATCGGTTCAGGTCGCGATTGACGCCTGCCAGGCCGCTAGTGCCCCGCAATCGTTCCTTGGTATTAGTGATGACGGTCGCACCGCGATCGTGACGACCACGGGAAACCAGGACTCCCACTTGATTCTGCGTGGAGGAGCGGATGGGCCAAACTACGGTGTCGAGCAGGTTGCTGCGGCGTCCGCGGCCATGGCCGGATCCGGTATGAATCCGCGTCTGATCGTCGATGCAAGCCACGCGAACTCCGGAAAATCAGAGGTTCGCCAGGCCGAGGTTATCGGCGAACTGGCGGCCCGCATTGCCGCCGGCGATCAGAGCATAGCCGGGATCATGGCTGAAAGTTTCCTTGTGGCGGGCGCGCAGAAGCACGATCCCGACGCAGTGGCAGTGGGCGCTGATGTGCTCGGTGGGTTGCGTTACGGCCAGTCGGTCACCGATGCGTGCATGAACTGGGAAACTAGCTCCGACTTGCTGGACACCTTGGCCGCAGCGGTGCGCGCTGCATGCTAGTTCTGTGACTTGCAGACGAAATGCAACCGATTGATGGCTCATAACGGGTGAGAATCGTTCACATTGGCCCCGCGAGCCACTAAAGTAACACTAAAGGACATAGGGTATCTTGGGGTGTTGGCACGGACCGGAGTATTCCGACGTCCGAGCCACGGCATGACTGCTATGTGAATATTGTCAGGAGAATCAAGGAATGGTCGAATCGCAAAACTTTGCCAGCGCGCGTTTCATGACGGTGGCCGAGGTTGCCGATGTGATGCGTGTTTCAAAGATGACGGTTTATCGACTCGTCCATTCCGGTGATTTGCCGGCCGTTCGCTTCGGTCGCTCCTACCGAGTCCCAGAGAACGCCGTGCAGGAATACCTGCGGGCAGCCGGATTCGGTCGAGACTTCAACACCGGTTAATTCCGGAGGTTTTCACGAGTGGTCAGAATCCGCTCTGGAAGCAGGTAATCTGTTAAGGAACGTTTAACGTCCAGTTGGCTATTCTGGTGCCTTGGTGCCGCGGTAGTAGTAGTCGGCAATCGAATCAGTTTGTGAGGAACCAGTATGGGCTCTGTTATTAAGAAGCGCCGCAAGCGTATGGCTAAGAAGAAGCACCGTAAATTGCTTCGTAAGACCCGCCACCAGCGTCGTAATAAGAAGTAAATACCAGTTTCCGGGCTTGCCCGGAGTTGAGTATGTAAAAAGGTGTGTTTCCCCCTCGGGGGAAACACACCTTTTTCATTTATTCGGTAACTGAAATTCAGCGCCCGCGAATGGCGCTAATGCTTCGCCATAGTCCCCAAAGAGCACCGGAGACTCCTGCCGCCTTCAGGCCAAAGGCCGCAGCTTTGCGTCCGGTCCGGAAATCGTAGGTCGGCCAGCTTCGGTCCATGGCGTAACGACGCAGCCTGCGATCGGCATTAATGGCTACCGGGTGTCCCACTGCCTCCAACAACGGAATGTCGTTTTGCGAGTCGCTGTACCCCCAGCAATGTTCAAGATCTAGGCCGTGTTCCTTGGCTAGCTCTCGCACGGCTGTCGCCTTCGCTGCTCCATGGAGGATCTCGCCGACGAGCCGACCGGTGTAGGCCCCCTCAACATGTTCAACGCTGGTCCCTAGCGCGCCACTGAGACCCAGTCTTCGCGCCATGACCGAAGCGACTTCAAGAGGAGTGGCTGTTACGAGCCAGACCTGGCGACCGGCGTGTAGGTGCTGTTCGGCGATGGCGCGAGTTCCGGGCCAGATCTTCGACTCAATGAACTCGTCATAAATCTCGTCTCCCAGCGCAACCATGTCCTCAACGGAGAATCCTGCTGCCATTAAAAGCGCACGGTCACGGATGGCATGAATGTCTCCGAGGTTTTCTCCTCGGGTCAAAAACCGCAATTGGTGGATGGCGAACCAGAGGACCTCACGCAGCGTAAAGGCGCGGCGTTGATAGAGTTTTCGGGCCACCGCGAAAAGCGATGCCCCGCGCATCATGGTGTTATCCACGTCGAAAAAGGCCGCAGCTGCGACTGGCTGGGCGGGTTCATGCCCGAGCTCGGATGGGGAAGGAAGGGTGGAGGGCATCCGCCCAGTCTATTGCAAACTTTTTTGACCATAGCGGTAGCGTTGGTTCATGAGCAGCGTGAAGAGACCCCGAGAAATAGTTCTGTTGGTTCGTTCGGGATGCCATTTGTGCACAGCGGCTAAAATTACCCTTGATGAGGTCACCAGCAGACTGGGGTACAGCTGGAAAAGTGTTGATATTGATCAGGACGCGGATCTCTTATCCAAACACTCCGAAGAAGTTCCCGTGCTCGTAGTTGACGGACGGGTCCGGGACTTTTGGGTGATCGATCCGCAACGCTTGGAGTCCTTGCTGTCCAGCTAACCGTGGTGCCACCGATGAGGGTGGTTGGTAAAAGTTGTTGTTATCCAATGAATTGAGTTAGAACACAATGTCCACCGAGGACCACACCGAAGACAATGGAGTCCCTGCGGGTGTCACGGAACTGCCGGCCGCGCACGGTCAGTCGCTGGACCAGGCGTCAGCTCAGCCAGTCACTGCTTCGCTTACGCGGATCCTGCCCGAGGCGACGTTGGCGCGTCTGACCCAGTATCTACGGGCCCTCATCAAATTGAAGGCCAGCGGCGAACTCCGGACATCTTCGGGGGTGCTGGCAACGGCGGCCGGAGTCAATCCGGCGATCTTGCGCAAGGATCTTTCTTTGCTGGGCTCGTATGGGACCCGGGGCGTGGGATATGTGGTGGTTGAACTGACCGAGCATATTTCTAAGGCGCTCGGTTTGTTGCAGCAGTGGCGTGTTGCCATCATTGGTGCGGGTAACTTGGGGCGTGCGTTGTCCGGATACGGCGGATTCCGTAGTAGAGGATTCGAAATCGCGGCGCTATTAGATGCGGCACCGGAGGTTATTGGTACCACCGTGGGTGACATGGAGGTCCAAGATATTGCCGACCTAGAAAGTATCGTCCAACGGTCTAAGGCCAATATGGCAGTGTTATCTGTTCCGGGCATTTCTGCCCAGGATTTGTGCGACAAACTGGTGGACTGCGGGGTGCGAAGCATCTTGAGCTTTGCCCCAGTGGTACTCAACGTCCCAGCCGGAGTGAATTTGCGCAGAGTCGATTTAGCCACGGAGCTACAAATCTTGGCTTACCACGCCCAGAATCTAGAAGCTTAGGGCCCACAGCCATGGACTGGCATGTTCAAGGTGCCGGGTCAAACGAAAAGTGGTCCGTGACCACGCCAAGTTTTTTGGCGAGGTCACGGACCACTTGCTTGTTAGGGACGCTTAGCCGCGGAAGCCAGCTGCCCGTGCGGCCCGACGTGCGGCGATGTACTGGCTGGAGGGACGCAACCAAGCGAACACGACGCCGACGATGCCGAGGATTACCGAGACGACCATGATCAGACCACCAGCGAGGTTGAACAGCGACAGAGCGGCGAGTACTGTCGCGAAGATCCGGGCAACGTTGCTACCCTTGCGAACCATGAACGCGAGCAAGACGTAGATTCCCAGGCCGATGAGCCCGAAGACGATCACAAAGATTCTCACCATGGGAATCATCTGTTCCAAGCTGCTGCCGGACTGGGCGAGCAGATCGTCCATTCCGGGTGTCATCGTGAGCGAATCGCGGATGGCCGAGTCGGTCAGGGTGAGAACCATCGAGGCGAGGAAGAAGACGCCGGCGGCCAAGATAGCCCAGAACGACCTGTCCAGCTCCTTGGGACGTTGGGTTGGCATCTGAGGAGCGGGGAAGTTGCCCTGCGGTGGTACCTGGAATCCACCCGGATACGGCTGCTGTCCGTAGGGGCTATTGGACTGCTCCGGCTGGCCGTACGGGTTAGGATTCTGGCCATACGGGTTTGGCTGTTGAGCGCCAAACTGTGGTGTCTGCCCAGCAGCGTTGGGATCAAGCGGCGCGCGTTGCCCATACTGCGGCGGGGTGGGATCTCCGGACGGAGTCTGTGGGTTCTGGGGATTGTTCTCTGGGGTGGACATGAGATGCTCCTCGTGTTGGAAACTATGACTTACTACTCACGATATCGGTTAGAGATTGGTTTAGGCCCCCTCCAAAAGGATGGTTTTTCTTGGGCGAGGTGAAATCACTCCGAGGTCAACATCCGCAATAATTCGCCCAATATGGCCATATTCCGATAGTACGGAGGCGATGAGCTCCGTGTTGTCACCAGCAAGGTGGACCGCCGCGCGCGCCGAAGGCCGCGATAGGCCTGTTTAGGTTACAGAACAAAGTTTTGAGACACTTAAGCCATGTCGACTGCCACCGTTCACCTGCTGCGTCACGGCGAAGTGTATAACCCGGACAGGGTGCTTTACGGTCGTCTACCTGAATTTCATCTTTCCGATCTTGGCCACCAAATGGCCGACAGGGCGGCCGAGTATTTCACGGCGCAACGGAACGCTGGAGCAAACATCACCCATTTGGTGTCTTCTCCGCTGGTTCGTGCGCAGGAAACAGCCAAGCCCACGTCTGATGCCTTGGGCCTCGATATTGTTACGGATGATCGAATTATCGAGGCAGCGAATCGCTTCCAAGGTCTTTCTCAAATTAAGCGTCGACTCAAGGAACCAAAGTACTGGTCCTACGTCGTCAATCCATTCCGACCATCCTGGGGGGAGCCCTACCGGGACCAGGTGGAACGAATGATGACCGCCATAGTTGAACACCGCGATCGTGCGGTAGAACTTGGTGGCCCGGGCGCGCAAGCCATCCTGGTCAGCCATCAGCTGCCCATTTGGGTGACACGCCGCTCTGCCGAGGGCAACGCCCTGTGGCATGATCCGCGGAAACGCGAATGCACTCTCACCTCCGTGACTAGTCTGGACTTTGAAGGTGAAAGTCTGGTCGCAGTCCGTTATGCAGAACCTAGCGTGGATCTTTTGGTCAACGCTGCGAACATCCCTGGAGCTTGAGATCATGACCGATCCCACCTCGTCACAAGCCGCGCGCTTGGGACGACGAACACTGTTGCGTGCTGTCGTGCTCGGCGCAGCGATCATCCCGTTGGCTGCATGCGTCGGCGAAGAAGACCCGCTGGCCAAGCAGGCCCGTGAAGGCAATAACAAGAACTACATTGCCGGCGACGGATCGGTCGAGGAATATGCTCCGGAATCCCGCACTGCACCGGTTGAAATAAAGGCAGTTGCCTATGACGGATCTGCGATTGATTCGGCTGATTGGGCTGGCCAAGCCACCATCTTGAACTTTTGGTATGCAGCCTGCGCTCCGTGCCGCATCGAGGCCCCACACATGGTGGAGTTGAATAAGGAATTTGGCGACAAAGCTCAGTTCATCGGCATCAATGTCCGAGATGAGAAAGACGCTGCGGAAGCCTTTGAGCGAAACTTCGGTATCAAGTACCCCTCGGTGCAGGACACCGAGGGATCCATCCAGCTGGCGATGACCAAGTACGTTCCCCTTAAGGCGGTACCGACCACTCTTGTTCTGGACAAACAGGGCAGAGTCTCGGCTCGAGTGCTTGGCGCGGCGGATAAAACGACGCTCAAGGCTCTGATCAATACGGCACTGACCGAGTCATTGTGATCAGCCCCGCGCTGGTCAATGCGATGATGCTTCCTGCCCAAGGAAACCAGTTCGCCGAGATCGTTCAAGATGGCTCGCTGGTTCTTGCCGTTCCCGTCGCCATTCTTGCCGGTTTAGTCTCCTTTCTTTCCCCCTGCGTATTGCCCCTCGTGCCTGGATATCTGGGTTATGTGACGGGGTTGTCCGGTGCCGACCTTGCCGATCAGAAGCGTGGGCGCATGGTGGCAGGCATTGGCCTGTTTATTCTTGGCTTTACTGCCGTGTTTGTCATGGCGGGTGTGGTCTTTTCACAGGTAGCCGCGTGGATGCAGTTCAAGGGTTCCTGGATCACCCAGATTCTTGGAGTGGTCGTAATCCTCATGGGCGTGGTCTTCTTGGGCGGTTTTTCGTTCATGCAACGCGATGCGAAGATCCACAGGAAGCCACCGGCCGGCCTCTGGGGAGCCCCGGTCTTGGGAGTCACCTTCGGCTTGGGATGGGCCCCCTGCATCGGTCCTACGTTGGCTGCCGTTCTGGCCATGAGCACGGGCGTTGACCCGAACCCCGCGAAGGGCGCTTTATTGACGTTCTTCTACTGCATGGGTCTTGGGCTGCCATTCCTGTTCATCGCCATGGCTCTTCGCCGTGGCATGGGAGCCATGAAATTTTTCCGCCGTCACCAGCTCGCGATTATGCGCTTCGGCGGGGGCATGCTGATTCTTCTCGGAATTCTCATGGCCACCGGCCTGTGGGGCGTGTGGGTTACGCAATTGCAAGACTGGTTCGCTAACGAAGTGAAGTTGCCCATTTAATGAAAAAGCAAGACATGAAAAAAGATGTTGCCGTTCCAGCACTCGGTTTCCTAGGGATGATCCGCTGGGCATGGACTCAGCTGACGAGCATGCGAACGGCACTTTTCCTGCTGTTGCTCTTGGCCGTGGCAGCTGTGCCCGGCTCCCTGTTCCCGCAGCGGTCGATCAATCCAGAAGATGTCACCACTTACTTGGCGAACAAGCCGACGCTGGGCGAATGGCTTGATCGCTTCCAGCTCTTCGACGTCTATTCCTCGGTGTGGTTCTCGGCAATCTATCTATTGCTGTTCATCTCGTTGATCGGCTGCATCCTGCCGCGTGTTAAGAAGCATGCGAAGGCCCTGCGCACGCCACCGCCACGAACACCGTCACGGTTAAACCGACTGCCTGAGTACGGAACCATCGAGATCCAGTCGGCTGAAAAGTCGGGTCTGAGTGACGTAAATATCGTCCAACAGGTTACCAAGCTCCTGAAGAAGCGCGGTTACCGGTCGGAAGCCCGGACGAAGGGTTCCAACCCTTCGGTGGGTGCCGAACGTGGATATACCCGAGAAATCGGCAACTTGCTGTTCCATATTTCGCTCGTGGGCCTGCTGGCTTCGGTAGGCATCGGTGGCGCTTTTGGATACAGCGGTCAGCGTGCGCTGGTCGAAGGGGAAACCTTCGTGAACTCGTTAGTTTCCTACGACAGCTTCACACCGGGGAACTTATTCAAGGACGATTCCCTTGACCCATATTCGGTCAAGCTGGATAAATTCAACATCACCTTCGATCGTGAATCGACCACACACTTCGGTCAGCCCATCGATTTCACTGCCGAGGTAGAGACCCGGCGAGGACCTGACGCCGAACCGGTAAAGGAGCTCCTTCGGGTTAACCATCCGCTGCGCATTGATGGCGCCGATGTTTACCTCGTGGGCAACGGCTACGCCCCGGTGGTCACGGTCCGAGACGGCAAGGGAGATATCGCCTTTAGCGGTCCTGTTATTTCGGTGCCACAGGATGGCATGTACACCTCGTTGATGGTCATCAAGGTTCCCGATGCGACACCTGACCAGCTGGCTTTCCAAGGATTCCTGTTGCCGACCGCCATGACGGACGAAACAGGGTTTGCCATTTCCGGTGATCCGAACGCCATCAACCCACAACTGCAGCTGAACTCTTTCTACGGCGATCTGGGCTTGGACGACGGAAATCCGCAGAACGTCTACGTCCTTGAAACCGATCAGCTCAAGGAGCTCAACAGCAGGAACCTGGACGCGGGCGGCATCGTGCTGAGCGCCGGCCAGACCTATGATTTGCCCGACGGTAAGGGGAGCATCTCCTTCGACGGGCTCAAACGCTTCATCGGCGTTGACGTCGCCTATGACCCGAGCAAGAAGCCAGTGGCAATCTTTGCTGCCTTGGCGCTCTTGGGTCTAACCATCTCGCTCTTCACCCCGCGTCGTCGTGTCTGGGTGAAGGTCAAGACGACGGTTGACGATTCTGGCCGTGAAGAGCGCATAATCGAATACGGACTGCTTGCCCGTGGTGAAGACCACCGGCTTGATTCCGAAGCCAAGGAATTGCGTAAGCTCCTTGAGCAGCAGTGGCCCGCCGTTGAGCGAGCCGGAGTTTAGGAGAACTTATGGATATCAACACACCCACCATTGATGTGGTCTTAGGACAGTACAGTGACCTGTTCATGTTGCTCGCAGCAATGGTCTATGCCTCGGCCTTTATTGCCTTCGCCTGGGATTTAGCCAAGTCCAGCAAGCTCATCCAAGAAATTGACGCTGCGACGGTAGCTTCCGAAAAGAAGCTCCTTGTTGCTGCGGGGTCGGTTCAGGCTCCGGCTGCGGACAGTACGTCAAATAATGCGTTGGTGAATGACGCAATGACCTACACGGTTGCTTCAAAGAAGCGCGGTGCGGCTAAGGTTGCTGTCGCTTTGACTTGGCTCGGCGTCATCATGCAAGCCTTTGCTGTGATCTCCCGAGGGGTAGCTGCACACCGTGTGCCGTGGGGAAATATGTATGAGTTCCTTTCGACCGGCTCCTTCCTAGTGGCTTTGGTCTTCTCACTCGTATTGCTGAAAAAAGACCTGCGTTTCATGGGTACCTTCGTCATCGGTCTGGTGACGGTGATGCTTTGCGGAGCAACCATGGGCTTCCCGACGCCTGTCGCGCACCTAGTACCGGCCCTGCAGAGTTACTGGCTGATTATTCACGTTTCCATCGCCGTGCTGGCCTCTTCTTTGTTCACCATCACCTTTGCCATGAACGTTCTTCAGCTGTTGCAACATGCTCGAATTGATGCCCTCGCTGCCGGTAAGCCGGACAAGTTCCCGTTCATGAAGCTTGTTCCTGGAGCTGCTGCGCTGGAGAACTTCGCATACCGGATCAATGCGGTGGCCTTCGTGATGTGGACCTTCACCGTGATGGCGGGCGCCATTTGGGCAGAAGCCGCATGGGGCCGCTACTGGGGCTGGGACACTAAGGAGGTCTGGAGCTTCGTGATCTGGGTTGTCTACGCAGGTTACCTGCACGCCCGCGCAACCGGTGGCTGGACGGGCGCTCGCTCGGCATGGCTGAGCATCATCGGCTACCTCTGCATCATCTTCAACTTCACCGTAGTGAACATCTACTTCAATGGACTTCACTCGTACGCGGGCCTCTAAGCCACGCGTTCCACACTGGTGGCTCCGTACCCTCCCTACGGCGGGTACGGAGCCACCAGTGCGTTAAGCCCCGGCCAAATGGCGGCTGCTACCCTGTGGCCAAAGGTCCTGAAAGCGTTGGCCGAAGGTATGCAGCGAAATGAAGATCAGTCGAAATCCCACGGCCTGGCGCAGAGAATCGCCCGAGGGCACCTGTCTGGTCGTCAACTCGATCGCTCCTGAACCGACGCACTTTCTAACGGAAGTCTTTATCCGTGAGGAATCTCAGTGGCGCGCATTGTTATGCGCCCCCCATCGACGACCAACGGGTTTTGTCACTTCTCGAGCGTTTGGAGAGTTGCGGCGACGGCACAGAAGTGTCTCTGCCACAAGATCTTCCCGATTCGCTGGGTAGGGGAGATGGTGAATCGTGGGTGCAATATCGAAGCCAGGGGATTGCGTCCTGAGGTCCAGGCAGCACTCGATGGCAACGGTTTAAACATCGGGTCTGCGGCTGGCTACCGGCCACAGCTCCCGGAGGGGCAGAAATCAACGATGGCTCGTGACGAGGCTCACTGTTGGAAATTCTATGTTTTAGCCGCTGAGCGTGCGAAATGTTGCCCAGAAGGTCACTCGATCGTCTAAAAAAGGTGATTCCCTAGGGGATGTCGACGAATTGACCCCTCGATTAGGTGACTGGGCAATCCACTGTTATTGTTGTATCTACCGACGCGGGGTGGAGCAGTTCGGTAGCTCGCCGGGCTCATAACCCGGAGGTCACAGGTTCAAATCCTGTCCCCGCCACAAAGAAAATGATCCACTCTCCTGATTCGGGAGAGTGGATCATTTGGTTTAAGCCGTGAATCGCCGCCCGCCGACGCTGGAGCCAGAGCAAACGTGCCGTTCCGCAGATTCGAGGCAATGTGCCCGGGCTAAATTTCTGCCAATTAATTGGTGAAAGATCCTAAAATAAACCCGACATCTCATCATCTCGTCGAGGTCCAATGAACCACATTAATGCCGAGAATTGCTTGATTCCTTGCAACATTTCAATTTGGGCTGTTATGCTCAACAATTGTTGGCCTGAGCTCAACGCTGACGAATAAACATCCCGATCCACGGGAACCGGCCCGAACTGAAGGGAAAGTAACATGTTGAAATTGCAAGCGACTCAACTTGATACTTTCTCCCTGCGCGCGTTTAAGCGCCAGTACCAGCAAGAACTAGGCCTACGGTTGCTCACGCTTTAGATCTCTGCATGCCAGCAGATATCAAAACCCCGCAACCACACCATGGTTCGGGGTTTCTTTTTTGGATCCGATTGTCTCCCCGAATCTATCCCTTTGCCGCGGAATCGCCATGGCAAAAGACCTCATCAGAAAGAGAAATCGTGGAGACCATCAACAGCCGGCTCAAGAACTGGGCGTCCATCCTGGATGAAAAGACCCGTGAGCAGGCCATCACCACCGCGAAGATGCCATTTATCTTCCCCCACCTTGCCCTCATGCCCGATGCGCATCTGGGTAAGGGAGCCACCGTCGGGTCGGTGATCCCAACTCTCGGTGCCATCATCCCCGCCGCCGTGGGCGTCGACATCGGTTGCGGCATGATCGCGGTAAAGACCCAGTACACCGATGAGCAGCTTCCGAAGGACCGTAAGAGCCTTCGTGAGGAGATCGAACGCGCCATTCCACTCTCCGCGGGTAAGTACAACCGCAAGATCGTAGCCACGGCTGCACCGCGCATTGCCGCGCTGAAGGCGTTGGCCGAAACTGCGGGATTTGACCCGGGGGACTACGCCAAGAATTGGGAACTTCAGCTTGGCACACTGGGCTCGGGGAACCACTTCATCGAGGTGTCGCTGGATGAGGACAATAACGTGTGGCTCTTTTTGCACTCGGGCTCGCGTGGCGTTGGAAACCGGATTGCTACCAAGCACATCAAGGTCGCCCAGCAGGTCGCCAAGAAGTACTGGATCGATTTGCCCGATCCCGACCTTGCGTACCTGGTGGAAGGGACGGAGGAATTCGATTCTTACATCCGCGAACTGCGTTGGGCTCAGCACTTCGCCTTGCTGAACCGTGAGGAAATGATGGATCGGGTGATCCGGCAGTTTACCGAATGGGTGGGAGCAGAGGTACAGGAAATTGAACGCATCAACTGCCACCACATGCTGAATAGCGTCTGTTGGTACCTATGTTCTGACGACTTGGTACCGCACCCGCCGCGTTGCTGGTACTGACTTTCTGGCGAAGTGGTACCGCATCGAGCTTTTGTTGTATTGGCCAAGAACCGATGACGGGCTCTTGGCCAATACTATTTAGGGGGAAGGCTCGGGAGTTAGCTGTTCAGGAACGGACTGCAAACCTATTCCCAAAAATTAGTTGAGTCCCGGGCCTTTTCATGTTTGAGCTTGCGCATGTCGGTATCTCCCAGCACGAGCCACCTGGTGTTATTGGCCAGCCGATTCACAATCGAATCCCCAGCCACGCGGTCAGGTAGTACCTGAACCCAATACGCCGGATCGGTCTGGCTGACAATCGCCGTCGGCAACCGATGCTCCCGATCAGCCAAAACCCCGAACAGGTCACTGGCAATGTTCTGATCGATACCCACGGTCAAAAAGTCGTCAATGATCAACACATCTGCCTCCCGTAACTTTTCAAGCAGGGCATCATGAACTTTGCTATCACCGCGTGCGATGAGCAGCTTTCTGGCCAGGACGTCCATCCGCGTGTAAAACACCGAGTGCTCGCTATGGCAGGCAGCAATCCCTATCGCGCAGGCGATATAGGTTTTGCCTCCACCGCTGGGGGCGATGATCAACAAGTTCGTCGGATCATCTCGCCACTGATGCATCGCGTAGCGTTTCATCCGTGCCTCATCGATCTTGCGACCCGGAACATAATGCAGCTCGGCAATCGATGCGCCCGGTAGGGGAAACCGTGCCTGTTTGATGAGTTTGTCGATCTTGTTCGATCGGCGCAGATCCAAGGAATGGTTGACCGCCTGCATGAACACTTCCTCCGGCAGCAACGTGTCGTTGGCTTCGTCGTTGGTCAGCTCCAAGAACTTGTCGGCAAACGTGGTGAGTCGAAGATCCTTGATCTTCTGATGATCTTCACTATTCAGCATGGGAACCACCGAACCCCTTGTAGTGCGCCGCATCGCGAACAAACACTCCGGACAGGTTCTGGACGTCCTTCAGATTCTTCACGTTCTGCGCTGCCGGAGCTGCCGCAGCCGGTTGGGCCTTGGCCGCGGCCAACGTCGCCATCACTCGTTTGAGCGAGGTGTAGTTGGGATACCCGTTGATGTTCAGCATTTCCTGGCACGCTTCCTCCAACGAGGATTTCTTCCCGCCCAACTCCGAGAGGATATTGCGGCACGCCAAGAAGGCTTGGGCTTCAATCTTGCTCCGGTCCAAAATCTGCGTGATGACTTGCACGGTAGCCGGTCCATAATTCCGGGCACGGTTCAAGAACCACTCCCTGGACCACAACCCCTGAACCTGCTGGTGATGCTTGGGAGCATGCGATAACTCCGAGGAATATTGACCCCGGCGCCCGAGCTTGCGCGGGTGCTCACAAATTTTGGCTTGCCCGTCAAAGATGCTCACGGTGGTTGCGGTGATCCGGACTGAAAGAATCTTGCCGGCCAACTCATACGGCACCGAATAGTGTTGGTAGTCGCTGGTGACGTGATAGTTCCGCCCGACCTTCAACTGCTTATATTCCACCGATTCAAACGGATGATCCGGCAGGGGCTGTAGCAACGCTGCTTCCTCGGCGTCAAAGACTTCTCGCCGCGTGGTCCCGTTGACCCGGCGTAGTTGTTCGTTCAGATCCAGCAGTCGTTCCTGCACGGCGTCGTTGAGTTCCTCGAACGAGGTTCAGGTCTGGGAGGCGAGATAACCGATGACTCGGCTCTCCACCGCTTGAACCATTCGCTCGACATGTGCCTTGTCACGTGGCTTATTTGATCTCGCCGGCACGATTGCTGTTTGGTAATGCTCCGCCAATTGACGGTAGGACTTGGTCACCACCAACTCGTTATCTGCCCGGGTGCGCTTATGGGTGGCGGTGCGGGCATTGTCGGGGACGATCAGCTGCGGGACGCCGCCGATGAATGCCAGCGCGTTCACAAGCGCCTGGTTCCACGCTTCCTGTTTCATGGTGCTGAACGCCTGGCAGAACACCAACCCTGAGTACGGTAGCGAAGCGACGAAAAAGTACGCCTTGCTGACTTCCCCGGTCACGGTGTCCACCACCGGTAGCGTGGGGCCGACCCAGTCCACGAACATTGCTTTGCCCGGTTCGTGTTGCAGGGTGGCCACGACGTCGGTGACGGCGGCGAACCGGCTGAATAGTGCGCAGTATTGGGAGTAACTGTATTTCTTCTGCTCGCTGGTTGAGCCGAGGTATTTCACCCAGCCCTGCTGCAAGGTGAAGTACCGGTTGTGTTTCATCTCTTCGACGACTGAAACGAAATGCGGGTCCGCATAGTCCTGGGAAACGGTCTTGCGCCCGTCCGGGAAGAGCTGCTCAATGTCTGCTGCTGTCATCGTTGCAAAGCGTTCGGCGGAGATGCCGGCTGTGGTGACGGTTTTCTTCACGGCCGAGACATCACGACGTGAACAGCCCACCGAATCGCTGATTTCCTCATAGGTGAGGCCTTTGAACACCAAGGACATTATGGCTTGATAATCCACCAAGGGATTTCTCCTCTGATCAATTCGCCGCACCGTGTTGTGTGGCGACCAGATCAGAGGATCACAAAAGGTCCTCGAACGGTACCGTGTTCCCAGAACAGCAGTACCAACAAGCCAGAACAGACGTACCGTCTGACGCTATTCAGCACACAACTTTACGGAGCGCGAAACGCACTTTGGAAAGTCGGTATGGCTGTCCCGTAAAGGCGCCATCCGTGCCCGCGAGGGGGACCCTGGCTTGATTCCGGGCTCAATGGGCACCGCGTCTTACGTTGTTGTTGGCAGGGGGAACCCGGTGGCGCTGTGCTCGTCACCGCATGGGGCAGGACGGGAATACTCCCGCACGGCCGCACGCAAGGCGTTTACCATCGACCAGCTGCGTATTGCTATGACAGGCATCGAGTACAGGGATACCGACGCCTTCCTTGACGAGATTCCCGGAGCCTACAAGCCGATTGACCAGGTCATGGAGGATGCTGCCGACCTCGTGAACGTGCGGCACAAGCTACGACAGATCATTAACGTCAAGGGCGATTAGGGGCCATTAAGTCTAAGGGGCTGGGTGGGTCAGAACTATGCTGGCCCACCCAGCCCCTTGGCTGTCCTCGGTCTAAATGAATGAAACTACGGAGTGTGCCGAGGGGTGTCCTCGGTGGGGTTGCCGCCTTCGTCGCTCTGGTCCCCGGTCTCCTCGGCCTTGCCTTCACGGGCCTGAAGTTCGGCCTCCTTGCGGCGCAATTCCTCCTCGCGCGCCTTCTGGCGTCGCTGTACTTCGAGGTTTCGAAGGAACTCCGGATCATCGTCCGGAGCGCCGGTTGCGGCACGCGTTTCTTTTTTTGGGTTGCTGTAAGCGGACGCCGGTGGCCTGCCCAACCAGAACCACAACCCTGCACCCAGCAGGGGCAGCAGAATGATGACCGCCACCCAGGCCATCTTGGGCAGCGAACGGACGTCGTTCGGACGCGCTCGCACGCATTCGATCAAGGCATAGATGGTTACTGCGAGTGCAACCAACGCCAAAAAGATAAAGTTCCGGACCATAGCTATAGTCTAGTGAATTTATCTGTGTACCAGCTGCGTCTAGACTGGAGTGGTGCAGTTCCTAAAATTCTCCCTGATTCGGTTGGTCATCTTCTTCGTAGTATTCCTACCCTTGGTCTATTTTCTGCGCTGGCCCGTTTTCACGGCCGGCCTCGTTGGCCTCGTGTTTGCCTTTGCGTTGAGCTATCTCTTCCTCAACAAAATGCGATTGGCAGCCAGTGCGGATGTGCAACAGATGTTTGCCTCCCGCGGCCCCAAGAAGTCCAAACACGATTTGGACGACGAAGAAGCCGAAGACCGTTTCCTCGACGGCGGTAAGTAGCCTCAGTACCTCCCCGTGAGCCAGATCGCTGGTTGATGTACCGCGGGCGCCGCTGCAATAGCGGTCAATATAAATCGACGACGTGTTCGGGTCATCTCGCTGCGCCATAGCAGCGCTGACGGGACGCGACGCCACAGCTCCACGTCCTCGACGTGGACGTTTCTGTCGTAAATCATCAGGCCCGAGGCGCTCGCGACAGTCTCCGTGGGGGCAAATGCGTGTGAATGACGCCAGCCCAGCGGCTTGAGTGTCTGTTCTGTCGCGTCGAACCTCCGCGGCCCGCCAATTCCTCGAGTCCCGCCTCGGCTCATGCCAACACGAAGGGCCCGGTCAGCAACGACCGAGCCCTAGGATCTTCATGACTGGGCTTCTGGGGCCAGCCATTATTGTGCGAACTATTTGAGGACGATCTCCATGAGGATGGCCACGGTGAAGAGCGCGGCATAAACCATATTGATAATGCCGGTCTGCTTCAGTACCGGGATCAGGGCACCTCGTTCGTGGTTGCGTAGCACCGTCCAGCA
This sequence comes from Paeniglutamicibacter terrestris, assembly GCF_012271785.1. Taxonomy (GTDB): domain Bacteria; phylum Actinomycetota; class Actinomycetes; order Actinomycetales; family Micrococcaceae; genus Paeniglutamicibacter; species Paeniglutamicibacter terrestris. The sequence goes on along the minus strand of NZ_JAAWVT010000001.1, from coordinate 97,182 downwards.
CGGGAAGATGCTCACCAACATGGTGAGCAGGATGATCCACATCCAGGGGTGGGTGGCGACCATGACCAAAGGCAACAGGATGGCGATGGCCAGCATCATGACGTAGCTAATGCGTGCCGCCGGATCGCCCAGCCGCACGGCCAACGTCATCTTGCCGACTTCTTTGTCGGTAGGAATATCGCGGATGTTGTTGGCCATCAGTAGCGCGGTGCCGATGAGACCGGTGCCTACGGCCCCCACATAGGAGCCCAGCGTGAGCTCGTGAATCTGTGTAAACGTGGTTCCCAAGGTGGCCACGAGACCAAAGAAGATGAAAACGAAAACTTCGCCCAGCCCGCGGTAGCCGTAGGGGTTCTTGCCACCGGTGTAGCCCCAAGCGGCAAAAATTGCCGCAACGCCAACCAACAGCAGCGGCCATGAAGCGGTGTATACGACTAGGAAAGCGCCAACGATTCCGGCAATACCAAAGCAGCCGAAGGCGGCATTTCGCACGGATGTTGGCTTGGCCAGTCCCGATCCCGTCAGCCGCAGGGGTCCAACGCGGACATCGTCTGTGCCCCTGATTCCGTCCGAGTAGTCGTTGGAGTAGTTAACACCGATCTGCAACAGCAGACCAACAATCAGTGCCAAGAGCGCTTCGAACCAAGCGAGCTTGCCGGTGACGTCCACTGCCGCAGCCGTACCAATAACCACCGGGGCAATCACAATGGGAAGGGTTCGCAAGCGTGCGCCAGCAACCCATTGGGCAATCGTAGCCACCATCTGTCCTCTCGCTACTTACAAAAAACGTGCAGCATTCATTCTCCCCCTTCCCACCAGTGGGGGAGAAATTAGCGATTTAGCCGGCGCTGGCCGCCAGCAGTGCGGCGAGCAACATCCGGTCAATTTTTCCATTGGGTAGCAACGGCAACTCGTCGAGCCTTTGCACGCGACGAGGAACCGCTGCGGCACCGAGTGATTCACGCACCGCGTCGGCCAAGGAATCGGGGCTGGCGGTGCCAGCGTAGGCCGCGCCGATCTGCTGGCCCCATTGGGCATCGGGCACAGCAACAACCTGAACCGCGCTCACACCTGGTACGGATTCGATAATGCGTTGGACCGCCGCGGCCGAAACCTTGACGCCGCCGGTGATGATCACATCGTCCGCGCGGCCACTGACCGAGAGCACCCCGTCCGTGTAGCTTCCCAGATCGTCGGTGGCGTACCACCGTGTGCCCGCGGCATCGGTGCTGAAATGCTGTTGCGTGAGCTCGGGGTTTCCGAGGTAGCCAGCGGCAATGGTGGGACCGCCCAGCATGATCCGCCCGTCGATGACCTTGACCTGTACCCCGGGCAGCGCTTTGGCGTCGTACACACACCCTCCCGCAGTCTCGCTGGAGCCATAGGTGAGGTGCAGATTAAGTGAGTGCTTGGCCGCCTCCGCAAGCACCGCACGCGGTGCCCGGGCACCGCCAAGAAGGATCGCGTCAAAGCGCTGCAGCGTGGAGATCGTTTGTGCGTCGGGATCCGTGAGCAGACGCTGCAGCTGGGTGGGGACCATAGATACCAGTCGCCGGCGATCGGTCAACGCGGAGGCAGCGTCGTTAAACCCCTGTGCGGCGAAACTCTGCTCCAGATCCATCGCCCAGGGGCGAGTCCCGGCGTAGAGACTGCGTGTGAGTACGGCAAGGCCTGCCACAAAATGCAGTGGCAGGGCCAGCAGCCACTGCCCCTCGAAACCCAAGTGCTCCGCGGTGGCCATCGATGACGAAGCGAGGGCCTCGACGGACAGCGCGGTGCGCTTGGGCGTGCCGGTGGAGCCCGAGGTGCGAACCACCGCGGCGATCTCCTGATAATCCACTAGCTCCGCACTCGGTACCTCTTCAATCAGGTAATGATTGCCGGTTCTCCCGGGAAGGATTTCCACGGCAGCGCCCTCGCCGTTAAGCGATGCGGTGAGGGCCTGGAGTGCGAGTTCTGGATTCATGGAGGAGTTGAGCTGCCTTTGTACAGGTGGGGGACTGGTTAGCCGAGCAGGGGAGGGAGTACCGCTTAGAAGTAGTACGGGTGCCCGGACCAGTCCGGATCGCGCTTTTCCAAGAACGCATCACGGCCCTCGACCGCTTCATCGGTCATGTACGCCAAGCGTGTGGCTTCCCCGGCAAAGACCTGCTGGCCTGCCAGACCGTCGTCGGCTAAGTTGAAGGCAAATTTCAGCATGCGGATGGCCTGCGGGGACTGACGTGCGATGTCTGCCGCATATTCCAGGGCAACCTCTTCCAGCCGTGCGTGATCCACGGCCTCGTTGACAGCTCCCATGCGCACCATGTCCTCGGCGGAGTATTCGCGGGCCAAGAAGAAAATTTCCCGGGCTGCCTTCTGTCCAATTTGGCGGGCCAGCAGGGCGGAGCCGTATCCGGCGTCGAAGGACCCAACCGTCGCATCCGTCTGCTTGAACTTGCCGTGCTCGCGGGAGGCGATGGTCAGGTCCGAGACCACGTGCAGCGAGTGTCCGCCGCCGGCTGCCCAACCGTTAACCACGGCGATGACCACCTTGGGCATGGTGCGCATCTGACGCTGAACCTCAAGAATGTGGAGGCGTCCGGCGCGGGCGGGGTCAATGGAGTCTGCCGTCTCGCCCTCGGCGTAGCGGTAGCCGTCGCGGCCGCGGATGCGCTGGTCCCCGCCGGAGCAGAAGGAATGCCCGCCGTCCTTGGGGGAGGGGCCGTTGCCGGTGAGGAGCACCGTGGCCACGTCCGAGCTCATCCGGGCGTGGTCCATGATGCGGTAGAGCTCATCAACCGTGCCGGGGCGGAACGCATTGCGGATCTCTGGGCGGTCAAACGCGATGCGGACGGTGGGGAGATCGCGAATGATCTTCCCACCGGCATCTCGTTCCACCTGACGGTGATAGGTCATGTCTTCAAGCTCAAAACCTTCGACCACACGCCAACGCGTGGGGTCAAAAATATCGGAGACTTTGGCTGGCAGCTGGGTGTTTGATTCAACGATGCTCACAATGATGAATGCTAGTGCCTTACCCGTTGCTCGGGCGAAATGAGCGGATAGCGCGATCGATGCTCTCCGTCGCGCGGGGTCGGGGTCGATTCGCTGTTAGTTTTTTAGGGACCTCGCGGTCGTGGCCGGAGCCGAGGTACCAGAACATCGATCCTGCCGTCGCGACGGGGTCCAAGTCGGTGGCTCGAGGGACGATTTGAACACTATTCGTCGAACGTTACCCTGCCACACATACGACGAAAAAACAGCCTTTCACCTGATACGTTGTGCGATTACTGGGCCTGAACTTGAGGGGCCGGTGATGTGGCTCGTAACACATGGTTGTATATTACGCGACCGCACATGGTGTAAGTTTGCCGATTGCGTCCCTAGCCGTGTGACCGGCCACTCTCAGTCTGACCTAGTGGGCGCCTCCTGCCTTTATCCAAGCGGGATTTTTCAGTGATAAAGGAGTCACGCGTTGGAATCACGCAATGTGAACGAACACCAGCACCACACCTCGACCCAAGACGCAGGAGTCACGGCGGAGGGATATAAGAAAACCCTGACTCGACGTCACGTCCAGATGATTGCCATGGGCGGCGCGATTGGTGTTGGTCTGTTCATGGGAGCTGGTGGCCGGTTGGCCACCACCGGCCCCGCCCTGATTTTCTCTTACGCCATTGCCGGGGTCATCGCCTACTTCCTGATGCGTGCGCTGGGCGAGCTCATCATGTACCGCCAGTCCTCGGGATCCTTTGTGTCCTACGCCGGCGAGCTCTTCGGCGCCAAGGGCGCCTTCCTCTCCGGGTGGATGTATGTCCTGAACTGGGCCATGACTGGCATTGCCGAACTCATCGCCATCGGGTTGTACTTCACCTACTTCTTCCCCGGAGTTCCCGTCGAAGCCGCGGCGCTGTGCGCCCTGGGCCTGCTGGTTGCGGTGAACCTATTCAGCGCCAAGGCGTTTGCCGAGTTCGAGTTCTGGGCATCGTTCCTGAAGGTTGCGGCGATTGTGCTCTTCCTGTGCATCGGCATTTACTTGGTGGTGACCAACGCCCAGGTCGGTGACGGACATGCTTCGGTGTCCAACCTCTTTGCCGGCGAGGGTGGCATGTTCCCCCGCGGGTTCATGATCACCATCCTGGTCCTCAACGCCGTCATCTTCGCCTACAACGCCATTGAACTGGTCGGTATCACCGCCGGGGAAATGGAAGACCCAGCCAAGGAAGTGCCGGCCGCCATCCGGGCCGTGGTGGTTCGTATCGTCGTTTTCTACGTCGGTTCGGTGACCCTGCTGGCCATGATCGTGCCGTGGAACCAATACAAGGCCGGGGAAAGCCCGTTTGTCACAGTCTTCGACCAGCTCGGCTGGGGCTGGATCGGCGGCGTGATGAACTTTGTGGTCATCACCGCCGCCCTCAGTTCCTGCAACTCGGGCCTGTACTCAATCGGGCGCATCTTCCGCGCCATGGCCAACAACGGCCACGCACCGAGGTGGCTGACCAAAATGAACAAGCGCTACGTTCCCTACGCGGGCATCCTGGCGATCGCCGGCGTGTACTTCGTAGGCATCATCCTCAACGTCTGGCTGGGCGGAACCTACGCCTTTGACCTGGCGCTGAACACCGCCTCGATCGGCGTGCTGTTCACCTGGGCCTCGATCTTCGCCTGCCAGCTGATGCTGCGCAAAAAGCGCGGCAAGGTTTCTTCGCTGCCCATGCCCGGGTCACCGTACACCAGCTGGGCGGGCCTGATCGCTCTGCTCGTGATCACCGTGCTGATCGGTTTCGACACGCTGACCGGTCCCGACGGCGAGGTCTTTCACCTCGGTCTCTACACCATTGCCTGCATTCCGCTGATTGCCATTGGGTTGTGGATTGGCTGGCAGAAGGCCAAGCACAATACGGCCAAGAGCGAGCTCTACTCCTAGGTAAGCGGCGGAAAGCCACGGTTCGCCGGGGCAAGACGGTGGGTGGGTCGTTCCCGGAGAATTTTCGGGAGCAACCCACCCACCTTTTTGTTGGTGCCCGCTTTGACCCATGAGCGAGGATTCGGCCCGGTTAGGTCCGGGCGTCGGCCGCGCCGGTGTCGGCCAGGATTCCCGTCTCGTGGGCATCGGGGATCTGCGTACCGCGCAGCGATGCCCCGGCGGTTTCCGGCAGGTAGCGTGTGGCCACCAGACCGATAGCGCAGGCGACCATCATGTAGACGGCCGGGAACAGCAGGAAGCTGGTCTTGTTGATGACCGCCTCGTTGACCATGGCCGCGGTGCCTCCGAAGATCGCTGTTGCGACGTTGTAGGTCACCGCAAAGCCGGCGAATCTGACATGTGATGGGAACATGGCCGGGAAGGTCGCGGTGATCGTGGCAAGTTGCGGGATGTAGAGCAGGCCCAGGATGGCGAAGCCAAGTATCGCGAGCGGGAAACTTCTGCCCATGAGCCAGAACAGCGGCAGCGCCAGCACGAACAGACCGATCAGCGATGCAAACCATAGCGGTTTCCGGCCTACCTTGTCAGAGAGTGATCCGGCAAAGGGGATGACTGCCATCATGGCGACCTCGCCGATCAGGATCACCATCAGCGACGCCTTCGGATCCAGGCCCAGCTGGCCCTCGAGGTAGGTCGGCATGTAGCTCAGCAGCGTGTAGTTCACGACGTTCAGGGCGATGACCAAGCCGCTCATGATGAGCATCGGGCGCCAATAGGTACGGATGAGTTCAAAGAGCGAACTCCGTTCCTGGACTTCGCCGCGTTCCTCGAGCTCCTGGAACACCGGGGTGTCTTCGAGCTTGTTCCTGAGGTAAAGGCCGATCAGACCCATGGGCAGGGCGAGCATGAAGGGCACGCGCCAGCCCCAGGCCATCATGGCCTCCTCGCTCAGGGCCACCTGGAAACCGAGCATGACCGCGGTTCCCAGAGCGAAACCGCCGAGCGTCCCGAATTCCAGGAAGGACCCGAAGAAGCCGCGCTTCTTGTCCGGGGAGTACTCGGCCATGAAGGTGGCGGCACCGCCATATTCACCCCCGGTGGAGAACCCCTGAACCATGCGCAGGAGCACCAGAAGGACGGGTGCGAGCACGCCAACCTGATCGAAGGTAGGCATCACGCCGATCAAGAATGTCGCGAGAGACATCATCAAAATGGTCAGCGCGAGGATGTGCTTGCGGCCCATCCGATCGCCCAGCGGCCCCCACACCAGTCCGCCCAGCGGCCGGACGAGGAAGGACAAGGCAAAGGTGCCCAGCGCCATGAGGGTTCCGCCCTCGGTGGGGAAAAAGTGGACGGCAATGTAGGAAACTGCGACGGCGTACACGCCGTAGTCGAACCATTCTGTCAGGTTGCCCATCGCCGAAGCGGCAGTGGCATTGCGGATTTCTCGGCGTCCTGCCGCGGTGCCCAGGTCGGGTCCGATGCCCTGGCTCAGATCCACCGGAGTCGGTGTTGCGGGGTGGTTGGGTTGGCTGGTGTCCGGTTGCATTACTGCTCCGTTGCTATTCAGCTTTCCGTCGACCGGATGCCCGTCTGGTTCCCTGTCACGGTCCCTGACGGTGACGGTCCACGATCCAGGGGGAGCCCCGGAGTCGGTCAAGTGGAAGACAATACGCCTGCCCATGGCCCGCGTCAACGTGTGCGGATTTGTGTCCCGAGGTGATTGACCACACATGTGGCACCATGGGATTCTAGGTGTGATTCAATTAGTGAACGAATGGTCGGTAATTATGGCGTCTCCACGCGGGACGGCAAACCGGACCACTAAACGGCCCACGAACCGGTCCTTCCGCTGGACAAACCAACCGGAGGGACCCTGCCGTGCGCCGAACGACAAAGGAGTTGTGATGACCGAGGCATACTTGGTGGGCGGAGCCCGCACCCCGGTGGGACGCTACGGCGGAGCATTGAGCAGCGTGCGCCCGGATGACTTGGCCGCACTCGCGATTCGGGCCGCTGTAGAGCGCGCCGGCATCGATCCGGCTGACGTTGACGAGGTGATCTTCGGCAACGCCAACGGTGCCGGGGAGGAAAACCGCAACGTCGCTCGCATGGCCTGGCTGCTGGCCGGGTTCGAGGACACCGTCCCGGGCATTACGGTGAACCGCCTCTGCGCCTCAGGCATGAGCGCCATCACCATGGCCAGCCATATGATCAAGGCCGGTGCCGCCGACATCGTCGTCGCTGGCGGGGTCGAGTCCATGAGTCGCGCGCCGTGGGTCATGGAAAAGCCGGACAAGGCCTTCGCCAAGCCCGGTGCCAGCTACGACACCTCGATCGGCTGGCGCTTCCCGAACCCCGAGTTCGTCTCCGGAGAGCTCTCCCGCGAGGGCAAGGCCACCTTCTCGATGCCGGAAACCGCCGAAGAAGTTGCCCGAGTTTTCAACACCAGCCGTGAGGACTGCGACGCCTTCGCCGTGCGCTCCCACGAACGTGCACTGGCCGCCATCGCGGCCGGGCACTTCAAGGACGAAATCGTCCCGGTCATCGTCAAGACCCGCAAAGGTGAGAGCGTCGTCGACACCGACGAGGGCCCGCGCCCCGGCACCACCTTCGAGGTGCTCTCCGCATTGCGCCCCGTGGTCAAGGGCGGCACCGTGGTCACCGCAGGCAACGCCTCAACCCTCAACGACGGCGCCTCAGCGATCATCGTCGCTTCCGCGGCGGCCATCAAGAAGTACGGGCTGGTGGCGCGTGCCCGCATCATCGACGGCGCCTCCGCCGGCCTGGCCCCGGAGATCATGGGCGTCGGCCCGGTTCCGGCCACCCGCAAGGTGATGGAGCGCTCCGGCTACAAGATCGAGGACCTGGCCGCGGTCGAACTCAACGAGGCCTTCGCCTCGCAGTCGCTGGCCTCCATGCGCGAACTGGGCATCGACCCAGAGATCGTGAACAACGACGGCGGCGCCATCGCGCTCGGCCACCCGCTGGGTTCCTCCGGCTCCCGCATCGTGATCACCCTGTTAGGCCGTCTGGAGCGCGAAGCCAAGGAGGGCGGGTCCAAGCTCGGGCTGGCCACCATGTGCGTCGGCGTTGGCCAGGGCGCAGCCTTGCTCATCGAGGGAGTTTAGGCGTGGGTGGCACCTTGGACACGACCGGCTTTCAGGCGCTGAAGGTCACCGAGACCCTCGACCGGCTGGAAGTACAGCTTGACCGTCCCGAGGTCAAGAACGCCATCGACCAGGCAATGGTCGATGAGCTGCACGCGGTGTGCGCCTACCTGGAACGCACCCCGAAGATCATGGTGCTCTCGGGCACCCCGGCCGACTCGGAATCCGGTGCCAAGGGCATCTTCGCCTCCGGCGCCGACATCGCGCAGCTGCGTGAACGCCGCCGCGACGATGCCTTGGCAGGAATCAACTCGGGCATTTTTGACCGTATCGCCAAGCTGCCGATGCCCGTCATCGCCGCTCTCGACGGATTCGCCCTGGGTGGCGGCGCCGAGCTGGCTTACGCTGCGGACTTCCGGATCGGCACCCCCGAACTGCGCATGGGCAATCCGGAGACCGGACTCGGCATCATGGCCGCAGCGGGAGCCACCTGGCGCCTGAAGGAACTGGTGGGCGAGCCGCTAGCCAAGGAGATCCTGCTCGCGGGCAAGGTGCTCACGGGCGAAGAATGCCTGAAGGCTGGACTCATCACCGAATTGGTTCCCGGTGCCGAATTGCTGGCAGCGGCTTCGGCTCTGTCCGACCGGATCGGCAAGCAGGACCCGTTGGCGGTACGCATCACCAAGTCGGTGTTCCATGCCCCGCGAGAGGCACACCCCGTCATCGACACCCTGGCCCAAGGAATGCTTTTTGAATCCCAGGCAAAATTCGACCGCATGCAGGCCTTCTTGGATAGGAAGAAAAAATAATGGAAACACTTCCCAACTCGCTGCCCGCCAAGGTCGGCGTGCTCGGCGGCGGCCGGATGGGCGCCGGCATTGCCCACGCCTTCTTAATTAATGGCTGCGACGTCGTGGTCGTTGAGCGTGATGAGGCTTCCGCCCAGGGCGCCCGGGAACGTGTGGAGTCTGCGGCAGCCAAGTCGATCGAGCGAGGATCGGTCGACGGGAACCTCGGCGAGATGCTGACCCGGTTCGATGTTTCGGTGGACTACGCGGCCTTTGCCGACCGCGGGCTCGTCGTCGAGGCCGTTCCCGAGATCTGGGACCTGAAGGTCTCCTCGCTGAAGAAGGTTGAGGAGAACCTCAGGACCGACGCGATCCTAGCCTCCAACACCTCCTCATTGTCGATGAGTGGGCTGGCCGCCGAACTGCAGCGTCCGGAAAATTTCTTGGGCCTGCACTTCTTCAACCCGGTACCCGCCTCCACGCTCATCGAGGTGGTCATTGCCAAGCAGAGTGCACCCGAGTTGATTGAGCGCTCCCGCGGCTGGGTTGCCGGGCTGGGAAAGACCGCCGTGGTCGTTAACGACGCACCGGGGTTCGCCAGCTCACGCTTGGGCGTGGCCATTGCCTTGGAAGCCATGCGCATGGTCGAGGAGGGCGTGGCGAGCGCCGAGGACATCGACAACGCCATGGTGCTGGGCTACAAGCACCCGACCGGTCCGCTCAAGACTACGGACATTGTCGGGCTGGATGTGCGTCTAGGCATCGCCGAATACCTGCATCAGACCCTCGGTGACCGCTTTGCCCCGCCGCAGATCCTGCGCGACTTGGTGGAGCAGGGACACCTGGGCCGCAAGACTGGGCGCGGCTTCTACGACTGGTCCGAGTCCGCGAGTTAGCACGTGATGGCCAGAAGCATGGGTGCCGCGTTGCGCCTCGGCGCAACGCGGCACCCATGCTTCATCCGGCGTGATACATCGGGGCGAAAATGGGTCGGCGCCTAAGTATTCGGTAGCGTGGTGGCAGAGTCGTCTGGGCACAGTGGCGACCAGAGTGGAAGGCAATCACCATGTACGTCGTCACCAACCGCATTGAGGTTCCCGCTGAACGCGCGGCAGCTTTCGAAGAGCGTTTCATTTCCAACATGCGTAATAATCTCCCCAAGGTTCAGGGCCTATCGCGCGCGACCCTTGATAAGCCGGTAGATCCCGCGGCCGCCTACAAGGTGACCATGGAATTTGTCGCGGAGTCAGATTTTATTATCTGGCGCGATTCCGAAGCTTTTCGCACCTCGCACGGCCGCCCCGGCGCCACGACACAGGAACCTTCGAACCCGGCAGCTTCGAGCCCCGTGGCACCGGCCGAGACCTCAGACCCGCGACCTGCCACCGGGCCGGAGCACCACACCCGCCTCGAAACATTTGACGGTACACCGGCCTAGAAACGACGGAGCAGCGTCATGATTCAATCCGGGGACGAGCCGCAGTGGGAGGGCGCAGTCAACGCACGCCACGTGCTGGGCAGCATCTATCGCATGGGCCGACGCGAGTGGCTCACCAATGTTGGCTGGCAACAAGCCCACGCCGACGGCGTAGAAACGGTCATTGACCTGAGGAACCCCGAGGAGGTACGTCGGCGTCCCACCGATCCGCAGATTGATGAGGCGGCCACCGCCGGAATCCTCATTATTAATGCCCCCACCGAGGAACCCGGACATCCGGTCTTCGAGCGGCTGGCCGTGCCCTATATGAACCATCCGCGGATGTATCCGGTGAACCTCGAGATTTTCCCCGAACGCATAACCGAGGTGTTCCACCAGATCGCTGCGGCCCGAGGAAAGATCGTGCTGCATTGCTCGGCCGGGCGTGACCGCACCGGATTAATTGTGTCCATGCTGCTCAAACTGGCGAATCGGACCGATCTGCTCGAATCCCAATATGCTGCATCACTGCGAGGGATCAACGAGTGGCACAAGATCAGCCCGGTGAAGCATCCGCACGAGTCCTACATCGAGGAGCCTGATCTCATCGCTCCGTTGAACGAGCGCTTGGAAGCGCTCGGAGTCTTTCTCGACTCCCTCGGTGTGGAATCTTTCCTGTTGGAGAACGGGCTACACCCTGACGAGTTGGAAGCCATCAAACAAAAGATGGTGTGAGTCAGAGCGGAAGCGTGCCCAGGCCGCGTCTTAGGCTAGTGCCATGACAAAGATTGAACCGTTGGTGTTGCGCGGTCCCCTGGTGACACTGGAACCGCTGCGACACGAGCACCATGATGAACTGAGCGAGGCGGTGCGCGACGGGGAGGTCTACAAGCTTTGGTACACGGCGGTGCCCACACCGCAGCTGATGCGCGTCGAGATCGATCGCAGATTGGCGTTGCAAGAAGCCGGATCGATGCTGCCATTTGTGGCCCGGCGCAATGCGGATTCCCTGGTGCTGGGCATGACAACCTACATGGACATCGACCCGACCCTACCGAGACTCGAGATCGGTTCGACCTGGAACCGAGCCTCGGTGAGCGGGACCGGGACTAACGTTGATTCCAAGCTTTTGCTACTCACCCACGCCTTCGAGGTCCTGGGCTGCCCAGCGGTGGAATTCCGCACGCACTGGATGAACATGGCCTCCCGGGCGGCGATCGAGCGGCTCGGGGCAAAACTTGACGGGGTGCTGCGTGCGCATCGGCGCATGGCCGATGGCTCGCTGCGCGACACCTGCGTTTATTCGATCATCGCCTCCGAATGGCCCCAGGTCCGCTCCGCTCTTCAGTACCGGCTCAAGCGGCATCTGGAATCCGCGACGTAGCGTCTTCGGAGCTATTCCTTGAACCCAAAGGGCTGCCCGGGAGGCTCACCACGGAATCCGGGTGGCCCAAGAACCGCCAATGACGGTGCTGCTTGGGACACCCGGAGAATCCGCTGAGTTCGCTTAGAGCCCGCGACCGGCCAACGGGTTGGCCAACGTGCCGGCGTAGATCAGGCCGCCGGACTGGTCGGTGAGATCAAGCATCTGCGCGTTATTACGCAGCTGAAGCCGGTTCAGGCAGGAAAGCTCGAAGGAATCGGCGAACAACTCGAGCGCGTCAAAGGCCTCGGCGGTTTCCGGGTTCCGGTTGCGGTAGGCGAGCAGTCGATCCGCCGCGGTGCCCCAGAACTCATCCTCTGAGCACACGCCCTCACGATTCAGTGCGGGAGCCAAGAACCGCAAGAAGCAGTCCACCACATCGGTAAAGATGACCAGTCGCCGTTCCGGGCCAGAGACCTGGGCGCGGATCCGTTCAACCTCGGGCGGCAGGTCCTGGTCGTTGCCGAGCACCGCCACCTCCTCGGCGAGATCCTTGTGCAGCACGCGCACCGGCACCGAATTCTCCAAGACCAGGATGACGTTTTCCCCATGCGGCATAAACGCCAGGTCATAACGGCACAGGCAGTGAACCAGGGGCACGAGGTAGGCGTCGAAGTAGCGCGTGAGCCATTCGGAGGCAGAGAGTCCCGAACGCCGGATGTGCGCAGCGGTTAGTGAGGCGCCGGCGGCGTCGATATGCAGCAGCGAGGCCATCGTGGCCAACTGTTGGGTGGGCTTGATGAGTGCGGCGGGGGACTCGCGCCACAAAGCTGCGAGCATTTTGCGCTGCGGAGCATTGGCACCTGCCGCCTCGAAGAGCGGGGTGGAATACCCGACAGCGGCAATCTCGCGTAAGAGGCCCAGGTTCTCCCCGTTGAGCTCAGCATCGCCCGCGAAGAGCTCCGAAAGCCACAGGTTGATGGCCGGAGTGCCTGCCATGTAGGCGGCCGATAGTCCGCGCATAAAGCCCATGTTCAGCACCGATAATGCCGTCTTGACGTAGTGGCGGCTCGGAGAGCTGCGGTTGAAGAAGGTACGGATGGACTGCTGTGGCTGGTAGCGATCCTCACCGGCACCCAGATGCAGCAGGTGCCCGCTGGCGATATCAGCGGCGAATACCACCGCAAGCTTGTTTTCCCACTGCCAAGGGTGGATGGGCAGCAGGATGAAATCGGCCGGATCCAGCGTGCTACCGGCACAGGCCGCGGTTATCCGAGCCTCAAAAAGCTCCAGTTGCTGGATTCCAAGTTCCTGAGTGAGCAGGGTAGTGATATCAAGTCCGGGCAGCGCGCTGAAGTGGGCCCGGGATTTGTGGGCCGCCAGCCATTCCAAGGCGATCACGGCACCGGTTTCCGGAGCGAAGGATAGATAATCGTTGGCCCCGAGTCCCAACCGTCCGTTGTTGGCCACGAAGCAGGGATGTCCCTCGGTCATGGCCGCTTCGGTGCGCTGGAAATCCACGATGGTGTCATCGGTGCCGGCGGCCAGCTCGGCGGAACTGAGCGTGGAGTGCAATTGTTTGTAGCAATGTGAGGCGAGGGTGCTGCTAATTTCCTCGAGGTACACCGGCAGTTGTGCGGCGGAGATGCCCAAGACTTCGCGGAAGGTGAGGATAAAGCCGGCCGCATCAACCGCGGCGTCCCGTCCCTGAATCTGTACAGAGAGCGAAACCGGGTCGATGATCCAATGCTCTAGCTGGTGCCGCGTGGCGGTGAAACGGTATTGATGATCGCCGTAATTCACCAGCCAGCCCGTCTCGGTGGCTTCGGGGGTGAGGATCCGCTCATGGGTGAACTCGGCGATGGCCTTGGCTAGCAGATGCCGGTTGGCTACCTCCCAACGTTCGGCGGATAGGTGTGCGGTGACGGTGGAGGCGCGCCCGGTGGCCGCCACAAAGTCGGCACGAGTGCACCAGGACAGCAGCGCGGTTTTGGCCGGGGTATCGGGGCCGGCCGGCAACTTGATGCGGTGCTGGGCCCGGAACCCGAGCCGCGAGTTCAGCGAGTGGATGGCCGTGTTGGCTGCGTCGGGCTCAACCACCACGCGTAGCACCGCCGGATCGCTAAAGAGGTGGGCCAGTGCGGCTTCCATGACCGCTGCGCTGAATCCCGGTAGGGGACCGTCGGTGCCGGGGCCAGCGAGCAGCAGATGCATTCCCACATCACCGTGTTGGTGGGCGTAGCGCCCGGCCAGCACCGAATGCTCGGGGGCGTAGTGCTCCAGCAGGAAGGCAGGGGTCGCGGCGGATTCATGCCCGTGGGCGGTTTCCAGACCCAGAAGTACGTGGTGGTGCGGGTCGGCCTCCAAGGCCTCGTAAGCGTCGCGCACCTGTTGATGGGTGCAGCCCAGCATTCCCCAGTAGCTGGCACGTTCGGTATTCACCCAGCCGTGGAGCAGCGCCGAGTCGGTGAGTGGGTCAAAGCGGCGGAGGGTGAAGTCCGTAGCTGCGGGGATGGTGAGACGTTCAAGGGTGGAGATCATGCTCTGGCTCCTAAAAGTGCGGGGGCAGGTTGGGCGCTGGTAGCTGCCTCGGGGCTACCGAAGTGCTGGAAGCCGATGCGTTTTTCTACCAGGTAGTGTTCGCGGCCCAGGATGCGGTTGATGATCACCGCATTGCGGTAAGCACCCATTCCGAGATCCGGGGCGGTAAAACCGTGGGTGTGCAGCTCGGCATTTTGTACGAGGATGTCGCCGGCGGGACTGATGGCATAGTTGCGATCCACCGCCAGACGCCCGTCGGGCAGCCTGTTGACGCGGTCCCCGAGTCCGGTGAGAAATTCCGGTTCGCGGTAGGTATAGCCGGTGGCCAATACCAAGGTGTCCGTGACGGTGGAGAATTCCCCGCCGTCGTCCTGATTGCGCAGGTTGATGTGCAAGGCACCGTCGCGGTGCTCCACCCCTTGCAGGGCTGTTGCGGCGCGGAGGGTCACCGGAGCATGCCCGGAAACCTGTCGGCGGTAGAGCATCTCGTGGATCTCGTCGATCAGATCCGCATTGATGCCCTTGTACAGCCCCTTCTGGCTGGCGGACAACGCATCGCGTGTACCCTGCGGCAGTGAGTGGAAGTGATCGATGTACTCCGGAGAGGTCATTTCGAGGGTCAGCTTGGTGTATTCCAGCGGGAAGAAGCGCGCAGAGCGTGTTACCCATTGCAGGTGCTGATCCGGGCGCAGACTTCCGAGCAGGTCGGCGAAGACCTCCGCGGCGCTTTGCCCGCTGCCCACCACCGCAATGCGGGAGCCGGATGCGATCGTTTCGCGCGCCGGGCGGTAGCCGCTGGTATGTACAGCTGCCGGGGAGGAGATCACACATTCGGGAACGGAAGCGGGAACGTACGGGGAGGTGCCGGTACCCAACACCAGATGCTTAGTGAGTACGGTATGCACGCCGTCGCTGGTATGCACGTCGAGCTCGTAGACCCCGTCAGCGAAGCGGGCGGCCGCCACATGGGCGCCGAAGCGTACCGAGGGCAGGCGGGCCGCGGCCCAGCGCAGGTAGTTGTTGTACTCCTCGCGCAGCGGGTAGAAGTTCTCGCGAATGTAGAACGAGTAGAGGCGCCCGCTCTCCTTGAGGTAGCTCAGGAATGACAGCGGGTTCGCCGGATCGGCCATGGTGACCAGATCAGCCATGAAGGGAACCTGCAGGTGAGTTCCCTCGAGCATCATGCCCGGGTGCCACGCAAATTCCTCGGCACTCTCGAGCACCAGCACCTCCAACCCGTAAACGGGATCGGCTAGGGCCGCGAAGCCGAGATTGAAGGGGCCGGCGCCAATGCCAATGGCGTCGTAGATGCGTTCGGTATCCAATGCGGTGATGCTCATGCCGACACCTCCATCGGTGTGCGCTCGCCGGACAATCTACGGCCGTGGCTCACGATGGCCTCAAGGATGGCGGTGACGTCGTTGATGGTGGTCTGCGGGTTCAACAGCGTTAGCTTAAGGTAGCGCACCTGATTGATGGTGGTGGCGGCAACCATGGCTTCGCCCGAGTCATAAAGTGCGCTGCGGATCTTATTGCTCAGCGGTTCCCCGCCGGTCTCGGGGACCTGCGGCACATAGCGGAAGACCACGGTGCTCAATTGGATCTCAGCGGCCAACTCCAGCTCGGGATGCGCGGTGACAATTTCACCCGCAGCCGTGGCCAAATCCATGACGGTATCAAACATGGAACCCAGCGCGTCGGCGCCAAGGGTTCGCAATGTCACCCAGAGTTTCAGCGCGTCAAAGCGGCGGGTGGTGGCCAAGGACTTGTCGACCTGATTGGGTGCGCGTCCCGCCTCGGCGGCCGGGTTGAGGTATTCGGCGTGGTGCGAGACCAACGCCAATGCCGCGCGGTCCCGCACCAGGATGGCGCTCGAGCCGATGGGCTGGAAGAACGACTTGTGGAAGTCAACCGTCACGGAGTGCGCCGCCTCGATTCCGGTAAGCATGTCGCGGTGCCGGGGGGAGGCGAGTAAGCCGCCACCGTAGGCGGCATCTACGTGGAACCAGGCACCGTACTGGGCCGCGAGGGCACCAATGTCGTGCAGGGGATCAATCGCCCCGAAGTCGGTGGTACCGGCCGTCGCCACGATGGCCATGGCGCAGAATCCGGCTGCCCGGTCTGCCTCCAGGGCGAGTGCCAGTGCGTGCGCATCCATTCGGTGAAGCTCGTCAACGGGGACGGAAACCACTGCCTCGGCGCCCAGCCCCAGCAGGGACGCGGAGGTGGAAATGCTGAAGTGGCTGTCGGCGGAGGCATAGATCCGCAATCCGGTCAGTCGTTCGGGCAGACTCCCCACAAGTCGTGCCGTGGCGGTGTTGCGGGCCAGCAACATGGCCTGCAGGTTTGAGGCCGTACCGCCACTGGTGAAGACACCATCGGCGTCGGGGCCAAGGCCCGCCAAGGACGCCGCCCAGTCGATCAGACGCTGTTCGATGAGTGTGGCACCGGCACTCTGATCCCACGTGTCCATCGAGGTATTCACGGTGGTGACTAGGGCTTCGGCGGCAATGGCGGGAAGCACGATCGGGCAATTCAAATGCGCTGCATAACGCGGATGATGGAAGTACACGGCGTCGCGCAGGTAAAGCTCGGTCGCTTCATCAAGCGCAGCGGCGGTGCTTCCCAGTGGTGCGCGCAGGTCTACGGCATCAAGCCGAGCGCGCAATGCAGCGGGACGTGGTCCGGTAGTGGGGCCGCTGGCCGCCGCGATGGATCGTGCCGCAAGCTGAGCCGCGGCACCGAATTCCTCGGCCATACGTTCGGCGGTGTTGCTGTCGAGCAAATACTCGGCGGCGATGTCGGTCGGTGTGGACAGGGTCTGCGCCAGGGGACGTGGGGGCGTCATGGGGCTCCTTTAAGATCGGGGATCGCCACGAGACGGCAAGCAAAGGTTATGCTTACCTAACTCGTGACGTGACATTAAAGGCATGCCAAAGGGTGTTAATACAACTTAAGTTCAATCAACAACCAATAAACCCCTAGTCGGGCGGGCAATAGTGTCCGTCCGGCTGACCTGTACCCACCACCGGGTGCCGTGGGCCCCAACGCACGCGTCACACTTCGCAAAGTTGTCCCAAGGCTTCATCCCGCACGATCTCACCTCGGGTGGTGCCATGTGCGTGTCAGTTCCCGGCGGGGTGTTTCTCCTCAGCTGAGGTGAAGGTCGTGGCGCTCAACTCCATGAAGGACTCCTTCACGTAACTGACTTCAATCTGGCGGGCAGGATGATTCTCCGATATGCCGAAGCTAAAGCCGGAGGGCCCCTCTGGGGAGCAAGAAGAGTTACCGCCTCCGACACTCCGCCCCGTCACGTCGTAGGCCTCAAAACGAGCATCGGTTCTCTCCGAACACGTCATTTCAATGATGATCGTGTCGCCCGACTGTTTTTCGGGCAACTCAAAGCGCATGCCTTGGGCAAGGCGTTCGGCCAGAAGCACCCGTTCGCTCCCGGGCACGGCATAGTCGAGAGGGTGTTTTCCCTGTTGCACTTGGTAGGCAACGGAGGACTTATGCAATGCGGTGATTCGTTGTTCCAACCCGGCGGTAGGGCTTAACTGCGACGGCAATTCCGGCGCTTGCGAAGACGCTGTGATGTGAGGCGGGAGAACCGGTTCCGCGGAACTGGAAGGGGTGATGGGATCCGCCGAATTCTCGTCAAGGGGTACGCAAGCCGTCAGCAGCAGTCCCAGACCCGCGAGGCCGGCCACCATCCAGAGGATTCGGTTCATGACCTGAGCCTAGGCAATAAAAGATGACCTTGGTGAGTCTCTGAGATAACAATCCGAGCAGTTTCGGATTGAGCAGGATCCAGCTACGCCCACCGAGCATTCCCCTGCACTGGGATGCGGGGGATCGGTTTACTAATCTCGAGCTCGAGCCCGAGCCCGAGCGCTGAGCAGGAATCGAGGCTGGTCGCCGGTCGATAACCTAGGTGGATTCCCTGGCTGTGCAGGCCGGACATTTGACAGTCGTGGTCTCTCGGCCGCAGGATTGAGGGGTCCCATTGTCTTTCGTCAGGACCACGACGTGTTGCTAGTTCTCGCCTTCGCCTAATCGCGCCAAGGAAACACCATGATCTCCACCCCGAACGCGGGGCAGCTTGAGGTTGTGGTCATGTTTCGGCGCATCCTTCGCCGAAATGAGAACCACCATGCAACACCCAAACCCCATCATTATTGACCGCCTAGGCTTTTCATGGCCCGATGGCGGAACCGTCTTTGATGACGTCTCAACGACATTCTCCCGTGGCACCACGGGCCTGATCGGGCCCAACGGATCGGGCAAATCCACGCTGCTTCGGCTGATCGCCGGAGAACTCGAGCCCACACGAGGCACAGTCCATACTCACGCGCGCCCGTCCTACCTGGCGCAGGACGTTGTCCTGGACACCAGCCGACGCGTGGCAAGCCTGATGGGCATCGCTGACACCCTGGCGGCGCTGCACCGAATTCTGGACAACAGGACCGAGGACCTGACCCAGGATATGGATCTGGTTGGTGATGACTGGGACCTCGAGGAGCGGTCAGCCGCACTGCTAAACGGCTACCTGAATGCGGAGGTGACACCCGAATTCCTGCGGCGCACCGTCGGTACCCTGTCCGGCGGGGAGACCATGGCAGTGGCGCTGGCCGGCATGGAAATCCGCGGCGGTGGAATCGCCTTACTTGATGAGCCGACGAATAACCTTGATCGTTCCGCCCGCCACCGACTCTACGAGATGATTGAACGCTTCTCGGGAACCATGCTGGTTTCCACCCACGATAAGACACTGCTGAAGATGCTCGATTCCCTCATCGAGCTGCGCCCGGTCAACGTGCGCGCCCAGCGTGCCGAGAGGATGGATCTGGTGCGCTTCGGCGATTGGGATTCCAGGGAGGAATCCCTGGGTCACGAACGCGAAGGTGCCGCCAGAAGGCTCAGCGATGCGCGCCGCAAGTTGGCGCTCGAGACACGGCAGAGCCGCGAGGCCGAAACCAAAATCGCTCGGCGTTCCAAACAAGGGCAGAAAGCAGCGGAATCCATGCCAAAGATCCTGGCCAACTCGTTGCGCAATAAGGCAGAAGTTTCCGCGGCGAAGAACCGCGGCATCATGAAGTCTCATGAGTCAGAAGCCCGCACGGAATTCGAAGAGGCCCGTAATGGGTTACCCGTGGAATTGCGCATCGGAATCGAACTGCCGCACACCCGCGTTCCCGCCGGGCGCAGCGTGGTTGAGCTGCCGGTCGCTGTGATCAGTCGCGGCATCGTGCTCGAAGACGGCGAGCCTCTGGACGAGGACTCGATGCTGGGCATCAGGGGACCAGAACGCATAACCCTGGTGGGTGGAAACGGCGTGGGAAAGTCGACGTTGCTGAATCAGCTCCAGACGCGATCGCGGGTGCCGGTCGGATTCCTGCGTCAGCGACTTGCTGCCGGGGGAGGGGAGGACTGGGTGGGGCTCCATGACGGAATGAGTATGTTGGAAAACCTCCGGCTTTCCGCGCCAGGTGTGGAGCCGCGGTTCTTGCGGGATAAGTTAGCAGCGTTCCATTTTCGGGGAGCGCGCGTTGATGAACCGGTAGCTCAGCTGTCGGGCGGGGAGCGGTTCCGGGTGGCGCTGGCGATGATTCTGCTGGCCGAGCCTGCCCCGCAGTTGCTGATACTCGATGAGCCGACCAACAATCTTGACATGATCACCATTGAGCAGCTGCTCTCGGCGTTGGAATCATTTGCCGGTGCCATGGTGGTGGCCAGCCACGACGAGGAATTCCTCGCCGCGCTGGCCACGGATCGTGAATGGGAAATGCAACGAGGCACTACACGGCCGGTCGCATGATCTTCCGAGCATGAGGCACATGTACCGGGGCATGTGCCACGGCCCGTGCGCCAACCTCGGCCAAGGCAATCACGGCAAAGGCGTTCAAGCCATGCAGGATCCCCACCCAAGCGACCTCGAATGCCATGAAAGCCAAAGAAATTTGCAGCGCGACGGCGAGCAGTAGCCACAAGGACCACTTCAGACCGGCGTGGGCCAAAAGTGCGATGACCAACAAGACTAGCGCCAACACCGGGACTACGTACATCCCTACCATGCCATGCATGATTCCGGCCAGCGGTGGGCCGTCCGGAACATTTCCGGCGGTAATCATTCCAATAACGTCAAACGTGCCCCAGGCGATTAACGCGGCCTGGACCACAACAAATGCGGCAATGATGTGAGCAACAACCTTGTATGCGGTACGCAAGGTAAAAGTCCTTTCTGGAAATTGCTCAAGGTGCTTACTGAGTGAAGGCCGATCGGGGCCACGTGGCCGCTGCCTCAACAGCTGGGTGCGAGTGGAAAGTTCCGTATGGGCGGCCCAAGCAGAATGGTGGCACAACCATAGTCCTCCACTGACACCGATACCAGCACGGTTGAGCTGTCAAAGGTGGCTTAAAGCTGTCCGTTCGGCGGCACGACTCGACTACCTCACCAAGCCTCCGCCAGTAACTCCGCCAGCAGCTCGTCACTGTCCACTTTTAGGCCGCGGGACTGGAACCACGTGCAGATATTCTGACAGTCACGGTCAAGTAACTCGGTGCCTCGATCGTTACCCGCTAGATCAACACATTGTGGAAGATCTATGACCACGATCCGGTCACCGGCGGCCAAGATGTTGTATGGCGAAAGGTCGCCATGCGCAAAGCCGAGCCGGGCAAAAACCAACATGGCCGCGACGATTTGGTCCCAGTATCGTTGCAGACGTTGTGGGTCGGGATGGGTGTTTTGCAACCGCGGTGCTGCCGCCCCGGGGAATTCTGGGTCCTCGACAAATTCCATCAGGATCTCGGTGCCCATGATTTGCACCGGATAGGGAACAGGAGCTCCTGCTTCGAAGCACATTCGCAGGAATCGCCACTCGGAATCGGCCCATCGTGATGCCTCCACCAGTCGACCGTAGGTGCTGCCATTTTTCAGGGCGCGGGCATCACGCGAGCGCTTCACGCTCCTGCCCTCGGTGTAGGTAGAGGATCTGGTGAAGGTTCGTTCCTCGAGGCCACGGTAACGTTTGGCTGCCAGTAGCGTTCCGTACTCGGGTGTAGCTCGCTCTATCAGAAAGACGTCTGCTTCCTTGCCCGTTTTGAGAATGCCGAGTTCGGTATCGATGGCGCCGGCGTCTTCGATGACAAATTCCGGATAGGGCGCGGGGCCACGCATGAGTTTTTCCGTTGCCGGCCACGTCGACCAGCGTTGGTCTTCGGACAGCTGATCATCAAGGTAATTCCAGTCGTCCGCACGATCCGAACGTTTAGTTCGGTTGCCGGGTGAACGAGGTTCAAAGGTTTCTGGAGAGAAGGTGTTTCGGTTTTTCTGCATTGCTTGAGCAACTCCTGGAGGAAAGAAGAGTAAGTACCGGGGTCATCGTTAGGACACTCATCGGGTTCCTCCTTGGATAGTTGCTTATTGTGGTGTTCCTAGAACACCACAAGTCATTGAATTTTGTCAATCACATGATCAAGTTGATGGATTCGGAATTTGAACTACTTCTTGATGTCGATGATCAGGTTCGTGATCCGCAGGGTGCACAAACGCTCGCCTGCCTCGTTCTCGATGATGACCTCATGACTGGCCATGCGCCGACCCAGGCTGATGGGTGTCGCCGTAATGGTGATCAGACCGCTGCGGGCACTCTTGTGATGAGTTGCCGACACATCAACGCCCACCGCCGATTTCCCCATCGTTGAAGCGTGTTTCACCGCAGCCCAGGAACCCACGGCTTCACCTACTGCCAACGATGCGCCTCCGTGCAGCAGTCCGAAGGATTGGCGATTTCCCTCCACCGGCATCGTGGCGATCACACGCTCAACCGATTCCTCGATGATCTTGATGCCCATCTTGATATCCAATTCACCTAGGGCAATTTGCCAGACCCCATCAATGGAGGATGCTGCGGTAGGTGCGGTTGGTTGCACTGCGTTCATGCTGTACTTCTCCTGAATGTTAGGGCTGGATCAAGCCCGAGGCTCGTGGTGTTTCAACTCATACTGTACTGTGGTTGCTAATACTGACCGATCGTTCAGGAAGGATTTCGTCGATGACGACAACTCCCATGGCTCCACTGGTTCCCAGCTTCATCCAAAACTCGTGGTGGACCCCCGCCGAGATCACCGGCGGCACCGCTGTACTTGACGCCAACACCGGATCGGAACTGGTCACGGTCAACAGCGACGGGCTTGATTTGGCGGCAGTTGTTGACTATGGTCGCACCGTCGGCCAGCGCGAACTGGGCAAACTCAGCCTGCACGAACGAGCACTAAAGCTCAAGGAGTTGGCGCAGTTCCTCAACGAACGCCGCGAAGAGCTCTATATACTCTCCTACCAAACCGGCGCCACCAAATTTGACTCGATGGTCGACATCGACGGCGGCATCGGCGTGCTGTTCACCTTCTCCTCCAAGGGGCGACGCGAACTGCCAAACTCCAACGTCATCCTCGACGGGCCCATGGAGGTGCTCTCCCGCGACGGATCCTTCGCCGGCGAACACATCTACACCCGCATCCCCGGGGTCGCGGCCCAAATTAATGCATTCAACTTCCCGGTCTGGGGCATGCTCGAGAAGTTCGCACCCGCCTTTATCGCCGGAGTGCCGACCATTGCCAAGCCAGCCACACCCACCGGCTATGTCGCCGAGGCCGCCGTGCGCCTGATCGTTGAGTCAGGAATCCTGCCCGAGGGCTCGCTCCAACTAATCTCCGGATCCGCCCGCACCCTGCTTGACGTGCTGGACTACCGCGACATGCTCTCGTTCACCGGTTCCGCCTCCACCGCCTCCGCATTAAAATCCCACACCAACGTCATTAATGGGGGAGTGCGCTTCACCGCCGAAACGGACTCGCTTAATGCCGCTATCTTGGGTCCCGACGCGGTGCTGGGCACCCCGGAATTCGACGCTTTCGTTAAGGCCGTCACCACGGAGATGACCTCCAAGGCCGGTCAGAAGTGCACGGCCATCCGCCGCAACATTGTGCCAGCTGCGCTGGTTGACGATGTGGTCAAGGCGGTGGGCGATCGCCTCAACGAGCGCGTAGTCATTGGTGATCCGCGCGCCGAAGGCGTCACCATGGGCGCCTTGGCATCATTGGAGCAGTTGCGAGACGTGCGAGCCGCAGTCGAAGCCATGATCGCAGCAGGCGGCGAAATCGCCTACGGCACACTCGACGCCCCGGTGGTCCGCACCACGCACGGCGAGGAAAAAACGGTTGATGCGGGAGCGTTCATGTCTCCACTGCTGTTGACCTGGGACGACGTCGAAAACGAAGCGGTACACAGCCTCGAAGCATTCGGACCGGTGTCCTCTGTCATTGGTTATTCGGACCTCGAGGACGCCATCCGCTTGGCCGCCAAGGGCTCGGGATCGCTAGTGGCCACCGTGTGCACCAATGATCCCGATACTGCGCGCGTCCTCACCACCGGCATTGCCTCGCACCACGGCCGTGTCCACATGCTTAACCGTGAAACCGCGCGCAGCTCCACCGGCCATGGCTCCCCGGTTCCGCATCTGGTTCATGGTGGACCGGGTCGCGCCGGCGGCGGCGAGGAACTCGGCGGCATCCGCTCGGTCAAGCACCACATGCAGCGCACCGCCATCCAAGGCTCGCCCAACATGCTTACCGCCGTCACCGGTATCTGGCACACCGGTGCCGACCGCGTGATCGCTGGGGATGCTGCGTTTGGCGCCGTGGAAGGGGCCATTCACCCCTTCCGTAAGTCGTTGGCCGAACTACGGATCGGAGATGCCTTCGCCTCGCCGCTGCGTGTGGTCAGCCTCGAAGAAATCACCGCATTTGCCAACGAAACCGGAGACACTTTTTACGCGCATACCGACCGTGCCGCCGCTGAAGCCAACCCGTTCTTCCCGGGCATCGTGGCGCACGGATACCTCTTGGTCTCGTGGGCGGCGGGACTCTTTGTCCAGCCAGCACCGGGACCCGTGCTGGCCAACTACGGCCTGGAGAACCTGCGCTTCATCACCCCGGTGCCGGATGGCGACTCCATCCGAGTCACGCTAACGGCCAAGAAGATCACCCCGCGCGTCACCGACGAATACGGAGAGGTTGCCTGGGATGCCGTGATCAACAACCAAGACGGCGAGATCGTGGCTACCTATGATGTGTTGACTCTCGTGGAAAAGGAAAACACCACCTACGCCAACTGGGCCTAGGCACCTGGCTGCCTCACCTCGCCGGACAACAACAGTGGCTGGCCGCCAGCACCCCTCTGGAGTGCGCGCGGCCAGCCTTTGTTGTTCCCATCAGCCATCGTGACGCGCCCACACTGCTCGCCGTGTCCGCGGGTGTGTCGGATGTGAGAGGGTAACGACAGAGAACACGAATGCACACGGTCCGCGAACCGAGCGAACCGACCGTTGGCACCAGGAACGAGGGTTAATGAATTCACAAGCGCTTCACGAAGCTACCTCGTGGACAGAACGCGAGCAGATCGACTTCTTCGAATCCGTCGAATTCACCGAAATCTTGACCGACGTGGTCCGTCCCATGGGCCTCGACGAAGCCACCGTCACCCTCGCGGAGCTACACCACCGGCCCGGAGCCGGGGTATCGGGGGTCTTCACAGCCACCAACGGCTCAACAAATCTCTATCTTGGGGCTACCGCAGAAGCCCTCAGCTCCGTACCCGCCGGCACCGTACAACTGGACAGCGGACGGGGAACCGTCATCATCTGGTTGCATCCGGCAGACCCGCTGCTGCCGGGTCTGGCGCTGGCCACTACCCCCGAACTCGTCGAAGCGAACTGGGGTAACGGCCAGTCCCTGTCGAAGCTGCAGACCTTGGCCTACCGCCCGCTGCGCCGTGCGGTCCTGCTGGCGCACTTCGATGACGGAGACGACCTGTTTCTCAAGGTCCTGCGCAAGGACGCACAGCTTCTCTACGACAAGCACCTGACACTACTGCGTGCTGGAATCCCGGCATCTCGACCCGCTGGGCCGCCGGTGCAGGGCGTTGTGGCTTTTCATCGGGCTAACGGGGTGCCGCTGGCCGAAGACCTGATGGCAGCAGCCGACCTGTCGTTAGACCCGCAACACATCATCGAGCTCCTTGACTCACTACCGGAAGCACTCATGGAATTTCCCGCTCGGCCGGCTTGGTCCGACCGCATGGATTGGTACGGCCATGCTGCGCAAACCGCCGTGCCCGATCAGGCGGCGCGCATCGGTGCCCTGAGCCAAGAACTGGCCATGGTCCTAAAAACCGCAAACCGCGGGAAATTAGTGCCCAGCCATGGGGACTTTTATGAGGCCAATATCTTTGTCACGAGCGGACAGATTTCGGGGCTCTTGGACATCGACTCAGCAGGTCCCGGCTATCTCGTTGATGATCTGGCCTGCTTCCTCGGTCATCTGGCGGTGCTGCCCAGCTTGGACGCGCGATACAAGCGGGTGGACGATTACCTGGAGCGCTATGCCCAATTCTTTGGGCGGGAGCTGGAATCACGTGGCGTAGCAGCGCAGGGGTTGTATGCCCGGGCGGGGTGCGTGGTCTTGTCCCTCGTGGCAGGCGCCCGTGATGAAACGAATCCCGACTGGCACGACGTAGCCATGGATCGCTTGAAACTAGCCGAGGAATTCTTGGTTCGGGCCAGCTAGCGAGAAAGATGAGAAGCTTCTCATTCGGCTCTCCCTTTCACCTCATCTTCATTGGCCATGATGGAAACATCATAAGAACATCGCCACGAATGAAGGGTTAGACACCATGAAGAAGTCACGCACATTTTGGTCCATTACCGGAGCGCTGGGCGTAGTTGCCATCGGAGCCGGTGCCGCCGTCGCCCAGCCAGCTGTTCCCGTCAAAGAGTCGGTGGTTGTCCAAGAGCAGTCAATACAGCAGAATTCCTCGGCCTCAGGACAAATGACCGCCGCGGCGGAAACTTCTGCACCGTCGGCCGTGTCTGCGAAATCAGCGACGTCTCCGGTGTCGGCCCAGACTGCGGTGTCGCCCGTTTCTGCAAAGTCAGCAGTTTCGCCGGTGTCGCCCGTTTCTGCACAGTCACCTGTTTCGCCGGTGTCGCCCGTTTCTGCACAGTCACCTGTTTCGCCGGTATCAGCCCCGTCTGCAGCAAGCGCTGCATAGCGACTAGAGGCAAGGACGTACACGCCAAAGGTGAGCAGCGGACTCCGGCCTGACGCGTGTGATCGGATGGCCCGGAACTATTTAGCGGATTGCCGAGCATGCCAAAGGGTAGGGTGACTGCATGAGCTACGCCTTGATAATAATCGTTGGGCTGTCCGTTGGCATGCTCTGGGTTAGCACTCAGATCCCCAAATTCCGCTTAGTGCCGATGATCGCAGCAACGGTGGTTATGCTGGCGTGCATCTACTTCATCAACCTTATTCCTGCACTGAATTCAAACCAGTCGACGTTGTTTGGAATTTCAGGGATTACCGGCGCGCTCGTAGCTCCAGGAATTTTATGGAAAGGGCATCCACTACTTGAAGGTCTTGGCTTCTTTGAGCGGCTGAAATACTCCTCAAGAAACACGCAAATGTTGCGTGAAAGCCTTGACGATCGGGCTCCGCAAGATTGACTAATTTGTCATCGATCTGCCGTTTGCGCAAGACATCATTCTCGAGATAATTCAATTGCTGGCACGATGACCCAACAACCATATTTGGTCGTCGCGGTCGCTATTTTGGGATGATACGTCGGTGGTCAGGGGATCATGCCATCGGGATGAGGAGCCTTTTTAGGAGGGGTCCTCGAAACGATAACCCATACCCCGAACTGTGGTGAACCATTCTGCGCCCAATTTGTTGCGCAGATAGCGCACGTAAACGTCCACGACGTTTGATCCGGGGTCAAAGTCGTAGCCCCACACACGGGAGAGCAGCTGCTCACGGCTGAGGACTTGGCCCGGGTTCCGCATGAATGCCTCGGCCAGACCGAATTCCCTGGCGGAGAGGTCAATCTCATGACCGTTCAAGCGGGTGCGGCGGCTGCCACAATCAAGTTCCAGTGGTCCCACTCGTATCACTTGGTCTTCCATGGCAGTGGCCTGCGGACGTAACCGCAGGCGGACCCTGGCCAAGAGTTCTTCGAAGCGGAATGGCTTAGCCATGTAGTCATCCGCTCCACCTTCGAGCCCAGCCACGGTGTCCTCGATGCTCGAACGGGCAGTCAGGATGATGACAGGGGTGTCAACGTTGGTGCTTCGAATGCGTGACAGGACGGAGAATCCGTCCTCGTCGGGCAGCCCGATATCAAGGATGATAAGTTCGAAGTCGCCAATTTGGGCTAGATAGCC
The DNA here is from genome assembly GCF_012271785.1 of Paeniglutamicibacter terrestris. Taxonomy (GTDB): domain Bacteria; phylum Actinomycetota; class Actinomycetes; order Actinomycetales; family Micrococcaceae; genus Paeniglutamicibacter; species Paeniglutamicibacter terrestris. The sequence goes on along the minus strand of NZ_JAAWVT010000001.1, from coordinate 69,771 downwards.
ACCCTCCTTGCCCGTGTCGGCCACTGTCGGTATATAGCCGGCAGCCTTGAGTCCCTTGGCAACAAAGGAGCTAATCCGACTTTCGTCCTCAATGATCAGTATTCGGCTCATCTTCTTCTTTCTGCGGTGTTGTGGGGATCTCTATGACGAATGTTGAACCGATGCCGACATCGGAGCTGACCCCAACGGTTCCACGGTGAGCTTCGGCAATGGCCGAGACAATGTTCAAACCCAGGCCGGAACCTTCGGTTCGTTTGGAATTCTGACCGCGCCCGAACCGTTCGAAGATGCGATCTTGGTCGGATGCATCTATGCCGATTCCCTCGTCGCGTACCCAGAAACGCAGTACCGATCCGTTGTGCTGCTCGGTGGCGATGTTAGTTCCGAAGGTAATTGTGGACCCGACGGCGGAGAATTTCACCGCGTTGGAACACAGCTGAAGCATCGCTTGGGTGATGCGCTGGGCATCAAGATCGGCGGTGGCTTCCACCCTGTTTCCGATGCGCCAATTGCGCTGACCAAGCGTCCGGGCCTTGTCCAGTAAGTCATCGAGCAGGGTTCCGACATTGGTGGGTGCGAGCTGGACAAAGCCGTCGCTGTTGGAGGTGGCGAGGGTGACCAGATCATTGATGAGGAAAGACATTCTGTCCAGTTCCGCCATCGCGATCTCACGTGCCTGGCCAACATCATGGGGGTCATTAACATCCATCAGTTCTAAATGACCCTGGATCACGGTGACGGGTGTTCGGAGCTCGTGGCCAACATCGTCCAGGAGCTGGCGTTTGGACATCATCGCGTTTTGAACGCGGTCCAGCATGGCGTTGACGGTGATCGTGAGCTCAGCCAAATCATCCCGGCCAACCACTTCGATGCGTTGGGACAGATCGGATTCGGAGATCTGCCGGGCGGTGTCGCGCAATAGCGTAACGGGGCGCAAGAGGCGGCCAACCAGTAGCCAGCCGACGGCTCCGGCTCCCAGCAGAATGACGAGCCCGACCAGCAGGTACATCATGAAGCCCTGATTCAAAGCGCGCTTTTCGGCCGTGTAATCGTAGGCAAAGAACAAGTGTGGAGTCGATTGATCGCGTTCAAGGGATAGCGGAATGCTCACCACCCGATAGATGGATTGACTGGTCGGCACCGTCTGAAGCATCACGCGGTCGGTTGGGGCCTGATGCACTGCCCAGTCGATGAACCCCGGGTCATTTTCCGGACGCATCTTCACAATCTCGGGGGCTGTCCAGCGCACCGAACCGTTAAGCAGACTCAGCATTCCCTCATTTTTCGCGGGCAAGGTCTGTTGCATTGCGGCATACAGGAGTGCCTCGGCCGTGAGCGGTTCGACGGTTGTCGCCATCTGGCTGCTTCGATCGGTCAAGACCTGGAATTCTTGCACGCTGCGCTTGAGTGAGTCGTCAATACGAGCATCCATGGAGCTAACCTGCAAGAGGTAGACCACCGTTCCGGTGACGGCGAAGGCCAGCGTGATTAACCCGAGCATGCCGGCCAAAACACGGGCGCGCACAGAGAATCCGCGGCGCGGGGTCCGTACCTTTTTATCTGTAGCGGACAGCAACTTAACGGGATTCTTGAGGCTAATCATCAGCGTCATCCCCGTCGTCATCGTCATCGCCGTCATCGTCATCATCGTCGTCCGCGTCGGAGGGCGGAAGCGGTTTTACCGGTGCCCGCTTGGTCGGCAAGGGTGTGGACTTCGGCTTGGAAGTGGTCTGAGGCGCGGGGGTGGACTGTGGCTTCGAGGTGGTCTCGGGCGCGGCGGAGGTTGAGGGAGCGGCTGAGCTGCTCGACGGTGATGGGCTGGGCTTAGTCGATGAGGGCGAGGCCGTGGTCGGCAAAGGCGTTGGGCTGGCCGTAGCCGTGCCAGGCTCGAGCGTGATCGCGGGCCCCAGATTTACCGACGGCGGATTGGATAATTCGGAGGATACCCAAAAGGCGGTAAACCCCAACACCAAAAGGGCAGCCAATCCGGCCGCCCACTTGCCCCATCTTCCCAATCCCATGACAACCAGTATTGCCGATATTGATGAGACCCACATGAGAAGCCAAGTTCTGGGGTGCGGGCAGACCAAGAGGCCCAGATCATCGAGCAATTTATCGAGGGCGGGAAGACGCCGAATCTCCGATCAGGAGCATCGTGAGAGAAAAACGCGGAGGCCCACCTCACCCAGCCCGCTTTCAATGAAATCGGTGGGGGAGGTGGGCCTCCGCGAAAGGAGCGCAGCTGGCCTAATAGGCCTTGACGCGCTGTTCCACGATCAGGTGGATGAGCGCGAACTGGCCCTTCTCATCAATGGCTTCGAGGGCTGCCTGCAGTGCTGCCGGGACGTCGCTGTCTTTCTCGACGCGCACGCCGAATCCGCCAAAGGCCTGGGCCATCAGGGCGAAGTCGGGGTTCTTAAGCTGAGTGCCGGAAACACGATCGGGGTAGTGGCGTTCCTGGTGAGTACGGATGGTTCCGTACTCCTGGTTGTCCATCACGATGACCAGCGGGGTGGCACCATACTGCGCCGCGGTGGCCAATTCCTGGCCGTTCATGAGGAACTCGCCATCGCCGGCAATCGTGACCACGCGGCGGCCCGGGAAGTTCAGTGAAGCGGCAATGGCCGAGGGCACCGAGTAACCCATGGAACCGTTACGTGCAGAAATCATGGCCGCGTAGACCTCGGTGGGGAAGTAGCGGTGCGCCCAGTTCGTGTGCTCGCCGGCACCCAAGGTGATCATGGCGTCGTGCGGCAGGCCGGCCACTAGGTTGGCCATCATGGTGTCCATGCGTGCCTGGCCATCGGTGGGAGTGGCGGAGGGCAAAACGGCAAACTTTTCCTGCTCGCCGCGCATGCGATCGGTGAAGGACTTCCATTCCGGCTTGTCAGCCAGGTCCATCATGACCAGATCACGCACGAAGACGTCGGGCTTGGAAACGATCTGGTGTGAAACCGGGCCCGAACGACCGCGCAGGGACGGGTCGATGGTGACTAGGAAGTTCTTCTTAGTCCAGTCCTGGCGGACAAGGAATCCATCGGTGATAACGTCGCCCGGGACGGTGCCCACGAAGACCAACAGGTCGGTTTCCTCGAGCAGGTCATAGGTGGGCTTCGGGCGGCCATAGCCGATCGGGCCAACATAGGACGGGGAGCTGAAGGGGATGGTTCCTTCGCAACGCCACTCGACGGCTGCGGGCAAGTGGTGCTCTTCGAGCCACGAGGTCAGAGCGGTGGTGCCTTCCTGGGTCCAGTCGTTGCCACCCAGAACAAACAGCGGCTTGGTGGATTCTTCCAGGGCTGCCTTGAGCTGCTTCCAGTCGGTAACCGTCATGCCGCCGGTGGCCACCGGGATGACCGGGTGCAAGGCGGGGTCGACCATTTCGCGAATAATGTCTTCGGGGAGGCCAACAACGACGGGGCCCGGGCGACCGCTCATGGCGGCGAACATCGCTTCGGCAACAATCTCCGAGGCGCGTTCCGGGTGGTCAAGGACCATCACGCGCTTGGCGCCGGTATCAAACCAGCCCTTGATGTCGAATTCCTGGAAGGCCTCGCGGTCACGGTGGGCGAAGGGGATCAGGCCGACAAAGAGCACCATCGGCGTCGAGTCCTGCCATGCGGTGTGCAGACCTACGTGGGCGTTGGCCGCGCCGGGTCCGCGGGTCACCATGGCGATGCCGGGGCGCTGGTGCATCTTGCCGTCTGCCTCGGCCATGTAGGCGGCCCCGCCCTCGTGGCGGCAGACGATGGTTTCGATGGGGGACTGGTGCAGCCCATCGAGAACCTCGAGGTAGCTTTCACCCGGAATGACATAGGTGCGTTCCACACCGTGGGCCACCAGGGTGTCCACAATGATGTGACCAGCTGATTTATTGGCCGTGTTCTGGGCGTCGGTCTGTACTTCTAGCGTTTGGGCGCTCATGGCGTGTGCTCCTTGCTGTCTCCGTGGAGTGCGGGACAAGTGTTGCAGTGGGCGGTACTACGTTGTGCCGCACACTGTCGAACGAATTCTCAAGTTTCAGCAAATGTACATGATGCGCGCCACAAGCCTGCATTATGGGACGAAACGCTTCTGTCATATTGGGTCGTTGATCACAATGACTTGTTTTCATCGCGAAATACCCCGATTTGCTTGCCCGCACCCGGGCATGGTTGCCCCGGTGCGACTTTCAGCAGCGAACACGCCGGGGTGTGGCCTGATTTGTAGCCGGTCGGCGTGGTTGAGCATGAGTGAGGAGGCCGCGGCAAAAATCCCGCGGCTAGGGTGGTTTCATGAGCAAGGAAGAGAAACCCGCAACAGGTGCCCGCTTGCGGCCCTGGACAGACTCGGACGCCGACATTGATGCAGTCATCACCGCCTTTGAGGCTGATGACATGGCTGCCCAGGCCGCAGAACCCATCAATGGTGAGAATGCGGCCAGACGTTGGCTGGCACCCTGGCTCGAACCCGATAGCTCCCACGTGGTGGCCTTTGCCATCGACTGTGGCGGAACGGCATTCGGCCATGTCATGGCCGGTGCCATTGATCGGCGTCATCAAACTGCCTGGATCTCTTATTGGGTCTCACCTCGTGGGCGAGGAAAAGGTCTGGCTTCGGCGGCGCTAGCGACGTTGGCCGAGCATTGCTTCGGGACCTTAGGCCTGCACCGTCTGGAATTGGCTCACCGCACCAACAACCCTGCGTCGGGGAGGGTGGCGCTGACGGCCGGCTTCCTCGTTGAAGGGCTGGAGCGAGAAAAGCTCATGTACCTCAATGAAATGGGGGAGCCCGTGCGCTTTGACGTGCAAACGCTCGCACGACTACGTACCGATCCAGCACCGAAGATCACCGCGCTCGAGATCGTGAACGTGCCAGTGTAGCGACATACAACAAGGGATCCCAGCGCCAAAGGCTGGAGTCCCTAGATTCGACGTTGTGGCCGAGGTTCTTGGCTAAGCGGAGTACGGGCTCGGCGGGTACTTCGCGTCTGCGGCGGCGGTATTATCCGCGCTGCCGGCCACGGGCAGGGAGCGCCAGGAAATCCAACCGTAGATGCCGACCAATGCCTGGAAGACGTTCAGTCCCAGCAGTGCGAGCGCCGGATTGTTGCCGAAGAGCACTGAGACATAAACAATGCCAGCTACGGTGGCAGCCAACCATGCCCAGCGGTATCCGCAGGCGATGCCGATGAAGGCAACCACCAGAGTTGCCTCGGCGATAAACGACATCCAGATCGAAGCGTTTCCGTCGCCGAAGATGAATCCTTCGGTCAGCATGCGGCCCATACGCAGGGCGGTGAAGATGACGACGAGGGCCAGGCCGATCAGCAGCGACTTGATGCTGAATCCTTGGACGAGGACCTTGCGTCCAAACTTCCCCGCCGCATCAAAGCGGGAGAACCGCCAGAGACCAAAGGCCGCAGCGAGCAACGCCGGCACCGCGTAGAAGAGTAATGAGGCTTCGTACTGCAGCGCGATCACCAATGGGCCGGCGAAGATCGCCAGAATCTGGGCCCACCAGCCGAGATCATTGCCTCTGGCCAGTACCACCAGAGCAATGCAGCTGAGCAGGGTCGAAATCGCAAAGAGTGCTACCTGGGTGCCTGAATCGGTCCCGGGTGCCTGAGAAAAAAGATTGTAAAAAATTACGTCCACGAAGAATGACTGCCTATTCACAAAGAAAAACGGTGGGGGTGCGTTGTGCTGCCTCAGCTACTGATCGTAGCGCGACTTGCTGAGACGTACCCTATTTCGTGTTCCTGTGTAAGCCATCGAACATCATGGTGATGGCGTGCTCTTCGACCTGTTCGGCCGTGACGTTTCCATCTTCTCTGAACCACTCGACCAGCGAGTTGATGGTGCCAAAGAGCAGGCGCGTGGTGGTGCGTGCGTCGATGTCGCTTCGCAGGGAGCCCTCTTGCTGGGCCTCGACCACAAGATCCGATACCCGGCGGTCCACCGCGCGGCGACGTTCCAGGGCGTCACGTTCAATCTCGGTATTGCCACGCAGTCGAAGCAGCAGCGTCACGTACCTCTGGCGCTTAACGAGGACCTGAATCGTGGAGCGGAGGAAGAACTTCAGGCGCTCCTCCGCGGTGCCAACGGTGGCGCGCTCGTCCTCGGCGATGGCCTCTAAGGGAATCAACGCCTCATCGAGGGCCAAGCGCAGCAGATCACCCTTGGAGGGAACGTGGTGGTAGATAGCGGACTTGCTGATGCCTAGGCTCTCCGCGAGCTTGCCCATCGAGGTGGCATCAAAGCCATGCTTGTTGAATAGCTCCACGGCGATAGAGAGCACGGAGTCCTGGTCGTATCCGGGACGTCCCCGCTTGGTCGGTGAAGAGTTATTAACGCTGACAGTCATAATTGCTCATTCTCTCACGATCGGTCGGTCGGAAAATGGCGATGGGTGAGAAACCAAGGGGCGGGAAACGGTGACCCATCTCCCGCCCGCCCATGTTGGTGTCCGCTGCGCTACTTATTGCGCAGATCGTAGATGCGGCGCAGCTTGCCCGAGGACCGCGCGAGTGTGCCCGGCTCCACGATGTCGATGGCGCAGGAGGAACCCACATGGATCTTGATTTGAGCGGCAAGTTCCTTGGCCGCTGCCTGGGCCCGCTCGGTGCTGCATTCCTCGCGACGCTCGATGCGCACGGCAAGTTGGTCCATGCGCCCGGGGCGGGTGATCTCCAACTGGAAGTGCGGGGAGAGGCCGTCAATCCGCAGGGCGATCTCTTCGATCTGCGAGGGGAAGAGATTGACCCCGCGCAGGATTATCATGTCGTCGCTGCGCCCGGTGATGCGTCCCATGCGGCGATGGCCAGGACGTGCGGAGCCGGGCAGCAACCGCGTGAGGTCGTGGGTGCGGTAGCGGATGATCGGCAGCGCTTGCTTGGTGAGCGAGGTGAAGACCAGCTCACCGTGCTCCCCGTCGCCCAGGACCTTGGTCGGGTCAAAGGCGTCAATGATCTCCGGGCGGAAGTGATCCTCCCAGATGTGGCTGCCGTCCTTGGTTTGATTTGATTCCCCGGCAACGCCAGGGCCCATCACTTCGGATAATCCGTAGATGTCGCAGGCGTCGATGTTGAACATGACCTCGAGTTCGTGACGCATTTCCTGCGTCCAGGGTTCGGCGCCAAGTACGGCGGTCTTCAACGAGGTTTTACGTGGATCTAGTCCGGCGCGCTTCATCGCATCACCGATCGTCAGCAGATAGGTCGGGGTGCACAAGATGGCGTCGGGTTCGAAGTCCTGGATGAGCGTGATTTGTTTCTCGGTCTGTCCGCCGGACATCGGGATCACCGTGGTGCCAAGGCGTTCGGCCGCAGCGTGGGCCCCCAGACCGCCGGTGAACAGGCCATAGCCGTAGGCGTTGTGAACCTTCCATCCGGGCTTAACGCCGGCGATGCGCAGGCAGCGAGCGCCCAACTTGGCCCAGTCATCCAAATCCTGTTGGGTGTATCCGACCACCGTGGCTCGCCCCGTGGTGCCGGAGGAGGCGTGAATGCGGGCTACCTCGTGCTGTGGGACGGCAAACATGCCAAACGGGTAGGTCTTGCGCAGGTCTTCTTTTTCGGTAAAGGGGAACTTGGCAAGGTCGGCCAGTTCCTTCAAATCGCTCGGGTGCACGCCGGCGGTGTCGTACTTTTCCTTGTACAACGGAACGCGGTCGTAGGCATAGGCCAGCGTGTCCTGCAGGCGAGTGAGCTGGATCGATTCGATCTGATCGCGGCTCATGGTTTCTTCGGGATCTAACGGGTTAGGCAGTTCGATCCGAGCGGATGGCTGGTTCATCATGTGACCTTACGTGCGAGGTGGGGAGGGGAAGAGTTTAAAGTTTTGGCGCGGCTGCGGAGGGCTTGGGAATGGTGCGGGAACGGCCGCGGAATTCTGCCAGCACCTCGTCGTCGGCCTCAGGGACGCTTTGTAGGACCTGGATGTCATAGATGCCGCTGCGTCCGGTTTGTTGGCGACGTTCTGCCACGGCGGTGAGTGTGCGGCCCGGGATCCCGGGCTTGAGGAAGTTGATATCAACGCCGGAAGCCACGGTGATGGTGTCGGTCGAGCCGAGGTGCGAGTTGCAGGCCATGGCGAAGGCGGTATCGGCGAGGGCAAAGATCATCCCGCCGTGGGCGATCCCGAATCCGTTAAGCATTTCGGGGCGCAACGTCATGGAGATGGTGGCCCGTCCCTCGGAAACCTTCAGCACCTCGATGCCCAACCATTTGGCTGCATTGTCGTTACGCAGGATGGGATGAATCAGCTGTGCATCGATGCCAGTGTCGCTCATGGAAGACCTCTCATTTATTTACCGAACGATCATTAGGTAATCCTGAAATGTGAGATAAGTCAAGACGAAGGATCCACAATGCCGAATTTTCGGGGAACAAGACGTGACTTACTTTCTCCGCACAGCACGGAGTGTCCAATCCCGATCCTTGGTTGTGACCGTCGGAATCGAGCTCACCGGTCGGGACGAAAGTCCCTACCGGCGAGCAGTCCGCGGCGGCAGACTGAAACTAGCGAAGCACATCGTGAAATTCAAAGGGGCTGAAACCAATGCGTGGTTGGAGACGTTGGGAAGATTGGACAGTGGTGGTTGTTGGCTTGATCATGGCGTTAACACCACTATGGTCGACCGCCATGGGGGATTCGGTGCCGATGCTCATCACCGCCGGTGCCTTGCTATTTGTGGTCGGGATGATCAACCTCGCCGGACCCAACCTCTATGGCATAGAAATTGGGCAACTCTTGGCGGCGGGCATCGCGATTATGCTGCCGTGGCTGGGCAATTTTGCCGGATCCAATATCCCCGCAATGACGGCTTGGATTGGGGGCGGCATTGCCGTGATAGCTACCGTGTTGGCTATGAAGCCGAGTGTCGATGCCTCGCATCGGTTGGCGCGCCAGTAACGATAGATCCGGAGAAAAATGAGGTTCCCAGCGGAGCCGGTGAGCTTTGGTGGGGACCGGCCCGTGCCGCAACTTCGCCGGTGGTTAGGCTTCGCTCGAGTCATTCCGAAGGATCCGTTGGTAGAGCTCGCGGATAAACGGTTCCTTGTCTCGGTTATAGTCCATCACCAGTCCCATCCCGCCGCCACTCTCATTAATGAGTGCGGCACTGGCAAGCTTGATACGCGCATAGGCCTCGCGGTCGGTTTCATGGGTAGTTAACCAATCGCGGAACAATCGCATCCTGGAAGTCTCTGGGGATCCGATAGCAAAAATATGAATGTTCGCCGCCTGCTCACCGGGCCCGGCAACAAACAATCGGTGACCATACCAACCAGATTCACGCAGCCGGAAGATGAAGCCAGCGGCGATCAACGCGTCAACGTAGTCGGCCTCGGACTCGGGGTCCGCGACGCTGAGCACTACATCGATCACCGGCTTGGCCGGCAATCCCGGCACCGAGGTAGACCCCAGATGTTCAATGGCTAGTGCCCGCGGCCCCAGTGCTTGGCCGATGCGTTCGGCGAGCGCGGCAAAGTCCTGCGGCCAGGAAGCCGATGGGGGATGCACCAATACCGGCGCCGGCGCCGGTTCCCCATGGATCCACTCCACGGGGCCGTCATCTGTCAGCGGGTGACGTAGCAGGGGAAGGTGGGGCAGTACGCAGAGGTAGCGGCGGCGAGCTGACCAGCGGGGATCGGATGTCGAATCGCTGATCTGGAAGCCGGTGGCCCGGTAGAAGCCGATGGCGTCGTCGTCGGTGCGGGCGAGGACCATGGCTGCTTCGTTCTCTTGGATCCGGCGCACTAGGGCGGTGGCCACCCCGTGGTGCCGCACTTGCGGGGCCACGGCGAGGTACTCGATTTCCACCGTGAAGGCATTGATCCGCCGGTACACGGCCAGCGCGGAGGGTTCTCCCGCCGTATCGAGTACCACGAGCAGGTCCCAGTCCTTGATCTCGTCGAGAAGAGCGTCGAGGTCAGCGCCGGTGGCATCCGAAGCCGCGGTGAGCAATGCCCGGAACGCGGGGTTCGTGGTGAACCCCGCGCTTCGGGCGCGGCTGATGTGCGGTGTGCTCATGCGCCTTCGGAGTTCAGACCCAAGGTGTCAAGAGCGAAGGCGTAGTCCCAAGCGCGAGTCTTCCAGCCTTCATAGCGTCCCGAGGCACCGCCGTGCCCGCCATCCATCTCGATCTTCATCACGATGGGGGCGGTGCCGGTGGTTTCCTCGCGCAGTTTTGCTACCCATTTTGCCGGCTCGACGTAGAGCACGCGGGTGTCGTTCAGCGAGGTGACGGCGGCAATCTTCGGGTACGGCAGGGCGGCCACGTTCTCATACGGGCTATAGGACTTCATGTAGGCGTAAACGTCCGCATCTTCGATGGGATTGCCCCATTCCTCCCACTCTAGGGCGGAGAGTGGCAGCTCCGGATCCAGAATGGAGGTCAGTGCGTCAACAAAGGGGACCTGGGCGATGATCCCGGAGTAGAGCTGTGGGGCGAGGTTAGCGATCGCGCCCATCAACAGTCCGCCGGCCGATCCGCCCAGGGCAACAATGCGCGCTGGATCGGCCCAACCGGAATCGATGAGGTAGGTGGTGGCGTCGACAAAGTCGGTGAACGTGTTTTTCTTGGTCAGTTTTTTGCCATCCAGGTACCAGGCGCGGCCGAGCTCGCCGCCACCGCGTACGTGGGCGATGACAAAGACGACGCCACGGTCCAACAGGGACAACCGCGGGATGCCGAAGCCCGGATCCATCGATGCCTCGTAGCTGCCGTATCCGTAAATCAGCACCGGCTGTGGCGTTGTTTTGGTGACATCCTTGCGGCGCAGGATGGTGAGCGGAATCTTGGTGCCGTCGGACGCACTGGCCCATTCGCGGGTCGCGAGGTAATTGCTCGGATCGTAGTCATTCACCTGGGTCTGCTTGCGCAGGGTCAGCGTTCCGTCGGCCAGCGTGTAGTCATACACTCGCGCCGGGGTGAAGTCGGAGGTGTAGGACAGGCGGATCATCGGCGCATCAAGTTCGGCGTTGGCCAGACCGGCGGTGTAGAGCTCCTCGTCGAAGGAGGGTTCCACCGGTTCTTGCTGCTCCGGGGTGCCCAGATTCGCCAAGGGGAGGATCGCGATGCGTTCGGTGGTGTCCTTGCGGACGGCGATGATCAGGTGGGTGGCGGTGGATGCGGTGCCCTCCACCTTGACGGTGTCCCGATGTTCAATCACCGTGTCCCAGCGCTGCTGCGCATAGGGCAGAGTCAGTTGGTCGGCGCGCAGCAGCGAGACCATGTTGTTCAGCGCATCGCGGTCATGGGTAATGACGTAGCAGCGCTCGGCATTCAGGGTCACCGGATCCACGGTGTGCAGGATCTTGTGCTCACGCGAAATGAGCATGACGGGTTGGGCCGACTCGTTGAGCAAATCGAGGGTCAGTGTCTCGGAATATTCGGAGTTACCGATCGAAATCAGCAGCTCCGTGCGGTCGGCCGAGAGGTCAAAGCCCAGCCACATGCCCGGGTCATCTTCCTGATAGATCACGGTGTCGGTGTCCGGATCGGTGCCCAAGGTGTGGGCCTTGATCTGGTGGGGGCGCCAGGAGTCATCCACCACGGTGTAGTAGACGCGCGTCCCGTCGGGGGAGAACACCAAACCATAGAACACATTTTCGATTACGTCGGTCAGCAGTTCATCGGTGGTCAGGTTCTTGATGCGCAGGGTAAAACGCTCATCCCCGGCATTGTCCTGTGCATAGGCCAGCAGCGTGCCGTCTTCGCTCACGGCCATGCCGCCCAGTGAGAAGAAGGGTTTGCCCGCTGCCTCTTTGTTTCCATCAAGGAGCACCTGTTCGCCCTCGATCTCGATTCCGGCCTCAATGGCCGGTGGGGTCCAGTCCACTTCTAGATCACCGGTATCGGTGGCGGCGACGCGGCATTGGATGGCGTATTGCGAGCCTTCGGCGGTGCGGGTGAAGTACCACCAGCCGCGCTTACGGGCGGGAACCGAAAGATCGGTTTCTACGGTGCGAGCCTTGATCTCGTCAAAGATCGCCTCGCGCAGGGGAGCCTGATCGGCCGTCACCGCCTCGGCGTAGGCGTTCTCCGCCTCAAGATGCGCAACGACCGTGGGGTCTTCCTTTTCACGCAACCATTCGTAGTCATCTCTGAAGGTATCCCCATGGTGAGTCCTGAGGGTAGGAATCTTGGGGGTCTGCGGGGCAGCGGGTACGGAATCGACGTGGCTCATGGTTCCATTCAATCGGACAACTACGCGAATGCGCCCATGGCTTCGCCCAACGCGGACAACATCATGTGGCGCGGGGCCGCGTCTGGGCTCCCAACGCAGCAAGGCGGCCCTCCGGAGTATTTCGGAGAGACCGCCGTGCTGAGCTGGGGTGTGCGGGTAATACCTGGGAGGGGAGCTTAGCGCTGCGGGGTCAGCGTCTTGGTGTACTGCTCGGCTCCATTGGCGTTGATCAGCTTCACGGTGAACTCCGATCCATCCCCGGCAACATCAACATGACCAAAGTACTGGTGATCACCGGAGCGCGGGGAACCCAGCGGGGGACCTGCCTGCTGGAACTCGACCCTGGGGCCGAATGTGCCATCCAGCGTATTAGGGCCGAAGGAACCTGCATTGATGGGACCTGCAACAAATTCCCAGAACGGATTGAAGTCCGTGAAGGCTGCCCGCTCCGGGGAGTAGTGATGGGCAGCGCAGTAGTGCACGTCTCCGGTCAGGAAGACCACGTTCTTGATCCCGTACTTCTTGATCGCAGCGAGCAATCGAGCCAGTTCCAGCTCCCTACCCAGCGGGGCACCGTTCTCCGCGTTGGAGATCGACTCTTGTGCCTGCCCATCGGGGACAATCAGCCCTAGTGGCAGGTCATTACCGATGACCTTCCACGTGGCATCCGAGGTGCGCAGCGAGGAAATGAGCCAGTCCAACTGTTCCTCACCGAGCAGCGCCGTCTCCGTGGCCTCCAATCCTGCGGTGTTCTTCCCCTTGTATGAGCGCATGTCCAAGGCAAAAACGTCCAGATGCGGGCCGCGCTTGATCTGACGGTAGATGCGTGCGGCTTCAAAGCCCGTGCCCGGGCGCAGGGCACGCGCATCGGCAATGGGCATATATTCCTGCCAGGCCTGCCGACCGCGGGCAGCAAGCGTATCCACCTCACGCACTGTATAACGGGGGTCCTCAATAATTTCCCCGGGGTACCAGTTATTCACCGTCTCGTGGTCATCCCATTGCGCAATGACCGGTACCTGCGCATACATGGCACGCAAATTAACATCCATCATGTTGTAGCGATGGCGCCCACGGTATTCGTTGAGCGTTTCTGCCACCTTGGAGACTTCCTCGGTCATCACGTTGTGCCAGATATTGCCATCGGGCTCGCGCATTTCCGCCGACATGGGCCCATCGGCGTAGATGGTGTCACCCGAATGGATGAAGAAGTCGGGCTTGGTGGCTGCCATAGCGGCGGTAACCGCGCATCCCACCGATTTCCTCATTAATACCGTACCCCTGGCCCGCGGTATCGGCGGTCCAGACAAAACTCTGTGCCGCTGACTCTTGTTTCCGTCCCTTGCCCTGCGCTGGGGCGGTGATGAAGGAACCCAGGCCACTTTCCCCACGACGACCGGATTCGTCCTCAAAGAACAGCTCCATCTCAAAGCGAGTTCCCGCAGGCAAACCGCGCGCGTTGATCTTGGCGGTGAAGTCGGTTCCTGCGTGTGCTTGGGAACCCGAGAGCTTCACCGTGCGGGCAAATCGGCCTTTGAGCGGATTGCCCTGTTGATCGGCTGCACGCAGGATGGCGTGCAGGCGGCCCTGACCAGAGGCCCGAGACCACAGCACGGCGGAGTTAGTGGAAACATCCCCGGTGGAGATGCCCGAGGGCAACGTCAGGCGCCGGGAAATCAGTGAGCCGGCGCCCGATTGCGGAGCGGCGAATGCTGCGGGCACCGAGAATGAGGTGGCGGCGAGGGCAGAGAAAGCTGCAGCACCCTTGAGCAGGGTCCGGCGTGAGGTGGGAGTATCCATAATCCGAGCAAACCCCATCTCGGCGACCAGAAATCAACGGCCCGGTGAACACCAGCCCCCGCGATCCTTGCCCCAGCACCAATTGATCTCCGCGCCTAGGCGATGCTGCCCACCGATTAGTTCACCGCGCTCGAGCTACCCCTCCATGACTGGGCAGCCGGGATAGGCACGGGATAACCACGGCTCGCGCTCGCCGGATGTGCAGACACGCTACCGGTGAATAGGGCAAACGCCGGTGAGGATCCAAGGTCTTTGAAGTGCCGCGGTCCGCGCTCCGGCAACCCCGAGATCTTCGGTCGGTTGGTGTTGTGTGGGGCAGCCATTAGGGGGCTTCTCAGCCCCTGTTGGGGTCATGGATCGGGTGTACCAAGCGCTGTGAGCTATCAGGAGGTTGGAGGTGGATTCAGCCCTGCGATAAGGTCTCTAAGCGATAGCGCATGATCTGCCATGTCAGATGCTATCGCCGCCACGCCTGAGCCTCTAGGCTATGAAGCGTTGTAACACCGCCACAGGACGTGGGCGGATCCCACACTAAGGAGATGAACGACCCTTGACAGAGTCCAGAAAGACACGGGCCCCAAGGGCCTTGCTTCGGGCGGTGATTGCCGGGCTGGCTGGTGTGTTTGTGCTGCTCGGCGGCGCGGGCGCCGCAATGGCCCAGCCCTCAGACAGTAACGTCGAAGGCAAAAACTTCGTCATCGGCACAGATACCACCTTCGCTCCCTTCGAGTTCAGGGCTAACGGCGAGCTCGTTGGTATTGATATGGATCTGCTGCAGGCCATCGCCAAGGACCAAGGCTTCAGCGTTGATATCAAGTCTCTGGGGTTCAGCGCGGCACTGGCTGCCCTGAGCTCTAATCAGGTTGACGGTGTCATCGCTGGCATGTCGATCACCGATGATCGCAAAGCCATCTACGATTTCTCCGAACCGTACTTTGAGTCGGGTGTCCAGATGGCCATCGCCAAGACGGATGACTCCATCAAGGGTTATGAGGACCTAGCGGGCAAGACCGTGGTTGCCAAGACCGGCTCGGAAGGTGAAACCTACGCCAAATCGATTGCCGCCAAATACGGCTTCACGGTCAAGTCCCTTGACCAGTCGGCCACCATGGCCGAATCTGTGAAGTCGGGTTCCGCCGTAGCGGTATTCGATGACTACCCGGTGCTCGCCTACGGAGTTTCGCAAAACAACGGGCTGACCACGGTGACCGAGAAGGTTCCGGGCGGTTCATATGGATTCGCCGTGAACAAGGGCCAGAATCCTGCCCTGCTGGCGGCGTTTAATGACGGTCTGGCCAAGCTGAAGGCCAACGGCGAATACGACAAGATTTTAGATAAGTACCTTGCCGATCCGGCTTCTGCTGTCCCGAGCAACTTCTGGGAACGACTGGGCAATTCGATCCCCGCGTTGATGAACGGTCTGGGACACACGATCCTGGTGACGGCAATTTCCTTCGCTGTGGCGATGGTTCTGGGTCTGCTGGCAGGGTTCATGAAACTCTCCAATAACATCGTGGTGCGCGGAATTTCCACCACGTTTGTGAACATCTTCCGTGGCACACCGCTGCTGCTCTGGGCCTTCCTGTTCTACTTCGGTGTTCCGCAGTTGACGGGTCTGCCGATGAGCATCTGGGTAGCTGGCGTGTTGACGCTGTCGCTGAACTCCGGTGCCTATGTAGCGGAGATCGTTCGTGGAGCGATTCAGTCGGTGGATCCCGGACAGCTGGAAGCCTCGCGCTCCCTGGGCCTGGGTTACGGCAAATCCATGCAGAAGGTTGTTGTCCCGCAGGCCTTTAAGATGATGACTCCTTCGCTGATCAACCAGCTGATCATCATGCTCAAGGATTCCTCCTTGCTGCTGGCTATCGGATTCACTGAGCTGCTTTACCAGGGCCAGCAGATCTACGCCGCAAACTTCCGTATCACCGAGACCCTGCTCATCGTGGGCGTCATTTACTTCGTTGCCATCATGGCCTTGACCAAGCTGGCAAACTACGTCGACAGGAGGTTCAACAAGTGAGCGCATCACCAGTTGAAACGAAAAAGCCAGCAAAGATCACCGTCAAGGGGCTGCGCAAGTCCTTCGGAACCAACGAGGTTCTCAAGGGCATTGACGTTGAGATCAGTGAAGGCGAAGTTGTCTGTGTGATCGGTCCCTCGGGTTCCGGCAAGTCCACGCTGCTACGCTGCCTGAACAAGCTCGAGGAAATCTCCGCTGGCCACGTGGTCGTCGACGGCTTTGACGTGACCGATCCGAAGGTTGACATCAACGAAGTTCGTCGCCACGTGGGTATGGTCTTCCAGCACTTCAACCTCTTCCCGCACATGTCGGTGGCGGAGAACATCATGCTGGCTCCCGTCGAGCTGAAGAAGGCTACCAAGGCCGAGGCCCGGGAACAGGCGCTGACGCTCCTTGAGCGCGTCGGTTTGAAGGAGAAGGCCGACGCCCGTCCGGCGTCGCTCTCCGGCGGTCAGAAGCAGCGTGTGGCTATTGCCCGGGCGCTAGCCATGAACCCGGGCATCATGCTCTTTGACGAGGCCACCAGCGCCCTTGACCCGGAAATGGTTGGCGAGGTGCTTCAGGTTATTCGTGACCTGGCGGCCTCGGGCATGACCATGGTTTTGGTGACGCACGAAATGGGCTTCGCCAAGGAAATCGGTGACCGGGTGATCTTCATGGATGGCGGTGTGGTCTGCGAATCCGGCCCGCCGGCCGAGCTGTTTGGCAACCCGCAGCAGGAGCGCACCCAGGAGTTCCTCTCCAAGGTTCTCTAGCGCCACCAGTTATGGCCGCAGCATTGCCGAAGAGAAGGTTTCTTCGGTGATGTTGTGGCCATTTCTCATTGTGCGTGGTGGAGGTGAGGTGGCCATGAAGACAGCGAAGCTATCAACGCTCTTAGGTGAGGTGGAGTGTGGCGCAGGCACTGGTGGTATTAGTTGCCGCTGCGGCGCAATGTCAGACTGAGCAGATGACCGTTAAGCTCATCCCCATTAGTTCCCAACAATTTCCTGTATGGCTCAAACGAAGCTGCCAGGAGTACGAAGCCGATCTTGTGGCTACTGGCGAAACCCCATTTGAAGCGCACCGCCGTGCGCACGAGAGTCTCGAAGCAGCGTTTCCCGAGGACGCACCGACTATGGATAACGCCGTGTTTGATGTCGTAGACGAGGGAGCTAGCGTCGGTTATCTCTGGGTCGGAACCGACAGCTCCGAAGACCCGCGTTCATGGTGGGTCTGGGACATCGTCATAGATGCGCAGCACCGAGGCAAGGGATGGGGCCGGGCAACCATGGATCTAGCGGAGGCCTATGCGCGTTCCCAAGGTGCGAGCACTCTTGGCCTCAGTGTCTTTGGATTTAATCACGCGGCCAAGGGACTCTATGAATCCATGGGCTATGAGACCGTGACGACAAAGATGAAAAAATCTCTCTGACGCAGCACCGGTGTGCAATAGGTGTTTCCACTGTGCGCCGTCGTACTGATTTGAATTGGTGCTCAATCATCGGAGCTGGAAAAGATCTCATAATACGCACGATTGGCTTGTCCCTTACTGCAACTTTTGCTGCGAGTCGGGGTGCTGGCCGGTTCCGTAAGCGACGCCAGATGTGGGATCGCCAATAAGTTGGCTGACGGTGACGAAGTGATATCCCTGGGCGGCTAGGTCGGCCAGAATCTTCGGCATGGCGTCGACGGTTGACTTGTGGATGTCGTGCATCAAGACGATCGAGCCAGGGGTGATTGATTCTGCGGCCTTGATCGTCTTTTTGGTGTTGCGAGTCTTCCAATCCATGGTGTCGACGCTCCACAGTGCCATCGGAGTCTTGAGCGATTCCTTCAGGCTTTCCGGAATCTCACCATACGGTGGGCGAATCAACGTGGGGTTCTCACCCGTGGCCTCCTTGATTGCCGCATCCGCTTTTTGCAGTTCGGTTTCTGCTCTGGACGTGGAAACTTGGCTCAAGCTTTGGTGAGACCAGGTGTGGTTGCCGATTTCATGTCCCTCGGTCAGTTCTTCCTTAGCTATGTGAGGAAACTTTATGACGCTTTTCCCGATGAGGAAAAAGGTGACTTTGGCGTTGTACCGATCAAGTATCGACAGCAGCGATTCGGTGTAAGTGCCCGGTCCATCATCAAAGGTCAGGGCAACGCATTTGACCTGACTGCAGTCGGGGATGGGGTCTTTCTGCTCCGTCGGCGACGCGATGGCTTGATCTGTTACGTTGTCAGGCGAGGCACCTAATGGGTATCCCTGCCACCTTTCGCTCAAGGGGGCAGCGCATCCCGAAACTAGGACAAGGCAGAAGAGCGCGGCAAAAAGGCGAAGCGGTGTGGAGCGGGAAGACATGTCGACAATAGTGCCTGCTTAACCAGCGAAGTTCCTCCATCGAGGTCCTCTTCGACGAAGATGAGGCCGAGTTCTCATTGCCAAAAGATGGCTCGCATGAAGAGCATCGACGAGCACTAAGGAGCAACATCACTTCCTTCGCTTGAAGTTTCAACAAAATATGTGGCATGGTTATTAGGAACCAGCGGACGGGATGATTCCCCGCCGCCGTGCCAGAGCCATTCCCCGGAATCTGGTTGCGACGACATAGCTCTTAAGGAATTCTCATGGACACTGCAGCAAAAAACGCCTCATTACTCACCGCCGCCCAGACAATCCTGCGCGTAGTCATCGGTTTCCTCTTTGCCGCCCACGGCTGGCAGAAGTACTTCCAGTTCACCCTCGACGGCACCGTGGCCGCCTTCGGCCAGATGGGTGTTCCGGCGGCCTCTCTGGTGGCACCGGTAGTGGCAACACTCGAAATCGTTGGTGGTATCGCCCTAATCCTCGGTGTTCTCACCCGCATCTTTGCCGTCCTGCTCACCGCAAACATGCTTGGCGCGCTCTTCCTGGTCCATGCCTCGGCCGGTGTCTTCGTTGAGGTCGGCGGCTTTGAGCTGGTATTGGCTCTGGCCGCCGGTGCTGCAGTTGTTGCACTGCTCGGTGCCGGTCGCCTCTCTGTGGACCGCTTCATTCCGGGCCGCATCGCCGCCTAGTCGCCACAGCGAAACACACAGAACCCCCGTGGTCGCCGGTTGAATCCGGTGACCACGGGGGTTCTGTTAAGTGCCGCGAAGTCCTACTTGGCGTCGATGGGAATCAGTAAATCCTTGACGGCCGGGTCGGTGCGCAGGAATTCCTGAACCGCCGGATCTTGGAAGGCCTTAACAAGGTTCTTCACATTCTCGGTGTCCTGGAATTCGCTGCCGATGGTCAGCTGGCCGGCAAACTCGTCCGGTGCTGCCGGTGCATAAATCTGCTGTTCCAGCGGAACCTTGGCTGCCACGTAGTACTCGGTGTAGCCAACCGTGGCATCCAAGTCAGGAAGGGAGCGGGACTGGGCAGCGAAGTCGAGCAGCTTGAACTTGATGTTCTTCGGGTTTTCGGCGATATCCTTCTGAGTCGACTTCCACTTATCCACGCCGTCGGCCAGCTTGATCAGACCAGCGCGCTCGAGCAACCACAAACCTTGTGCCTCGTTCGCCGGATCCGAGTACAGCGAAATGGTGGCCCCGTTCGGAATTTCCTCAACGGTCTTGTACTTCTCGCTCCAGATGCCAAAGCCCCAGCGGAAGACGGGAACAGCGGCTGTGAGTTTGAAGTCCGGATTGGCCTCGAGAACCTGAGAGAGCCACAATTTGTGCTGGTAAATGGTTCCTGCGACCTCGCCGGTGGATACGGCGCGGTTCAAGGTGGTCGAGTCGGCCAGACCCTTGAAGGCAACCTTGATGCCATATTTCGGGGCGACTTCCTCGGCGACAAAGTTCACCAAGGCCTGCTCGGCGTGGTTGCCTTCGGCAGTGACCACGGTCAGCGTTGCGCCGGCAACATTGTTCGGCGATTTTGTCCCGGAGCCGGCGTTGATGGCCACCGTAGCGATGATGGCAGCCGTCACGGCAACGGCTCCCACGGCCCATGGCCATTTCTTTTTCTTACTGATGGTGAAGCCGTGGTCATCGGGGCTGGGGGCAGTCTTCGTATCGGTGGTGCTCATGAGGGTATGGACCTTTCGAGTGAACGGGTGCGAGTGTCGGTGGTGCGTGGTGCTGGTGAGGTGCGTGGTGAGATGGTGCTGGGATTATTTGCGGCGGCTGAGATGCGGGGTGGCTGCCCGCACCAAGGCATCTCCGGTGAGCTGAACGATCGTGACCATGAGAATCAGCAGGATGACGGTGGCCAGCATGACGGTGTTGTCAAAGCGCTGGTAACCGTAGGTGACGGCGACGTAGCCGATGCCACCGGCGCCGATGGTTCCAGCGATGGCCGAGTACTCGATCATCGCGATGGTATTGATGGTCAGCCCGCCCAGAATCGCTGGAACTGCCTCACCAAGCTGGGCCGTGCGAATGATTTGCAGGGGCGAACCGCCCGAGGCACGCGCCGCGGCGGTGACCGAGAGCGGGACATCGCGCAAACAGTTCTCCACCAACCGAGCGAAGAAGGGGATGCCAGCCAATGACATGGGAACGACTGCTGCCGCAATGCCAATGTTGGTGCCGGTGATGAAGCGGGTGAACGGGACAATCGCCGCCATCAGAACCAGGAACGGCAGTGAGCGGCCGATGTTCACGATCCAGCTGAGCACCGAATAAGTGCCTTGGCGTTCGAAGAGTCCGCCCGGAGCCATATTGTGCAACGCCACGGCGATCGGGGTTCCCACCACGATGACAATGAGCATCACGATGCCGACCATCGCAAGTGTCTCGCCGAGCGCCGGAACCAGAAGTGACGGCAACTCGGCCAGCGCGGTATCGGACAGCGCGTGAACCTGGACTGCCGAGGAAATGTTTATGCCCATTGGAGATCCTCAGTGGCTCGGGTATCGGACGAGTGATCAAGCGCGGCGTTCGCGATTGCGAGTTCCCCCGGGATCGCCCGCAGCCCATGGCGGGCGAAGGCGGCGGTGGCCAGGTGCGCAGGGGCACGGAGTCCGACCGTGGCGTTGCCGGTGCTGGTCCCGTCAATGCTCTGGATGGTGGCGGCCAGCAGGGCTACCGGTTCTCCCAACTCGGCCGAGACCAGCTGGAGCCAATCGCTGGGTACTTTTCGCGAGTCGTAGGTGACATGCCAGAGGCTTGAGCCTGCTTCGGGTTCGGCCGGCGAGAGGTGAGGTTGCAGGGCGCGTCCCAGAGCCGAGTCGTGGTCGGTAAGCAGGTCCACCAACGATCCTTGTTCGGTGATCCGACCGTTTTCCAAACGCGCGGCGGAGTCGGCAACGTGCAGCACCGTATCCATTTCGTGAGTAATGAACACCACCGCCAGATCCAGATCGTCACGTAGCTGGCGCAGTAGCGAGACGACGGATCGGGTGGTTTCGGGGTCGAGGCCCGATGTGGCTTCATCGGAGAGCAAGACTGCCGGTCGCAGGGCTAGTGCCCGGGCAATGCCCACCCGCTGCAGCTGCCCACCGGAGAGCTCAAAGGGGTAATGGTTTGCGCGGTGCGAGAGCCCCACGCGTTCAAGCAGTTCGCCGACCCGCGCCTTGGTTTCTGCCGGGGTGACGCCCAGATACTGCAGCGGTAGGGCGATGTTCTCGGCGGCTGTGCGGCGGGAGAGCAAACTCGCCGACTGAAACACCGTGCCGATGCGGCGTCGGGCTACACGCAATTTGCGTTCGGGTAACTGCGCTAGGTCCTCACCGTTGACGATCACCTGACCCGAGGTCGGGCGTTCCAAGAGGTTGATGCACTGGGCGAGCGTTGATTTGCCCGCGCCCGAGGGGCCGACGATGGCAAGAATTTCGCCGTTTGCGACGTCGACGTCCAAGTTGTCCAAGACGGTGAGGGACTGTTCTCCATGTCCGTAGACCTTGGTGAGGTTCTTCAGGCTGATCATGCGGTCGGCTCTCATGCTGGCGTGGTGCCGTTTGGCACCTTTCGTGTGGCGGCTCCGTGTGGCTCGGAATTCCGGGGGACTTCAATAGTTTGCGGTCGGGGGATAGGGCGCCGCTACGGTGAAGTCACGCCGTGGCATGTGAGGAAATATGACGACATGTTGACCGGTCAATCCATCGTGATCTATTGCGTTTCATGTCGGTTGGGCTGAGACCATCGACATGTTTCTTCATTCTTGATTCGCGGCAGGACAGCACGTGTTACTGCGATCAGGGGAGGGAGCAGCCAAAACCGGAGAGCGAGTGGTTACCGGCCCGCCGGTTACTGTGCACTATCGGTTACGGGCGCTTCCTCGATTCGCCGTGTCCCGTCACGTTGTCGTTGGCTCAAAAATTTTTCCCGCTCGCAAGTCGTAGCGGGCCAATCTCATAGATGGCCACAGGATTGGGTGTTACATAGATGGGGGAACGCCAACAGCCACTTCTTCTGTGTGCGCACTGCATCCGAGCTGGTCGGATTTACCGCCTTGTTCTCGGGAATGGTGTCTGCCTAGACTGTCGCTGTGAGGCAAATCTTGGATGAAGGACCGTTTTTTCACGGCACAAAAGCCGATCTCCGGGAAGGGGAGCTCCTTGAAGCGGGCTTTCGCTCGAATTATCGTCCGGAGATCGTGATGAACCATATCTATTTCACCGCGCTTCCGAACGGTGCTGGACTCGCCGCAGAACTCGCGCAGGGTGACGGCGCCCCTCGGGTCTACGTGGTTGAGCCGACCGGCACGTTCGAGAATGACCCGAACGTGACCGACAAGAAGTTTCCTGGCAACCCCACCCGCTCTTACCGCAGCAGAACCCCGCTCAGGATTGTTGGCGAGGTTACTGATTGGCCACGACAGACGACCGAGGCGCTGCAGGCCTGGAAAGAGCGCCTGGCGGAGCTCCGCGCCGACGAGCGCGGTGAAATCATCAACTGACGATGATAGTTCTGGCGCCCGGCTCGGCTGGCTGTTCGGTTGGAGCGCACGAGTGACTCCTTATGCGAATCGGGTACAAAGACAATACGTGGGGGGCAACGTCCATCAGTCGGTGACTTGTAGGGTGGGGATATGAGTATTAGTAGAACGTCGCAGGTGGCCTTGATATTGTCCATTGCTCTGGTCGTTTCCGGTGCTCTTGTCGTCACGTTCTCGGATTTGGGGATCCTGGGATGGGTCTTGATTGTGTTGGGCATTGTCGCGGAAATAATCGCCGTTACACGTAAAAGAACAGTGCTTCAGTGACTGGGAAATTTCCGGCGAATATAACATTGTCAGCCTCGGGGAATTCAGTGATCCGCCCTGATGGATCAACTTCATCTGCCCTAGCTGATCGCGAATTGGAAAGCTGGATTGCCGAGGTGCGGGAAAATCCAGGCCCCGCGTGCGCTGAGGTTGGCGTGTATGTCCTTCGTGCTGACTCCGCGGCACGCGCCAAATCGCGCATTTCTGGGCCCGAAGTGCCTATCGTCAAAGACCTTGGTGCTGATACAGGGTTGAGATTGCGTCTGTATCGGGCAAGTCTTGAAGAAACTTCTGTGGTGATCTAACTCCATGGAGGCGGGTTCGTCGTCGGAGAATTGAGCTCTCATTGTGGAATTTTCCGGAGACCGGCACTAATGGCAGACGTAGTAGTTCTGGCCGTGGACTACAGGCGCGCACCTGAGAATTCCAGCGCCGCTGCTGTGGACGACGCGGTAAGCGCTTATACCTGGGCATTGGAACAATTATCCGAGCTAGGTGGCTCGGCACAGAATGGCGTCGCTTTGGCTGATAACAGTGCAGGAGGCGCGATTGCCTTGTTAGCTGCAACAAAGCTCGTTGAAGACTCGATGTCACCTTCGCGCTACTCCTCAGATACCCAATCGCTGATATGACCATCGGGCAACAATGTACCACCGAGAAGGGCAACGGGCGGAGTCTCAACTCAGCCTGCCTTTCAGGGTTTATATAGGTGTCAGAAGTCGGCTGCACTCCCACAGAATCCCGCGGGATTGCAGCCGAGTGTTGTTGACACCGGCATGTCAGAATTGCTGCACGGAAACTGCATTCTTCTCCATCGTCCACTTCACCAGTTGTCAGTTTCCGAAGTCGTCAGCACTTATGTCGGCAGTCCTCGGCACTGCACCGGCCGCAGAGGAAACGTTGAATGCACCATCGGTGAGCGACGATTCATGCTCAAATTATTGGGTGGCAGGGAGAAATGATAGTTCTCGATTGCCCGGCGCGAATGACTACCAAGTACACCCACAGGCAGCATGTCGCCCAGTGGACTCATAAGTCTCAGGCCGGACGTATCCGTTGTGAAGACTCCGTGTCGGGCGACTTGGAAGGTGACTGGCCTTGGCGTCAGGGAAAGGATGAAAAGACTTCTTTCCGAACCAATCCTTGGAATATCTACCCACAGGAATTTGCTGATAGGAACCACTGACCAGTAATGATTGATTCCTGTCATGCCTCTTAAGTCACGGTTGTGAGTCTCAAAAGTGATTTTATTTTACTTGTGTTTGATGCATTTTAGAATCATTCCTTGCACAAAAGAGGCTTCCTTTTCCCACTGAAAGAGATTTAAGGAAGCCCCATTTTTATAATCAATGGTTATTATTTAGTTCTTCGTTGTCTCAGGGTCAGTAATGATCGCGAATCAGAATACGCTGCCTTACCCCGGAGACCACCACGAAAACCACAAGCGAGATCAATGACCACAACCACGTCACAGGAAGAAACTCAAAGGGGTCATCCAGCCCCCGCGATATTAGAGGCTCTGTCGAAGAGCACTCCTATCGGTGCCGAAAGCGCTCAACCGATCATCGTCCCAAGGACAGCAGCGCGGGTCGGCCAACTGATTTGAACGTGCGCAAACAATGGGGCAGAAAGGAAAGCGACTACGAACACGTTGAAGGAGGTGATCGTGAAGAACATCGCATGCACCACGTATCGCGCGAACAGCATTCCGGCGGAAACCAATAGCGTGAAGCCCGTCGAGAGGCCAAGCGTAACCGTGGGCCTGTCCTTGATCGCCTGTGAGCTGGATGCCACCAATTGGTCACCCTTGCTTGTTCTTGTGAGGATCGTTCTAAGCTCCTGATGCAGCGCCGTGTTCTAGTTAGGCGTCGTTGTTTATCCTATCTAGGCGAAAGCTCGAATTTTGGCGGCAAAACCACTCCAGTTGGTATACGCGCCATTTTTGTACACAGATCTTGGAACGCCCCCAGGCTTGTCATTTTTGATGTAAGCATCTACCCACAGGCGGTTCTCTCCGGGATTTCCTGAAAGTATGGCCGTCTCCACGATGGAGAATTTGATAGTAGAGCCGATTCCGTCCACATGTCCCTTGGCGGCAGCGAACTGATATCCCCAATTCCTGCCGCTACGACCATCGCTCCAAAATTCTTTCTGGAAGGTACAGGCAAAGTTCATTCCTGCGACTTTAAGTGGAAGCTTTTGGTTCTTCGTCGGGAAGTTTTTTGGGGCTCCCGATACTGGGAAGATGGCGCTAAACTTTCCTGGCTTCTTCATCAAAGCGCGGACCTTGTAGGGGTTCTTTTTGTAGAGATTGTAGCTGTAGGCGTATTTCCAGGCGGGGTCTGCCACAACGGGGTATGAAGCGTTCTTTGGCACTTCGACGTTCTGAATGATCGCGTTATCCGAGAATTCGAGAGTTGTCGCAAGTGTTCGCCCTTGCCCATCACGCGCCCAAGGTTCTTGGACTGCTATAGATGTTCCGTCAACGAAGCGCACCCCTACTTCGCCGTTGCCGAGATCGGTGGTGTCTTCAATGTTCTTGTCGAATTCCAGTTTGAAGTCTTGGAGTCCGGTCTTGGAGTTTGCCGCGAATATAACCTGGCCTCCGTCATTAGACGCTCTCACCATGGTTGTTGAGTCGTCTTCGTCGTCATGGAAGACGGCAAATCCGTCTTTGCTGCCATCAAAACTACTGCCATTGTCGATGGTGAGACTTGTGGACTGCTCGAGTGCGGGAGTTTCGAGCTGCACCTTGTGCGTTAACTCCGATACCTCTTCCTTGACGTCGACGCTTGAAGCTGGATCGGCATCGACAATGTCGTGCGCTGGGACTTCTGCCAAGACTGAGCTCGGTGTCGTCATCTCCGTGGAATTGTCGGGAATTGCATTTGCCGGTCCGGCGGTACCTAGCATACTGACCGCAAGAGCCAAGGAGATTACCCCAGCCCTAACCTGATTGGATTTCATCGAATTCCTTCTTCTAAGAACGGCGAGATTCGCAAAGTTCAGGGATTACTTCATCAGAATTATGTAAATAAATCAAGGTCTAACTAGTGTTTTTAGGCGAAAACTTGTCAAATTGATGTATTGGATGACTATGTTGTGCCAAGCTGATGGAGATTTTATTCGATTTTGTGTTTCCGCGATACCGTTCGACGGTTCCAGATCAACGAAATCTCCCTAAGTCGATCGTTTTTGACCAGTTAATTAGGAAATGGAAAGCCCCGGCTGTGGTTTTCAACGCTAGATGTGGCATTTTTTCGGAGCTAGATGTCCCAACGCCAAACCCACTGACTCTTGGTTCGCACTATTTCGAATGGGAACCATGATCGGATATTGTCATTTTCTCTAGTGGTATTGGCCGGCTCGGGGCTAGCTGGCAGACTGGGGCTACCCCGGCCGGGTCTGACTCGCTCATTTTCTGACCTGCCAAAGCAATGTCCTACTTCTGACCTGTCCGCCAGATCGGGGCTGCACCTTTCTGGCCCGCTCCGATGGCCTGACAGAAGGTTGTCCGGTCCGCCAATTTGTTTGGGCCGTGACTCGATAGAGAACTGCCTCGGCGTGATTCTTCCCGAATCAACGCTATAAATGCAGGTCCAAAGTGAGTACCTGAGATGACCATCTTGGCCAACAAATGCACCCATGCAGTAGGCGTGGACACCTTTGCCGAAAAACCCACACCTACGCCATCCTTGCCTCGCCAACTGGACAAGTCCTCGACACTGTAACGTTTTCGACAAGCCCGCCGGGCATCAGCCGGGCCACCAACTGGATGAACAAGCGGTCCGGAGCCGGACAGGTCTTGATTTCCGTGGGGGCCGAGTTCCTATGGTGCCGGTTTGACACGGACGCTCCGGGATGCCGGGATCAGGGTTTGTGACGTGCGGCCCCCACGCAGGACGTCCCGTCGGGCAGGGGAAGTCCGACGCAATTGATGTGGTGGCAGCAGTACAGAGTCCGCTCTTGGCATCGAGGCTGCGTCCCTGCTCGAGTCTCGAGCCGACGGTGACCGTAACGCCTTGCGGATCCTGTTGGATGCCCGCAGGATGTTGGATCGCCAACGGTCAGCCATCTGCTTTGCGCTGGCCGCGATTGTCCGAACCGCCGCACTGGGTGCTTATGCCCGTGAGCCCTGAGCGACGCCCAAATCCGCAACATTCCTGCCTAGCGGGCAAGGTCCTAGGACAGTCGGGCTGACCGGGTCGCGCGATGAGGCACGTCGTCTGGCCCGTCCCGTCAGTGCGTTCAACCCCGAAATAGAAGCCAACAGGACCCAGCCGTCCGACGTTGTCGAGGACATGGCGCCCGGGTTGATGGATTTACAAGGTCTGGGCCCGGTGACCTCGGCCGTCGTGCTTGTCATTTATTCCCACCACGGAAGGCTCCGTTCCGAGGCACCCTTTGCGGGCATCGCCGGTGTCAATTCGTCCCCGGCATCTTAGGGCAACACCGTCCGGCATCGGCTCAACCGCAGAGATTACCGGCAACTGAACAAGGCACTGCGCACGATTGCCCGGACGCGGATGCAGTACGACGCCGAAACGAAGCAATATGTGGAGCGGCGGACCGCGAAGGATAAAACCCGGAAGGAGATCCGCCGGTGCCTTGAACGCGTTATCGGCTGGCAACTCTCAAGAAAACTTCAAACGCTTATTGCTTGACTCGAAGCATAGAAGAGTTGGAAGGTGATTGCCCGACTAGCAGTACTCCGGACCGCGATTTCGCGTCCAGAACACCGGAAGCCCATCTTTCCAGCTATTATCGCCCCTCGATCGGCGCACCGTTTCGGACGCCAATCGAAAAATGGGGTAGGCAGGTGTACGCCCGTTAGGATTCATTAGTGGCAAAAATTGTTGTCCAGGCCTTTACGTTCTCGCCGAGTTCGAGATGCACTTCTCTAGCGTTCAGCTCCCTTTGCAGTATGGACACGCTAGCGATTCCGCCTGCGTCAGCTCCGCAGTCACTAGCGCCAATCGTTACTCCACTGCTAAGAACGATGTCCCACGATGATGAATCTTCGCATGAAACCATGAATCCGACTGAATCGAATCCAGTAGGCACGTCACCGATTGGCAACTCAATTGACCCAATACTCTCTACCTCGCCGATTACTTGGCTTGACTTGGCGAGACGCTGGACAGAATCCGAATGCATCTTATAGATATCAGTTGCCGTCGATTCGGCAGAGTCGGGTGAAACCGGGGAACTGCCTGTCATTTCGGCAGGGGCAGTAGCTGCTGGCGTAGAGACGCCAGTACAGGAGACCAAGAGCAGCGAAATTAGTGTTAGTCCTGAAATCGCCCCATAGATACGTTGTGTCATGAGGAAGATTGTCCATTACTAATACATAATCAAGCTTGCGTGTCGCACATATATCACCGATTAATTTTTATCCGGGCGATTTTACTCCAAAATTCAAGTACTTGAACTGTCCTTTTGGAATCTTATGGCGGGAGGGGAAGCTGCCTATTCTCGTTGCAAAAGTAGATTTATTCGAAGAAGTCTGACGGAAAATCGGCTGGCTTAGTACCTTCCTTGCCAGTTGGGGAGTGTCGAAATCGGACCACAGAAGACTTCCGCGATCGAGCTGAAGTGCAGGAATTGATCCTGCACGCCTACTGCCGACGATGCGGCGGCCTTATTGGTTCGACAAATCTGCGAATGACCAGCCCCCGCTGAGGAGGTTCTGGTTGCGGCGCTCGGTCCAAGTGGCATTCAGTGGCCGTGGACGCACAAATGCCTGTCAGCCCTCGCTGTGAAATCTCCATCGCGAAGAAGGTAAGCCAGCGCGTTGCCTCGGGTGAAGTGAATTTGCCGTGCTTGTAATGGAGTAAAACGGCTCGGGCGGCGGGATCTGATTGACGAAAAGGTGATCGTCCGCATATCCTGAACGAACGGTCAGTAAATAATTCTTTGTCACAGTGAGGTGAGCTCTATGGCTACGCAGCAAGAAGGCGGCGGAAGGCTATCCGCAGTACTTTCTCCTGAGGAGCAAGCAGGGCAGGATCGGTTTAATCAGATCATTGCCGAAGATTCGCGCATTGAGCCGCGCGACTGGATGCCCGAGGCTTACCGCAAGACCTTAACGCGGCAGATGTCGCAGCACGCTCACTCCGAGATCATCGGCATGCAGCCCGAAGCCAACTGGATTACCAGGGCACCGTCCCTGAAGCGCAAGGCCATCTTGATGGCCAAGGTCCAGGACGAAGCGGGTCATGGGCTCTACCTCTACTCGGGAACCGAAACGTTGGGCACCCCTCGAGATGAACTAAACGACCAGCTGATGACCGGCAAGGCCAAGTACTCCTCGATCTTCAACTACCCGGCACGATCATGGGCGGACATGGGCGCCATCGGTTGGTTGGTCGACGGTGCAGCCATCGCCAACCAGGTTCCGCTGTGCCGTGCCTCGTACGGACCCTACGGCCGAGCCATGGTGCGCATTTGCAAGGAAGAGTCCTTCCACCAGCGTCAAGGCTTTGAGATCCTTTTGGAACTCTCCAACGGCACCCCGGCGCAGAAGAAGATGGCACAAGATGCGGTTAACCGCTTCTACGCCCCCTCGCTGATGATGTTCGGACCTCCGGATTCCGATTCCCCGAACTCCGGGCAGTCCACGGCCTGGAAGATCAAGCGTTTCTCCAACGATGAATTACGCCAACGCTTTGTGGGCATGATCGTTGAACAGATCAAAATTTTGGGCCTGACTCTGCCCGACCCCGATCTCCGCTTCGATGCGGAGACCGGAACCTGGCTCCACATGGATCTGGACTGGGTTGAGTTCAAGGCAGTGATCGCCGGCAACGGACCGTGCAATGCACAACGCCTGCAGCGCCGACGCGATGCACACAATGAAGGCGCCTGGGTGCGCGAAGCAGCAGCCGCATATGCGGCAAAGATGGCTCGAAAGACTGAGGTTGCATAGGTTATGACGGATACAAACGGTACCTGGCCGCTCTGGGAAGTATTTGTTCGCTCCTCCCGCGGACTCTCTCACGTCCATGCCGGATCGTTGCATGCACCGGATGCGGAAATGGCACTGAAGAACGCGCGCGACCTCTATACCCGACGCAACGAGGGCATCTCGCTGTGGGTTGTGGCCAGCACGGACATCATTGCCTCGGACCCGGATGCCAAGGGCATGTACTTTGAATCGCCGCAGGGCAAGGACTACCGCCACGCCACCTACTACACCAAGAGCGAAGGCGTGAAGCACCTGTGAGCACACACGATATTGACCACTCGCTCGATAGCTTCGGCGACTCCACCGCCTCGGCCACCCGAGTCACCCCGGGCAACGCCCTGCGCCCCGAAGACATTGCCATCGCGCAGGCTAAACCCAGCGAACAGGTGGCCGAATACGCCCTGCGGCTGGGAGACGACGCACTGATTCTGGCCCAGCGGCTCTCGCACTGGATCTCCCGCGGTCCGGAGATTGAGGAAGACATCGCCCTGGGCAACATTGCCCTGGACCAGTTGGGTCACGCCCGTTCCTTCCTTTCCTACGCCGCGAAGGTCTGGGATAAGACCGAGGACGATCTGGCCTACTGGCGCGAGGAGGAGGACTTCCGTTCCCTGCACATCGTCGAGCAGCCCAACGGCGACTTTGGTGTGACCATCGCACGCCAGCTGATCATCTCCATCTACCAGCACCTGCTGTACACGGCATTGCTGGAATCCAGCGATCCGACGATTGCCGCCATTAGCGCCAAAGCCGTCAAGGAGGTCGACTACCACCGCGACCACGCCATCGCCTGGACCCTGCGCCTCGGCTTGGGCACCGAAGAATCGGCTCGCCGCATGCGCCACGCCTTAGATGTGTTGTGGCCCTATGTGGGGGAGATGTTCGAGGACGAGGAATTGCACGCAACCCTGGGTGACGTAGCCGTGGCACCCTCAACCCTGCGCGCGGCCTGGGATCAGGAATTCTCCGCCGTACTGGCCGATGCCGAACTGGCGCTGCCCACCATTCCCTTCGCGATGGCCCGCGGCCGCCGCGGCGAACACTCCGAACACCTGGGCTTCATTCTGGCCGAAATGCAGGTACTGGCGCGTAAGCACCCCGGCGCCAGCTGGTAAGCAAAGGACACGAAAAATGATTGCCACCGTCACCGAGCTGCGCGAGATCGCCGCACGGGTTACCGACCCCGAGATCCCGGTGCTCACCATCGCGGATCTCGGGATCCTGCGCAACGTGGAGCTAGAGGACGACACCGTAGTTGTCACCATCACCCCCACCTATTCAGGATGCCCGGCGATGGACGCGATCACCGAGGACCTTGGCACCGTTTTCAAGGCCTCCGGGTTTGGGAAGGTCCGCGTCAACTTGGTCCTTTCTCCGGCCTGGAGTACCGATTGGATGAGTGATTCGGGCAAGGCCAAGCTCGAGGCCTACGGCATCGCCCCGCCCACCGGAACTGGCCACCGTGGGCCTGTAACTCTGGGACTGGGCGTGAAATGCCCGCAATGCCACTCACTGAATACTAAAGAACTTTCCCGTTTTGGTTCCACCTCCTGCAAGTCCATGTACCAATGCAAGGATTGCCTGGAACCCTTCGACTACTTCAAGGTGCTCTCATGACAGACACGACACCCGCCCTGACCGCGACCGAGACCACAGATCCGCAGCTGCCGGGCCGACGCCGCACCACCTTCCATACCCTGAGCGTCGCCGAGGTTCGCCGGCTCACCGCCGATGCCATCGAGGTCACCTTCGAGGTCCCCGCGGACCTCGCCGGCCAGTATGACTACCTGCCGGGCCAGTACGTGGCTCTGCGCAAGGAACTCGAAGACGCCGACGGAAACCTCGTGGAGCTACGCCGTAGCTACTCCATCTGCGCAGTGCCCACCCCCGGGGCCATTCATGTGGCGATCAAGCGCGACATCGGGGGGATCTTCTCCACCTGGGCCAATGAGTCACTGCGGGCCGGAGACACCATGGATGTCATGAGCCCCACCGGCGGATTCATTTCCAAGCACCAGATGACCGGGATGAATGATCCCGAATCCATCAACGTGGAAACCGAAGATACCTTTGTGGCCGTTGCTGCAGGCTCGGGCATCACCCCGGTCATGGCCATCGCCCGCACCGTGCTGGCCGCCAATGAGAACGTGCATTTCGACCTCATCTACGCGAACAAGGCCTCGATGGACGTCATGTTCCTAGAGGAACTGGCCGATCTGAAGGACAGGTATCCGGCCCGTTTTGCCCTGCACCACGTGCTGAGCCGTGAACAGCGCATCTCCCCACTGCTCTCGGGACGTATCGACGCCGAGAAGCTGAACAAACTGCTCGGTGCCGTCATCCGCACCGACCAGGTGGACGAGTGGTTCCTGTGTGGTCCCTTCGAGCTGGTCCAGTTGGTGCGCGATAACCTGGCCGCCCAGGGCGTGCCGGCGGAAAAAATTCGCTTCGAGCTGTTCACCACCGGGGAACCCAACCGTCCGGAGGGAAACATTGGCCGCCCGGTCATCATTGACGAGGCGGATGAGACCTACCAGATTGAGTTTAAACTCGACGGCTTGCAGGGCGAGGTTAAGAGCCCGGTTAATGCCCGTGAGACCATCCTCAACGCCGCACTGCGGGTCCGTCCGGATGTTCCATTCGCCTGTGCCGGTGGAGTGTGCGGCACCTGCCGTGCCAAGGTCGTCGAGGGCGCCGTGGACATGGACGAGAACTACGCCCTGGAGCCGGACGAAATCGAAAAGGGCTACGTGCTGACCTGCCAGTCGCGCCCCACCACCGAACGCGTCCTGGTCGACTACGACGCCTAGCCGCGCTACACCAGGCCAAGGATCCATCCGCAGCTGCGGGTGGATCCTTGGCATAGGATCACCAACTGGAGTGAACACACCATCATGATTGAACTGAACATCACCGCCGGCGTGGCCGAGATCGTGCTCAACGCCCCGGAAAAGATGAATGCGCTGAACGTGGCCGCGCTTGATGAACTTGCTGCCGCTTACGACGAGGCCGCCGAGGGCGTGGAAACCGGTCAGGTGCGGGCCCTGCTGCTGCGCGGCGAGGGCCGAGGCTTCTGTGCCGGACGCGATATCTCGGGGGTGGTTCCTGCAGACGATGATGTCATGGGTTATCTCGGCGGCAAGGTGCAGCCGCTGCTGGCGAAGATGTCTTCCTTCCCCGCTCCGACCTTCGCCGCGGTGCAAGGGGCCTGCCTCGGTGTCGGGCTGGGTCTGGCGATCGCCACCGACGTGGTTTACGTGGCACAGAACGCCAAGATCGGTTCTCCCTTTGCCAACCTCGGCGCGACCCTGGATTCGGGCGGACACTGGCTGTTCACCGAGCGTCTGGGCACGCACCGCACGCTTGATCTGATCTACACCGCCGAGCTGATCAGCGGTGCCGACGCTGTGGCCTCCGGGCTCTTCTCTCGAGCCATGGCCGGAGAAGAATTATTGGAAAGCACCCGCGGGATCGTGGCCAAGGTAGCCAACGGTGCCACCGAAGCCTTCCGGGTCTCTAAGGAACTGGTCGCCCAGATTCGTGACCAACGGTTGGGCCTGTGGGAATCGATGAAAGAAGAGAATCAGGCACAGGCCGATCTGTGCGCCACCGATGACTACGCCGAGGGATTCTTGGCGTTCCAGGAAAAGCGGAAGCCGATCTTCAAGGGCTAAGCCCTAGTCCTGAAGGCTACGCTCCAGAGTGGATGAACCCTGCACCGAGCGCTTGCCACTGTTCCTGTACCGTCTTTGATTCCCGGCCTAGCCTTTTATGAGGGTGCCGGAGCGCGGCAATGCAAGCAGCGGCAGAGCAGCAAAAGCCGTCAGTGCTACCCAGATCCACATAGCCGGTTGCAGGCCAAGCCCATCACCGGCCAGCCCGCCAATGATCCCCAGCACTGGCACGGGGCCCATGGTGAATACGAGCCGGAACCCTTGCTGGCGTCCCATCATCTCGTCCGGGGCGAATCTGGCCAGCAATCCATAGGCCGTCGCGTTGTAGCTAACCATCAGCGCGTTGTAGAGCACCGAGTGGGCGATGACCAATATGAGGCCGATGCCCACCAAACTACCGGCCAGCGGAATCAAGGCCACAGCCAGGGGCAGAGTCATTACCGATAAGGCGAGGACCCTGACTTCGCCCAGCTTGGACACCAGCGCGGGCACCATCAAGGAGCCGAGCAATCCACCGATGGCAATCGTGGAGATGACCAACCCAATCACCTGCGGGGTGAAACCCAAGATCTTCACGAAGTAGAGCGTCTCTACCGCCGAGCCGAAGGCCAAGCCCATGTTGGTGATTGCCGAGGAGGAAATGAGCGCACGAATGGTTCGGTGTTTCAGGGTGAAATGTAACCCCTCAGCGAAGGATTGTTTGAAGCCGATCCGAGGTGTTGAATCCGGTGCGGGAAGCGCGGCCGCGGTCTTTTTACCGAATCCCCACAGTAGGGTCGCGGCGGCCAGAAGATTAGCCGTTCCGGCCACCAACAAAGTGAACGGTGCCGACATGATGGCCACCAGAACACCTGCCAGCCCCGGGGCGATGATACCCACCGAGGTATCGATGGTTTCCTTCCGGGCATAGGCGGTCGACACCAATTCGCGTCCGACCAGTCCCGGTATGGCAGCGCCCGCACCCATGGACCACAGCATGCCCGCCACTCCGACCAGGAATGAGACGGCGACCAGCTGCGGATAGCTCAAGACACCCAGCATCCAGCTCAGCGGGATAGAAAATATGGCCAGCCCGCCAGCCAACTGGGCCCACATCATGGTCTTGATGCGGTTAACCCGATCGAGCATGATTCCTGCAGGAATCGCCAGAAACAGGAATGCCACCGATTCGGAGGCGTTGAGGATCCCGATCTGGGTCGCGTTGGCACCCAAGGCGTAAATTGCCACCAGATCATTGGCAACGTTTAGGACACCAGACGCGACGGCGCCAAAGGCCACCGACACTAGGAGGGTTCCAAAGCCCGGTCGGCTACGCAGGCGGGCCGGCGCGACGCTCTCCAGCGCCGGGTCCTGTTGCTGGCTCATGGCAACCGATCTTTAGTGGGCTTGAATACGGTCTTCCCGATGCTACCTGATGGATTTTGGTCGTTCGGCTGTCGCTTCGGCTTGTGGCTCGCCGCGCAGCAGGGCTGCCATTCTTCCTCTGGCGTGCCTTCCCTCCGGGATCGGCAGCAGCGGGTAGACATGGACCATATTCAGTGCCTCATGAAATTCTGTGGGCACCCCGGCGGCACGGGCCTTAGCGATCAGAAGCTTGGCGTCCGGGTTGGTGATGTCTCGGGTACCGACGAATACACTGAGGGGGCCAAGCCCCGACAGGTCTCCGCAGAGCGGGCTGACTATTGGGTTCGTCAATGAGAGTCCATCACGCCAAAGATCCACCGCCGTGTGCAGACCGGGCCGGGCCAGCCATGGATCAAGTGGTTCCACAGTGTCAATCTCCGGATTGCTCAGGCTCAGATCCAGCGCGGGAGCGATCAGCACGGTGTGGGCCAGAGCCACCTGCTCATCTCGAAGTAGCAGGGCCGCTGAAAGCGCGATTTGGCCGCCTGCGGAGTCGCCCACCACTGAGACGTTGTTCGCGCCGTGTTTTTCGCAGAGGCTGCGAAGTAGTTCCGCGATCCGGGGGACAACACTCGCTGCTGTTCCTTGGGGTGCCAACGGATAGATGGGGACCAGTATCTGCGAGCTGGTGGCAGTGGACAGCTCGGCGACAAGCTGCCAATGCTGAGGGGCAATTTGGTTGATCCATGCGCCGCCGTGGACATAAACAATGTGTTGTTGTGGAGAGGTTTCGGCAGGATCCACACTGTAAATGGGCCATCCGCGGTCATGGTCCACCGTAATGGACACGCCTTTCAGGGCACGCCGTGGTGGACCGTAGGGTTGCGGACGCAACTGGCGATCGGCAACGAGCTTCGAGGTATTCTGCACGCTGATGTAATGGCGACGGTAGCCGAGAACCGTCAATAGTGGCGGTATTAATCGGCTGGCAAGACTGGACATTAAGTACTCCTTGGCGGGAAGTTGCGAGATCGCCTAATGGCGATTGCCCGCACCATCTCAGTATTGAACGCGGCGCTTACGTGTTATCTCGGACAGACTAGCGGGTATCAACGTCCTCGAAAATCAGGAAGGTTTGCGTGTCGAGCACACCCGGCATGGATTGGAGCTGGTCGAAGATGACGCGACGCAAGTCAACGTTGTCCCGAGCGCGCACCAGCAAAATCACATCGAAGTTCCCGCCGACCAAACCAATGTGGTGCACCTCCGGCATCGCTGAAAGTCGTTCACGCATCTCTCGCCAAGAATGCTGGCGCAACTTTAATGTGACGTAGGCGCTGGCGCGAAGCCCCGCGCGCAGCGGATCAATGACGGCCGTATAGCGAGTGATGACACCCTCATCCTGGAGCCGATTGATGCGTGAATAGGCGTGAGCTCGGGAAACGTGGACCTTTTGCGCGACGGTGGTTACCGACTGTCGACCGTCCTTGGTGAGTTCCTCCATGATCCGACGATCCACCTCGTCGAGTCGAACCGGGGGAGTCTCCATCAAATGCCTCTTTCTGCTTTGTCCAAAAACCATCATGTAGCGACGGTCACATTTTCAATCCGTCTTCAAGAGTAGCGATCCCATGCGCAGATATCCAGAATTTCCGAACAAGCTGGATACATTTGCGCTCCAAAACCCATACTTGAGTCAAGAAATGACATCAACGTACCATGTGGCGTAGGCCACCTCGGGACGTGAATAGCGCAGAAAGGCGTGAACCGTGACGATGACCGAACCACGCGAAGGAATTGAGCAGGTGAGCAGCAAATTCGGCATCACCCCCGAGGACTACATGCTGCCCGCCCGCACCGAAATTCACATGCTCGATATCAATGGCAAGTTGCACCCTGCGGGGGAACAAGGCGTTGAACCGGGCCATGAATACCCGCTACCTAGTCCCAAGGTGCTGGTGGATGCCTATGAACAACTTGTCATCGGCCGTCGCGTAAACGACCAGAACTCCGCTCTCGTGCGCCAGGGGCGCATGGCTGTTTATCCTTCGAGCCACGGACAGGAAGCAGCGCAGGTCGCCGCCGCACTCTGTCTGGGGGAGAACGACTGGATGTTCCCGACTTACCGGGACACCGTGGCCGTGATGGCCAAGGGTGTTGCCCCCATGGAAGTCATGGCCGGGTTCCGTGGTGACTGGCACAGCGGCTATGACCCGAAAAAATACAAGGTTTCGATCCAATCGACGCCGTTGACCACCCAGCTGCTGCACGCGGTCGGAGTTGCTCACGCTGCGAAGCTGCGCGGCGAAGACACCGTGGTGCTGGCCATGTGCGGCGACGGAGCCACGAGTGAAGGCGACTTCCACGAGGCGCTGAACTTTGCTGCGGTGTTCAACGTGCCGGTGATCTTTTTCGTACAGAACAACCAGTACGCGATTTCCGTACCGCTCTCCGCGCAGTCAGTTGCCCCGTCGCTGGCCCACAAGGCCGTCGGCTACGGAATGGCCGGGGAACGGGTAGACGGCAACGACCTCATCGCCTTGTTGGCGGTGCTTCGCCGGGCCGTCCGCCTCGCCAGAGAAGGTAATGGGCCGCTGCTGGTCGAGGCCCATACCTACCGCATGCAGGCACATACCAACGCCGACGATGCCACCCGATACCGCGAGGACGCCGAGGTCCAAGCCTGGATCGCCAAGGACCCGGTCGCCCGAATGCGCAGCTATCTTTTGGACGCCGGGTTGCTTCCCGATGCCACCGAAGCACGGATCACCGCAAGCGCCGAGGCAGTGGCCCAGACGCTACGCGATGGGATGAATTCGGAGAACACCCCGGATCCGACAGATCTCTTTGCGCACGTTTTTTCGACACCCACCACCCAACTCACCGAGCAGGCAGCCATGCTTGCCGACGAACTCGCCCGCGAAGAGGAGACCCGATGAGCGCCACAGCAACGACATCCTCGGCGGCTAACGGCAATGTCAGCGCGGCCACCGCAGCGGCAGCTGCACGCACGGCCACCACCGGAACCCAGCCGGTAACCTTCGCCAAGGCGCTGAACACCGCCCTGGCCGATTCCATGGACTCGACGGATTCAGTCTTGGTCTTCGGCGAGGACGTCGGAATTCTCGGTGGAGTATTTCGGATCACCGACGGCCTGACCAAACGCTTTGGCACCAATCGCTGCTTTGATACCCCGCTGGCCGAATCCGGCATCGTGGGCATGGCCATTGGTATGGCCATGAACGGCATGCGTCCGGTGATCGAAATGCAATTTGATGCCTTCGCCTACCCGGCGTTCGAGCAGATTGCTTCCCACGTCGCCAAGATGCACAACCGCACCAAGGGCAAGATGCCCTTACCCCTGGTCATCCGCATCCCCTATGCCGGCGGCATCGGGGGAGTGGAGCACCACTGCGACTCCTCCGAGTCCTACTACGCCCATACCCCGGGACTTAAGGTGTTCACCCCGGCCACGGTGGCCGACGCCTACCTGATGCTGCGCGAAGCCATCGATTCCCCGGACCCGGTCATCTTCATGGAACCCAAGAAGTTGTACTGGACCAAGGAACAGGTCGACCTGGAGGCGCTGCGTATCTCGCACGAAACCGCTGCTGTGCCTCCCACCGAGGGACGGGCCGCCATCGCACGCACCGGCACCGACGCCACCCTGATCGCCTACGGACCCTCGGTGTCCACCGCCATGGCCGCAGCCGAAGCCGCGGCCCTGGAGGGCCGCAGCCTCGAAGTTATTGATGTGCGCACCATCGTGCCGTTGGATGATGCCACCATCTGCGCGTCGGTGCGCAAGACCGGGCGCGCCGTCGTGATCGCCGAGGCTCCGGGCTTTGCCTCGGTCTCCAGCGAGATTGTCGCGCGCATCCAGGAACGCTGCTTCCACTCCTTGGCCGCCCCGGTACTGCGCGTCACCGGATTCGATACCCCGTACCCGGCACCCAAATTGGAAAAGTACTATTTGCCATCCGTTGACCGCATTCTGGATGCCGTTGATGCACTGCAATGGGAGGAAAAGGCATGAGCGTCAAAACCTTTTTGCTGCCGGACCTAGGCGAGGGCCTCACCGAGGCCGAACTGGTGCGCTGGCTGGTTGCCGAGGGCGACACCATCGAAATCGACCAACCCGTTGCGGAGGTCGAAACGGCCAAATCGATGGTGGAGGTGCCCAGTCCCTATGCCGGGACCATCCACGAGCTTCACGGAGCCGAGGGCCAAATGATGCTGGTAGATGCCCCGTTGTTCTCTGTCCTCGAAGCTGGCTCCAGCGCGCCGAGCCCCGCTGCCGCTCCGGCGGTTCGTGAGGTGGCGCAAAGCTACCGCGAGGAAGAACGTGCCGGCGCCGTCGCTCCTAAAGGCGAGGGTTCGGGCAACGTCTTGATCGGTTATGGAACACCGGAAGGGCTTGCCGCCACACAACGCAAGCGCCGACCGCGATCCAGCATGACCACGTCGGATGGAAACGGTGCTGTGCTTCAGTCCTCCGTCCGCAGCGCCGCCCTGGTCATCTCGCCGTTGGTCAGAAAGCTGGCTCGGGACCGCGGCATAAACATCAATAACGTCTCCGGTAGTGGGGCCGATGGCCTCATTCTGCGCTCGGACATCGAGGCTGCCACGGCCACCGCCGCACCCGCAACAGTTGTAGCTGCATCGTCGCCCGCTCAGCACACGTCGCCAGAGGACGCTACGGCTAAGGATTCTGGGATCGCGTCCGGTGCGTCTCCAGTGAGCGGAATCGATGCGCGCTCGGGGCTGCCTGTTGCCACGCGCACCCCCATCGCCGGGGTACGAAAGGCGATCGCCACTGCCATGAGTCGCTCGCGAAGCGAGATTCCCGAAGCTACGGTGTGGGTTGATGTTGATGCCACCAATCTTCTGCAGATGCGTTCTGCCATGAAAACCAGCGACCCGGAAAACACTCCGGGCCTCTTAGCTTTCATTGCCCGTTTTGTGATTGCTGGGCTCATCAAATACCCGGAGTTGAATACTCGGATCGAGCACAACGCCGCAGGTGACGCCGAAATTATTGGATTCGACGGCATCAACCTGGGTTTCGCAGCGCAAACCGACCGGGGTCTGATGGTTCCGTCCATTCGTAATGCACAGGACCTCAGTGCCCGTGGACTGAATAAGGAACTGTCTCGGCTGACAGAAGTTGCCCGCGCCGGTAAGGCCACCGTCGCCGAACTGACCAGCGGAACCTTCACCCTGAATAACTACGGTGTTTTCGGTGTGGACGGCTCGGCAGCCATCATCAATTATCCGGAGGTTGCCATCCTCGGTGTTGGCCGGATCCTCGATAAGCCATGGGTAGTTGATGGGGCACTGGCGGTCAGGAAGATGACCGAATTGACGCTGGCCTTCGACCACCGAGTCTGTGACGGCGGTACGGCCGCTGGCTTCCTACGCTTTGTCGCCGACGCCATCGAAAATCCTGCTTCGGTGCTGGCTGATCTCTAAAAGCAATAATTCTGCCGGAGTCGATGCCCGTGGTTCAGCGATCGTGAAGATCGCTGAACCATGGGCATTTAGCTTTTGCGGCTGCCCCTTCTATCGGTGGAACTTCGGCTCTATCCTGAACCCATGAACAAGTTACCTGTTGAATACGAGCAGTATCTTGAAGGCAAAGACGAATACCACGTCGACTCCGTCATGCCAGTCTTTCTGGAATCAGTTGCGGAGGGAAAATTTGGCGTTCACATTCGCGGCCTCGGAGGGCATTCCGAGCAAGCCTATGTAGATGAATCAGTTCCCTTCGGAACCGTGAAAATCACCGTGCCTTAAAACCCGAAACGCTGGGCAACGGCATCCCATCCTTGGGCACCACGACGGTGGTTCCCAAGGATGGTTTTTGCTTAGGCGGGTTCTCATGCAGAATGTGTCTAAAGCCGTAACACCGCTTCACTCGGCACAAGAAAGATGGGGACCTCTCATGCCGCAACACCTAATGCCCGTGGTGGAACAAATCTCCGCATCGTGCTGGCGCCTACACAACCGTGGCTTCGACATGAATTCCGGTTTAGTGGTGGGTCAGGAACGGGCCGCGGTGATCGATACCGGCTCCGGGCCGCGGGAAGCGGGCGGACTTTATCAGGCCATCCGCAAGATCACCGATCTGCCGTTAGTGGTAGTCAATACCCATGCTCATGGTGATCATGCCTTCGGCAACAGCTATTTCGCCGCCCATGGGGTTCAAGATTTCTACATCAGCGCCGAGGCGGCCGAGCATCTGCGAGAAAGGGGTGAAGCTGAACGACAGCTGGTGCGCTTCCTAGAACCAGAAATGGCGATGGGTAAGGGAGAATATTCGCGTATTTTGGTTCCCAAAAACATCGTTGACGAATCTGGTGTTACCTTGGACCTCGGCTCTGTGACCTTGGAAATTTTTGGGCGGGGCCAAGGGCACACCGGCGGGGACTTGTTGGTGCGTAGCGGCAATATCCTGTTCACCGGTGATCTGGTGGAGCAAGGTGGCCCGCCCAACTTCGAGGATGCGGATCCCTTTGCCTGGTCCACGCTACTGGGCGCCTTAGAAGCCGAATGTTCCTCTGACACGGTGGTGGTACCGGGGCACGGCCACGTGGTCGACAAGGAATTTGTGGGTTTGCAGCACCGGGAAATGATTGCTGCCATTCGGGAAGGCCAGGAGATCATCGCATCACGGCCGGCCGGACGTTTTGACCCCACCGCTTATCAGTTGCAGATTCTCCCTTACGGTCCTGAACAATCGGCGATCTTCTTACAAAGGTTAGTTGAAATACGGCCCTAACCTGTTGCGTAGGATGAAGGCATGAGCGAACAACCCTTCAGCCTGCGTCGGATCGCTGTGAAGGTGTATTCCCCGTCGCTCCTCTACGGCTTGGGGCTGGGCGCCGTAACGCCGATCATCGCTCTCTCGGCCCTGGAACGCGGTGCCGACTTGGCCACCGCGGCACTTATTGTGACTCTGGTTGGCGTTGGTTCGTTGATTTCCAATGTTCCAGCCGCGATGCTCACGACGAAGATCGGTGAGCGACTGTCGATGGTGGTTGCCTCCGGGTGGGCTGCGCTGGGCATGGGGCTGGGCATTCTGCCCTCAAACTTGGCGGTGTTTTCCGTCGGCGTCACGATGATTGGCATGGCCGGGGCCGTCTTCAACCTAGCTCGACAGTCCTATTTGGCCGAGGCAGTGCCCCTAGAATTTCGGGCGCGGGCGATGTCGACATTGGGCGGAGTGATGCGCATTGGTGTCTTCATCGGACCCTTTGCCGCTACCCTGGCCATGAAATGGTTGGGCATCGCCGGTGCATTTTGGGTGGCCATGGCAGCCATGGCGATCGCCGCGGTGGTCTGCCTGCGAATTCCGGACTTGGAGTCGCGGGCCGCGGTGGAGGTTGGGCAAACACGATCCGGTGGATCGATGGTCTCGATCGCCAAGGATCAATGGCGGATCTTGTTGGGAATCGGTTTGGGCGTTGTGTGCATCTCCGCGGTGCGGGCCACCCGTCAGGTTGTGCTGCCGTTGTGGGGAGAAAATATCGGCTTAGATGCTGCCACCATTTCCCTGATCTACGGTGTCTCTGGTGCCATCGATATGCTCATCTTCTATCCAGCGGGCAAGGTCATGGATAAGCGCGGTCGCGTCTGGGTCGCGGTGCCGTGCATGGCAGTGATGGCTGTGGCACTGTTCTTACTGCCGCTGACACACAGCGTACCGACGATGATGGCCGTGGCGATGTTGTTGGGATTCGGCAATGGCATTGGTTCCGGAATTGTCATGACGCTTGGCGCAGACTATTCGCCGATTTCGGGACGAGCCAAGTTCTTGGGTCTGTGGCGGCTGATGTCTGACACCGGTGCCATGGCAGGGCCGGTGGTACTTGCGGCATTTGTCGCCGTTGCTACCCTGGGCACCGGAGCTGTGGCAGTGGGTGCTGTCTCGCTCACGGGTGCCGGAATCTTTGCCTACTTCATTCCTCGGACCTACCGGAAACGAATGGGTGCGCCGTAACGATTAAATATCCCATGGACCAACATGCCCACCAGCATGGCTGAACCCAGAATCAAGGCAAGACCCACGACAAGGAAAAATAGCAGCTGGACGGATCCAAGCGTCCCGATGGCGGGGTGCGGCATCGATAGTGCGGCACACAAGAACAACAAGACCACGAGGGCGCCAGCCACGCCCGCAAACAACAGCAGGCGACCTGCTGCTGATGGAATGATCCGTTCGGCGTCTCGCGGTGCCTCGGGTTTTCCATGGAGACGATGTAGGAACAGGCCCGCGACCATGCACCACCAAGCCACCACGAGGTAGGCAGCAATCACGTCACTTGGACGATGCCAACCCAAGACCAATGTCGACGCTCCAGCGATTGCCGCATAAATCC
Source organism: Paeniglutamicibacter terrestris (assembly GCF_012271785.1). Taxonomy (GTDB): domain Bacteria; phylum Actinomycetota; class Actinomycetes; order Actinomycetales; family Micrococcaceae; genus Paeniglutamicibacter; species Paeniglutamicibacter terrestris. The sequence continues at coordinate 26,275 of NZ_JAAWVT010000001.1, read as the reverse complement.
AGCCCAGCAACGCCACCCAGGATCGGTGTGCCAGAGGGCTAACAATGAAGATCGCTGCCATCGAGGCGGCGGCAAAGGTGGTGTGCCCCGAGGGGAAGGAATTCACGGAAGCCGCGGAGATGTTCAAATCCGGGCGCTCCAACAACACGTGCTTGAGCAGCTGCGTGGATCCGGTGGCACCAAGCATCATCATGAGGGCCACACCCGGGCGCAAGAAATCCCGGCGGCGGATGAGCGCGATGAGGACGAAGCCTCCCGCGAGCAATGCCGAAACAGCTGGCATATGGTCCAGGAAGGCCAGCGCCGAGGCGCGAGGCTTGTCAGCGGCGAGGAATGCTTGCCCGCCTAGCAATGCTGCTTCATCGATCCATTGCCCGAGTTTGGTGCGGACAAAAAACTCGAAGGTCACCCCAAAGGCAGCAGCAACTAGCACTAATGCGCCACACCACAGGAACAACGCGCGGCCTGCGGAGGCCGTTGGGGGAGGTGAAATGGATGATCTCATTGCCATCAGGGTGTCATATATGCGGCTTCAACGGCATGAAACGTGGCGCTTATCCCACCCGAACGATTGGTGTTTTTCGCCTCTGTACTCCGCAGCCAATAGGGCAGTTCGACGATTCTTAGGACTCTTGACAAATATATTTGTCAGTGGAATTCTGGACTCATGTTCGACCTCGAAGTACTAACGAATCCCAGAGCTGCATCCGCGGCGTTGGACCCTATGCGCCAACGACTGCTGATTGAACTCGCGGACCCCGCCTCGGCAAGCATGCTTGCTGCCCGCTTGGAGATTCCTCGCCAGAAAATCACCTATCATCTGAACCAGATGCTAGAGGTGGGCTTGGTAGAGGTGGTTGAGCTGCGGTCCAAAGGGATCATGACCGAAAGACTCATGCAGGCCACGGCCACGGCCTACGTGATTTCCCCGCAGAGTATCGATGTGCTGAGCCCGTCCGCCCCCGGGCTGAGAAACGAAGCCTCGGCCAGCTGGCTGCTCGCCCTGGCAGCCAGAACGATCCGCGAGGTGGGAACCCTGCTGCTGGGCGCACGCAAGGTGGGAAAGGAGTTTGGCACCTTTGCCATCGACGCCGAGATAGATTTCGCCACCGCCAGAGACCGGGCGGAATTTGCTCGGGAGCTCGGTGCTTCCGTCGCCAGCCTCGCCGCAAAATATCACAACACCACCCAGAACACCGGGCGCGCACACCGTCTGGTCGTTTCCCTCCACCCCACCCTGAAGGAGCACACACCATGAGCAAAGAATTCGAAATTGTTGAGGAACTCTCCATTGACAGCACCCCGGAGCGAATCTGGGAAGCGGTGACAACAGGCACCGCAGCGTGGATGTTCCCCACCGATCAATGGCCATCTGTCAGAACCCTCGAGGAGTACCCCACCCATCTGGTAACGCGAATGGACGGACCGGACGGCTGGTTCAACCAACTCGAGCACGTGCTAACACCCGGAGAAAACGGTACAGCCGTCCGCTATGTGCACTCCGGGATCTTCGTTGATGACTGGGACAACCAGTACGATGGCGCCTCCAAGCACACCGTCTTCTACCTCCACACACTGGGTGAGTACCTGACTCACTTCGACGGCAAGGACGCGGCGTTCAGTGATGTTCAGGGTCCCGAAGCCTCCAAGGCCGCAGGAGCATTGCAGAAATTCCTCGATGCCCTCGGCATCAAGGATTCACCTCTCGGCACCGAATTGGTGCTCGCTCTACCCGGTCGCGACGCGGCACCTGTCACCGTCGATTTTCGCAATCAGAACTTCGTGGGACTTCGCACCGAGAATATGATGGTGCGGATCTTTGGACGCAATGCCTTTGGCGGAGTCGTCGGGCTGACGGTTCACGATTTTGCTAATGGAGCCGACGCCGAGGCCAACACCGAAGCCTGGCAATTGGCCATCAACGCTGCCTACTAATTTGCCGCGGATCGTTGCGCCGGCAGTATCAACAGCATCGCCACATGCGCCGGTAGGCTGGAAAGCATGACTGAGCTGCCCGATCTTGAAGAACTCGTTAACGCCTCTCACGTGGTGTCACTACCCATGCGCGTGCAATTCCGTGGAGTCCGCCACCGTGAGGCGCTGTTGTTCCAGGGGCCGGCTGGCTGGGGAGAGTTCTCGCCCTTCTTGGAGTATGGAAGCAACGAAGCGTCCTCATGGCTGCGGGCAGCTATCGAAGCGGCCTGGGACGGCTACCCCCACCCCGTGCGCGATGAAGTCCCAGTCAACGCAACACTGCCCGCTGTGGGTCAAGATCAGGTGGAGAGTGTTCTGGCCGCCTACGACGCAACTCATACCGTCAAGGTGAAGGTCGCGGAACAAGGTCAGGACCTGGCCCAAGATGTGGCCCGCGTGGCAGAAGTTCGCAGGCTGCTGCCGGATGCTGCAATCCGCATTGATGCCAATGCCGGATGGAATCACCAAGAGGCCATGGCTGCCTTGGAAGCGCTGGCCGGGTTCGGGCTGCAATATGCCGAGCAGCCGGTGGCCAGCATCGAGGGCTTGGCCCGAGTTCGCGAAGAGGTGGCCCGACGCGGGCTGGGTGTGCTGATCGCTGCCGACGAATCGGTGCGTAAGGAATCTGACCCGTTGGCAGTGGCCCGAGCCGGAGCTGCTGATCTGATTATCATCAAGGCTCAACCGTTGGGCGGAGTGCGTCGGGCCCTGCAGATCGTTGCCGATGCAGGTCTACCTGCCGTGGTCTCCTCGGCCTTAGATACCTCGATCGGGCTGCGCCAGGGTGCAGCCCTGGCCGCCGCATTGCCCGAGCTGCCCTACGCTTGTGGGCTGGCCACCGGATCGCTATTTACCTCCGACGTCACCACCGACAGGTTTGTCGCGGTCAACGGAGCCCTGCAATTGCGCCAAATCGTCGCTGACCCCCAGCTTTTGCGTCGCCATGCGGTGAGTTCTGAACGCAGTGCCTGGTGGCGGGCACGACTTGTCGAATGTTATGGGGAATTACTCGGCACAGAACAGTAGTCGAAGAAGGCGAGATATCCGTCACGATCCGGTGATTTTGAACGGCTTAACACCTTTCGTCCACCGTTCGTTTACCTGACGGCGGCCGTTTGATCACCGTGCGCTGAAAGGCTAATGACCGAGGTCATCCACCGAATCATTCGCTAGTTTTGTACGGAGAAAACCATGAGCCCGATACGTACTTTCCTTCCCATGCTTGGCCACACCCGCGGTAACCGCGACGCGGCAACTTGCCATTTCAAGTGTGGAGACGCTTGTGCCAAGGATGTTTGTAACACCAGCTCCAATGGCTACTTCCGTGACATCGCTGATGGAGCTTTGAGCCGTCGTTCCATTCTCGGCCTCGGTGCCGCAGCCTCTGCAGCTTTGGTCGTTGGGGGCCAAAGCATCGGAGCTTCGAATGCCACCGCCGACACCATCGTTGCACCACAGGGTGGCGGGAAGCTCGCCTTCAAGGCCATCGCTCCGGTTCCGCGCACCGTTGATGCTGTGACTGTGCCCGAGGGTTACGACTGGGCACCGATCATCCGCTGGGGCGATCCGCTCTTCAACAACACCGCTGCTTTCGATATCACCAAGCAGAGCGCAAAGCGTCAGGCCGGTCAGTTCGGTTACAACAATGACTACCTGAACATCATCGTGGACAAGTACTCGGGACGCTCCGGTCTCTTGGTGGCCAACCACGAGTACACCAACGAAGATTTGATGTTTGACTCCGTATGGTTCGAGGCCAATAAGACCGAGGCCGCGAAGATCGCTATGGAAGCTCATGGCTTCTCCATTGTTGAGGTCAAGCGGGTCAAGAGCGGCACCCCTTGGGAGTACGTCCGTGGCGCCGAACGCAACCGCCGCATCACCGCCACGACCCCCTTCACCGTGGATGGACCGGCCGCGGGCTCCGAACTGCTCAAGACGGTTGCCGACCCTACCGGTCGCACAGTTCTGGGAACGTTGAATAACTGTGCCGGTGGCACCACCCCGTGGGGCACCGTGCTCTCCGGCGAAGAGAACTTCAACCAGTACTTCCGCGGCCAGGGATCAGCCTCAGATGCTCGCTATGGCATCGCCGATGCTGCTACCGAACGCCGTTGGGAAGACGTTGATCCGCGTTTCTCCGCCCGTAACCCCGGCTACGAGAATGAAATCAACCGCTTTGGTTGGATCGTGGAAATTGACCCGCAGAACCCCAACTCCACACCCGTCAAGCACACCGCGCTGGGACGCTTCAAGCACGAAGGCGCCAACGTTCGGATCGCTGATGATGGACGCGTCGTGGCTTACTCGGGCGATGACGAGCGCTTTGACTACGTGTACAAGTTCATCTCGAAGGATAAGTACCGCCGCGGTGACCGCAGGCACAACATGAGACTGCTCTCCGCCGGTGACCTATACGTGGCAAAGTTCGCTGGTAACTCGCCGGTTGCCGAAATCGATGGGGCGGCTACCGTTCCAGCCGATGGTTCCTTCGACGGAACCGGCACCTGGATCCCGCTGACCCTCGATGGCGAATCCATGGTCCCGGGCATGAGCCTGGAAGAAGTTCTCGTCTACACCCGTTTGGCAGGCGACAAGGTCGGTGCCACCAAGATGGACCGTCCCGAGGACGTTGAGCCCAGCCCCGTTACCGGAAAGCTCTACATTGCGCTGACCAACAACACTCAGCGCAACACCACCGGTAAGGCCACCGTCGACGAAGCCAACCCGCGGACCAAGAACCGCGATGGCCACGTCATTGAACTTACCGAGCGGAATAACAACGCGACAGCTACCAGCTTCAACTGGAACATCCTGTTGGTCGCCGGGGACCCGACCAAAGATGCGAGCACCTACTTCTCCGGCTTCCCGAAGGACAAGGTCTCGCCAATTTCTTGCCCGGATAACCTCGCGTTCGACTCCAAGGGCAACCTGTGGATCTCCACCGATGGCCAGCCCGGCACGATCGGTTACTGCGATGCCCTGCACAAGGTCACGCTCACCGGTTCCCAGCGCGGCAAGGTAGAACAGTTCCTCGCGGTTCCGGCCGGCGCAGAAACTTGCGGTCCGCTGATTCATGATCGTGACGGTTCGGTCTTCGTTTCGGTGCAGCACCCCGGCGAGGGCGGCACCTTCCAGGAACCGACCTCGTTCTTCCCCGACTACGTCATGAACCCGTCCAAGGCCAAGCGTGGCGATGTCTACGGTCCTCGTCCGTCAGTCATCCAGGTCTTCACCAAGGCCAAGGGACACGGTCCTAAGAAGTAGCCCGCACCAGCACCACGCGAGCAAGGGCCTTCGGCCGCAACGGTTTTCAAATCGTTGCCGCCGGGGGCCCTTTTGCATGCCTCGGAAGCTTCTTGGTCTTTCCTTGTCAGGAACTCAGGGTTTCCTGAAGGTCATCGGGCTCGCCACCGATCGATGGGACAGGGAAGAGGTCGCCTTTGGTGTGGAAACAACCGACGAGGGCGGAAGATATCGAACCATGCTGATGTTCAACCCACAGTCCGGGCGACTGACGAACTATGTGGAAGAGTTTTTGGTAGACGATGACCCGGTGACTCAGAGTCATTTCGCGACCAATCTGGTCACCCGCTACATAGTCATCTCCTAATAGTCGGAAAACGGTTCTGGTCGGGGACGGAATTAGGATGGTACTCATGCCCTCGAATTCCGTTCCCGAACTTTCGTCCATGGAAGTTGCCCGCCTCTTCATTGCCGCACTGCAGACCCACGGGGTCCGCGATGTGGTGATCTGCCCCGGATCACGCAGCGCACCGTTGGCCTACGCGCTGGCCGAGGCCGAAGCCACGGGAAGCATCCGGTTGCACGTTCGTATTGATGAGCGGGTGGCAGGCTTTACCGCGCTGGGTCTCTCCGAGGCCAGCAGGTTGCCCGCGGCCATCGTGACAACATCTGGAACAGCGGTGGGGGAGCTGCTGCCTGCCGTGATGGAGGCTAACCACTCGGGTGTTCCGCTGGTGGTGCTGTCCGCTGACCGGCCGGAGGAACTGCACGGGACCGGAGCAAACCAGACCACAAATCAGATTAACCTTTTTGGTCATCACGTGCGTAGTGCCGAAAACATTCATGCGGGGCAAGACCCCGTCGCAAGTATCGGGCGGGCACTGTCCGCGGCACGTGGGACGGCAACTGTGTCGGCGGGCCCGGTTCAGCTCAACGTGGCTTTCCGAGATCCACTGATTCCAGGGGATCACGAATCTCTTCCCCAGTTCGGGGCAAACATCGTGTCTCCGCCCCACCCACGTCCGGTTGCCTCAACGGTGAGTTGGAATACTAGTGGCGCGAGCCTGACGCAACGGACAGTCGTGGTGGCCGGGCATGGGGCCGACGCCGACGCTGCTGACTTTGCTCAGGCGCTGGGTCTTCCGCTATTTGCCGAGCCCAGCTCGAACGCACGATTTGGTTCCCGCGCCATCGGCCCGTACCGCACGCTATTGGCATCCCACGGTGCCCGCATCCAGAAAGTGGTGCTCTTCGGAAGGCCGACACTGACCCGACCGGTGGCCAAGCTACTGGCTGATCCGACGATTAAGACCGCGCTCTGGCATCCGGCCCCGGCTCCTTGGTTTGAAGCGGGCCGCCGACGCGAGGAACTGATCGCTGATGCGGCCGCTTTGGTGGCCTTCGCCGGGCGTCCCCCCGCCGGTTGGCTAGCGGCCTGGCAACAGCTGGGGACGCAGGCAGCTGAGATCGTTGCGGCCTCGATCGACGGCAGCGGAACACTAAACGGTCCGGTGCTGGCCCGCGAAATCTGGGCTACAACAAGGGGCAACCTGGTGGTCGGTTCCTCAAACATCATTCGGGATGCGGATCTCTGCGCAGAACCCGCGGCGTTTCCCACCGCGCGGGTGTTTGCAAATAGGGGACTGGCTGGCATTGATGGAACCGTGTCCACCGCGACGGGCATCGCTCAGGCGAGCGCAAGACAAAAGACCACGGTGGTTCTCGGTGACGTGACTTTCCTGCATGATGTGGGCGGATTGTTGTTGGGTGCGGGGGAGCCGGAACCCGAGATGGACGTGGTGGTCCTTAACGATGGTGGTGGCGCGATCTTCTCGACGCTGGAGCATGGTGCCATTGAAGCTTCCGGTCGCTACGCAAATACTGTCGAGCGCCTCTTTGCCACCCCACATCAGGTCGGTATCCAGCCCCTCGCGGCTGCCTATGGTTGGGACTACTGTGTCGCTCGAACAGTGGAGGAACTGCGCGCAATTTTGCAGGAACGCGGTACCCGGCGCATTATCGAGGTTCCCGTTTCGCGCGATGGATTGCGCCCCATGCATGCGCAGATCAGTGAACAAATCAATGCCCTAGTCTGGCCCGAAGAGGACTAGAAACCGCATGCCTGGACGGGGTATCACTCCTCTGGGCCAGCGAAAATTTGTATTGCTGCTTGCGCCGGCTATTGCGGTGCTAGCGCAGCCGTTCCGGTGCCAAGGTTTGGTACCGAACGGATGCGTGGATTGCTGCCGTGTACACCGTCCAGTTCTAAGATCAGCACGTGGTTAGTTCCAGATCTAACGACGGGTGCCGGAAGAAAGAGTGAGAGCTGCGGTCCAACGTCCCAGAACCGGCCGAGGCAAAAATCATTAACCCAGACGTACCCTTTGCCCCACCCGGTGAGGTCGAGATACCCGTCGGCCGCCACCGAAGCCTCGAAGCTCATGGAGTGAAATGCGCCTTGGCCACCATCGCAGGATTCCGCAGTTGTGACCCGGTCTAGTAGCTCCGGGCTGGGGGGCTCCGGCAAAGCCATAGCAGTCATTTGCCAACCATGGATCTCTTGACGTTCGTGCAGTACCGCTCCAAGAATTCCCTTGCGCTCGCCAACCAAGCGACCGTAGTTCACTCGTCCCATGGATTCGACGATCAGTTCGATGCCCAGCCCCTGGGGCGGGACAGCTAGGTCGAAAGGAACTTGGTTGTTTCGTTCGAAGATGTGAACGCTCTTGCCCTCGATGAGCAGATGTGCACGGTCAGCAAGCCCATCGATCGTTAGTGGGTAGGAACGACGGGGGCCGGGGATGGTGGCCGCATACCGGACCAAGCCATGAGAAAGCCCAAGTTCTTCGAAACTTAGCGGATGACCAGACTCGATGGTGGTGGGGTTTCCTGCGGCAAGGGCGTCGAAATAGGCAGGCAAACCTACTGGTTCACTGTTGGGAACCAGCTCAGTGTCGGGCAGCAGCGGCTCAGTGAATTCCTCTAATTCCGGAAGGGTCCGGTACTTGGAAATAACGTCGCGGTAGGCGTGGAACTTGGGGGTGGGTGCACCACGTTCATCTAGCGGAGCATCATAATCGTAGGACGTGACAGTCGGTTGGTAGCTGCCGCCGCTGCGTGCTTGTGGTGGGTCATAGTTTGCGCCAGCTCCGGTGCCAAAGTTGGTTCCACCGTGAGCCATGTAGAAGTTGACCGAGGCACCCATGTCCAGCATTTCATCTAATGCGTTTGCCGCGTCCTTGACGTCTCGGGCATGGTGTTCCTCACCCCAGTGATCAAACCAACCGTTCCAGAATTCCATGCAGAATAAGGGATCACCGGAGCGGTGTCGCCTGAAATCCCCAAAAGCCATGGTTGCCGCGGAACCGAAATTTGCTGTGGCGTTGACGCCAGGGATCATACCGCCGGTCAGCATATGGTCCTCGGGTCCATCGGAGGTGAACAGCTCAACATCGACGCCACGTTCAACTAGGGACTTTCGGATCTGCTCGAGATAAACCTGGTCGGAGCCGAACGAGCCATATTCGTTTTCCACTTGAACCATCGAAATCGGCCCTCCGTGGGATTCCAATAGCGGAACGACTCTGGGCAAAAGTTCATTGAAGAATGATTCAACAGCCGCAACATAGCGTTGATCGCGAGTGCGCACGTGGATACCTGGTTGAGCCGTCAACCAAGAGGGCAGTCCACCGTTGTCCCACTCGGCACAAATATAGGGGCCAGGCCGGAGGATGACCTTGAGGCCTTCCTCCCTTGCCAAGCCGACGAACCGCTCTAGGTCGGCACCGCCACTGAAATTAAATTCGCCTTCACGTGGCTCATGGACGTTCCAGGCCACGTATGTTTCCACTGCGTCTACGCCCATCAGCCTCAGCCAATGAAGGCGGGTGCGCCACTGCTCGGGGTGGGTCCGAAAATAGTGCAGGGCTCCGCTAATGATCACGTTCTGGTTCCTCGGTTCTGGATCGAAGCTTGTCCCAACAGTCAAAATGCAGGGCATTGCATACCATCGAAAGACGGAAGCAAGTGTGCTTCTACCTCACTTGCATGTCTTTCGATTGTTATCGATAACAACTATAAATGCAATGACCTCGAGCGATAATATCTGTTTAGCGTGCCGCAGTACTCGAGCGAACGATGAGCTCCGGCACGATGAAGGTGGTTTTAGCTTGGGGCTCGAGAGCCTCTTCGTCGCCTAAGAGCACGTCGAGGTGACGTACCGCATGTCGGCCCATTTCCTCGAGCGGCTGACGGACGGTGGTGAGTGGGGGTGCGCAGTAGGCGGCGAGTTCGATGTCATCGATACTAACAACGGAGATGTCCTCCGGAACGCACCGTCCGAGTTCTTTGACCGCTTTTATGAGGCCGAATGCCATCTCATCGCTGGCGACGAACGCGGCGGTGGCATCGGGCATCCGTCCGAGGATCAGCCCCGCACGATAGCCAGACTCGGCACTCCAATCTCCGTAGATCTCTGGTGGAACGGGTAGCTGATGTTCCTCGAGTGCCCGCCTCCAGCCGGCAATCCTGGCTTCTGACTCAATCCAGTCCTTGGGTCCGGCGACATGCCAGATATTGGTATGGCCACACTCGATGAGATGCTCAACCGCGAGTCGGGCTGCATGCCCCTGATCGAACCCGACGACCTGTTCGCCCGCGGGAAGTGGGGTGTCGATGGCTACCGAGGGTACTTCGCTCAGTAGATTCTCTACCTCCGTGGAAGAATCCTGCAGAGGGATGGCGGTGATAATTCCATCCACGCCCTGCGCCACCAGTCGACCGAGCCCATCCTCAAGGGAGCGTGCTGAAAGATTGGTAATGGAGACGAATGTGACTGAGTATCCGCGGGCGGCGGCTTCCCGTTCGATGCCTACTATCAGTGTCATTCGAGAGTATGAACTGGTGGAAAGTGTGATCACGCCGATCATATTGCTCTTACCCGTCACCAAGGCCCGAGCCGTCGCGTTCCGGCGGTAGCCCAGGCTCTTCGCCGCATCCTTAACTGCTTGGCGAGTCTCCGGCTGGACATTCGGATGGTCACTCAGAGCGCGAGAGACGGTCTGTGCCGATACGCCTGCAAGCTGTGCCACGTCGCGCATGGAAGGCGCGCGGTGTGGTTTCTGTTCCTTCATGTCCCTCGAATCCGATGGTGTTTGTCACTACGAAGTGGTGACTACGGGTGTTACATAACAATGACTCTAGGCGATGCAGACGAATGCTGGCCATGGAATTATGAAATTTGAGAAAACATTCACTGCTCTTGTTATCGATAACAAGCTATGGCATTCTGGATTCTACGCTTGATGTTGCGCGGCTCACACGAGGTCACTCTTGGGAGAACGCGGGCGAGCCAGGTGTCGGGGTCAACCTCGAAGACAAGCCTTTGATTATCCGTACCGGTCAACTATGAAGCCGGTGGTAGCAGTGGAGGAAATATGAATAGCTTCAAGCGTTGGGGGATTGCCACTGCTGGCACCCTCGCGGCAGCTCTCGCCCTGACCGCATGCGGCGGCGGCAGTGGAACCCCTACTCAATCGTCGTCTCCCGCAGCAGCGAGCAGTTCGGCAGCATCCCCAGCCGAACTGACCTTCTGGGGATGGGCCCCGGGATACTCGGACAGCGTGAAGGCCTTCAACGCCTCGCAGTCAGACATCGTCGTCAAGTTTGAAGAAATCCAGCCAGGTTCGCGTGGCGGATATGAAAAGATGCTAAATGCTGTTCAGGCAGGCAACGCTGCGTGTCTGGGACAGGTTGGATACGAGACGCTTACCAGCTTTGCGGCGCAGGGAGCCCTTGAAGACGTTTCACAGTTCGCCAACGCTAACCAGAGCGAATATGTCGACTTCGCATGGAACAGCGTCAAGGTCGGCGATGCTGTCTACGGCGCTCCGGTGGACACCGGCCCCATGGCATTGTTCTACAACAAGGAACTCTTCGAAAAGTACGATGTTGAGGTCCCGACCACGTGGGTTGAATACAAGGCAGCTGCCGAGAAGTTGCAGGCAGCAGACGCGAAGATCAAGATCAGCTCGCCCTACGCAAACTACGATTACGCGGGCTTGTCCTGGCAAGCTGGCGCACCGTGGTTCAACATCGAGGGTGACAGCTGGAAGGTCTCCGTCGATTCTGATGAAAACAAGAAGGTTGCCGATTACTGGCAATCACTGGTTGATGCGGACACCATCGCCTCTGCGCCCATGTACGATCCGGCTTGGTTCAAGGGCTTGGGCGACGGTTCAATTGCCACCTTGGTTGGTGCTGTGTGGCAGGCAGGCGTAATTAAGGGCGACGCGGCAGATGGCAAGGGTAAATGGGCCGTGGCCCCCATGCCTCAGTGGGATGCCGCTAACCCATCGGTGGGTAATGTCGGTGGCTCGGCCACCGCTGTTCTGAAGGGTTGCGAAACTCCGGAGGCTGCTTGGAAATTCGCAAACTACTTGTCCACCGACGCTGACAGCTACGGAAACCTCATCGAAAAGGGTGCCCTGTACCCAGCTGCCAAGGCATTGCTGGAGCTGCCGCAGCTGACCAATGAAGACGCGTACTTCTCGAATCAGAAGATTTTTGATGTCTTCAAGGAAGAAGCTCTCAGGGTGAACCCCGAATGGACCTGGGGGCCGAACATGCCGTTGACGACAACAAAGCTTGACGATGGACTGAATAAGTCTTGGGCTGGCAACGGCAAGATGGCCGATGCGCTCACCGAAGCGAACACGGCAACAGTGGAAAACATGACTAGCCAGGGCATCAACGTCACTGACTAATCCGATTCCCGTGGCGTCTCGTTCGAGCCGCCACGGGTTTCAACGTTTGCAATAAACACCGGAAGGCAGCAGCACCATGAGCGTGGTTTCTCAAATCAGACCCCCACTCCGCAAACCAAGAACCAAGGGTCGTCCCGCACACACAGCAGCAATGCTCGTGGCACCTTTTGCGGTGTTTTTCGTAGCAATGTATCTGGCTCCGCTAGGTTTTGCCATCTACCGTAGCCTTTTTGTGTTGAAGCGCGACGGTCTGGGTTTAAGCGCTCCGACGATGGTTTTTGACCCTTTCACTAACTATCTCAAAGCTTTTAGCGATCCGGTTTTCATCGAGTCTCTGGGCCGTGTGCTGCTTTTTGGCGTTGTCCAAGTGCCGGTCATGTTGGGCCTCGCCACAGCTTTGGCGCTCTTAATCGACTCACGTTCGGCACGAGCCAAGGGATTCTTTCGACTCACAAGTTTCCTGCCCTACGCGGTTCCCGGCGTCATTGCGGCACTGATGTGGTCGTTCCTTTATTCCGGCAGTTCGAGCCCCATCAACGCGTTGTTGGAGCCCCTTGGTGTTGTCATTCCGTTCCTCAGCGAGGACATGGTTCTATGGTCGGTGGCTAACATCGTCACGTGGGGCTGGACCGGGTACAACATGATCATCATCTACTCGGCGCTCCAATCAATTCCGGGGGAAATCCTCGAGGCGGCAAAGATCGATGGGGCTTCGGCCTGGAAAATCGCCTGGAACATCAAGATCCCCATGGTGCGTCCTGCCTTGATTCTTACGACCGTTTTTTCCATCATCGGCACCGCACAGCTATATAACGAACCCAAGGTGTTGCAAAGTGTTTCCGGTGGTTCCATTGACTCGGCATTTACCCCGATCATGGCCGCTCAGGCAGCTACTGCCGCGCAAAACTATCCCTACGCTGCTGCCACCTCGGTGATTTTGGCAGTCTTGGTGGGCATCTTGTCCATCACTTTCTTCAAGATCACGAATCGAGGCTCCGACTCATGAGCACTCAAGCAGAAGTCCTAGCAGTCGCAACAAACGATGCGAACGCTGCCGATGGTCCGACGAAGGCCTCGGGTTCCGGGAGGAACTTCGGGAAACAGAAAATGAGCAAGGCGCTCAACAACCGCGAGACGTCCCTCGCCAGCCGATTGGTTGTCACAATCGTCCTGGGTTGCTTTGCCATCTACTTCCTGGTGCCGATCTGGTGGCTGTTTGTCGCGGCTTCGAAGCCGATGGGCGAGCAATTCTCCGCCCCTGGTTTCTGGTTTAACGGCATGCACCTCGGGAACAACGTTGCCGAGCTATTGACGTCTCGTGATGGCATTTTCATGCGATGGATCCTGAACTCCGTGTTGTACGCAGGCATCGGTGCCATCGTGGGAACCCTGTTGGCTTCGATGGCCGGTTATGCCTTGGCAAAATACAGCTTCCGCGGCCGAGAAGTTGTATTTGGTGTAGTGCTTGCCGCCGTCTTGATCCCCAAGATCCTCTTCACCCTGCCGCTGTATCTGATGTTCTCCGAGGTCGGGCTGATCAACAATCCGTTGGCTGTGATCCTGCCTAGCATCGTCAGCCCGTTCGGCGTTTACCTCTCGCGGGTCTTCGCCGCACAATCGGTGCCAGATGAGGTCATCGAGGCCGCCCGCATCGATGGCGTGAGCGAAGTGGGAATCTTCTTCCGTATAGGAATGCGCATGATGACCCCGGCGCTTGTGACGATCTTCCTGTTCAACTTTGTGGAAATTTGGAACAACTATCTGCTCCCCGCGATGGTTATCAACGATTCCTCGTTGCAGCCGGTGACGGTGGGGCTGGTGTCTTGGTTTGCCTCCAACGGCAAGGTCCCCATGTCCCTGGTGGTGATCGGTGCTCTAGTATCGGTGATCCCGCTCTTGTTGCTCTTCTTATTCCTGCAGCGATTCTGGAAGGCTGGACTGACGGCAGGCGCCATCAAATAGTTCGTGGTTCCGGAAAAACATCAAGGAGCGGCTGACTCAATCCCCTCAGAGGGGATTGAGTCAGCCGCTCCTTTGTCGTGGGCAGATCGCCACCTTACGCACACGGAGAAGGGCCCAAGATGAGTACTAAGGACCCCTAAGCGGCCCGTAGCGCGCGTCAAAACAAAAATGGGGCGCCTACCGCCTGAATAGGTGGTAAACGCCCCAAAAGATCCGCTGCGGGATGCCTAAGTGTCGATCTCTACGTGAGTTGGATCGAGAACGCGCTTCAGGAAATCCTTCGTACGCGGCTGCTGCGGGTTACCGATGACGTCCTGGGCAATGCCCTCTTCGACCACCACGCCGCCATCCATGAAGATCACCCGGTCTGCGACCTCCTTGGCGAAGGACATCTCATGGGTTACCACCAGCATGGTCATTCCGGCTTTGGCCAGCGAGCGCATGATGGCCAGAACTTCGCCGACGGTTTCCGGGTCGAGAGCCGACGTCGGCTCGTCAAAGAGCATGAGGGTCGGATCCATCGATAGCGCCCGGGCGATGGCCACACGCTGCTGCTGGCCGCCGGAGAGCTCGTCGGGGTACCGATCGCCGAAGGCTCCCAGGCCCACCCGGTCCAAATTCTTTTGTGCAACCTCTTTGGCTTGTGCGGCAGGGCGCTTAAGCACCTTGGTCTGTGCCACGGTGCAGTTCTGCGTCACCGTTAGGTGCGGGAACAGGTTGAACTGCTGGAAGACCATGCCGACATTCTGGCGCATTTTGTCGAGGTCAACATCGGGGTCGGTCGTCTCGAAGCCGCCGACGTGGATCTTGCCCTCGTTGGGCTTCTCGAGCAGGTTGACGCAGCGTAGCAACGTTGACTTTCCGGAGCCCGAGGGCCCAATCAGGCAGACAACTTCTCCCGGCTTGACCTCCAGGTCGATGCCCTTGAGGACTTCGTTGGAGCCGTAAGACTTGCGCAGCCCGGTAATGGAGACCCCTGAGGCCTTGAAATTCGCCGGGATGTTTGAAATGTGAGTCATGAGCGTTTTCCCTATCGCTTCGTCCGTGCGGAACGGGATTCGAACTTTCGAGCGATCAGGCTCAATGGAACGGTGATTACCAAGTAGAGCGCGCCCGCCACAATCAACGGCGTGATGCCGGCGCCGAGAGAGGTGATTCCGTCGCGGCCAAACTTGGTCATTTCGTACTGGGCCATACTCGCACCCAGGATGAAGGCCAGTGACGAGTCCTTCGTCAGCAAGATGACTTCATTGGTCATGGGAGGCAAAACGATCTTGAATGCTTGGGGGATCACGATGGTCACCATGGCGCGCCACGCGGGCATGCCGAGTGATCTGGCGGCTTCACTCTGGCCCTTGGGCACGGCCTGAAGACCAGCTCGAAGGGTCTCGGCGATGTATGCAGCGGAAACCAACCCAAGGGAAACCATCACAACCACGGGCTGTGGCCAGTTGGTTCCGGGGAACGCCGTCGGGATTCCATAACCGAACGTGATGAGAACCAAGATGGCAGGAATTCCGCGGAAGAACTCGATGAATCCGGTGGCGAACCAACGGTAAGGTGCGAAGCTGGCCATCTTCATCAAGGCCAGCAGCAGGCCCAGGACGAGGCCGAAGGCAAAGGAAATAGCCGTGTAGTACAGGGTGTTCTTCAACCCGACGGTGATCAGCTCGGGGAAGATCGGGCCGAGCTTGTCGAACGCGAAGAAGGTACTGCCGAGGATCTTCCAGTCGACTTTCAGCAATACAGCCACGATGACGCCGACGAAGATAATGATCTGAACAATTTTGCTTAATCGGGCGCGTTGACGAGTTGTCATGGCCATGGGATTAAAGCCTTCCGTGAAAGGTAGCGAGGCCCACGGCCCGGTGAGGAGCCGTGGGCCTCGCTTGAGAGATTGCGTTGAACGTCGAGGACGTTAGTTGGTTGCGCCGAACCACGTTTCCTGGAACTTGGCCAGCGACCCGTCATCGGTCAGGCGCTTGAGTGTGGAGTTGACCTTCTCCAGCATCACGGTTCCGCCCTTCGGCACGGCAATTCCGAGCTTTTCACCGGTCTTGAAATCTGCCACGCGCTTGAACGTCGGATCATCCTTGATGGCGTAGGCCAGAACCGACTGGTTTCCAAGGGTTGCTACGGTCGTGCCCGCCTTCAGCGAGGCAATCTGCAGGCCGGAATCTTCGTAGCCGATGGCGTCAACCCCGTTGTCTTTAGCGTACTTGGCACCCGTGGTGGCCTGCTGGACGCCGACCTTCTTACCCTTGGCGGACTCGATGTCCGTGACACCGGAACCATCCTTGGCGATCAGGGTGAGGTCATCATCCATGTACGGCGTGGAGAAATCCATGTTGGCCTTGCGCGCATCGGTGATCGACAGCGATGAAATCGCGATGTCGCACTGAGTGCGGAAGAGCCCGGACTCGATGGAATCGAAGCTGGAGTCGATCACATTGAGTTCGAGGCTCAAGTCTTTGGCAATCTCGGCGGCAATGTCCATATCAAAACCGACATTCTTGCCATCCTTGACGAACTCGAACGGTTCGTAGGGAATGTCGGAGCAAACGGTGAGCTTGCCGGCGTTCAAAACGGTGACAGCATTCGGGTCCGAGGACGATGATGCTGCCGGTGTTTCGCTGCTTCCGCAACCGGTGAGTGCAAGTGCGCCCATGGCCCCCACGGCCAAGGTCTTAAGCACTGAAGTTGAAATCCGCATGGAGTGTGATCCTTCTCTAGGTGATCGCTCGCAAGGTTTGCGTTGATGATTATTGTAACCGTCAACACGAGCTCCCGAGATATGTCTCACAGGCTACATTTATTTCACAGGAGTAAACAAGAGGGTTTTGTTACATTTTCGAAACGCCACAGTGACTCGGTCATCACATGGACACTGCGCGAAAGTGCGCCCCTCATGATGTTCGGGCGCCGTTCTCATGGAACAATGCCGTCGCGGCGCCGGGCGCTTGGATCGGAGGATTTCCTTACAAACCAAGGGCTTCGCGCATGGGGCGCATTTTGGCCCATGACTCCGCAAGTTCCTCGGTGGGGTTCGAAGCAGCAACGATTCCACAGCCCGCGTAGAGTCGCACCGAGGTGGGGGACTCGACGACTCCACCGCGCAAAGCAATGCCGAGTTCACCGTTCCCGCGCGTGTCGATCCAGCCCACCGGTCCGGCATACGGGCCGCGGTCCATGCCCTCGAGGTCGCGCAGGATCCGACCCGCTTCCTTGGTGGGGGTACCGCACACCGCGGCAGTGGGATGGAAAATTTCCGCCAGGTCCAAAACTCCGGGAACGGAGCCGTCAGCATGCGCCGAGAGCGTCGCGCGCACATCCGAGGCCAGATGCCAGACATTGGGCAGCTGCAGGACAAACGGCTCATCGGGTGCATCCATGCCCGAGGCCAGCGGGCCCAATTGTTCGGTCAGCGAATCGATCGCCAGACGATGTTCATGTCGCTGCTTCTCATCTTCGAGCAGCATCCGCCGAGCGTAGTCGCCGTCCCCGAGGGGAGCCGTCGCCCGGTCCAGGGTACCGGCCAAGACACGCGCCTCGGCAATGTCTCCGCGCACCCTCACCAACATCTCGGGGGTGGCGCCAATCAGGCCGTCCACCGAGTAAGTCCAGCAATCGATGTAGCGCAGTGCCAGCTGGCGCAGCACCTGGGCCACGGCAATCGGGGAAGCAAGTTCTGCCACGGCATCACGCGCCAAAACGAGTTTGGTGATGGCCCCGGTCTCAATCACGGAGACGCCCTTGCGTACCGAATCCATGTAGTCGGCCTCGGAAATCTGACCGGCAACGAGTCGGTCGGTGCCATGGGTCAGTTCGTGCTCGGGGGAGTACTCCTCCAGCAGCTGGGCCAGCTCGGACTCGGCCGCCTCGATGCTCAGCGGGGCCTCGGCATCGGCAACCGTGTAGGTGATCCAGCTGCATTCCTCGTTGCGGCCCACCACAATTCGTGGGATAACCAGCTTCGAGGCGTAGGTACTGCTGTAGGAAAACGCGAAGGCACCATAGGCAATCAGTCCGGTACCGGGGTGCTCCAACGGGTTATTCACCTGCGCGGATTCGGAGATCGCAGCCCACCAGGCACGAGCCAGCGTAAACCGTTGTGGACCTGTCGCTTCAAAGCGGGCGACCTCGCCAAAGCCGACGGTTCCTTCGCCGCGCCGGGCCCAGACCAGTGAATCGTCACGCGTGATGTAGTCGAGCAATCCATGCTCGCTCATCGCCGGGCGACGAATGGTCAGGGAACGCAGATGCGGGATGGTGTCCGTGGAGTCTGGCCCCACAGCGGCTGAAAGTTGGGAAGTCATGATTGATCAAGCTTACCGCCGCGCGCAGCACCGTATGAGGCGGGCGTGGCGCTGCTCACCGGGGAGGCGCGCCGCAACGTTTTCCCCTTGTGCCCGAACTTTGCGACAATGAGATGGTGAGCCGTGCATCGCTGGAAAAGCGCCCCGAAGAAGTCCAAGCCATGTTTGATGATGTTGCAGCGCGTTACGACGTGATGAATGACATCCTGTCGCTGGGCCAGACCCGCCGATGGCGCAAGGTCATTGTTGACGCTGTCGGCGCCAAACGTGGGCAACGCGTTCTAGATCTTGCCGCCGGAACCGGCACCTCCTCGGAGCCTTACGCCGATGCCGGGATCTCCGTGGTCGCCTGCGACTTCTCCCAGGGCATGCTTAAGGTCGGCAAACGTCGACGTCCCGACATCGACTTTGTTGCCGGGGACGCCACCAACCTGCCCTTCGCCGATAACAGTTTTGACGCCGCCACCATCAGCTTCGGGTTGCGCAATGTGAATGAGCCGAAGAAGGCGCTGGCCGAGATGCTGCGCGTGGTCAAGCCGGGCGGAACGCTGGTCATCGCCGAGTTCTCCCACCCGACCTTTGCACCATTCCGCACGGTCTACACCGAATACCTGATGCGGGCACTGCCGCCGGTGGCCAGGACACTGTCCTCCAACCCCACCGCCTACGTCTACCTGGCCGAATCGATTCGCGCCTGGCCCGCACAGGACGGCTTGGCCGAATGGATCGAATCCGCTGGCTGGGAATCCTGCCGCTACCGTAACCTCACCGGTGGCATCGTGGCGGTGCACCGCGCCACCAAACCCCTAGCCTAGGCTGGGGGAAGCGGGCTTAGGCCTGCACCAACGACCTGCGGTGAACCTGCCAGCTTGGGGGTGAGGGCAGTGTTGGCGATAGAGTGAAGAATGTACTTGAGCAGCTGGTGCCAACTCACCAGCAACCAGAATCGGCCACCGTGCCGCGGCTGGAACCGCCCGTCGAGAGATAGTAAGTCTTAGAACAGTGACCGATTCCCAGACCAACTGGACCGCTGCCGGACATGGCGTGCCTGACTCCCTTGATTTGAACCCGGAAACCAGCGTGCTGGCCGCCGCGGTGAACCTGCCCGGCGGTTTTGGGCGTATCGCCCTGGACCCGGAGTTCGGCCCCGCCATCGCTACCGGCCTGGCCAAGGTCGAGAAGCTGCTCCGCGATGCCATCGCCAACTCCGATCCCTTGATTGACGCCACCAGCCGCCACCTCGTTGAGGCCGGAGGGAAACGCATTCGTCCGCTG
Organism: Paeniglutamicibacter terrestris; assembly: GCF_012271785.1. GTDB lineage: Bacteria > Actinomycetota > Actinomycetes > Actinomycetales > Micrococcaceae > Paeniglutamicibacter > Paeniglutamicibacter terrestris. The sequence goes on along the minus strand of NZ_JAAWVT010000001.1, from coordinate 6,738 downwards.
CTGGTGATCCTCACCTCGCTGCTGGGCGACGGTGTGACCGAGGACGTCATCAAGGCCGCAGCCATTGTGGAGCTGACCCACCTGGCCACGCTGTACCACGACGATGTCATGGACTCGGCCCCGCTGCGCCGCGGTGCACCGACGGCCCACGAGGTTTGGGGCAACTCGGTAGCGATCCTCACCGGGGACCTGATCTTCGCCCGCGCCTCGGTGCTCGGCTCGGAGCTCGGCCCGGAGGCCGTCTCCATGCAGGCACGCACCTTTGAGCGCCTGTGCCTGGGCCAGCTGCACGAGTCCGTCGGACCGCGCGAGGACGATGACCCGATCGAGCACCACCTGAACGTGATCTCCGATAAGACCGCGTCCCTGCTGGCCACCTCCGGTGCCTACGGCGCGCTCTTTGGCGGGGTGAGCCAGTACGTTGACGTGCTGCGCACCTATGGCGAAAAGGTGGGTGTAGCCTTCCAGGTTGCCGACGATGTCATCGACGTCACCGGGGCACAGATCCGCTCGGGCAAGACTCCCGGCACGGATTTGCGCGAGGGCGTTCCGACGCTACCGATCCTGCTGATGCGCAACGCTGCTGCCGCGGGCGATACCGATGCAGCCGCAGTGCTCGAACTGGTCGATGGTGATCTGACCAAGGACGAGGATCTGGCTCGCGCCGTGACCGCAGTGGCAGGTAACCCGGCCACCACACAGGCCTGGGATGTCGCGCGCAGCTGGGCCGATGACGCCATTACTGCACTGGCTCCGCTGCCGGAAGGAACCGTCAAAGAATCTCTGGTGGCCTTCGCCGACGCAGTGGTGACGCGCGAGCTCTAAGAGCTCCAACGGATCAAAAGAATTTAGTAGCGGAACCGTTCGGGGTTTTCTCCGAAGAGGTTCCCCTCGGCAAGGGCCGCTCGTAACTGGGCGGCCTTTTGTGCACGCTCTTCCACCGAAACGCGGTGGCGCAGGTGTCCATAAAGGTTGTCGCCGGCAAAGCGCGGGAAGACATGCTGGTGATAATGCCACACGTGCTGGTTGCCCGCCGGTTCGTTATGTTGCCGGGTGCTGGTGCCCTCGGGATCCCAGGCCAGCTTCATGGCTAGGGCGATGCGCCTGGTTTCATACATGATGTTGGCCGCGACGGTATCGGGCAGGTCGTAGAGCGCCTCATGATGGTCCACCGGGATGACCATGACATGGCCTCCGTGCGGACCAAAGCCGTCGCAGGCCATGATGACAGCGACCTCGTCGCTGCGGTAAATCAGATCGGTGGGGGCACAGAGATTATCTGCCGAATGAAGACCACCGGCCAGTAATTCGCAAAACGGGCACAGGTAGCCCTGCGGTGCATGTGACTTCCACAGGGTGCCCATGCCGGTCTGCTAGTTATCCAGTTCGGGGGAGAGTTCGTCGAAGACCCAGGAGAACATGTCCAGGACGTATTCGCTGAACGTTCCTTCCTCGCTCTTCCACGCACCCCGTGCGTTCTGCCGGCGGTAAACGATGGGGTCCGGGACCTCAAGCTGGTCCACACGGATGCCCCACACGTACTTTTCCTCTTCGTCCTCCAAGAACAGGAGGTAACCATCTTCGATTTCCAGCTCTTCGGGATCAAAGAAGTAGTGGTATGCCTCCATCAGGTCCTCGCAGCCACCTAGGGCCATGTAGAACTCGAGCAGTACCAAAGGAATGGGGAAGGTGAACTCGGCCAGTGCATCGTCGAGCTCGGCGGTGGTCAGGCCGTCCTCGGCCTGCCACTCGTCCTCGAGGTACAACGGAACCAACGAACGGAACTTCTCAAGGAACATTTCAGCCATGAATCCATCCTATCGGGCAGCGGGCTAGTTCAGATCCAAGGCCGTGAGGGCGAGCCACAATTGAACGCGGTCAGCGGTGGTGGTCGGATCATATCCGGAGAGCTCGCTGATCTGCTGAAGCCGGTAGCGCACGGTATTTCGGTGTAAACCCAGCGCGTCGGCCACGGCGCCCACGCTTCCGTCCAACTCAAGGTAGCTGCGCAATGTGCCCAACAACTCGGCGGAGTGCTTGGTATCAAAGGCCTGCAAGGGGGCCAGCGCCTCCTGGGCCAGCGCCTGCAGGGGGACATCTCGCGCGGCTAACAGCAACGAGGTCAAAGAGAGTTTGGATGGAGTATTAAGTTGCTCCCCATGACGCAACGCCTCGATGGCCTCGAAGAAACTCCAGCGCAGACCATTGGGTTGGGTGTAGCCGCCGCCAAAGCTCACCCGGGCGATGACCCCAGCACCCTGCAGGTACTCGTTGATGCCGTCGGCCAGGGAGGCGCCGTCGGTATTGGCGACCACCAGGGCCAAGCGATCATCAACGGTGGCGGAAATGATGTGTTCAAACTGTGGGGGGATCGGCAGGGTCCGCAGGGCCTTTTCCTGGCCCGCCGGGGCAGCAATGAGAACCACCGAGTGCGGTTGACTTGGCACCACCCCGATGCCCTGCAGCCTCGCGTCGGCCTGATGCCCCGTCAACGTTCCGGCCAAAAGGTCGGCGAAGACCTGCCCGGTGACCTTGCGGGTGGATTCGCGTAACCGGGCCTGGTTGGCCAGTTCCAACCCGATCAGGCCCTGGGCATAATCCACCAATGCCTCGTGTTGGTAGGGTTCGGCCAGATATAACGTGCACCTATCGCGCAGACCGGAGGCGACGGAGACCTCGTGCCATTTGCGGATGCCTAGCTCCGGTCCATGGATCGTGGCGGCGAATTGACGCAGAATCACCTCGGTGCCCAGCATGCGGGCAAGCTCGCGCAGCATGGCACCGAGCCCACCGGCCAGCAGCGTGGAAGCCAGACGCTGATGCCCCTTGAGCAAACGCTCAAGACGCAGCAAATGATCCGCGTTCAGCGCATCGGCAATCAACTTGGTGATGGCCATGAACGGAGTCTCGTAGGGAACCTCGAAGACGGGCAGGCCTAATTCGGTGCACTTACGAATCACAGCCGCGGGAACTCCGCGATGGCTTAACCCCGTACCAAAGCCCAGGGCCAGGGCTCCGGCGCCATGCACGGTCTGGACAAAGTTCTCTTGATTGGCGATCGATGTTTGCCGCAGGCCAGTGGTGAGCACGATTTCCCCGCCACTGAGGAAGGGGGAAGGATCCCGCAATTCGGTGACGGCCGCCCACTCGATGGGAGTTTGCCCGACCGCGGAGAAATCGGTGTGGGCTTTGAGCCTCAGGGTTTGAGACTCAAGAAGATTCACGAGGGTAATGGCCATGTACTCATACTATTGAACATTTTGTGCAGTCGTACGAAGAATGGAGGCGAAACACGAAACGAACCGCGCAAATGGCTATAACGCGGCTCACAAGTGGGTTAACGTGGTGTGCATGATCAACGCATCCTCGAGCGGGGCGCCAACGGCGGCACCCGTGGGCAGGGAGACCTTCTCCTCGCGCAAACTATTTATTCTCTCCGCCATCGGTTCGGCCGTTGGGTTGGGCAACATCTGGCGCTTTCCGTACGTCGCGTACGAAAATGGTGGCGGCGCCTTCCTGATTCCTTATTTGGTGGCCTTGTTGAGCGCCGGTATACCCTTGCTCTTCCTTGACTACGCCATCGGACATAAATTCCGTGGCTCAGCACCCTTGGCCTACCGACGCCTGCACCGTAGTGCGGAAGTTTTGGGTTGGTGGCAGGTGCTTGTCTGCTTCATCATCGCGATCTACTACGCGGTCATCATCGCCTGGTCCGGCATGTACACCTGGTTCTCGGTGACCAAGGCTTGGGGTGGGGACCCGGGAGGTTTCTTCACCGGAGACTTCCTGCAAGTCTCCGAGTCCATCAACGTGGGCTTCAACTTTGTTCCCGGCGTTTTCTGGCCACTGCTAGTCACCTGGGCCGTTGTTATTGGCATCATGGTGGCCGGGGTGAACAAGGGGATTTCGAAGGCCAACGCCATTTTCCTGCCACTGCTGGTGGTTATGTTCATTATTCTGGTGGTCCAGTCGGTATTCCTCCCCGGTGCGGTCGATGGACTGAACGCCTTCTTCACGCCCAACTGGGAAGCACTGGGAGATCCGGGCGTCTGGGCAGCGGCCTATGGGCACATCTTCTTCTCGCTCTCGGTAGCCTTCGGCATCATGGTCACCTATTCCTCCTACCTCAAGCGCAAAACCGACCTGACCGGCTCGGGCATGGTCGTTGGTTTTGCCAACTCCGGATTCGAGATTCTCGCCGGCATCGGCGTTTTCGCGGCTCTCGGCTTTATGGCACATAACGCCGGATCCACGGTGGGAGAGGTGGCGGTGCCGGGCATCGGCTTGGCGTTCATCGCCTTCCCCACGATCGTCTCGGCGGCGCCGCTCGGTGCGCTGATGGGGGTGCTGTTCTTCGGGTCCCTGGTCTTCGCCGGTATCACCTCGCTGATCTCCATCCTTGAGGTCATCGTCGCCGCAGTCCAGGACAAACTCGGTTGGTCGCGCGTGCGGGCTTCGCTGGCGGTGAGCATTCCAGTGGCCTTCATTTCACTGCTGCTCTTCCCCACGGCCACCGGGCTGTACCTGTTGGACACCTTTGATGCTTTCGTGAACAGCTTCGGCATCCTGGCCGGTGCGCTGGTCGCCGTTATCCTGATCGCCTGGTTCCTGCGTAAGCTGCCGATGCTTTCGGACCACCTGAATAAGGTCTCCTCGGTGCGCATGCGTACCACGTGGATCGCCCTGGTATCCGTGGTGGCCCCGCTGGTCCTGGGCTACATCCTGTACAACGAATTCGCCTCCAAGATCGCGGAGACCTATGAGGGTTACCCGGTGTGGTTTATTGGAGTCTTTGGCTGGGGCATGGCCGGTGCACTGGTGGTCGGCGCGCTGCTGTTGACGCTGATTCCGTGGAGCGCCAAATCCAAATTGAACGATCCCGAATACGCGGCCATGGTGGCCGCAGATGAAGCGGAGGAACAACGATGACACCCATCGCAATCGTCATGATGATCATCGCTATGGTGACCGTATGGGGCGGTCTGATCCTCGCCCTGATCAACCTAGTACGGCACCCGGAAGATGAGGGGCACCTGCCCGAGACCATCGCTCGAGAGCTCTAATTCCAGCGGCACCTTGGCGCCGCACTAACCAAAAGATCGGTCCGTTGTTTTGCGGGAGAATGACGCCCGCAAGAACAGCGGGCCGATTTTGGTTGGTCGCCGATTGGCTCCTGTGCATTTGCACTGGAAGAGGGGATCGACACTGTGCCAATTTCACTGGCGGGCGCCCTCGCGCGAGACATAGGCTACTGGGTAGTACAGACCACTTAAAACACCGGCTGCCAAAGTGTGCGCCGTCGCCCCAACCATGATGCGTTGCTGGGTGCCGCATGCCACTCGGTGGCGGGAAAGGATTGAAGATTCATGGACATCACCTACCGCATTGAACAGAAGCGCAACATCACCGGAGCCTTCCCCGGCCCCAAATCGGTGGAACTTGCTGCTCGCCGCGCCAACGCCGTCGCGCTGGGTGTTGCCTCCTCGATGCCCGTCTACGTAGCAGATGCCGATGGCGGCATCATTGTTGACGTTGATGGCAACTCCATCATCGACCTAGGTTCGGGCATCGCGGTGACCTCCGTTGGCGCCTCCAACGAGAAGGTCGCGGCCGCGGTGGCTGCTCAGGCAGCCCGCTTCACCCACACCTGCTTCATGGTCACCCCCTACGAGGGCTACGTTGAGCTGGCCGAAAAGCTCGCCGAGATCACCCCCGGAACCCAGGCGAAGAAGGCAGTCTTCTTCAACTCCGGTTCCGAGGCAGTAGAAAACGCCATCAAGGTGGCGCGCGTGGCTACCGGCCGCACCGCCGTGGTCGCCTTCGACCACGCCTACCACGGTCGCACCAACTTGACCATGGGACTCACGGCCAAGGCTGCTCCGTACAAGCGTGGATTCGGTCCGTTGGCCTCGGAGATTTACCGCATGCCGATGAGCTACCCGTTCCGCGAAGAAAACCCGAACATCTCCGGCAAGGAAGCCGCCGAGCGGGCCATCTTGAACATGGAGAAGCAGATCGGTGGCGACCAGATCGCCGCCATCATCATCGAACCGATCCAGGGTGAGGGTGGATTCATCGTTCCCGCCACCGGGTTCCTGCCCCGTCTGGCCGAATGGGCCAAGGAGCAGGGCATCGTTTTTGTGGCCGACGAAGTGCAGGCAGGCTTCTGCCGCTCCGGTGCCTGGTTCGCCTCGGATATTGAGGGCATCAACCCGGACATCATCACGGTGGCCAAGGGAATCGCCGGTGGCATGCCGCTCTCGGGCATTGTTGGCCGCGCCGAATTGCTTGATGCGGTTCACCCCGGTGGCCTAGGCGGCACCTACGGTGGAAACCCGGTGGCAGTCGCCGCGGCACTGGAAACCATCAAGTTCATGGAGGAGCAGGACCTGGCCTCACGCGCCCGCGAGATCGAAGAGCAGTTCTTCACCCGCATGCGCAAGCTCGCCACCGAGGTCTCGGCCATTGGTGACATCCGTGGCCGCGGCGCCATGGTGGCCATCGAATTGGTGAAGGCCGGCGGCATCGAGCCCGACATGGATCTGACCAAGAAGATTGCCGCGGACTGCTTGGCCGAGGGCGTACTGATCCTCACCTGCGGCACCTACGGAAACGTCATCCGGTTGCTGCCTCCGCTGGTCATCAGCGACGAGTTGCTCACCGAGGCCTTCGACGTTCTTGAGGCAGCGATCCGCAAGAACGCCTAATTGGTAGGCGCATGAAGATGGCGGGCCAGGG